>NZ_CP121467.1:0-1200000 GCF_029691405.1 Streptococcus sp. D7B5
TGATGGTCAAGGAACATACACAATTAATAATGAAACTGGTGTTGTGACATTTGTTCCGTTGAAAACATTCACAGGTACAGCAACCCCAGTGACTGTATCATTAACAGCAACTCTTGGTCAAGATAAAGATGGACAACCTATTACCGCTACAGCGGCAGCAACATATACTCCAACTGTTACACCAGTTACTCCAACAGCAACTCCTGCAGAATCAACTGGTATCCAAGGCGCTACTCAAACAGGAACGGTAGCATTCAAAGAAGGACACTCTGTTGCTCCAATCAAGCCGAACTCAGCTGTTCTTCTTGATAAGAATGGTACTCCGGTAGCACCTGGAGCTTCAGTAGATGCTTTGGATGAGAATGGTAACAAAGTAGGGGAATATACAATTGACCCAACTTCAAATACTGTAACATTCAGTCCAACCGATAAGACTTACAAAGGTAAAGTCCAACCTGCAACAGTTCAGGCTGAAGATGAGAATGGTACAAAAGTTAAGACAACTTATACTCCACATATTGTAGGTGTTACTCCAACAGCAGAACCTGCTAAGTCAGTTGATGTCCAAGGAGCAACTCAAGAAAGTACAGTAACATTCAATGGTGGTACGACTACACTGGATGGTAAACAGGTGACTGTAGATATTGACCCAGCTACTTTCACTCTTTTAGATGAAACTGGAACTCCAGCAACATCTGTTCTAGCTAAAGACCCTAGTGGAAATGTTATTGGTACATATACTCTGAAAACAGTTGGTGGACAAGCCGTTGCAGTCTTTACCCCAACTGATAAGACTTATAGTGGTGAAGTTCAACCTGTGCGTGTACAGGCTAAAGATAAAAATGGTATTTCGGTTGAAACAACTTACACACCATTGATTACGCCAGTTATACCAACAGCAACTCCAGCAACTTCTGAAAATATTCAAGGAGCAACACAAACAGGCACCCCTACATTTGTTCAAGGTGATGCAATTGCACCAATTAAACAGGGTTCAGTAAAACTTCTTGATAAAGAAGGAAATGAAGTTCCTGCAGGTCAGACAACTCCAGCTTATGCTGAAGATGGGACTACTGAAATTGGTACATTCTCTATTGATCCAACAACTGGAAAGGTAACCTTTAGTCCAACGGATAAATTGTATTCTGGTAAGGTTACTCCAGCAACTGTGCAAGCAGAAGATGAAAACGGAACTAAAGTGACGACAACTTACACGCCACAAATTATCCCAGTAAATCCTATTGGAGTTCCTGCGACTTCTGAAGATGTTCAAGGTGCAACTCAAACTGGAAAACCAGAATTCCAAGGTGGAACTGCAGTTGTCAATGGAAAAGAAGTTACTGTTGAGATGAATGACACTGTTCCAGCTAAATTGATTGATTCTAAAACTGGAAATGTTGTGGATTCTATCACTATTCCGGGTGAAGGTACTTATACTGTAGCACCGGACGGAACAGTAACCTTTGTTCCTGAAAAAACCTTTACAGGTCAAGCATCAGGCGTTGAAGTTTTACGTGAAGACAAGAATGGAACCCCAGTTACAGCAAACTACACTCCAGTTGTTAAGGAAGCAATTCCAACAGCTACTGATGCTGTTACAGAAGACATTCAAGGTGCAACTCAAAAAGGAGTGCCTACATTCCTAGGTGGTAGGGTTACTGTTAATGGAGTGGAAAAAATTGTTCCTATTGATGAAACCAAGGGTCTTGAACTTATTGATCCAAAAACAGGAAAACCAACAGATCAACCAATTGTCATTCCAGGCGAAGGAACTTATACTGTAAATAATGGTATGGTAGAATTTAAGCCAGAACCACAATTTACTGGAAAAGGAACAGGCGTAGAAGTTCAACGTGTAGATGAGAATGGAACTCCTGTAAAAGCTAAATACACTCCAGTTGTTAAACCAGCAACTCCAACAAGTTCGGATGTTATTACAACAGATGTTCAGGGTGCAACTCAATCAGGAACACCAACATTTGAAGGTGGAAAAGTCAAAGTTAATGGTATTGAGAAAACTGTTGAAATTGATGAAGCAGTCAAACCAACGTTTGATGATGGTACAACAGAGAAGACAGTTCCAGGTGAAGGTACATATACTATTGATGAAACTGGAAAAGTAACCTTTACTCCCGAGAAGACATTTACAGGTCAAGCAACAGGTGTGACTGTTAAGCGTGTTGATAAGAATGGAACCCCAATTACAGCTAAGTATACCCCAGTTGTTATCCCGGTTACACCTACTTCAAAAGATTCTGAATCAGAAGGTCCGAAAGGACAACCTCAATCAGGAACACCAACATTTGAAGGCGGAAAAGTAACAATCAATGGTAAAGAAATTCCGGTAGAAATTGATGAAACAGTTAAGCCGACCTTTGACGATGGTACAACAGAGAAGAAGGTACCAGGTGAGGGTACATATACTATTGATGAAGCTGGAAAAGTTACTTTCACACCAGAGCCAGAATTTGTAGGTCGAGCAACTGGAGTAACAGTTAAACGTGTTGATAAGAATGGAACCCCAATTACAGCTAAATACATCCCTACTGTACGTCCGAATACTTCATTTGTTGATACTAAAGGAAATATCCTAGCACCAAGTGAAGATGGTTCGCAACCTAAGAAAGATATTCCAGGATATAAAATTGTTGAAACTAAGGTTGATGAAAAAGGCAATGTGGTCCACGTTTATGAGAAGGTTAAGACCAGCCACAAGGATAAGGAAGGGAATGAAATTCCAGGTTATCCAAGCGAAGACGGCGAACAACCTAAGAAAGATATTCCAGGCTACCGCTTCGTAGAGACTAAGAAACTTCCAAACGGTGACACAGAACATGTCTACGAAAAAGTGAAGACTAGTCACAAGGATAAGGAAGGGAATGAAATTCCAGGTTATCCAAGCGAAGACGGCGAACAACCTAAGAAAGATATTCCAGGTTACCGCTTCGTAGAGACCAAAAAACTTCCAAACGGCGACACAGAACATGTCTACGAAAAAGTGAAGACTAGTCACAAGGATAAAGAAGGGAATGAAATTCCAGGTTATCCAAGCGAAGACGGCGAACAACCTAAGAAAGATATTCCAGGTTACCGCTTCGTAGAGACCAAAAAACTTCCAAACGGCGACACAGAACATGTCTACGAAAAAGTGAAGACTAGTCACAAGGATAAAGAAGGGAATGACATTCCAGGTTATCCAAGCGAAGACGGCGAACAACCGAAGAAAGATATCCCAGGTTACCGCTTCGTAGAGACTAAGAAACTTCCAAACGGCGACACAGAGCACGTTTATGAGAAGGTTAAGACCAGTCACAAGGATAAGGAAGGCAATGAAATTCCAGGTTATCCAACCGAAGACGGCCAACAACCGAAGAAAGATATCCCAGGTTACCGCTTCGTAGAGACTAAGAAACTTCCAAACGGTGATACAGAACACGTTTATGAGAAGGTTAAGACCAGTCACAAGGATAAGGAAGGCAATGAAATTCCAGGTTATCCAACAGAAGACGGCGAACAACAGAAGAAAGAAATTCCAGGTTACCGCTTCGTAGAGACTAAGAAACTTCCAAACGGTGACACAGAACACGTTTATGAGAAGGTTAAGACCAGTCATAAGGATAAGGAAGGCAATGAAATTCCAGGTTATCCAACAGAAGACGGCGAACAACCGAAGAAAGATATCCCAGGTTACCGCTTCGTAGAGACTAAGAAACTTCCAAACGGTGACACAGAACATGTTTATGAGAAGGTTAAGACTAGTCATAAGGATAAGGAAGGCAACGAGATTCCAGGCTATCCAAGCGAAGACGGCGAACAACCTAAGAAAGATATTCCAGGCTACCGCTTCGTAGAGACTAAGAAACTTCCAAATGGAGATACAGAGCACATCTACGAAAAAGTGAAGACTAGTCACAAGGATAAGGAAGGGAATGAAATTCCAGGCCACCCAAGCGAAGACGGCGAACAACCTAAGAAAGATATTCCAGGCTACCGCTTCGTAGAGACTAAGAAACTTCCAAACGGCGACACAGAACACGTTTATGAGAAGGTTAAGACTAGTCACAAGGATAAGGAAGGCAACGAGATTCCAGGCTATCCAAGCGAAGACGGCGAACAACCTAAGAAAGATATTCCAGGTTACCGCTTCGTAGAGACTAAGAAACTTCCAAACGGCGACACAGAACACGTTTATGAGAAGGTTAAGACTAGTCACAAGGATAAGGAAGGCAACGAGATTCCAGGCTATCCAAGCGAAGACGGCCAACAACCTAAGAAAGATATTCCAGGTTACCGCTTCGTAGAGACCAAGAAACTTCCAAACGGCGACACAGAACATGTTTATGAGAAGGTTAAGACTAGTCATAAGGATAAGGAAGGCAATGACATTCCAGGCTATCCAAGCGAAGACGGCGAACAACCTAAGAAAGATATTCCAGGTTACCGCTTCGTAGAGACCAAGAAACTTCCAAACGGCGACACAGAACATGTCTACGAAAAAGTTGTTACTACCCCTCAACAAAAACCGATTGAGCAATCTCCAGCTACTAAAGCAACCAAAGAATTACCTAATACTGGTACGGAAGATCATTCGGCTTTGGCAGCTCTAGGAGTACTTGGTTTGATGAGCGGATTTGGACTTGTGTCTCGCAAGAAAAAAGAAGACTAACTCTATACTCGAGATTCTAAGTAGTATCCATTAGTTTCTTAAACAAAAAACCAACTAATCATTAGATTAGTTGGTTTTTGTCTATTCTCGATTTTTCCAAGCTTGGTAGCGGGTGTCAATCAAGAGTTGGGTTAATCGTCCCATGGTTTCTTTTTCTTCGGGAGTGAGGGATTGAGCTTGGACAAAGAGATGGTGAATGTGTTCAATGACCTTGAAGGAAGAAAGATCATTGATAGAGGAGATGCCTGCATCAAGAATGATTCCAAAAAAGAGGTCAAAGTAGAGCTGCAGTTCCGTATCAGGAACTGTTTCAACCCATTCCTTGAAGGTAGTATCAACTTGCTGGCTGTCACTATTGGTCTCGTCTAGTTGGGCAAAGTGTTTGTCTTCAATCTGCCAACTAAAGGTGTCATGCTGGGCAAGACCGCCTAAGGCAGTGCTTCGAACGACGATTTTTTTATCCGGAATTTCCAGCATCATCCCGATGATAGAACCTTGTGGGACAAATACTTTTGTTCTTTCCATCATGTTTTGATAGCCAGGTGTTTCGGTTAGTTCCTTGTGAAGCCCAGGCGCATCAAAAGTATAGACAGAGATAATGTTTTTCTGCAAGTTTGGATCAAGTTGACTGGCAGCATAGACAGCTAGATTGCCCCCTTTTGAGTGTCCTGCTAGGACCACCTTTTGGTTAGGATGTTGAGCAAAGAAGTCCTGTAAATACTGGAGGGCATGTTTTTGAGCTGGAATTTCCTTCATATAGGTCATATGGAAATCTTCTTTCCAACCGATGATACTGTCATCCGTCCCACGAAAAACAAGCAAATAAGTATCGAGACTGATACGATAAGTCATAGCCGCAAACTGTTTTTGCAATTCAGGATCGATATCGTTGATAAAGTCTGAGAGCTTGCAATTTTTAAAGCGTTTGTGTTGAGCGAGCTGATCCAACAACTGGAGACGGTTTTTATTGGTCAACATCGTCGTGTCTCTAGGGATTTGAGGTGCAAGATCTATGAGACGCTGTGGTTCTTGGGTAACTACATCATCAAAAGCAAGGTAGGTTAATTCGGTCAAGGCAAGAACATCTAACTCGTTCACGGGAAGGTCATAAAAGGAATCGTATGCTACATCATTCAAGTAATCAAAAATATTGGCCATAAAAGCTCCTTTCTCTATGTTTATCCTACCACATTTACATAGAATTAGCTAGTAGGCTTGTTTAGCCGCTCTACATAATGACCTAGTAGTTAGGGTTTGATTCAGATATAGAGAAGACAGATTGCTTTTATTTCAACCCCCTAAACGAGCTTGCTTGGATATTTTTGTTATCAATGCCATTTTCCTTTAAAAAATTCTTCATCTCATTTACATCATCAGGCTGACCTGTGATGAGATAGCTGGCTTGATTGCCGTATTCATCAATAGCACGTTTTAAAAATTCTTGACTTTGAGAAAGTTCATCGCTAGTTTTATAAGTAAAATTCGGTGTTTTTTGAGCCAGTTCCTTCATCTCATTATCGAAAATAGTAACTCCTTTGTCAAAATGGTTGAGAATAATTGGTGCTTTACCAGCCCATTCTTTGATAAGGGGGCGTAGAGCAGAAATACCAACATCAGATGCAAAGCAAACTAGTGGCTGATTCGTATCTTTAACGGTTAAAGAGGAATCAAGCCAACTCATCTCAATCTCACTGCCAGTCGGTAAATGTGTCAAGGTTTCCTTAAAGTGGCTACCACTATTATGCGTTAAAATGAGGATTTCATCTTCATCAGGTGTGGAGGCAATGGTTAGCCATCGACTGGTCTGCTCTCCCTTAGCTTCATATTTACTAGCAGTAGACGAGGTATCAGGGAGTGTAAACTTAGCATAAGCCCCAGCTTTCCAGATTTGCTGACTCGGTTTTGTGATATGAATTAAATATAGATCTCCGCTGGGGTTTTCGATGGATTTTATCGATAATGTCTGGCTTCGTCCCAGATAAGCGATGACACTCCAAGTTATAATACATAGCGCTCCAAGTGTTGATAGAATGATAATAAACATTTTTTTACCTCTTTTCATTTTTTATGACTCCTGTTCTTAATTTTATGAATGAATTATAAAATAATTCATTCATATCTTTTCAAAAAATAAAGAAATCCATTCTTTATTTTAGAACTCCTTTAATGAAGTTGGTTGCAAGTATTTCAACAGTTTTGCCAATATCTGGAAAATCTTTTTCCGTGATATGCATATCCATATAGTAAAAAAGATTATAAACCTGTAAAATATCTTGAATCTTTTCTGGCGAGTACCCTTCAGCCTGCATACGATTTGTAAAAGTTTTAACTAGAAACTGATGAAAAGGATTTGCGACTTTGCCTTCTTCCGAGGAATAGTAGCTGTGCAACTCATCTGCGATGGCAGGATTGTACCATTCTGCAAGGATTTTATTGGAAGAAACGAGAGTTCTGGACTGAGCAAATAGTTGACCAATGAGGTCGATCATGTCAATTTCCCAATCCAGTTCTTCGATCATAGCTTGGC
This sequence comes from Streptococcus sp. D7B5, assembly GCF_029691405.1. Classification (NCBI taxonomy): domain Bacteria; kingdom Bacillati; phylum Bacillota; class Bacilli; order Lactobacillales; family Streptococcaceae; genus Streptococcus; species Streptococcus sp. D7B5. Next base: position 7,194 of record NZ_CP121467.1, read on the forward strand.
GAACACGGTTGTTTTCATCTATATAGATGTCTAGAAAAATAGCTTCTTTACTCTCATAATAGTTATAAAAAGAACCAACTGCAACACCAGCTTGCCTAGCAATTTCTGAAATTCCTGTTGCCTTGTAACCTTTTTTCGAAAAAACTTCATAGGCTGCTGTCTTTAAAGATTGTTTTTTGTCCAATATGATTTAACCTCCTTAGTTTTCATGAATGAATAACTTTGTTCGTTCATTCATATTCTAACAAATCATGGCTAGCTTGTCAATAAGAAGGCTAGATCTATTAAATAAGTTAAAGAAACGCTAACTAAATGAGCACAAAAAGGAAAATATAGGATAAGGCTGGAACTATAATTAAAAATAAGGTATGATATCAGTGGGAATATTCTCTATTTAGCATCTGTTTTCTGATCTGGATTTGGGAAATAGGCTTCTAAACAGTATGAGATACTGATCCGTAAATCTGATATGAAGGGTTTTGATACTTTGAGAAATAACAAAGGAGGAGCGCATGCACAAGATTTTACTAGTAGAAGATGACCAAGTTATTCGGCAACAAGTTGGGAAATTACTCTCTGAGTGGGGTTTTGAGGTCGTTTTGGTAGAGGACTTTATGGAAGTCTTGAGCCTTTTTGTTCAGTCAGAACCTCATTTGGTCCTCATGGATATTGGTCTGCCTCTTTTTAATGGTTACCACTGGTGTCAGGAGATTCGCAAGATTTCCAAGGTACCCATCATGTTTCTGTCTTCGAGAGACCAGGCGATGGATATTGTCATGGCGATCAATATGGGAGCAGATGACTTTGTGACCAAGCCTTTTGACCAGCAGGTCCTCCTTGCCAAGGTTCAGGGCTTGTTGCGCCGTTCCTATGAGTTTGGGCGGGATGAAAGTCTGCTGGAGTATGCGGGTGTGATTCTTAATACCAAGTCTATGGACCTGCACTATCAGGGGGAAGTCCTGAGCTTAACCAAGAATGAATTTCAGATTTTACGAGTCTTGTTTGAACATGCGGGTAATATCGTGGCGCGTGATGACCTGATGCGGGAACTCTGGAATAGCGACTTTTTCATCGACGACAATACCCTGTCTGTCAACGTTGCTCGTTTGCGCAAAAAGTTGGAGGAGCAAGGCTTAGTAGGCTTTATTGAAACCAAGAAAGGGATAGGATACGGACTGAAACATGCTTGATTGGAAATCATTTCTTCTAGCCTATCTGCGTTCTCGCAGTCGCGTTTTTACCTATATTTTTTCATTAGGCTTTCTCGTCCTTCTCTTTCAGTTTTTATTTGCTAGTCTAGGAACTTATTTTCTTTATTTCTTTCTGCTCAGTAGTTTTTTGACCTTCTTATTTTTGGCTTGGGATATATTTGCAGAAGCTCAGGTTTACCGACAGGAAGTACTCTATGCTGAGAGAGACCCAAAGTCTCCTCTGGAATGTGCGCTAGCAGAAAAACTCGAAGAGCGTGAGTCTGAATTGTATCAAAAGAAGTCGGAAGCGCAGAGCAAGCTGACGGATTTGCTTGATTACTACACCTTATGGGTTCACCAGATCAAGACGCCCATTGCGGCTAGTCGCCTTTTAGTAGCAGAAGTCTCTGATCGGGAGGTCAAGCAGCAACTGGAACAGGAAATCTTTAAGATTGACTCCTATACCAATCTGGTGTTGCAGTATCTTCGTTTGGAGAGCTTCCACGATGACTTGGTATTTGAAAAGGTTCAAGTGGAGGATCTGGTGAAGGAAGTAGTTCGCAAGTATGCTCTTTTCTTTATCCAAAAAGGACTGGCGCTCAATCTACATGACCTTGACAAAATCATCGTGACCGATAAGAAGTGGTTGTTGGTCGTCATTGAACAAATCCTTTCAAATAGCCTTAAATACACCAAAGATGGTGGGCTAGAGATTTATATGGAAGGTCAGGAGCTCTGTATCAAGGATACGGGAATCGGGATAAAAAACAGCGATGTGCTCCGAGTCTTTGAACGTGGCTTTTCAGGCTACAATGGGCGTTTGACCCAGCAGTCATCTGGACTTGGTCTCTATCTATCTAAGAAAATTTCTGAGGAACTGGGCCACCAGATTCGTATCGAGTCTGAGGTTGGGATAGGAACAACCGTTCGCATCAAATTTTCCAATAGGAATCTGATAATTGAGTGAGCATAGTTGATGATAACCTTATCCATCTGTGGAATTTTTGTTCTAGTCTATATCTCTATTTTCATGATAACGTCTAGAAGTTACCGTAAGATTGTCCAGATGTAAAAAATGTTACACTAGGAAACGACTAGAATATAGTCAAAAAATAAAAGAGGCAAAAATGAAAGAAAGTTATTTTGACGGAGGTATCCTAGATTATAGTGGATACTCTATCTTAGTAGCCATAATTTTCGGGCTTACATTGGGGATCGCAACACCTTGGGCGATTTGCATGATGCAAAATTGAAAACCAAACACACGGTAGTGGATGGGCAACGTCTATACTTTGACGGGACTGGAACACAACTATTCGGCAACTGAATCAAGGGGGGGCTTCTAACCATCATCACGTTTGGAATCTATAGCTTCTGGTTGCAAATCAAAATGGAGCAATGGATTGTCGAACACACCAATCATGTTTAAAGATTAAAACGGCATCTTCTTTCAGAGGAGATACCGTTTTTTTCTTTTTCGTATAAGGAAACAAAAATTTCCTCCTTTCTCTTTCTGTTCAATTGATAGATTTCGTTGGAGAAAGACTGTAAAATTTTTGATATAATGTTAAGGATAGACTGACGGATGCTTAAAGGATAATTTTCAAAAACATAACAGGTGAGAAGAAAAATATGTAAGATTGAACAGAAGTCTCTCTGCCATCATCCAAGTAGAAACAAGAGTATATGAAATAAAAGGAGTAACCAATGACCGGAAATTATTCAACACGTGAATACCGTGAGAAACTATATGATGATCTTCATGTTCGATTAAGAGATATAGTGATTTTGATGTGTGCGATTTTTATTGCCTCTATCGGTCTAAATATGAATTCAACAGCTGTCATTATTGGAGCCATGTTGATTTCCCCTCTTATGACACCGATTGTTGGACTGGGATTTGGTTTAGCTATTTTTGATACGCGTTTAATCAAGCAATCTCTAGAGGTTTTATTTACTCAAGTATTGGTCAGTTTGCTTGTCTCGACTCTGTATTTCTGGATTTCTCCCTTATCTTATGCAAGTAGCGAACTGATTGCACGAACCTCTCCGACCATTTGGGACGTTCTCATTGCTATTGCTGGTGGGATAGCAGGTGTAATTGGGTCAAGAAAAAAAGAAGCAAACAATATCGTACCAGGAGTAGCCATTGCAACAGCTCTGATGCCACCTATCTGTACTGCGGGCTATGGTTTAGCTAATGGAAATGTACGATTTTTATTTGGAGCTCTCTATCTTTTCTTAATTAACTGTGTCTTTATCATGCTAACCAATATTGTTGGAACAAGAATTTTGATGAGAAAATCTCCCTTAAGTTCATTTAAAGAGCTAAACATTAAAATGAAAATTGGCTTGACATCCTTGATTGTATTATTGGTTCTTCCAGCTAGCTATTCAGCAGTCACTCTGACGATGGATCAAGCGCGAAAAGAAGGGATTAAACAGTTTGTAGGAAAAGAGTTCGCCAACCATACGGTCATTAATCAAGTCTACAAGTCAAGGGACAATGAATTGGTCTTGACGGTTGTTGGAGATCCGATTTCAGACGAAGAATTAGAAACGCTCCATCAAAAACAAGTCTCTTACGGTATTCAATCTGTTCAATTAAAAGTCAATCAAGTCCATAATTCGACAAAATTAGATAGTGAGATGACCAAGGAATTTTATGAAAATATTAACAAGTATATCGATCAAAAACTCTCTGAAAAGGATTCACAAAAAGATCTCGTAAAAGAAAATGAGGCAGACAAGGATTGAGGATAGTCAACTTTTCTAATTCATGGAAGCAAATTTTGGGAGGATATCCTATATCCAACAGTTAGTGAATAGAAAGGATTGTTTATGAGGATACCATTTGTGGTGGTTTAACCAATCACTACTAGCTCAGGTTAAATAAAATATAAAAAGGCGGTGGGACAGAAATCGATAGACAAAATCTCGATTTCGTAGTCCCAGCCCCGCGAGGATGATTAGGAGCTTTTTGGAGTCTAAAAGACGAACAAAAAGTTCAATCAGCTACCGCGTCAAAGTTTAATTGCTAATAAAAAGTGAGGTCGGGATTTTTTGTCCCAACCTCTTTTTTAGGTAGCTGGAATTCTTATCCCAGGTTAAACGTTTTATTTCTCAACACGAGATTTGTTGGCGATATCAGCAAGGATTGCTGCTACAAACTCATCTACTGGGACAGTTTGTGTTTCTTTTTGTCCGTAGCGACGAACATTGACAGTTCCGTCTTCCATTTCCTTATCCCCAACGATCAATTGGTAAGGAATCTTGCTGGTTTGTGAAGCACGAATCTTGAACTGCATTTTTTCATTGCGCTCATCTACGTCTGCACGGACACCACGGTCACGGAGCTTCTTAGCCACTTCCCATGCGTAGTCCACGTGTTTTTCGTTAGAAACTGGGATAAGGGTTACTTGGTGTGGTGCAAGCCATGTTGGGAAGGCACCCTTGTAGTTCTCAATCAAGATAGCTGTAAAGCGTTCCATAGTTGAGATTACACCACGGTGAATCATAACTGGACGGTGTTCTTCCCCGTCAGCTCCGATGTATTTGAGGTCGAAACGTTCTGGAAGCAAGAAGTCAAGCTGAATAGTCGAAAGGGTTTCTTCTTTTCCAAGGGCTGTCTTAACTTGGATATCCAATTTTGGTCCGTAGAAGGCTGCTTCACCTTCAGCTTCAAAGTAGTCAACACCCATTTCATCAAGTGCTGCACGAAGCATGGTTTGGGCATTTTCCCACATCTCATCGTTGTCAAAGTACTTGTGGGTATCTTGAGGATCACGAAGAGAGAGACGGAAGCGGTATTCAGTCAAGTTGAAGTCTTCATAAACATCGATAATCAACTGAAGGGCACGTTGGAATTCTTCTTGGATTTGTTCTGGAGTGACAAAGAGGTGACCGTCGTTTAGAGACATTTCACGCACACGTTGAAGACCTGTGAGGGCACCAGATTTTTCGTAACGGTGCATCATACCGATTTCAGCGATACGGATTGGTAACTCACGGTAGGAGTGAACATGGTGTTTGAAAACTTGGATGTGGTGTGGGCAGTTCATTGGACGAAGGACAAATTCTTCACCGTCACCCATGTCCATAGTTGGGAACATGTCTTCTTGGTAATGATCCCAGTGACCAGAAGTCTTGTAGAGTTCAACAGAAGCAAGTGGTGGAGTGTAAACATGTTGGTAGCCAGAAGCTAACTCTTTGTCGACGATGTAGCGTTCCAATTCACGACGGATCGTCGCACCGTTTGGCAACCAGAATGGAAGTCCTTGTCCAACTTCTTGTGAAATCATGAAGAGGTCAAGTTCTTTACCAAGTTTACGGTGGTCACGTTCTTTAGCTTCTTCACGCATTTGAAGGTAGTTCTTCAAGTCTTTCTTGTCAAACCAAGCGGTACCGTAGATACGTTGCATCATCGCGTTGTCGCTATTTCCACGCCAGTAAGCACCTGCTACATGAAGAAGGTGGAAGATTTGGATGCGACCTGTTGACGGAACGTGTGGGCCACGGCAAAGGTCCACGTATTCACCCTGATGGTAGATGGTCAAACCGCCTTCGTCCTCAGAGTGTTCTTCGATCAATTCCAACTTGTAAGGGTCGTTCTTAAAGATTTCACGCGCTTCATCTTTCGATACTTCCTCACGAATAGAAGGGAAGTTTTCTTTAACGATTTTTTGCATTTCTTCTTCGATACGAGGAAGGTCTTCGTTGGAGATTTGACCAGACTGATTGTCCGTATCATAGTAGAAACCATCTTCGATGGCTGGACCGACTCCCAAATGAATATCTGGGAAGAGGCGACGTGCTGCTTGGGCAAACAAGTGGGCAGCTGAGTGGCGCAAGATTGGCAGAGCATCTTCGTGATCAGGTGTCACAATTTCGATGGCACCATCTTTAGTGATGGCACGAGTCGTGTCGATGAGTTTGCCGTTGAATTTACCAGCCAAGGCTTTTTTAGCTAAGGAATTGCTGATAGATTGGGCAATTTCAAAAGTAGTAACGCCAGATTCGAATTCACGAACAGCGCCATCTGGGAAAGTAATCTTAATCATGGTTTTCTCCTTAAATATTTATTCTATTTTTGTTGGACAATTTTAAGAGCCGAGCAACTTCTTCCGCAGTCTGATTCTCTGATTGACTACCATCTGTTACGAGGCTAGGATAGCCTAATCTCACCGCTTCCTTACGAACCATTTGAGCAAAAAGAATGTCTCGTTGCATCCAGTTTTCAAAAGCTTGCTCGGGGTTGGTTGTACCCTCTAAGACATAAGGAACCCATTCTCTCTGTATATAATGCTTTTTTTGAAAATCAGCTGTCGGAGTCAAGCATAGATAGGATGATGCTTGACATTCAAGCTCCTTTACCAAGTGAGGCAAAAGTCCTGCTCCCTCCACCAAGAGAGGTCTGTTTTGATTTTTTATCAAGTAAGATTTTACATATGGAAAAATCTCTTCATAAAAGCACCATTCTTCATCTGCCATCTCTTCTGGCTTTCTCATCCAGATTTGTTCTGGATTTCTATCCTTCCTAAGAAGGCAAATTGGCTGTGAGTCTGCACTTGCTTGACTCATCATCTCTTCTACCAAATCATCCAGTTTGATATAAAGTAGTTGATACTGTCTAGCAAGAAGTGAGGCAATTGTTGACTTTCCACTACAAGGCGATCCGCCAATCATATACAGCATCATTCTTCCTCCTTCTGACAAAATAAAAACGACATCCTTAAAAGGACGTCGCAACGTGGTTCCACCTTCATTTATGTTCCTCAAAAAAGAGGGACACCTCTGATTGGCTTTAACGTAGCCACCGTTTTATGTTTTCATAAAAGTCAGTAGAGTAGTATCAGTTTAGGCTTTCTATGCGTTTCCAGCAACCACGCACTCTCTAGTAGAAAGGGGCTAAGTGACTTGTCTCTATGCATTATTATAGCATGATTGCGAGAATTTTCAAGGATTTTGTGAAAGTTTTTTATTTTTTCCTCGCTGGAGCATATATTTAATACCTGAACCTGAAGCCATACCAAGTAGGGCAAAGAGTTCATAGGCTAGGAAGTAAAGTAGGATGAATTCGCCAAAGGTGATGATGGTAAAGCAATAGAGAAGACCAATACCGAGTAGCCACCAAAGTGAGAAATGAAATCGATAGCTATAAAGTAGCGATACGATAAAGGTTACCAGAGGTGAAAAGAGGATGATGTTGTAGATGTACAGTCCCTTCAGTGTATATGGGTCAGAGATGCATAGAGAGAGGAGTTCATAGAGTGGCCAGTAAAAGAAGAAAATGACAAGGTAGTATGGGATATACTTAAGATATTTTTTCATGGCAATAGTCCTCCAATCCTTGCTAAAAGAGTGATACTGAAGAGTATCTTGCTATAAATGAAGGTTCTCTTTACTCATATTATAGCAAGAAAGGAGTGATTTTCCAAGTTTTCTAGGAGAGCAGAAACGACTCTATTTTATGGCATTTCTGTTATAATACTAACAAAAGAAGTAAGAGAGTAAGGAGAAAGAATGACCAAAATAGCAGTTCTTTCAGACATACATGGAAATACGACAGCTTTGGAAGCTGTACTGGCTGATGCTAAAGCGGCAGAGGTAGACCAATACTGGCTTTTAGGAGATATTCTGATGCCAGGGACAGGACGTAGAAGGATCTTGGACCTCTTAGCTAGCTTGCCTATTACAGTAAGAGTTCTGGGAAATTGGGAGAATAGTCTCTGGCTAGGTCTGCATCGCAAGTTAGACCCTACAAAAGCGAGTCATCGTTATCTCCTGCGCCAAAGTCAGTACATCTTAGAGGAGGTCAGCCCTGAAGAAATCGAAGACCTCAATAATCAACCTATGCAAGTTCATCGTCAGTTTGGTGATTTGATGGTGGGAGTCACTCACCATCTCCCCGATAAAAACTGGGGTAGAGAGTTGATTCATACGGGAAAACAAGAAGATTTTGATAGATTGGTCACGAATCCACACGCCTCTATCGCAGTATATGGTCATATCCACCAACAGTTGCTTCGTTACGGAAGTGATGGACAGTTGATTCTTAATCCAGGTTCCATTGGACAACCTTTCTTTCTAGATGCGAATCTGCGTAAGGACCTGCGGGCCCAGTATATGATCTTAGAGTTTGATGAGGCAGGTTTGTCTGATGTTGATTTTCGTCGAGTGGATTATGATGTAGAAGCTGAATTGCAGTTGGCTAAAGATTTGAAGCTCCCCTATTTTCAGGTCTACTATGAAAGTTTGGTAAATGGGATTCACCATACTCATAATCACGAACTGTTAGGTCAGATTAGTGAACAAGAAGGTTATGACCAGGATGTTGAACTCTGGATGGAAAGAGACAAGAAAGATTGGTTTTAAGAAGAAATAGGATAGTCTAGTGACAGCTGTTTCTTGGGAAGTCAAAAAGGAAACGAATTGACTACTTATAAAATTTATGCTAGAATATGGAAAAATATATATTTTGAACACCATACTAATTGATGTTCAAAATAATAGGGAGATAAATTATGAAGCCAGAAGAATTACAGGCAATTGCGTCGGGATTAGGCTTACAGTTTGATGAGGAGTCTGGAAGCATTTATGGCGTGCAATCAGGCTACTTGCTATTGCTACATGAAACAGATGTAAAAAATCAGTTTCGACTTAGTGTCAGTGTGAGCTTGAATGGCAATCCTGCGGATTCAGAAGAAAACGAGTTGGTGTGGGATGACTTTAAGAGCGAATCACTTCCAAACTTGTCAACCTTATCTATTAATCAGTACACTGTATCTATCGTTGTCAAAGGTGCGATGCGCAAATCAAAGACAATTGAAAAGTTACAGACACTTATAAGAGACTTTGTAGATTTCCTTGAATCCCATCACTTCGTTCAAGTTTGTGGCTACAGTGGTCAAGAGGGGCCAGTTAGTCTTTATCAATTAGGAGAGTCGGTTTTCATTATCAATGAAGAAAGCTATCAATTTTTGAAGAGCAATCTCCAAATTGAAATGGATTCTTATCATAGTCAGAAGGAAAATGTTCTTCTTGGTACCATTGGAGCCTTACTTGGAGCCTTGATTGGTGGGGCGGTTGCTCTATTTATCGCGCGTCTAGGTTATGTAGCTATGGTAGCAGGTATTGTTCTGGGGATTTGTACCATTAAAGGATATGAAATCCTTGGAAGAAAGGTATCTCGAAAGGGGATTGTGATTTCCTCTATTTGGATGGTGATTACTGTCTTTCTAGTAAATCAAATTGACTTGGCGATGGAAGTCGTTGCCAAACTAGGGGTTGAGTTTCCCTTTGCTTTCCGAGTGGTGAATCAATTAATCTTTAGCGGTGATTTCCCAGATAACTATTTTTATAATCTAGCTATGTTAGCTGTGTTTACCTTAGTTGGTGCTGGGGTGTCTATCAGCTCGGTTTGGTCAAGTCATAAAACAAAAGGGATTGTCCGTAAAATTGCATAAAAAAATAAGTCTTTGTATGTCCTCCGCTGTTCTGGGTACCAAGAGGGATACAGGACTTTTTGCATGGAGAAGGTAATCATTTGTTAATATTTGACAGGATAAGCAAAAAAGGTATAATGTTTATACGGGAAAAGATGAATAAAATATCAATGAAAGGAGAAGAAGATGCAAATTTCAAGCCGATTTACAATTGCGACTCATATGATGATTATTATTGCAATGCAGGATACAGACAGCAAGGTAACCAGTGATTTTCTTGCGGCTAGTGTCGGAGTTAATCCAGTCATTATCCGTAAGACTTTGTCGCAACTCAAAAAAGCAGGATTGATTTCAGTTGCGCGTGGGACGGGCGGTACCGAGATTATAAAGGACCTCCAAGATATTAGCCTTTTTGATGTGTATCAGGCTGTCGAATGTCTAGGAAAATCTGGCAAACTCTTTAGTTTCCATGACAATCCCAATCCTAACTGTCCAGTAGGGGCTAATATTCATAAGGTCTTGGATCAGAAATTGCTGGATATCCAAGTAGCTATGGAAAATCAACTTCGTCAGATGAGTCTGGCTCAGGTTGTGGCAGATGCAGAAGCAAGAATAGCAAAATAAGAGGACTAGGCTCCTCTTTTTCTATTGCCATAATTATGGTACAATGTAGACATTAAAGGAGGAGACTATGTACTTTATCACAGGATTTTTTGTCCTACTTTTTCTCGTTTCGTTTTTAAGGGACAATCGTAGTCTCTGGAATCCAGCTCTCTTGCTTTTGTCTCTGCTTTTTTCTTATATGTCTATTGCCAATCTTTTTTACGAAGCTGGGCAGAAAGAAGTGCACATGGTTTTCTTTGCAGGGATTTTTCTCCTGCTGCCTCTTTTAGTTTTTCTAAGTGGTTTTTTCCTTATTTATAATGGATTTGTGTTATTGAAAAAAGAAGGAAAATCCAAGGCAAATTATTTGTCTCTAGGATTAGGCTGCGTGATTCTATTCTTTTTTGTGATCATGGCGATTCGAGTGAGCGATACCAAGGGCTTGTTTTACACCAATCATCTAGTGAATATTATCTTTTTCTTTTTGATTTATTCGTATTTGATTTTTGGTTTTGCCTTTGCAGGATTTCTGCTTTATTCCATTCTGTATCTTTTCATTCCTAAGAAAAAATATTATGATTTTATCATCATTCACGGAGCAGGCTTGTTGAATGGAGAAAAAGTCACTCCCTTACTGAAGAGTCGCATTGACAAGGCAGTAGAAGCTTATCACCAGTCTCTCAATCCCAATGTTAAAATCATCGCAAGTGGTGGTCAAGGTGGGGATGAGAAGATTTCCGAGGCTCAGGCAATTTGTAATTATTTGCTGGAAGAGACGGATGTTCCGAGAGAAGCGATTCTCCTAGAGGAAGACTCAACGACGACCTATGAGAATCTTCTCTTCTCAAAAGAAATGGGAGAGAAGCTGGTGGCCAGTCCACGTTTTCTCTTTGTGACCAATGATTACCATGTTTTTCGTACCAGTACCTATGCTCGCCGTATTGGGATGAAGGGAGATGGTCTTGGTTGCCGTACAGCCGCCTACTATATCCCATCAGCCTTTATTAGAGAATATATTGCTCTATGTGTGAAGATGAGATGGCTTTTTATCGCTTTCTATGTTTTGTTGATTTTAGCTCTGATTTTCTCTTATAGAGGTATTTTATGGTAATCAAAAAATCAGCTCTCCATTTTTGCGGAGAGCTGATTTTTATTCTGCAGCTTGTTGCCAACGTTTTGCTAGCTTATGAGACAAGCTAGAAATAGCAAAGTTAAAGATAAAGTAAATCAAGGCAATCAGGATATACAGACTGAAGACCTGCTCTGGTTCGAAATAGCGTCCCATGAGAATTTGGCTAGCGCCAAAGAGTTCTTGTAGGGCGATAACAGAGTAGAGAAGGCTGGTATCCTTAATTACAGTTACAAACTGAGAAATGATGGCTGGCAGCATTTTACGGATTGCTTGTGGGAGAATGATGTAGTAGAGGATTTGGGCTGAAGTGAATCCTTGCGACATTCCTGCTTCGTACTGGCCCTTGTCCACGGCATTGAGGCCACCTCGGATAATCTCAGCCAAGGCTGCTGAGGTAAAGAGGGTAAAGGCGGTAATGCCAGCTGGTGTCGACTTCATCTTGAAAACCAAAAAGATGGTGAAAATCCAGAGAAGGTTGGGAACGTTACGTACAAACTCGATATAAATGCTGGAGATGATCCGTAAAACAGGATTTTTTCCATTTCTCATAACCGCAAGTACCGTCCCGATCAGGGTAGAGAGGACAATGGCAATCAGAGAAATGTAGAGGGTTAAGCCAAATCCTTTAAAGATAAAGACTAGGTTATCTGGGGTCAAAACTTCTAAAATAGATTCCATAGTAACCTCCTAAAGTGAATAGGCTTTTTTGTTGGCTTGCTCCATCTTGCGACCAAACTGGGCAACAGGGAAGCATAGGGCAAAGTAGAGAAGAGCAGCACCTAAAAAGGCTGGGATATAGTTTCCGTTGAGAGCCGACCAAGACTTAGTCACAAACATCAAGTCTACTCCAGAGATGATAGCTACGGTAGAGGTGTTCTTGATGAGGTTAACGATTTGGTTGGTCAAAGGTGGGAGAATGATACGGAAGGCCTGAGGCAAGATAATCAAGCGCATGGCACTGATATAGGTAAAACCTTGCGACAAGGCGGCCTCCATCTGACCACTAGGAATAGACTGAATCCCTGAACGAATAACCTCCGCAATATAGGCACCGTGATAGAGTCCCACACAAAGTACAGCTGTCCAATAAATGGGAATCATGATGGTATGGTCACTGATAAGAGGCAAACCATAGAAGACGATGACAAACTGCACCAAGAGGGGAGTATTTTGATAAAATTCGACAAAGATACGAGCCAAAACACGCAAGAATGGGCGTTTGCTAGTTGACATGGCCCCAAAGAAGATGCCCAAAACCATGGCGAGGATAAAGGAACCAACCGCTAGGGCAAGGGTAAAGAGGAAACCATTGAAAAATTGTCCAAAATCCTGAAAATAGGCTGTCCAAGATGATAAATCTGTCATGGGATGTCCTCCTTAATCTGCGGTATGGCTAGATGGTTTGAGTTTGTAACGGTCATAGAGTTTCTGCAAACTACCATCCTTGCTCCATTTAGTGACCAAGCTATCAAGATAGTCGTTTAGCTCGGTATTTGATTTTTTGGTGACGATACCGTAGTCAGATGGCTTGAAACTATCATCTAGTAGTTCTGTCCGTTTGCTGATGTAGCCAGAGAGGATAGAGCGGTCCACGGAAAAGGCGTCAATACGGTGAGCGTGAAGGGAAGTAATCAATTCTGGGTAGGAACCAAGTTCGACGAATTTAAAGGTTAGACCTTTCTTTTTACCCAGTTCAGTAATCAAGCGCTGGGTGATGGAGCCTTGGGCAACTCCGATCGTTTTACCGTTTAGGTCCTCAATGCTTTTGATATTGGCGGATTTATTGACCAAAAAACCAGAAGCATCCGTGTAGTAGGGACTGGTGAAATTGTATAATTTTTTACGTTCATCTGTGATGGTGAAGGTTGCGATATCCATGTCGACCTGTTCATTGTCTAGTAGTGGACCGCGGGTTTGAGCGGTAACAGGAACGTAGCGAATCTTGACCTTGAGTTCATCCGCAATCATCTTGGCCAAGTCCGTTTCGATACCAGAATAAGTACCGGTCTTGGGGTCCTTGTAGCCAAAATTGGGAACGTCTTGTTTGACACCGACAACTAGTTCGCCTCTTTTTTGAATGTCTGCGACACTGGTATCAGCCTGGACTGGTTTGGCAGCAGCAAGGCTGAAAAGGCTAATCAATAATGCGGATAAAAAGAATTTCTTTTTCATAGGCGCCTCCTTATTTGACTTTGTCACTTTCGTGGTTGATAATTTTGCTGAGGAATTGTTGGGCACGAGGTTCGCTTGGGTTGTCAAAAAAGTCATCGACATCTGTCGTATCCACCAAAACTTCTCCGTCTGCCATAAAGATGATGCGGTCCGCAACCTCTCGAGCAAAGCCCATTTCGTGGGTAACGATGATCATGTTCATCCCATCATGCGCCAGTTTTTGCATAACGGCTAGAACATCTCCGATAGTCTCAGGATCAAGAGCAGATGTTGGCTCATCAAAGAGGAGGAGTTCCGGATGCATGGCAAGACCACGAGCAATGGCAATCCGCTGTTTTTGTCCACCAGATAGCATGGCCGGATAGGAATCTTTCTTGTCCCACATGTTTACAAATTCCAGATATTTTTGGGCTGTTTTTTCAGCTTCTTTTTTATCAATTCCTAGAACTTTTATGGGTGCGAGTGTTACATTTTCTAACACTGTTTTGTGTGGATAAAGGTTAAAATGTTGAAAAACCATGCCGACTTCCTTACGAAGAGGAACTAAATCTTTCTGGCTAGCACCTGCTACTTGGTGTCCATTGACTAGGAGACTTCCTTTGTCAACAGCCTCTAAACCATTGATCGTACGGATAAGAGTGGACTTCCCAGAACCAGAAGGTCCAAGCAGGACAACAACTTGTCCTTTTTCAAAACGGAGATTGATGTCGCGGAGTGCGTGATAGTCTCCGTAATATTTTTCGACGTTTTTAAATTCTACTAAAGCCATGAGAGATCTCCTTTGTGTTATATTTTATAACATGATTCTACACCGAAAGAATGTTCTTGTCAAATCATATCTGAAAAAAATTCACTAAAATGTTATAAAAAAGCAATCTGAATAGAGAAAATGCCTAAATCATGTTATAATGAAACGATAGAATTCTTAGAAAGAGTGGATGTCTTTTTGATAACTCCTACTTATGAATGGCAGTTTGCCCCGCAGGTTGAAGATGCGGATTTTACAAAGATAGCCAAGAAGGCTGGGCTGGGTCCTGAGGTGGCTCGCTTATTATTTGAAAGAGGGATTCAGGATGAAGAAAGTCTAAAGAAGTTTTTAGAACCTTCTTTAGAGGACTTACATGACCCCTATCTGCTCCATGATATGGACAAGGCAGTGGAACGGATTCGTCAGGCCATTGAAGAAGGGGAAAACATTCTCATCTATGGAGACTACGATGCGGATGGTATGACTTCAGCTTCGATTGTGAAGGAAAGTTTGGAACAGCTTGGTGCTGAGTGCCGTGTTTACCTACCCAATCGTTTTACCGATGGCTATGGTCCCAATGCCAGTGTTTATAAATACTTTATCGAGCAAGAGGGTATTTCCTTGATTGTGACAGTGGATAATGGGGTTGCGGGTCACGAAGCAATTGAACTGGCCCAGTCTATGGGAGTGGATGTCATTGTGACCGACCACCATTCCATGCCGGAAACCCTTCCTGATGCCTATGCGATTGTTCACCCTGAGCATCCAGATGCGGATTATCCCTTCAAATATTTGGCCGGATGCGGAGTGGCTTTCAAGCTAGCTTGCGCTCTTTTAGAAGAAGTGCAAGTGGAATTGCTTGATTTGGTCGCTATCGGTACCATTGCTGATATGGTGAGTTTGACGGATGAGAATCGCATTTTGGTCCAATATGGTCTGGAAATGTTGGGACATACCCAGCGCATTGGACTACAAGAAATGCTAGACATGGTTGGAATTGCTGCTAATGAAGTAACAGAAGAAACGGTTGGTTTCCAGATTGCCCCTCGTTTAAATGCCTTGGGGCGCTTGGATGATCCTAATCCTGCCATTGATTTGCTGACTGGATTTGACGACGAGGAAGCTCATGAGATTGCCCTCATGATTCACCAGAAAAATGAAGAGCGCAAGGAAATCGTTCAGTCAATCTATGAAGAAGCTAAGACCATGGTTGATCCTGAGAAAAAGGTCCAGGTTTTGGCCAAGGAAGGCTGGAATCCTGGCGTTCTGGGTATCGTTGCTGGTCGTTTGTTGGAAGAACTAGGGCAGACAGTCATCGTTCTTAATATAGAAGAAGGTCGCGCCAAGGGTAGTGCTCGTAGTGTGGAAGCGGTCGATATTTTTGAAGCTCTGGATCCCCATCGAGACCTCTTTATCGCCTTTGGCGGCCATGCTGGTGCAGCTGGAATGACGCTGGAAGTTGAGAAACTTTCAGATTTATCTCAGGTTTTAGAAGACTATGTCCGTGAAAAAGGTGCAGATGCTGGTGGCAAGAATAAGTTAAATCTAGATGAAGAGTTGGATTTGGAGACTCTTAGTTTAGAAACGGTTAAAAGCTTTGAACGCTTGGCACCCTTTGGGATGGATAATCAGAAACCTGTCTTTTATATCAAGGATTTTCATGTCGAAAGTGCCCGTACTATGGGAGCAGGCAATGCCCACCTCAAACTAAAAATTTCCAAGGGTGAGGCGAGTTTTGAGGTGGTGGCCTTCGGACAAGGTAGATGGGCGACAGAGTTTGCTCAAACCAAGAATTTAGAATTGGCAGTCACCCTGTCTGTCAACCAATGGAATGGCCAAACTGCCCTCCAGTTGATGATGGTGGATGCACGTGTGGAAGGTGTTCAACTCTTTAACATTCGTGGGAAGAATGCAGTCTTGCCAGAGGGAATTCCAGTCTTGGATTTCTCTGGAGAGGTGCCAGATTTAGCGACTAGTGAAGCGGTTGTTGTGAAAACCATTCCCGAGGATATTACTCTGCTGAAGGCCATTTTTCAGAAACAACATTTCTCTGCTGTCTATTTCAAAAATGACATTGACAAGGCCTACTATCTAACAGGTTATGGGACCAGAGAGCAGTTTGCAAAATTGTACAAGACTATTTACCAGTTCCCAGAGTTTGATATTCGCTACAAGCTTAAGGATTTGGCGACTTATCTCAATATCCAACAAATCTTACTTGTCAAGATGATCCAAGTATTTGAAGAGCTAGGTTTTGTGACGATCAAAGATGGTGTCATGACAGTCAATAAAGAAGCGCCGAAAAGGGAAATTGCTGAAAGTCAGATTTACCAAAATCTCAAACAAACCGTCAAATACCAAGAAATGATGGCGCTGGGTACCGTGCAAGAAATGTATGATTTTTTGATGGAGTTATAGATGGAAAGGGACTGAGATGACCTATCTCGGTCTCTTTTTGACGGATAAATGCTTGATGTGGGAGTGGTTGAGAAGACGGTCTTTTGAGTGATTTACTGATGAAAAGATTGGGGGAATGATTCATTTTTATTCTCTTCTATCACTTTATACGATGTCTGCTTTTAAACCTTATGTAGTAAAAGTATAAATTTTTGTAACATGACTAAAATATAACTCTAAACGAACTGACATGTAAATCAAGTATGATTTTCTTATCAAGAAAATATAAGGGGAATCCAGTTATGAAAAAAACAGTTACGAAACTGACTCTTGGTTTGACTTCTACGGCTATTTTAGCTACAGTTGGTGCTCAAACTGTGCACGCGAACTCTTACGTTGTCCAAGGCGGTGATTCATTTTATGCCATCGCAACTGCAAACGGCATGGATCCGCATGAGTTGGCAGCTTTGAATGGAAAAACCATCTTTGACACTATCCACCCAGGCGATGTATTGGAAGTGAGTGGTTCCGCTCAGGCTAGCTCAACCTACAGTGCTCCAGCTAGCACTGCGAACGTGGTATCAGATACAGAGGATGTTGTCGAAAAGACTCCGACAAACTATGGAAACTCATACCCTGTTGGTCAGTGTACATGGGGTGTGAAAGAATTGGCGCCTTGGGCTAGCAACTGGTGGGGAAATGCCAACACGTGGGCAATCTACGCGAGTGCTCAAGGCTATAAGACAGGAAGTGTTCCAGTAGTAGGAGCAATCGCCGTTTGGGATGGTGGTGAATATGGACACGTTGCTTATGTAACAGATGTTCAAAGTGAAAACTCCATCCAGGTATTGGAAGCAAACTACAGACGTCAAAAGCAGATTGCAAATTACCGTGGCTTCTTTAATCCTCATGAATTTTTAGGTAACGTCACTTATATCTATCCAAACTAAAGATGATAAAAAGATTTAGAATTTCTAAGTCTTTTTTCTTTTTGAAGAAATTTCCTAACGTTATCCTCTATCTTAGTGGCTAATTGCTGAAAATTTTTTAGATTCTGTAGCGAACAGGAAATTTTCGCTTTTGGATGTAGATAAACCATGTCTTTGTAGGAAATAGTTCTCAAGTCGAGAGGTAAAAGCAAGTTTTTTGAACTAAAAGAAAAATTTAGAGTTCGAGAAAGGTATCTGAAATCAAATTGATTCAGAAAGTCCATAATTTTGATGGTACAATCGTTCTATTATCTTAGATGAAGCCTCCAAAAGAGAAGTCAAAGTAAAAGAATTCGATTCACAGTAGTGACTAATCTCTAGTTAAAAACCGATCTTCGTTTTGAAAATAATCAAAAAAATGGTATAATGGTAGGAAAAGATTCGGCTGGAAGTTTTAGAACTTTTAGAATAAGAGGGTAAATTCGCCCTATAATCAAGATAAATGAAGTTTCGGAGGGAAAATGAGTAATATTAGTTTAACAACACTAGGTGGTGTACGAGAAAATGGTAAAAATATGTACATCGCTGAAATCGATGGTTCTATTTTTGTTTTGGATGCGGGGCTTAAATACCCTGAAAATGAACAACTAGGTGTTGATGTCGTCATTCCAAATATGGACTACCTTTTTGAAAATAGCGATCGTATCGCAGGGGTCTTTTTGACCCACGGACATGCAGATGCCATTGGTGCCCTGCCTTATCTTTTGGCAGAGGCTAAGGTGCCTGTATTTGGTTCTGAGTTGACCATTGAGTTGGCCAAACTCTTTGTCAAAGGAAATGATACGGTTAAGAAATTCAATGACTTCCATGTGATTGATGAAGATACGGAGATTGATTTTGGAGGGACTGTGGTTTCCTTCTTCCGTACAACTCACTCTATCCCAGAAAGTTTGGGAATAGTCCTGAAAACAGCTGAAGGTAGCATCGTTTATACAGGGGACTTCAAGTTTGACCAGACAGCTAGCGAATCCTATGCGACGGATTTTGCTCGTTTGGCAGAAATCGGTCGTGATGGTGTCTTGGCGCTCCTCAGTGATTCAGCCAATGCAGACAGCAATATCCAGGTGGCGAGTGAGAGTGAAGTTGGAGACGAAATTACCCAGACCATTGCAGATTGGGAAGGTCGTATCATCGTTGCCGCAGTTGCCAGCAACCTTTCTCGTATCCAGCAGGTTTTTGATGCTGCAGCAGATACAGGTCGCCGAGTTGTTTTGACTGGATTTGATATTGAAAATATCGTCCGCACTGCGATTCGACTCAAAAAATTGTCTCTAGCCAATGAAAGTCTCTTGATTAAACCCAAAGAAATGTCTCGTTTTGACGACCATGAGTTGATTATCCTTGAGACGGGCCGTATGGGTGAGCCGATTAATGGACTTCGCAAGATGTCCATTGGACGCCACCGTTATGTGGAAATCAAAGATGGGGACTTGGTCTATATCGTAACCACTCCATCTATCGCAAAAGAAGCTGTCATGGCGCGTGTTGAAAACATGATCTACCAAGCTGGTGGTGTGGTGAAACTCATTACCCAAAGCTTGCGAGTATCCGGACATGGGAATGCGCGTGATTTGCAGTTAATGATCAATCTTTTGCAACCAAACTACCTCTTCCCTATCCAAGGAGAGTACCGTGAGTTAGATGCGCATGCCAAGGCTGCCATGGCAGTTGGAATGTTGCCAGAACGCATCTTCATCCCTAAAAAGGGAACGACCATGTCTTATGAACATGGAGACTTTGTTCCAGCTGGAGCTGTTTCTGCTGGGGATGTCTTGATTGACGGAAATGCCATCGGGGATGTTGGAAATGTCGTCCTTCGTGACCGTAAGGTCTTGTCAGAGGATGGAATCTTTATCGTGGCGATCACTGTCAACCGTCGTGAGAAGAAAATTGTGGCTAAGGCCCGTGTTCACACGCGTGGATTCGTTTATCTCAAGAAGAGTCGTGACATTCTCCGTGAAAGTTCAGAATTGATTAACCAAACGGTAGAAGAGTATCTTCAAGGTGATGACTTTGATTGGGCAGATCTCAAAGGCAAGGTTCGCGACAATCTGACCAAGTACCTCTTTGATCAAACCAAGCGTCGCCCGGCAATCTTGCCAGTCGTGATGGAAGCAAAATAATAAGCAGCATACCTACAGAAAAAGTCGAAATTCGGCTTTTTCTTATAGAATAGTAAAAGGAGACAACCATGGCAGTTATGAATATTGAGTATTACTCAAAAGTTTTGGATATGGAGTGGGGCGTTACCGTACTCTATCCAGATGCTAGTCGGGTGACTGAACCAGATTGCACGGATATTCCTGTTCTTTATCTTTTGCACGGAATGTCAGGAAACCAAAATAGCTGGCTCAAACGTACCAATGTCGAGCGCTTGTTGCGTGGGACCAATCTCATTGTTATCATGCCCAATACTAGCAATGGCTGGTACACAGATACTCAGTATGGCTATAACTACTATACAGCTCTAGCAGAAGAGTTACCTCAGGTAATGAAACGTTTCTTCCCCAATATGACCAGCAAGCGAGAAAAAACTTTCATAGCAGGCCTATCCATGGGTGGATACGGTTCCTTCAAACTCGCTCTATCGACAAATCGTTTTTCTCATGCGGCTAGTTTTTCTGGTGCACTCAGTTTTCAGGAATTTTCTCCTGAAAGTCAGGATCTGGGGTCACTTGCATACTGGCGAGGAGTTTTTGGAGAGATTAAAGACTGGACAGCTAGTCCTCATTCGCTTGAAAGCATGGCTGCAAAATCCGATAAAAAGACTAAACTATGGGCTTGGTGTGGAGAGCAAGACTATCTCTACTCTGCCAATAATCTCGCAGTGAAAAACCTCAAAAAACTTGGTTTTGAGGTGACCTATAGTCATAGTCTAGGTAAGCACGAGTGGTACTACTGGGAAAAACAATTGGAACGTTTTTTGGCTACTCTACCAATTGACTTTGTCTTGGAAGAACGTTTATCTTAGTTTTAGGTTTCTTTCAGCTTTCTTCAGTAAAATAGAGAATCTATCTTGATCAAGGAAAATGTGATTTCAAGATAGGTTCTTATTTTTATGAAAGGTGGGGCGTCATGTTCTGGATTATTCGATTATTGTTCCGATTTCTTTTGGGAATTTGGCGTTTCTTCTGGCGTCTGGTTTGGACTGTGGTCATTCTACTGCTCATTGCCTTTGGAGTGGTTTGGTATCTGTCTGGTGATTTTCATTCTGCGGTCAATCAGGTTGAAAAAATGAGCAAGATTGGTCAAGGTGGCTGGAATCAATGGAAGGAGACGGGAACGCTGGAAGTCTTGTCTCAGACAGACAGTCACCAACATGCAGAAGGCAAGTGGGCTCAAGCTTCAGCTCGCATCTATATTGAGCCTCAAATGGATGAGACCTTTCAAGGTGCCTATGCAGAAGCCATAAAAAACTGGAATCAAACGGGAGCCTTTACCTTTGAGGTGGTTGCGGATCCTAGTCAGGCAGATATTGTGGCAAGTGAAATGAATGATGGATCGACTGCTGTAGCAGGTCAAGCCGAGAGTCAAACCAATTTGTTAACCAAACAATTTATATCTGTAACGGTTCGCCTGAATCACTATTATCTATCCAATCCAAACTATGGTTATTCTTATGAACGGATCGTGCACACGGCGGAGCACGAGCTGGGGCATGCCATCGGATTGGATCATACCAACGAAACTTCTGTCATGCAGCCAGCAGGTTCTTACTATGGAATTCAGCCTCAGGATGTGAAGGCTGTTCAAGAACTCTATACCAGAAGCGACTAGATGAAGTCGGTGCAATCTGAAATGAAATCAAAGCTCCTCCATCAAGTGATTGGTGGGGCTTTTTGTTCGTCCTGTTACGGCCTTTTTGTTATAATGGAACTATGAATAACTTGATCAAATCAAAACTAGAGCTCTTGCCGACCAGCCCTGGTTGTTACATTCACAAGGATAAAAATGGCACCATTATCTATGTAGGAAAGGCTAAAAATCTGCGTAACCGCGTGCGGTCTTATTTCCGTGGAAGTCATGATACCAAGACGGAGGCTCTGGTGTCTGAAATTGTGGATTTTGAATTTATCGTCACTGAGTCCAATATTGAGGCACTTCTCCTAGAAATCAACCTGATTAAGGAAAATAAGCCCAAGTACAATATTATGCTCAAGGATGATAAGTCCTATCCCTTCATCAAAATCACCAATGAGCGTTATCCTCGCTTGATTATCACCCGTCAGGTCAAAAAGGACGGAGGTCTTTATTTTGGACCTTATCCTGATGTGGGAGCGGCCAATGAAATCAAGCGACTACTGGATCGGATTTTTCCTTTTCGGAAATGTACCAACCCGCCGTCTAAGGTTTGTTTTTACTACCATATCGGCCAATGTATGGCCCACACCATCTGTCAGAAAGATGAGGCTTATTTCAAGTCCATGGCTCAGGAGGTTTCTGATTTCCTAAAAGGACAGGATGACAAAATCATCGATGACCTCAAGGGGAAGATGGCATCCGCAGCTCAAAGTATGGAGTTTGAACGTGCGGCGGAATACCGTGACCTGATTCAGGCGATTGGAACACTTCGGACCAAGCAAAGGGTCATGGCTAAAGATTTGCAAAATCGGGACGTCTTTGGCTACTATGTGGATAAGGGCTGGATGTGTGTTCAGGTTTTCTTTGTCCGTCAGGGAAAACTCATCGAGCGGGATGTCAATCTTTTCCCCTACTACAATGATCCAGATGAGGACTTCTTGACCTACGTGGGACAATTCTATCAAGAAAAATCTCACCTGGTTCCCAATGAAGTATTGATTCCGCAGGATATTGACGAAGAAGCCGTCAAGGCCTTGGTGGATACCAAGATTTTCAAACCCCAACGTGGGGAAAAAAAACAACTGGTCAATCTAGCCATCAAAAATGCCCGTGTTAGTCTGGAGCAGAAGTTCAATCTGCTAGAAAAATCAGTCGAAAAGACCCAAGGAGCTATTGAAAATCTGGGACGCTTGCTCCAAATCCCGACCCCAGTCCGTATCGAGTCCTTTGATAACTCTAATATCATGGGAACCAGTCCTGTTTCAGCTATGGTGGTCTTTGTCAATGGCAAACCGAGTAAAAAAGACTACCGAAAGTACAAGATAAAAACGGTTGTTGGCCCAGATGACTATGCTAGTATGCGAGAGGTTATTCGCAGACGTTATGGCCGAGTTCAACGTGATGGTTTAACCCCGCCAGATTTGATTGTGATTGATGGGGGACAAGGTCAAGTCAATATCGCAAAGCAAGTCATCCAAGAAGAGCTAGGTTTGGATATCCCAATTGCAGGTCTGCAAAAGAATGACAAGCACCAAACCCATGAACTGCTCTTTGGAGATCCACTGGAAGTGGTGGAGTTGTCTCGCAATTCTCAAGAATTCTTTCTCCTCCAACGCATTCAAGATGAGGTACACCGCTTTGCTATCACCTTCCACCGCCAACTGCGCTCAAAAAATTCCTTTTCTTCACAACTGGATGGGATTGACGGTCTGGGACCTAAACGCAAACAGAATCTCATGAAGCATTTTAAATCTCTCACTAAAATCAAGGAAGCTAGTGTGGATGAAATTGTCGAAGTGGGTGTGCCAAGAGCAGTCGCAGAAGATGTGAAAAGAAAGTTGAACCCTCAGGAAGAAGTGGAATTGGCTCAAGTGGCGGAAGAAAGAGTGGACTACCAAACAAAAGGAGATTATGATGAACCATAAAATCGCAATTTTATCAGATATTCATGGAAATGTGACTGCCTTAGAAGCAGTGATTGCAGATGCTAAAGCACAAGGAGTCAGTGAATACTGGCTCATGGGAGACATTTTCCTCCCTGGTCCAGGTGCAAATGACTTGGTCGCTCTGTTAAAGGAACTTTCTATCACTACAAGTGTTCGAGGCAATTGGGATGATTGTGTCCTTGAGGCTTTAGATGGGCAATATGGCTTGGAAGACCCACAGGAAGTCCAGCTCTTGCGTATGACGCAGTATTTGATGGAGCGAATGGATCCTGCAACGATTGACTGGCTACGAAGCTTACCTATGCTAGAAAAGAGAGAAGTTGACGGACTGCGTTTTTCTCTTTCTCATAATTTGCCAAATAAGAACTATGGTGGTGACTTGCTAGTTGAGAATGATACAGAGAAATTTGACCAACTCCTAGATGATGAAGTTGATGTGGCAGTCTATGGTCATGTTCACAAGCAGTTGCTTCGTTATGGCAGTCAAGGGCAACAAATCATCAATCCAGGGTCGATTGGCATGCCCTATTTTAATTGGGAGGCGTTAAAAAATCACCGTGCTCAGTATGCTGTGATAGAAGTAGAATATGGGGAATTAGTAAACATTCTATTCCGAAAAGTTGCTTATGACTATGAAGCAGAGTTAGAATTGGCCAAGTCCAAGGGGCTTCCTTTTATCGAAATGTATGAAGAACTACGCCGAGATGACAACTATCGGGGGCACAATCTAGAACTCTTAGCTAGTTTAATTGAAAAGCATGGGTATGTTGAGGATGTGAAGAAATTTTTGGAGGCTATAAAGTCAGAATATAAGGTAGACTAGTTTCTTAAAACCCCTGAAAATTAGTTGGAACTGGATGAGGAAAAATCTGATTTTAATGATAAGTTTAAATCCAGGACTTCATCCGTGTTCCAATTTCTTTCTATGAAAAATCTCTGCAAGCTCTTTCAAAATATGGTAGAATGGATGCAGTAGAATTAGAAAAGGAAATCGATTATGAAATTTCTTGAATTAAATAAAAAACGTCATGCGACTAAGCATTTTACTGATAAACCGGTAGATCCCAAAGATGTGCGTACGGCTATCGAAATCGCAACCTTGGCCCCAAGTGCCCACAACAGCCAGCCATGGAAGTTTGTGGTTGTTCGTGAGAAAAATGCTGAATTGGCAAAATTGGCTTATGGTTCGAACTTTGAGCAGGTATCAGCAGCACCTGTAACCATTGCCTTGTTTACCGACACAGATTTGGCTAAACGTGCTCGTAAGATTGCCCGAGTTGGCGGCGCTAATAACTTCTCTGAAGAGCAACTTCAATATTTTATGAAGAATCTGCCAGCTGAATTTGCGCGTTACAGTGAACAGCAAGTTAGTGACTACTTGGCCCTTAATGCGGGACTAGTAGCCATGAACTTAGTTCTTGCTTTGACTGACCAAGGAATCGGTTCTAACATTATTCTTGGATTTGACAAATCAAAAGCCAACGAAGTTTTGGACATTGAAGACCGATTCCGTCCAGAACTCTTGATCACAGTTGGATACACAGATGAGAAATTGGAACCAAGCTACCGCTTGCCAGTAGATGAAATTATCGAGAAGAGATAGGAAGAAAAAATGACAGTTATTGATTTTACAGCAGAAGTAGAAAAACGCAAAGAAGACCTCTTGGCTGACTTGTTTAGCCTTTTGGAAATCAACTCAGAACGTGATGACAGCAAAGCCGATGCTGAGCATCCATTTGGACCTGGTCCAGTAAAAGCCTTGGAAAAATTCCTTGAAATCGCAGACCGTGATGGCTATCCAACTAAAAATGTTGATAACTACGCAGGACATTTTGAGTTTGGTGAAGGAGAAGAAGTTCTCGGAATCTTTGCTCACATGGACGTGGTGCCAGCTGGTAGCGGTTGGGACACGGACCCTTATACACCAACTATCAAAGACGGTCGCCTTTATGCGCGTGGAGCTTCAGACGACAAGGGGCCTACAACAGCTTGTTACTATGGTTTGAAAATCATCAAAGAATTGGGGCTTCCAACTTCTAAAAAAGTTCGTTTCATCGTCGGAACAGATGAAGAATCAGGCTGGGCAGACATGGACTACTACTTTGAACATGTAGGACTTGCGAAACCAGACTTCGGTTTCTCTCCAGATGCTGAATTCCCTATCATCAATGGTGAAAAAGGGAATATCACAGAATATCTCCATTTTGCAGGTGAAAATACTGGTGCAGCTCGCCTTCACAGCTTCACAGGTGGTTTGCGTGAAAACATGGTACCTGAATCAGCAACAGCAGTCGTTTCAGGTGACTTGGCTGACTTGCAAGCTAAACTAGATGCCTTTGTTGCAGAACACAAACTCAGAGGAGAACTCCAAGAAGAAAACGGCCAGTACAAGGTGACTGTGATTGGTAAATCAGCTCATGGTGCTATGCCTGCATCAGGTGTCAATGGTGCGACCTACCTTGCCCTTTTCCTCAGTCAGTTTGACTTTGCAGGACCTGCAAAAGACTACCTCGACATCGCTGGTAAGATTCTCTTGAACGACCATAAGGGTACAAATCTCAAGGTTGCTCATGTAGATGAAAAGATGGGTGCCCTTTCTATGAATGCCGGTGTCTTCCGCTTCGATGAAACAAGTGCTGACAATACGATTGCCCTCAACTTCCGTTATCCAAAAGGAACAAGCCCAGAGCAAATCAAGTCAATCCTTGAAAACTTGCCAGTTGCTTCTGTTAGCCTTTCTGAACACGGTCACACCCCTCACTATGTACCGATGGAAGATCCACTTGTGCAAACCTTGTTGAATGTTTATGAAAAACAAACTTGTCTTAAAGGTCACGAGCAAGTCATCGGTGGTGGTACCTTTGGTCGTTTACTGGAACGTGGGGTTGCCTACGGTGCGATGTTCCCAGACTCAATCGATACCATGCACCAAGCCAACGAATTTATCGCCTTGGACGATCTCTTCCGAGCAGCAGCAATCTATGCTGAAGCTATTTATGAACTGATCAAATAAAATGATAGAAGTCTGAGATTGTATGCTTGGACTTCTTTTTGGAGGGAAAACAGATGTCTCAAATTGAAAGAATCAAGCAAGCCATTATGGCGGATCCGCAAAATACCAGCTATACAGAACGCGGAATCGAACCTCTCTTTGCGGCGCCAAAAACTGCCCGTATCAATATTGTCGGTCAGGCTCCTGGGCTTAAAACGCAAGAAGCTGGGATTTATTGGAAGGATAAGAGTGGCGATCGCTTGCGTGAGTGGCTAGGTGTGGATGAGGACACCTTTTACAATTCAGGTTATTTTGCAGTTCTGCCCATGGATTTCTACTTTCCGGGGCATGGCAAGTCAGGCGACCTTCCACCTCGTACAGGTTTTGCAGAAAAATGGCATCCGCAACTCTTGCAAGAGTTGCCCGATATCCAATTAACTCTCTTGATTGGACAATATGCCCAAGCCTATTATTTACATGAAAAAGTTAGTGGCAAGGTGACAGAACGGGTAAAACACTACAAAGACTATCTACCAGAATTTTTCCCTCTGGTGCACCCCTCACCACGAAATCAAATCTGGATGGCCAAAAATCCTTGGTTTGAGTCAGAAGTAGTGCCCGATTTGAAAAAAAGAATTCAAAAGATTCTTGGAGAAACAAAATGAAAGAAATTACTTTTAACGATTTTTACCAGCTTTATCAAAATGAGCAACTTTCTCTAGTGGACGTGAGAGAAGTAGAAGAGTTCCAGACGCTTCATTTAGAAGGTGCTCAGAATCTTCCGCTTAGTCAATTGGCTGATACTTATGAACAACTAGACAAAGACCAGCTTTACTACGTGATTTGTAAATCAGGAATGCGTTCAGCGCGTGCTTGTCAATTTCTAGCTGAACAGGGTTATGACGTTATCAATGTCCAAGGTGGAATGACGGCCTTTGAAAATCTTTAAACCTCTATAGCGATAGATCCTAATCTTCCCTTGCTCGGTTCCAACTGAGTGAGGGATTTTGTTTTTAGATAATTCTTATTTTTAAAAATATTGAAAACATTCAATGATTAATTTTGGATACTTTTTTCAGAGTCTTAATCATGGTATACTAGGTCAGTATTTTAGAAATATGAAGGAGATTTTTATGGCTAAAAAAGGTGCCCTGACAGGCTTGCTCCTGTTTGGAATATTTTTTGGTGCGGGGAACTTGATTTTTCCGCCTTCTCTAGGTGCTCTATCTGGAGAACACTTTCTTCCTGCCATCGCAGGTTTTGTATTTTCGGGTGTTGGGATTGCTGTCCTAACGCTCATCATCGGAACGCTCAATCCTAAAGGATACATTTATGAGATTTCTAAGAAAATCTCACCTTGGTTTGCGACTCTTTATCTTGCAGTCCTCTATCTATCGATTGGCCCATTCTTTGCCATTCCACGTACAGCAACAACAGCTTATGAGGTCGGTATCAGCCCTCTCTTGTCTGAAGCAAATAAAGGCCTAGGATTGATTATCTTTACCGTGCTTTACTTTGCCGCAGCCTATCTGATTTCACTCAATCCATCAAAGATTTTGGATCGTATCGGACGAATCTTGACACCAGTCTTTGCTTTGCTTATCGTTATCTTAGTTGTACTAGGTGCCTTTAAATATGGTGGAACCAGTCCCCAAGTAGCTTCAGAAGCCTATCAAGCATCTGCTTTCGGAACAGGATTCCTAGAGGGATATAACACCTTGGATGCCCTTGCCTCAGTAGCTTTTAGTGTGATTGCTGTTCAAACCTTAAAACAACTTGGATTCTCCAGTAAGAAAGAATACATCTCAACTATTTGGGTTGTTGGTATCGTTGTAGCTCTTGCTTTTAGCGCTCTTTACATCGGTTTAGGATTCCTTGGAAATCATTTTCCAGTACCGGCAGAAGCCATGAAGGGTGGAACTCCAGGTGTTTATATCTTGTCACAAGCAACTCAGGAAATCTTTGGTTCAACGGCTCAACTCTTCCTTGCTGTCATGGTAACTGTAACCTGCTTCACAACGACAGTTGGTTTGATTGTGTCGACAGCAGAGTTCTTTAACGGTCGCTTCCCACAAATCAGCTACAAGGTCTATGCAACTGCCTTTACCTTGATTGGATTTGCTATTGCAAATCTTGGGCTTGATGCGATTATCAAGTACTCCATTCCAGTACTGGTAATCTTGTATCCAATCACTATTGCCATTGTGATGATTGTGATTGTTAATAAGTTTGTACCCCTATCAAAACCGGGTATGCAACTAACAATGGGAGTTGTCACAGGAATCGCTGTTGCAAGTGTTCTTGGAAGCTCCTTTAAGATTGAGTTTCTAGAAAATCTGGTTAATGCCCTTCCGTTTGCGTCAGCCTCTCTTCCATGGCTAGTGCCAGCTATTATCGGAATCTTGCTTTCGCTGGTTCTACCAAACAAACAAGAGAGTGATGTTTTTGAGATGGAATAAAAAAATTCTTGGTCAACGACCAAGAATTTTTTGTATAAGCACGACTCGTTAGTTGGTTTGTTCAGTATAACCAGCCTCTTTAAGCATTTTTCTAGTTTTTAGGAAACTTACACGGCTTCCAGAGCCAGAAACTTCATTTGGCATTGCTTTTTTCATCTCTTCGAGATTCACAACAGTCATGTCAACCTCCATGCTATGGATGACTTTTCCATCTTTGAATTCGATATTTTGTGTAATACCTTTAAGTCCTTCCTCCTTTTTATAAGTTTTCACGATAAGTTCTTTAATCTCTTCTGCTGACTTGTCAAGTATTTCAGGATCAAAAACATTATAGACTTCTTGTTTTACAACATCATCCCCCTTAACAGTGTATGTCAAGGTAGAAGTTCTTCCGGGATTGCTATTGTGAACAAAAATGTAGTTTTTTGTCTCATCTTTCTTCTCAGATGATTGTTGGCTGCTTTGTTTGGTCTCGCTTGACTGAGTTGTTTTGTCTTCTTTGCTACTGCTGCTAGCAGGTGTTGATGCTTGTTTGGAACATCCGAGTAGGAGGACAAGTGAAGCCACAAGGGTTAGTGAAGTTTTAACATAAGTTTTCATAGAATTTTCTTTCATAATCAAAGTATTTTGTATTATAACATGATTCTACTACAAAATCAACTAGACCTCCCCTCCCATCTGACCTGACATGACGATGAACAGAAACTAGTCTGACGATTAAAGTTTTATCTCTATCTATTTCAAAGAACTTTTATCCTATGGATTGAAAAGTGGGAAGTTTTAAATGCACTTTTTATGGAATTGCGATGAATCTATTGGACACATCGGTTAGGGATGTAATAAAACACCCCAAGAGTTAGAGTTGTGTCTAACTTTTGGGGTGGACCTACACTAGTCTATATGAAATTTTAGGAGATTAGTTCGTCTTTTCTGTGAATCCCATTTTTTCCAGTGCTTTTTTAGAGTTTGAGAAACTGACACGATTACCGATACCAGAATATTCTTCAGGAAGTGCTTTTCTAAGTTCGCTAATGCTTGCAACTGAGAAGTCAACTTCTAGATCTTGAACAACTTTTCCATCTTTGATTTCAATCGTTTGTTTAACACCTTTGAGTCCATTATAACCTTTGTACTTTTCTTCGATAAAACTCTTGACATCTTCTGGAGTTGCACCAAGGATTTCAGGATCAGCAATGTTATTAGCTGATTGCTTGATAACATTGTCGCCTTCTACAGTATAAATCAAGGTAGAAGTGATTCCAGAATTGCTTTTGTTAATAAAGGTATGTGTTTTAGCTGATTCTTTCTTTTCAGATGATTGTTGACTGCTTTGTTTGCTCTCACTTGACTGAGTTGTTGTGTCTTCTTTGCTACTGCTGTTGGTAGGTGTTGATGCTTGTTTGGAACATCCGAGCAGGAGGACAAGTGAAGCCACAAGGGCTAGTGATACTTTAAAGTATGATTTCATATTTTTTACTTTCCTTTCATAATCAAAGTATTCGTATTATAACATGGATCCATAGTGAAAGCAACTAAACACAGTTTTTCTCCTTTTGAGAAGGAGTCTGACTAGAAAAATGTTATAATGGTAGGAAAGAGGTGAAGAAATGAATCAGACTATAAACTATATCAAAGAACTAACTGCTATTGCATCTCCAACAGGCTTTACTCGTGAGATCTCAGATTATCTAGTCCATACTTTAGAAGAGCTTGGTTACCAGCCTGTTCGAACTGCTAAGGGTGGTGTCAATGTAACAATCAAAGGTCAAAACGACGAACAACATCGCTATGTAACTGCCCATGTGGACACACTCGGAGCCATTGTACGTGCTGTTAAACCTGATGGACGTCTCAAATTGGAC
This sequence comes from Streptococcus sp. D7B5, assembly GCF_029691405.1. Taxonomy (NCBI): domain Bacteria; kingdom Bacillati; phylum Bacillota; class Bacilli; order Lactobacillales; family Streptococcaceae; genus Streptococcus; species Streptococcus sp. D7B5. The sequence continues at coordinate 37,929 of NZ_CP121467.1, forward strand.
CGGATCGGTGGTTTTCCTTGGAACATGATTGAGGGAGAAAACTGTACCGTTCATGTGGCTAGTACAGGTAAAACGGTATCTGGAACGATCCTTATCCACCAGACATCTTGCCATGTCTACAAGGATGCAGGAACTGCAGAACGTACGCAGGACAATATGGAAGTTCGTTTAGACGAAAAAGTGACCAATGAAAAGGAAACGCGCGCCTTGGGCATCGAGGTTGGCGACTTTATCAGTTTTGACCCGCGAACTGTCGTGACAGAGACTGGTTTTATCAAGTCTCGCCACTTGGATGACAAGGTCAGCGCAGCAATTTTGCTCAATCTTCTTCGTATTTACAAGGAAGAGGGGATTGCATTGCCAGTAACAACTCATTTTGCTTTTTCAGTCTTTGAAGAAGTGGGTCACGGTGCAAACTCCAATATTCCAAGTCAGGTAGTAGAATATCTGGCTGTAGATATGGGAGCTATGGGCGATGACCAGCAGACGGATGAGTATACAGTGTCTATCTGTGTCAAGGACGCTTCAGGTCCCTATCACTACGACTTCCGTCAACATTTAGTGGCTTTGGCAAAGGAGCAAGATATTCCATTTAAGCTCGACATTTATCCATTTTACGGCTCGGATGCTTCCGCAGCTATGTCAGCAGGAGCCGAGGTCAAGCATGCCCTCCTTGGAGCTGGTATCGAGTCCAGTCACTCTTACGAACGAACACACATTGATTCAGTAGTGGCGACTGAGCGTATGGTAGACGCCTATCTCAAGAGTGCATTGGTGGACTAATATGTGCTTGATTTGTCAAAGAATTGAATGGATCAAGGCAGGGGAAAATCCCTACTTTGTAAAAGAACTAGAAACAGGCTATGTTGTTATTGGAGACCACCAATACTTTAAGGGCTATACCTTATTTCTGGCAAAAGAGCATGTCGCAGAACTCCACCATATGGAGACTTCTGTAAAACTTTGTTTTCTAGAGGAAATGAGTTTGGTCCAAGAAGCTGTTGCCAAAACGTTTAAAGCTGAAAAGATGAACATTGAACTTCTAGGAAATGGAGATGCCCACGCTCACTGGCACCTATTTCCAAGACGGTCAGGTGATATGAGGGGTCATGGATTGAATGGCCGTGGTCCAGTCTGGTGGGTACCCTGGGAAGAAATGGCGGCAGAAGATTGCCAAGTGAAATCCCATGAGTTGGAACAAATGATTAAAGCCTTATCCGATGAATTAGAGAAGCACTTGGTCTAAGAGAGGAAGAAAAAATGAAAAAAAGATACATTGTTTTATCTGGTTTGCTGGCAGTAACCCTAGCAGCATGTTCTCAAGAAAAACCTAAAAATGAAGAAAACACTCAAAAAACGGAACAAACTAGTCAACCTGAAGGAACTGTAGGGAGCAAATCTCAAGCCTCTAGTCAGAAGAAAGCAGAAGTTGTCAATAAGGGAGACTACTATAGTATTCAAGGGAAGTACGATGAAATCGTCATAGCTAATAAGCACTATCCTTTGTCAAAAGACTATAATCCAGGAGAAAATCCAACAGCTAAAGCAGAGTTGCTGAAGCTCATTGCAGCAATGCAAGCAGCTGGCTACCCAATCAGCGATCACTACAGTGGTTTTAGAAGTTATGAAACCCAAACCAAACTTTATCAAGACTATGTGAATCAAGATGGGAAGGAAGCTGCAGATCGCTATTCAGCACGCCCAGGTTATAGTGAACACCAAACGGGTCTTGCTTTTGATTTGATTGGTACTAATGGAGAATTGGTAACAGAGGAGAAGGCAGCCCAGTGGCTCTTAGATCATGCGGCTGACTATGGCTTTGTTGTTCGCTATCTCAAAGGCAAGGAAAAAGAGACTGGCTACATGGCAGAAGAATGGCATCTTCGCTACGTTGGAAAAGAAGCCAAAGAAATTGCTGCAAGTGGTCTCAGTTTGGAAGAGTACTATGGCTTTGAAGGCGGAGATTACGTCGATTAAAAAAGTAATTTTTCTCTTGCATTTTTAGATAAATAGTGTATAATGGAAAGGTATGTGTAAAGCATACTTGTGGGAGGTAAAAATCTTACATTACCGCCAAAACCACAAAGGAGGATTTAAAAATGGCTAAAAAAGTCGAAAAACTTGTAAAATTGCAAATCCCTGCTGGTAAAGCTACACCAGCTCCACCAGTTGGACCTGCTCTTGGTCAAGCTGGTATCAACATCATGGGATTCACAAAAGAGTTCAACGCTCGTACAGCTGACCAAGCTGGTATGATCATTCCAGTTGTTATCTCAGTATACGAAGACAAATCATTTACTTTCGTTACAAAAACACCACCAGCTGCTGTTCTTTTGAAAAAAGCTGCAGGTGTTGAAAAAGGATCAGGTACACCTAACAAAACTAAAGTTGCTACAGTTACTCGTGCACAAGTACAAGAAATTGCAGAAACTAAGATGCCAGATTTGAACGCAGCAAACATTGAGTCTGCAATGCGTATGATCGAAGGTACTGCTCGTTCTATGGGATTCACTGTTGTTGACTAATCAATAACATCCCAATATAACCCGCAAGACTTCATCATTTCGAGAAGTGACGTGGGAGATGAAAATCGATTGAACCACATACAAGGAGAATAGAAAATGGCTAAAAAAAGCAAACAACTTCGTGCTGCTCTTGAGAAAATCGACAGCACAAAAGCGTACAGCGTAGAAGAAGCTGTAGCTCTTGCAAAAGAAACTAACTTTGCAAAATTTGATGCAACTGTAGAAGTTGCTTACAACTTGAACATTGACGTTAAAAAAGCTGACCAACAAATCCGTGGAGCAATGGTATTGCCAAACGGTACTGGTAAAACAGCTCGCGTTCTTGTATTTGCACGTGGTGCAAAAGCTGAAGAAGCAAAAGCTGCTGGTGCAGACTTCGTTGGTGAAGACGACCTAGTTGCTAAAATCAACGACGGTTGGTTGGACTTCGACGTAGTTATCGCAACACCTGATATGATGGCTCTTGTTGGACGTCTTGGACGTGTCCTTGGACCACGTAACTTGATGCCAAACCCTAAAACTGGTACTGTAACAATGGATGTTGCTAAAGCAGTTGAAGAGTCTAAAGGTGGTAAAATCACTTACCGTGCAGACCGTGCAGGTATCGTACAAGCTATCATCGGTAAAGTTTCATTTGAAGCTGACAAGTTGGTTGAAAACTTCAAAGCATTCAACGAAACAATCCAAAAAGCGAAACCAGCTACTGCTAAAGGAACTTACGTAACAAGCTTGACTATCACAACTACTCAAGGTGTTGGTATCAAGGTTGACGTGAACTCACTTTAATCAATAAATATATAAAAAACGAGTACAAAAGTGCTCGTTTTTTAGGTACAACGGGCATTCCGTTCATCCGAGATCTAAGTCCTCTGTGGCTACCATATACTAGTAAACCCAAAAGTGATTCCCAAGCCTGACTATTGTGAGTAGCTGATCGAACGGCATTAGGATAGACTGTTTAAGTCTGACGTTGGAAATAAGAATCGGCAGAGAAAGAGATAGAGAAATCTTGGCTATACGAATAGGCATGTGATAGTAAAGCGTATATAGCGGATAAGGAGGCCAGCAACTCTAAAGTACAAATATGTAGTTGTAACCTATATGCGTAAACTACGTGAGCTATTGAATTCGAACTAGAGAGGTGATTAATAGATTTATGCTATAGTCATGGCAGTTTGTACGCTTTTGATTCTAGTTTATCAAATAATAGATTAGAATTGTCAGACAATATAGTTTTATGTTATAATGAAGAAAAAATAGAGGTGTTCAAATGTCAGAAGCAGGTCATAAGTTTTTAGCAAAACTGGGGAAAAAACGCTTACGTCCAGGTGGAAAACGTGCTACAGATTGGTTAATTGCGGAAGGAGGATTTTCAAAAGAAAAGAGAATACTAGAAGTTGCGTGCAATAGGGGAACTACAGCAATTGAGTTGGCACAGCGTTTTGGTTGTAAGATAACTGCTGTTGATATGGATGGACAAGCCTTAGAAGTGGCTAAAAAATCTGCTGAAATGGCAGGTGTTGGTCATTTGATTAGATTTGAAAGAGCAAATGCAATGAAACTTCCTTATGGAGATGCTAGTTTTGATATTGTTATAAATGAAGCTATGCTGACTATGCAAGCCGATCAAGCTAAGAAAAAATGTGTAATGGAGTATCTAAGGGTTTTAAAACCTGAAGGTCTTCTTTTGACACATGATGTGCTTCTTAAGGAAGCTAAAGAGTCTGTCAGACAGGAATTGTCACAAGCAATTCATGTAAATGTAGGTCCTTTAACTCAAGATGGTTGGGAACAGGTGATGATAGAATCAGGTTATCGTGATGTGAAAATATTGACTGGTGAAATGACATTAATGAAATTATCAGGTATGATTTATGACGAAGGTTGGCTAGGAACTTTGAAAATTTGCGTAAATGCTTGTAAAAAGGAGAATAGAAAGCAGTTTTTAACTATGTATAAAATGTTTGCTAAGAATAAACAGAAATTGGGCTTTATTGCTATGGCTAGTTATAAATCGTCAAATCGTTAGATAATTATTGAAGTTAACTTTTCCTTTTTTCTTTCTTAAAAAATATGCTATAATAGAGAGTAAAAAACTTTGAAAGAAAGAAAAAGATGAATTTAAAAGATTATATCGCAACGATTGAAAATTATCCTAAGGAAGGTATTACCTTCCGTGATATCAGCCCTTTGATGGCAGATGGAAATGCTTATAGCTATGCTGTTCGTGAAATTGTTCAGTATGCAACTGATAAGAAAATCGACATGATTGTTGGGCCAGAGGCTCGTGGATTTATTGTTGGCTGCCCAGTTGCTTTTGAGTTGGGAATTGGCTTTGCACCTGTTCGTAAACCAGGGAAATTGCCACGTGAAGTCATTTCTGCTGACTATGAGAAAGAGTACGGTATTGATACCTTGACCATGCATGCTGATGCGATCAAGCCAGGCCAACGTGTTCTCATCGTAGATGATCTCTTGGCAACAGGTGGAACTGTCAAGGCAACAATTGAGATGATTGAAAGACTTGGTGGAGTTGTAGCCGGTTGTGCTTTCTTGATTGAGTTGGATGAGCTTAAAGGCCGTGAAAAAATCGGAGATTACGATTACAAGGTACTTATGCATTATTAATGAAAAACAGTCCTTGGGGCTGTTTTCTCTTCATCTGCTATATAAATTAACTATAGCTAGTTAGAGAAAAACTATAATTGAAAACTATATCTTCATACAGTATAATAAAGGGAAGAAGTATTTGGAGGTTTTTGCTTTCAAACAGACAAGATCATTCCCGAAATAGAGAACTGTTAGGAGGGTATTATGCCGATTCGAATTGATAAAAAATTACCAGCTGTGGAGATTTTAAGGACAGAAAATATCTTTGTTATGGACGACCAACGGGCTGCTCATCAGGATATTCGCCCCTTGAAGATTTTGATTTTAAATCTCATGCCTCAAAAAATGGTAACAGAAACGCAACTCTTGCGACATTTGGCTAATACCCCTTTGCAATTAGATATTGATTTCTTATATATGGAAACACATCGTTCCAAGACAACTCGTGCCGAACATATGGAAACATTCTATAAGACCTTTCCAGAGGTCAAGGATGACTTTTTTGATGGAATGATTATCACAGGAGCACCAGTGGAGCATTTGCCTTTTGAGGAGGTAGATTACTGGGAAGAATTCAAGCAGGTCATCGAATGGTCCAAGACGCATGTTTTTTCAACCCTCCATATCTGTTGGGGAGCACAAGCAGGTCTTTATGTTCGCTATGGCGTTGAAAAGCACCAGATGGATCGGAAACTATCAGGTATTTACCCACAGGACACCTTGAAAGAAGGGCACCTTCTTTTTAGAGGTTTTGATGATCGCTATGTAGCTCCTCATTCTCGTCATACTGAGATTTTAAAAGAAGAAATCTTAAACAAGACCAATCTGGAGATTCTGTCAGAAGGTCCTGAGGTTGGGGTTTCTATCCTAGCTAGTCGAGATTTGCGTGAGATTTATAGTTTTGGTCATTTGGAGTACGATCGTGACACTTTGGCAAGAGAGTATTTTCGTGATTATGAGGCGGGACTCAACCCTCATATCCCAGAGAACTACTTTAAAAATGATGATGTAAATGAGACGCCTTGTCTCTGTTGGTCTTCATCAGCTGCCCTCTTTTTCAGTAATTGGGTAAACTATGCAGTTTATCAAGAAACCCCTTTTGACTGGAGAAAGGTAGAGGATGATGCGGCTGCATTTGGATATCTATAAGAGGAATTATGACATATTTTGACGCTTTTAAATCAGGGAACTTGGTTTTGCCAAGTGCCCTTCTCTTGCATTTTAAGGAACTCTTTCCTTCCAGCGAAGATTTTCTGGTCTGGCAATTTTTCTATTTACAAAATACCACAGCCCTAGGAGATGTTTCGCCTAGTCAGATTGCTGAAATCATTGGGAAAGAGGTGGCAGATGTCAACCAATCTATTTCGAATTTGACTGAAAATGGCTTGCTACAATATCGAACCATTGAACTAAACGGGGAAATTGAGCTGATTTTTGATGCTAGTTTGGCTTTTGAACGCTTGGATAGCTTACTAGATAGCCAAACTCCAGCTACAACAGTCCCAAACCCGCAGAATCAGTTGAAGGATCTGGTTGAAACTTTTCAGCAGGAATTGGGACGCTTATTAACACCATTTGAAATCGAAGACCTTTCTAAGACTGTCAAAGAAGACGGAGTTAAGGCGGATTTGATCAAGGAAGCTCTCCGAGAGGCCGTTCTCAATGGCAAGCCAAACTGGAAATATATTCAGGCAATCCTACGAAACTGGCGCCATGAAGGTATTCAGTCTGTGACTCAGGTAGAGGCCAAACGAGCAGAGCGAGAAGTCAACAATCCCAAACAAGTTCAGGCTTCGGCTGATTTCCTCGATGCCATGAATTTGTGGCAAGATTAGTCGCTTGAAAAATCTTGAAAATTAGAGTAAGGTTTGCAAGCTCCTTATAAATATGATAGAATAATAGTGAATAAAATGAAAAAAGAGGTATGTGAAATGTCACGTAAACCATTTATCGCTGGTAACTGGAAAATGAACAAAAATCCAGAAGAAGCAAAAGCATTCGTTGAAGCCGTTGCATCAAAACTTCCTTCATCAGACCTTGTTGAAGCAGGTATCGCAGCTCCAGCTCTTGATTTGACAGCTGTTCTTGCTGCTGCTAAAGGTTCAAACCTTAAAGTTGCTGCTCAAAACTGCTACTTTGAAAATGCAGGTGCTTTCACTGGTGAAACTAGCCCACAAGTTTTGAAAGAAATCGGTACTGACTACGTTGTTATCGGTCACTCAGAACGTCGTGACTACTTCCATGAAACTGACGAAGATATCAACAAAAAAGCAAAAGCAATCTTTGCAAACGGTATGCTTCCAATCATCTGTTGTGGTGAGTCACTTGAAACTTACGAAGCTGGTAAAGCTGCTGAATTCGTAGGTGCTCAAGTATCTGCTGCATTGGCTGGATTGACTGCAGAACAAGTTGCTGCATCCGTTATCGCTTATGAGCCAATCTGGGCTATCGGTACTGGTAAATCAGCTTCACAAGACGATGCACAAAAAATGTGTAAAGTTGTTCGTGACGTTGTAGCTGCAGACTTCGGTCAAGAAGTTGCGGACAAAGTTCGTGTTCAATACGGTGGTTCTGTTAAACCTGAAAACGTTGCTTCATACATGGCTTGCCCAGACGTTGACGGTGCCCTTGTTGGTGGTGCGTCACTTGAAGCTGAAAGCTTCTTGGCATTGCTTGATTTTGTAAAATAATCTCAGTTATTCCAGACAGTCTGCTAAGACTGTCTTTTTTTTAAAGACTGTATATTTTTCTTAAATTATCAGTCAATTACAACTTTTTTAATATGGGTTAATTTTCTTGCTTTTGTCTACTAGGAGTAGTATACTGAGATAGTAATCAATAAATATGGTTGCAAAAATAATATTATGAGGTGATCAATATGGTTGAATTGAAAAAAGAAGCAGTAAAAGACGTAACAACATTATCTAAAACAGCGCCAGTAGCATTGGCAAAAACAAAGGAAGTATTGAACCAAGCAGTAGCAGACTTGTATGTGGCTCACATTGCCCTTCACCAAGTTCACTGGTATATGCGTGGTCGTGGTTTCCTCGTATGGCATCCAAAAATGGATGAATACATGGACAGCCTTGATGGCTATCTTGACGAAATCAGTGAACGTTTGATCACTCTTGGTGGCAAACCTTACTCAACTTTGACAGAATTCCTTCAACACAGTGAAATCGAAGAAGAAGAAGGAGAATTCCGTAACGTTGAAGAAAGCTTGGAACGTGTTCTAGCGATTTATCGCTACCTTATCGCTCTTTTCCAAAAAGCTTTGGATGTGACTGATGAAGAAGGCGATGATGTTACAAACGATATCTTTGTTGGTGCTAAGGCTGAACTTGAGAAAACAGTTTGGATGCTTGCAGCAGAACTTGGACAAGCTCCTGGTTTGTAAAATATAGTTGCTACCCCTTTTATCATGAGGTACCTGATAAGTGCCCATGACCAATCATCTTTTAAAAGTCATGTAACTGTAAACAGTTGCATGATTTTTTTGTTTGCTGGACTTAGGACACATTGTCAAAAGTAGGATTTTACGGTATAATAGTTGCTGTTCAATAACATATGAATTTTAAAGAATAATTGTTAGTTTAAGGAGGACTTATGAACAACTTACCAAATTGCCCAAAATGTAATTCAGAATATGTCTACGAAGATGGAAATCTTTTGGTATGCCCAGAGTGTGCCTATGAATGGAATCCTGCTGAAGTTGCAGAAGTAGAAGAAGGTGTTGTTGCTATCGATGCAAACGGAAATAAATTGGCTGACGGCGATACTGTAACTCTTATCAAGGATTTGAAAGTAAAAGGTGCGCCAAAGGATTTGAAACAAGGAACTCGCGTTAAAAATATCCGTATCGTAGAAGGTGACCACAACATCGACTGTAAGATTGATGGTTTTGGAGCTATGAAACTCAAGTCAGAATTTGTTAAGAAAATCTAGCCATGAAACTGAATTATAAATTTATCTTTTATAGTCGTGTGCTCTTGTTCTTAGCGGCATTTACAGGAGTTTATTTAGAGATTACCAAGCACGGTGGCTTTGGTATGCTCCTTTACTACACAGTGTTGTCCAATCTTTTGGTAACGATTTTCACGGGTTATCTGCTCCGTGTGATGAGCCGTTCAGGTGAAAATTGGCAAAGTCCGACCTTGCTTCGTCTCAAGGGTGGTGTTACCATGAGTATCATGATTACCTGTGTGATTTACCATTTTATGCTTGCTCCGATCGCGACAGACTTTTACCGAGTGGAAAATTTCCTTTGCCACTATATCGTTCCACTCTGGTTTTTAGCCGACACCCTCTTCTTTGATAAACAGGGTCAATACAAGATATGGGATCCAGTCTTGTGGACCATCTTGCCCTTGGTTTATATGATTTTTGCCTTGTTTAACGGCCTGGTCTTAAAACTCAATATTCCGAATTCCAAGGACAATCCCTTCCCTTATTTCTTTTTAAATGTGAACAAGGGTTGGGACGTGGTTATCAAATGGTGTTTGATCATTTTTGCGGCGTATATGGTTGCAGGCTTCATCTTCTATCTGATCAAGCAAATCAAGCGAAAATAGTCTTCCTATTAGGAAAGTTAGGACGGAGTCTCTAGTTCAATCGGGCTCCTTCTTTTCTTGCCATCTTCCTTTTAAAAGGATAAACAGTGAGAAATATACAGAAAGAAAATTCATGAAACAATATTTAGAACGGGCTAGTATTTTGGCCCTCTCCCTCGTTTTGATTACCTCCTTTTCCATCTCAAGTGCTCTGCCTGCCATGTTTGACTACTATCAAGGCTACTCTAAGGAACAAATCGAGCTCCTGGTCAGTCTTCCTTCTTTTGGGATCATGATTATGCTGGTTTTAAATGGGGTTTTGGAGCGTCTGTTTTCTGAACGTCTTCAGATTAGTCTAGGACTTCTCATCCTCTCTATCGGGGGAACAGCCCCTTTCTGGTATCAGGATTACAACTTTGTCTTTGCAATGCGGATTTTATTTGGCTTGGGTGTTGGGATGATCAATGCCAAGGCCATTTCCATCATCAGCGAACGCTATCATGGAAAGACACGGATCCAGATGTTGGGTCTTCGCGGATCAGCAGAAGTTGTCGGGGCATCGATTTTGACTCTAGTGGTCGGTCAACTCTTATCCTTGGGATGGACTGTGACCTTCTTGGCCTACAGTGCGGGATTTTTAGTATTGATTCTTTATCTGCTCTTTGTCCCTTATGGGAAAGAAAAGAAAGAAACAAAGAAAAAAGAGACCGAAACGACTCGTTTGACAGGACAGATGAAAGGCTTGATTTTTCTATTGGCTGTTGAAGCAGCAGTTGTGGTCTGCACCAATACAGCTATCACCATACGTATTCCTAGTCTGATGGTGGAAAGAGGTCTAGGGGATGCCCAGTTATCGAGCTTGGTTTTAAGTATCATGCAGTTGATTGGTATCTTGGCAGGTGTGAGTTTTTCTTTCTTTATCTCTCTGTTTAAAGAAAGGTTGCTCCTTTGGTCAGGTATCACCTTTGGATTGGGGCAGATTGTGATTGCCTTGTCTCCGTCATTGAGTGTGATGGTAGTTGGAAGTGTTGTGGCAGGTTTTTCTTACAGTGTGGCCTTGACCACTGTCTTTCAGCTTCTTTCTGAAAGAATCCCAGCCAAGCTCCTCAATCAGGCAACATCTTTTGCAGTGCTAGGATGTAGCTTTGGAGCCTTTACGACACCTTTCATTCTTGGGGCGATTGGCTTGGTGACTCAAAACGGTATGTTGGTCTTCACCATTCTAGGTTGCTGGTTGATTGTCACTTCTATCTTTGTTATGTACGCACTGCAAAAGAGAGCTTAGGATTGGTTTCCTAAGTTTTTCTTTCTGGGAATTTTGTACCCAGACAATTATTGGTTTTTAAACTTGTTTACACTTTTATTTCCTGATAAAATAGAAGTTATGACAAGATATAAAGCAATCATTTCCTATGATGGTTATGGCTTTGCCGGTTTTCAGCGCCAGCCTCATGCGAGGAGCGTTCAAGAGGAAATTGAGAAAACCTTAACGAGACTCAATAAGGGGCAAGCCATCACTGTTCACGGTGCTGGTAGGACGGATAGTGGGGTTCATGCTCTTAGTCAGGTTATTCATTTTGACCTGCCCTATCAGATGGATGAGGAAAAACTCCGTTTTGCTCTGGATACCCAGTCTCCAGAAGATATTGATGTGATTTCAATTGAGATTGTGGCAGATGATTTTCATTGCCGTTATGCCAAGCACAGCAAGACCTATGAGTTTATCGTGGATAGAGGACGTCCCAAAAATCCTATGCGTCGTCACTACGCTACTCACTTTCCCTATCCGCTCGACGTGGAGCGGATGCAGATGGCAATCAAAAAGCTAGAGGGAACTCATGATTTTACCGGCTTTACAGCATCTGGAACCAGTGTAGAGGACAAGGTTCGAACCATTACAGAAGCCAGTCTTAGTGTTGATGAGACAGGGCAGTTTTTGACCTTTAGCTTTTCAGGGAATGGTTTCTTGTATAAGCAGATTCGCAATATGGTGGGAACGCTGCTCAAAATCGGAAATAATCGAATGCCAGTTGAGCAGATTGACTTGATCTTAGAAAAAAAAGATAGACAGCTAGCAGGTCCAACGGCTGCACCGAATGGCTTGTATTTAAAGGAGATTCGTTATGAAGAATAATCGTATTTTAGCCCTTTCTGGGAATGATATTTTTAGTGGTGGTGGTTTGTCAGCTGATTTGGCTACCTATACCTTGAACGGCTTGCATGGCTTTGTAGCAGTGACTTGTTTGACGGCCTTGACTGAAAAGGGCTTTGAAGTCTTTCCAACTGACGATGCCATTTTTCAACATGAATTGGATAGCTTGCGTGATGTGGAATTTGCAGGGATTAAGATTGGTCTTCTCCCTACTGTCAGTGTGGCTGAGAAAGCCTTGAACTTTATCAAGCAACGTCCAGGAGTGCCTGTGGTATTGGATCCCGTCTTGGTCTGCAAGGAAACGCACGATGTGGCTGTCAGTGAACTCTGTCAAGAGTTGATTCGCTTTTTCCCTCATGTCAGTGTGATTACGCCTAATCTTCCTGAAGCAGAATTATTAGCTGGTCAGGAAATTAAAACCTTGGAAGACATGAAGGTTGCAGCGCAGAAATTGCATGATTTAGGAGCGCCAGCAGTCATTATCAAGGGAGGCAATCGCCTTAGTCAGGACAAGGCTGTGGATGTCTTTTATGATGGACAAAATTTTACAGTTCTAGAAAATCCTGTCATTCAAGGTCAAAATGCTGGTGCAGGTTGTACCTTTGCCTCAAGCATCGCCAGTCACTTGGTTAAAGGTGATGAACTTTTACCAGCAATAGAAAGTTCTAAAGCTTTCGTTTACCGTGCTATTGCACAAGCAGATCAATATGGAGTAAGACAATATGAAGCAAACCAAAACAACTAAAATCGCCCTTGTATCTCTATTAACCGCCCTTTCTGTGGTTTTAGGTTATTTCTTAAAGATTCCAACACCAACAGGCATTCTAACTCTCTTAGATGCGGGTATCTTCTTTGCAGCCTTCTACTTTGGTAGTCGTGAAGGGGCTGTAGTCGGAGGTCTAGCAGGTTTCTTGATTGACCTCTTATCAGGCTACCCCCAGTGGATGTTCTTTAGCTTGATCAACCATGGCTTGCAGGGATTTTTCGCAGGATTTAAAGGAAGATGGCAATGGCTAGGCCTTATCTTAGCTACTATTGCGATGGTAGGAGGCTACGCCTTGGGTTCAACTTTGATGAATGGCTGGGCAGCAGCCCTACCAGAAATCCTACCAAACTTCCTGCAAAATATCGTGGGAATGGTTGTAGGGTTTGTGCTTAGTCAAAGTATTAAGAAAATTAAGTAAAGCGGCTGGAGAAAAGTTCTAAAAATCAGAAAAACGCATAATATCAAGTGTTGAAAAACCTTGATACTATGCGTTTTATTGTGGGAAGATTTTATACTCTTCGAAAATCTCTTCAAACCGCGTCAACGTCGCCTTGCCGTACTCAAGTACAGCCTGCGGCTAGTTTCCTAGTTTGTTCTTTGATTTTCATTGAGTATTAGATGAATATTAATCAAAATAAAGCAAGTCTTTGCTGGTGCTTGTAAAGAGGTCAAAGCCATCCTTGGTAACAACACCACAGTCTTCGATACGAACGCCGACTTTACCAGGGATATAGATACCTGGTTCAACAGAGAAGCACATGCCTTCTTCGATGACCATGTCATTTCCTTCCATGATAGATGGGAATTCGTGGACATCCATACCGATACCGTGACCGAGACGGTGGTTAAAGTACTCACCGTAACCAGCTTTTTCGATGACTTCACGGGCAGCGCGGTCTACTTCATGAGCAGTCACACCAGGTTTGATAAAGTCAAGAGCAGCTTGTTGGGCTTCAAGGGTCAAGTTGTAAATATCTTTCTTGAATTGGTCTGGTTTGCCGACAGCGACTGTACGAGTCATATCTGATGCGTAGCCATTGACCATAACACCCAGGTCAAAGAGGAGAAGGGCGTCTTTTTCGACCTTGTTTGCACCAGGAATTCCGTGTGGATTTGCAGCATTATCACCAGTCAATACCATGGTATCAAAACTCATTTCATAGCCTTCACGTTTTAAGGCGAAGTCGATTTGGGCAATGATATCTGTCTCTGTTTTATCAAGAGAGATATTGTCAAAACCAACTTTTACAGCTTTATCAGCATAGAGCCCTGCAACCATCATTTTTTGCACTTCATCAGCTGATTTGATGAGGCGCATGCGTTGGATGAGAGGAGTGAGATTTTCAAACTCAGCAGTTTCAAAAACTGTTTTCAAGCCATGGTATTTGGTCAAGATGAGATTGTCAAACTCAACAGCAACACGTTTGAAGTCGTGCTGAGGCAAAGCGTTTTTGATTTTTTGCCATGGATTTTCAGAATCCACATAGCCCACTACTGGGAAGGAAACAGTGCTGGTTGCACGCTCCACTTCAAGGGCTGGGACAAAAAGGAGAGGTTCCCGGTCCGCTAGGACAAAGAGGAACATTTGGCGTTCATGGGGATCACTGTAAAAACCAGTGAGGTAATTAATAGTGACGGGGTCAGATACGACAGCGACGTCTAGTTTTTCTGATTCAAGATATGTTACGATTTGTTGTAATTTAGACATATGCTACCTTCTTTCTACCTCTCTATTTTGGCAAAAAAAGAGAGAAAATGCAAGAGAGAAGGGTAAAAGAACAGGCAAAAAGAACTCCGACAAGATAGTGGAGTTCTTTTATCTAATTTTCCTTAGTTTAAGAAAAGTCAGCCTTGCTTTTGACGTCACTGTATTCTTCAGCGATTTCTTGGCTGAGAATGTCCTCATAGGCAGGGAGTTGGATGTCCTGGCCGTATTTCTTCTTGAGGGCAGTAGTAACTAGGCGATAAGCTAGATTGGCATTACGAGAGAGGATAGGTCCGTGGAAGTAGGAACCAAAGACATTCTTATAATGAACCCCTTCGCCGATTTTTTCTTCGTTATTTCCATTTCCATAGACCACCTGTCCCAGCGGTTTTTGGTCATCTGAGAGGAAGGTGCGACCTTGGTGATTTTCAAAGCCATAGTAGGTTTCATCGAAATCTTCATTGTGAATCTTGATGTCACCGATAAAGCGGTTATTGGTCTGGTTGAGGGTATAGTGGCCCATGACCCCTAGCCCTTCGATGCGTTTGCCTGAAGCTTCAACATAATATTGCCCCAAAAGTTGGAAACCACCACAGATAGCGAGAACCACACCGTCATTTTGGATGTAGTTGTCAATGCTCTCTTTCTTAGCAGGTAGATCGCCTGCGATGATGCTTTGTTCAAAGTCTTGACCACCACCGAAAAAGGCGATATCGTAGTGATTTTCGTCAAAGTCATCATGGAGAGAAACGATATCAACTGTTACATGAGCTCCCAGTTTTTCAGCCACATACTTGAGCATGAGGATATTGCCATTGTCCCCGTAGGTATTCATGAGGTTTCCATAGAGGTGGGCAATGTTGAGCTGATAAGGGTAATTGCCAGCTTTTGAGGAAAGTGAAGTATAAACCATTAGTTCATCTCCTTTCTAACAATCTGACGACTAGCCAGCAGCTCTCGGAATTCCAGCATAGCCGTATAGGTTGCTAGGATATAGGCATGCTTGCATTCTTGGTTCTCAATGGTCTTGAGAACTTGCTCCAGATTGCTTGTCTCAGTGATTTTATCAGCTGGGTAGCCTGTCACTCGTAGACGACGCGCGATTTCAGAATGACGAACACCGCCAGCGTTAATTTCAGGAATGTCCATGTCAGTGATTTGTTCAAAGTCAGCATCCCAGATCCAGCTAGTGTCAATCCCATCAGCATAGTTAGCATTGAGGAGGACAGATAGGCTAAATGGATAAGGTGCTAGTTTGATCATCTCGATAGCTTGGGTCGCTCCAACAGGATTTTTAATCAAGACAAGGGTACATTCTTTGTCACCGATATGGAAGGTTTCCTGGCGTCCAAAGACAGCACGGCTCTTATCAAATCCTTGCTTAATCCGTTGCGAATCTGCGCCGAGGAAACGGGCAATAGCAACTGCAGCAAGGGCATTGTAGATATTATAGAGTCCACCGATTTGGATGCCGTATTCTTGTCCGTCAATGACAAAGCGGGAGCGATTGTTGGTCAACTCAACCAGTTCTGTTAAGCGATAGTCTAGATCAGGACGTTTGCAACCACAATTTTCACAGATATAGGCACCTAAGTTGGCATAGGTATTGTGCTCATATTTGAGGATGCCTTGACAGTCAGGGCAGAGAATACCTTCGGTATTGTAGTGAGCCAGTTGGGCTGGTCCTTTTTCCAAGTCAAAACCAAAATATTGAACTGGATTTGGAATAGATGGCTTGTAGAAAAGCGGACTGTCACCATTGAGGAGAACTGTAGCCGTAGGCACTTTACGGATGGCATCCAAAATCATGTTATAAGTCGTGTAAATCTCACCATAGCGGTCCATCTGGTCACGGAAAATGTTGGTAATGACAAAAAGACTAGGATGGATATAGTCGCAGATACGAGAAAGACTGGCTTCGTCGATTTCGAGGACGGCAATGTTTTTTCCAGTTTTAGAAGATTTGGCGGTCAAGAAGGTTGTTGTAATCCCTGTAATCATATTGGCACCACTAGGATTGGTTAGAACCTGACCGTAGACCTCTTTTAGAATGCCGACAGTGAGAGCAGTTGTGAGGGTTTTCCCGTTGGTTCCAGTGACCACGACAATCTCGTAGTTCTTAGCTAGATTTTGTAAAATATCTTTATCAAATTGAAGGGCGAGTTTTCCTGGGAGCGTACTTCCTCGGCCAAGACGGCTCAAGATGAAGTGAGAAGAACGCCCAGCTAGGAGGCCCAAAGTAGTTTTTAATTTCATGTTTCTATTATATCATAAAAGAGGGAAAAGACAGGTTTGAGATTTCGCAGAAGCAAAAACAGCCCGATGAGGGCTGTTGGTTAACAAATCAGTCTCAACTTAAATCGCAAACAAGTCATTCAAGTTCTCAGCCAAGGTTGGGTGAGTGAAGATTTGTTTTGTGAAGTAAGTGTAAGGAATCTTGTTGTCCATAGCAACAGTGATGATGTTGATGATTTCTTGAGAACCTTCTGAGAAGATGCTTGCTCCAAGAATTTCTTTTGTTTCAGTATTGACAACAGCTTTGAAGGCTCCGCGAAGGTCTCCATTTACGTGACCACGAGGCATGGCAGCAACAGGGATTTCCTTAACGGCGTATGGAAGTTTCAAATTAGCTGCTTGGCTTTCCGTCAAGCCAACTTGAGAAAGAGCTGGTGTGATGAACATGGTGTTTGGTACATTGAGCCGGTCTTCGAGTGTGTAGCTGCCATCTCCAGCAAGGTAGCTGTAAACAACACGGAAGTCATCAAGTGAAATGTAGGTGAATTGAGGTCCACCGTTGACGTCTCCAACTGCAAAGACACCAGGAACGTTTGTTTGGCAGTGTTTGTCGACCTTGATAGCACCACGCTCCGTTAGTTCAATATCTGTATTTTCAAGTTGAAGTGGTTCTACATTTGGTTTGCGTCCAGTTGCGTAGAGAAGGGCATCGAAACGGTAGGTTTCGTTTTCAGTTACGACGAGCACTTGATCACCGTCGTTTTTGATTTCAGTAGTACGGATGTTTTGAAGCAATTCAATGCCGTCTTCTTCCATGTATTGTTTAGCAAGTGCTGCGATGGAAGGTTCTGCACGAGGAAGGAATGTGTCCAAGGCATCTAGAACTGTGACCTTGCTACCAAGTTTGTTGTAGAGTCCTGCAAATTCAAGACCGATGTTTCCACCTCCAAGTACTCCAAGTTTTTCAGGCAATTTGTCCAAGTTTTGGATACCTGTTGAGTCAAAGACATTCTTACTTGTAGCAAGTCCAGGAATAGGTAAGACGTTTGAAACAGCGCCAGTGTTGATGACAATTGTTTCAGCAGTCAGTTCTTGTTTTTTATCACCTGCTTGGATTTCGATGACTTTATTTGAAAGGAAGTGTGCTTCCGCATCAAAGATATCTACGCCTGTACCAGCAACAGTTGCATAGTTTTTACCATTGAGGCGACCAGTGATAGTATTTTTGGTAGCAATGACTTTTTCAAAAGACAAATCTTTCTCAGCAGCAACTAACAAGGTTTTAGTTGGGATACATCCGATATTGATACAAGTTCCGCCATACATAGCTTTACTACGTTCAACGAGGGCAACTTTTTTGCCAGCTGAAGCCAATTTACCAGCTAGTGTTTTACCAGCCTTACCAAATCCAATAACAATTAAATCGTATGTTAACATTTTTTAATCCTCCTGTTTGATTTCATTCTAGCACAAGAAAAAAACTTTTGCACAATTCCGCTACGGAGAAACGAATCATATAAGGCTGTATTTATATTTGTGGAAAATCGTTTACATGATTTTCCTTAAGGATTCTACTATCTTTTGCCCCGCTCTTGTGTTATACTAGATAGGTTGCAAAGAAACTAGTACTTTTCTTTCGTGGAAAAGAAGCAACACGGTATCTCATTTTTGTTGAAGATACGTCATGAAAAGAAAAGTATATACTAAGCGCTATAGGATGGCTTCGCACCATCTTTAGAAAGAAGAAAAACGTGAAATTTAATGAATTTAACTTGTCTGCTGAATTGCTAGCAGAGATTGAAAAAGCTGGATTTGTAGAAGCCAGTCCCATCCAAGAACAGACCATTCCCTTGGCTCTCGAAGGAAAAGACGTTATCGGTCAAGCTCAGACTGGTACAGGAAAAACTGCAGCCTTTGGCTTGCCAACTCTTGAAAAAATCCGTACAGAAGAAGCGACCATCCAAGCCTTGGTCATCGCTCCAACTCGTGAACTCGCTGTTCAAAGTCAAGAAGAACTTTTCCGCTTTGGCCGTAGCAAGGGAGTGAAAGTTCGCTCGGTTTACGGTGGTTCAAGCATCGAGAAACAAATCAAGGCCCTTAAATCTGGTGCCCATATCGTAGTAGGAACACCGGGCCGTCTTTTGGACTTGATCAAACGCAAGGCCTTGAAATTAAAAGACATTGAAACCCTCATCCTTGATGAAGCGGATGAAATGCTCAATATGGGCTTCCTTGAAGACATCGAAGCTATTATCTCGCGTGTCCCTGAAAGTCGTCAAACCTTGCTCTTTTCAGCAACCATGCCAGATGCAATCAAACGTATTGGTGTTCAGTTTATGAAAGATCCTGAGCATGTGAAGATTGCTGCCAAGGAATTGACAACAGAGCTAGTGGATCAGTACTATATCCGTGTCAAGGAACAAGAGAAATTTGATACCATGACACGTCTCATGGATGTGGAACAACCAGAACTTGCTATCGTATTTGGTCGTACCAAACGCCGTGTAGATGAATTGACTCGTGGTCTTAAAATCCGTGGCTTCCGTACAGAAGGGATTCATGGTGACTTAGACCAAAACAAACGTCTTCGTGTCCTTCGTGATTTTAAAAATGGAAATCTTGATGTTCTAGTTGCGACAGACGTGGCAGCACGTGGTTTGGATATCTCAGGTGTGACCCACGTCTACAACTACGATATTCCACAAGATCCTGAAAGTTATGTTCACCGTATCGGTCGTACAGGGCGTGCTGGTAAGTCAGGTCAATCTATTACCTTTGTTTCTCCAAATGAAATGGGCTACCTTCAAATTATTGAAAACTTGACTAAGAAACGCATGAAAGGCTTGAAACCAGCGACAGCAGAAGAAGCCTTCCAAGCTAAGAAACAAGTAGCGCTCAAGAAAATCGAACGAGACTTCGCAGACGAAGCTATTCGTGGGAACTTTGAGAAATTTGCTAAAGATGCTCGTAAGTTAGCTGCAGAATTTAGTCCAGAAGAATTGGCTATGTATATCTTGAGTCTGACAGTCCAAGATCCAGACAGCCTTCCTGAAGTGGAGATTGCGCGTGAAAAACCACTGCCATTTAAACCATCAGGTAATGGCTTTGGTGGTAAAGGCAAGGGAGATCGAGGAGGCCGTCGTGGAGACGACCGTCGAGGTCGTGATCGCCGCGGCAATGGTCGCCGTGATGACTTCAAGAAAGGCAGTCGTGGGAACGATCGTTTTGATAAAGACAGACGTTATCGTAACAAAGACAATAAAAAACCTCGCAACACTTCAAGCGAAAAGAAGACCGGCTTTGTTATTCGTAACAAAGGAGACAAATAGAAAAAAGCGATTCACAGTGTGAATCGCTTTTATATATAAGGAGACCGATAGTAAAAGAAGATGGTGATAGTAAAGGATAGGTGAAACGGAAAGGGATTTATCATGTCATCTTCTTATAATGTTATAATATAAAAAATAAAATAGGATGTCAATAAAAAAATCGCTTTTTTTCTAAAATATTTTTGCTGTTCAAAATTGCAATTAAATAAGCAATTTTCAGATAATTATTGAAATAAAGACTTTTCTATGTTATAATGGAAGCGATTATATGCGAGGTAAAAAATGGCACATTTATTAGAAAAAACAAGAAAAATCACGTCTATTCTAAAGCGCTCTGAGGAGCAACTCCAAGATGAACTTCCTTACAATGCGATCACACGCCAGTTAGCTGATATTATTGACTGTAACGCTTGTATTGTAAATAACAAGGGACGTCTCTTGGGTTACTTTATGCGTTATAAGACCAATAATGATCGTGTAGAACAATTCTTCCAAACCAAAACCTTCCCTGACGTCTATGTACAAGGGGCAAACATGATCTATGATACGGAAGCCAACCTTCCTGTTGAACATGATTTGACCATTTTCCCTGTAGAGAGCCGTGCGGATTTTCCAGATGGTTTGACGACCATTGCTCCGATTCATGTGTCAGGGATTCGCCTAGGTTCGTTGATCATTTGGCGCAATGATAAGAAATTTGAAGATGAAGATTTGATTCTTGTTGAGATTGCGAGCACGGTGGTAGGGATTCAACTCTTGAACTTCCAACGTGAAGAGGATGAGAAAAATATTCGCCGTCGTACGGCTGTTACCATGGCGGTCAACACCCTTTCCTATTCAGAACTTCGTGCCGTATCAGCTATTTTAGCTGAATTGGATGGAAATGAAGGGCAGCTGACTGCGTCTGTTATTGCAGACCGTATTGGCATTACACGCTCAGTGATTGTCAATGCGCTTCGTAAACTGGAGTCAGCGGGAATTATTGAGAGTCGCTCATTAGGAATGAAGGGGACTTATCTCAAAGTTCTAATTAGTGATATTTTTGAGGAAGTGAAAAAGAGGGACTACTAATGGCAAAGGCTTTAATCTCGATTGACTATACAGAGGATTTCGTAGCAGACCATGGAAAGCTAACTGCTGGAGCACCTGCTCAAGCAATATCAAAAGCCATTGATCAGGCAACCAGATTAGCTTTTGATCGTGGAGACTATGTCTTTTTTACCATTGATGCTCATGAAGAGAAGGATACATTCCACCCAGAAAGCAAACTCTTTCCACCGCACAACATCATCGGAACTAGTGGGCGTAACCTTTACGGCCCCCTAGCTGATTTTTATGCTGAGCATGAGGCGGATAGTCGCGTCTTTTGGATGGACAAGCGTCACTATTCAGCTTTTTCAGGAACGGACTTGGATATCCGTTTGCGAGAACGTCGGGTTGATACTGTTATCTTAACAGGTGTTTTGACGGATATTTGTGTTCTTCATACGGCGATTGATGCCTATAATTTAGGTTATCAAATCGAGATTGTCAAGCCTGCAGTTGCCTCTATTTGGCCAGAAAATCATCAGTTTGCTCTTGGGCATTTTAAGAACACATTGGGAGCAAAATTACTGGATGAAAACCTTGCTGAAATTGAACAATAAGCCTGTTGGAAAAATGAAAAAAATCTGAAAAAAGTGTTGACAAAGATTTTGAAAGTTGATATACTAGTAAGGTAATCGACGCGGGGATGGCGGAATTGGCAGACGCGCAGGACTAAGGATCCTGTGACCGCTTTAGGTCGTGAGGGTTCAAGTCCCTCTCTCCGCATAGGGTAAGAGTTAGCTTTGGCTAGCTCTTTTTTGTTTTTACAAAGAAGATTAGAGGCTACGTTTCGTGTATAGAAAAATATTGGCATCAAGAACAGTTCATTGTATCAGAACATTTAAACTGAGTTCACTATTTCATTCTATCAAGAATATCCTCAAACACTAGTCAGAAAATGAAGAACTTAGGAAATGGAAAAATACTAATCAGAAAGATGTGACTATCATTTTTAAAATGAAGTAGATTTTTGATTGGTACTATTTATCCTTATATATGAAGAAAAGTTAGCGTTTGCTAGCTTTTTTGTTTTTTCAAAAAATAAATCAAAAAAAATTTTTGATTTCATAAACATTTCATATTTGGATTTTATAATAGTCTTACAAACATGGAGGTGACAAATGAATCCAATCCAAAGAGCTTGGGCTTATGTCAGCAGAAAACGACTGAGAAGTTTTATTTTATTTCTGATTTTATTTGTCCTTTTAGCAGGAATTTCAGCCTGTTTGACTCTGATGAAGTCCAACAAAACAGTAGAAAGCAATCTTTACAAATCACTCAACACATCTTTTTCTATCAAAAAGATAGAAAATGGACAGACCTTCAAGTTGTCGGACCTAGCATCCGTGAGCAAGATTAAGGGACTGGAAAATGTCTCTCCTGAACTTGAGACGGTCGCAAAACTGAAAGACAAGGAAGCGGTGAGTGGTGAGCAGAGCGTAGAACGTGATGATTTGTCAGCTGCAGACAAGAACTTGGTTAGCTTAACGGCTCTTGAAGATTCATCCAAGGATGTCACTTTTACCAGTTCGGCTTTCAATATAAAAGAAGGGCGACACCTTCAAAAAGGGGATTCCAAGAAAATCCTTATCCACGAAGAGTTGGCCAAGAAGAACGGTCTTTCGCTTCACGACAAGATTCGCTTGGATGCTGGTCAATCCGAAGCTGGAAAAGGGCAAACAGTAGAGTTTGAAATTGTCGGCATCTTTTCTGGTAAAAAACAAGAAAAGTTCACAGGCTTGTCTTCCGATTTCAGTGAAAACCAGGTCTTTACAGACTATGAAAGCAGCCAAACGCTTCTGGGAAATAGTGAACCGCAAGTCAGTGCAGCGCGCTTCTATGTAGAAAATCCTAAGGAAATGGAAGGACTCATGAAGCAGGTAGAAAACTTGGCTTTAGAAAGTCAAGGCTACCAAGTTGAGAAGGAAAACAAGGCCTTTGAACAAATCAAAGACTCAGTGGCAACCTTCCAAACCTTCCTGACCATCTTTCTTTATGGGATGTTGATAGCTGGAGCAGGAGCCTTAATTTTGGTATTGTCTCTCTGGTTGAGAGAAAGGGTCTACGAAGTGGGGATTCTTCTGGCACTTGGAAAAGGCAAGAGTTCGATCTTCCTCCAGTTCTGTTTAGAGGTAGTTTTGGTATCACTTGGAGCTTTGCTTCCATCCTTTATCGCTGGAAATGCCATCACATCCTATCTACTCCAAACTGTACTAGCCAGTGGAGATCAGGCAACCTTACAGGACACGCTGGCCAAAGCAAGTGGTCTATCAACCAGTCTCCTATCCTTTGCAGAATCCTATGTCTTTCTGCTCCTGATTGGTTGCTTGTCTGTAGCCCTTTGTTTCGTATTTCTATTTAGAAAATCGCCGAAAGAAATTTTATCATCTATTAGTTAAGAAGGAGAAATCATGACTTTATTACAATTGCAAGATGTTACCTACCGTTATAAGAACACTGCTGAAGCAGTTTTATATCAGATCAAGTATAATTTTGAACCCGGAAAATTTTATAGTATCATTGGTGAGTCAGGAGCAGGAAAATCCACTCTCTTGTCCCTACTGGCTGGTCTAGATAGTCCTGTTGAAGGTTCTATCCTTTTCCAAGGAGAGGACATTCGGAACAAGGGGTATTCATACCATCGCATGCACCATATTTCCCTGGTCTTTCAAAATTATAACTTGATAGATTATCTTTCTCCGCTGGAAAATATCCGCTTGGTCAACAAAAAAGCAAGCAAGGATACACTTCTTGAGCTTGGTTTGGATGAAAGTCAGATCAAGCGGAACGTTCTCCAGTTATCAGGTGGTCAACAGCAACGTGTAGCCATCGCTCGCAGTTTAGTCTCAGAAGCTCCAGTTATTCTAGCTGATGAGCCAACAGGAAATCTGGACCCTAAAACTGCCGGAGATATTATCGAACTGCTCAAATCACTTGCTGAGAAAACAGGTAAATGTGTGATCGTCGTCACCCACAGTAAAGAAGTGGCACAAGCGTCAGATATTACACTTGAATTGAAGGATAAGAAACTGACCGAAACTCGCAACACTACAAAATAAGATGAGCTTGTTTTGATAGAATTATAAAATCAAATCTAGAAAGGGAACCTATGTTACACAACGCATTTGCCTATGTTACAAGGAAGTTTTTCAAATCGATTGTTATCTTCCTGATTATTCTCCTCATGGCGAGCTTGAGTTTGGTCGGCTTGTCGATCAAGGGAGCTACTGCCAAGGCTTCTCAGGAGACATTTAAAAATATCACCAATAGCTTCTCCATGCAAATCAATCGTCGCGTCAACCAAGGAACGCCACGTGGTTCAGGGAATATCAAGGGTGAGGATATCAAAAAAATCACCGAAAACAAGGCCATCGAGTCTTATGTTAAACGCATCAACGCTATCGGAGATTTGACTGGATACGACCTGATTGAAACTCCAGAAACCAAGAAAAATCTCACTGCTGACCGAGCAAAACGGTTTGGAAGTAGTTTGATGATTACAGGTGTCAATGATTCCTCTAAAGAAGATAAGTTTGTCTCTGGTTCATATAAGCTGGTCGAAGGTGAGCACCTAACCAACGACGACAAGGACAAGATCCTCATGCACAAGGACTTGGCAGCTAAACACGGCTGGAAAGTTGGAGATAAGGTCAAACTAGACTCCAATGTCTATGATGCAGACAATGAAAAAGGAGCCAAGGAAACAGTCGAAGTGACAATCAAGGGACTCTTTGATGGTCATAATAAGTCAGCAGTAACCTACTCACAAGAACTCTATGAAAACACAGCTATCACAGACATTCACACTGCTGCAAAACTTTATGGATACACAGAAGACACAGCTATTTATGGGGACGCAACCTTCTTTGTAACAGCAGACAAGAACTTGGATGATGTCATGAAAGAGTTGAAGGGTATCAATGGTATCAACTGGAAGAGCTACACACTTGTGAAGAGCTCCTCTAACTACCCAGCTCTAGAGCAATCCATCTCTGGTATGTACAAGATGGCCAACCTCCTCTTCTGGGGTAGCTTGAGCTTCTCAGTTCTTCTCCTTGCACTCTTGCTCAGTCTTTGGATCAACGCCCGTCGCAAG
Source organism: Streptococcus sp. D7B5 (assembly GCF_029691405.1). Lineage (NCBI taxonomy): Bacteria > Bacillati > Bacillota > Bacilli > Lactobacillales > Streptococcaceae > Streptococcus > Streptococcus sp. D7B5. The sequence goes on from NZ_CP121467.1 coordinate 62,983, forward strand.
GAAGTGGGAATCCTCCTCTCTATCGGTCTCAAGCAGGCAAGTATCTTGGGGCAATTCATTACCGAATCTATCCTGATTGCCATTCCTGCTCTTATTTCTGCTTACTTCCTAGCCAACTACACAGCCCGTGCCATCGGAAATACTGTTCTTGCCAATGTCACTTCAGGTGTTGCCAAGCAAGCCAGCAAGGCTGCTCAAGCCTCTAATCTTGGTGGTGGTGCAGAAGTAGACGGCTTTAGCAAGACCCTGTCGAGCCTAGACATTTCCATTCAGACATCAGACTTTATCATCGTCTTTGTCCTAGCCTTGGTTCTAGTGGTTCTCGTTATGGCTCTTGCCTCAAGCAATCTCCTCAGAAAACAACCAAAAGAGCTCTTGCTCGATAGCGAATAAAAAACTTGCTACCTATTCTCCTCTAAATGGGGTATAATATAGGTAGCATTTTTATCTATTTCATTTTGATAAGGACTCTTCCTATCAGGATGAAACCGAGAAGATTTACAAGAAATTTAAAGGAATGTGAAACGTTTTTCTATGAAAATTTTAATTGTAGAAGATGAAGAGATGATCCGTGAGGGGATCAGTGACTATTTGACCGATTGTGGTTATGAAACCATTGAAGCAGCAGATGGACAAGAAGCTCTGGAAAAATTTTCCAGCTATGAAGTTGCTCTAGTACTGCTGGATATCCAGATGCCCAAGCTCAATGGCCTCGAAGTTCTAGCTGAGATTCGTAAGACCAGTCAGGTTCCTGTCTTGATGCTGACCGCTTTTCAGGATGAAGAATACAAGATGAGTGCTTTTGCTTCTCTGGCAGACGGTTATCTGGAAAAGCCCTTTTCTCTCTCCCTTTTAAAAGTAAGGGTGGACGCGATTTTCAAGCGCTACTACGATACAGGACGAATCTTCTCTTATAAGGATACCAAGGTGGACTTTGAGAGTTACAGTGCAAGCCTCGCGGGAGAAGAAGTGGCTATCAATGCCAAAGAGTTGGAAATTCTGGACTATCTGGTGAAAAATGAAGGCCGGGCCTTGACTCGTTCTCAGATAATTGATGCGGTCTGGAAGGTGACAGATGAGGTTCCCTTTGACCGTGTCATTGATGTCTATATCAAGGAATTACGGAAAAAGCTAGACTTGGATTGTATCCTCACTGTGCGCAATGTTGGTTATAAATTGGAGCGAAAATGAAACGAACAGGTTTATTTACAAAGATTTTTATCTATACCTTCTCGATTTTTAGTGTTCTGGTTATTTGTCTTCATTTAGCCATTTATTTTCTCTTTCCATCGACTTATCTAAGTCATCGTCAGGAAACCATTGGTCAGAAAGCGACAGCCATTGCTCGGTCCCTTGACGGAAAAGACAGGCAAAGTATCGAACAAGTGTTAGACTTGTATTCCCAGACCAGTGATATCAAAGGGTCCGTTAAGGGTGAGATGACTGAGGACAAGTTAGAGGTTAAGGATAATTTTCCACTAGATACAGCTCGCCAGACAACCTCCCTCTTTATTGAGGAGCGTGAGGTGAAAACGCAAGACGGTAGCACTATGACTCTTCAGTTTCTAGCTTCCATGGATTTGCAAAAGGAAGCAGAGCAGATCAGTCTCCAATTTCTCCCCTATACCTTGTTGGCATCTTTTTTAATTTCCCTTTTGGTAGCTTATATCTATGCTCGGACTATTGTTGCTCCGATCTTGGAAATCAAGTGGGTGACCCGTCGGATGATGGACCTGGATGCTGAAGTACGGTTGCGTGTGGATTCTAAGGATGAGATTGGTGATCTCAAGGAACAAATCAATAGCCTTTACCAGCATCTTTTGACTGTTATTGCGGACTTGCATGAGAAGAATGAAGCTATTCTCCAGCTGGAGAAGATGAAGGTTGAGTTCCTACGAGGGGCTTCTCATGAACTGAAAACACCTCTGGCCAGTTTGAAAATCCTGATTGAGAATATGAAAGAAAATATCGGTCGCTATAGAGATAGAGACCACTATCTGGGAGTTGCCTTGGGGATCGTGGACGACCTCAGTCATCACGTTCTCCAGATATTGTCTCTTTCTTCTGTTCAGGAATTGCGAGACGAGAAAGAAGAGGTTGACCTCCTTCAGATGACGCAAAGTCTGGTCAAGGATTATGCTTTGCTCGCCAAGGAAAGAGAACTTCAGATAGATAATAGCTTGACCCATCAGCAGGCATACATAAACCCATCTGTCATGAAACTAATCCTATCGAATCTCATCAGTAATGCTATCAAGCACTCCACTCCAGGTGGCTTGGTCCGCATTGGAGAAAGAGAAGGAGAACTCTTTATCGAGAATAGCTGTAGTCCTGAAGAACAGGAACAATTGGCCCAGTCTTTTTCTGACAATGCTAGTCGCAAGGCCAAGGGTTCGGGGATGGGGATCTTTGTGGTCAAAAGTTTATTAGAACACGAGAAATTACCTTATCATTTTGAGATGCAGGGTGATCGATTGACCTTCTTCATACGTTATCCCAAAGTCACTCAAGACTAAGGAGAAGAAAGGGGTTACATTGATTGAGTTGGAAGAAATTCAATCTAAAGTATGGGAAAAACTAGCTTTTTTTATCAAAAAGTGATAAAATGAACAATGTAAATGGGATGTCCCAAAAAATATATAGGAGGCCTGACAAATGGCAATCGTTTCAGCAGAAAAATTTGTCCAAGCAGCTCGTGACAACGGTTATGCAGTTGGTGGATTTAACACAAACAACCTTGAGTGGACTCAAGCTATCTTGCGTGCAGCAGAAGCTAAAAAAGCTCCAGTTTTGATCCAAACTTCAATGGGTGCTGCTAAATACATGGGTGGTTACAAAGTTGCTCGCAACTTGATCGCTAACCTTGTTGAGTCAATGGGTATCACTGTACCAGTAGCTATCCACCTTGACCACGGTCACTACGAAGATGCACTTGAGTGTATCGAAGTTGGTTACACTTCAATCATGTTTGACGGTTCACACCTTCCAGTTGAAGAAAACCTTAAATTGGCTAAAGACGTTGTTGAAAAAGCACACGCTAAAGGTATCTCAGTAGAAGCTGAAGTTGGTACTATCGGTGGTGAAGAAGACGGTATCATCGGTAAAGGTGAATTGGCTCCAATCGAAGACGCTAAAGCAATGGTTGCAACTGGTATTGACTTCTTGGCAGCTGGTATCGGTAACATCCACGGTCCTTACCCAGCAAACTGGGAAGGTCTTGACCTTGACCACTTGAAGAAATTGACAGAAGCTCTTCCAGGCTTCCCAATCGTATTGCACGGTGGTTCAGGTATCCCTGATGACCAAATCCAAGCAGCTATCAAACTTGGTGTTGCGAAAGTTAACGTTAACACTGAATGTCAAATCGCATTCGCTAACGCAACTCGTAAATTTGCTCGTGACTACGAAGCAAACGAAGCAGAATACGACAAGAAAAAACTCTTCGACCCACGTAAATTCTTGGCTGACGGTGTAAAAGCTATCCAAGCATCAGTTGAAGAACGTATCGACGTATTCGGTTCAGAAGGTAAAGCATAATCTAGCTGAACAATACAATACAGAAACCTGCCCATTGGGTGGGTTTTTTTGTGTCTGACTATATAGCCAATATACTGTAGAAGAACCAATCTTAAGTTGCTAAAAGGACCTATTTTTTGTACAATAATGCTATGAAAATACTGAAAAAATGGTTTCTTGGCTTTCTTAGTTTCATTCTTTTATTTTTACTCGCTACATTTATCTTTCATCGTATTAGTTTAGATAAGGAACAAGCCTCACTAACACCTATGGGACAACAAGTTCTCGTCAATGGACATCAAATAAATATTTACGTTGAAGGGGATGGACCTGAGACTATAGTAGTTCTCTCAGGTGCTGGTATTGCTTCTCCCATATTGGACTTTAAAAATGTATCGGAATCCTTATCGAAACGATATAAGGTAGTCATCGTGGAGCGGGCGGGATATGGTTATAGTGATGATAGCAATCATTCAAGAGATGTGATGGAGGTTTTGTCTGAGACTCACCAAGCTCTTTCGCAAGCAAATATCACAGGGCCGTTTGTCATTCTGTCTCATTCCATGGCTAGTCTAGAGAGTTTGGCTTGGCAGGAGAAGTATCCTGATGAAGTGAAAGCCTTGATTGGTCTGGATTGGGCACTGCCGTCAAGTTATGAGAATTTAAAGGATAATCAGGCCTTGCTCACTGTGGCATATTGGAGCAGTAAGATTGGGTTATTACGTTATTTCCCTGAGTCTTTTTATATAAAAAATCAAACTCTGACCGAAAATGAACGAAAACAATATAAACTTCTAGCTTATAAGCAGTTGATGTCACAAGCCATGCTTCATGAATCTCAAACGGTAAAGGAAAATGCCAAGAAAGTTCCCTCTAGCATCAATCCGAAAATTCCCACCTTACTATTGGTGTCTAACGGTCAAGGCACTAGTTTTAGCCAATCTGAGTGGCAACGTTATGCAGAGAGATTTGCAAGTGAACAGTCTAATGTTCAAGTCGTCTATATGGATGCGCCTCACGACCTCTATCATTATCAAAGCGATGCTATTGTTTCTCGCATTAAAGAATTTTTAGAGAATAATTGAGGGCTTAAAAATCCATTGAGACTGATGATAATAATTGAAAGGTAATGACTTATGAATAATTCTTATATTTTACTTAGACATGCTCATTCAAGATTTTCAAGTGATGATTTCAATAGAACTTTATCAGAAAAAGGATTCTCATCTCTTGACCAGTTAGATTTTTTGAATTCTTTTAATATTGATTATTATTTTTCTAGTCCTTATAAACGAGCATTTGAAACGATTAATAGCTCGCCAATTCAATTTGATAAAATAGTTCTTGATAATCGGTTACGAGAGCGAAAATTATCTTCAACCTTTATAAAAGATTCTGAGTTTGAAGACAGTATTAAATATTTATGGCAAAATCCTAGTGAATCTCTTTTAGAAGGGGAATCAAATCAAGACGCACTAGCTAGAGTACTAAATTTTTTAATGGAATTGGAAGAGAGATACTCAGAAAAAATGATTTTACTTAGTTCACACGGGAATTTGATAGGAATACTACTACATCACTTTGATTCCAGTTTTGATTATGAAAAATGGGAGCATATGACCTTTCCAGATTGTTTTCTAATTGATAGAGATGGGATTGTGAAAAGAATTTTGAAAGATTAGTTCGTTGATTAAATAGTGAATCATATTGATCAAAATAGTTTGCTTTTTACAACTCGTAACCTGCCCATCGGGCAGGTCTTTTTGGTGTTTTAAGGAAACTATTAAACCAGAATTTTGGATTTAAAATAGCATTTTAAGAGTGAAATCTCTAATTTCATAATCTGTAGGCAAACGCTTGCATTCCGTTTTTTATTGGACTATAATAGGTTGGTATAAAGCCTTCTGTAAGAATAACAATTAGAAAGTTTAGAAAGTAAGGACTTAGAATATTTGTAGTCAAAAATACAATGTTGCTATTCCTTGCGATAGGGAGATAGATATGGCAATGATAGAAGTGGAACATCTTCAGAAAAATTTTGTGAAGACTGTTAAGGAACCAGGCTTGAAAGGGGCTTTGCGCTCCTTTATTCATCCTGAAAAGCAGACCTTTGAAGCGGTCAAGGATTTGACTTTTGAGGTACCCAAGGGCCAAATTCTAGGTTTTATCGGCGCAAATGGTGCTGGGAAGTCAACAACCATCAAAATGCTGACAGGGATTTTAAAACCGACATCTGGTTTTTGTCGGATTAACGGCAAGATTCCGCAGGACAATCGTCAGGATTATGTTAAAGATATTGGTGTGGTCTTTGGACAACGTACCCAGCTATGGTGGGATTTGGCTCTGCAAGAGACCTATACGGTCTTAAAAGAGATTTACGATGTGCCGGACTCGCTCTTTCATAAACGCATGGACTTTTTGAATGAAGTCTTGGATTTGAAGGACTTTATCAAAGACCCCGTGCGGACTCTTTCACTGGGGCAACGGATGCGGGCGGATATTGCGGCTTCCTTGCTCCACAATCCTAAAGTTCTCTTTTTAGATGAGCCGACCATTGGTTTGGACGTTTCGGTCAAGGACAACATTCGTCGGGCTATTACCCAGATCAATCAGGAGGAAGAAACAACTATCCTCTTGACCACTCACGACCTGAGCGACATTGAGCAACTCTGTGATCGAATTTTTATGATTGATAAGGGGCAAGAGATTTTTGATGGAACGGTTAGCCAGCTCAAGGAGACCTTTGGCAAGATGAAGACTCTTTCCTTTGAACTGCTACCAGGTCAAAGTCATCTCCTTTCTCACTATGAAGGCCTGCCTGATATGACCATTGATAGACAAGGAAATAGCCTCAATATTGAATTTGATAGTTCCCGCTACCAGTCGGCTGATATTATCAAGCAAACCCTGTCTGATTTTGAAATTCGCGATTTGAAGATGTTGGATACGGATATTGAGGATATTATCCGTCGCTTCTACCGAAAGGAGCTCTAAGATGGTCAAATTGTGGAGACGTTATAAACCCTTTATCAATGCAGGGATTCAGGAGTTGATTACCTATCGAGTCAACTTTCTACTTTATCGGATTGGGGATGTTATGGGAGCTTTTGTTGCTTTCTATCTCTGGAAGGCTGTCTTTGATTCCTCGCAAGAATCTTTGATTCAGGGCTTTAGTATGGCAGACATCACCCTATACATCATCATGAGCTTTGTGACTAATCTTTTGACTAGGTCGGACAGCTCCTTTATGATCGGGGAGGAGGTCAAGGATGGTTCCATTATCATGCGCTTGTTGCGACCAGTGCATTTTGCGGCCTCTTATCTCTTTACGGAGCTTGGTTCCAAGTGGTTGATTTTTATCTCTGTTGGACTGCCATTTTTAAGTGTCATTGTCTTGATGAAAATCTTATCAGGACAAGGAATTGTAGAATTGCTGGGCTTAACCATCCTTTATCTTTTTAGCTTAACTCTAGCCTACCTAATCAACTTTTTCTTTAATATCTGCTTTGGATTTTCAGCCTTTGTCTTTAAAAATCTATGGGGTTCCAATCTACTCAAGACTTCTATAGTGGCCTTTATGTCTGGAAGTCTGATTCCCTTGGCTTTCTTTCCAAAGATTGTTTCTGATATTTTGTCCTTCTTGCCTTTTTCATCTTTGATTTATACTCCAGTTATGATCATTGTTGGGAAATACGATGCCAGTCAGATTCTTCAAGCACTCTTGCTACAGTTCTTCTGGCTCATAGTGATGGTGGGCTTGTCTCAGTTGATATGGAAACGAGTCCAGTCCTTTATCACTATTCAAGGAGGTTAGTATGAAAAAATATCAACGCATGCATTTGATTTTTATCAGACAATACATCAAGCAAATCATGGAATACAAGGTTGATTTTGTGGTGGGCGTGTTAGGAGTTTTTCTAACTCAAGGCCTGAACCTCTTGTTTCTCAATGTACTCTTTCAACATATTCCATCCCTAGAAGGTTGGACCTTTCAAGAAATTGCATTTATTTATGGTTTCTCCTTGATTCCCAAGGGTTTGGACCATCTCTTTTTTGACAATCTCTGGGCACTAGGTCAACGACTAGTCCGAAAAGGGGAGTTTGACAAGTATCTAACGCGTCCCATCAATCCGCTCTTTCATATCCTCGTTGAGACCTTTCAGATTGATGCCTTGGGCGAACTATTGGTCGGTGGAATTTTATTAGCGACAACAGTATCAAGCATCGCTTGGACTCTTCCAAAATTCCTGATTTTTCTAGTCTGCATTCCTTTTGCGACCTTGATCTATACTTCCTTGAAAATCGCGACTGCCAGTATCGCTTTTTGGACCAAGCAGTCAGGAGCCATGATTTACATTTTCTATATGTTTAATGACTTTGCCAAGTACCCGATTTCCATTTACAATTCGCTCCTTCGTTGGTTGATTAGCTTTATCGTGCCTTTCGCCTTTACGGCCTACTATCCTGCCAGCTATTTCTTGCAGGACAAAGACGGGCTCTTTAACATTGGTGGGTTGATTTTGATTTCCCTTGTTTTCTTTGTTATTTCTTTAAAACTCTGGGATAGGGGATTAGATGCTTACGAAAGTGCGGGTTCTTAAGAGATAAGATAGGATGAGAGTTAAAAATTAAATATGTTACAAACAACCGTTGAAAATTATAGCGGTTGTTTTTGCATATTTATTGAGATATAAATTGTATCCATCCCCCCCTTTTTGCAATTTTGGTAGTTATTCCGGTTAATTGATAATATTTTTGATGGTAGGAATGAGTTTATATTGTAGCCAGTTAACTATAATATTTATTGACCAGACTATTTGTTAACATGGATTAAAAAAAAAATTAACCCGGGTTAATTTTTCTTGACTTAAATTTTTTTAATTGATATACTATTTTTCAGAGAGCTAACAATTATATATAAATGTACTACTCTATCCCACTAGATAATACGTCATAAAACTTTTTATAACAAAGGCTAGCAAGGTTAAAGTTTTCTATCTATTGGGTTTAAAATAAAAAATTAAGGAATTAAAATGAAAAAAAGTACGGTATTGTCATTAACTACTGCTGCAGTTATTTTAGCAGCATATGCCCCCAATGAGGTGATTTTAGCAGATGCACCTAGTTCTGAAGATGCTTTAAGAATTTCTGATAAAGAAAAAGTAGTAGCAGATAAAGAAACAAAAAACAATGAACAATCTGAAGATATTCATAATGTTATAGAAACTTCAAAGGATACTGAGGAGAAGAAGACAACAGTTATTGAGGAAAAAGAAGTTGTTAGTAGAAAGTCTGAGATAGACAAAAAAACTAGTAACGAAGGAGCAAGTATCAAAGAAGACTCCAATGAATCCAAAGGAGATGATGCGAACTCATCTGTAAATAAAGATACAGAAAATCCGAAAAAAGAAGATAAAGTTGTCTATATTGCTGAATTTAAAGATAAAGAATCTGGAGAAAAAGTAATTAAGGAACTATCAAATCTGAAGGATACAAAAGTTTTATATACCTATAATACGATTTTTAATGGCGCTGCCATTGAAACAACTCCAGATAATTTGGACAAAATTAAACAAATAGAAGGTGTTTCATCGGTTGAAAGGTCACAAAAACTCCAACCAATGATGAATCATGCCAGAAAGGAAATTGGAGTTGAGGAAGCTATTGATTACCTAAAGTCTATCAATGCTCCATTTGGGAAAAATTTTGATGGTAGAGGTATGGTCATTTCAAATATCGATACTGGAACAGATTATAGGCATAAGGCTATGAGGATCGATGATGATGCCAAAGACTCGATGAAATTTAAAAAAGATGACTTAAAAGGCACTGATAAAAATTATTGGTTGAGTGATAAAATTCCTCATGCGTTCAATTATTATAATGGTGGTAAAATCACTGTAGAAAAATATGATGATGGTAGGGATTATTTTGATCCACATGGGATGCATATTGCAGGGATTCTTGCTGGAAATGATACTGAAAAAGATATCAAGAACTTTAATGGCATAGATGGAATTGCGCCTAATGCACAAATTTTCTCTTATAAAATGTACTCTGACGCAGGATCTGGGTTCGCGGGTGATGAAACAATGTTTCATGCTATTGAAGATTCGATCAAACACAATGTCGATGTTGTTTCGGTATCATCTGGCTTTACGGGAACAGGTCTTGTAGGCGAGAAATATTGGGAGGCTATTAGAGCATTAAGAAAAGCTGGAATCCCAATGGTTGTTGCTACAGGTAATTTTGCGACTTCTGCTTCAAGTTCTTCTTGGGATTTAGTAGCCAATAATAATCTGAAAATGACAGATACTGGAAATGTAACACGAACTGCCGCACATGAAGATGCGATAGCGGTCGCTTCTGCTAAAAATCAAACCATTGAGTTTGATAAGGTTAACATTGGAGGACAAAGTTTTAAATACAGAAATATAGGAGCTTTTTTCGATAAAAATAAAATCCTAACAAATGAGGATGGGTCAAAAACTCCAAATAAATTAAAATTTGTATATATAGGCAAAGGTCAAGACAAAGATTTGATAGGCTTGGATCTTAAGGGCAAAATTGCAGTAATGGATAGAATTTATACCAAGGATTTAAAAGATGCTTTTAAAAGAGCAACGGATAAAGGCGCACGTGCCATTATGGTTGTAAATACTGTAAATTACTACAATAGAGATAATTGGACAGACCTTCCAGCTATGGGATATGAAGCGGATGAAGGGACTACTAGTCAAGTATTTTCAATTTCAGGAGATGATGGTGTAAAATTATGGAACATGATTAACCCTGATAAAAAAACTGAAGTCAAAAGAAATAATAAGGAAGATTTTAAAGATAACTTAGAACAATACTATCCAATTGATATGGAAAGCTATAATTCTAATAAACCGAATGTAGGTGATGAAAAAGAAATTGACTTTAAATTTGCAGCTGACACAGACAAAGAACTTTATAAAGAAGATATTATAGTCCCAGCAGGGTCTACATCTTGGGGGCCAAGAACAGACTTGCTTTTAAAACCGGATGTTTCAGCACCTGGTAAAAATATTAAATCCACTCTAAATGTTATCAATGGTAAATCCACTTATGGTTATATGTCAGGAACTAGTATGGCAACTCCAATCGTAGCAGCTTCTACTGTTTTGATTCGACCAAAATTAAAGGAATTGCTTGAAAGACCTGTCTTGAAAAATCTTAAGGGAGATGACAAAATAGACCTTACAAGTCTTACAAAAATAGCTCTACAAAATACTGCAAGACCTATGATGGATGCAACCTCTTGGAAAGAAAAGAGTCAATACTTTGCATCACCTAGACAGCAGGGAGCGGGGCTAATTAATGTTGCCAACGCTTTGAGAAATGAAGTTGTAGCAACTTTCAAAAATACAGATTCTAAAGGTTTGGTAAATTCATATGGTTCCATTTCTCTTAAAGAAATAAAAGGTGATAAAAAATACTTTACAATTAAGCTTCACAATACCTCAAACAGACCTTTAACCTTTAAAGTTTCTGCATCAACTGTAACTACAGATGCTCTAACTGATAGGCTAAAACTCGATGAAACATATAAAGATGAAAAATCTCCGGACGGGAAGCAAATTGTTCCAGAAATTCACCCAGAAAAAGTCAAAGGAGCAAATATCACATTTGAGCATGATACTTTCACTATAGGTCCAAATTCCAGCTTTGATTTAAATGCGGTTATAAATGTTGGAGAAGCTAAAAACAAAAATAAATTTGTAGAATCATTTATTCATTTTGAGTCAGTGGAAGAAATGGAAGCTCTAAACTCCAACGGTAAGAAAAGAAACTTCCAACCTTCTTTGTCGATGCCTCTAATGGGATTTGCTGGGAATTGGAACCACGAACCAATCCTTGATAAATGGGCCTGGGAAGAAGGATCAAAATCAAAAGCAATGGAAGGTTATGATGATGATGGTAAACCAAAAATTCCAGGTACCTTAAATAAGGGGATTGGTGGAGAACATGGTATAGATAAATTTAATCCAGCAGGAGTTATCCAAAATAGAAAAGATAAAAATACAACATCCCTAGATCAAAATCCAGAATTATTTGCTTTCAATAACGAAGGAATCAACGCACCTTCATCAAGTGGCTCTAATATTGCTAAAATCTATCCTTTAGATTCAAATGGAAATCCTCAAGATGCTCAACTTGAGAGAGGATTAACGCCTTCTCCACTTGTATTAAGAAGTGCAGAAGAAGGGGTGATTTCAATAGTAAATACAAATAAAGAAGGAGAAAATCAAAAAGACTTAAAAGTCATTTCGAGAGAACACTTTATTAAAGGAATTTTAAACTCTAAAAGAAATGATGCAAAGGGCATTAAATCTTCTAAGCTAAAAGTTTGGGGTGACTTGAAATGGGATGGACTCATTTATAACCCTAGAGGTAGAGAAGAAAATGCCCCAGAAAGTAATGACAAAAAAGATCCTGCTACTAAGATACGAGGACAATTTGAACCGATTGCGGAAGGCCAATATTTCTATAAATTTAAATATAGATTAACCAAGGATTACCCATGGCAGGTTTCCTATATTCCTGTAAAAATTGATAACACCCCTCCAAAGATTGTTTCAATTGATTTTTCAAACCCTGGAAAAATTAAGTTAATTACAAAGGATACTTATCACAAGGTCAAAGAGCAATATAAGAATGAAACGCTATTTGCGAGAGATCAAAAAGAACATCCTGAAAAATTTGACGAGATTGCCAACGAAGTTTGGTATGCTGGGGCCGCTCTTGTTAATGAAGATGGAGAGGTTGAGAAAAATCTTGAAGTCACTTATGCAGGTGAGGGTCAAGGACGAAATAGAAAACTTGACAAAGACGGAAATACCATTTATGAAATTAAAGGTGCAGGAGATTTAAGAGGAAAAATCATTGAAGTGATTGCATTAGACGGTTCTAGCAATTTCACAAAGATTCATAGAATTAAATTTGCTGATCATGCTGATAAAAATGGGATGATTTCCTATTATCTAGTAGATCCTGATCAAGATTCATCTAAATACCAAAAGCTTGGCGAGATTTCCGAATCTAAATTTAAAAATTTAGAAAATAGAAAAGAGGATAGTCTTAAAAAAGATACAACTGAAGTAGAACATCATCAAGAAAATGAAGAGGCTACCGAAGAAAAATCTAGCTTGACTATTCATAAAACAATTTCAACAATTAGAGACTTTGAAAGCAAAGATTTAAAGAAACTCATTAAAAAGAAATTTAGAGAAGTTGATGACTTTACAAGTGAAACTGGTAAGAGAATAGAGGAATACGATTATAAATACGATGATAAGGGAAATATCATTGCTTATGACGATGGTAGTGCCTTAGAATATGAAACTGAAAAACTTGATGAAATCAAATCAAAAATTTATGGCATTCTAAACCCATCTAAAGATGGACACTTTGAAATTCTTGGAAAGATCAGTAATGTTTCTAAAAATGCCAAGGTATACTATGGAAATAACTATAAATCGATAGAAATCAAAACGACCAAGTATGATTCCCATTCAAAAACGATGACATTTGATTTATACGCTAATATTAATGATATTGTGGATGGATTAGCTTTTGCAGGAGATATGAGGTTTTTTGTCAAAGATGATGGTCAGATAAAAGCTGAAACTAAAATTAGAATGCCTGAAAAAAATAAGGAAACTAAAGCAGAATATCCGTATGCATCAAGTTATGGGAATGTAATAGAATTAGGAGAAGGAGATCTTTCAAAAAATAAACCAAATAATTTAACGGACATGGAATCTGGTAAAATCTATTCTGATTCAGAAAAACAACAATATCTATTAAAGGATAACATCATTCTGAGAAAAGGCTATGCACTAAAAGTGACTACCTATAATCCTGGAAAAACGGATATGTTAGAAGGGAATGGAGTCTATAACAAGGAAGATATAGCAAAAATCCAAAAGGCCAATCCTAATCTAAGAGTTTTATCAGAAACAACAATTTATGCTGATAGTAGAAATGTTGAAGATGGAAGAAGTACTCAATCAGTATTAATGTCGGCTTTGGACGGCTTTAACATTGTAAGGTATCAAGTGTTTACATTTAAAATGAATGATAAAGGGGAGGCAATCGATAACGATGGAAATCTTGTGACAGATCCTTCTAAACTTGTATTATTTGGTAAGGATGGTAAAGAGTACACAGGAGAGGATAAGTCCAATGTAGAAGCTATAAAAGAAGATGGCTCTACGTTATTTATTGATGCAAAACCAGTAAATCTTTCAATGGACAAGAACTACTTTAATCCATCTAAAACTAATAAAATTTATGTACGAAATCCAGAATTTTATTTAAGAGGTAAGATTTCTGATAAGGGTGGTTTTAACTGGGAGTTGAGAGTTAATGAATCGGTTGTAGATAATTATTTAATCTACGGAGATTTACACATTGATAACACTAGAGATTTTAACATTAAGCTTAATGTTAAAGACGGTGACATCATGGACTGGGGGATGAAAGACTATAAAGCAAACGGATTCCCAGATAAGGTAACAGATATGGATGGAAATGTTTATCTTCAAACTGGCTATAGCGATTTGAATGCGAAAGCGGTTGGAGTACATTATCAATTTTTATATGATAATGTCAAACCAGAAGTAAAGATTGATCCAAAAGGAAATACTAGTATCGAATATGCTAATGGAAAATCTGTAGTCTTTAACATCAATGATAAAAGAAATAATGGATTCGATGGTGAGATTCAAGAACAACATATTTATGTTAATGGAAAAGAATACAAATCATTTGATGATATTAAACAACTAACAGATAAGACACTAAACATTAAGATTGTTGTAAAAGATTTCGCAAGAAATACAACCGTAAAAGAATTCATTTTAAACAAAGATACGGGAGAGGTAAGCGAATTAAAACCTCATACGGTGACTGTGACAATTCAAAATGGAAAAGAAATGAGTTCAACGATAGTGTCGGAAGAAGATTTTATGTTACCTGTCTATATGGGTGAATTAGAAAAAGGATACCAATTTGATGGTTGGGAAATTTCTGGTTTCGAAGGGAAAAAAGACGCTGGCTATGTTCTTAATCTATCAAAAGATACCTTTATAAAACCTGTATTCAAGAAAATAGAGGAGAAAAAGGAGGAGGAAAATAAACCTACTTTTGATGTATCGAAAAAGAAAGAAAAAACACAATCTAATTCAACTAATGATGTCAACAGTATTGTTTCTGATGAAAATGATAAAAACTTTGAAATTAACAAGAACATTTATCTAAATGAACAAGGAAACTTAACTAATAAAAATACCAACATCAATAGTAAATCAACTAGTAACAATCCTAATGAGTTGCCAAAAACCGGAACAGCAAGCGGAGCCCAGACACTATTAGCTGCCGGAATCATGTTTATAGTAGGAGCTTTTCTTGGATTGAAGAGAAAAAATAAAGATTAAGACAAAAGCTATAGAAAAAATGGTTTATGTACTGAGATTAGATAGTGAGGTGATGACATAGTTTTGTGAAAGTATTGATTTATAAATATATTATTTAGATTTCTATGAAAATGGGAGATTTAATAGAGATATATGTAAAAGCCTTGTCTCAGGACAGGCTTTTTCTAATGGAGATAAAAATTTCTTGACATCTATTCTCAGAGTGCTATACTAAAAGGGTAATCGCCGATTTAGCTCAGTTGGTAGAGCAACGCACTCGTAACGCGTAGGTCACAGGTTCAAGCCCTGCAATCGGCAGAATCAAGAAGTCCAAACGGGCTTCTTTTTTTGTAAATATAGGAAAGGTGGAACGTTTGAGATAGGTTCTATTTAACGTCAGAAACTCCTACTTATAAATTAAAACTAAAATTTATATTTTGTGGTATAATATATTTTAATAAGCACTTGTTTTCGTTCCGTTTTAGAGGACTATAGGCTGTTAATTATTCTAGAAATTTTTGCTTGGATTTTTTTTTAAAAGTCATAAAAGTTCATGGATAGTAACGAATGAAGTATCGTAAGCTTGCCTGAATATCAATCAAAAAGGAGAAAATTATGAATAAGAAAGAACGGGAAAAACAATTTGAAGAGATCAATGGACCTAAGCGGTCTGAATCAAAGTCGGCTCCGAATAAAAATATAAAAATCTATATTGGCATAGCACTCTCTGTTTTAGTCACTCTCATCTTGGTAAGTATTTTCTCATATCTTCTGATTGGAAAGAAAGAGCCAAATCAAGCATCGTCTGCAGTTTCAACTACAGAGACAACAAGTCAAGCTTCTACAAGCCAAGGAAAAACGGATGAGACTGATAAGGATAAACAAGAGGAAATTCAGAAACTCAAGAATCAACTTGCTGCTTTAGATACCAAAATTACGGAAGCAGAAGCACTTGTTAGCAAGTTGAAGAAAGAAACTACCGTTCCAAAATTAGATATTGAAGCAATTAAGAACAATGACTTGTCTAGTTTAGAGGGTACTTGGCGTAGTCAATCTGGTAATGAATACATTATTAATGATTCTGGAGAAGTACGTGCGACTTGGTTTACAAATGATCAAAAGTACGAATCTGTAGTTGGATTAAAGGTTTCAAAAGGTCAAGATAGTCGTAACCCTGAGACAGCTTCTATCAGTGCGTGGGTAAAAGATTCTGTTGCTGGAGGATTTGTAGTAGTTGCTGTTCCAAGTGGAGTTGTTATGCAACCTGCTGATGATGGAAAGATTACGGATAAAAGCAATCATGCTGAAGAAAGACTACTTTCGGGCCAAGATTATGGGTCTATGTTAATGAAACCAGAAGATGTTTATTATCGTGTGAAACCAGATACCAGTAAACTTGAGGAAGCAGAAAAGAACTTAGCTCAACTGCAAGCAGATCGTGAAGCAATCAAATCTTCTCTAGAGTCAAAGGAAAAGAAAAACTAGATGGTATTCGTTCAAAAATACTGTTACAATCGGCAGAATCAAGAAGCCCAAACGGGCTTCTTTTTCTTTTATCACCACTATTCAACCACATAGACAGAGATATTGACCAGATAGGCAAAAGGTCTTGTTCTTGAGAAATTCCTCTGCTATAATGATTTTTGTAAGGGACGTGAGAGGTCAGTATCAGACAACTCAAGTCAATTAAAAAGAAAATGGAGACAAAAAATGAAAAAATTATTGGGACTTGTATTTTTAGTAGCAGCAGCGCTAGTATTGTATTTCGGATCTGTTGGATGGCCAAGCTTGGATGTCAACCTTTGGTCACTGATTCCAGTTGGCTTATTCCTCTATTTCACTCTAGAAAATCTTTTGAAAAAAGACTACAAGGCTAGCTTGATGTGCTTGATCATCGCCTTTATCATTGCAAATGCTATTTTTGATCTCTTGCCCATTTCAAGTGGTTTGGTGATTGGTGCCGGTGTGCTAGCTTGTGTAGGACTTGGCTACCTCTTTCCTGATAAGGATAAAAAATAAGATAAATAAAAAGTCTCGAGAAATCTCGAGACTTTATTTTTATTTACCAGCGTAATATTTTTGAATACCTTTTACGATGCCTGCGACCAGTTTATCTTGGTAGCGACTATCTCTGATTTGTTGGTTTTCGGAGAAATTATCCATATAACCAAGCTCTAGGAGGACCGCTGGTTTGGCTGTTTCGCGTAGTACAGCATAGCTGCTCTCCAACAGACCAGCATCCTTAGCCCCTGTTTCGGCTAAGAGAGAGGAGTGGATAGCAGCAGCGAGGCGCTTACTTTCACTAATGCGATCAGGATGGTTGTGCCAGTATTGATTAATCTTACTTGGATAATCAGGTTCATCGCTATAGGAGTAGGTTTGAATACCGCTTGCTTTTGAGTAGGTATTACCAGTAGCATTGAAGTGGATACTGATAAAAATGTCAGAGTTGGTTTTGTTGACCATACGGGAACGTTCTGTAATGAAATCTACATCAATATCACTATCACGTGAGGTGAGAACCTTGTAGCCTAGTTCTTCTAACTTGGTGCGAAGTTTACGGTAGATTTGCATATTGAGATCTTTTTCAGCTACATTGTAGTAAAAGGCGCCAGAATCTCGTCCGCCATGTCCGGGATCGAGGAAGATGGTGTTACTGTATTGGCCTTTCACAAATCCACCCTCAGTTGAAACTTCAGAAATCCATTTCCCATCTTTTTGGAAGAGATGGTCTTTTCCAGAAATCTTGTGAATTCCTGTGACATAGCGACCATTTTCATCCAAATAGTAACGCCCTTTGTCTTGACTATCATCGATCCACTCGCTTTTGGCCATATAGCCACCAGACTTGAGATAATAAGCTCCGATCCACTCCTGATTTGCATAATGACCATTCGCTTTTAGATAGAACCAGCTCTTATAAGTCTTGTCGAAGATCCATTCTTTTTCAGCCATGGCCCCACTGGTCTTGAGGTAGTAGCTTCCTTGCCATTTATCTGCTAGCATTCCCCCATCATGAGTAAAAGAGTACCAAGAGCCCTGGATTTTTTGCCACTTGTCTTGGACGTATCTGCCTGAATCGCTAGCATAGAACCAAGTATCCTTGATTTTGACCCAGTTGTTCTCAGCTAAGGCACCACTCTTCTTAAAGAGGTAGCCCTTGAAGGTTGTTTCGCTCAACATCCTTCCTTCTTTGTCAAAATAGTACCAAGTACCCTTGATTTTCTCCCATTTGTCTTGAGAGATTTTTCCTGACGGCAGAACGTAGTACCAAACTTGATTGACCTCTTGCCAACCTTGAGATACCATGGCTCCACTTTGACCTAAGAAATAGCCATCAATGCTTGTATTGCTGAGCATGATTCCAGTTTGGTCAAAATAGTACCAAGCACCATTGATTTTTTTCCAAGCATTTTGAGTTAATCGTCCAGAAGAATCAGCGTAATACCATTGATTCTCCCACTTGGTCCAGCTATTCTCCACCATAGCACCCTCTTGGTCAAAGGCATAGCCCTTATAGATAGTGGACTGGAGACGGTCACCATTTTGGTCGAAGTAGTACCATTTGCCTTGAATTTTTTTCCAGTTCACTGCTGGTTGATCATCTTGGTAGAAGCGCCAGTGGTAGTTTTCTTGGTACCAGCCCTCCTTTTTGGGTTTGGCTTCTTGCACATTTACTTTTGGAAGAGCCTCAGGTTCTGTATTCTCCTTAACAATAGCATCTTTTTGATCATCTTTGGTTTGCTTTTCTTTAACAGCAGAAGGAGTTTGTGATTGGTTTTCTTCTGCAGAGACGGGTGCTAGTGTAGATCCTACGATTGAAAGGATTAAAGCACTGGTCAGTAGTATCTTTTTCACTTTCTATTTCCTAACTTTTTCTTTTTCCTATTAATTATCGAATTGAACTTCTTCTACTAAGTATTCGATAAAGCGTTCGCCCATCTTAGACAGGCTGGTTTTTTCATGCTGGATGTAGACTAGCTCGATAGGATCGTCTATGTCCAGTGGAATGGAAACGATATTGTCTCCGTTGAGGTTGCTGTTCAAAATCCCTGTTGCAATCGTGTATCCGTCCAAACCAATTAAGAGATTAAAGAGGGTGGCACGGTCGCTGACCACGATAGATTTTTTGTGGTATTCCTGCGAGAGAATCTCTTCAGAGAAGTAGAAGGAGTTGTGCGTCCCTTGGTCATAGCTGAGGTAAGGGAAGTTCTCCAAGTCTTCTAGTTTAACCTTATCTTTCTTTGCTAGAGGGTTGGTCTTGCTGACAAAGATATGGGGTTGAGCTGTGAATAGGTGGTGCGCTAGCAGGTGATTGTCATCTAGCATTTTCGTTAAAACATCGCGGTTGTAGCTATTTAAAAAGAGGACACCGACCTCGCTACGGAAGTTCTTGACGTCATCGATAATCTCCCAAGTCCGCGTTTCACGAAGGAAGAGCTCGTATTTTTCCATATCACTCTTTTTAAGTAATGATACAAAGGCATTGACTACAAAGGCATAGTGCTGAGAAGAAACGCTGAATAGTTCGCGGTGGGCGACAGGATTTTTATAGCGTTCCTCCAGAAGCTGAGTTTGCTCGACAACTTGACGAGCGTAGGAGAGAAACTCCATCCCATCGCGGGTCAAGGTAATACCCTTGGGATTGCGGATAAAGATTTCAATGCCCATTTCATTTTCCAAGTCTCGAACAGCATTAGAGAGACTGGGTTGGGTGATAAAGAGTTGCTTGGCTGCCTCATTCATAGAGCCAGTTTCGACGATTTTGATAATATAGTGTAGTTGTTGAATTCTCATGTTTTTATTGTACCATACTTGCGGAAGAATGGGCAATGAAGACGAAGAAAATAGGGGGAAAGAACCGGTCCAGTATTGAAAAAAAGTCTAAAATCTGTTAGAATGGAAGCTATGAAAACATTCTATGATGTGCAGCAATTTCTCAAACAATTTGGCATTATTGTTTACATGGGGAAGCGTTTGTATGATATTGAACTGATGAAGCTCGAACTCTCTCGGATTTATGATGCAGGTCTCATGGACAAGCTAGATTACCTAGAAGCGGAAGCTGTTCTTCGTAGAGAGCACAAGATAGAATTAGACTACATAGAGAAAAATGGAGATAAGAACTTATGACAATTTGGGTTTTGTGGGGAATCGTACTAGCGATGGCGGCATGGATGGGGTATAACTACCTTCGTATTCGTCGTGCGGCTAAGATAGTGGATAATGCAGAATTTGAAGCCTTGATTCGAAAAGGGCAATTGATTGATGTCCGTGAACCAGCAGAATTTCACAGAAAACATATCCTCGGAGCTCGCAATATTCCTTCAAATCAGTTGAAGTCAAGCCTTGCAGCCCTTCGCAAGGATAAACCTGTCCTTCTCTACGAAAATCAACGTGGACAACGAGTGACCAATGCAGCACTTTATTTGAAAAAACAAGGTTTCTCTGAGATTTATATTCTTTCTTATGGACTAGATTCTTGGAAAGGGAAAGTGAAGACGAGTTAACATTCTATTAAAATCTGTCGAATGGTAGATAAAGCTAGTATCTTAAGGTATCATCATTTATATTAAATTTAAGGAGATTTTATAATATGAATTCACAACAAAAGAAAAAACTTCACTTATTTTAGGTATCTTATCTATCGTCCTTGGTTTGCTATTTCCAATAGTAGGTCTGATTTTGGGGATCATAGGATTGGTCTTGGCTTTTTCATACCAAAAAGAATCTGGACTAGACTATAAAACAGAAAAAATTCTGAATATCATTGGACTTGTGGTTTCTGTACTTAACTGGATTGTAGCTGTCGCAGTATTTTTTAGAATTGTAGCTGTCGCAGTATTTTTTAGATAAGCAAAAAATAAAAAAGCTTTAAATTTAAAGCTTTTTTATTTTATCGACTCATCTCTAAGTAGTTTTTTATGATTTCCAATTCCTCTGGATTCAAGGGGCGGAATTGCCCTTTTGCTAGTTCTGGGTCTAATGTAAAGTCACCGAATTGGACGCGTTTTAGGGCAGTCACCTTGACACCAACTGAGAGGAACATTTTTTTAACTTGATGAAATTTTCCTTCTGAGATGGTAATAGAGGCATGGCTCTCTGTTGGGCTTATGTCTAGAATTTCTAGCTGAGCAGGTTTACAAGTGGTCCCATCTAAAAAGACAATCCCATCTTTGAATTTTTGGATATGGTCTGACGTGAGTGGTCCGTTGACTTCCACTTGATAAGATTTATCAACATGGTACTGGGGATGAAGGAGTTGAAAACCAAGAGGTCCATTGTCTGTCAAAAGGAGCAGTCCCGTCGTATCGCGGTCTAGTCTGCCGATAGCATAGAGCTGGTCAGACTGGATGTCAGGTGGAAGGAGGTCCATGACGGTTGGAAGTTTCTTATCCTTGCTAGCTGTAACGACTCCGTTTGGTTTATGAAGCATGAGGTAGTTGTGCTCGTAGCCTTGGATTTGTCGTCCTTGAAAGACTAATTTCTGCAACCCAGTGTCGACATTTTGAGCGAGTGAGCGAGCTGGGCAATCATCTACTAGGATTTCTTTTTTTAATAAAGCCTGTTTCATAGCCTTGCGACTGGCCTTTTCTTGGGCTAATAATCTATCTAAACGCATACCAGCTTATCTTATCATAAGTCTCTGACTTTGAAAAGAGTTGCCTTGACTAGAAAAGCAGAGTGAAAACATTTACACTTAGCTGAACTGTGATTTTTGAATGAGACTGTGGTATAATTGTTCAGTTAGAAATAAAAATTTAAATATTAGAGGAAATCATGACAAAATTAAGAGAAGATATCCGTAACATTGCGATTATCGCCCACGTTGACCACGGTAAAACAACCCTCGTTGACGAATTATTGAAACAATCTGAAACTCTTGATGCACGTACTGAATTGGCAGAGCGCGCTATGGACTCAAACGATATCGAAAAAGAGCGTGGGATTACCATCCTTGCGAAAAATACAGCCGTTGCTTACAACGGAACTCGTATCAACATCATGGACACACCTGGACACGCGGACTTCGGTGGAGAAGTTGAGCGTATCATGAAGATGGTTGACGGTGTTGTCTTGGTCGTGGATGCCTACGAAGGAACCATGCCACAAACTCGTTTCGTATTGAAAAAAGCCTTGGAACAAGACCTTGTCCCAATCGTGGTTGTTAACAAAATCGACAAACCATCAGCTCGTCCAGCAGAAGTAGTAGACGAAGTATTGGAGCTCTTCATTGAGCTTGGTGCAGACGACGACCAGCTTGACTTCCCTGTGGTGTATGCTTCAGCTATCAACGGAACTTCTTCATTGTCAGACGATCCAGCTGATCAAGAAAAAACAATGGCACCAATCTTTGACACCATTATCGATCATATTCCTGCTCCAGTGGACAACTCAGATGAACCTTTGCAGTTCCAAGTGTCACTTTTGGACTACAATGACTTCGTAGGTCGTATCGGTATCGGTCGTGTCTTCCGTGGTAGTGTGAAAGTTGGGGACCAAGTTACCCTTTCTAAACTAGATGGTACAACGAAGAACTTCCGTGTTACAAAACTTTTCGGTTTCTTTGGTTTGGAACGTCGTGAAATCCAAGAAGCAAAAGCAGGTGACTTGATTGCCGTTTCCGGTATGGAAGATATCTTTGTTGGTGAGACGATTACACCGACAGATGCAGTTGAGCCTCTTCCAATCCTTCACATCGATGAGCCAACGCTTCAAATGACCTTCTTGGTCAACAACTCACCATTTGCTGGTAAAGAAGGTAAATGGGTGACTTCTCGTAAGGTAGAAGAACGCTTGCAAGCAGAATTGCAAACAGACGTTTCCCTTCGTGTTGACCCAACTGATTCACCAGATAAATGGACGGTTTCAGGACGTGGAGAATTGCACTTGTCAATCCTGATCGAAACCATGCGCCGTGAGGGTTATGAACTTCAAGTGTCTCGTCCAGAGGTTATTGTAAAAGAAATTGACGGTGTTAAATGTGAACCATTTGAACGTGTTCAAATCGATACTCCAGAAGAATACCAAGGATCTGTTATCCAAAGCCTTTCTGAACGTAAGGGTGAAATGTTGGATATGATTTCAACTGGTAATGGTCAAACTCGTTTGGTCTTCCTTGTTCCAGCGCGTGGTTTGATCGGATACTCAACTGAGTTCTTGTCAATGACTCGTGGCTACGGTATCATGAACCATACCTTTGATCAATACTTGCCATTGATTCCAGGTGAAATTGGTGGACGTCACCGTGGTGCCCTTGTTTCCATCGATGCTGGTAAGGCTACAACTTACTCAATCATGTCGATCGAAGAACGTGGTACAATCTTTGTCAACCCAGGTACTGAGGTTTACGAAGGAATGATCATCGGTGAAAACTCTCGTGAAAACGACTTGACAGTTAATATCACCAAGGCCAAACAAATGACCAACGTCCGTTCAGCTACTAAGGACCAAACAGCGGTTATCAAGACACCTCGTATCTTGACCCTTGAAGAATCACTTGAGTTCTTGAACGACGACGAGTACATGGAAGTAACGCCTGAGTCTATCCGTTTGCGTAAGCAAATCCTCAATAAGGCAGAGCGTGAGAAAGCCAATAAAAAGAAAAAATCAGCTGAATAAGAGCTAGAAAGAGATAAAGATGGTCTATTTAATCATAGGGATACTCTTATTACTACTCTATGTATTTGCGACACCTCAAAGTATTAAAGGAACAGTCAACATCGTTATCTTGGTCTTTGTAGTTGTTGCACTCTTGATTTTGCTGATGTTGTCCATCTTGCAAATCTTCCAATTACCGACAGAATTCTTTGTCACAATCGCCATGCTGGCCCTGGCTTACTTTAGCTTGAGAGACATTACGCTCATGTCTGAAAAAAAGAGCAAAAGAAGATAAAAAGAAAGAGAGCCATAGCTCTCTTTTTCTATGCTAGAATGAAGGCTAGAGCATTTTCGTTTAGTATTATTTCCATAAAAATGGTAAAATAGTAGGAGTAGAAATGGAGTTTGAGACATGAAAGTAATCGATCAATTTAAAAATAAGAAAGTACTTGTTTTAGGTTTGGCTAAGTCTGGTGAGTCTGCGGCCCGTTTGTTGGACAAGCTGGGTGCTATTGTGACAGTAAATGACGGCAAGCCTTTTGAGGAGAATCCTGCTGCTCAAAGCTTGCTAGAAGAGGGAATCAAGGTTGTCACTGGTGGGCATCCTTTGGAGCTCTTGGATGAAGATTTCGCTCTGATGGTGAAAAATCCAGGTATCCCGTATAGCAATCCCATGATTGAAAAGGCATTGGCAAAGGGGATTCCAGTCCTGACTGAGGTGGAATTGGCTTATTTAATCTCAGAAGCGCCAATTATCGGTATCACTGGTTCAAATGGGAAAACAACCACAACGACGATGATTGGGGAAGTTTTAACTGCTGCTGGTCAACGCGGTCTCTTGTCAGGGAACATCGGCTATCCTGCTAGTCAAGTGGCTCAAACTGCGACAGACAAGGATACCCTTGTCATGGAGCTGTCTTCCTTCCAACTAATGGGAATTCAAGAGTTTCATCCAGAGATTGCGGTTATTACCAACCTCATGCCAACTCATATCGACTATCATGGCTCTTTTGAAGAGTATGTGGCAGCTAAGTGGAATATCCAGAACAAGATGACAGCGGATGATTTCCTTGTTTTGAACTTTAACCAAGATTTGGCAAAAGAATTGGCTAGCAAAACACAAGCCACTGTTGTTCCATTTTCAACATTGGAAAAGGTTGATGGAGCTTATCTGGAAGATGGTCAACTCTACTTCCGTGGGGAAGTGGTCATGGCAGCTGATGAAATCGGAGTTCCAGGTAGCCACAATGTAGAAAATGCCCTTGCGACTATTGCTGTAGCCAAGCTCCGTGGTGTGGATAACCAAACCATCAAGGAAACTCTATCAGCCTTTGGAGGTGTCAAACACCGTCTCCAGTTTGTGGATGAAATTCAGGGTGTCAAATTCTATAACGATAGCAAGTCAACCAATATCTTAGCCACTCAAAAAGCCTTGTCAGGATTTGACAACAGTAAGGTTATCTTAATTGCAGGTGGTTTGGACCGCGGCAATGAGTTTGACGAATTGGTGCCAGATATTACTGGGCTCAAGAAGATGGTTATCCTCGGTCAATCTGCAGAACGTGTCAAACGGGCAGCGGATAAGGCTGGTGTGGCTTATGTAGATGCGACAGATATTGCTGATGCGACCCGCAAGGCTTATGAGCTCGCGACTCAAGGAGATGTGGTTCTCCTCAGTCCTGCCAATGCTAGCTGGGATATGTATGCTAACTTTGAAGTACGTGGCGACCTCTTTATCGACACAGTAGCGGAGTTAAAGGAATAATATGAAAAAAATTGTCTTTACAGGTGGGGGGACGGTTGGACATGTCACCCTCAACCTTTTGTTAATGCCCAAGTTCATTGAAGATGGCTGGGAAGTTCACTATATTGGTGACAAGCATGGAATTGAACACCAAGAAATCCTCAAGTCAGGTCTGGATGTGACCTTCCACTCCATTGCGACTGGGAAGTTGCGTCGCTATTTCTCTTGGCAAAATATGCTGGACGTCTTCAAAGTTGGTTGGGGAATTGTCCAATCGCTCTTTATCATGTTACGACTGCGTCCACAGGCTCTTTTTTCAAAGGGGGGGTTTGTCTCTGTACCGCCCGTTATCGCAGCGCGTGTGTCAGGAGTGCCTGTCTTTATCCACGAATCGGACCTGTCCATGGGCTTGGCCAATAAAATTGCCTATAAATTTGCGACCAAGATGTATTCAACATTTGAGCAAGCTTCAAGTTTGTCTAAGGTTGAACATGTGGGGGCAGTGACCAAGGTTTCAGACCAAAAGACTCCTGAACCAGATGAATTGGTGGATATCCAAACCCACTTTGATCCTAAATTGCCAACGGTATTGTTTGTTGGTGGTTCTGCAGGAGCTCGTGTCTTTAACCAATTGGTGACAGATTATAAGCAAGAACTGACAGAGCGCTACAATATTATCAATCTCACTGGAGATTCTAGCCTCAATGAGTTGAGTCAAAATCTCTTTCGTGTTGATTATGTGACGGATCTCTATCAACCTTTGATGGAGATGGCAGATGTGGTGGTAACGCGTGGCGGTGCCAATACGATTTTTGAGCTCTTGGCCATGGCGAAACTCCATCTCATCGTACCATTGGGTCGTGAAGCAAGTCGAGGAGATCAGATTGAAAATGCAGCCTATTTTGTTAAGAAAGGCTATGCAGAAGAACTTCAAGAAAGTGACTTGACCTTGGAAAGCTTGGAGGCGAAACTCAGTCACTTGCTTAGTCACAAGGACCAATACCAAGCTAGCATGAAAGCTTCGACTGAATTGAAATCTCTTGCAGATTTTTACGATCTATTAAGAAAAGACCTAGCATAAGGAATATCAATGTCAAAGGATAAGAAAAAAGAATCAAACCCTAAGAAAGAATTGTCTGAATGGCAGAAACGAAACCAGGAATACCTGAAAAAAAAGGCTGAGGAAGAAGCTGTCCTAGCTGAGGAGAAGGAAAAGGAAAAACAAGCTCGAATGGGGAAAAACTCTAAGTCGTTAGAGGAAAGTAAGAAGTCATCAAGTGATTCCGACCAGAACGAAACTGTTCCAGACGAAGAATCATCCGAAAAAGAAGAAAAATCTCAAAAGGATGACCGGAAAGTCAAAGAGGAAAAAGAGAAGAAGAAAAAAGAAAAACCAGAGAAACCAGAAAAACCTGCCAAGCCTAAAATTGCTCCTGTTCATATTTGGCGAGCTGTGAGTATCTTGGTACCCAGTGTCCTGGTCCTTCTTCTTTCAGTCTATCTATTGACTCCACTTTCGACCATCAAAAATATCGAGGTTAAGGGAAATAGTAACACGCAGGCGGATGACATCAAACAGGCTTCTGGGATTCAAGATAGCGACTATACTTTAGCTCTATTGTTGGATAAGGAAACATACGCTGAGCGAATCAAGTCCAATCATTGGATAGAATCGGCGAAGATTGACTATCAATTTCCGACTAACTTTACGATTGAGGTTAAGGAGTTTGATATTGTCGGTTATTATGTGTCTGGTGAAGAACATTATCCTATTCTTTCTAGTGGTACAGTAGAGTCAACTCCTATTGATCGCTTAAACTTGCCCGAGACTTATCTGACAGTTACCTTTAACGACGAGCAGCAGGTGAAAGAGCTGATCACAGGATTGTCTACCATCAGTGAGGATATCAAGAGTCAAATCCAGAAAATCGAATTAGCGCCGAGCAAGGCAACAGCAGATCTTTTAAAAATTACTATGCTGGATACAGATGAAATTTTGGTTCCTCTATCAGAATTGAGCAAGAAATTGCCTTATTACAGCAAAATCAAACCACAATTGTCAGAACCGAGTGTAGTCGATATGGAAGCTGGAGTATACAGCTATACGATAGCGGATAAATTGATAGAAGAGGCTGAGGAAAAAGCCAAGCAAGAGGCCAAGGAAGCTGAGAAGAAAAAACAGGAAGAAGAAAAGAAAAAACAAGAAGAACAAGGAAATCAAAGCCAAACGAGCCAGCAATCACAGAGTCGATAGACTAACTTTTCCTCTTGATTTTGAATGGTATAGAAGTCCAGTTTCGAGTTTTTGCTTGACAAGTCCTAGTATAAATAATAGAATAGAAAAAAACCTTTAAAGCAGTCCAGAGAGGCAGCTAAGGTTAGACGGTGAAAGGGTGGACTCTACCCATTTTTCGTGGAACCTTGCTGTTGGCAGGTTCCTTTTTTCGTGGTTTATTTTTGACCATACTCTCTTGCTCGTAAAGGTAAAAGGAGAAAGGTATGCGTGAACATCGTCCAGTTATTGCTCTTGATTTTCCTAGTTTTGAGGCGGTCAAGGAATTTTTATCTCTTTTCCCAGCAGAAGAAAGTCTTTATTTAAAAGTGGGAATGGAGCTTTATTATGCGGAAGGTCCAGAAGTTGTCCGTTATTTGAAGTCACTAGGGCATAGTGTCTTTCTGGACCTCAAGCTACATGATATTCCAAATACAGTTAAATCGGCCATGAAGGTCTTATCTCAGCTTGGTGTAGACATGACAAATGTTCATGCTGCTGGTGGTGTGGAGATGATGAAGGCTGCGCGTGAAGGTCTGGGGACACAAGCCAAATTGATCGCTGTGACCCAGCTGACATCAACGTCGGAAAGCCAGATGCAGGATTTTCAAAATATCCAAACCACTCTGCAAGAGTCTGTGATTCACTATGCCAAGAAGACAGCTGAAGCGGGCTTGGACGGTGTGGTTTGTTCAGCTCAGGAAGTGCAACTCATCAAGCAGGCCACCAATCCAGACTTTATCTGTTTGACACCGGGAATTCGTCCGGCGGGAGCTGCGGTAGGAGACCAAAAACGTGTCATGACACCTGCTGACGCCTATCAAATCGGTAGTAACTATATCGTAGTAGGACGTCCCATTACCCAAGCTGAAGATCCTGTTGTAGCTTATCATGCTATTAAGGATGAATGGAACCAAGACAGAAATTAAAGAAATAGATTATAAAAACAAAAGGAGAATACTATGACACTTGCTAAAGATATCGCTAGCCACCTCTTGAAAATCCAAGCTGTTTACCTCAAACCAGAGGAGCCTTTCACTTGGGCATCTGGTATCAAATCGCCGATTTATACTGACAACCGTGTGACGCTTGCCTATCCAGAGACTCGTACCCTAATTGAAAATGGTTTTGTGGAAGCTATTAAAGCAGAATTTCCAGAAGTAGAAGTGATAGCAGGAACTGCGACAGCAGGAATTCCACACGGAGCGATCATTGCTGACAAGATGAACTTGCCTTTTGCCTATATCCGCAGCAAACCAAAAGACCACGGAGCTGGTAATCAAATCGAAGGTCGTGTAGCTCAGGGGCAAAAGATGGTAGTGGTTGAAGACCTCATTTCAACGGGTGGGTCTGTTCTTGAAGCCGTAGCAGCAGCTAAACGCGAAGGAGCAGATGTGCTTGGAGTTGTAGCGATTTTCAGTTATCAATTGCCGAAAGCCGATAAGAATTTTGCGGATGCTGATGTGAAATTGGTGACACTTTCTAACTACAGCGAACTCATCCACCTAGCCCAAGAAGAAGGTTACATTACGCCAGAAGGACTCGACCTCCTAAAACGCTTTAAAGAAGACCAAGAAAATTGGCAAAATGCTTAAAACATAGAAAATCAGGTAGTCACAAGGTTACCTGATTTTTATATGTGGGCAATAAAACAAAGGTTCCTAAAGGTAAAGAAGAATATAGGATAATGGTAGAATGAGAGTCCTCTCTTTTTTGGGGCATATTCAGATAATCAGTTTGAAATTTCCAGACAAAATTTTTGAAAGGATTCTGAAAAAGAGGTAAGATAGTTAATGTAAGACAAAGTAAACGCTTACTTAATAAGGAGGACACTTTATGTCATATAAAACAAGCAATGCAGAAGGACCTGTAGATTTTATTAACACTTATGATTTGGAGCCAATGGCGCAACAAGTCATTCCTAAAGCTGCCTTTGGTTATATCGCTAGTGGAGCAGAGGATACTTTCACTTTACGCGAGAACATCCGTGCCTTTAACCACAAACTTATTGTTCCTCATACGCTTTGTGATGTTGAAAATCCAAGTACAGAGATTGAATTTGCAGGTGAAAAATTATCTTCACCAATTATTATGGCGCCTGTTGCGGCTCATAAATTGGCAAATGAACAGGGGGAAGTAGCTACTGCGCGTGGTGTGCATGAATTTGGTTCTCTCTATACAACTAGTTCCTACTCTACCGTTGACCTTCCAGAAATTACGGAAGCTCTTCAAGGAACACCTCATTGGTTCCAATTTTACTTTAGTAAGGATGATGGAATTAACCGCCATATCATGGACCGTGTGAAGGCTGAAGGCTATAAAGCGATAGTCTTGACGGCGGATGCAACTGTAGGAGGGAATCGTGAGGTTGATAAGCGCAATGGTTTTGTCTTCCCAGTTGGCATGCCGATTGTTGAGGAATACCTGCCAGAAGGTGCTGGAAAATCAATGGACTTTGTTTACAAGTCAGCTAAACAACGCTTGTCTCCACGCGATGTCGAATTTATCGCTACATACTCAGGACTTCCTGTGTATGTCAAGGGACCACAATGCCGTGAGGACGTTGAACGTTCGCTTGCTGCGGGAGCTTCAGGTATCTGGGTAACCAACCACGGTGGTCGCCAAATCGACGGTGGACCAGCATCCTTTGACTCACTTCAAGAAGTGGCTGAAGCAGTTGATAAACGTGTGCCAATTGTCTTTGACTCTGGTGTTCGTCGTGGTCAGCACGTCTTTAAAGCCTTGGCTTCAGGAGCAGACTTGGTAGCTATTGGGCGCCCTGTTATCTATGGCTTGGCTCTCGGCGGTAGTGTTGGTGTGCGTCAAGTCTTTGAGCACTTGAATGCAGAATTGAAGACAGTCATGCAGTTATCTGGAACTCAGACTATTGAGGATGTCAAACACTTCAAACTCCGTCACAACCCATACAATCCAACCTTCCCAGTTGACCCTCGTGACTTAAAATTGTATTGATAAAGAAGACGGCCTCCACCTTATGTGGAGGTTTTTCTTCGTGTATAGAAAGATTAAATCGTTATTAGAAACTATATAAATATATTTTCCAGTCAAATATCTTGCTAGGACTTTCATTTTCTGTTATACTGGTCCAGTAATAAAATAATAAAGACATTTGGGGTGCCTTAGGCTGAGATGATACCCATTGAACCTGATACAGTTAATACTGGCGAAGGGAAATGTGAAAAGGTTTTTTTCGTATGTCGAAAAGAACTGTCTAATCTTGTAAGTCAACTCTAATTCTTGATTGTAATTGGAGTTTTTTTGTTTATACAAACTGGATAGGCTTGTTTAGGTAGCTCTCTGCAAATGCCCTCGATGTTCTTTAAAAGTATCAAGTGGAATTACGATTTTGCTTGGTATCTCTTGATATTTTATTGATTACTAAGGAGTAAAGAAAGGAAAAATAAATATGGAAACACAAGACTATGCATTTCAGCCAGGTTTGACCGTTGGAGAATTATTAAAAAGTAGTCAGAAGGATTGGCAGGCTGCAATCAATCATCGTTTTGTTAAGGAACTTTTTGCGGGGACAATTGAGAATAAGGTCTTAAAAGACTACCTGATTCAAGATTATCACTTCTTTGATGCCTTCTTATCCATGCTGGGTGCCTGTGTAGCTCATGCAGACCAGCTTGAATCCAAACTTCGTTTTGCCAAGCAACTGGGCTTTCTTGAAGCAGATGAAGATGGTTATTTCCAAAAGGCTTTCAAAGAGTTAAAGGTAGCAGAGCATGACTATCTAGAAGTGAACTTGCACCCTGTAACAAAAGCGTTTCAGGATCTAATGTATTCTGCTGTGGCTTCATCAGACTATGCTCATCTTTTGGTCATGCTGGTCATTGCAGAAGGTCTCTATTTAGACTGGGGTTCTAAAGATTTGGCACTACCTGAAGCCTATATTCATTCGGAATGGATCAATCTACATAGAGGTCCTTTCTTTGCAGAGTGGGTTCAATTTCTAGTTGATGAACTTAATCGTGTCGGGAAAAACCGAGAAGATTTGACAGAACTTCAGAAACGCTGGAATCAAGCAGTTGCTTTAGAATTAACCTTTTTTGATATCGGTTATGAATTATAGGACAGATGCAATCCTTTGATGTAGATTAAAAGAATGAACAAACAAACTATATAAATATATTTTCCAGTCAAATATCTTGCTAGGGCTTTCATTTTTTGCTATACTGGTCCAGTAATTAAATAATAAAGACATTTGGGGTGCTTTAGGCTGAGATGATACCCATTGAACCTGATACAGTTAATACTGGCGAAGGGAAATGTGAAAAGGTTTTTTTCGTATGTCGAAAAGAACTGTCTAATCTTGTAAGCTAAACTCTAATTCTCGTTTGTAATTGGAGTTTTTTTGTTTATCAAAAGAGGATAGGCCTGACGACGAGCTTTTCGGTAGCTCTCCTTGAATGCCCCACTTTTCTTTAAAAAAGGAGTTTTTTATGTTGAAAAAATGGCAGTTAAAAGATGTTATCTTGCTTGCTTTCTTGTCTATCTTTTTTGGTGGCGTTTTTGTGGGTTCGGGTTATCTATTTGATATCCTCACCCTAATCTTGGCCCCTCTTGGTTTGCAGGCCTTTGCCAATGAAATCCTCTTTGGTCTCTGGTGTATGGCTGCGCCCATTGCGGCTATCTTTGTTCCAAGAATCGGAAGTGCAACGATTGGAGAAGTGCTCGCTGCGCTTGCTGAAGTCCTTTATGGTAGCCAATTCGGCCTAGGCGCTCTTTTGTCTGGCTTGGTTCAAGGCTTGGGAAGTGAATTTGGTTTTCTCGTAACCAAGAATCGCTATGAAAGTTGGCTCTCTCTAACTGCTAATAGTATTGGGATTACGCTTTTTAGCTTTGTCTATGAATACATTAAGTTAGGTTACTACGCCTTTTCCCTTCCTTTTGTCCTTTCCTTGCTTGTGGTGCGTTTTATTTCCGTCTTTTTCTTCTGTGCCATCTTGGTTCGTGCCATTGTCAAACTCTATCATCAGTTTGCGGCTGGAGGAAAGGCGTAGATGGGGCTGGAACTACGGGAGATTCAGTCCCCAATCTTTTCGGAGCCGATTGATTTTACTTTTCACGCGCAAGCTTTTACCTTGTTAGTTGGGAGCAGTGGTTCAGGAAAATCCAGTCTCTTTCAAATCATTGCCCAGGTCACTTCCTTGCCCTATAGTGGTCAAGTCCTGATAGATGGAAACCAGGTCAGTCAGCTTTCTATCGTCGAACGTGTCCAGACGGTTGGCATTCTCTTTCAAAATCCCAATCATCAATTTACCATGGAGAACTTGTTTGAGGAGCTGATTTTTACCTTGGAAAATATCGGCCATCCCGTTCAGGAGATTGATTCTAAAATAGCCGAGGTGGTCCAGCAATGTCGCTGCGAGGCAATCTTGCACCGTCCCATCCATCACTTATCAGGTGGGGAAAAGCAAAAGGCTGCGCTGGCTGTTCTATTTGCCATGAATCCTAGGGTCTATCTCTTGGATGAGCCCTTTGCTTCTATTGACCGCAAAAGTAGGATAGAGATCCTAGAGATTCTAAAGGAATTGGCCTCTAATGGGAAGACAGTCATCCTGTGTGACCATGATTTATCAGACTATGGAGCCTACATTGACCATATGGTGGAGCTAAGAGACGGGCAACTGAGGGAAGTGTTTCAAATCCCTACCTCTGAGATGACACAGGTTGCTTCAAAGGAAGTTGCCTCTAGCCTAGAACTATTCCATATGGATCGTGTGACTTGTGAGCTGGGTAATCGTCCCCTCTTTTCGATTGCTGATTTCACGTTTTACCAAGGAATTTCCTGTATCCTAGGTGATAATGGTGTTGGGAAATCAACCCTCTTTCGTTCCATTCTTCAATTTCAAAAGTATAGAGGGCGCATTACTTGGAAGGGTTCGGTCCTAAAAAAGAAAAAGAGTCTGTATCGTGACCTGACGGGTGTCGTTCAGGAAGCTGAGAAGCAATTTATCCGAGTCAGTCTGAGAGAGGAACTTCAATTAGATAGCTCAGACTCGGAAAGAAATCAGCGGATTCTACAAGCTTTACGATATTTTGATCTGGAGCAGGCGCTTGATAAGAGTCCCTATCAATTAAGTGGTGGCCAACAAAAGATTCTTCAGCTCTTGACCATCTTGACCAGCAAGGCTTCTGTGATTTTACTAGATGAACCTTTTGCTGGTTTAGATAATAGAGCCTGCGCCTATTTTTGTCAGTGGATTCTGGAGGACAGAAATCAAGGGAGAAGTTTTTTGATCATTAGCCATCGTTTAGATCCCTTGATTTCTGTGGTCGATTATTGGATTGAGATGACTAGTGAGGGTCTCCGTCATATTAAAGACGTGACCATCAGCAAACCTCTCACATCTCGGAGTATCAATACTCAAGGGGAGGTGAAGTAGTATGGTCAAAGTAGCAACCCAGACACCGATAATCGGTCTCTTCTTTCTAATTTTATCCTTGGAAACATCTTTCATTCCTTCGATTGCTCTTAATCTTTCAGTAGTCGCATTTTGCATTCTCTTCATGCTCTACTACCGTCGATTTAAATTGTTGGCTTGGATGCTTGTGCTCGCCATCTTACCATCCTTTGCCAACTACTGGGCAGTACAGTTACATGGGGATGCTTCGCAGGCAGTGATACTTGGAACGAGGGCCTTTGTGACGGTTTGTATCGGTCTTGTCTTTGTTTCCAGTATTTCCTTAAAAGAGCTTCTCTTGTACTTGGCTCAAAAGGGGTTATCACGGTCTTGGGCCTATGCCTTAATTGTGGTATTCAATGCCTTTCCCCTCATTCAACAAGAAATCAAGTCCCTCAAGGAAGCTTGCTTATTGCGTGGTCAAAAATTGCATGTTTGGTCTCCCCTGATTTACAGTAAGGTTCTGATGACAGTCTTTAGGTGGCGCCATCTTTACCTGAGAGCTCTATCTGCGCATGGATATGACGAGCATGCACAGTTGGAGAATAGTTATCGGACTTTTTATATTTCTCAGAGGACAAAATTGATCTACCTACTTTTCTTTTTATTGCTTCAAACCAGCCTATTTCTATAAAGGAGTTATTATGGAATTTACAGATATTGCGATGGAATTATCCAAGGAAGCTTGGCAGGCTTCCTTTCATCACCCCTTTGTTTTACAGTTACAAGAGGGGAATTTAGAACCTTCTATTTTCCGCTATTACCTGATTCAGGATGCCTACTACCTGAAGTCTTTTTCAGAAGCCTATCACCTCTTGGCTGATAAGACTTCAAACCAAGAGATGAAAAGACTCTTGAAACAAAATGCCCAGAGTCTAGTGGAGGGTGAGTTGTTTATCCGCCAACAATTTTTCATGGAATTAGGAATCAGCGACCAGGAAATGGAGCAACATCCAATCGCTCCAACCTGTTATCATTACATTTCTCATATTTATCGCCAGTTTGCAGAGCCAAACTTGGGCATTGCTTTTGCTAGTTTGCTTCCATGTCCTTGGTTATACCATGATTTGGGCAAGGCACTTAATCGCAAACCATCCCCGAATCCTCTTTATCAACAGTGGATTGAGACCTATATCACCGATGAGTTAGAACAGCAGATTAAAGAGGAAGAAGCCCTGGTCAATCAGCTCTATCGCGAAAGCAACGAGACAGACAAACAAAAAATGCTAGAGGCCTTCCACCGAAGTGTCCACATGGAAGCTAAGTTTTGGGAGATGGCTTACCAACATCAAACCTGGACGAGTGATTTGCAATCCTTAGAAAAAGAGAAGAAATAGAAAATGAGAAACCACCAACTACAAGTTCACAAATTAACTATTTTATCCATGATGATTGCCCTTGACGTAGTTCTTACACCCATCTTTCGAATTGAAGGAATGGCACCGATGTCTAGTGTAGTCAATATTCTGGCAGGAATCATGATGGGACCTGTTTATGCCTTGGTCATGGCTACAGTCACAGCCTTTATCCGTATGTCTACTCAAGGCATTCCGCCCTTGGCCCTCACAGGAGCTACTTTTGGAGCTCTCCTAGCAGGTCTCTTTTATAAGTACGGTCGAAAATTTCACTATTCTGCCCTAGGAGAAATCTTGGGAACAGGGATTATCGGTTCTATTGTTTCCTATCCTGTCATGGTTCTCTTTACCGGATCTGCGGCCAAGCTCAGCTGGTTTATCTATACTCCGAGATTTTTCGGAGCGACCTTGATCGGTACAGCCATAGCTTTCCTCGCCTTTCGATTTTTAATCAAGCAGGAATTCTTTAAAAAAGTGCAGGGATATTTCTTTGGAGAAAGGATAGACTGATGCAGGCATTTACAAATCCTTTCCCTCTGGCAACCAGTTCCTTGATTCACTGCATCACCAATGAGATTTCCTGTGAGATGCTGGCTAATGGCATTTTGGCTCTAGGATGCAAACCTGTCATGGCAGATGACCCTCGTGAAGTTCTTGATTTTACTAAGCAAAGTCAAGCCCTCTTTATCAATTTGGGGCATTTGTCAGCCGAGAAGGAAAAAGCAATCCGTAGGGCAGCTTCTTATGCAGACCAAGCTTGTCTCCCAATGGTAGTAGATGCGGTTGGCCTAGCAGCATCTCCCATTCGAAAGACCTTAGTCAGAGATCTTTTAGAATACAAGCCCACAGTCCTTAAAGGGAATATGTCGGAAATCCGAAGTCTTGTTGGTTTAAAGCACCACGGAGTTGGAGTTGATGCTAGCCATAAAGATCAAGAAACTGAGGATTTACTTCAAGTCTTGAAAGACTGGTGTCAGCTTTATCCTGGTATGTCATTCTTAGTAACTGGACCTAAGGACCTCATAGTTTCAGAGAATCAAGTTGCTGTATTGGGAAATGGCTGTGACGAATTAGACTGGATAACGGGGACAGGAGACCTGGTTGGAGCCTTGACTGCCGTTTTTCTCAGCCAAGGAAAGACTGCCTTTGAAGCTTCGTGCTTAGCGGTTTCTTATCTCAATATTTCTGCTGAGAGAATTCTTGTTCAAGGAATGGGATTGGAAGATTTCCGCTTTCAAACTCTCAATCAGCTCTCTCTTCTAAAAAGAGATAAAAATTGGCTAGATGCTATCAAAGGAGACTTTTATGAATAGAGAAGCACTCAGACTATATCTGGTAACCAATCGCTACCAAGATTCCTTGGAAAACTTTCTTGAAAAAGTCGAGACGGCCTGCCGTTCAGGTGTTACCATCATCCAACTACGAGAAAAAAATCTCACCACCAATCAATACTATCAACTGGCAAAACAAGTCAAGGAAATAACCGATGCCTATCAGGTCCCCTTGATTATCGATGATCGTTTGGATGTTTGTCTCGCGGTTGATGCTGCTGGGTTGCATATAGGCGACGATGAACTACCAGTTTCGGTTGCCCGCAAAGTCTTGGGTCCTGAAAAAATCCTCGGTGTCACTGCTAAAACAGTAAAAAGGGCTCTTGAGGCGGAAACATCGGGTGCGGATTACTTGGGAACAGGAGCCATTTTCCCAACTACGACCAAAGAAAATGCACCCATCACCCTGATTTCAACCTTGAAAACAATTTGCCAAACGGTCGCCATTCCAGTAGTTGCTATCGGAGGCCTGACGTCAGAGAATATTGACCAACTTGCTGAAACTGGTATAGCAGGGGTAGCCGTTGTCCGTGATTTGATGCAGGCAGAAGATATAGAAGCAAAAACGCAAGCTTTTTTAACAAAGCTAGATGACATTATTTCCTAATCAAAAACTCTCTAATTCCCTTATAGTGGGAACTAGAGAGTTTTTTCTTAATCTTTAAAGCTTGTATGGTTGACTGGGCCAGAACCATGACCGAGTTGAGGGGCGTCTTGGATGGCTTTTGTGATAAAGGCCTTGGCCTTATCGACTGCCTGATAAAGGGTCTTCCCCTTGGCTAGTTCAGCCGTAATCACTGCAGCAAAAGTACATCCAGTACCATGGGTGTGACAGGTTTGAATTCGTGGACTTTCCCAGACAAATTGTTCCTCCTTGGTAAAGAGGAAATCCTTGGCACCACCTTCAAGATGACCACCTTTGATAACTACAGACTGAGGACCAAATTCTTTTAAAATCAGGCGACCAGCACGCTGCATGTCTTCTGGATCATGGATTGAAAAACCAACAATCTCTTCTGCTTCAGGAAGATTGGGAGTGATAATGGTTGCAAGGGGAAGTAGGTTTGTTTTTAGGAAGCTTCTCGCACTGGTATCAATCAGGGTGTCCCCACTCGTAGCGACCATAACAGGGTCCAGCACATAGGGACAGTCCAGCTTTTTAAGGTAGGGTTGGATGATCTCCATGATCTCAGTAGTTGCCAACATACCAGTTTTCACAGCCTGAGGTTTGATATCCGAAAAGACACTCTCCAATTGAGCTTCCAGCATTTGGTTGGAGACGTGCTCGATTAATTGAACACCTCTGGTATTTTGAGCGACAAGGCTGGTGACAACGGCCATTCCATAGACATCTCTCGCTTGGAATGACTTCAAATCAGCCATAATGCCAGCACCGCCACTAGGGTCAGTTCCTGCAATGGATAGAGCAACGGGTAAATAAGTCATCTAAAACCTCCCAACCAACTGAAGTTTGTATTCTCAAGAACAAGCTAGTCTGTTTGAGGAAAGCAATAGAAGACTAGCTAGTCCTCATTATCATTTCCACTTCCATCAGCTAGCATTACCTAGATTGAGTCAAAGGGATATAACAGTCGTTAATCTCAGCTTTACGCACCCCTAGTGGTTGTTTTCTTTTTTCTACAGTATAGCATATTTTTATAGTTTATATAGTGAAATTTGACTGCAAATCTCTCGTTACAGGATTAGAATTCTATTTTTCGAAAAAATAATAAAAATTATAGTTGACAAATGTAGATTTTGAGAGTATACTAATAACTGTAATCGACAAATGTAGATTTAGGAGGTGTGATGATGCAGATTTCAGATGCAGAATGGCAGGTCATGAAGATTATTTGGATGCAAGGAGAGCAGACCAGTACGGATTTGATCAGGGTTCTGGCGGAGCGGTTCGACTGGTCCAAGTCGACCATTCAAACTCTTTTGGCTCGTTTAGTTGAGAAAGAGTGTCTGACAAGGAAAAAAGAAGGCAAGTTCTTTGTCTATTCAGCCCTTTTAACTCTGGACCAGAGTCGAGACTTGCTTGTCCAAGATATCAAAGACAAGGTTTGTTCTCGTAGGATTAAGAACTTGTTGGCTGATTTGATTGTGGAATGTGATTTCACTTTGGCTGACTTGGAAGACTTAGAAGCTGTGATTTCTAAGAAGAAATCAAGCGCTGTAACAGAAGTAAGATGTAATTGTATGTAAAGGAGACGTCATGTTAAATAGTATTGTAACCATTATTTGTATTGCCCTTATCGCGTTTATCTTGTTTTGGTTTTTCAAAAAGCCTGAAAAATCTGGACAAAAGGCCCAGCAAAAAAAGGGTTACCAAGAGATCCGAGTGGAAGTCATGGGGGGCTATACGCCTGAGTTGATTATTCTTAAAAAATCAGTGCCAGCCCGCATTGTCTTTGACCGCAAGGACCCTTCACCCTGTCTAGATCAGATCGTCTTTCCAGATTTTGGTGTGCATGCGGATCTTCCTATGGGTGAAGAGTATGTAGTGGAAATCACACCTGAGCAGACTGGAGAGTTTGGCTTTGCATGTGGTATGAACATGATGCACGGCAAGATGATTGTAGAGTAGGAGGAGACTATGACAGAAATTGTGAAAGCAAGCCTAGAAAATGGCATTCAAAAAATCCGTATCCGAGCTGAAAAAGGCTATCATCCAGCTCATATTCAGCTTCAAAAAGGGATTCCGGCTGAGATAACTTTTCATCGTGTGACGCCATCAAACTGTTACAAAGAAATCCTTTTTGAAGAAGAAGGTATCTTGGAACCAATCGGCGTGGACGAGGAGAAGACAATTCGTTTTACGCCTCAAGAGTTGGGGCAACATGAATTTTCATGTGGCATGAAGATGCAAAAGGGAAGTTATACCGTAGTTGAGAAGACTCGAAAATCTTTGTCACTTTTGCAACGTTTTTGGATTACTAGTATTTTTACTCTTCCTCTTGTGTTTCTCATGGTTGGGATGTTGACAGGCAGCATTAGTCACCAAGTCATGCATTGGGGAACCTTTCTAGCCACAACACCCATTATGCTAGTAGCAGGTGGTCCCTATATCCAAAGCGCTTGGGCCAGCTTTAAAAAGCACAATGCCAATATGGATACCTTGGTGGCTCTGGGAACTCTAGTGGCCTATTTCTATAGCTTAGTTGCCCTCTTCGCTGGTCTCCCCGTTTACTTTGAAAGTGCTGGATTTATCCTCTTCTTTGTTCTTTTGGGAGCCGTTTTTGAGGAAAAAATGCGAAAAAATACTTCCCAAGCTGTGGAGAAATTACTGGACTTGCAGGCTAAAACTGCAGAAGTCTTGCGTGAGGATAACTATGTTCAAGTCCCCTTAGAGCAAGTCAAGGTAGGTGACCTGATTCGAGTACGACCAGGTGAAAAGATTGCGGTTGATGGGGTCGTAGTAGAAGGTGTGTCCAGTATTGATGAATCCATGGTGACAGGTGAGAGCCTGCCGGTAGACAAGACAGTTGGAGATACCGTCATTGGCTCCACTATCAATAATAGCGGAACACTGGTTTTTAAAGCAGAAAAAGTTGGTTCAGAGACAGTTTTGGCTCAGATTGTGGACTTTGTGAAGAAAGCCCAGACTAGCCGAGCACCAATTCAGGATTTGACGGATAAGATTTCAGGGATTTTTGTCCCAGCAGTCGTCATTTTAGCGATTCTGACTTTTTGGGTTTGGTTTGTCTTACTTGGGGCTAGCTTTGTGACTTCTCTGCTTTATGGGGTGGCAGTTTTGATTATCGCTTGTCCTTGTGCCTTGGGACTCGCAACACCAACGGCTCTCATGGTGGGAACTGGGCGTAGTGCCAAAATGGGCGTTCTCCTCAAGAATGGAACCGTCTTACAGGAAATCCAGAAAGTCAAAACTCTCGTCTTTGATAAGACAGGAACTTTGACAGAAGGAAAACCAGTGGTAACAGATATCATTGGCGATGAGACAGAAGTACTTGGCTTAGCAGCTTCTTTAGAAGAAGCCTCTCAGCACCCACTGGCTGAGGCCATTGTCAAGCGAGCGACTGAAACTGGACTTGAGATTCAAACTGTTGAAAATTTCCAAGCCCTTCATGGAAAAGGTGTTTCAGGGCAAATAGCTGGGAAACAAGTCTTGCTTGGAAATGCTAAAATGCTGGATGGGATGATCATTTCAAGCACTTATCAAGAAAAACTAGAAGAACTAGAAAAAGAAGCTAAGACAGTTGTCTACTTGGCTGTTGACAATGAAATCAAAGGCTTGCTTGCCCTGCAAGA
Source organism: Streptococcus sp. D7B5 (assembly GCF_029691405.1). NCBI lineage: Bacteria > Bacillati > Bacillota > Bacilli > Lactobacillales > Streptococcaceae > Streptococcus > Streptococcus sp. D7B5. Next base: position 103,949 of record NZ_CP121467.1, read on the forward strand.
TATCCCCAAGGAAAATGCCAAGCTAGCCATCAGTCAGCTGAAAAAACGTGGACTTAAAACAGTCATGCTGACAGGGGATAATGCTGGCGTGGCGCGTGCTATTGCCGATCAGATTGGAATCGAAGAGGTCATTGCAGGTGTCTTGCCAGAAGAAAAAGCCCATGAAATCCATAAACTACAATCAGCTGGGAAAGTGGCCTTTGTTGGTGATGGTATCAATGACGCTCCTGCCCTCAGTGTAGCAGATGTGGGGATTGCTATGGGAGCTGGAACAGATATTGCCATCGAGTCAGCAGATTTGGTGTTGACAACTAATAACCTCCTAGGAGTGGTTCGTGCCTTTGACATGAGCAAGAAAACCTTCAATCGAATTCTGCTCAATCTTTTCTGGGCCTTTATCTACAATGTCGCCGGAATTCCGATTGCAGCAGGAGTCTTTTCAGGAATTGGTCTCGTTCTCAATCCAGAACTGGCTGGTCTAGCCATGGCCTTTAGTTCTGTATCTGTTTTAACCAGTTCACTCATGCTAAACTTTAGTAAAATAGACTAAAAGCGAGCTTGCTCGCTTTTTATTATAAAACAGTTATATAAAACGTTTTCAAACTGTACTGTAATAGAGAATAAGAACTTCTGAGCACATTCTTAGGAGACCCAAAACAAATGTGGTAAAGTAGTAGAGTAAAAATTTGCTGAAACGTTTCCAATTAGTATATGAAAACGGGTTTATCAAGTTTTAAAAATATTTGAAGGAGAGTTATCATTATGACTCAAGGGAAAATTACTGCATCTGCAGCAATGCTCAACGTATTGAAAACATGGGGCGTAGACACCATCTACGGTATCCCATCAGGAACACTCAGCTCATTGATGGACGCTTTGGCTGAAGACAAAGATATCCGCTTCTTGCAAGTTCGCCACGAAGAAACAGGTGCTCTTGCAGCGGTCATGCAAGCTAAATTCGGTGGCTCAATCGGGGTTGCAGTTGGTTCAGGTGGTCCAGGTGCGACTCACTTGATTAACGGTGTTTACGATGCAGCTATGGATAACACTCCATTCCTTGCTATCCTTGGATCACGTCCTGTTAACGAACTCAACATGGATGCCTTCCAAGAATTGAACCAAAACCCAATGTACAACGGTATCGCTGTCTACAACAAACGTGTCGCTTACGCTGAGCAATTGCCAAAAGTAATTGACGAAGCTTGCCGTGCTGCAGTTTCTAAAAAAGGTCCAGCTGTTGTTGAAATCCCAGTAAACTTCGGTTTCCAAGAAATCGATGAAAACTCATACTATGGTTCAGGTTCATACGAACGTTCATTCATCGCTCCTGCTTTGAACGAAGTTGAAATTGACAAAGCTGTTGAAATCTTAAACAATGCTGAACGCCCAGTTATCTATGCTGGTTACGGTGGTGTTAAAGCTGGTGAAGTCATTACTGAATTGTCACGTAAAATCAAAGCACCAATCATCACAACTGGTAAAAACTTTGAAGCCTTTGAATGGAACTACGAAGGTTTGACAGGTTCTGCTTACCGTGTTGGTTGGAAACCAGCTAACGAAGTGGTCTTCGAAGCAGACACAGTTCTTTTCCTTGGTTCAAACTTCCCATTTGCTGAAGTTTACGAAGCATTCAAGAACACTGAAAAATTCATCCAAGTTGATATCGACCCTTACAAACTTGGCAAACGTCACGCCCTTGACGCTTCAATCCTTGGTGACGCAGGTCAAGCAGCGAAAGCTATCCTTGACAAAGTGAACCCAGTAGAATCTACTCCATGGTGGCGTGCAAACGTGAAGAACAACCAAAACTGGCGTGATTACATGAACAAACTCGAAGGTAAAACTGAGGGTGAATTGCAATTGTACCAAGTTTACAATGCAATCAACAAACATGCTGATCAAGACGCTATCTACTCAATCGACGTAGGTGACACTACTCAAACATCTACTCGTCACCTTCACATGACACCTAAGAACATGTGGCGTACATCTCCACTCTTTGCGACAATGGGTATTGCCCTTCCTGGTGGTATCGCTGCTAAGAAAGACAATCCAGATCGCCAAGTATGGAACATCATGGGTGACGGTGCATTCAACATGTGCTACCCAGACGTTATCACAAACGTTCAATACGACCTTCCAGTTATCAACGTTGTCTTCTCAAATGGTAAATATGCCTTCATCAAGGACAAATACGAAGACACAAACAAACACTTGTTTGGTTGTGACTTCCCTAATGCTGACTATGCGAAAATCGCTGAAGCTCAAGGAGCTGTTGGATTTACAGTTGATCGTATCGAAGACATCGACGCAGTTGTTGCAGAAGCTGTTAAATTGAACAAAGAAGGTAAAACTGTTGTGATCGATGCTCGCATCTCTCAACACCGTCCGCTTCCAGTAGAAGTACTTGAATTGGATCCAAAACAACACTCAGAAGAAGCAATCAAAGCCTTCAAGGAAAAATACGAAGCAGAAGAACTCGTACCATTCCGTCTCTTCTTGGAAGAAGAAGGTTTGCAATCACGCGCAATTAAATAATTCCTTCGTGGAACTTAAAAAGATCGGAGCAATCCGGTCTTTTTATGGAGTATAGTAAATGAATTTAAATCAATTAGATATTATCGTTTCAGATGTTCCACAAGTCTGTGCTGACTTGGAGCGTATTTTGGATAAAAAGTCCGATTATGTTGATGACAGTTTTGCTCAGTTTACGATTGGCAGTCACTGTCTGATGTTGTCCCAAAATCATTTGATTCCTTTGGAAGATTTTCAGTCAGGAATCATTCTTCATATTGAGATTGAGGATCTAAATCAGAATTACCAACGGTTAAAAGAGATCGGTGTCGAGATTTTACACGGTCTTTGTGAAACGGATTGGGGAACAGAGTCCTTATTAGTTAAAGGGCCTGCTGGTCTAGTGATTGATTTTTATCGTATGAAGTAGGTAATTCTATTATCAAATTTTTTATCTAAACATTCTTGGAGTGAAACTTAAAAAGATCGGAGCAATTCGATCTTTTTTGTATTTATGCGACTTTCAGTCCGTCTCGCTCCGTTAGGTGCGAGACAAAAAACCACCCGTTTTCACGGGTGGTTATGATTTCTACACTTATTGTTTGGCTTCCTGTTTTAATTGTTGCACCTGTTCCTCGTACTGGACAAGCTCCCTGTCTTTTATATTGATAGTCGCTTCTGCTTCAGCAATGCGGCTTCTCAGATCTTGAGTCTTGTTATGGTGATAGCTAATACCAATAGCACTACCAGCAATGATCCCGATTACTAGACAAGTAAAAATCACCAAAATCAAGGGAGCAGATAGTTGTGTAAAGACAAGACTGACAGTTACTGTTTGACGATTGAGTAGACCAAATGAGATCACAATGACTAATAAGCTCAAACCGCCAATTAGATAAGCCTTATCTTTCAGTGACAATTCATTAAATTTTTTTAGCATAAGTTCCTTTTCTCCTGACTATGTTGATAGAAAACTACACACCATTTAGGTATTAACAAAATTCATTTTACTAGAAAATTTCGATACTGTCAATAATTTCTAACGGCTTATTTACCATCAATCAATCGATTCATTGAAAAGGAGTATTCATTTTCTAATATTTGATTGAGTAAACAGAACGGAGCAATTCGGTCTTTTTTCTGTTCCCTCTTTCTTATAACAAGATTGTGATAGTTTATATCTTTATAACAAAAGTTTTAAAGACTTGATTGTTTTGAAAGAATATTTTAAAATAAGATTCAGTAAAAATGAAAGAGGTTTTGAAAATGTCTGAAAAACAAATGAAAATTTTAGGTTGGGTAGCGACCTTTATGTCTGTTATGATGTATGTGTCTTACTTCCCACAAATTATGAACAACCTGGCTGGTCAAAAAGGGAACTTTATCCAGCCCTTGGTTGCAGCCATCAACTGTAGTCTCTGGGTTTACTACGGTCTTTTCAAGAAAGAAAGAGATATTCCACTTGCGGCTGCTAATGCACCAGGTATCGTTTTTGGCCTAGTAACGGCTATCACAGCTTTGATTTAAAAAGAAGACTGGTTTCAGTCTTTTTTTCGTATATATAAAAGTAAGTTTAGTGCTATTATTATCCAGAGGGTTCCAAACTTTTTGCCTCCTTTTTAGTATAATAGAAGTAATAAATCAATCGAGGTAAAGTGATGACAGAAATACTACAATTTCCAGAAGGATTCCTCTGGGGTGGTGCTACGGCAGCTAATCAATGTGAGGGTGCTTATAATCAAGATGGCCGTGGTCTTGCTAATGTGGATGTGGTACCGATTGGTCCAGACCGTGAGGCTATTATTACAGGTCAGAAAAAGATGTTTTCGTTTGAGGAGGGCTATTTTTACCCAGCAAAGGAAGCCATTGATATGTACCATCATTACAAGGAAGATATTGCGCTTTTTGCAGAAATGGGATTTAAAACCTATCGACTTTCCATTGCTTGGACTCGGATTTTTCCTCAAGGTGACGAAGCAGAGCCAAATGAAGTTGGTCTAGCTTTTTATGAGGATTTATTTAAGGAATGCCACAAGTATGGAATTGAACCACTGGTGACCATCACGCATTTCGATTGCCCCATGCACTTAATTAGGGAGTACGGTGGTTGGCGCAATCGTCGTATGTTGGACTTTTACGCAAATCTCTGTCACACCCTCTTTACCCGTTACAAGGGCTTGGTCAAGTACTGGCTCACCTTCAACGAAATCAATATGATTCTGCATGCCCCCTTTTTAGGAGCTGGGATTTGTTTTGAAGAAGGAGAAAATCAAGAACAGATCAAATACCAAGCAGCCCACCATGAGCTGGTAGCCTCGGCTATGGCGACTAAAATTGCTCACGAAATTGATCCAGAAAACAAGGTGGGATGTATGTTGGCAGCAGGACAATACTATCCCAACACTGCCCATCCGAGAGACTACTGGGCAGCTATGGAGGAAGACCGTAAGAGTTACTTCTTCATTGACGTCCAAGCGCGTGGGGAATACCCAAACTATGCCAAGAAACAGTGGGAGCGTGAGGGGATAGAAATTGAAATGACGGCAGAGGATTTGGATTTGTTGAAGAATCACACTGTTGATTTTGTTTCCTTCTCTTACTATGCGAGTCGAGTGGCCTCAGGCGATCCAGAAGTGACGAATCTGACCGCTGGAAATGTCTTTGCCTCTATCAAAAATCCTTATCTAGAATCCTCTGAATGGGGTTGGCAGATTGACCCACTGGGGCTTCGTATCACCCTCAATGCTATCTGGGATCGTTATCAAAAGCCTATGTTCATCGTAGAAAATGGCCTCGGTGCTATGGACACGCCAGATGAAAATGGATACGTAGCAGATGACTATCGGATTGCTTATCTAGAAGCCCACATCAAGGCTATGCGAGATGCTATTTACCAAGATGGCGTTGAATTGCTTGGTTATACGACTTGGGGTTGTATAGATCTGGTTTCTGCTGGAACAGGCGAAATGAACAAGCGTTATGGTTTTATCTATGTGGATCGTGATAATGCAGGTCAAGGAAGTCTCAAACGGAGCAAGAAGAAATCCTTCTACTGGTACAAGGATGTCATTGCCAGCAATGGTGCAAGTATTAAGTAGAGCACATTTGTTCACTATTTTTATAAAATCTTCTCCCTACTTTATAAGATGTGAAAAAGAGTTCAATTAGACCTGGCTTTTTGCTATAATGAAGTGAGAAAAATAGACAGGAGATCAAGATGTCAGAACCATTATTTTTACAATCAGTTATGCAAGAAAAAATCTGGGGTGGAACCAAGCTACGTGATGAGTTTGGCTACGACATTCCAAGTGAAAAAATCGGAGAATACTGGGCTATTTCAGCCCACCCAAATGGAGTTTCAAAGGTCGCTAATGGGCGTTTTGAGGGAACAGACCTAGCTACTTTGTATGCGGAACACCGTGAATTGTTTGGTAACCGTCCAGAACCTGTGTTTCCACTGTTGACCAAGATTCTCGATGCCAACGACTGGCTCAGTGTCCAAGTTCACCCAGACGATACCTATGGACTAGAGCACGAAGGCGAGTTAGGGAAAACAGAGTGTTGGTACATCATCGCAGCAGACGAAGGTTCAGAGATTATCTATGGCCACAATGCCAAATCAAAAGAAGAACTCCGCCAGCAAATCGAGGACAAGAACTGGGATACCTTGCTGACAAAAGTTCCAGTTAAAGCTGGAGATTTCTTCTATGTACCAAGCGGAACCATGCACGCTATCGGGGCGGGTATCTTGATTCTTGAAACCCAGCAGTCTAGCGATACCACCTACCGTGTTTATGACTTTGACCGCAAGGACGACAAGGGCAACTTGCGTGAACTTCACCTTGAAAAATCCATCGATGTTTTAAACATTGGAGAGCCTGCCAATAGCCGTCCTGTAACTATCAAAGCAGATGATCTACGTTCCACTCTCCTTGTGTCTAATGACTTCTTCGCAGTTTACAAGTGGGAAATCACTGGAAAAGTTGACTTTAAAAAGACAGCAGACTACAGTTTGTTTAGTGTCTTAGCTGGTCAAGGTCAGCTTACTATTGACGGGAAAAACTATCCAATCCAAAAAGGTAGCCACTTTATCCTACCAAGTGATGTTGAAGCTTGGACCCTAGAAGGGCAAGGTTTGGAATTGATTGTTAGCCATCCATAAAAAAAGAAAGGGCCTGAGTTTACTACTCAAGTCCTTTTTGATTACATAAATTGGGCGATAAAAACCACAATGATGATAATAGGAATGATGAAACGAAGGAGGAAAAGCCAGACTTGGAAAAGTCCTTGTTTCCATGCTCTTTCATCAAGATGGAGTTCCTCCTTAGCATGAGCCTTCTTAAAGATGTAGCCTGTAAAAAGTGACAGGCAGAGAGCTCCAAATGGCATGAGGAGATTGGAAACCAAGAAATCCATAGCATCAAAGAAGGTCTTCCCAAAAATGTGAACATCCGCCATGACCCCATAGGATAGAGCTGAAGGAATTCCAAAGACAAAGGTCAAGATTCCTAAAATAGCACTCCATTTAGCACGCTTGCGATTGTCCTGATTGGTGATATTGCCCACATTGATTTCCAGCATAACGACAGAAGAAGTGACCGTCGCAAAGAGGAAAAGCAAGAGGAAAAGGATGTAGAAAATGGTTCCAAAAGGCATCTTGTCAAAGAGTTGAGGCAAGACGATAAAGAGCAGGCTTGGTCCCCCTTCCGACTGGATATTGAAAGCTGACATGGCTGGGAAAATGGCTAGTCCCGCCATGATGGAAACCGAGATGTTCATGGCTACGATGGAAATCCCTGACTGGACCAGATTGGTTTTCTTGTCCAAGTAGGAAGCATAGGTCAGCATGGCTGTAACCCCTAGTGAGAGGGCAAAGAAAGATTGTCCCAGAGCATAGAGGAGACCAGCGCTGGTCAGTTTTGAAAAGTCTGGTTTGAGGAAGTAGAGAACCCCTTCCATGGCGTTTGGCAAGCTGAGCGAGCGCCCGATGATCACGACAAAGATGATAAAGAGCATAGGCATCATGACTTTCGAGGCTCTTTCAATTCCTTTTTGAACCCCACGTGATACAATAAAGATATTCAACAAGATAAAGGCTGCTTGAGCTCCTAGGGCAATGGCTGGATTTGAAATGATTGAAGTAAATAACTGAGCATAATCACCCGTACCGCCAAGCTGGAACAATTTCCCAAACTCAATTCCTAGATAGACTAGAATCCAACCTCCGATGACACTGTAAAAGGATAGGAGGATAAAGAGGGCAAAGGCACCAATCCAACCGATAAAATTGTATTTGCTATTCTTGCCCAGTTTTCCAAAGGTTTTGATAGCAGAAACACCAGCACTACGGCCAAGGGCAAACTCAGCAAGCAAGAGCGGGAAACCGATTAAAATAGTAGAAATGAGAAAGACTAGTAAAAAGCCTCCCCCGCCATTAGCAGCAGTCATGTAGGGAAACTTCCAAACGGCACCAAGTCCGATGGCTGAACCAGCAGATGCTAGGATGAAGCCCAGTTTCGATCCCCATTGCGATTTTTCTGACATAGTTAAACTCTGATCTCCTTTTTCAAAATAAGAAAAGGCTACTTGAGTTGTCAAATAGCCTTCTCTCAACGGCTCTTTATGAGCCTTTTGTTTGATTGATAGACTTGACTATCCTATCATGTTTTCTAATGTCTGTCAAGAAAACCATTTTCAAGTTTTCACACCTTTCACAAAAAGTTAAAAATGTTTCGCAAAAACGCTTGACTCTGACCTAGGGGGAGGGGTTATACTATCAATGTAATACTCTTCGAAAATCAAATTCAAACAACGTCAGCGTCGCCTTACCGTACTCAAGTACAGCTTGCGGCTAGCTTCCTAGTTTGCTCTTTGATTTTCATTGAGTATAAGGAGGAAATCATGTATCATATAAAAGAAGCTGCGCAGCTTTCAGGTGTCTCTGTTAAGACTCTGCATCACTACGATAAGATAGGGCTCTTGGTTCCCTTAAAGTCGGAAAACGGCTATCGAACCTACAGTCAAGAAGATTTGGAACGCCTTCAAGTCATTCTTTACTACAAATATCTAGGCTTTTCTTTAGAAAAAATAGCAGAGCTATTAAAGGAAGAAAGGAAAGATTTATTGCCCCATTTGACTAGGCAGTTGGAGTATCTAACTCGAGAAAGGCAATATCTGGATACCTTGATTTTCACCTTGCAAAAAACCATTCAAGATCAAAAAGGAGAAAGAAAAATGACCATTGAGGAAAAATTCACGGGATTTAGCTATCAAGACCATCAAAAATACCACCAAGAGGCGGTAGAGAAATATGGTCAAGAAGTCATGGGACAAGCGCTTGAACGCCAAAAAGGTCACGAAGACGAGGCTACGTCTGCCTTCAATCAAGTCTTTCGAGCATTGTCACAAAACCTTCAAGCTGGTCTACCTGTAACAGCAGCCGAAAATCAAGAAGAAGCAGCCAAACTCTTGCAAGCCATTCGTACTTATGGATTTGACTGCTCTATTGAGGTATTCGGTCATATCGGTAAAGGTTACGTCTACAATCCAGAGTTTAAGGAAAACATTGACAAGTTTGGTTCTGGAACAGCCCAGTACACGTCAGATGCCATTGCGGCTTACGTTCAGACAAATGCAGAAAAAATAGGCTAGGAATTTCCTAGCCTATTTTTTACTTCAAATCATAAAGCCAGTCGTCACCGTTTTTGTAGTAAAAGAATTCACTGAGATCCTCCTCTACAAATACACGAAGCATATCTGACATATCATCGGTGGCAAGTTTTAGTTGAGAGAGATTTTTATAATCTTCCCACCATACCTTTCCTTCGTCTGAAGACTGGAGTTCACCAGTAAAGTGTTCGGTCTTGTAAAATAGAACGACGTAACGGTAATCCTTGTCATCGTACCAGTTTTTGATACCACAGAGTTGGGGTTTGGAAATAGTCAGACCCGTTTCTTCTCTCACTTCACGAATGACGGCATCGACAAAGGATTCTCCACGTTCAACATGCCCGCCAGGAAAAGTAATACCAGGCCAGTCAGGGCTAACTCTGTCTTGGACCAGCACCTTGTCTCCGTTTTGAATCATACACATATTGACAAATTCGACTAATTCTCGCCTGTTCATATTGTTTTTCCTATTTTGTTAGTAACTTTTCCACGACGTTTAACTTTCGCATGGTCAGAACCACGCCAAACAATTTTTCAAGATAGTTAGTATTGAGCTTTTTTTGTTTTGCAGTTCTAGGAAGATAGAGGTAGAGACAGTAATCGCCTACACAGATTTCTTCCTCGCCGTAGTCAGTTTTCAATTTTTCTAGTGGCAGACTTTGGATAAGTCCTTGATAAAGAATTACATGCACACGATCATGAAGATAGTCTTCTTTAAATGGATTCTCATGAACAATCTTTTCAAAATCGTTCTTATTCTTGATAACCATTTTTAAGTCGGCCCCAATTTTTTCCTTTATCAAAGTATGAACGCGTTCTCGTATTTCTTCTAAATCTGAGTCACTCTCAAGAATGATATTCCCACTTTGAATATAGGTTCGAACGTGTTGAAAACCAGCTTCTGTCAAAATATCTATCAAATAAGACATTTTCGGGATAGCATTTTTTCCATTAGGAGTAACGCCTCTCAGTAAAATAATATGTTCCAAAGGACTTCCTTTCTTACTTGGTATTTATTGGATTGGAGCCTGCCACCCAGCCGGTGCAGAGGGCAGAAGTAATGTTAAAGCCACCCGTGTGGGCATTGATATCCAGTACCTCGCCAGCAAAGTGGAGACCAGGAACGAGCTTACTTTCCAGAGTTTTGGGATTGATTTCCTTAAGACTGACGCCTCCTTTAGTAACAAAGGACTTAGCCAATGACATTTTACCAGTCACAGGAATTTTGAGAGCCTTGATAGATTGGACAAGTTGCTCGCGTTCTTTTTCAGTTAGCTGTTTAACTTTGTCAGGATAGCCTTGCACAAAGAACTCTGCTAAACGTTCTGGCAACAAAGTTTTTAAAGCATTTTTCAAGAATTTTTCTCGATTTTCCTCTAGAAATGCCAACAAGTCGCTCTCAGAAAGTTGAGGCAAGACATCGAGTGAGAGAACCTCTCCGCCCTTGACAAAGCTAGACATGCGTAGGGCAGCAGGACCTGACAAACCAAAGTGGGTAAAAAGCAAATCATGAGTGATGACATGCTTGCCGTAGCTTAGGGTCACATCGTCCAGTGAAATTCCCTGCAAGGCCTTATGGGGGAAATCAGTCAACAAAGGACTCTCAGCAGCCTCAAGCTCAGTAATGGAGTGTTTAAAATGACGGGCGATCTCATGTCCAAAACCAGTCGAACCAGTCGAAGGATAGGATTTTCCACCAGTTGTGACAATGAGTTTATCACAAGTGAAGCTTTGGTCTGCGGACTTGAGGACGAACTGGTCGTCTATCTTTTTAACCGAAACAATCTCTGTTTGAGTAGCAATTTGCCCGCCAAGTTCAATGATTTTCTTCTCCAAGGCTTCGATAATGGTCCGAGATTTGTCGCTAGAAGGAAAGACACGGCCGTGGTCCTCAACCTTTAGTTTAACACCGTTTTCCGTGAAAAAGTTGATGATATCGTGGTTATCAAACTGGGAAAAGACACTGTAAAGAAAGCGTCCGTTCCCAGGGATGCCAGCTAGTAGGTCATCTAGAGTTCCGTTGTTAGTCACATTGCAACGTCCCCCACCAGTCCCAGCTAATTTTTTTCCAAGTTTCCGATTTTTTTCGATGAGAAGAGTTTTCTGACCATAAAAGCTACTGGAAATCGTAGCCATCATGCCAGCAGGTCCCCCACCAATGACAATAGTATCAAAATGTTTCATAGCTCTATTGTACCATAAAAAATAAGAGATGCTTGGCATCTCTTGTTGCTCATAATCTTAGTTAATTTCATATCCCATCAACAAACCGCCATCTTCTGCATAAAAACTGCAGAGACCAGATGTTGGAAGAATCTTAATTTCAGCTTGTGGGAATGTTTCCAGCAAGCGTTCTGACAATTGCTGACAGAATTTATCATTGCTGCGATGAGCCATGACGATACGGCCACCAGCATAACCAGCCTTGATGAGTTCTTCATAGGCTGCTTGAAGGGATTTTTTGGGTCCACGAGCTTTTTGGAGTAGTTCTAGGGTTCCAGTTTCACTTGCTTCCCCAACCATACGGATGTTGAGAAGGCCAACGACAGTACCGATAAGCTTACTCAAACGACCATTTTTGACCAAGTTATCGACTTTAGCAAGGACAAAGAGCAACTTCGTTTTTTCTTGGTAGGCTGTGATAGCTTCAACAATTTCCTCATAAGAAAGTCCTTGATCAATCAAACTATTGATTTTCTCGACAATCAAGTCAACTTCCCCACCTGCAGACAATGTATCAATCACATGAATCTGAGTGTCAGGATGTTCTTCAAGGTAGATATTTTTAGCGAGCTGTGCACTGTTATGGCTACCAGAAAGAGCACCAGTGATGGTAACGACAAAGATATGCTTAGCACCTTCAAATGCACGCAAGTAATCATCAGGGCTAGGACAAGCTGATTTTGAAGCCTCAGAAGTCGCATACATGGTTTCCATCATGTGGTCAATGTCAAGATTGGCATCATCGATAAAGACCTGATCAGCTACTTGAATGGTTAAAGGAACACTAACAAATTCCGTATCAATAGCAGGAGTTGCTAGTTGACGATAATCACAACCAGAGTCAGCTACAATCTTCCAAGTCATAGAAATTCTCCATCTTTGTCACTTATACATTGACAAAGGTTCTGTCTTTTTTTACAATTATATCATGAAAGCCCTTGAAACAAAAGTACCACCTCTCTGTTGTCACAAGTAGAAAGAAATTGTTATGTCTGAACGTAAAATATCTGAAAAATCTCTTGAAAATCTCAGAAAATCAAATCAAGAATCCAATTTTTTAACCAGAGAAGCAATCGAGACGGCTCTTTTGCAACTTCTAGAGAAAAAGGACTTGGCCAAGATCAGCATTTCGGAGCTGGTCAAACGGGCGGGCGTCTCTCGTGCCGCCTTCTATCGTAACTATGACTCCAAAGAAGAGATTTTGGAAAGCGTCTTTAAACGCAGTGTTCATAATATCATGGAACAGCTCAGCCACTACGATGTTAAAACCGACCTCTATTTGGTCTGGGTTCACCTTTTCCGCGCAGCAAAGAAAGAAGCTAAGGTTATCCAATTTGCCCTGGACTACCACTTGGAAAAGATTTTCGTCCAAGCCATGCAGGAATTTCTGGAAAAATACCACGGGAAATCAAAAGGTGTTAGCAGCTACCTCCATTCCTTTTGGAGCTCTGCCATCGTATCAGTTCTGCTCAAATGGATCAAGGATGGCATGAAGGTTCCGGCTGAAAAGATTGCAGATTTACGCTTGCCATTTTTCAAAAAATAGGGGATAAGGAGAAGACTTATGACAGAAAAAAGACTGGCTTGGGATGAGTACTTTGCAGCCCAGGCTTTACTGATTGCCAATCGTTCGACCTGCAAACGTGCCAAGGTGGGAGCTGTCCTCGTTAAGGACAATAAAGTCATTTCAACAGGCTACAATGGTTCTGTATCGGGAACGGAGCACTGTATCGACCACGAATGTCTGGTCATTGAAGGACACTGTGTCCGAACCCTTCACGCCGAGGTCAATGCTATCTTGCAAGGAGCCGAACGAGGGGTTCCCAGAGGATTTACAGCCTATGTGACCCATTTCCCTTGTCTGAACTGCACCAAACAACTGCTTCAGGTTGGTTGCAAGCGCGTGGTTTATATCAACCAGTACCGAATGGATGACTATGCCCAGTACCTTTATCAAGAAAAAGGCACCGAGTTGACCCATTTACCATTAGAGACTGTTCAGACAGCTCTTCAAGAGGCAGATTTGATTTAAAAATTAATTAAAATAAATGGTTTAGACAGCTTTTTAAACCGTTTTTTGATATAATAAGAAGAATAAATTGAAAGAAGGAACTCAGAAAATGGGAAAAATTGAAGTTATTAATCATCCATTGATTCAACACAAATTGTCAATCTTGCGTCGTACAGATACTTCTACAAAAGCTTTTCGTGAGCTAGTAGATGAGATTGCAATGTTGATGGGGTATGAAGTACTTCGTGATCTTCCACTAGAAGATGTGGAAATCGAAACACCAATTACAAAAACAGTTCAAAAACAATTGGCAGGTAAGAAATTGGCCATCGTTCCAATCTTACGTGCAGGTATCGGGATGGTTGATGGTCTCTTGAGCTTGGTTCCAGCCGCTAAAGTTGGCCACATTGGTATGTACCGTGATGAAGAAACGCTTCAACCAGTTGAGTACTTGGTGAAATTGCCTGAGGACATTGACCAACGTCAAATTTTTGTCGTAGACCCAATGTTAGCAACAGGTGGCTCAGCAATCTTGGCTGTTGATTCTCTTAAAAAACGTGGCGCATCAAATATCAAATTTGTCTGCCTCGTATCTGCACCAGAAGGTGTTAAAGCCCTTCAAGAAGCTCATCCAGATGTAGAAATCTTTACAGCAGCCTTGGATGAACGTTTGAACGAACACGGTTATATCGTTCCAGGTCTTGGAGATGCTGGAGACCGCTTGTTCGGTACTAAATAAAATCCCAAAGTAAATAGTGAAACTAGAAGTTCGTTTTTGACTTGAAAGGAGGTTGAGTTTTTGTTTCTGTTTAGAGAATAGAGCAAAAATTTGACCTTTTTTGACCAAAAAGATATAATAGTTCTGTATTGAGTCGTAAGACTAAGAAAATTCAACATTAAAAGGAGAAATGAATGATTCCTGTAGTTATTGAACAAACAAGCCGTGGAGAACGTTCCTATGATATTTACTCTCGTCTTTTGAAAGACCGCATCATCATGCTAACAGGTCCCGTTGAAGACAACATGGCCAACTCCGTTATTGCTCAGTTGCTCTTCTTGGATGCCCAAGACAGCACAAAAGATATTTACCTTTATGTCAATACACCTGGGGGCTCTGTTTCAGCTGGTTTGGCAATCGTTGATACCATGAACTTTATCAAAGCGGATGTCCAAACAATCGTTATGGGGATGGCTGCATCCATGGGGACTGTCATTGCATCAAGTGGCGCAAAAGGCAAACGTTTCATGCTTCCAAATGCAGAGTACATGATTCACCAACCAATGGGTGGTACAGGTGGTGGTACCCAACAAACCGATATGGCAATCGCTGCAGAGCACTTGCTTAAAACTCGTAAGACTTTGGAGCAAATCCTTGCAGATAACTCTGGTAAATCAGTCGAGCAAATTCATGCAGATGCAGAACGTGATTACTGGATGAGTGCCCAAGAAACACTTGAATATGGCTTTATTGATGAAATCATGGCCAATAATTCTTTAAGCTAAGCAACCTAGAAAGCAAACTCGACGGAGTTTGCTTTTTTTGGTATAATAGGGGAAGATTTCTTAGAAAGAGGATTCCTCATGTTTGAAAAAACAAATCGATCAGGATTAATCATCTATCTCTACTATAATCGAGATGCAAAAAAACTTCAGGAATACGGTGATATCTGTTACCATTCCAAAAAACATCGTTACTTGCAGCTCTATGTTCCAACTGAGGAGCTAGATGACTTAGTTGAGAGATTAAGTAAGGAAAGATATATCAAGAAAATTAGACGTTGCCATATTCAAGAGCTAGAAACTCCCTTCGTTGGGAATCTCTATCGGACTGAAGAAAACGTTATCATTTAAAAAAGTTAAACAAATACATTGACAATTTTCTGATAATTCGGTATATTCTTAACATACAATTTTTGAAACAACTATAAGGAGATTAAAAATGAAGAAAAAATTTGCCCTATCTTTTGTGGCTCTTGCTAGTGTGGCTCTTCTTGCTGCCTGTGGAGAGGTCAAGTCAGGAGCGTCAAACACAACTGGAAATCCAGTAGACGAAAAAACAATTAAAATCGGTTTTAACTTTGAAGAGACAGGTGCTGTGGCAGCTTACGGTACAGCTGAACAAAAAGGTGCCCAACTTGCCGTAGACGAAATCAATGCTGCAGGTGGAATTGATGGGAAACAAATCGAAGTTGTAGACAAAGACAACAAGTCAGAAACTGCTGAAGCAGCTTCTGTTACAACAAACCTTGTTACCCAATCAAAAGTGGCAGCTATTGTAGGACCTGCGACATCTGGTGCAACTGCTGCAGCTGTAGCTAACGCTACTAAAGCTGGAGTGCCATTGATTTCACCAAGTGCTACTCAAGACGGTTTGACTAAAGGTCAAGATTACCTATTTATCGGAACATTCCAGGATAGCTTCCAAGGGAAGATTATCTCTAACTATGTAACAAACAAATTGAATGCTAAGAAGGTTGTTCTTTATACTGACAATGCTAGTGACTATGCTAAAGGTATTGCTAAATCTTTCCGCGAAGCCTACAAGGGTGAGATTGTAGCAGATGAAACATTTGTAGCAGGTGATACTGACTTCCAAGCAGCCCTTACTAAAATGAAAGACAAAGAGTTTGACGCTATCGTAGTTCCAGGTTACTACACAGAAGCTGGTAAAATTGTAAACCAAGCTCGTGGTATGGGAATTGATAAACCAATCATTGGTGGTGATGGATTTAACGGTGAAGAATTTGTTCAACAAGCAACTGCTGAAAGAGCATCAAACATTTACTTCATCTCTGGATTCTCAACCACTGTTGATGTTTCTGCAAAAGCTAAATCTTTCCTTGAAGCATACCGTGCTAAATACAACGAAGAGCCTTCAACATTCTCAGCTTTAGCCTATGACTCAGTTTACCTAGTAGCAAATGCTGCAAAAGGTGCTAAAAACTCAAGTGAGATCAAGGACAACCTTGCTAAAACCAAAGATTTTGATGGTGTAACTGGTCAAACAAGCTTTGATGCTGACCACAATACAGTGAAAACTGCTTACATGATGACCATGAACAATGGTAAAGTTGAAGAAGCAGAAGTTGTAAAACCATAACATTAGAATAGTAATTGAAATGGGGAATGAGCCTTTGACTCACTCCCTGTTTCGGTGTTTATGAACTTGTGAAAATAATGAAATTTTCTAAAAAATAACGATAGAAAAGAGTGAATGCTATGCTCCAACAACTTGTGAATGGTCTAATTCTGGGTAGTGTTTATGCACTTTTGGCTCTGGGTTATACCATGGTTTATGGAATTATCAAACTCATCAACTTCGCCCATGGCGATATTTACATGATGGGTGCCTTTATTGGTTACTTTTTGATTAATTCTTTCCAAATGGATTTCTTTTTAGCTTTAATTATTTCAATGGCAGGAACCGCACTACTTGGTGTTGTGATTGAGTTTCTTGCATACCGTCCTTTACGACACTCTACACGTATTGCTGTATTGATTACTGCCATCGGAGTGTCTTTCCTACTGGAATACGGAATGGTTTATCTAGTAGGTGCCAATACTCGTGCCTTCCCTCAAGCAATTGAAACAGTCCGCTTTGACTTGGGACCAATTAGCTTGACAAATGTTCAATTGATGATTTTAGCAGTTTCTGTGCTGTTGATGGTTTTATTGCAATTGATCGTCCAAAAAACAAAAATGGGGAAAGCCATGCGTGCAGTATCAGTTGATAGTGACGCAGCTCAATTGATGGGAATTAATGTAAATCGTACAATCAGCTTTACCTTTGCTTTGGGTTCAGCCCTTGCTGGTGCAGCAGGTGTCCTCATTGCCCTTTACTACAACTCTCTTGAACCTTTGATGGGTGTGACTCCAGGTCTAAAATCATTCGTTGCGGCCGTACTCGGTGGTATCGGGATTATTCCTGGTGCAGCTCTAGGGGGATTTGTGATTGGCTTGTTGGAAACATTTGCTACTGCCTTCGGTATGTCTGATTTCCGTGATGCTATCGTATATGGAATCTTGCTTTTGATTCTGATTGTTCGACCTGCAGGTATCCTTGGTAAGAATGTGAAAGAGAAGGTGTAAACAATGAAGACAAATCTTAAAGTAAATATTCTCTGGTTATTCCTTCTATTAGCGGGTTATGGGTTGATTAGTGTACTGGTTTCTGCTGGTGTTCTCAATCTATTCCATGTCCAAATTTTAGAACAAATTGGGATTAATATCATCCTTGCAGTAGGCTTGAACTTAATCGTTGGTTTTTCAGGACAATTCTCACTTGGTCATGCAGGTTTTATGGCGATTGGGGCTTATGCAGCAGCGATTATTGGTTCAAAATCACCAACCTATGGTGCTTTCTTTGGAGCGATGGTCTTGGGCGCTTTGATTTCTGGTGCAGTCGCTTTGCTCGTTGGAATTCCAACTCTACGCTTGAAGGGGGACTATTTGGCCGTCGCGACACTAGGTGTTTCAGAAATCATTCGTATCTTTATCATTAATGGTGGAAGTTTGACCAACGGTGCTGCTGGTATCTTGGGTATCCCTAACTTCACAACTTGGCAAATGGTTTACCTTTTTGTGATTATCACAACTATTGCAACCCTTAACTTCTTACGTAGTCCGATTGGACGCTCTACTCTATCTGTTCGTGAGGATGAGATTGCTGCGGAGTCCGTTGGGGTAAATACTACAAAGATCAAGATTATCGCTTTTGTCTTTGGTGCCATTACAGCAAGTATTGCTGGTTCTCTTCAGGCAGGATTTATCGGTTCAGTTGTACCAAAAGATTATACTTTCATCAACTCAATCAACGTTTTGATCATTGTTGTATTTGGAGGACTTGGTTCTATTACAGGTACGATTGTTTCTGCGATTGTTTTGGGAATTTTAAATATGCTCCTTCAAGATGTGGCTAGCGTACGTATGATCATTTACGCTTTGGCTCTTGTATTGGTTATGATTTTCAGACCAGGTGGACTTCTTGGAACATGGGAATTGAGTCTATCACGTTTCTTTAAAAAATCGAAGAAGGAGGGACAAAACTAATGGCATTACTTGAAGTTAAACAGTTAACCAAACATTTTGGCGGTCTAACAGCTGTTGGAGATGTCACTCTTGAATTGAACGAGGGAGAATTGGTTGGTTTGATTGGACCAAACGGAGCTGGAAAAACAACCCTTTTCAATCTCTTGACGGGTGTTTATGAACCAAGCGAAGGTACTGTCACATTAGATGGTCACCTCCTAAATGGGAAAACTCCCTATAAGATTGCTTCACTTGGTCTCAGTCGTACTTTCCAAAATATTCGTTTGTTCAAGGACTTGACAGTTTTGGAAAATGTTTTGATTGCATTTAGCAATCATCATAAACAACATGTCCTTGCGAGCTTCCTACGCCTACCAGCTTTTTATAAGAATGAGGAAGAATTAAAAAGCAAAGCTTTGGACTTGCTGAAGATTTTTGATTTGGATGGTGACGCAGATACTCTTGCCAAGAATCTGGCCTATGGTCAACAACGTCGATTAGAAATTGTTCGTGCTCTGGCAACTGAACCTAAGATCCTCTTTTTGGACGAACCTGCAGCTGGTATGAATCCACAAGAAACAGCTGAATTGACAGAATTGATCCGTCGTATCAAAGATGAATTTAAAATTACCATCATGCTCATCGAACATGACATGAATTTGGTTATGGAAGTCACTGAGCGTATCTATGTTCTTGAATATGGTCGGTTGATTGCTCATGGGACTCCGGATGAGATCAAGAACAACAAACGCGTTATCGAAGCTTATCTAGGAGGTGAAGCCTGATGTCTATGTTAAAAGTTGAAAACCTCTCTGTGCATTACGGTATGATCCAAGCAGTTCGTGATGTAAGTTTCGAGGTTAATGAAGGTGAAGTTGTTTCTCTTATCGGTGCCAATGGTGCTGGTAAAACAACCATTCTTCGTACCCTTTCAGGTTTGGTTCGCCCAAGTGCTGGTAAAATTCAGTTTTTGGGAAAAGAAATTCAAAAGTTGCCTGCGCAAAAAATCGTGGCAGGTGGTCTTTCACAAGTTCCTGAGGGACGCCATGTTTTTCCAGGCTTGACTGTTATGGAAAACTTGGAAATGGGAGCTTTCTTGAAGAAAAATCGTGAAGAAAATCAAGCCAACTTGAAAAAAGTCTTTTCACGTTTCCCTCGTTTGGAAGAACGTAAAAACCAAGATGCGGCAACTCTTTCAGGTGGTGAACAGCAGATGCTGGCTATGGGACGCGCTCTCATGTCTACACCTAAGCTCCTTCTCTTGGATGAGCCGTCAATGGGACTTGCCCCAATCTTTATCCAAGAAATTTTTGATATCATTCAAGATATTCAGAAGCAAGGAACAACGGTTCTCCTAATTGAACAGAACGCTAACAAGGCCCTTGCTATCTCTGACCGTGGTTATGTACTTGAAACAGGAAAGATTGTCCTATCAGGAACAGGAAAAGAACTCGCAGCATCTGATGAAGTCAGAAAAGCATATCTAGGTGGCTAAAAAGGTCCGGGGGACCTTTTTAGTCGGCGGATAAGAATTGTGCAGCAATTCTCCTTTAGTCTGGGAGACTAGTTTAGGTTGTGGATGGAGATTGCGCACGCAATCCCTCTATAGTCCGGGGGACCTTTTTAGTCGGCAGATAGAGATTGCGTAAGCAATCATCCAATCCAGTGGATTGTTTTAGTCGGCGGATAAGAATTGCAACCAAGCGAAACCTAATACGGCTACTTATCAAAAATATAAAATATTTCAGGGCTCCAGAATAAGGAGCTCTTTTATTTATATGTTTTTTGAGGAAAGGGAAGAAGGTCTTAATTTTTACTCATTGTTTCCTTATTTGAATTGACAGTCCTTTTTGTTCATATTATAATATGAGTAAGAAAAAATTGAACAAGAGGACTGAGAATGGTAACAGAAAAACAATTTAAACTTTTGAGTTTTATGTTGACACATAAAGAAAAGACCTTTACTCAGAGACAGTTAGCTGAAGAGTTAGACCTATCTTTAGGGACAGTTAACATATTATTGAAAAAGCTGAAAGAAGAGAAGTGGGTTGATGAGGAGCTTCACTTAACAGAGCTAGGTCAGAAAATTTTAGAACCCTATCGAGTAAAAAATGCCATTATAATGGCTGCTGGCATGAGTAGTCGTTTTGCTCCTTTGTCTTATGAAATTCCTAAAGGATTGCTTCAAGTCAAGGGGGAACGCTTGATTGAGAGGGAAATCAGACAACTGCAAGAAGCAGGAATAGAAGATATAACCGTTATTGTAGGCTACCTACAAGAAAAAATGTTCTATCTTGCAGAGAAGTTTGGTGTAAAAATTGTAGTGAATAATGATTACTACAAATACAATAACTGCTCGTCTCTTATGTTGGTTAAAAATCAACTTTCCAACACTTATATTTGTTCATCAGATAATTATTTTGTGGAAAATCCTTTTGAGCAATATATTTATAGAGGTTACTACTCGACGATATATGCAGAAGGTCAAACGGACGAATATTGTGCTATAGAGGATTCGAATCACACCATCATTGATATCCAGATTGGTGGAGAAAATACTTGGGCCATGGTGGGGCACGTTTATTTTGACCGTGCATTTAGCGAGAAATTTAAGGAAGTTTTAGAAACCGAGTTTAAGCACGAACCTTATCGTGAACAGCTTTGGGAGGATTACTATAGTCGCTATGTCAAGGAACTCCTTTTAGAAGCCCGCCACTATTCAGCGGATATTGTTAAAGAATTTGATTCACTAGATGAACTCCGTCAATTTGATGAACGTTATTTGGTAAATGCAGACTCAGCTATTATCGATAATATCTGTAAGACATTAAAGTGTGTGGCTTCAGATATTGTCAATATCAAACCTCTAAAAGATGGGTTAACCAACACATCATTTTCATTTGACTGTCTAGGAAAAAGATATGTTTACCGTCATCCGGGCAGGGGAACGGAAAATTATATCGACCGAGCTAGTGAAGCAGCTTCTATGGAAATTGCTGCAAAATTAAAGATTGACCGTACCTTCGTAGCTATGAACAAGGATGAGGGCTGGAAAATTTCAGAATTTATTCCCAATGCTAAGCAACTGGATTATGATAATTGGGATGATGTGGCACAAGCAATGGATCTCTTGAGACGGTTACACCAATCTGGAGAAAAAACGGAACATTCCTTTGACCAATTTGAGGGAATTGATGATTTTAGAGAAAAATTGAAGGCTAGAAATCGATTTGAATTTGATGGCCTCGAGGAATTGGATGAAACTGTTTCACTTCTCAAAAATCATTTACAGAATGATCCCAAACAGGTTGTCCTTTGTCATGGAGATTCCTATAGTCCTAATTTTTTGTTAAATGAAGCAGGCGAAATGAGCTTGATTGATTGGGAATATTCTGGAATGGGAGAGCCAGCAGGAGATTTGGGGACCTTTATCGCGTGTTCCAACTATACCGTAGAGGATGCTGAAAAAGTACTGGAATTGTATCTACAAGAAGTACCAGATAAGAAAACCAAACGTCACTACTTGGCTTATGTAGCAGTGACCTCATATTATTGGTTCTTGTGGGCTTTGTTCCAGGAGAGTGTCGGAAAACCAGTCGGTGAGTTTCTTTACATCTGGTATCGGTATACCAAACAATATGGACAACTGGCCCTTGACTTGTATTTGGAGGAGAACTGAGATGAAAACGACATCTGAAATTGAAGAATTAGTATCAACTGAAACAAAGAGAAGATTGGAAGAAATGGAGTCGCCAAACTACGAGTTTGTTCAACCCTTCCTAAAAAGTGATTTCATTTTAATCATCTCCATAGTCCTAATCAACCTTGTTTTGATTATCTTAGCAATGATGGGAGGAATTCAATAATATGTCTAAAATGAATGACTATATCCAACAAGAAACCATAACAGGAATTGTACCCATGACCAATAAGGATCGTCAGTATTCTTTTTGGGATCTCTTTCTATCGACAAGTGGTTTTGCCATTGCCACTTGGTGTTATACTCAAGGGGCTTATGTAGCTCAATATTTGACCTTTAATCAAATGTTGATTAATATTTTTAGCTTTAACATTATCTGGGTCTTTATTGAGTGTCTCCCAATTCTGTTTGCGGTTAAATATGGGATTGATTTGTGGATTTGGTTGAGAGCTGTTCTAGGAAAAAGAGGTGTAGCTCTGTTATCAACCATTATTAGCTTGGCTAACTTTGGATGGTATGCTGTTGCGGCCAATCTTTTTGCCAGTTCCATGATCCATTTGGCAAATAATTTTGGTCTTGGTTTGGACAAGGGAGTATGGGCGCCTATTCTTGGAACCCTCTGTGTTCTACTTGGAACTCTCATTGCTCTTGGAGGTCCAGAGGTGATTAAATGGACCAATCGCTTCTTGGTCATCGCCTTATTGATTGTCGGTCTCATCATCGTTGGAATCTGCTTTGTCGCCGTTCCTATAACGGATATTATGAATATCCAACCAGCCACTCAAGGAGATTTGACGCCGTTAGAACGCTTCATGCTTTCTGGAGAAGGAAATGTTGCCTTTGCTTTTTCTTGGTCTACACAGGCGTTGGTTTTACCACGTTTAGCAAAATCAGAACGCAGTGGTTATTGGGCTACAGCCTTATCATACGGAGTTGTGGCTCCATTCTTCGTTGCGACAGGTGGAGTCATGGCTCTAGCCATGTTTGTCAAAACAGGTGTCTATGAAAGTGATCCAACGACGATGCTTTCAACTCTAAGCACACCAGCCTTTGCTCTCTTAAGTTTACTACTAGTAGCCTTCGCCAATATTGGAACCCAGGGGACTGGATCGTATGTGAACTGTATGATTGTCAAAAGTGGGATGCCCAAAGTAAGCTATAAACTAATGGTTTGGATTGCCATGGTTTATGTGAGTCTACTCACTATCTGGGGAGGAGTAGAAGAGTATTTCGGCTCCTTCATCTCCCTAGCCGCCTATATTCAGGGGCCAATTATTGGTATGATTGTTGTCGACTATTTTATCTTAAGAAAACGAAAACTCGACTTGCGTTCAGCCTATTTCCTTGAAGGGCATGACGCCTACGAGTTTACTAAAGGATTTAACTTAGTTGGCTTGTCTTGCGTATTTATCTCCTTATTGGTAGCGGTACTTTTTGTCTACAACCCTGTAACTGCACAAATTCAAAGTCCCATCTTTTTAATCACAACGGGTAGCGGATTTACTGCGCTATTTGGCGGTCTACTATACTGGTTAGCTAGTCTTAGCCCTCTAAAACGTTATATGATAAAAGATCGAGACACTATTACGATTTAAGAAGAGAGGGGACTTCGGTTCCCTTTTAACTTACACTGGCATTTTATGCAAACTTCTCAGATTATTCAAAATCTTGAAAAAGAGATGAAAGCGTTTGATAGATTTTCTAAGAAAGTGTATAATAAAAGTAGCAATATAGAAGGAGAAGTCTCATGGCAGTTAAAGATTTTATGACCCGTAAGGTAGTTTATATCAGTCCAGATACGACTGTAGCACACGCAGCAGATTTGATGCGCGAGCAAGGTTTGCACCGTTTACCTGTTATCGAAAACGATCAATTAGTCGGATTGGTAACAGAAGGAACCATCGCGGAAGCCAGCCCATCTAAAGCAACCAGTCTCTCTATCTATGAGATGAATTATCTTCTGAATAAAACCAAAGTAAAAGATGTAATGATTCGAGATGTCGTGACGGTTTCTGGCTATGCTAGTCTAGAAGATGCGACCTACCTGATGCTGAAAAATAAAATTGGGATATTACCAGTCGTAGACAATCATCAGGTCTACGGCGTCATTACAGATCGCGATGTTTTTCAGGCTTTCTTGGAAATCGCCGGATACGGAGAAGAGGGGATTCGTGTTCGTTTCATTACAGAAAATGAAGTAGGAGTACTGGGGAAAATTGTAGCTTTAATTGTAGAAGAGGATTTAAATATTTCCCATACTGTAAACATTCCACGTAAGGATGGCAAGGTCGTCATCGAAGTTCAAATTGATGGAAAAATCGATTTGACTGCATTAAAGGAAAAGTTTGAAAAAGAAGGAATTCAAGTGGAGGAGATTACTCATACCTCTGCCAAAGTCCTTTAAACAAGAGGCTTTAAAGCCTCTTTTCTTCTGCCGTCAAAAGCGGTGAAAAGCAAAATATGGAAAGAAATGAGAGATTATGGTATAATAAAACGATATGAAAAGGAGTATCTATGGACATTTCAGAAATTCGTCAAAAAATTGACGCAAATCGTGAAAAATTAGCTTCTTTTAGGGGGTCTCTTTGACCTCGAAGGCTTAGAGGAAGAGATTGCCATCTTAGAAAACAAGATGACAGAACCTGATTTTTGGAACGATAATATCGCGGCCCAAAAAACGTCGCAAGAATTGAATGAATTAAAAAACACCTACAACACCTTCCGTAAAATGGAAGAGTTGCAGGATGAAGTTGAGATTTTATTGGACTTTTTAGCAGAAGATGAGTCAGTCCATGATGAACTGGTCGAACAGTTGACAGAACTGGATAAGATGATGACCAGCTACGAGATGACCCTTCTCTTGTCAGAACCTTATGACCATAATAATGCCATCTTGGAAATCCATCCAGGATCTGGTGGTACTGAGGCACAGGACTGGGGAGATATGTTACTTCGTATGTACACTCGTTATGGAAATGCCAAAGGCTTTAAAGTAGAAGTCTTGGATTACCAAGCAGGTGATGAGGCTGGTATTAAGTCGGTAACTTTATCATTTGAAGGACCTAATGCTTATGGTCTTCTCAAATCGGAAATGGGTGTGCACCGTCTGGTGCGAATCTCGCCATTTGACTCTGCCAAACGCCGCCATACTTCCTTTACATCCGTAGAGGTTATGCCTGAGTTGGATGATACCATCGAAGTGGAGATTCGTGAAGATGATATCAAAATGGATACCTTCCGTTCAGGTGGTGCTGGTGGACAGAACGTCAATAAGGTTTCAACAGGTGTGCGTTTGACACACATTCCTACGGGAACTGTCGTCCAATCAACGGTCGATCGTACCCAGTATGGAAATAGAGATTGTGCCATGAAGATGTTGCAGGCTAAGCTCTATCAAATGGAGCAAGAAAAGAAAGCTGCGGAAGTTGATTCCCTTAAAGGTGAGAAAAAAGAAATCACATGGGGAAGCCAAATCCGTTCTTATGTTTTCACGCCTTATACTATGGTAAAAGATCATCGTACAAGCTTTGAAGTTGCTCAGGTAGATAAGGTGATGGATGGAGACCTTGATGGTTTTATCGATGCCTACCTCAAGTGGCGAATCAGCTAAGATAGAAAGGAACTCATATGTCAATCATTGAAATGAGAGATGTTGTCAAAAAGTATGACAATGGAACGACTGCCCTGCGTGGTGTATCTGTTACCATTGAACCAGGAGAGTTTGCCTATATCGTAGGACCTTCTGGGGCAGGTAAGTCAACCTTTATTCGAGCTTTATACCGAGAAGTAAAGATTGAAAAAGGAAGCCTAACAGTTGCAGGCTTTAATTTAGTTAAAATTAAGAAGAAAGATGTCCCACTGCTACGTCGTAGTGTCGGGGTAGTCTTTCAGGATTACAAACTCTTGCCTAAGAAGACTGTTTATGAGAATATTGCCTATGCAATGGAAGTAATCGGTGAGAGCCGTCGCAACATCAAAAAACGTGTTATGGAAGTATTGGACCTGGTTGGTTTGAAACATAAGGTTCGCTCTTTCCCTAATGAACTCTCAGGTGGAGAGCAGCAACGGATTGCGATTGCTCGCGCGATTGTCAACAATCCTAAGGTATTGATTGCTGATGAGCCAACAGGAAACTTGGACCCAGATAATTCATGGGAAATTATGAATCTGTTGGAACGCATCAATCTCCAAGGTACTACTGTCTTGATGGCAACCCACAATAGCCAGATTGTAAATACCTTGCGCCACCGTGTCATTGCCATTGAAAATGGCCGTGTCGTTCGTGACGAAGCTAAAGGAGAATATGGATACGATGATTAGTAGATTTTTTCGCCATTTATTTGAATCATTAAAAAGTTTAAAACGAAATGGCTGGATGACAGTAGCAGCAGTGAGTTCGGTTATGATTACCTTAACACTCGTTGCCCTGTTTGCATCTGTAATTTTTAATACAGCAAAACTGGCTACCGACATTGAAAACAACGTTCGGGTCATGGTTTACATTCGTAAGGATGTAGCTGATAACAGTGAAACGATTGAAAAAGAAGGTCAGACAGTTACCAACAATGACTACCACAAGGTCTATGATGCTTTGAAAGCTATACCTGCTGTTAAGAGTGTTACCTTCTCAAGTAAAGAAGAACAGTACGAAAAACTAACGGAAACAATGGGTGACGATTGGAAGGTCTTTGAAGGGGATGCAAACCCTCTCTATGATGCTTATATCGTCGACACAAATTCTCCGAGTGATGTTAAAACGGTAGCTGAAGAAGCTAAGAAAATCGAGGGAGTTTCAGAAGTTCAAGATGGTGGAGCCAACACTCAACGACTTTTTGAACTAGCTTCCTTTATCCGTGTTTGGGGATTGGTAATTGCAGGGCTCTTAATTTTTATCGCAGTCTTCCTCATTTCCAATACCATTCGTATCACCATTATTTCACGTAGTCGTGAGATTCAGATCATGCGTCTTGTAGGAGCGAAAAATGGCTATATCCGTGGTCCATTCTTGCTAGAAGGTGCTTTTATTGGCTTGCTCGGTGCAGCAATTCCTTCAGTCCTTGTATTCTTTGTTTACAATATGGTTTATCAATCGGTCAATAAATCTTTGGTAGGTCAAAACTTGTCAATGATTACGCCAGATGTGTTTATCCCTCTGATGACAGTCCTATTATTTATAATCGGAATTTTTATTGGTTCAATTGGTTCAGGGATTTCGATGCGTCGATTCTTGAAAATCTAGTTGGATTTAAATGCAAATTGCAGTACAAATCAGAAAAATAATACATATTTAAAAGAGAAGTTTTTGTAAACTTCTCTTTTTCCTTTTTAAATTTTAAAAAAATAGACAATTTTTTTATAAAAGCCTTTACAAAAAAAATAAAAGTGGTATAATTAATACATAACCAAATGCAAACGTTTTCGTAAAACGTTTGCCTAAATAAAATAAAGGAGATTTGAATGATGAAAGCTACATTCAAAAATGTCTTGTCTTTCGAATTTTGGCAAAAATTCGGTAAGGCTTTAATGGTGGTTATCGCCGTTATGCCAGCGGCGGGATTGATGATCTCAATCGGTAAATCAATCGTGATGATTGACCCAAACCTTGCTCCTCTAGTGATTACAGGTGGAATCCTTGAGCAAATTGGTTGGGGGGTTATCGGTAACCTTCATATCTTGTTTGCCCTTGCTATTGGGGGAAGCTGGGCAAAAGAACGTGCAGGTGGTGCATTTGCAGCTGGACTTGCCTTTATCTTGATTAACCGTATCACAGGTGCTATCTTCGGTGTTACAGGTGATATGTTGAAAAACCCTGAAGCAATGGTTAATACCTTCTTTGGTGGTTCAATCAAGGTTGCTGACTACTTTATCAGCGTTCTTGAGGCACCAGCTCTTAACATGGGGGTTTTCGTAGGGATTATCTCTGGTTTTGTTGGGGCAACAGCTTATAACAAATACTACAACTTCCGTAAACTTCCTGATGCCCTTTCATTCTTCAATGGTAAACGTTTCGTACCATTCGTCGTTATTCTTCGTTCAGCTATTGCTGCAATTCTACTTGCTGCCTTTTGGCCAGTAGTTCAAACAGGTATCAACAACTTCGGTATTTGGATTGCCAACTCACAAGAAACTGCTCCAGTCCTTGCACCATTCTTGTATGGTACTTTGGAACGTTTGCTCTTGCCATTCGGTCTTCACCACATGTTGACAATCCCAATGAACTATACAGCTCTTGGTGGAACATACGAAGTGTTAACTGGTGCAGCAAAAGGAACACAAGTATTTGGTCAAGATCCACTTTGGCTTGCATGGGTAACTGACCTTGTTAACCTTAAAGGTTCAAATGCTGACCAATACCAACACCTTCTTACAACAGTCACTCCAGCTCGTTTCAAAGTTGGACAAATGATCGGTTCATTTGGTATCTTGATGGGTGTCATCGTTGCTATCTACCGCAATGTTGATGCTGACAAGAAACACCAATACAAGGGTATGATGATTGCGACAGCCCTTGCAACATTCTTGACAGGGGTTACTGAACCTATCGAGTATATGTTCATGTTCATCGCAACACCGCTTTACCTTGTTTATTCAGTAGTTCAAGGTGCTGCCTTTGCTATGGCAGATATTGTTCACCTTCGTGTCCACTCATTCGGTTCAATCGAATTCTTGACTCGTACACCATTGGCAATTAATGCTGGTATTGGTATGGATATCGTTAACTTTATCTGGGTAACTGTTCTCTTTGCGGTTATCATGTACTTCATTGCCAACTTCATGATCAAAAAATTCAACTACGCAACTCCAGGACGTAACGGAAACTACGAAACAGCTGAAGGAGCATCAGAAGAAGCAACTCCTGGAACTCCAAAAGTTGCAGCAGCTTCTCAAGCCGTAAATATCATTAACCTTCTTGGCGGTCGTGCAAATATCGTAGATGTGGATGCATGTATGACTCGTCTTCGTGTAACTGTTAAAGACGCAGATCGCGTTGGTACTGAGGAACAATGGAAAGCAGAAGGAGCTATGGGTCTTGTCATGAAAGGACAAGGTGTCCAAGCTATCTACGGACCAAAAGCTGACGTATTGAAATCTGATATCCAAGATATCCTTGACTCAGGGGAAGTAATTCCTGAAACTCTTCCAAGTCAAATGACAGAAACTCAACAAAATACTGTACATTACAAGGGTGTAACTGAGGATGTTTACTCAGTAGCTGACGGTCAAGTTGTTGCCTTGGAACAAGTGGAAGATCCAGTTTTCGCTCAAAAAATGATGGGTGATGGATTTGCAGTAGAACCAACAAATGGTAACATTGTATCACCAGTTACTGGTACTGTATCAAGTATCTTCCCAACAAAACACGCTCTTGGTCTTGTCACTGACTCAGGTCTCGAAGTTCTTGTTCATATTGGTTTAGATACAGTAAGTCTTGAAGGAAAACCATTTACTGTTCATGTCTCTGAAGGACAAAAAGTGGTCGCTGGTGACCTTCTTGTCACAGCTGACTTGGATGCTATTCGAGAAGCAGGACGCAAAACATCAACAGTGGTTGTCTTCACAAATGGTGATGTCCTCAAATCAGTTAAATTAGAACAAACAGGTTCTCTTGCAGCTAAAACAGCAGTTGCTAAAGTAGAATTGTAATATACTTGGGGTTGGAAGCTGTTTTCCAACCTCTTGTTTTAGGAGAAAAGCATGAAATTTCTAACACTCAATACCCACAGTTGGATGGAGAAGGAAGCGGAGGAAAAATTCCAAATCTTACTCCAAGACATTCTTGATAAGGATTATGATTTGATTTGTTTCCAAGAAATCAATCAAGAAATGACTTCGCCTGAGGGAGAGGTTAACAATCACTATCAAGCTTTACCATCAGCAGAACCCATTCATCAGGATCACTATGTCCGACTTCTGGTCGAAAAATTGGCTGAGAAAGGGAAAAACTACTACTGGACTTGGGCTTACAATCATATTGGCTATGACCGCTACCATGAAGGCGTAGCCATCTTATCCAAAACACCTATTAAGGCGCGTGAGATTTTAGTATCAGATGTAGATGATCCAACGGACTACCATACTCGTCGCGTTGCCTTGGCTGAGACAGAAGTTGAAGGAAAGGAACTGGCTCTTGCAAGCGTTCATCTCTCTTGGTGGGATAAAGGTTTCCAAGAAGAATGGGCACGATTTGAGGCTGTACTAAAAGATTTGAACAAACCTCTGATTTTAGCAGGTGATTTTAATAATCCAGCTGGTCAGGAAGGCTATCAAGCGATTTTAGCTAGCCCATTAGGATTACAAGACGCGTTTGAAGTTGCGAAAGAAAGAAGTGGTAGCTACACCGTTCCACCAGAAATTGATGGTTGGAAAGGCAATACCGAGCCACTACGAATCGACTACGTCTTTACGACCAAAGAGTTGGAAGTAGAGAGTTTACAAGTAGTTTTTGATGGTCAAAATAGTCCACAAGTCAGC
Source organism: Streptococcus sp. D7B5 (assembly GCF_029691405.1). Taxonomy (NCBI): domain Bacteria; kingdom Bacillati; phylum Bacillota; class Bacilli; order Lactobacillales; family Streptococcaceae; genus Streptococcus; species Streptococcus sp. D7B5. The sequence continues at coordinate 134,566 of NZ_CP121467.1, forward strand.
GATCATTATGGTTTGAATGCTGTATTGACCTGGAAATAATGAAAGAGGTTGGAACCAGATAGTTTCAACCTTTTAATCTACTTGAATCTTTACTACAGGACTGAGACTCAAATGGGACTACTGCAATGGGACAAAATATGGTATAATTGAAAGGATAGAAGCGAGGATAGTATGTCATTTAAGAAATTTCAATTTAAAAATTATATAGTAGAAGCCTTGGAGGAGTTAAAATTTACAACTCCAACAGAGGTACAAGAAAAATTAATTCCTATTGTACTGGCAGGTCGTGACTTGGTGGGCGAGTCAAAAACTGGTTCAGGAAAGACTCATACTTTCTTATTACCAATTTTCCAGCAATTAGATGAAACTAGCGATAGTGTGCAAGCAGTCATTACTGCACCTAGTCGTGAGTTGGCCACTCAAATCTACCAAGCAGCTCGTCAGATTGCAGCTCACTCAGATGTCGAAGTTCGTGTGGTTAATTATGTGGGTGGTACGGATAAGGCGCGTCAGATTGAAAAACTTGCTAGCAACCAACCACATATCGTTATCGGAACGCCAGGTCGCATCTATGATTTGGTCAAATCTGGTGATTTAGCTATTCACAAGGCCAAGACCTTTGTCGTCGATGAAGCCGATATGACCTTGGATATGGGATTCTTGGAAACCGTTGATAAGATTGCAGGTAGCCTTCCAAAAGACTTGCAGTTCATGGTCTTTTCAGCAACTATTCCACAAAAATTGCAACCGTTCTTGAAAAAATACTTGTCAAATCCTGTCATGGAAAAAATCAAGACTAAGACAGTTATCTCAGATACGATCGATAATTGGTTGATTTCTACCAAGGGCCGTGACAAGAACGCTCAAATTTACCAGCTGACTCAGTTGATGCAGACTTATTTGGCAATGATTTTTGTTAACACAAAAACGCGTGCTGATGAGTTACATGCCTACTTGACTGCTCAAGGATTGAAGGTAGCTAAGATTCATGGAGATATTGCTCCTCGTGAACGCAAACGGATCATGAATCAGGTGAAAAATCTGGATTTTGAGTACATTGTTGCAACAGACTTGGCAGCGCGTGGAATTGACATTGAAGGGGTCAGCCATGTTATCAATGATGCCATTCCGCAAGACTTGTCTTTCTTTGTTCACCGTGTTGGACGAACTGGGCGCAACGGACTGCCTGGTACAGCTATTACCCTTTACCAGCCAAGCGATGACTCGGATATCCGCGAGTTGGAGAAATTAGGGATCAAGTTTATTCCTAAGATGGTCAAAGACGGAGAGTTCCAAGATACCTATGACCGTGATCGTCGTGCCAACCGTGAAAAGAAGCAGGATAAGCTTGATATCGAAATGATTGGCTTGGTTAAAAAGAAAAAGAAAAAAGTCAAACCAAGCTATAAGAAGAAGATTCAATGGGCGGTGGATGAAAAACGTCGCAAAACCAAGCGTGCTGAAAATCGTGCACGTGGCCGTGCTGAGCGTAAAGCCAAACGCCAAACATTTTAAGAACAAAATTGGAGCTGAATGGCTCCTTTTTTTAACTTCATTTTATGAATTTTTAAAAATACTGCAAAAAAAAATAAAAAGTGGTATAATGATAAGGTTATATAGTCCCGATAAGGTGGTAGAAAGATCTATTTTTCTTTCGAGTTGAAACCGTAGAGGATAAGATTTTTTACCAGTACTTTGTAACTCTATAACAATATTTTTTAAGGGGGGACATTTTTATGTCAGAACGTAAATTATTCACGTCTGAATCTGTATCTGAGGGGCATCCAGATAAGATTGCAGACCAAATTTCAGATGCGATTTTGGATGCTATTTTAGCTAAAGATCCAGATGCGCACGTTGCTGCTGAGACAGCTGTATACACAGGTTCGGTCCATGTTTTTGGTGAAATTTCTACGAATGCCTACGTGGATATTAACCGTGTGGTTCGTGATACCATTGCAGAGATTGGTTATACCAATACAGAGTATGGTTTTTCTGCGGAGACAGTGGGAGTTCATCCGTCACTTGTTGAGCAGTCACCAGATATCGCCCAAGGTGTTAACGAAGCCTTGGAGGTTCGTGGGAATGCAGATCAAGATCCGCTTGACTTGATTGGTGCTGGAGACCAAGGTCTTATGTTTGGGTTTGCGGTGGATGAGACAGAAGAACTCATGCCTTTACCAATCTCACTCAGCCACAAGTTGGTTCGTCGTTTGGCAGAACTTCGTAAGTCTGGTGAAATCAGCTATCTCCGTCCAGATGCTAAATCACAAGTTACGGTTGAGTATGATGAAAATGACCGTCCGGTACGTGTGGACACAGTCGTTATTTCAACTCAGCACGATCCAGAAGTTAGCAATGAACAAATTCACAATGATGTGATTAGCAAGGTCATCAAAGAGGTGATCCCAGCTTCTTACTTGGATGAGCAAACCAAATTCTTCATCAATCCAACTGGTCGTTTTGTAATCGGTGGACCTCAAGGGGACTCAGGTTTGACTGGTCGTAAGATTATCGTGGATACCTATGGTGGCTACTCTCGCCATGGTGGTGGTGCCTTCTCTGGTAAGGATGCGACTAAAGTGGACCGTTCAGCCTCTTATGCAGCTCGCTACATTGCCAAGAACATCGTTGCAGCAGGCCTTGCTAAGAAGGCAGAAGTACAATTGGCTTATGCTATCGGGGTGGCTCAGCCTGTTTCTGTTCGTATCGATACTTTTGGTACAGGAACAGTAGCTGAAAGCAAGCTTGAAAAAGCAGCGCGTCAAATCTTTGACCTTCGCCCTGCAGGAATTATCCAAATGCTAGACCTTAAACGTCCAATTTACCGTCAAACAGCGGCTTATGGACACATGGGACGTACAGATATTGACCTTCCATGGGAACGATTAGATAAGGTAGATGCTTTGAAAGAAGCTGTAAAATAAAAATAAAAGATTGGTAGAAACTACCAATCTTTTTTTGCAAAAGAAAACCAGCTTCTGGCTGGTCTTCTTATTTTGTAGGAATAGAAATTTCAATCAATTTATCAGAATAAAGGGTCTTGATATTGGCTTCATCGATATTATCTTTATCGATTTTGCGTTTCATGAAGAAATCTTGGATGGTTTCGATTTCTGGTTCACGAATAGCGCGGTGTTTGTTGGAAATGAGGATTTCATAGTGAAGCGGAGCTTGAGTGAAAATCACATCTGTGTTTCCAGCTGAATAAACTTCAACAAGCGTTGCGTCAGTGCTTTCTAATTGGCTTTTAACAAGTTGCGAGTGTGAATTAGTCGTGTTGATAAGCTTCATAATAGTTCCTCCGATTTTCTAACTCTATTATAGCACTTTTTTGGATAAAATCGTGTATTTTAGCCAATTCCATGCTGGATTTTCCAAGCTTCAATTCCCCATTTATGGCTACCACGTTTGAGTTTTTCAATTGCTTCATCAATAGGGAACCAAGCAATATGATTGAAATCTTCCAATGGTTTTTGTGCTTCTTTGAAAGAAATAGCTTCATAGAGATACGCTGGATTGTAGTAGTAGGTATCACGGTGGCGAGAGTAGAAATACTCATCAGCTTGTCCATAATAGGTTCCAATCTCAGCTGTAAAGCCAAGTTCTTCGATTAGTTCTCTCTTCAGTGCTTCTTGATGATCTTCGCCTGCTTCAATCTCTCCACCTGGCAAGAACCAAGCACCATTGGGAGCTTGAACTAAGACAATTTGTTTTTTCTCCGCATCCGGAATAACTGCGTACACACCATAGCGGGGCTGGTAGGTCACATTCTCTTTTTTATCACCATAAGTTGGGTTTGCCATTGCTTTTTCCTCATTCTCTAGTGTCTTTATTATTATCATAATGGACGAGGGGCAAGCTGTCAAGGTTTTACATTTATTTTAGTAAAAAAGGTGCAGAAAATGATAGACTTTCTGCACTTGTTATATAGATTTATTCTTCTATTTCAGAAGCAATCTCTTCTGTTTTCTCAGTTTTTTTGGCAGATTTGATTTGAATATTGCCATTGCTTGTCATAACTGCCTTGAGGTCTTTTTCACTTGGATTTTCAAGGTAGAAGTCTGTTATGGCATCCTCGATATGGTCTTGAATGGTACGGCGGAGTGGGCGTGCCCCCATTTTTGGATCATAACCTAAGTCAACCAACTTTTCCTTGACCTTGTCTGTCACATCGAGGTGGATATTGTTGCTAGAGAGGCGTTTATTGACATCCGCTAGCATGAGTTCGACGATTTGGAGAAGGTTGTCCTTGCTGAGAGGTTTAAATTCGATGATGCCGTCAAAACGGTTCATAAACTCTGGACTAAAGAAGTTACCGAGTTCACCGAGAACAGAGTTGGTACGTCCTTCACGAGCAGCTCCAAAACCAACGCTGGCTTCGGCCTTACCAGTACCCGCATTTGAGGTCATGATAATGATAGCATCCTTAAAGCTAACTGTGCGTCCTTGCCCATCAGTCAAACGACCATCGTCCAAGACTTGAAGGAACATGTGCATGACATCTGGGTGGGCTTTCTCGACCTCATCGAGAAGGATGAGTGAGTAAGGATTGCGACGAACTTTTTCCGTTAACTGACCAGCTTCATCATAGCCAACATAACCTGGAGGGGCACCGACTAATTTAGCCACACTGTGTTTTTCCATGTATTCACTCATATCAAAGCGAATCATGCTGTCAGCAGAGCCAAAGAGCTCAATGGCTAGTTGTTTAGAGAGTTCTGTCTTACCGACACCAGTTGGTCCGACAAAGAGGAAGCTTCCGATTGGCCGGTTAGGAGTTCCAAGTCCAACACGATTACGACGGATGGCTTTGGCAATCTTATCGACAGCTTCATCTTGACCTATAACATGGGCCTTGAGGTCGTCTGCTAGATGGATAAGCTGAGACTGTTCTTTTTCTTTGAGTTCTCCAACAGGGATATTGGTTTTCTGCTCAATGATATGTTCGATTGTTTTCTCGCTGATGATTGGAGTATCCTGATCGGTCACCTTGTTTTTCTGCATTTCCTTGTACTTGGCAATCTGATCGCGGAAATAAGCAGCCTTTTCAAAATCTTCCTCTCGTGTAGCTTGAGCCTTGAGATTTTCAGCCTCAATCAAGCGCTGATCAATCACTTTAGGATCAACAAAGTTCAGTGTCAGATTCATCTTAGAACCAGCTTCGTCCAACAGGTCAATAGCCTTGTCTGGCAAGAAGCGGTCTTGGATGTAGCGGTTGGAAAGATTTGCAGCAGCTTCGATAGCAGCATCAGTATACTTGACGTGATGGTAGTCTTCGTATTTCTTTTGAACTCCTTTAAGGATGATAATGGTTTCTTCGACAGTTGGTTCATCTACCTTGACAGGCTGCATACGGCGCTCTAGAGCAGCATCTTTTTCAATGATGCGGTATTCATTGAGAGTAGTGGCACCAACCAGTTGCAATTCACCACGGGCAAGGGCTGGTTTGAGGATATTTCCTGCATCCATATTGCCATCGCCAGCAGATCCTGCACCAACAATTTCATGGATTTCGTCGATAAAGAGGATGATGTCCTCTCGTTTGCGAATTTCTTCCATGAGTTTTTGCATACGTTCTTCAAATTGGCCTCGAATCCCTGTTCCTTGGACTAGACTGACCACATCCAGACGGATGACCTGCTTGCCTTGAAGTTTATGAGGAACATCGCCATCGACAATCTTCTGAGCTAGACCTTCCACAACGGCTGTTTTACCAACACCCGGTTCTCCGATGAGGACAGGATTGTTCTTGGTTCGACGGTTGAGGATTTCGATAACGCGGATAATCTCCTCATCTCGACCGATAACAGGATCAATATCTCCCCGACGAGCAATCTCAGTAATATTGATACCGTATTCCTCAAGGAGTCCTCTTTCTTGGCTAGGAGGTGTTTGAAGTGGGCCGCGGTTTTGAGGTCCATAACCACCGTTTCCTCCATATCCCCCACCAGATTGAGTTGGAGGGACGTTATTAGAAGAAGGTTTGAAATTGTTCAAATCATTGAAAAAGTCGCCAAATGGATCAAAGTCATGATTATTTAAGTCAGTCATTCCTTTAAAGAGGGTATTATTTGGATCTGTTTTGATAATTTTATAGCAATTTTGACAAAGATCAATTTGCTTTTGCTGTCCATTGATATTGGTATACAGATGAATTGTTGAGTCGTTTATTTTACAGTTTTGACAGAGCATACATCTACCTCATTTCATTCTTATTCTTGGTCTAAGAAAAAGGTCAAGAATAGTCAAAGTTTTATACTCTCATTATAGCATGATTAAGGTGTAAAGCAAGTAAAAAGATTGGGAAGTGGTCGTTTTTAAAAGAAGGATTTATGGAGAATTAAGCAGCTTGAAGGTAAGAAAAAATCCCATTTGTGGTGACAAAAAGGATTCTCATTCATCGGGACTTACTGCCCGTTGTTTTTATATTAGTAAAGGAGTTCGTAGATCTCCATTGCAATTAAATCAATGCTATCAAAGGTATAAGTTTCACGAGCTTCTACATCGCGAAGGGTGAAGAGTGATCCATTTTCTTCGTCGTGGCTGTATGCAACTTCTGCGACAACAACACCTTCACGTTCAAAATTACGTTTTAGATTTCCACCATCTTTTGTCATTGCTTCTAGGCGGTTAATGATTCTAACCAAATGTGATTCCATTTTGATTCTCCTCCATTTCTTATCGTTTCTATTTTACCATAAACAAGAGGTAGTTGACTAGAAAAAAACTGTGATTTCTCTCTATTTCTCTATTCTATCAAGTTAATTGGTAAAATTAGAGAAAAAATATTGCATTTTAATTCAATTCGTGTTATAATCATACAATCTAATACATAGAAAGTTGATTGAATATGAATTTTTCTTTTTTACCAAAGTATTTACCATATTTTAACTATGGTGCTCTGATTACCGTATTGATTTCTATCCTTGTTGTCTGCTTAGGGACCATTATAGGTGTGTTACTGGCCTTTGCCCAACGTTCACGCTTTAAACCGCTCGTTTGGTTTGCAAATGTGTATGTTTGGATCTTCCGTGGGACGCCGATGATGGTTCAAATAATGATTGCCTTTGCTCTTATGCATATCAATGCTCCGACTATCCAAGTGGGAATTTTAGGAGTTGATCTTTCTCGTTTGATTCCTGGTATTCTGATTATTTCTATGAATAGTGGAGCTTACGTTTCAGAAACTGTTCGTGCTGGGATCAATGCGGTTCCTAAAGGGCAGTTAGAGGCCGCATATTCTTTAGGTATTCGTCCGAAAAATGCCATGCGTTATGTCATTTTGCCACAAGCTATCAAAAATATTCTTCCAGCTCTGGGAAATGAATTTATCACCATTATCAAGGATAGTTCCCTCTTGTCTGCGATTGGGGTTATGGAGTTGTGGAATGGTGCAACGACAGTAGCAACAACAACTTATTTACCGCTGACTCCTCTTTTATTTGCAGCCTTTTACTATTTGATTATGACCTCTGTTTTGACAGTGGCGTTGAAAGCATTTGAAAAACATATTGGACAAGGAGACAAGAAATAATGACAGAAACCTTGATTAAAATTGAAGAACTACATAAGTCTTTTGGGAAAAATGAAGTTTTAAAAGGCATCAATCTTGAGATTAAACGTGGAGAAGTTGTGGTCATTATCGGTCCGTCAGGTAGCGGGAAATCAACTCTCCTTCGTTCGATGAATCTCCTTGAAGAAGCAAGTAAAGGCAAGGTTATCTTTGAAGGAGTTGATATCACAGATAAGAAAAATGATCTTTTTGCTATGCGTGAAAAGATGGGTATGGTATTCCAACAATTCAACCTCTTTCCCAATATGACAGTGATGGAAAATATCACTTTGTCACCAATTAAAACCAAAGGTGAAAGCAAGGAAGTTGCGGAGAAAAGAGCACAGGAACTGTTAGAAAAAGTTGGCTTGCCAGATAAGGCGACGGCTTATCCTCAGAGTTTATCAGGTGGTCAGCAACAACGGATTGCCATTGCACGTGGACTTGCTATGGAACCAGATGTTTTGCTTTTTGATGAGCCGACTTCAGCCCTAGATCCTGAGATGGTTGGAGAAGTTCTAGCTGTTATGCAAGACCTTGCCAAGTCAGGGATGACTATGGTGATTGTGACTCATGAAATGGGCTTTGCGCGTGAGGTAGCAGACCGTGTTATCTTTATGGCGGATGGGGTTGTTGTCGAAGATGGAACACCAGAGGAGATTTTCGATCAAACAAAAGAACAACGGACCAAGGAATTTTTGAGTAAGGTTTTGTAAGACCTCATTTTTAGAAGAAATGGAGTAGGTATCATGGCTTCCAGTAAAGAATATTTAAACTTTATTCTCGAACAGCTATCAGAGCTAGAGGAGATGAGTTATCGTCCAATGATGGGAGAGTATATCCTTTATTATCGTGGGAAGATTATTGGGGGAATCTATGATAATCGTTTGTTACTGAAGCCTGTGAAGCTGGTCAGGGATCAACTGGGACAGACTAGGCTTGAACGTCCTTATGAAGGAGCTAAGGAGATGATTTTGATAGAAGACATTGAAGATAAATCATTTCTAATGAGATTAATCAAGGAGATGTATGAAGTCTTACCGGCTCCAAAAGTCAAAAAGAAAGCATGACAGATTCACCTAGTATAAATAGGCATAAAAGCTCGACAAGGGCTTTTTCTTATAGTTTCAGACTATAGGGTCCATTAGGCAAGAAGTGTTAGAATGGCGAGTTATTTTTTGATATAATAGAGGATATTTGATAGAAAAGAGAAGAGATATGGCACAGATTATTGATGGGAAGGCTCTTGCAGCTAAGTTACAAGGACAGTTGGCTGAGAAGACGGCTAAACTAAAAGAAGAAACAGGTTTAGTTCCAGGCTTGGTGGTGATTTTGGTGGGGGACAATCCTGCTAGTCAAGTCTACGTTCGCAACAAGGAACGTTCAGCTCTTGCTGCTGGCTTCCGTAGTGAAGTAAAGCGAGTTCCAGAGACTATTACCCAAGCGGAATTGTTAGACTTGATTGCCAAATACAATCAAGATCCAGCTTGGCATGGGATTTTGGTTCAATTACCTTTGCCAAAACATATTGACGAAGAGGCAGTTTTATTAGCCATTGACCCCGAAAAAGACGTGGATGGTTTCCATCCCCTAAACATGGGTCGCCTCTGGTCTGGTCATCCAGTTATGATTCCTTCGACACCTGCAGGAATTATGGAAATGTTTCATGAATATGGGATTGAGCTAGAAGGTAAAAATGCGGTTGTCATCGGTCGTTCAAATATTGTTGGAAAACCGATGGCTCAGCTTCTTTTAGCCAAGAATGCGACTGTGACCTTGACTCACTCACGCACCCATCATCTTGCTAAGGTTGCTGCTAAAGCAGATATTCTGGTGGTTGCTATCGGTCGCGCTAAGTTTGTGACTGCTGATTTTGTCAAACCAGGAGCGGTTGTCATTGACGTTGGGATGAACCGAGATGAAAATGGCAAGCTTTGTGGAGATGTTGATTATGATGCTGTTGCACCACTTGCTAGTCACATCACACCTGTACCGGGTGGAGTTGGTCCTATGACGATTACCATGCTAATGGAGCAAACCTATCAGGCAGCGCTTCGAACACTAAACAAGGACTAGAAAGATGAAATTCGTATTTGACCTGGATGGAACGCTATCTTTTGACTACATGACCATAGATGTGGAGATTCAGCAGGTTCTTTTAAAGGCTGAAGATTATGGGCATGAGCTTGTATTTGCATCAGCTCGCTCTTATCGGGATTGTTTGGGCTTGTTAGGTCCCGAGCTCAGTCAGCGTTTGGTTATAGGTTTGAATGGTGGCGTAGCCTATTATCTGGGGAAAGCTATCTATGAAAGAAATCTCGATGCTGGAGTTTATCAGGCGCTAGTGGATTATTGCCAGACCTATAATCTCCCTTTCTTTGTAGATGATTGCTTTGACTATAGTGGTCAGATTGTAGAGAAGATTCCATTTTTCTCCAGTGTGGATCCCCTAAAGGTAGCTCGTCATCAGAAACTCGAGGACTTGGGTACTCCGATTAAGGTAGTCGTTTATATGGGTGACCATGAGGATTTGCTTGATGATCTGCTTGGTCAGCTAGAAAGACTAGGACAGGCTCATCTGTCTTATCATGAGCATGAAAAGTGCCTTTATGTTAATCCCTTGGATACTCATAAGGCGACAACTGTTGAAAAGTTATGTGGGGAGAACTTCATCGCTTTTGGAAATGACCAAAACGATATTGAACTGTTTAAGACATCTCTTTATTCAGTTCAGATAGGCGATTTTGCTGGCCTTACTCCATATGCAGATGAAACGGTAGAGCAAAAAGGAGAACCTTCTCCAGCAGTGGCAGCTAAAATCTTACAGACTTTTGCGGAATTTAAGGGAAAATAGTGTAGAAGGAGGTTTGCCCCTCCTTTTGTAGTATAATGGAGTGAGGTGATTAGATGATTTTAAAAATTTATAATGGAGAATATAGTTTGCAATGGGATGGAATATATCACTTAGCACTAATTGATTATCCAAATATTCAAGAGTGGGAATTAGAAAAAATTGCTAAATTTATAGCTTACGAAAAACTTCATAAACGTCAAACAAGTATCGAGTGTACTGATTCTTGTTTAAAAAAAGAGATTTTAGATTACATCTGTCAGCATCCTTTTCTGCCACCATTTACCCCTACAGATAAAAGAGTAGCCTCGACTTATGATCTACATAAGAGGTTAGTGACTTCAGACTACTGTAGCCATACTACGACTATAGATGCAGCGATTTCTATTTTTAAAACAGGTCAGCTCTTATCTGCTGTGAAAGCCTTTGGTCGAGATGCTGAGGAGTTGGTTTTGGATAGTCGAAATGCTGCATCTGATCCGAAAGATTATTTTGACTATGTCATGTTAGGATGGTCAAATACAAGTTCTGGTTATCGATTGGCGATGGAGCGTTTATTAGGTCGAGCTCCTTCAGAGAAAGAATTACAAGATAAGTTTATTCCTGGAGTAAGTTTTCATTTTATCTATACAGATTTGATTAAAGTTCCTGGTTATATTTTTGATGGTTACCATGTTGCAAAAGTTAAGGACATGCTTAATTTATTAAGTGAGTTGTATATTTGCATTATTCCAACTCATAATAAGAGCCGATTTGAAAATATTATTCCAAGTCGATTACTAGATAGGGTGCATTATCTTGACTATGCTGGAGAAGACTTAGAAGAGTGGACTAAGAAAGTCTATCAAGTTGTTTTAAAACAATCAGATAAAGGATAGTTGAGGAAAAACGATGAAAGTGATTGCAATTTTAGGTGTATTTTGATATATTTAATATATAAAATATATTATCGAACTTGGTACTTGTTTGTGTATTCAGAAGGAGGTTATTTTTTAAAATAAAGTAAACGCTTACTTTGTATCAAGAAAAAGAAATGAGGATTTTAATGAACAAAAGACTTTTTGATAAACGTTGTCATTATAGCATTCGTAAATTTGCAATAGGTGCAGCATCTGTAATGATTGGGGCCAGTATATTTGGTATTTCAGCTGTACAAGCTGAGGAGGTGGCTTCATCCAATACTCAAACAGAAGAAACAACTGTTCATCAAGCTCAGCCTTTAGATAAGCTTCCCGATGATGTGGCAGCTGCAATCGCAAAGGCTGATGAGAATGGTGGGCGTGAGTTTGTAAAACCAAAAGCTGATTCGACAGAAGACAAAGTGACTAAGGATACGGAACCTACTAGACCTGCTAATGAGGGTAGTCATGAATTGGCTAGACCTAAAGTGGAAACTCCAAACAAAGAAGAAGGAAACAAAGCTGAGAACAAACAGAAACCTGAAGAGACAAATCCAAAGCCTATTGAATCTGCAGCAACAGCTGGAACAGAACTGAAAGAGGATTCTAAAAAAACTTCCGGAAACGACCAGGTAAAAGCAGATACAGAGAGCAAACCTTCTTCTGAAAAAACGCAAGCGCTTTCTAAAGAGCCAAGTAAAGCGGATGTTGAAAAAGAGAAGCAGCTATTATCGGAGCGAAAACAAGATTTTAATAAAGATTGGTATTTTAAACTAAATGCCCAAGGAGATTTTTCAAAAAAAGATGTGGATGTTCATGATTGGTCTAAATTGAATCTTCCTCATGATTGGAGTATTTATTTTGACTTCGATCACAAGTCTCCCGCACGTAATGAAGGTGGCCAGTTAAATGGTGGAACAGCTTGGTATCGTAAGACTTTCACATTAAATGAAGCAGACAAGAATAAGGATGTTCGTATCAATTTTGATGGGGTTTACATGGATTCAAAGGTCTATGTAAATGGTAAATTTGTAGGACATTATCCAAGTGGCTATAATCATTTTTCATATGATATTACAGAATTTTTAAACAAGGATGGTAGTGAAAATTCAATTACTGTTCAAGTGACCAATAAGCAACCAAGCAGTCGTTGGTATTCAGGAAGTGGGATTTATCGTGATGTAACCCTTAGTTATCGTGATAAAGTCCATGTTGCCGAAAATGGTAATCATATCACTACTCCAAAACTTGCTGAGCAAAAAGAAGGGAATGTTGAAACACAGGTTCAAAGTAAGATTAAAAATACGGATAAGAAGGCTGCTAAAGTCTTTGTGGAACAACAAATTTTTACTAAGGAAGGTAAGGTTGTTTCAGAATTAGTGCGCTCTGAAACGAAGAATTTAGCAGAAAATGAAGTTGCAGATTTCAGACAAACAATCCTAGTTAATAAACCAACTCTTTGGACGACAAAAAGTTATCATCCTCAACTGTATGTGCTGAAAACAAAGGTTTATAAAGAAGGTCAACTAGTTGATGTAACAGAAGATACATTTGGTTACCGCTATTTCAATTGGACTGCTAAGGATGGTTTCTCTTTGAATGGTGAACGCATGAAATTCCATGGAGTAAGTATTCACCATGACAATGGAGCCTTGGGTGCAGAAGAGAATTATAAGGCTACTTATCGTAAATTAAAACTCTTGAAAGATATGGGGGTTAACTCTATTCGAACAACCCACAATCCAGCTAGCCCTCAGTTGCTTGATGCTGCGGCTAGCTTAGGTCTTTTGGTTCAAGAGGAAGCTTTTGATACTTGGTATGGTGGCAAGAAGACTTACGACTATGGACGGTTCTTTGATCAAGATGCAACCCATCCTGAAGCTAAAAAGGGTGAGAAGTGGTCTGATTTTGATCTTAGAACAATGGTAGAACGTGATAAGAACAACCCGTCTATCGTCATGTGGTCTCTTGGAAATGAGGTAGAAGAGGCAAATGGTAGTCCTCGTTCTATCGAAACTGCTAAGCGTCTGAAGGCAGTTATCAAAGCGATTGATACTGAACGTTATGTCACCATGGGTGAAAACAAATTTAGTCGTGCAGCGACAGGTGATTTCTTGAAACTTGCAGAAATCATGGATGCTGTGGGGATGAACTATGGTGAACGTTTTTATGATGCGGTTCGTAGTGCTCATCCAGACTGGCTCATTTATGGTTCTGAAACTTCTTCAGCTACTAGAACGCGTGATTCTTATTACAATCCTGCTCAAATCCTTGGACATGATAACCGTCCAAATCGTCACTATGAACAATCTGACTATGGTAATGACCGTGTTGGATGGGGAAGAACAGCTACTGAATCATGGACTTTTGACCGTGATCGTGCTGGCTATGCTGGACAATTTATCTGGACAGGAATTGACTACATCGGTGAACCAACTCCATGGCATAATCAAGATAATACACCTGTAAAAAGTTCTTACTTTGGTATCATCGATACGGCTGGTTTACCGAAGAATGATTTTTACCTTTACCGTAGTGTATGGTATAGTGCTAAAGAAAAGCCAACTGTTCGCATTTTACCACATTGGAACTGGACTGAAGAGACCCTTAAGGATCGTAAGATGCTGGTTGATGGAAAGGTTCCGGTTCGTACCTTCTCAAATGCTGCAAGCGTCGAATTGTTCTTAAATGGAGAGTCGCTTGGTAAAAAGGAATTTACTAAGAAAAGGACAGAAGATGGACGTCCATATCATGAGGGAGCTAAACCAAGTGAATTGTATCTTGAGTGGCTTGTGAAATACCAACCAGGCACACTGACTGCGATTGCTCGAGATGAAAATGGCAACGAAATTGCGCGTGATAGTGTGACAACTGCTGGGGAGCCAGCAAGAGTTCGTCTGACTAAAGAAGAGCATGTTATCACTGCAGATGGAAAGGACCTATCCTACATCCATTATGAAATTGTTGATGGCGATGGTAATGTGGTTCCTACAGCTAACAATCTTGTTCATTTCAATCTTCATGGTCAGGGACAAATCGTTGGTGTAGATAATGGAGAACAAGCTAGTCGTGAACGCTACAAAGCTCAAGCAGATGGAACATGGCAAAGACGTGCTTTCAATGGTAAAGGGGTTGTCATTGTAAAATCAACAGAAAAAGAAGGTAAATTTACTCTTTATGCAGATTCTGCTGGTTTAACTTCTGATAGCGCAACGGTCGCAACTGTGTCTGGTAAGAAAGAAAACCGTCACTTTGTAGCCTTTGCTCCTGTAAAAGCAACAACTGATGTGACTAAAAATCCTGAATTGCCTCAAACAGTAACAGCTATTTATAGCGACGGTAGTGTTGAGGAAAAGACTGTAACATGGGACGTGCCAGCTGACTTGCTTACAAGCGCAGGTGAGAAAAAAGTATCTGGACGTGTAGAAGGTTTGGAAACCAAAGCTGAGGCACTTGTAAAAGTGATTGCTTTAGATAGATGGTTACCAAAAGTTGTTACAGTACCAGTTGGTACAACTGCAGCTGATTTGGATAAAACGGTCACAGCTGTTCTGACAGATGGTAGTTTGATTGATACAGATGTTGTTTCTTGGATTTTGAAAGATCCTGCTGCTTTAACCAAGGAAGGAGGACGTACGGAGGCTACTGGTAAATTGGTAGATGACGACCGTGAAGTAACTGCAACCTTTATCGCAAGTAGTAAGGAAACAACAAGTAGCATTACAGGACTTACTGTTGGGGATAAAGCTCTGGAAAACTTCGAGTCTGGCAAGACTTATTACCGTGTATCCCTTCCTTACACTGGAACAATTCCAAGTGTTGGAGCTCAGACTACCGGATATCAAGTAACTGTTCAGCAAGCTTCTGCTGATAATGGTTATCAGGCTTCGGTCTTCTTGAACGACCAAAAGGGTGACTTGGTTCAAACTTACTTAATTCAGTTTGTGAAGGAAGCTCCTGCCTTGAAACGTTTGGAAGTAGTTGTAGAAGGAAAAGAAACTGCTACAGAAGATCAAGTCTTAACTTATCGTGTCATTGGTAGTTATGAGGATGGTTCACAAACAGAATTTTCAGCATCAGATATTCACTTAGAAGCTAAGGCATCTGATGGTGGGTATCTTGAGGTGAATGGTCAGAACCTATTGCTCTATACTAAGGGAAGAGTGACTTTGAAACCTCGAATCGATAATCAAACAGAGAAAACAGAATCTGTAACTACTGAAGTGGTGATTAAAGAAAATAAAGTCAGCAAGAAGATTGTGAAACTTCATCCTGTATCTGTTTCTACAGATATTAATCAGCAACCGAATCTACCTAAAGAAGTTGGAGCAGAATTTGATAAGGGCTTGCCACGCAAAGTATCTGTAACTTGGGACAAGGTGGATGAAAAAGAATTGGGGCATTATCATAGCTTTACACTTAAAGGACATGTAGAAGGCACAGACATTGAAGCTCAAGCAACGGTGACAGTTGAAGGTTTACAAGTTGCAGAGGAAATCAGCCTTACTCTTCCTAAGGGTGAGACAGTTCAATTGCCAGCCAATGTGCGTGCTTACCATTCTAACGGAACAACTATCTACAAAGATGTAGTTTGGGATCAGGTTCCAGCCAACTTTAGTCAAACTGAAGGAGTCTATGAAATCAATGGTCGCTTAGTAGGTAGCAATCTGACCACTAAAGCTCATGTTCGAGTGTCTAGTCAAGTTGTTGCTGGAAATAATATCTCTAAACAATGGACAGGTTCGCAATTGCCAGCTGCCATTGTATCCAATACAGGAGGAGATGACTCAGCTAATACCTTGAACGACCTGACTGTGTCAAGAACGCCAACAGACGCTAAAAATAGATGGACTACTTGGAGAACAAATACTGATAATGACTGGGCTTCTATCTTGTTTGGTAATTCAGGAGATTTGACGAAACGTTTTGTCAACAATTTATCAGTTGATTTCTATACTGATGGAGCAATTGGTCTTCCAAAAGAATATGTAGTTGAATATTATGTAGGTAAAGAAATTCCAGATTTACCAAGTGATGTCAGCAATGCTCAGCGTGATAGCAATCATCCATTTAATAATCCAGAAAATTGGAAAGCAGTTGAGAACTTGCATGCTCCAGGTCAGCTATCTGCAACTCAAACAAATCACTTCACATTTGACAAGGTAGAAACTTATGCTGTTCGTATTCGTATGAAGAAGGCTGATGGAACATCAGGTGTTGGTCTGACAGAGCTAACTGTCCTTGGAAATAAGGTAGTAAGCTCTACAAGTTCAGAGATTTCTATCAAGGTAGATGGCAAGGAACTTGAACACTTTAATCCATCTAAGACTGATTACTATATTCCTCAATCTAGCAAACAAATCACTGCAACAGCTAGCAATAATGGTTTGGTAACAGTTGTGCCTGCAACTAGTCCAAAAGGTGCAACACGTCTCATCTTAAAAGCAGAAGATGGTACGGTATTGAAAGAATATCGAATCTTCCGCAATGATGAGAGAGAAACTAGTCAACCGCTTGCTGCAGAAAATGGTGCTAAAATCTTGAATGTTGGAGACAATCTTCAACTTCCTTCAGAGGTAGGCGTTTATTACCCAACTTCAACTACTTGGACTACAGAAAAACTTGCAGTGAAGTGGGATGCTATTCCTGAACATGCGACAGAGCATGAGGGAACATTTGAAGTTACCGGTCATGTCATTGGTACAAATCTAACCACTAAAATGCAGGTGACAGTTGTTTCTAAAGGCAATCAAGTCATTTCAGAAAATCCAAACAACAATGAAACGGATTCTAAAGCCTTTGCTTCGACAACGAACGATACACAAGCAGCTTCACATGATAGAATTTTCTATATCAATGATGGAAAATACAATGAAGATGGACGTTGGACAAACTGGTCTCGTACTCCGAAAAATCAAGAAACTTCTGTTGGATTACTCTTTAAGAAGGATGGAAAAATTACTTCTCAATCTATTGGAAAAGTAGCCATTCAGTTCTTTAAAGATAGTGGCACAGATGCTCCAGAGAAAATGGTTCTAGAAAGATATATTGGTCCTGCCTTTACAGAACCAAGTACGATTTCTCGTTATGAAGAAAATGCTGACCATCCATTCAACAAGGCAGAAAATTGGGCACCAATTCCTTACAAAGTTTCTGGAGAATTAGTAGCTGGTAAACCAATTGAGTTTAACTTTGAACCGGTTCAAGCGACAGCTATTCGTGCCCGCATGACTCGTAAGGCTACTACTAATGGCCTAGCGCTTGTAGAATTTACAGCCTACTCTGCAGGCAAGGGAGCAGAAGTCGAAACACCATCAGCGACTATTTCGATTGATGGAAAAGCATTGGAAAACTTTGATCCAAATGTGACAGAGTACACCTTAACAACAATGGGATCCAAACCAAAAGTCACTGCGACAACTAGTGGACACGGAGTAGTCACAGTTGTAGATCATGGAAATACAAATCTTCCAACACTTGTTCGTCTTGTTTCCAAAGATGGGAATCTAGTGAAAGAATATCGTTTACACTTTAAGTCTACCTTCCAAACAACACCGACAGAAGGCGTTAAGAACTTAGTTGCAGAAGTTCCAAGTTTGGAAATTGAAAAGACTCCACTTCCGTTTAAAGAAGTTATTCGTGAAATCCCTGAGCTTGCTCAAGGTAAACGTCGTGTAGTTTCTGAAGGACAAGATGGAGAAAAAGTTGACTATATTCAAGTATCAGGAACTACTAGAACTCTTGTTCATACTGAACAAAGAAAAGCTCAAGATCGTATTATTGAGGTAGGAGTAAAACCATCTATTTCAAATAGTAAGGGTGAGGAGCCTACGCCAGTCAACGAAGTTCCAGAATTCAAAGGCGGTGCTAACTTTGTAGAAGCAACAGTCAACGAAGTTCCAGAATACACAGGAATTCTTGCCACTGTAGGAGATCAAGCAGCACCAAGCGTTGAGAAACCTGAATTTAAGGGTGGTGTTAATGCTGTAATGGCTCTAGAACATAAACTTCCAGAGTACCGTGGTGTTCTAGCCACAGTAGGTGACCAACCAGCACCGACAGTAGAAAAACCAGAGTTTAAGCTAAGTTCATTAGACAAGGCTCAAACTCAAGAAGTGCCAGTTCAAGTTGCCAAGGAAGACAAGAGATTACCAGAAACTGGTGAGGGAGAATCTGAGACAGCCCTCTTCTTGGCAGGTGTTACCTTGGCCTTGTCAGCAGCCTTATTAACTGCAAAACGCAAAGAGGATTAGTCTGTTCATTTAATACCAGATTAGTAGAAGATAAAAAATGAATCGATTACTTTCGTGTTTGGACGAAAGGAGAGTAGAGGGGCTTTGTCCCCTCTTTTTCTATATGAACGAATAGATTTATGTTCAAGATGCAAGGTGTATAGACTTTATAGTATAATGAATAGAGAGGAAAATAACGATGAAAGTGATTGATCAAACTTTATTAGAAAGAGTCATTATTGAACGGCCTTGTCACAGCCATAAGGGAGATTACGGACGTCTGCTCTTGCTGGGAGGGACCTATCCCTATGGGGGAGCTATCATCATGTCAGCTATTGCAGCTGTTAAAAGTGGGGCAGGTTTGGTGACTGTTGGCACGGATAAGGAGAATATTCCGGCTCTGCACAGTCATTTACTTGAGGCCATGGCATTTTCTCTTCAAGACCAGCAATTGTTAAAAGAACAGTTAGTAAAGGCAGAAGTTGTCTTGTTAGGTCCGGGTTTGCGAGAGGATGCATTTGGAGAAGAACTCGTAAAACGGGTCTTTGACAGCCTTAGAAAAGACCAGATTTTGATTGCAGATGGCGGTGCTTTGGGCATCTTAGCAAACGGCCAGTTACCATTTCCTTCCAGTCAGCTCATCCTAACTCCCCACCAAAAGGAATGGGAAAGACTGTCTGGTATAGTTCTTGACCATCAAAATACAGAGACGACTGCTAGGGCTCTTTCAGCTTTTCCTCAAGGAACGATTTTAGTTGAGAAGGGTCCAGCAACTCGTATCTGGCAAGCTGGTCAGCCTGAATATTATCAGTTACAGGTTGGAGGCCCCTATCAAGCAACTGGTGGAATGGGAGATACACTGGCTGGTATGATTGCAGGTTTTGCAGGTCAGTTTGACCAAGTCAGCCTCTATGAGAGGGTAGTGGTAGCAACTCACCTTCATTCAGCTATCGCGCAAGAACTTGCTCAAGAAAACTACCTTGTCTTGCCAACAGAAATTAGCAAGGCTCTTCCGAAAGCAATGAAAAAAATATCTCAAAAAGGCAGCTAATACCCTGGTTGTCTTTTTATGTTGATGTAGCTTTGTTAATAAAGTTTTCAAATACCTCAGAACCAGCAATCAACTGCTGAACTTGCGTGAAATTCTCTCTTTTAAGGTCTTGATTTTTAGTCAAACTCACAATTAAAGTGAGATTGTTATCAAAGTTGAGGGGTGTCAAATCATGCTTTTTTTGATATAATTTTTAATGATGAATGCGAGAAATGATCGGTATGTGGTCGTTGATTTAGAGGCGACCAGCACTGGAAGCAAGGCAAAAATTATTCAAGTAGGCATTGTGGTGATTGAGAATGGTGAAATCATCGATCAGTATGCGACCGATGTCAACCCCCACGAACCCTTGGATTCTCATATCAAAGAATTAACGGGTCTGACCGATCAGCGTTTGGCTGCGGCACCAGAGTTTTCTCAGGTGGCCGGAAAAATTTTTGAATTGGTTAAGGACGGTATTTTTGTTGCGCACAATGTACAGTTTGATGCTAACCTTCTTGCAGAATTCCTCTTTTTTGAAGGATATGAATTGCGTACACCGCGGGTGGATACAGTTGAGCTTGCCCAGGTTCTGTATCCTCAGTTTGAAAAGTATAACTTAGGTATCCTTTGTCAAGAGTTGGGCATTGAGCTGGAACATGCCCACACTGCCCTGTCAGATGCTCAGGCAACAGCTGAACTCTTGCTTTACATGCGTCAAAAACTATTTGAGTTACCAAAAGGGCTCTTAGAAAGCTTGTTAAACCTTGCAGACAACCTTCTCTATGAAAGTTATCTGGTGATTGAAGAGGTCTATCAGCAACAATCTCTCTTATCTTCGCCCGACTTGATGGAACTTCATGGGCTTTTCCTCAGAAAGGAAAGCAAAGGCTTAGTCCCACGAAAGTTATCCAAAGATTTTGCTAAAAATATTTCTTTATTGGGGCTGGAGGACCGTCCACAGCAGCTGGATTTTGCGGAGAAGGTTGAGCAATTATTGGAAGAACACCAGACTTCCTTTATCCAAGCTCAAACGGGACTCGGCAAGACATACGGCTATCTCCTCCCAGCTTTGAACTTGGAGAGTCAAGCAGGTATCCTAGTGAGTGTTCCAACCAAAATTCTTCAAAATCAAATCATGCAAGAAGAAGGTCAGCGCTTAAAAGAGGTCTTCCATCTGGAAATTCATAGTCTCAAGGGGCCTCAAAATTGCTTGAAATTGGATGCCTTTCACCAAGTCCTCCATCGGCCGGAGTCCAATCGTCTATTTACTCGCTTTAAAATGCAACTGCTTATCTGGCTAACAGAGACAGAGACAGGTGACTTGGACGAAATCGGGCAGCTTTATCGCTACCAGCACTTTCTGCCAGAACTAGTCCACGATGGCAAGCTTTCAAAGAAAAGTTTATTTGCCACAGAGGATTTTTGGAAACGAGGGCAGGAGAAGGCCAAGACCAGTCGCGTTCTCTTGACTAATCATGCCTATCTGGTCACTCGTTTGGAAGACAATCCAGAGTTTGTTGATAACCGATTGGTGATCTTGGATGAAGCTCAAAAAATTCTATTAGCCCTCGAAAATCTAGCCCAGCAGGTTTATCGCCTTGAGGAACTTGTAACCCAGCTTGATAAGTCCTTGGAGACAGAGGAAGATTTGGTTCAGAAGCGCTTGCTTGAAAGTATCGGCTTTGAATGTCGTTACTTGATAGAGTACTATAAGTCAGGTCTGAAGAATGGAAAGTGGTTGGATTCTCTTGAAGAGTTGCGCCAGCATTTTTCGGAGTTAGCTCTCCCAGAGTATAGAGAGATTGCAAACTTTTTCACCTCGGACCGTGAATTTTGGCTTGCTACAGCAGAGAAATCGAGCAAGGATGTCTTAATTTGTTCAAGTAAAAAAGGCCGCTTTATACTAGCAGACTTATTGCCAGAAGATTGCAGGCTCCTAGGAGTATCTGCCACTCTTGAAATCAGTAATCGGGTTTCCCTAGCAGATTTATTGGGCTTTCCAGAAGCTCCACTTGTTAGGCTTGATGTAGCAAAGCAGGAGCAACAAGAAGTCTTTCTAGTCGATGACTTTCCTCTTGTGACAGAAGTTTCGCCTTTTGACTATGCTAGTGAAGTGGCTTCTGTCATTCGAAGCTTACAAGCCTTTCAAGAACCCTTATTGGTCTTGTTTACCTCAAAAGAAATGTTGCTGGCAGTTTCGGACCTGCTCGACCAACCTCATCTAGCTCAGTATAAAAATGGGGAACCAAGCCAACTGAAAAAACGTTTTGAAAAATGTGAACGCCAGATATTGCTTGGAACAGGCAGTTTCTGGGAAGGGGTTGATTTTTCAACCCATCCTTGTGTAATTCAAGTGATTCCGAGATTGCCTTTCCAAAACCCCCAAGAGCCTTTAACCAAAAAATTAAACCAAGAACTGCGTCAAGAAGGGAAGAATCCTTTCTATGATTATCAGTTACCGATGGCGATCATTCGACTAAAACAAGCCCTGGGCCGTACTGTTAGACGATCTAATCAAGGTTCGGTTGCTCTAATCTTAGACAGTCGTGTCGTCAGCAAGCGTTACGGCAAACAAATCGCTCAGGCCTTGTCAAAAGAAAGGGCTGTTCAGGTTCTTTCTAGAGAACAGCTAGAGCCTGCTGTAGCTGATTTTCTCCAATCTCGTCGCAATAGAATGAAAGAAAAATCCAAGAAAGAGAAAAGGTAAAAAATATGAAACGTTCCTTCGACTCTCGAGTCGATTATAGCCTCCTCCTACCAGTGTTTTGTTTACTGGTGATTGGAGTAGTGGCCATTTATATAGCAGTTAGTCATGACTATCCAAATAATGTATTACCAATTCTAGGTCAGCAAATCGCTTGGATTGCCTTGGGGCTTGTCATTGGATTTGTGGTCATGTTCTTTAATACCGAGTTTTTATGGAAGGTGACTCCCTATCTTTATGGTCTAGGGCTAGCTTTGATGGTCCTACCTCTTGTTTTCTACAATCCAAATCTTGTAGCGTCAACAGGTGCCAAGAACTGGGTATCGATTGGTGGAACGACACTTTTCCAGCCATCGGAATTCATGAAGATTTCCTATATCTTGATGTTGGCTCGAGCCATTGTAAGATTCACTCAAAAACACAAGGAATGGCGACGGACTATTCCCTTGGATTTCTTATTGATTGGTTGGATGATCGCCTTTACCATACCAGTCTTGATCCTCTTAGCCCTACAAAGTGACTTGGGGACGGCCTTGGTCTTTGTAGCTATTTTTTCCGGTATGGTCCTCCTTTCAGGTGTTTCGTGGAAGATCATCATTCCGGTTTTTGCGACAGGGGTGACTGCAGTTGTAGGATTTATGGCCATCTTTATAAGCAAGGATGGACGTGCCTTCTTGCATCAGATTGGGATGCCAACTTACCAGATTAACCGTATCTTGGCTTGGCTCAATCCCTTTGACTTTGCGCAAACAACGACATACCAACAGGCGCAGGGACAAATTGCGATTGGAAGTGGTGGCTTGTTTGGACAAGGTTTCAATGTGTCCAATCTCCTCATTCCAGTACGTGAGAGTGATATGATTTTTACGGTGATTGCTGAAGATTTTGGCTTTATTGGTTCAGTCTTTTTGGTTGCCCTGTACTTGCTTCTTATTTATCGGATGTTGAAGATTACACTTAAGTCAAACAACCAGTTCTACACCTATATCTCGACTGGTTTTATCATGATGTTGCTCTTCCATATCTTTGAAAATATCGGTGCCGTGACAGGCTTACTTCCTTTAACAGGGATTCCTCTACCATTTATTTCTCAAGGGGGCTCCGCTATTATTAGTAACCTCATTGGTGTCGGTCTCCTCTTATCTATGAGTTACCAGACCAACCTAGCGGAGGAGAAAAGTGGAAAAGTTCCATTCAAACGAAAGAAAGTCGTCCTAAAACAAATCAAATAAGGAGGCCATTATGATAAATGTAGCAGTTATCTTAGCCCAGGGTTTTGAAGAAATTGAAGCCTTTACAGTAGTCGATGTCTTGCGTCGAGCAAACATTTCATGTGATATGGTAGGATTTGAAGAGCAGGTGACAGGATCGCATGGCATTCAGGTAAAAGCTGATCGTGTTTTTGATGGCAATTTGTCCGACTATGACTTGGTCGTTCTTCCGGGTGGTATGCCAGGCTCAGCTCACCTACGGGATAATCAAGCCCTCATTTCACAGATTAAAGCCTTTGACCAAGCAGGAAAGAATATTGCTGCCATCTGTGCAGCCCCAATCGTTCTTCATCAAGCAGGTGTCCTGAAAGACAAACACTTTACTTGTTATGACGGAATTCAGGAGCAAATTACTGACGGAATTTATCAAAAGCAAACAGTGGTTGTGGATGGTAATCTAACAACCAGCCGAGGACCGTCAACTGCCCTTGCCTTTGCCTATGAGTTGGTAGAGCAATTGGGAGGAGATGCCGAAAGTTTACGAGACGGCATGCTCTATCGAGATGTCTTTGGAAATCAACAGTAAGACGAGAGTTCGGCTCTCGTTTTTTTTATTTACTCCGTGTCTAAAAATGTTTCATATGATTGTCTTGCGATTTTATATCAAACTTTTATAAATCAATCAAGCTTTGTCTAGCATAAGAAGGAAATCAATCTCTAGAAATGTTAGTGTTTTCAGGTTGTTAGATAGAATACTTCAGATTGTTACTGAAATCAATAGTTTCATGAAAAAGATAGAATATTCAATAAATGCTATATTAAACGATCTTATCATGCGAATTAATCTGCTTGTATTAATTTGAAATATAAAGTACTTTCTCTGTAATATAATTGAAACGTGTTACTAGTATATTAAAATTAGTAAGAATTTTTTGCATATACGAAACTGGGGGAGTGATATGTTGGAAACTTTCGGAAAAATATTCAAAGTCATTAGAGAATCAAAAAAAATGTCCCTGAAAGAGGTGGCTGCTGGTGATATTTCCGTGGCTCAGCTATCCCGTTTTGAAAGGGGAGTCAATGGGATCACACTTGATTCTTTTTATTGTTGTTTAAAAAATATGGCTGTTTCCCTAGAGGAGTTTCAGTATGTTTACCATAATTACATTGATTCAGATGATGTGCTGTTCTCAAAAAAAGTAGCTGATGCATATCAGGAAAACAATGTTGTCAAGCTCCAGAATATTTTGTCTAGCTCAGAAGCTTTGACCGAACAGTTTCCTGAGAAGAAAAACTATAAACTCAATACGATCATTGTCAGAGCTCTTCTGTCTTCCTGTTGCCCAGATTTTCAGATTAGCAAGAAGGATATAGAATTTCTGACGGATCATCTCTTTTCTGTTGAGGAGTGGGGGCGTTATGAACTCTGGCTCTTTACAAACAGTGTTGATTTGATGACCTTGGAAACGCTGGAAACCTTCGCTAGTGAGATGATCAATCGTACCCAGTTTTATAACAACCTACCTGAAAATCGCCGCCGTATTATCAAGATGCTACTTAATGTCATTAGCGTCTGTATAGAAGGAAACCATCTGCTAGTTGCTATGAGGTTTCTCAATTATCTCGATCACTCTAAAATTCCTGAAACAGATCTATATGATCGAACGCTGATTAAGTATCATAGGGCTCTGTATGCCTACAAGGTTGGGAATACTAATGCTCTCAGTGACATCGAGCAATGCCTATCTTTTTTTGAATTTTTAGATTCCTTTGGTGTTGCCCAAAAGCTTAAAGAACAGTTTGAAAGAATTTGCCTTTCATAGTTGTAGATGTGCAACAAAAAATGATCATTTTGAAAAATATACTAGAATAAGAGCATAACTTTATACTAAATTCAGAAGGAGGCTTTATGATGGAGAAAAAGATTCATTATAAGATGCATAAAGTTAAGAAAAACTGGGTAGCGATTGCTTTGACTACCTTGGCCCTTATTGTAGCACCAAAGGTACTTGGTCTAGAACCAGGCGTTGTCCATGCGGATGATGTAAAGCAGGTTGTGGTTCAAGAACCTGCTACAGCTCAGACTAGTGATCCGGGTCAGCAAACTCCAGCCCAAGCTAAAATAGCATCTGAGCAAGAAGCAGAAAAAGCAACCCCTGCAGACAAGGTGACAGGCGATGTTGCTGCTAGTGAAAAACCTGCTAAACCAGCAGAAAATACAGAAGCAACAGTTCAAACCAATGCTCAAGAGCCTGCTAAACCAGCAGATACGAAAGAAGCATCTACAGAAAAGGCTGCTGTTGCTGAAGAAGTTAAAGCTACTAATGCAATCACAGAAACTCCTAAAACAGAAGTAGCAGACCAGGATAAACAAGCAAGGCCAACAACTGCCCAAGAGCAAGATGACAACAAACGAGAAAAAACGGCTGTTGAAGACAAGATTGTTGCAAATCCAAAGGTTGCAAAGAAAGATCGCTTGCCCGAACCTGCTCAAAAACAAGGAGCAGTAGCTGAAAGAATGGTGGCAGCTCAGGCTCAACCTGCACCTGTAAATGCTGACCACGATGATAATGTCCTATCTCACATCAAGACCATTGATGGTAAAAATTACTATGTTCAGGACGATGGTACAGTTAAAAAGAACTTTGCAGTTGAACTTAATGGGAGAATACTTTATTTTGATGCAGAAACGGGTGCCTTAGTTGATTCAAATGAATATCAGTTCCAACAAGGAACCAGCAGTCTCAATAATGAATTCTCCCAAAAGAATGCTTTCTATGGTACGACTGACAAGGATATTGAAACTGTAGACGGTTATTTGACAGCAGATAGCTGGTATCGTCCAAAGTTCATCTTAAAAGATGGAAAAACATGGACGGCTTCGACAGAAACAGACTTGCGTCCTCTTTTGATGGCTTGGTGGCCTGATAAACGTACTCAGATTAATTACCTCAACTATATGAACCAGCAAGGTCTGGGAGCAGGTGCTTTTGAAAACAAAGTTGAACAAGCTCTTCTGACAGGTGCTTCTCAGCAGGTTCAGCGCAAAATTGAGGAAAAAATTGGTAAAGAAGGCGATACCAAATGGTTGAGAACGCTGATGGGTGCCTTTGTCAAAACCCAGCCAAACTGGAATATCAAGTCAGAGTCTGAAACAACTGGTACTAAAAAGGACCACTTGCAGGGTGGAGCTTTGCTTTATACTAATAATGAGAAGAGCTCTCATGCTGACTCTAAGTTCCGTCTGCTTAACCGTACCCCTACTAGTCAAACAGGGACACCTAAGTACTTTATTGACAAGTCAAACGGTGGTTATGAGTTCTTGCTTGCTAACGACTTTGACAACTCTAATCCAGCTGTTCAGGCCGAACAACTCAACTGGTTGCATTTTATGATGAACTTTGGAAGCATTGTAGCCAATGATCCGACTGCTAATTTTGATGGAGTTCGTGTCGATGCGGTGGACAATGTCAACGCAGACTTGCTCCAAATCGCATCTGACTACTTCAAGTCTCGCTACAAGGTGGGAGAAAGTGAAGAAGAAGCCATCAAGCATTTGTCTATCTTGGAAGCTTGGTCTGATAACGATCCTGACTACAACAAAGATACTAAAGGTGCTCAACTAGCAATTGACAACAAGCTACGCTTGTCCTTGCTTTATTCATTCATGCGTAATCTATCTATCCGTAGCGGAGTAGAGCCAACGATTACAAATAGTCTAAATGACCGTTCTTCTGAAAAGAAAAATGGCGAACGAATGGCTAACTATATCTTTGTGCGGGCCCATGACAGTGAAGTACAAACCGTTATTGCCGACATCATCCGGGAAAATATCAATCCAAATACGGATGGTTTGACCTTTACTATGGATGAACTCAAGCAAGCCTTCAAGATCTACAACGAAGATATGCGCAAGGCAGACAAGAAGTATACGCAGTTCAACATCCCAACTGCTCATGCTCTCATGCTCTCCAATAAAGACTCTATCACTCGGGTCTACTATGGTGACCTCTATACCGATGATGGTCAATACATGGAGAAAAAATCTCCTTACCACGATGCTATCGATGCCTTGTTGCGTGCTCGTATTAAGTATGTAGCAGGTGGACAAGACATGAAAGTCACATATATGGGTGTACCTCGTGAGGCTGATAAATGGTCTTACAATGGTATTTTGACTTCTGTTCGCTACGGTACTGGTGCCAATGAAGCAACAGATGAAGGAACAGCAGAAACCCGTACCCAAGGGATGGCTGTTATTGCTTCTAACAACCCTAACCTGAAACTGAACGAATGGGATAAACTGCAAGTCAATATGGGAGCAGCCCACAAGAATCAATACTATCGCCCTGTGCTTTTGACGACCAAAGATGGTATTTCCCGCTATCTAACTGACGAAGAAGTGCCGCAATCGCTCTGGAAGAAGACAGATGCTAATGGTATTTTAACCTTTGATATGAATGATATTGCAGGCTATAGCAATGTACAGGTTTCTGGATATCTGGCTGTTTGGGTACCAGTTGGCGCTAAGGCAGATCAGGATGCTCGTACAACAGCAAGCAAGAAGAAAAACGCTAGTGGTCAGGTCTACGAATCTAGCGCAGCTCTTGATTCTCAGTTGATTTACGAAGGATTTTCTAACTTCCAAGACTTTGCAACCCGCGATGACCAATATACCAATAAAGTCATTGCTAAAAATGTCAACCTCTTCAAGGAATGGGGAGTAACTTCATTTGAGCTACCACCTCAGTATGTATCTAGCCAAGACGGTACTTTCTTAGATTCTATCATTCAGAATGGTTATGCCTTTGAAGACCGCTACGATATGGCCATGAGTAAGAACAATAAATATGGTTCTTTAAAAGATTTGCTCAATGCTCTCCGTGCGCTTCACAGTGTCAATATCCAAGCCATCGCGGACTGGGTACCAGATCAAATCTATAACCTACCAGGTAAGGAAGTGGTAACAGCAACACGTGTCAATAACTACGGAACCTACCGTGAAGGTGCAGAAATCAAGGAAAAACTCTATGTAGCTAATAGTAAGACCAATGGAACTGATTTCCAAGGTAAGTACGGTGGCGCCTTCTTAGATGAGCTCAAAGCTAAATATCCAGAAATCTTTGAACGAGTACAGATTTCCAATGGTCAAAAGATGACAACAGATGAGAAGATTACCAAGTGGTCGGCTAAGTACTTCAATGGTACCAATATCTTAGGTCGTGGTGCTTACTATGTTCTTAAAGACTGGGCTAGCAACGACTATCTCACTAACAGAAATGGCGAGATAGTATTGCCTAAGCAATTAGTTAATAAGAATGCTTACACAGGATTTGTTAGTGATGCCAATGGTACTAAGTTCTATTCAACTAGTGGTTATCAAGCTAAAAATTCCTTTATCCAAGATGAAAATGGAAATTGGTATTACTTCGATAAACGAGGCTATCTTGTAACAGGTGCTCATGAAATTGATGGCAAGCACGTTTATTTCTTGAAGAATGGTATTCAACTTCGTGATTCTATCCGTGAAGATGAAAATGGTAATCAGTACTACTATGATCAAACTGGTGCCCAAGTTCTCAACCGTTACTACACTACTGATGGTCAAAACTGGCGTTACTTTGATGCCAAGGGCGTTATGGCTCGAGGTCTTGTCAAGATAGGAGATGGACAGCAATTCTTTGATGAAAACGGCTATCAGGTTAAGGGCAAGATTGTGAGTGCTAAAGATGGCAAACTTCGTTACTTTGACAAGGATTCAGGAAATGCTGTTATCAATCGTTTTGCTCAAGGTGATAACCCAAGTGATTGGTACTATTTCGGAGCAGATGGAGTTGCAGTGACAGGTCTTCAAAAGATTGGTCAACAAACACTTTACTTTGACCAAGATGGCAAGCAAGTCAAGGGCAAAATCGTGACACTTTCAGATAAGAGTATCCGTTACTTTGATGCCAACTCAGGAGAAATGGCGGTCGGCAAGTTTGCTGAAGGTGCCAAGAACGAATGGTATTACTTTGACAAAACTGGTAAAGCAGTGACAGGTCTTCAAAAGATTGGCAAACAAACACTTTACTTTGACCAAGATGGTAAGCAAGTCAAGGGTAAAGTAGTAACTTTGGCTGATAAATCCATCCGTTACTTTGATGCCGACTCAGGAGAAATGGCAGTCGGCAAGTTTGCAGAAGGTGCCAAGAACGAATGGTATTACTTTGACCAAACTGGTAAAGCAGTGACAGGCCTTCAAAAGATTGACAAACAAACACTTTACTTCGACCAAGATGGCAAGCAAGTCAAGGGTAAAATCGTGACACTTTCAGATAAGAGTATCCGTTACTTTGATGCTAACTCAGGAGAGATGGCAACCGACAAGTTTGTCGAAGGTTCCCCAAATGAGTGGTATTATTTTGATCAAGCTGGAAAAGCAGTGACAGGCTTGCAGCAGGTTGGTCAACAGACTCTCTATTTCACGCAAGATGGCAAGCAAGTCAAAGGAAAAGTTGTTGATGTGAATGGAGTTAGTCGATATTTCGATGCCAATTCAGGGGATATGGCTCGAAGCAAATGGATTCAACTTGAAGATGGAAGTTGGATGTATTTTGACCGCGATGGTAGAGGTCAAAACTTCGGAAGAAACTAATCGAATGTAGCTCAATAAAAATCAAACTTTATCTGATGATATACAAAAACGATAACTCCTTTAAAGGACGTTATCGTTTTTTGCCTGTTTGGAGAATAAATTACAATTGAAAAGAAAGATGGAATCATTGGAAACTGAAATGAATTAACAAGAGATTCCATATTGGAATAATCTTTTTCTGCTCTCTAATGTGGTATTCAAAGCAATGAGGATTCTATTTTTAAAGTTTGGAAATCCAAAAGCGTTTCGTTTGCGAATAATGACGCGGTTGTTAGTAATTTCTATTTTTAAATTTGTACATTTGAGAGAAGAAAGATTTTGCTTGATTATTCATGGAGGAGCTATTCTTCACAAAAAGGCTCCATAGATGCATTAGTGTTTTACACTCTATAGAAATTATAGAGCCGAAAAATCTAGGAAATCATCGCTTTTTTCATAAAAAAATGCTATAATGAAGGGTATGAAATATCACGACTACATATGGGATTTAGGTGGTACCCTATTGGATAATTACGAGACTTCTACAGCAGCTTTTGTAGAAACCTTGGCCCAATATGGAATAGAGCAAGAACACGACCGTGTTTACGAAGCCTTGAAGGTTTCGACAGCTTTTGCCATTGAGAAGTTTGCCCCAGATATCGAGGATTTTTTAGAGCACTACAAAGAAAATGAAGCACGTGAGCTAGAGCACCCAGTTTTGTTTGAGGGAATTCCAGAGTTACTCAAAGACATCTCTGATAAGGGTGGACGCCATTTCTTAGTTTCTCATCGAAATGACCAAGTACTAGAACTTCTTGCTAAGACCCAGATAGCGAACTACTTCACCGAGGTGGTGACTGCTAGTTCTGGCTTTAAACGGAAGCCAGATCCTGAGTCCATGATTTATTTACGTGATAAATATCATATTACATCTGGTTTGGTCATTGGTGACAGAAATATTGATGTAGAAGCAGGTAAAGCTGCTGGCTTAGATGCCTATCTTTTTAATAACGTTGCGACATTGAGACAAGCAATAGACATGTAAGAAAAGGGAAAAAATGACAGAAGAAATCAAAAATCAACAGGCACAAGATTATGATGCCAGTCAAATTCAAGTTTTGGAGGGACTTGAAGCTGTTCGTATGCGTCCAGGTATGTATATTGGATCGACTTCAAAAGAAGGTCTTCACCATCTAGTATGGGAAATCGTTGATAACTCAATTGACGAAGCTCTAGCTGGATTTGCCAGTCACATCCAAGTCTTTATAGAGCCAGATAATTCCATCACCGTTGTGGATGATGGGCGTGGAATTCCTGTTGATATTCAGGAAAAAACAGGACGTCCCGCTGTTGAGACTGTCTTTACAGTTCTTCACGCTGGAGGAAAATTCGGCGGTGGCGGATACAAGGTTTCAGGTGGATTGCACGGTGTAGGTTCATCAGTAGTAAACGCCCTCTCAACTCAACTAGATGTTCATGTCCATAAAAACGGTAAGATTCATTACCAAGAATATCGTCGTGGTCATGTAGTTGCTGATCTTGAGGTGGTTGGAGATACGGATAAAACGGGAACAACAGTTCACTTCACACCAGATCCAGAGATTTTTACAGAAACAACAACTTTTGACTTTGAAAAATTAAACAAACGTATTCAAGAACTAGCCTTTTTGAACCGAGGCCTTCGAATCTCCATCACAGATAAGCGTGAAGGTCTCGAACAGACTAAACAATACCACTATGAGGGTGGGATTGCTAGCTACGTTGAATATATCAACGAGAACAAGGATGTTATCTTTGATACACCAATCTACACAGACGGTGAGATGGATGATATCACAGTTGAAGTAGCCATGCAGTACACAACCGGTTACCACGAAAACGTCATGAGTTTCGCCAATAACATTCACACCCATGAAGGTGGTACGCATGAGCAAGGTTTCCGTACAGCGCTGACACGTGTTATCAATGATTATGCTCGCAAGAATAAGCTACTAAAAGACAATGAAGATAACCTAACAGGGGAAGATGTCCGTGAAGGCTTGACTGCAGTTATCTCAGTTAAGCATCCAAACCCGCAGTTTGAAGGACAAACCAAGACCAAACTGGGGAATAGTGAAGTAGTCAAGATTACCAATCGCCTCTTCAGCGATGCCTTCACTGATTTCCTCATGGAAAATCCACAGATCGCCAAGCGTATCGTGGAAAAAGGGATTTTGGCTGCCAAGGCTCGTGTAGCTGCCAAACGTGCGCGTGAAGTCACACGCAAGAAATCTGGCTTGGAAATTTCCAATTTGCCAGGAAAACTAGCAGACTGTTCTTCTAACAACCCTGCTGAAACCGAACTCTTCATCGTCGAAGGAGACTCAGCTGGTGGATCAGCCAAATCTGGTCGTAACCGTGAGTTTCAGGCTATCCTTCCAATTCGTGGTAAGATCTTGAACGTTGAAAAAGCTAGCATGGATAAAATCCTTGCAAACGAAGAAATTCGAAGTCTTTTCACAGCCATGGGAACAGGATTTGGTGCAGAATTTGATGTCACTAAGGCTCGTTACCAAAAACTCGTTTTGATGACCGATGCCGATGTTGATGGAGCCCACATTCGAACTCTCTTGCTAACCTTGATTTATCGCTATATGAAACCAATCTTAGAGGCTGGTTATGTCTACATTGCCCAACCACCGATTTATGGGGTTAAGGTTGGAAGTGAGATCAAAGAATACATTCAACCTGGTGCAGATCAAGAAATTAAACTCCAAGAAGCCTTAGCACGTCACAGTGAAGGGCGTTCAAAACCAACCATCCAACGTTATAAAGGTTTGGGAGAAATGGATGACCACCAATTATGGGAAACAACCATGGATCCTGAACATCGCTTGATGGCGCGTGTTTCGGTAGATGATGCTGCCGAAGCAGATAAAATCTTTGATATGTTGATGGGAGATCGAGTAGAACCTCGTCGCGAATTTATCGAAGAAAACGCTGTTTACAGTACACTTGACGTCTAAAAAATGTGGGAAATAGTTCCCTTGGTTTAAAAAATATGATATAATCATTACGATTGTTTCTAGTATAAAAGGAGTTTGATATGTCTAATGGACAACTAATTTATCTAATGGTTGCAATTGCAGTCATTCTGATCTTAGCTTATGTAACAGCTATCTTTTTACGTAAGCGTAATGTAAGCAGATTAACGGCCCTTGAAGAAAGAAAAGAAGAACTCTACAACCTTCCTGTAAATGATGAGGTTGAAGCCGTTAAAAACATGCACTTGATTGGTCAAAGCCAGGTGACCTTCCGTGAATGGAACCAAAAATGGGTTGATTTATCTCTGAACTCATTTGCTGATATCGAAAATCACCTCTTTGAAGCTGAAAGCTACAATAATTCTTTCCGTTTTTTCAAAGCTGCTCACAAGATTGATCAAATTGAGAGCCAAATCGGCTTGATTGAAGAAGACATTGCTGCTATTCGCAATGCCCTTTCTGAACTTGAAAAGCAAGAATCTAAGAATAGTGGCCGTGTCCTTCATGCCTTGGACTTGTTTGAATCCCTTCAACATACCGTTGCAGAAGACTCGGAGAAATATGGGAAGGCCCTTCCTGAGATTGAGAAACAATTGGAAAACATCCAATCTGAATTCTCTCAATTTGTTACCCTAAATTCATCAGGTGACCCAGTTGAAGCGGCAGCAATTCTTGATTCAACTGAAAATCATATTCTTGCTTTGACACACATCGTTGATCGTATTCCAGCTCTTGTTGAAACCTTGACAAAGGAACTGCCAGAACAATTAGCAGATTTGGAAGAAGGCTATCGCAAGCTGTTGGATGCCAACTACCACTTTACAGAAACAGATATCGAGTCTCGTTTCCAACTTTTGCATGAATCTTTGAAGAATAATCAAGAAAACATCCGTCAGTTGGAGTTGGACAATGCAGAGTATGAAAATAATCGCATCCAAGAAGAAATCAACGCCCTTTATGATATCTTCACTCGTGAAATTGCAGCTCAAAAAGTAGTTGAAAGTCTTCTTGCTACATTACCAACTTATCTCAACCACTTGAAAGAAAATAATCAGGTGCTTGTTCAAGATCTTGAACGCTTGACTAAAACCTACCTTCTTCCTGAAAGTGATGGAAATCATGTTCGTCGTCTTCAAGCAGAATTGGCTGCACTTGATACGGCAATCATGGAAGTGACAGAGGATCAAGGTGAGTCAACACAAGCCTACTCTGCTCTTGAAGAACAGTTGGAAATGCTTCAAAGCAACCTCAAGGATATAGAGGATGAGCAAATCTCTGTTAGCGAACGACTTGCGCAAATTGAAAAAGACGACCTCAATGCTCGCCAAAAAGCAAATGTCTATGTGAACCGTTTGCATACTATCAAACGTTACATGGAGAAGAGAAACTTGCCAGGTATTCCTCAAAGTTTCTTGAAACTTTTCTTTACTGCAAGTCATAACACAGAAGATTTGATGGCAGAGTTAGAACAACCACAAGTGAATATTGAATCGGTTAAACGAATTCTTGAAATTGCAACAAATGATATGGAAGCACTTGAAACAGAAACCTATGATATCGTTCAATATGCAACCTTGACGGAGCAACTACTCCAATACTCAAACCGTTACCGTTCATTTGATGAGCGTATCCAAGAGGCCTTCAACGAAGCGCTTGAAATTTTTGAAAAAGAGTTTGACTACCAGGCATCATTTGAAAAAATTTCACAAGCCTTGGAAGTTGCTGAACCAGGGGTTACAAACCGTTTTGTAACTTCATATGAGAAAACACGTGAAGCGATTCGTTTTTAAAAATAGAAGCTTAGAAGATTTCTAAGCTTTTTTATTTTCCTAAAAAAAGACAGAATCCCTGTTTATCATTGAAATAATAGCCTCGATTTGATATGATGGAAATATGAAAAAAAATAGAGCGAAACGTGTTTCTCACGATAAAACGAGAAGGCTATTGCTTTCCCTTGTTGGAATCTTAGGAATTGCTACGATTCTATTAGGGAGTGCTATTGGTTATAAGCTACTACAAAAGCAATCTTACGAACAAAAAATTGAAGCGCTAAAAAGCGAAAAGGACCAGCAATTCAACTCAGGTAGTCAGAAGGACCATTTCCGAAAAGGTCAAGCTGAGGTGATTGCCTACTACCCTCTGCAAGGAGAGGAAGTCATTGCGTCTGTTAGAGAAAAAATCAACCAGGATATCAAAGAAAAGCTGGAAGATAAAGAGGATTTGGTCTTTTATTATAGTGAGCAGTTGGACCCAGTCTTAAAGGGAGTTGTTGCTCGTAGTATCAGTAAGCAAGTCTACGATTTGTCTGCATCAAAGGTTGAAGAAAAAGAAAAGACTTCCTTAGGGAAAATTTTCTTGACTGAAGATGGGAAAGATTTTGACCTTAGCAAACTCTTCAAAGATGCTAGCAAGGCTAAGGAACTCTTACTGACTCAAATCAAAACAACTCTAGAAGATAAGAAACTTGACCAGGCAAAAATTGATCATGTTATAAAGAGCTTCACAGACCAAGAATTGACATCCTGGAGTTTTGATTATAAGGATAGTCAAATCATCCTTTATCCTGCTAATCCTGGAGAGACTGTTGAGGAAATTGCTCTACCCATATCCAGTTTCTTTGATGTTTTGGAGTCCTCTTATCTATTAGAAAAAGATGCTGAACTTTACCAAGCATACTTTGCTAAGAAAAATAAAAAAGTTGTAGCCTTGACCTTTGACGATGGTCCAAATCCATCTACAACTACACAAGCTTTGGATACATTAGCTAAGTACAAAGTAAAGGCGACCTTCTTTGTACTTGGTAAAAACATCGCTGGCAATGAAGACATCCTTAAACGGATGAAGTCTGAAGGACATGTGGTTGCCAACCACAGCTGGAGTCATCCTGTCCTTTCCCAACTATCTCTCGAAGATGCAAAAAAGCAAATCACGGATACAGAAGATTTGTTAACCCAAGTTCTAGGTTCGAGTTCTAAACTGATGCGCCCGCCTTATGGTGCTATCACTGATGATATTCGAAATGGCCTTGATTTAAGCTTCATCATGTGGGATGTGGATAGTTTGGACTGGAAGAGTAAAAATGAGACAGCCATTTTGACAGAGATACAGCGTCAGGTTCGCAATGGTTCCATCATCCTCATGCATGATATCCATGGTCCTTCTGTTAATTCCCTACCAAGTGTTATTGAGTATTTAAAGGGTGAAGGGTATACATTTGTGACCGTTCCCGAATTACTCAATTCTCGCTTGAAAGCTCACGAAATGTATTATGACCGTGATCAATAATCTTCAAAATCTAAAGAGACATGCCTCTGTTAATCGGGTTTTGTTTCTTTAGATTTTCTTCACATAGAAAGGAGAAACGATGAAATCTTATACCCTTAATAATGGAATTTCAATTCCTGTACTAGGATTTGGAACATGGAAAGCTGAAAATGGAGAGGTGGCCTACCAAGCCGTTTTAGAAGCCTTAAAGGCCGGCTATCGTCATATCGATACTGCAGCTATCTATAAAAATGAGGAAAGTGTTGGACGTGCTATTCGAGATAGCGGTATTCCAAGACAAGAAATCTTTGTAACGACCAAACTCTGGAATACCAATCACAGCTATGATGAAGCTCGCCAAGCATTTGAAGAATCAATGGAAAAACTGGGATTGGATTATCTAGATTTGTACCTTATCCATTGGCCAAATCCTAAACCTTTAAGAGAAAATGGCGAATGGAAAACTCGCAATGCTGAAGTCTGGAGAGCGATGGAGGATCTTTACCAAGAAGGCAAAATCCGTGCCATCGGCGTTAGTAACTTCCTCCCCCATCATTTGGATACCTTGCTTGAAACAGCAAGAATCATTCCAGCGGTCAATCAGGTGCGCTTGGCACCAGGAGTTTATCAAGTGGAAGTGGTTGACTACTGTAGAGAGAAAGGAATTCTCTTAGAGGCTTGGGGACCTTTTGGCCAAGGAGAGTTGTTTGAACAGAAAGAAGTCCAAGAAATTGCTGCGAAGCATGGGAAATCAGTGGCTCAAATTGCCTTGGCTTGGAGTTTGGCAGAAAGTTTTTTACCCCTACCTAAGTCAGTGACAGTCTCTCGTATCCAGAGCAATCTCGACTGTTTTGGAATTGAACTCAGCAAAGACGAGCGAGAAGTCTTAAAGACAATTTCAGTGACTTCGGGCGCACCTCGTGTGGATGAGATGGATTTTTAGTTTGTAAAATCTATTTATACTGAAATAACAAAGACTAGGAATTTTAATCCTAGTCTTTTTGTGTATAAAAAATCTAGATTGTTTGTATAATGAAATAATTTCATGGATTGAAATATAGGAACAAATTTAGAAAATATTGGTTTGATGGAGAAAATAACACGAATGATAAAATTAAATAAGTAAGATATATACGTAAATATTACATTTTTGTGACAATTCAGATTTTTGTAAAAATTTATACCTATTTGCGCTATAATAGGTATACTTTAAAGAAAAAGGAGATTATGTATGAATAGACGACAACGTTTTTCATTACGGAAATACAAATTTGGTCTTGCTTCAGTTTTATTGGGAACTGCTTTGGTTTTTGGAGCAAGTCAAGTCAGTGCCAATGAGCAGAGTACAGGTGAAAATCAAGCTCAAACTCAGGAAATTAAGACAGAGCTAAAAGACGATAAACACTCAAACTCTGCGACTGACCAAACCAATAATAATGTGATAGCTCCAGTAGTTGGAGAGAAACAAGAAGCTGAAACTTCTAAAGAGGATGCTAGTAAACAAGATGCTAAGGTAGAAGCTTCGGTTGATAAAACTGCTGAAGCCCAAGAATCAGGAAAAGATAGCGCAGTTGCAAAAGAAGTAGACCAAGGTGTCGTTCAAAAAGAAACAACAGTCGCTACCAGTCCAGCGCCTGCTACTGAGAAGGCTTCTAACATAGAGAACAAAGAGGCTCAAGCAACGACAGCTCCTAAAACTACTGGAGAAACAGCAACTACTGAAAAAGAACAAGAAAAAGCTGAGTCTGCAAAACCCAATAGTCTTTCAAGTAATGATATCATCACAGTACCGAAAACTTGGAAGGCTGGTTACAAGGGAACAGGGACCGTTGTTGCCATTATTGACTCTGGACTTGATTTGAATCATGAGGTACTTCGAATTTCGGATCCGTCAAAAGCAAAATTTAAAAACAAGGAAGCCATTGAAGCAGCTAAAAAGGCTGCTGGAATCGACTACGGTAAATGGTATAGTGATAAGGTTGTCTATGCCTATGACTACTTTGACGGAACAGATAAAATCAAA
Organism: Streptococcus sp. D7B5; assembly: GCF_029691405.1. NCBI lineage: Bacteria > Bacillati > Bacillota > Bacilli > Lactobacillales > Streptococcaceae > Streptococcus > Streptococcus sp. D7B5. Next base: position 172,977 of record NZ_CP121467.1, read on the forward strand.
GAAGCAGAAAGAACTTCTCATGGGATGCACGTAACAGGGATTGCAGCTGGAAATCCTGATAAAGAAGCACCGAATGGCGAAAAAGTTTATGGTGTGGCGCCAGAAGCCCAAGTCATGTTTATGCGTGTCTTTTCAGATCGCCAAAAAACGACCAGTTCTGCCCTTTATGTAAAGGCGATTGATGATGCAGTTGCCTTAGGAGCAGATGCCATTAATATGAGTTTGGGATCTAGCACTGGTTCTATGGTGGATGCTGGTTCCGATATCGTGGATGCCATCAAACGGGCTCGTGCCAAGGGAGTATCTGTTCTTATCTCAGCAGGAAATAGCAATACATTCGGAAATGGTTATTCAAAACCACTAGCCGAAAACCCAGACTATGGCTTGGTTGGAAATCCATCCACTGTTGAAGATTCGATTTCAGTTGCTTCTGTCAACAATAAAACATTGACGACAGCGGTTTTTGAAGTCAAAGGTCTAGAGGGAAATGCCGGCCTTCATAACGGAAAATTTGATTATAATCAACCTGAAGCAGATAAGGACTTTGAAAAAGGAAAAGAGTATGAATACGTCGAAGCAGGGTTAGGTCGTGAAGAAGACTTTGCGAAGTTGGATTTAACTGGGAAACTTGCCCTCATTCAGCGTGGAGCCATGAACTTTTCAGAGAAGATCAAAAATGCACGAAAACACGGTGCAGTTGGTGCTTTAATCTACAATAATGTAGAGGGTGCAAACATCAATATGTCTATTGATGATGAAGCAAAGAAAATTCCTTCTGTATTTATTTCTAAACAGTATGGTGAAGCCTTAAAATCTGGGAACTACAAGATTGTTTTTAATGGTAAGATGGATAATCGTCCTTCTGATGTAGCCAATCAGCTATCTGACTTTTCAAGTTGGGGAGTGACTACTGATGGACAATTGAAACCGGATGTGACAGCTCCTGGCGGCAATATCTACTCATCCTTTAATGACAATACCTATGGTAGTATCAGCGGAACCAGTATGGCGGCTCCTCACGTTACGGGTGTTGCAGTTTTGGTTAAGGAATACCTTCAAAAACACCATCCAGAATTGACTCCTGAGCAAGTATCAGAGACTGTCAAGGCCTTGATCATGTCAACTGCAAAACCACATGTTAATAAGGACACAGGCACTTATACCTCTCCTCGTCAGCAAGGTTCTGGTATTGTGGATACAGCTGCTGCAGTGTCAACAGACCTCTATGTAACGGGTGAAAATGGTTATCCAAGCGTGACTTTAGGAAATGTTGGAGATCAATTTACTTTCAAGGTCACTGTACACAATATTTCAGATACTGACCGTACTCTCAAGATGGTAGTGAATACCAATACAGACGAAGTCCAAAATGGAAAATTCACCCTTCGACCTCGAAAACTAACGGAGACAGTCTGGCCTGAAGTGACTGTTAAAGCCCACAGCAGTCAAACAGTCACTGTTAAAGTGGATGCTCGAAAATTTGCTGCTGAACTCAGCAAACAAATGCCAAATGGCTATTTCCTTGAAGGGTTTGTTCGATTTGTAGATCCAGCAGATGATGGGGATGTTGTGAGTCTTGCATTTATGGGCTTCCGAGGTAAATTCCAAAATCTCCCTGCTGTCGAAAAACCAATTTACAATCTTGTCCGAGAAGGGAAAAATGGATTTTACACAGAGGTAGACAAGGAAAATCCTGCAGTTAACTACTCTAATGCTGCGACCTATCTAGCCACCTTGCAAAATGACCTTCTAGTTTCTAAAGGTCAACGCCAAGGACGCCGAATTACCGTTCTTGGAATTGAACAAAATGCTGAAGGTAAGCATGTTCTTCAGTTGGACGAAAAAGGGAATGTCCGTATTGCTATTTCTCCAAACGATGATGGAAACAAAGACCTAGTTGAATACAAAACGGTTGCTTTGAGAAATCTTGTAAATCTTCGGGCTACAGTTTATGCGGCTACGGATACCAAGCATGAACATCCTATTTGGGAGGGCGATGCAAAGGATCTTCGCAAGAATTACTTTGATGGAGACAGTAGAAATCTGAAGAGTTATATTCTAGATAATACCGCTTGGAGAGGTCAGGATTTTGATGGCAATACTGTTGCAGATGGTTTATATGACTATGTTATCAGTTATACACCAGACGTTCCAGGAGCTAAAGAACAATACACGACCTTTAAAATTCAGATTGATACTCAAAAACCTGTCATCACAAGTGGTTATATTCGCTTTAAAGATGGAAATCAAGAATTCGTAGCTCGAAAACCAAAAGATGTGGGTCAAGGTGGTATCCTTTCAGAAAAAGTCTTCTATATCACACCATTTGACCAGAAAGGGACCATGGTTTTAACTGGGAAAGACCAGTCTGGAACTCGTGCGCTTGAGAACACCCATCTGATCAAAGCCAATGCTGATGGTAGTTATACACTTCCTAAGGATGTTGACAAGGCTAATATTTACTATCTTGTAGAGGATTATGCAGGAAATGTAGACTATATCTCACTTGCTGAACTTGTCCGCGATCAAAATAGTGGGCGAGTGAAAATTGCCTTGAAGGATGCAAAAACAAACCAGGATATTGATACCCTCTACGTCTATCGAATCAAAAATAGCAAGGGGCAATATGTTGATGTTGACAAGACAAAAGCGATTCATTTCTTACAATTTGGTCATTATACAGCAGAAATTTTCAGTTATGACCGAACAGAATTGAAATTTATCAGTGCCTTGTCCCAAGAGTTTGACTTGACGGAAGAAAATAGTTTCCAAACCATTACCTTCCTAGCAAATCTCCTAGAATATGCACCAGTGTCTGTTTCCTTCAATCAAGCCGTTCCAAAGACGACTACAGTGGTTCTGAAAGGTGAAGATGGGACAAGTATCACTCTTCCTGCTGAAAAATACGGTCAATACGCCTTTGGTAAGAAAGTTGCTACAGGTCGTTATACTGTACAAGTCACCTTGCCAACTGGATATGAACTCCTTGAAGATCTCGTTTCCTTGCTCGTTCAGCCAGGTCGAAATAATGCTTTGCGTCTATCTGTTGTGTCTAAGTTGGCTTTGATTGCTGCGGTAAATCAACAAAAAGAACTGGTAGAAACGTCTCGCTACTTTAATAGTAGTGCAGATAAGAGAAAAGCTTATGACCAAGCTTTCCAAGTGGCGCAGTCAGCCTTGTCAAGCAAGTTGAAGCAAGAATTGATTGATGGCGTTCTCGCTAGTCTTGAAGCTGCTGGTAAGGCTTTGGATGGAAAAGATTCGAACGTTACAGCCTTGAAAGAAGCTATGAAAGCTTACTATGCAACGACTAAAACTGGACGATATGCGAATGCCAAGGAAAAAGTACGTCGAGCTTATGATCGTGCCTTCCAAGAAATTGCCTTACTAGCTGTAGATCCTAAAGTCAAACAGGATCAAATTGATCAATCTCTTATTGTCCTAGCAACAGCTAAAAGCAAACTGAATGGCAAAGCTACTGACTTCTCTAGTCTGAAGAAACTGGTCAAAGATGAACGCCTTTTCCAAGAAAAGAACGCGAGATTTATCTATGCAGACAAGAAAGAAAAAGCAGCTTATCTTTTAACTTTTAAAGAGGCACAGGAACTCCTTAAAGATCCAGGAGCTAGCCAAGAAGATGTCAAAGATGCCATTACAGCCTTGAAACAAGCCAAGAGAAATCTGCATGGCAAAAAACCAAAAGTGAAAAGACATCCTTAAACAGGATTTTCTGAAGCTTTACTATTAAATGAGTCTGGAACTTTGTTTTCAGACTCATTTTTGGTTTACACTAGCTAGAAAATCTGCTATAATACTAGCTAGGAAAGAAAGTCTTATGGCGTTCTTCAAGCGAGCTTGGGATAGTGGGAGCCAAGTAGAACAAGGTAAGAAACTGGCGCTTTCTGTCGTATTTTTAAAAACAATGAAGTAATAAATTAGGGTGGAACCGCGTTTCTGACGCCCCTAGTCGCAAGGCTTGGGTGTTGAAATTCGGTTCTTTTTGAATTTCGTCTAATGCCTAAGTAGAAAGGAGCATAATGCTTAAAGGATCTTGTTTATGCAAAGCAGTGACCTACACTTTAGATGAGGAATTGTCGGAATTAGTTTTTTGCCACTGCTCATTCTGTCGGAAAGCAACTGCGTCTGCCTATACAGTGAATGCCAAAGTTAGCAGTAAAAACCTAGTATTGCATGGAAAAGAACAGTTGGTTACCTATAGTTCATCTCCAGGAAAACAACGCTATTACTGTCAGAACTGTCATAGTCAAATTTTCACTGCTCAAGAAAATATACCAGAAGTCTGTGCTTTGAAACTAGGTACAATAGACGAATGCGATCAGAATTTACAAACGGTTCCCAAACGTCATATTTTTCAAGACCCAGCTTTTTCTTGGTTGCTTGATGAATAAAGCTAAAAAGATAATATAAATTAAAGGAGTATTCAATGTCTAAGAAATTAACATTTCAAGAAATTATTTTGACTTTGCAACAATTTTGGAATGACCAAGGTTGTATGCTCATGCAGGCTTACGATAATGAGAAAGGTGCGGGGACAATGAGTCCTTACACTTTCCTTCGCGCTATCGGACCTGAGCCATGGAATGCAGCTTATGTAGAGCCATCACGTCGTCCTGCTGACGGTCGTTACGGGGAAAACCCTAACCGTCTCTACCAACACCACCAATTCCAAGTGGTCATGAAGCCTTCTCCATCAAATATCCAAGAACTTTACCTTGAGTCTTTGGAAAAATTGGGTATCAATCCTTTGGAACACGATATCCGCTTCGTTGAAGATAACTGGGAAAATCCTTCTACTGGTTCAGCTGGTCTTGGATGGGAAGTTTGGCTTGATGGGATGGAAATCACTCAGTTCACTTACTTCCAACAAGTCGGTGGATTGGCAACTGGACCTGTGACTTCGGAAGTTACCTATGGTTTGGAACGTTTGGCTTCTTACATTCAAGAAGTGGACTCTGTCTATGATATCGAGTGGGCCGATGGCGTAAAATATGGAGAAATTTTCATCCAGCCTGAGTACGAGCACTCAAAATATTCATTTGAAATTTCGGATCAAGAAATGTTGCTTGAAAACTTTGATAAGTTTGAAAAGGAAGCTGGTCGTGCCTTGGAAGAGGGCTTGGTTCACCCTGCCTATGACTATGTTCTCAAATGTTCACATACCTTTAACCTGCTTGATGCGCGTGGTGCTGTATCCGTAACCGAGCGCGCTGGCTATATCGCTCGTATCCGTAACTTGGCCCGTGTCGTAGCTAAAACTTTTGTCGCAGAACGCAAACGCCTAGGCTACCCACTTTTGGATGAAGCAACACGAGCTAAACTCCTAGCAGAAGACGCAGAATAAAGAGAGTGACAGTTTACGAAAATGGGCGAACAGAGTGAGCCTTGAGCCAGTTGCCGTAGTGATGAAGGTATCCTTAGCGAAGCTAAGGATACTAGGCAAAATTGGAGACTTTCGGCTCCAATTTTAGCAATGAAACAACGAAGTTGGTTGCTTGCGTGCCAATCACATAAGGCAAACTGGAAAATAAAAAGATACTTTTCGGAGAAAAAATATGACAAAAAACTTATTAGTAGAACTCGGTCTTGAAGAGTTACCAGCCTACGTAGTAACTCCAAGCGAAAAACAATTAGGTGAAAAAATGGCAGCCTTCCTCAAGGAAAACCGCCTGTCTTTTGAAGCCATTCAAACTTTCTCAACACCACGTCGTTTGGCTGTTCGTGTGACTGGACTTGCAGACAAACAGTCTGATTTGACAGAAGATTTCAAGGGTCCAGCAAAGAAAATCGCCTTGGATAGTGATGGAAACTTCACCAAAGCAGCTCAAGGATTTGTCCGTGGAAAAGGCTTGACAGTTGAAGATATTGAATTCCGTGAAATCAAAGGTGAAGAATATGTCTATGTTACCAAGGAAGAAGTGGGGCAACCAGTTGAAGCCATTGTTCCAGGTGTAGTAGACGTCTTGAAGTCACTGACTTTCCCTGTCAGCATGCACTGGGCTAACAACACTTTTGAATATATCCGCCCTGTACACACTTTGACTGTTCTTTTAGATGAAGAAGAGTTTGATTTGGATTTCCTTGATATCAAGGGTGATCGTGTGAGTCGCGGTCATCGTTTCTTGGGACAAGAAACCAAGATTCAGTCAGCATTGAGCTACGAAGAAGATCTTCGTAAGCAGTTTGTAATCGCGGATCCACGTGAACGTGAGCAAATGATTGTTGACCAAATCAAGGCAATCGAAGCTGAACATGGTGTACGTATCGAAATTGATGCTGATTTGCTCAATGAAGTCTTGAACTTGGTTGAATACCCAACTGCCTTTATGGGAAGTTTTGATGCCAAATACCTTGAAGTTCCAGAAGAAGTTTTGGTAACTTCGATGAAAGAACACCAACGTTACTTTGTTGTTCGTGATCAAGACGGTAAACTCCTACCAAACTTCATTTCAGTTCGTAACGGAAACGCAGAGCATTTGGAAAATGTCATCAAAGGAAATGAAAAAGTTTTGGTAGCCCGCTTGGAAGACGGTGAATTCTTCTGGCGTGAAGACCAAAAATTGGTCATTTCAGATCTTGTTGAAAAATTGAACCATGTGACTTTCCATGAGAAGATTGGTTCCCTTCGTGAACACATGATTCGTACAGGGCAGATTGCCATTCTCTTGGCAGAAAAGGCTGGTTTGTCAGTGGATGAAACGGTTGACCTAGCGCGTGCAGCAGCCATTTACAAGTTTGACTTGTTGACGGGTATGGTTGGTGAGTTTGATGAGCTCCAAGGTATTATGGGTGAAAAATATGCCCTTCTTGCTGGAGAAACTCCAGCGGTGGCAGCTGCTATTCGTGAACACTATATGCCTACATCAGCCGAAGGTGAACTTCCAGAGAGCAAGGTTGGAGCCATTCTAGCCATTGCAGACAAATTGGATACGATTTTGAGTTTCTTCTCAGTAGGCTTGATTCCATCAGGTTCTAATGACCCTTATGCCCTTCGTCGTGCGACGCAAGGTGTGGTTCGTATCTTGGATGCTTTTGGTTGGCACATTGCTATGGATGAGCTGATTGATAGCCTTTATGCTTTGAAATTCGACAGCTTGACTTATGAAAATAAAGCAGAGGTTATGGACTTTATCAAGGCTCGTGTTGATAAGATGATGGGTTCTACTCCAAAAGATATCAAGGAAGCAGTCCTTGCAAGTTCAAACTTTGTTGTGGCGGATATGTTGGAAGCGGCAAGTGCTCTCGTAGAAGCAAGTAAGGAAGAAGACTTCAAACCATCTGTCGAATCCCTCTCTCGTGCTTTCAACTTGGCTGAAAAAGCCGAAGGAACTGATACTGTTGATCCTGCTCTCTTTGAGAATGAAGAAGAGAAAGCCTTGGCAGAAGCAGTAGAATCACTCGTTTTGTCAGGGACTGTAAGTCAGCAATTAGAACAACTCTTTGCGCTTAGCCCAGTTATTGATGCTTTCTTTGAAAATACCATGGTAATGGCTGAAGATCAGACTGTTCGACAAAATCGTTTGGCTATCTTGTCGCAACTAACCAAGAAAGCAGCTAAGCTCGCACGTTTTAACCAAATCAATACTAAATAAACTCAGTCAAACGGACTGTATCTTATCACAAAGGAGAAGAAATGGATCCGAAAAAAATCGCTCGCATCAACGAGCTTGCCAAAAAGAAAAAAACAGAAGGCTTAACTTCTGCTGAAAAAGTGGAACAAGCTAAACTTCGTGAGGAGTACATCGAAGGCTATCGTCGCTCTGTTCGTCACCACATTGAAGGAATTAAAATTGTGGACGAGGAAGGAAATGATGTCACACCAGAAAAACTACGCCAAGTACAACGTGAAAAAGGGTTACACGGCCGTAGTATAGATGATCCTAACTCATAAAACGAAATGGGGTTGTAGATGATTTACATTCCCCTTTTCTGTTGTAATAAAAAAGAGTCTGGGACAAAAGTCTAATCTTCAATATAAAAAGCGAACAAAACGAGTTATCTGACACTCAGAATTCTGTCTTGTTCGCTTTTTTGCTCTAATCTATCGATTTTAAAAATTTATAATAAGGAATTCCTAAAATCAAAATCTTTTTGTCTCAGACTCTTTGTTTTAAATGAAGTAGTAAACTGCCAGCGGTTTGGCAGAAGCTTGCTTGAACAATGCTCAGCTAATCTTAGTTACCTGCCTCAGCGGGACTTCACTGTTGCCCTCTACAAGACCATCAATCAGATTAACAATCCATCTTTCTTGGTCATGATTGAGAAATTGAGAGAAGGAACTTGAGATACAATAAGGTTACAGAGAGAAAAGCCAGATAATAGGAGCTTTCAGTACTGTATCCTTATTTTTTAAATCGTGAAAATCGAATAATTAGGTCTAAATGAAGAGAATTGAGGTGTGTGTAAATTTAAAATCTTATATTTTCTTACATAGAAGATATAAGACTTTTGACATTTTTCAATTTATATGATATTCTATGACTATAAAATCAAAAAACGTCACAGAGTTTTTAGGAGGAAGTTATGGCTACTGCTTTTACTACTGAAGAAAAAGAAGTAATTAGAAAGAAATTACATAAAGTTGCAAAGGAATGCCTTCAAAGATATGGGGTTAAGAAAACCACAGTTGACCAGATGGCAGCAATGGTAGATATTTCCAAAGGTTCTTTTTATAATTTTTATTCCTCAAAAGAAATGTTATTTTTTGCGGTCTTAGAAGAATATCAAATAGATGTTATGAATCGCCTGACAGAACAATTAGATATGGAAGCCAAGATAGATACAAATCGTCTGGTACAGTTACTTTATGATTTTTATCAAGATTTTCGCTATTCATTTATGTATACCATATTTAAAAATCATGAAATGGAATTACTCCTAAGAAAATTGCCGAAAGAGGCGATAACAAATCATCATCTGATAGACGATAGGATGGTTAAAAAAATTGTGTCTCGAATCAACATTAAAGAAAATGTATCGGTAGAAATCGTCTCTGCTTTATTTAGAACGATTGCTATGACTATATTACACATTGAGGAAATCGGTGAAGAACAATTTGATATCGCATTGAAGTTCGTTATACAAGGAATTGTTGAGCAAATTACTAAGGAGGATAGGTAATAGTGAAAGAAGCAATTAGAACCGCAAAGCTTTCTAAAAGATATGGAACAAAAAATGTTGTCGACAACTTGAATCTTTCAATAAAACCTGGTGAAATAGTAGGTTTTTTAGGACTAAATGGTGCAGGGAAAACAACGACGATGAGAATGATGCTAGGATTGATAAAATCTACATCAGGAGAATGTTATATCCAAGGAAGAAAGTTAGATCTAAGTAATTTAGAACTTCGAAACGAAATAGGTTATATTATTGAGACGCCTTATTCTTATCCAGACTTAACTGTGAGAGAAAATTTAGAAATAGTTAGTAAATTAAGAGGGGTTAATAAAGATAATATTGACTGGGTAATTGAGAAATTAAAACTAAAGAAATATGAACATAAACAGGAGAAGCATCTTTCTTTAGGAAATGTTGCGCGTTTAGGAATTGCAAAAGCGATTATTCATAAACCTAAAATCCTAATTCTTGATGAGCCAACAAATGGCTTAGATCCTTTTGGAGTTATTGAAGTGAGGGAATTATTAAAGGAATTGGCGAATCATCTAGGTACAACTGTTCTTATTTCCAGTCATAATCTGGAGGAAATATCTAAGATTGCTACGAGAATAGTCATTATACATGAGGGCAGACTTATAAGGGAAGTTGAAAGCAAAGAATTAGAACAGTACTTAGAAAAGAGGTTACTAGTAACTGGATCTAATAATAAGGCCATGAAAGAAGTATTATCTAACCATGGCTATCATGCAAACATTCAATCAGACAAAGAAAATAATATCAATTTCTTGGAATTAACTGATAGAAAATCTGTGGAATATCCGGAAAAAATTGCTACATTGCTAGTTAATGCAGGTTATCCACCCAAATCGCTGGCTGTTGAAAAAGAAGATTTGGAGCATTATTTTTTAAGAATACTGAATGACTATAATGGAGGTGTTTCGAATGAAAAAGCTTAGTTCCTGTATTTTAATTGAATGGAAAAAGTTAATAAAATCAAAACTTTCCATCGTAACTGCTTGTTCTATCTGTTTAGTTCCTTTTATTGTTGGGTTGTTTGCAACTATGATGAAATATTCAGAGAATTTCAAAAATCTTGGTTTGATTGCTGCAAAAATGGAAATGATGAGGATAACAGACTGGTCGTCGTACTTAATGACCGTATCACAAGTCATTTCTGTTGGGGGATTGCTCATTTTTGGATTTACAGCATCTTGGGTTTTTGGTAGAGAATATTCTGATAAAACGATGATCGATCTATTAGCGCTTCCGATAAGAAGAGATACAATCGTATTATCCAAGTTTATCGTTATCGCTTTGTGGAGCTATATTCTATCAATTTTTGCTCTTTTATTAGGATTATTAGCTGGCAATCTGATTGGACTTGAGGGTGGGAGCTTAATGGTGATTTTCAAAGGTATACTTACTTTTGTTTTTTGTACTACTCTTACGATCGTACTCTCTACTCCAGTGGCTTTTTTTGCTTGTTTAGGCCGGGGATATTTGTCTCCATTGGCATTTATTATTTTTACTATTATTTTTTCTCAGCTTGGTTCTGCTCTTAACTTTGGGAAATACATTCCATGGGCGATTCCTGCACTTGCAAGTGGTATTGCAGGAAAAGCACTATTGAATTTTGGAAGCATTGTCAGTTTGTTTGGGGTAAGCATTCTAGGTCTTATCGCAACAATAGCTTGGTGGAGGTATGCTGATTATGATTAAAATGAAGTGATGAAAAAGCTAATAACACAAAACTAAGTCTTATTCATTTCCATTCAAAATCCCTCCTCCTGTTCAGATTGAAAAATAAGAGGGGGTACATTATGACAATCGAAAGTTTTGGACGAGAGGGTATCATATAAGTCCCGTTGGCCTAAATGAAAAGATAGTTTCTAAATATATAGGCGATTGGGAAAAAATGACCTTGTCTTTGATAAGTTAAGTGTCAAACCGTTCTCAGGTGGTAGTTTTAGAACAAGGTAAAATCTCGTTACGGGCATCAGTCAAGTGAAGGACAAAATCCAAAAAAGATGCTTGGTCTGAACTTTTTCTAGCAGGGGCCGGATTAAAAAGAGGCTGAGGAGAAAGAGCAGGAGGATAGGATAGAAATACCAAGGATTACTGACGAATTGGACCCCTTCAGCAATCCTCAAAGGGATGTAAGTGTGGGACAGCAGACTCTGTCCAGATAGGAAAGGCAAGACAATCGCAGTCATGGTCAGAATTAGAAACTAGCCCAGGTTGAAGATAGTGTTAGAAAATTGCTTCATGAGGACCTGTTCTCCATCTTGATGAAATAACGGTCTTCTCCCAGCTCAATCAGCTCGACTGGCTGAGGATAGAAGCGATCCATGACCTCTTTTTGAAGTATGTCTCCTTTAGGACCTTGGGCAATAATTTCAGCTTCTTTTAGGAGTAGGACATGATCCATAGCAGCAGTGATTTCCTCAACATGGTGGGTGACATAGAGGATAGTTGGAGCGTTCTCCATCTGTGTAATCTTACCAATCTGATCCAGCAGGCGCTCGCGAGCAAAGAGATCCAGACCGCTGGTCGCTTCATCTAAGATAAGCAGTTCTGGCTTTTCCATGAGACTGCGCGCAATCAGCAAGAGCTGCTTTTCCCCTTGAGAGAGACTGATGTAGCTCCGGCCAATCAAATCTTGTCCGCCAAGGGAGACCAGCATTTCCCTAGCTTGATCCAGCTCTGCTTGCCCGTAAGGAGCATAGAGAATACTGCTTTTATACTTACCTGTCAGGACGATTTCTTCGGCAATGAGATGGTTAGGCAGGCGTTCAGCAATGAAGGAGCCAACTACTCCAATCTTAGTTCGCAGCTGAGGAATATCGCCAGCGCCAAATTCCGTACCCAGAACCGTCACCTTGCCCTTGGTCTTCCAATGTTCAGCCATAAGCAGGCGCAGGAGAGTAGTCTTTCCAGAACCGTTGAGACCGAGAATGGCCCAATGCTCCCCCTTTTTCACCTGCCAGTTGAGATCCTTTAAGATGGTTCGGCCTTGTTTAGCCAAGCTTACATTTTCTAGTTTGATAATCTTTTCCATTTTTACTCTCTTTCGTTAAATCTCCTTTATTATAACAAAATTTAGGAAAAAATAACCGATAGGAGGAGGTAGATGTTTTATAAAAGTAAGCTGATGTAGGTCCTTTTGCTAATGATTATCTTTTTTATCTGGTGTTAGATGAGGTCCATCCTATTACCATCAGGGTGCTCTTGCTCTTATCCAGCAATATCCATGGCATGCTGGGGATGATTGTGGCAATCCCGACTCATTTTATCCTCAAAGAAATCGCCAAGTTCTTGGTAGATCGCTATGATAATCACAAGGAAACCCAGCAGAAGAAGAAGGAAGAGCTTGGAATCGATTGATTCCAGAGTCTCGATACCAGAAATAAGACGGAAGAAGGGTCTTCCGTCTTAGATTGAAGACAAACATTCCAAATGGTGTTTGTCTTTTTCTGTTTGTCAGGCTAAAATTCCATCTTTTGATAGAATAATGGTCATTTGAACAAAATAAAAAGGCTTGTCCACCCTCATTTTTACTAGTTTTTTGAGATTCAAACACGCTAAAGTAAGCCCAATCTTATCTTCCATCTTGGACTTGCCTTTCTCTCTTGTATAACGAAGGTTGTGGTATTCTTTGGCAGTCCCAAAGAGTCGCTCAATTGTTTCTTTGCGCTTCTTATAAAGCTCCTTCATCCCTCTTTGGTGTCGAATCTCTTCACAATATTCAAGGTCGTCTTTCCATACATGTCTTGTGATGACTTTCTGCTGATTCTGGCTCTGGGTACAAACGGATAATAGGGGACAGGCGATACATACTTTTGGATCACTCTTATACTCACGATAGCCTGCTCGGGTCGTCGTGCGATAGGCTAATACTTGGTTCTCTGGACAGAGGTAACAGTCATAGAAGGCATCATAAACAAAATCACCGGGTCTTAAGTTCCCCCTTACTCCCTTAGGGCGGGTATAGGGGAAGACAGGGATAATGTTTCGCTGTAATAAATAATGGGCAATAGCTGGGATCTTATAGCCTGAGTCCGCAATAATGTAGCGTGGGGAGAAAGCTTCTAACTTTGAAAAAAGGGCAGGGAAAGCCTGACTGTCGTGTACATTTCCTGCTTCAACACTATAAGCCAAGGCCCAACCATGCTTATCACACGCTACTTGGGCAGAATAGGCAAATACTTCCTTGTGTTCCCCCTTGCGGAACCAACCACTCTCAGGATTTGTCCTTGAGATTTTCTTTTCCTTAGCCTCGCTTTCTTTTGCGGGCTTTAAGGACTTTTTTTCGTGTTTTCTCCTATCTACATCAATCTCAACTTCCAATTGCTCATTCATAAATTTAGCTTGTTGGGCAACCATTTCCTTATGATACTTGTGACTGTTAGCTGCAGCTTTGATATGGGTACCATCCACAAATATTTCCGAAGGATCCATTAAACCAGCAAATAAAGCTTGATGGAGTACTTGTAAAAATATCTCGGTAATCAGTTCTTTATCTTGAAAGCGACGACTGTAATTCTTTCCATATGTGGTAAAATGAGGCACCTTGTCATCCAAGCTTAGTCCAAGAAACCAACGATAGGCTACGTTTACTTCAATGTCTTTAATGGTTTGGCGCATGGAGCGAATGCCATAAAAGCATTGAATCAAAGGAATTTTGACTAACATGACGGGATCGAGACTAGGACGACCATTATCTGGACTATAGGTATCTTCAACTAAGTCATAGATAAAGTCAAAATCAACCTCTGATTCCACTTGGCGAAGAAAGTGATCTCTTGGGACCAATTCGTCTATCGTATAGAAGCCATATTGGCAGCGATGATAATCTGGTTTTTCTTTGTGAAACATAGTTAGCACCTCACAACTTTTCTTACCTCTATGATACAACTTTACAAAAAGAAAAGCCCTTAGAAAAGTGTCTTCTAAGGACTTTGTCTTCAATCTGAAAGGAGCCATTTGGCTCCTTTTTGGTTTCTTAGTTGCTTGCACCAGAAGTAGCGTCAGCGTCACCACCGTGGCCTCCAGCATCCCCTGAATCAGAAGCGCCGGAAGTAGCATCGGCGTCTCCATGACCTCCAGCAGCAGGAGCAAATGGTCCGCTACCACCTACCAAACGTTGACCCGTTTCTTTTAGGTACCAGTCAAGCCATGGTTGGAAGTTAAAGACGATTTCATTGATACCAGCGTATGATCCATCAGGATAGTACATTGCTTGGTAGTTGTGAGTGTTGATGACACCTGCAGGAGAACCTGGAACGATAGTACGAACGTATTCTTGGTTTCCGTTGCGAAGTGTTCCGATAACCCACTCTACGTTCTTCATACGTGCTGGTGGAAGAGAACCATGAACAGTCGACATACGGCTACCTGATTGAGGTGGTACACGTTTAGCAAACATGGTGTCTGGATCTTGGTGAGCGTTGTTGTAGTAGAGGAATTGGTTGTTGTCGTCAGCGTATGTCAATTCAAATGGCATAGCTTTCAAGAACATATCAATTTGGTTAACTGTCAGGATACCGTGGTCCAATTTGACATAGGTATCACCAGAAACAGCGCCAGTGATTGCTGCAACTTTTTCTACCCATTCTGGATCGTCAGGATCAACTTCTGTAATGGTTGTTGCAATTGGTTTTCCACAATCCAAGTCTTCTGGTTCGATTGGTTTTGGTTTTTTCAATTTCGAAACGACTCCTACGTATTTTACAAAGTTATCTAAGCAAGTTTCAAGGAATTTAACAGTTCCTTCGTTGGTGATGTTTCCATTGTTATCAAAAGCTTCTTTAGCTTTACCAAGAAGGAATTCGTTACCTGGAAGCGTGTAGGCATTGACACCTGGAGCGTCAAGGATTTTACGAAGGTGAACTTGGGCACGTGATGTTCCTTGGTCATAGTATGATGCACCCACAATCATAACAGGCTTGTTTTCAAATGGATGAACTTCGTATGAAAGCCATTCAAGTACAGATTTGAGTGAAGCTGAGATAGTGTGGTTGTGCTCAGGAGTTGCGATAATGACACCATCAGCACGTGTAATCTTGTTATACAAGAAGCGCAATTGGAAGCTTTCGTCCCATTTTTCGTCTTGGTTAAACATTGGAACTTCGTCGATTTCAAGGACTTCTAATTCAAATTTGAATTTGAAATTGCGACGGATAAATTCCAAGAGTTTGCGGTTATATGATTGATCGTAGTTTGATCCAACAAGTCCAACAAATTTCATTCTTTCGGTCTCCTATCTTACAAATTTTCCCAGTCAAATTCTTCTGCATCTTTGCGAAGCAATTCTTGTGCATTGCGCAATTTCTCAGTAATCTTCACGAAGATACGGAAGTCATCAAAGATGGCATCCAATTTCTTGATGACATCAAGGTCAACCAAGTCACCACTTGGGTTAAATGCTTGAAGAGAGTGTGAAAGCAAGAATTCATCTGGAAGAACATTTGCCTTGATTTCAGGAGCATTCAAGATTTGACGAAGTTGCAATTGGGCACGAGATGAACCAAGTGTACCGTAAGAAGCACCAGTGATCATGATTGGTTTGTTCAAAAGTGGGTAGATACCGTAAGATAGCCAAGCAAGAGCGCTCATCAATACCGCAGGGATAGAGTGGTCGTACTCAGGAGTACCGATAATCACACCATCAGCCTCTTCAATTTTAGCTGCAATCTCAAGAATTTCAGCTGGAAGTTGCTTATCTGCTGGTTTGTTGAAAACAGGGATATCCTTGATTTCAACGAGTTCAATTTCAGCTTTATCAGCAAAGTGTTTTTGCATGTATTGG
Source organism: Streptococcus sp. D7B5 (assembly GCF_029691405.1). Lineage (NCBI taxonomy): Bacteria > Bacillati > Bacillota > Bacilli > Lactobacillales > Streptococcaceae > Streptococcus > Streptococcus sp. D7B5. The sequence continues at coordinate 188,920 of NZ_CP121467.1, forward strand.
AGCAATTGGCGGTTTGTAGAACGTTTAGAGTTCGTTCCAACAATGGCAATAAGTTTTAGCATGAGATTTCCTTTCTCTTTTTACATGATACAATTTTGAAGGCCTGAAGAACATGCAAGGCGTCCCTCTTTGTCGATGAGGATGGCTTCAATACCATCTATACTTTCGACTTGCCAGAGGATAGAAGCGCTTCGTTCTCCGAAAAGGCGCGTTGTCCAAATCTCACCATCAACGGATTTATCAGAGACAATCGTTAGGCTAGCAAGATCGGTTTCGACAGGGAATCCTGTCTCACTATCAAAGATATGGTGATAGTCTTTTCCATCTACTGTCAGGTGGCGTTCATAGATACCTGAAGTGACAACGGATTTGTTAGAAGCAGGGATAGTTAGGAGATGATTGCCACGAGGATTTTGCGGATCTTGAATCCCAATCTGCCAGGCATTCCCTTCTTTGGCTTGGTTATTCCCGATGGTGAGGATATTTCCTCCGAGATTGATCAAGGCAGAGGTGACACCGTGTTCTTTCAAATACTGGGCAACCTTATCTGCACTATAGCCCTTAGCTAAACAACCTAAATCAAGCTTCATTCCTTTCTTCTCTAAAAAGACAGTAGAGCTAGTCGGATCCAACTTGATAAAATGCGGGTCAACTAGAGATAAGACAGCTTCGATTTCTTTAGAGTCTGGAAGCCGTGCATCTGCAAATCCGATTCGCCAGGTTTGAATCAAGGGACCAATACTGATATTTAGATGGCTAGACGGAGCTAGGCTATGCTCCAGTCCAAGAGCAATCAGTTCAAACAGGTCAGGATGAACCTTAACAGGTTTGATTCCAGCCTGGTAGTTGATTTCCATCAGTTCGGATTCTTGACTGTTGGCGTTAAAGCGGTATTCGAGTTCCTTGAGCAAATCAAAGGCTCCTTGAAGTAGGCAATCAGCCTGTTCATCTACTAATGAAATCGTGATAGTTGTTCCCATTAGCCGTTCAGAACGTGAATGAAGAGGCAAGCTACCAGCTCCTTTCTCTTTATAGGAAATCATTCAATATAAGGTCGTTAAAGAAAAATTAAACCCCTTACATTTTCTTTCCATGTATCTAGCATATCATAAAGTCAGCGTTTTCACAAATGAATTTTGACAAAAAGTCAAGAAATATGCTCAAAACTAATATGAAATCGATAGAAAAATTGGATTTATCAATGTTAAGTGTATTTTTTTCTGAAAAAAAGAGAATTCTGAGCAAATATCTTGTAAACGCTAACAGTAAATGATATACTAGAAAGGTAAATCAAAAATTAAAGGTAGGAATTTTTCTATGAGTAAAATCGTTGTAGTTGGTGCTAACCACGCTGGTACAGCTTGTATTAATACCATGTTGGACAACTTCGGACATGAGAACGAAATCGTAGTGTTTGACCAAAACTCAAATATTTCATTCCTTGGTTGTGGAATGGCGCTTTGGATCGGGGAACAAATTGATGGCCCAGAAGGTCTCTTCTACTCTGATAAAGAAAAATTGGAAGCAAAAGGTGCTAAAGTTTACATGAACTCACCAGTCCTTTCAATTGACTACGATAACAAAGTTGTGACTGCAGAAGTTGAAGGAAAAGAGCACAAAGAGTCTTATGATAAATTGATCTTTGCAACTGGTTCAACTCCAATCTTGCCTCCAATCGAAGGTGTTGAAATCGTTAAGGGTAACCGCGAATTCAAAGCGACTCTTGAAAATGTACAATTTGTTAAATTGTACCAAAACGCTGAAGAAGTTATTGAAAAACTTGAAGACAAGAGCAAACACCTTGAGCGCATTGCCGTTGTTGGTGGTGGTTACATTGGTGTAGAACTTGCCGAAGCTTTCGAGCGTCTTGGAAAAGAAGTAGTGCTTGTCGATATCGTAGACACTGTCTTGAACGGCTACTATGACAAAGACTTTACTCAAATGATGGCGAAGAACTTGGAAGACCACAACATCCGCTTGGCTCTTGGTCAAACAGTTAAAGCCATCCAAGGTGATGGAAAAGTTGAACGCTTGGTAACAGACAAAGAAACATTTGATGTGGATATGGTGGTTCTTGCTGTTGGTTTCCGTCCAAACACAGCTCTTGCTGACGGTAAGATTGAACTCTTCCGTAACGGTGCCTTCCTTGTAGATAAGAAACAAGAAACATCTATCCCAGGTGTATACGCTGTTGGTGACTGTGCAACTGTTTATGACAATGCACGTAAAGATACAAGCTACATCGCTCTTGCGTCTAACGCTGTACGTACTGGTATCGTTGGTGCTTATAACGCTTGTGGACATGAATTGGAAGGAATCGGAGTTCAAGGATCAAACGGTATCTCTATCTACGGTCTTCACATGGTTTCGACTGGTTTGACTCTTGAAAAAGCCAAAGCTGCAGGCTATAATGCAACTGAAACTGGCTTTAACGATCTTCAAAAACCAGAATTTATCAAACATGACAACCACGAAGTTGCCATCAAGATTGTCTTTGACAAAGACAGCCGCGAAATTCTTGGCGCTCAAATGGTTTCACACGATTCTGCTATCAGCATGGGAATTCATATGTTCTCACTTGCTATCCAAGAACATGTGACAATTGATAAATTGGCATTGACAGACCTATTCTTCTTGCCACACTTTAACAAACCATACAACTACATCACAATGGCTGCACTTACAGCTGAAAAATAAAAAATGATGAGCTATCTGGCCTTAACTGAAGGTCAGATAGTTTTTTCTTATTCCTGTACCCATACAATTATCCTTTTTTTATCTTGTACTTCATTCTAATCTGGCTTAAAATGAAATGGTAGCTACCAATACAAATGATGAGGATTAAGAAATGACTGAAAATCGTTATGAACTAAATAAAAACTTGGCACAGATGCTCAAAGGTGGGGTTATCATGGACGTTCAGAACCCTGAACAGGCTCGTATCGCAGAGGCTGCTGGTGCGGCTGCTGTTATGGCCTTGGAGCGGATTCCAGCTGATATTCGTGCAGCTGGTGGAGTTTCTCGTATGAGTGATCCAAAGATGATTAAGGAAATCCAAGAAGCGGTCAGTATTCCAGTGATGGCCAAGGTCAGAATTGGGCATTTTGTTGAAGCTCAGATTTTAGAGGCTATTGAGATTGACTATATCGATGAGAGTGAAGTGCTGTCTCCAGCAGACGATCGTTTCCATGTAGATAAGAAGGAATTCCAAGTTCCTTTTGTCTGTGGAGCTAAGGATTTGGGTGAAGCCTTGCGTCGTATCGCTGAGGGAGCTTCCATGATTCGGACAAAAGGAGAACCCGGTACAGGTGACATCGTTCAAGCCGTTCGTCATATGCGCATGATGAATCAAGAAATACGCCGTATTCAAAATCTTCGCAAAGATGAACTTTATGTGGCTGCCAAGGACTTGCAAGTCCCTGTAGAATTGGTCCAATACGTTCATGAACATGGAAAATTGCCAGTTGTAAACTTCGCAGCTGGAGGTGTTGCAACACCAGCAGATGCTGCGCTGATGATGCAATTGGGGGCAGAGGGTGTCTTTGTTGGTTCAGGTATTTTCAAATCAGGAGACCCTGTTAAACGAGCAAGTGCTATTGTCAAAGCGGTAACCAACTATCATAATCCTCAAATTCTAGCACAAATCTCTGAAGATCTAGGGGAAGCCATGGTTGGAATTAATGAGAATGAAATTCAAATTCTCATGGCTGAGCGAGGAAAATAGATGAAAATCGGAATATTAGCCTTGCAAGGCGCCTTTGCAGAACATGCAAAAGTGCTAGATAAACTAGGAGTCGCTAGTGTCCAAATCAGAAATTTAGAGGATTTTCAACAATATCAGAGTGACTTGTCCGGTTTGATTTTGCCTGGTGGAGAATCTACAACCATGGGCAAACTCTTGCGTGACCAGAACATGTTGATTCCTCTAAGAGGAGCTATTCTCAATGGCTTACCAGTCTTTGGAACTTGTGCGGGCTTAATCTTGCTAGCTAAGGAAATTACTTCTCAGGAAGAAAGTCATCTAGCGACTATGGATATAGTGGTTGAGCGCAATGCTTATGGGCGCCAACTAGGAAGCTTCTATACAGAAGCAGAATGTAAGGGAGTTGGTCAGATTCCCATGACCTTTATCCGTGGTCCGATTATCAGCAGTGTTGGAGAGGGCGTAGAAATTCTAGCAACAGTTGATGATCAAATCGTTGCAGCCAAAGAAAAAAATATGCTGGTAACTTCTTTTCATCCAGAATTGACAGATGATGCTCGCTTGCACCAGTATTTTATCAATATGTGTAAAGAAAAAAGTTGAGAAAAGATTCTCAACTTTTTTACATGTAATAAACAATCGCGATATATTGAAGTGCAGAGGCTGCTAGGATAAAGAGATGCCAAATCATGTGGAAATAAGGTTTTTTCTTAGCGTAAAATCCAGCTCCAACTGTATAACAGAGCCCACCAGTTACCATGAGACTCCAGAAAATTGGCGTTGTTTGACTGATAATGGCAGGAATGATAGCCAGAACCAACCAGCCCATGATCAAATAAAGAGCAAGGCTGAATTTCTCATTGACCTTTTTAGCAAAGATTTTATAGAGGATGCCAAAGATGGTCGTTCCCCACTGAATGGCAATGATCAGATAGCCAAACCAGTTATTCATCAAAGTCAATACGACCGGCGTATAAGAGCCTGCGATAGCCACGTAAATCATAGAATGGTCGATGATTCGCAAGACGTATTTGTGGGTTGAACCATAGGCCATAGAGTGGTAAATAGTTGACGAGAGGAACATGAGAAAGAGACTGATAACAAAGATAGAAACGCCAAAAGATGATAAAAATCCATGTGCTTCATAACTATAGGTGGATGAAATGGGGAGTAGGATGAGCATGATAACGGCACCAACAGCATGGGTCACACTATTAGCAATTTCCTCTCCAAAACTGAGCTTTTTACTGAGTTTTAGACTGGTATTCATTGGATTTCCTCCTCTTCTTTGATAAGGATTAAGTCTAGAGTTTGATGATAGAGTTTAACCGTTTGACAGCTAGTTTGGATAATAGGATTTTCTGGATCAATCCCATGGTTCATGTAGTCTACAAAAGCGTCGTAGAGCTGGTCTGAGCTCGCTTGAGTTTGCAGAGTATTCAGTGTTTGAGCGATTTCTTGGATCGAAAAGACAGACTTTAGAGTGGTGATGGCAATCAAACGTGCAATCTGTTTGCGTTGGTATTTTTTCTTGTCTGGCTTTGTCAGGTAACCATGTTTGACATAGTTATTGACCATGGATGCTGTTAGTCCCTTGTCTTTATCTGGAGAGATAGGGGCACAGACTTGATTGACATAAAGTAAAACCTGATCCAGATAGAGGTCAATGTTCGGAATATCTTCCCATTTTGGGTAGGAAAAGTTAGAATTCATTTCCAACTCCTTTTTATCTAGTTTTGATAACTAGATTATAAAATAATAAAAAACAAAAGTCAAGTTTCAACTGCTTGTAGAAAGCTTTAAATTATGCTATGATGAGAGAAACTAGTTAGAAATGAGGGGAAAAGATGGAGATTCGTTTAGCTTTTCCAAACGAAGTAGATGCGATTATGCAGGTGATGGAGGATGCTAAAAAGTGCTTAGCTGAGTCTGGTAGCGACCAGTGGCAAAATGGCTATCCAAATGCAGATATCATTATTGATGATATCATCTCTGGTCAAGCTTATGTGGCCTTGGAAGAGGGAGAACTGCTAGCCTATGCTGCTGTGACCAAGAGCCCAGAGGAATCCTATGAAGCCATTTATGAAGGATGTTGGCAGGGAGAAGAATCAGAATATCTGGTCTTTCACCGTATCGCTGTCGCAGCAGATGTCCAAGGGCAGGGAGTTGCGCAGACTTTCCTAGAAGGCTTGATTGAAGGATTTGATTACCTAGATTTTCGTTCAGATACGCATGCACAAAACAAGGCCATGCAGCATATCTTTGAAAAGCTGGGCTTCAGTCAGGTTGGAAAAGTTCCAGTTGATGGGGAACGTTTGGCCTATCAGAAATTAAAAAAATGACGCAGAAAAAGTACGCAAAAATGCTCTACCCGTCGCCGATTGGAACCTTATCCTTAGTTGCTGACGAGCAATATCTCTATGGAATTTGGGTGCAGGACCAAACTCATTTTGAGAGGGGATTAGGGGATGAAACGATAGAAGAAGTTGCTAGCCATCCTGTATTAGAGCAAGTTATTTCCTATTTAGATACCTATTTCGAAGGCAGTGTTCAGGATCTATCTGACTTACCTTTGGCTCCTATTGGAACAGATTTTGAAAAGCGAGTCTGGGCTTACTTACAGGCCATTCCTTATGGTCAGACAGTGACTTACGGACAAATAGCGCAGGACCTGCAAGTAGCTTCTGCCCAAGCGGTTGGCGGAGCAGTGGGGCGCAATCCTTGGTCCATCCTCGTACCCTGTCATCGTGTGCTGGGGTCAGGCAATCGCTTGACAGGCTATGCATCGGGAGTCGAAAAGAAAGCCTGGCTCTTGCAACATGAAGGTGCAGCATTTCAAGAAAATAAAAAATAGAAAGAAAAGAAGATGTTAGAATTTATCGAATACCCAAAATGTTCAACTTGTAAGAAAGCAAAAAATGAATTGGATCAACTTGGACTTGAATACCAAGATGTCCACATCGTAGAAGAAACACCAAGTGAAGAAGTGATTTTGAACTGGTTGGAAACTTCCGGTTTTGAAGTGAAACAATTTTTCAATACTAGCGGGATTAAATACCGCGAACTGGGCTTGAAAGATAAGGTGGGAAGTTTGTCAAAACAAGAAGCAGCCAAGCTTCTAGCCAGTGATGGCATGTTATTGAAACGTCCAATTTTGGTGGAGAATGGTGCTATTAAACAAATCGGCTATAGAAGACCCTATGAGGACTTAGGTTTGAGATAGTTTTTATTTATCTCCTTGATAGGTAAAATATATAGCTTCCCTGTTTTAAAGTGTGATAAACTAGAAGATAGACGAAGTTTGAGCAGCCCGTAGCAAATAATTTGCTTGCGAGCAGAAGTATGATAGAATGAATCATTATCAGGAGAGGATGTTTTTATGACTGTTACAACATTTTTAGCATCAGATTGGTACCAAAGTTTGATGCAACTCATTCCGGATGGTAAGCTCTTTAGTTTGCGTTCGGTCTTTGATGGAATTCCAAGGATTGTCCAACAACTGCCTACAACCTTGATGTTGACGCTTGGAGGTGCACTCTTTGGTTTGCTACTTGCCCTGATTTTTGCCATTGTAAAGATCAATCGTGTTAAGATCTTATATCCCTTGCAGGCTTTTTTCGTCAGCTTCTTAAAAGGTACCCCAATCCTAGTTCAACTTATGTTGACCTACTACGGAATTCCTTTGTTATTGAAAGCTATCAACCAACAATGGGGCACTGGTTTTAATATCAATGCGATTCCAGCGGCACTTTTTGCGATTGTGGCCTTTGCTTTTAATGAGGCGGCTTATGCAAGTGAAACGATTCGTGCAGCCATCCTTTCTGTTAATCCAGGTGAAATTGAGGCGGCACGCAGTTTGGGTATGACTCGTGCGCAAGTATACCGTCGTGTGATTATTCCAAATGCGGCGGTGGTAGCGACGCCGACTTTGATCAACTCCCTTATCGGCTTGACCAAGGGAACTTCTCTAGCCTTTAGTGCGGGTGTTGTGGAAGTCTTTGCTCAAGCTCAGATTTTAGGTGGAGCTGATTATCGCTATTTTGAACGTTTCATCTCCGTTGCCCTTGTTTATTGGGTAGTCAATATTGGAATTGAAAGCCTCGGCCGTTTCATTGAGAGAAGAATGGCTATCTCAGCGCCGGATGCAGTATCTACAGATGTGAAAGGAGACCTTCGTTAATGATTAAGATTTCGAATTTAAGCAAATCCTTTTCTGGACAGACAGTCTTGAATCATCTGAACTTGGATATCCAAAAAGGTGAGGTAGTGGCTTTGATTGGTTCATCTGGAGCTGGAAAATCAACCTTTCTTCGTAGTTTGAACTACCTTGAAACTCCAGATAGTGGAACGATTCAGATTGACAATTTTAAAGTTGATTTTTCTCAGATTAGCCAAGAGGAGATTTTAACCCTTCGTCGCAAGTTATCTATGGTTTTCCAACAGTTCAACTTATTTGAACGCCGAACAGCCCTTGACAATGTCAAGGAAGGCTTGGTTGTTGTTAAGAAATTATCAGATGAGGAAGCAACAAAAATCGCCAAGGAAGAGTTGGCTAAGGTGGGTCTTTCTGACCGTGAAAACCATTATCCTCGCCACTTATCAGGTGGACAGAAGCAACGGGTTGCCCTCGCGCGTGCGCTTGCTATGAAACCAGATGTCTTGCTCTTGGACGAACCAACGTCGGCACTGGACCCAGAGTTGGTCGGTGAAGTAGAAAAGTCTATTGCAGACGCTGCCAAGTCAGGTCAGACCATGATTTTGGTCAGTCACGATATGTCTTTTGTAGCCCAAGTGGCAGACAAGGTTCTATTCCTAGATAAAGGGAAAATCATCGAGTCTGGTACACCGGATGAAATCATCAATCATCCGAAAGAAGAACGAACAAAAGAATTCTTCGCTAGTTACAAACGGACTTATATTTGATATAATAGAAAAAAGGAAAACTCAGTTAGTTGGACTAGCTGAGTTTACTCTTTAAAAAAGATAGAAACGAGAGAGATCATGCTACTGCATCTATTTTCTTTGTATTTCGAGAGTTTGATCTTAACGACCATCCTTGTCGTGACTTTTCTGGGGATTTGGATTGGATTGAGAGCCATGTCTGGTGTGGACAAGACAGCCAAAGCTCGCCAAGCCCATCTCTATGATATGATTATGATTGGAGTTTTGGTCATTCCGGTGTTATCCTTTGCCGTCATGAGTTTGCTCTTGGTTTTCAAGGCATAATCCTTGCGTGACTAGCAAGAATGAGTTAGAATAAAGATAGTTACAACAAGAAAGAAGGAATCGAAATGTACGATACGATTATTGTCGGTGCTGGACCTGCGGGAATGACCGCTGCCTTATATGCTGCTCGAAGCAATCTGAAAGTGGCTTTGATTGAAGGTGGTCTGCCAGGCGGGCAAATGAATAACACATCTGATATTGAAAACTATCCAGGTTATGCCAACATCAGTGGACCTGAATTGGCTGAAAAGATGTTTGAACCACTTGAAAACCTTGGAGTGGAGCATCTTTATGGCTACGTTGAAAATATTGAAGATCAGGGTGACTATAAGAAGGTAATCACTGATGATCAAGTTTACGAAACCCGTACTGTCATCGTGGCAACTGGGTCAAAACACCGTCTTTTGGGGATTCCTGGAGAAGAAGAACTGAACAGTCGTGGTGTTTCTTACTGTGCCGTATGTGATGGAGCCTTTTTCCGTGACCAAGACTTGCTCGTAGTTGGTGGTGGAGATTCAGCAGTAGAAGAAGCTCTCTTCTTAACTCGCTTTGCCAAGACTGTCACTATTGTTCACCGCCGTGACCAACTTCGTGCCCAAAAGGTTTTGCAAGACCGTGCTTTTGCAAATGAGAAAGTCAACTTTATCTGGGATTCTGTTGTCAAGGAAATCAAAGGTGAAAACCGAGTAGAATCTGTCGTATTTGAAAATGTAAAAACAGGTCAAGTAACAGAGCGAGCCTTTGGTGGTGTCTTTATCTATGTTGGTTTGGATCCTGTTAGCGATTTTGTTAAAGAATTGAATATTCAAGACCAGGCAGGCTGGATTGTAACAGACAATCATATGAAAACTAGCGTTGATGGTATATTTGCGGTTGGGGATGTTCGCCAAAAAGATCTTCGCCAAGTAACAACAGCAGTTGGAGATGGGGCTATCGCTGGTCAAGAAGCATACAAATTTATTACAGAACATAGTTAAGAAAAAAGTTTCCAATCAACTGATTGGAAACTTTTTTATAGTCGGTTTCGGAAAACTTCGTACATGAGAATGGCTGCAGCAACACTGGCATTGAGGCTTTGAACATGCCCATTCATGGGAATGGTTATCATTTCATCGACCTGTTTTTTGATATTGCTAGAGATGCCTTTTCCTTCATTTCCGATGATGAGGGCGATTTTCCCTTTTGTATTCCACTTGTGGCAAGGGGTACCGTTCATATCCGTTCCAAAGGTCCAGAAGCCTTCAGCCTTGAGTTTGTCTAGGGTTTGACTGAGGTTGGTCACTCGGGCAATCGGTACGTGCTCAATAGCACCTGTGGCCGTTTTGGCAACGACAGGAGTCACTCCGACAGCACGGTGCTTGGGAATGATGACACCTGAAACATTGGTCGCATCAGCAGTCCTTAAGATAGAGCCTAAGTTGTGAGGGTCAGTTAGACCATCCAGAATCAACAAAAGTGGATTTTCTTCTTGACGCGTTTTGGCAAGAATGTGATTTAGCTCGCTATAGGCAAATTCAGAAACTCGAAGGACAAATCCTTGATGGACAGCGCCTTCGGTCATTTCAGAGAGGGATTTTTTTGAGGTCCAAGAGATGGAGACTTTTTTCTCAGCAGCCAGTTCCTTGACTTTCTCAACATTCTTTCCCCTTAGATCTTCTTGGAGGTAGAGTTTGTTTCCAGTGTTTGCAAGGAGGGCTTCTGTAACGGCGTGGACGCCATAGACAATATCATTTGTTTTCATGCCTCTATTATAACACAAAACCCCGTCTTGCAACGGGATTTTCTTTATTCGAGGATGAGGAGTCCATCTTTAACAGCAAATGGGTCTTTCTCATTGATACGATCGTAAAACATGATTCCGTTTAGGTGATCAATTTCATGTTGGACAACAATAGAGTTGTAACCTTTGAGCTTGATTCGGTGTTTTTCGCCGTCCTTGTCAAAGTAATCAACAGTGACGCGGGCATGGCGAATAACATAGCCAGGTACGTTTCGGTCAACAGAAAGGCAACCTTCTCCTTCGCCAAGAGCAGCATCTTGAACAGAGTGAGAGACGATTTTTGGATTGTACATAACAGCTTGCAAGTCGTAGGCTTCCTGTGGAGTTTCACCTTCTTCCACAATATTGGGAACTAAAACAGCGATAATGCGTTTTGAGATATCGAGTTGGGGAGCAGCCAATCCAACCCCACCGCGGAGTCCCATCTTTTCAGCCATAACAGGATCTTGGGAATGTTTGAGGAATTGCATCATCTTTTCACCAAGGATGATTTCCTGGTCAGACAGTGGGAAAGTAACTTCCTCAGCAACTGCGCGAAGTGTCGGATTCCCCTCGCGGATAATATCGTTCATATCAATTAAGTGAGCAGCTTTTGTAATACGTTCTATTGCAGACATTTTCTCTCCTTTCATTACCTCTACATGATAACACAAAATAGGCGAGAAAGAAAGTCGCAGAAGTTCCTAAAAAATAATATAATAAACGGTATTCCTCTTTTGTCTGTGGTATAATAAAAGAAAAGACTTGCACCAAAAGACAAGGGGGAATAAAGATGGAAAAGCGACAAGATAGACGGTCTCAGGGCTCTCTTTATGGGTTGTGGAGAACTAGTGTGGATTTCTTTCGGAATTATAAATCCTGGACCAATGCTCAGTTTATTATTGTGTTATTGCTTGCAGTTGCCTTGTCCATGGGGGGGAACTTATTAGTTCGAGCAGTACAAGGTAGTAAGGGAACAAGCCCTGGTAGCCAAACTCTTGATTCTGCTAGTACATCTGGTCAATCCAAGGAAAATCAGTCTGGTGAAAAGACAGCCCGTATCATGGCAAATGGTGACCTTCTCTACCATATCCCCATCTACCGAACAGCTCTTAAAGAAGATGGAACCTATGATTTCCATGAGAATTTTGAGTATGTAAAACCCTGGCTCAAGCAAGCTGATTTAGTAATTGGTGACTTTGAAGGAACGGTGAACAAGGACCACTATTTGGCAGGTTATCCTCTCTTTAATGCACCAGGAGAAGTCATGGATGCGATCAAGGATGCAGGCTACCAAGTTCTAGACTTGGCTCATAATCATATTTTGGATTCTCAAATTGAGGGAGTGGTTTCAACGGCTCAAGCTATTGAAAAGGCTGGAATGACACCCATCGGAGTCTACACGCATGAATCCCGAGACCAAGCACCTATAGTCATCAAGGAAGTCAATGGTATCAAGATAGCTCTCCTGGCCTATTCTTACGGTTTTAATGGCATTGAGCAGTATATCTCTCAAGAGGACTATAATCGATATCTTTCTGATTTGAATGAAGATAAGATGAAGGCAGAAATCGAGCGCGCAGAGAAGGAGGCGGATATTACTGTCATCATGCCTCAGATGGGAATTGAATACCAGCTAGAACCAACGGAAGAACAGAAAACACTGTACCATAAGATGATTGACTGGGGAGCAGATATTATCTTTGGAGGGCATCCTCACGTCGTTGAACCTGCTGAAACCGTTGAAAAAGATGGTGACAAAAAATTGATCATCTATTCCATGGGAAATTTTCTCTCAAATCAACGCATTGAAACCATGCAAGATGAGGAAAATGCCAAATGGACGGAGCGCGGTGTTCTCATGGACGTGACCATTAAGAAAAAAGATGGCAAGACAAGGATTGAAACGGCCAAAGCGCATCCTACTTGGGTAAATCGAACACCCAAAGGGACTTACTCTCCAGAAGGCTATCCGCTCTTCCTCTATCAGACCTATATCCTAGAGGACTTCATCGAGGGAGGCAGTCACCGTGACAAGTTGGACGAGGCGACCAAGGAACGAATTGACACGGCCTATAAAGAAATGAATGAACATGTAGGGTTGAAGTGGTAGGCACTTGCCCTAAAGGAGACGAGATGACGATTAAATTGATTGCAACGGATATGGATGGAACTTTGCTGGATCCAAGAGGGCAACTGGACTTGCCACGTTTAGAAAAGATTTTAGACCAATTAGATGAACGAGGTATCCGTTTTGTCATTGCGACAGGGAATGAAGTTCACCGTATGAGGCAATTACTGGAGCACTTGGCGAGTAGAGTAGTTCTAGTCGTTGCCAATGGGGCACGTATTTTTGAAAACAATGAACTGATTCAAGCGCAGATTTGGGATGATGCTATGGTTGACAAGGCTCTCCTTCATTTTAAAGGGAGGGAGTGTCGAGATCAGTTCGTCGTTACCAGTATGAATGGGAGTTTTGTCAAGGAAGGAACGGTTTTTACAGACCTGGAAAAATTTATGACTCCAGAGATGATTGAAAAACTTTACCAAAGGACAAATTTTGTGGATGAGCTAAACTCAGACCTCTTCGGTGGAGTGTTAAAGATGAGCATGGTTGTTGGTGAAGAACGTTCTAGTTCAGTTTTGCAGGAAATCAATGACCTCTTTGATGGTCGTGTAAGGGCTGTTTCTAGCGGTTATGGCTGTATCGATATCCTGCAGGCTGGGGTTCACAAGGCTTGGGGATTGGAAGAATTACTCAAGCGCTGGGATTTGACATCAGAACAAATCATGGCTTTTGGTGATAGCGAAAACGATATCGAAATGTTAGAGCTGGCTGGAATTGCCTATGCTATGGAAAATGCAGATGATAGTGTCAAGGCAGTTGCGACTGCCCTGGCACCAGCCAACAGCCAGGCGGGTGTGTATCAGATTCTAGAAAAGTGGTTAGAGAAAGAGGGATAAGGTGGCAGTACAGTTATTAGAAAATTGGCTTTTAAAAGAGCAGGCAAAGATTCAAACCAAGTATCGTGAATTGAATCAAGTATCTGTTCTAGAGCCAGATATCATCTTTATTGGTGATTCGATAGTGGAGTATTACCCTCTTCAAGAGTTGTTGGGAACTGCCAAGACGATTGTTAATCGTGGTATCCGAGGCTACCAGACGGGACTTTTATTAGAGAATTTGGATGCCCATCTTTATGGTGATGCTGTCGATCAAATTGTTCTCCTAATTGGGACAAACGATATCGGAAAAGATATTCCCATGAATGAAGCTTTGGATAATCTTGAAGGTGTGATTCAATCGCTCAACCGAGATTATCCGCTGTCACAAATAAAGCTCCTTTCAATTTTGTCAGTCAATGAAGGAGAAGAATACAAGCAGACAGTATATATTCGTACCAATGAAAAGATTAAGGAATGGAATCAAGCCTATGAGGCTCTAGCATCCGCCTATATGCAGGTAGATTTTGTGCCGATTTATGATAGTTTGACAGATTCAAAAGGACAACTTCAATCAGCCTATACAACGGATGGCCTCCATCTAAGTGTAGCCGGTTATCAAGCTTTATCAGATGCTTTGAAAACGTATCTGTTCTAAAGAATTGGCTTGATTTTGCATTTTTTTTGAAGATAGGTTATAATAGTTCTAACATCCTGGGGTCGTTACGGATTCGACAGGCATTATGAGGCATATTTTGCAACCCGTGTGGCGACGTAAACGCTCAGTTAAATATAACTGCAAAAAATAACACTTCTTACGCTCTAGCTGCCTAAAAACCAGCAGGCGTGACCTGGTTTGGATTGCTCGTGTTCAATGACAGGTCTTATGATTAGCGAGATACGATCAAGCCTTGTCTAGTGGTTTGATAAGAGATTAATAGACTCGCAGTTCCTAGGCTTGAGTTATGTGTCGAGGGACTGTTAAAACAATACATAACCTATGGTTGTAGACAAATATGTTGGCAGGTGTTTGGACGTGGGTTCGACTCCCACCGGCTCCATTATGAACAGGTATACAGTAGATTTTTTCCAAATTGTATCCTTTGTTGTATCCTATTTATTCTAGTGTGTTAGTGGAGAATTACTCAAGAGGCTGAAGAGGACGGTTTGCTAAATCGTTAGGTCGGGTAACTGGCGCGGGGGTTCGAATCCCCCATTCTCCGTTAGATAAACCCAGTGTTTTTCTAAACAACTATCCTTGGAGGTGGTCTCCAAGAGTAAATTTTCATAAAGAGGTGAAACATGAAAAAGATCAAGTTACTAAGTATCTTAGCCCTTTCGACGGTTGTCTTGGGTGCATGTTCTGTATTTTCTAATCAGTCATCTGAAGCTTCTTCTGATAACAAGGAGAAAACGGAACAAGTTGAGAAGAAGGATGAAGCAGCGGAAGTTAAAGAGAAAGTTACAAAAGATGCTGAAATTCTCCTAGACTCTGTTCTCACTAGCGACTCTGCACGATTCAAGAAAATTTATGGCGACACTTATGAAAAATGGACTGAGGCCGTATTTGCAGTTCAAACAAGTGAAAAAATCAAAGAAGAAGGTCTTTCACCTGCATCTACCTACTCAGTACAATGGCACAAAGATTTCCCTGTAGAAACTCCAGAAGAAACCATTTCAGGTTTCTTGAAGATGAGACGTAGATTATATCAAGATATCGGTTCTTACACTGTTAAAGACGTGAAGGTTGATGAATCAGGAAATACAGCGACTGTTACTTTCAACTCTAAGAAGTTACACTCTAAAGGATTGGCTTCATCTACAAGGGAAGTTCTCACTACTCTTATTGGAGGTGTTGATAACCTAGGTAAATACAATCAAGCTGGTTCAAACGTTGACATCAAGCGTTACCAAACATTGGTTTCTTACTGGATTTTTGAGCATCTATTCAAGAAAGATTTCTCAACCTACAGTGACGTTGACCCTAACTTAGCTCATACACCTTTCACTACTGGTGATTTTGATACTGAAATCAAATTAACAAAGGATAAGGATGGAAACTGGCTGATTTCTCAAGAAGATTACCGTACTTTGGCGACAGAGTTGCTTGATGATACAGAAGGTTATGATAAAATTGTCCGTAAAAACTCAACCAAGTCTTCTGATAAATCTTCAGATAAATCCACTGATAAATCAACAGACAAATCTTCAGATAAAAAAGATAAAAGCAATATCTAATCCTAAGATTTAAAAGAAAAACAAGTAGTCTTAATAAACTACTTGTTTTTTTATGAATTAGGATAGGGAAGGATACAGAAAAATGTGATGTGATAGTTAGAGTAACTCAGCCTTTCATTTCTATATATTGTTCTTAGAACGATAAAAAAACTGCATTGAGGTGCAGTTTTTCTTTTTTCTACGGAAGACATGGGATTCGAACCCACGCACGCTGTTACACGCCTACCGCGTTTCCAACACGGCCTCTTAAGCCTCTTGAGTAATCTTCCAATACTTACTCAAATAGTCTACCATAAAGCCACTTATCTTGCAATAAAAATTTTGGAAATAAGAAAAATGATAGAATTTGAAAGAAAATGATAAAAAATGCTTGACTTTAGTAGAGAATGTGCTAGAATGAATAGTGTAAACGATAACAGGAGGTGATTTGGTGTTAAAAACTGAGCGGAAGCAACTGATTTTAGAGGAGTTAAATCAACATCATGTAGTTTCCCTAGAAAAATTGGTTAGTCTATTAGAAACATCAGAATCGACAGTACGAAGAGATTTGGACGAGTTGGAGGCGGAAAACAAACTTCGCCGTGTGCATGGTGGAGCAGAATTGCCCCACTCCTTGCAGGAAGAAGAAACCATCCAAGAAAAATCTGTCAAAAACCTTCAAGAGAAGAAGCTACTGGCTCAGAAAGCAGCCTCTCTTATTAAGGAACAAGATGTTATCTTTATTGATGCTGGAACGACAACTGCTTTTTTAATCAAGGAATTGGTTAATAAGAATATCACAGTTGTGACCAACTCCATTCACCATGCGGTTCAGTTGGTTGAAAAACAGATTCCAACTGTCATGGTTGGAGGAAGTGTCAAGATGGCAACAGATGCATGTATCGGTGGTGTTGCTCTTAACCAAATCAATCAATTGCACTTTGACCGTGCCTTTATTGGGATGAATGGTGTCGACGATGGTTATTATACGACTCCTGATATGGAGGAGGGAGCCGTTAAGCGTGCTATTTTAGAGAATGCCAAACAAACCTATGTCTTAGTGGATTCGTCTAAGATTGGACAAACTTGCTTTGCCAAGGTAGCACCACTTAAACGCGCTATTGTCATCACAAGTCAAGGGCATGAGCTCTTGCAGGCTATTAAGAAGAAAACGGAGGTAATAGAAGTATGATTTATACAGTCACACTCAATCCATCCATTGACTATATCGTGCGCTTGGACCAAGTTCAAGTCGGTAGTGTCAATCGTATGGACAGTGATGATAAGTTTGCTGGTGGGAAAGGAATCAATGTCAGCCGTGTTTTGAAGCGCTTGGGTATTCCAAATACTGCGACTGGATTTATCGGAGGTTTTACTGGTAAATTTATCACAGATACCCTTACAGAGGAAGAAATCGAAACTCGTTTTGTCCAAGTAGCAGAAGATACTCGCATCAATGTCAAGATTAAAGCAGACCAAGAAACAGAAATCAACGGGACTGGTCCAAATGTGGAACCGGCTCAGTTAGAAGAATTGAAAGCTATTTTGTCTAGTCTGACAGCAGATGATACGGTTGTGTTTGCAGGTTCGAGTGCTAAGAACCTAGGCAATGTTATCTATAAAGATTTGATTGCCTTGACACGCCAGACTGGTGCGCAAGTGGTTTGTGATTTTGAAGGACAGACCTTAATTGATAGTTTGGACTACCAGCCACTTTTGGTTAAACCAAACAATCACGAGCTTGGAGCTATCTTTGGAGTGAAACTCGAAAGTTTAGATGAAATCGAGAACTATGCTCGTGAGTTACTAGCTAAAGGTGCACAAAACGTTATCATCTCTATGGCTGGCGACGGTGCTCTTCTTGTCACATCTGAGGGAGCTTACTTCGCTAAACCTATCAAGGGAACAGTCAAAAATTCAGTCGGGGCTGGTGACTCTATGGTTGCTGGATTTACCGGTGAATTTGTCAAATCAAAAGACGCAGTAGAAGCCTTCAAATGGGGAGTGGCTTGTGGAACAGCAACTACCTTCTCGGATGACTTGGCAACAGCGGAATTTATTAAAGAAACATATGAAAAAGTTGAGGTAGAAAAACGATGAAAATTCAAGACCTATTGAGAAAAGATGTCATGTTGCTGGATTTACAGGCAACAGAAAAGACAGCTGTCATCGAAGAGATGATTAAAAGTTTGGTAGATCACGGTTATGTGACGGATTTTGAAACCTTTAAAGAAGGAATCTTAGCGCGTGAAGCTCTCACTTCCACTGGTTTGGGTGACGGAATTGCTATGCCTCACAGCAAGAACTCTGCTGTCAAAGAAGCAACGGTTCTCTTTGCTAAGTCAAACAAGGGTGTTGACTACGAAAGCTTGGATGGGCAACCAACAGACCTCTTCTTCATGATTGCAGCTCCAGAAGGTGCCAATGATACTCACTTGGCAGCCTTGGCAGAATTGTCTCAATACTTGATGAAAGACGGTTTTGCTGACAAACTTCGTCAAGTAACATCAGCTGATCAAGTTATTGAACTTTTTGACCAAGCTTCAGAAAAAGCTGAGGAACCTGTTCAAGCACCTGCTAATGACTCTGGCGACTTTATCGTAGCTGTTACAGCTTGTACGACAGGTATTGCCCACACTTACATGGCTCAAGAAGCCCTTCAAAAAGTGGCTGCTGAATTGGGTGTTGGTATCAAGGTTGAAACCAATGGTGCAAGCGGAGTCGGCAACCAACTAACTGCAGAGGACATCCGCAATGCTAAAGCTGTTATCATCGCAGCAGACAAAGCTGTTGAGATGGATCGTTTCGATGGCAAACCATTGGTTAATCGTCCAGTTGCAGACGGTATCCGTAAGACAGAAGAATTGATCAACTTGGCTCTTTCAGGAGATGCTGAAGTTTACCGTGCTGCTAATGGAGCAAAAGCTGCAACAGCATCTAATGAAAAACAAGGCCTTGGTGGTGCCTTCTACAAACACTTGATGAGTGGTGTATCTCAAATGTTGCCATTCGTTATCGGTGGTGGTATCATGATTGCCCTCGCCTTCTTAATCGACGGAGCTTTTGGTGTGCCGCAAGATAGTCTTGGCAATCTCGGATCCTACCATGAGCTCGCTTCCATGTTCATGAAAATCGGTGGGGCTGCCTTTGGCTTGATGCTTCCAGTCTTTGCAGGATATGTAGCCTACTCTATCGCTGAAAAACCAGGTTTGGTAGCTGGTTTCGTTGCTGGTGCTATTGCCAAAGAAGGTTTTGCCTTTGGTAAAATTCCTTATGCCGCAGGTGGTGAAGCAACTTCAACTCTTGCAGGTGTCTCATCTGGTTTCCTAGGTGCCCTTGTTGGTGGATTTATCGCAGGTGCCTTGGTTCTTGCTATCAAGAAATACGTTAAAGTTCCTCGTTCACTTGAAGGTGCTAAATCTATCCTTATCCTACCGCTTTTCGGAACAATCTTGACAGGATTTGTTATGTTGGCTGTCAATATTCCAATGGCAGCAATCAACACTGCTATGAATGACTTCCTAGGTGGTCTTGGAGGAGGTTCAGCTGTCCTTCTTGGTATCGTTCTTGGAGGCATGATGGCTGTTGATATGGGTGGGCCAGTTAATAAAGCGGCTTATGTCTTTGGTACTGGTACGCTTGCAGCGACTGTTTCTTCAGGTGGTTCTGTAGCAATGGCAGCAGTTATGGCTGGCGGAATGGTGCCACCACTTGCCATCTTTGTCGCAACCCTTCTTTTCAAAGATAAATTTACCAAAGAAGAACGCAACTCTGGTTTGACAAACATCATCATGGGCTTGTCATTTATCACTGAGGGAGCGATTCCATTTGGTGCCGCTGACCCAGCTCGTGCGATTCCAAGCTTCATCCTTGGTTCAGCAGTAGCGGGCGGACTCGTTGGTCTTGCAGGTATTAAACTCATGGCGCCCCACGGAGGAATCTTCGTCATCGCTCTTACTTCAAATGCCCTTCTCTACCTTGCCTTTGTCTTGGTTGGCGCAATTGTAAGTGGTGTGGTTTATGGCTACCTACGCAAACCACAAGCATAAAAAGTATTAGAATAGAAAGATTGTTACCATTTGGTGCAATCTTTTTCTCTATTCGAAATGGCTGTGAAATATGGTATAATAAAAGAATGGCAAACAAGAATACTACAAAAACAAGACGGAGACCGTCTAAAGCAGAACTCGAAAGAAAACAGGCTATCCAGAGGATGTTGATTTCCTTAGGAATTGCCTTATTGTTGATTATTGCAGCCCTCAAACTCGGCGCGGCAGGTGTCACGCTTTACAATCTCATTCGACTGGTTGTCGGAAGTTTGGCCTATGTGGCCATTGGTGGCCTCCTCATCTATCTTTTTCTTTTTAAATGGATTCGCAAGCAAGAGGGACTTCTGTCAGGATTTCTTTGTATCTTCGCTGGCTTGCTCTTGATTTTTGAGGCCTACTTGGTATGGAAATATGGCTTGGAGCAATCAGTTCTAAAAGGGACCCTGTCTCAAGTTATGACGGACCTGACTGGTATGCGAGTGACTAGCTTCGCTGGTGGAGGCTTGCTTGGTGTTGGACTCTATATCCCCATATCCTTTCTTTTCTCAAATATCGGATCGTACTTTATTGGAGTTCTCTTGATTCTAGTTGGGGCACTCTTGGTTAGTCCCTGGTCTATTTATGATGTTGCTGCCTTTATTGGAGCTCAGTTTAGATCCTTCATGGAAAAACAGGAACAGAGAAAACAGGAACGCTTCATCAAGAGAGAAGAAGAGAAGGCTCGTCAAGAAGCTGAAGAAGCAGCCAGAATTCAGAGAGAACAAGAAGAACAGGATGCGCTGCCGCTTCCTCCTGTAGATCCTGAAACGGGAGAAATCTTATCTGAAGTACCAGACTACGATTTCCCACCAATTCCTGAGGAAGAGTGGATCGAACCAGAGATTATCCTCCCTCAAACTGATTTTGACGTTCCAGATGTGGAAGAAGATTTTGAGGATGAAGAGGTTCAGGTTGATTTTTCTGCCAAGGAAGCCCTCGAATACAAGCTACCAAGCTTGCAACTCTTTGCACCAGATAAACCCAAAGATCAGTCCAAGGAAAAGAAGATTGTTCGAGAAAATATCAAAATCCTAGAAGAAACCTTTGCTAGCTTTGGTATCAAGGTGACGGTAGAACGGGCTGAAATTGGGCCATCAGTTACCAAGTATGAAGTCAAGCCTGCAGTCGGTGTACGGGTTAACCGCATTTCCAATCTGGCAGACGACTTAGCGCTGGCTCTGGCGGCCAAGGATGTTCGGATTGAGGCTCCGATCCCTGGTAAATCCTTAGTCGGAATTGAAGTACCCAACTCTGAGATTGCGACCGTTTCCTTCCGTGAACTCTGGGAACAGTCTCAAACTAAACCAGAAAATCTCCTCGAAATTCCTCTAGGTAAGGCTGTCAATGGAACTGCTCGCACCTTTGACCTTTCCAAGATGCCCCACCTACTCGTTGCAGGTTCGACGGGATCAGGGAAGTCAGTCGCAGTTAACGGTATTATTGCCAGCATTCTGATGAAAGCAAGACCAGATCAGGTCAAGTTTATGATGGTGGATCCAAAGATGGTTGAGTTATCCGTTTACAATGACATTCCTCACCTCTTGATTCCAGTTGTGACCAATCCACGCAAGGCCAGCAAGGCTCTGCAAAAGGTTGTGGATGAGATGGAAAACCGTTATGAACTCTTCGCTAAGGTTGGTGTGCGAAATATCGCTGGTTACAATGCCAAGGTCGAGGAATATAATAGCCAATCTGAGTACAAACAAGTACCCCTGCCTTTGATTGTTGTCATTGTAGATGAGTTGGCAGACCTCATGATGGTGGCTAGCAAGGAAGTAGAAGATGCCATCATTCGTCTCGGACAGAAGGCGCGTGCTGCAGGGATTCACATGATTCTCGCAACGCAACGTCCATCGGTTGATGTTATCTCTGGTCTTATCAAGGCCAATGTCCCATCTCGTGTGGCTTTTGCAGTTTCATCAGGTACAGATTCACGAACCATCTTGGATGAGAATGGGGCTGAAAAACTGCTTGGTCGAGGAGACATGCTCTTTAAACCAATCGATGAAAATCACCCAGTCCGTCTGCAAGGATCCTTTATCTCAGATGATGATGTCGAACGTATCGTAAACTTCATCAAGGCTCAGGCGGATGCGGACTACGATGAGAGTTTTGACCCAGGTGAGGTTTCTGAAAATGAAGGAGAATTTTCAGATGGTGAAGCTGGCGGCGATCCGCTTTTTGAAGAAGCTAAGGCTCTGGTTATCGAAACGCAGAAAGCCAGTGCTTCGATGATTCAGCGTCGTTTGTCGGTTGGATTTAACCGTGCGACCCGCCTTATGGAAGAACTCGAAATGGCAGGTGTCATCGGTCCAGCTGAGGGAACCAAACCACGAAAAGTATTGCAACAATAAAAAATAGCTTCTTTCCAAAGCTGGAAGGAAGCTATTTTAGTAGTTATTGATTGCTTTTGTTTTCGGAACTAGTCGTTTTGGACGAGTTTCCACTATCAGTTGTTTCTTTTGTTGAGGAAGGTGTAGAAGAATCCTGAGTTGTTGTTTTCTTCTCTTCTTTTTGCTCTTCCTTTTTATTGGATTGAGGAGTTTCTTCCTGAGAGGTATTTTCTTTAGTAGAAGTGTTGTCCTTGTTAGGAGTAGTATTCTCCTGAGGGGCTTCTTTTTGAATTTCCTTGACAACAGTTGTTTGGGTTGTCGTCGGTTCTTTTTTGTTGTTTTTGTTATTATCCATGGCGTTCATGATGGTGATAGTAGCGGTGATGAGGCCAAGGATACTACCGATGGTAGCAATCGTTTTTTGAAAGACAGTAAATCCCTTTTTGATGTGTTCTGTTTTTGGTTTTGAAGTTCTATGATAGTTAGACATGATACTCTCCTTTTATTATGATTTATTATACCTCATTTCTTTAAAAAAATCTTAAAAAAAGAGGACTTGCCCTTTCTTGTCGCAAGCTTCGTTTCATGATACAATAGAAGAAGTGATTTTAGAAAGCGTGAGAAAACATGATCTACTTTGATAATTCGGCGACAACCAAGCCTTATCCTGAAGCACTTGAAACTTACATGCAGGTCGCTTCAAAAATTGTAGGAAATCCATCCAGTCTCCATCGTTTGGGAGACCAGGCAACACGAATTTTAGATGCTTCCCGGCAGCAAATTGCAGATTTGATTGGCAAGAAGAGTGATGAAATCTTCTTTACTTCTGGAGGAACAGAAGGGGATAACTGGGTCATCAAAGGTGTGGCCTTTGAAAAAGCCCAGTTTGGCAAGCACATCATCGTATCAGCCATTGAACATCCAGCAGTCAAGGAATCAGCCCTCTGGCTGAAAGGTCAAGGTTTTGAGGTGGATTTTGCTCCAGTTGATAGCAGAGGGTTTGTGGATGTTGAGGCTCTAGGAGCTTTGATACGACCTGATACGACCCTCGTCTCCATTATGGCGGTAAACAACGAAATTGGGTCTATTCAACCTATTGAGGCCATCTCAAAACTGTTGGCAGACAAGCCAACTATTTCCTTCCACGTTGATGCAGTTCAGGCACTCGCTAAGATTCCGACTGAAAAATATCTGACAGATCGTGTAGATTTTGCGACCTTCTCAAGTCATAAATTTCATGGTGTCAGAGGTGTTGGATTTGTCTATATCAAGTCTGGTAAGAGGATCATGCCTCTTTTAACTGGTGGTGGTCAAGAGGGAGACTATCGTTCGACAACTGAAAATGTGGCAGGGATTGCTGCAACAGCCAAAGCTCTCCGTTTGGCTATGGAAAATCTAGACTTATTTACTGCTAAGACAAGCCAGATGAAGGCAGTCATTCGTCAAGCCCTTCTGGATTATCCAGATATTTTTGTCTTTTCAGATGAGGAAGACTTTGCCCCTCATATCCTGACTTTTGGGATTAAGGGTGTTCGTGGTGAAGTCATCGTTCACGCCTTTGAAGACTATGATATTTTCATTTCCACAACCTCTGCTTGTTCGTCCAAGGCAGGGAAACCTGCGGGGACCTTGATTGCCATGGGAGTGGACAAAGATAAGGCCCAGTCAGCTGTGCGTCTAAGCCTAGACTTGGAAAATGATATGAGTCAAGTCGAGCAGTTCTTGACCAAGCTAAAATTAATTTACAATCAAACTAGAAAAGTAAGATAGGAGCATTTATGCAGTATTCAGAAATTATGATTCGTTACGGAGAATTGTCAACCAAGCACAAAAATCGTATGCGTTTCATCAATAAACTTCGTAATAATATTTCAGACGTTTTGTCCATCTATCCCCAAGTTAAGGTAACCGCAGATCGCGACCGTGCCCACGCTTACCTCAATGGAGCTGATTACACAGCAGTAGCAGAATCACTCAAACAAGTCTTTGGAATTCAAAATTTTTCTCCTGTGTATAAGATTGAAAAGTCAGTGGAAGTTCTGAAGTCTGCTGTCCAAGAGATTATGAAGGAAATCTATAAGGAAGGGATGACCTTTAAAATCACTAGTAAGCGAAGCGACCACAACTTTGAATTGGATAGTCGTGAACTGAATCAAACTCTTGGTGGAGCTGTTTTCGAGGCCATTCCAAACGTGCAAGCTCAGATGAAAAATCCAGATATTAATCTTCAGGTTGAGATTCGAGAAGAGGCTGCCTATCTTTCCTATGAAACTTTTCGTGGAGCAGGAGGATTACCTGTGGGAAGTTCTGGTAAAGGTATGCTCATGTTGTCAGGAGGGATTGACTCACCTGTAGCAGGTTATCTAGCTCTTAAACGTGGGGTAGATATTGAGGCGGTTCACTTTGCCAGCCCGCCATATACTAGTCCTGGTGCCCTCAAGAAAGCACACGATTTGACTCGAAAATTGACCAAGTTTGGTGGCAATATCCAGTTTATCGAGGTGCCTTTTACAGAGATTCAAGAGGAAATCAAGGCTAAAGCGCCAGAAGCCTACCTCATGACCTTGACCCGTCGTTTTATGATGCGCATTACCGACCGTATTCGAGAGGTGAGAAATGGTTTAGTTATCATCAATGGGGAAAGTCTTGGTCAAGTAGCTAGCCAGACCTTGGAAAGCATGCAGACTATCAACGCTGTGACCAGCACTCCAGTCATTCGTCCCGTGGTTACGATGGACAAGTTGGAAATCATTGACATCGCGCAGGAAATCGATACTTTTGAAATTTCAATCCAGCCTTTTGAAGACTGCTGTACTATTTTTGCGCCTGACCGTCCTAAGACCAATCCTAAGATAGAGAATGCAGAGCAGTATGAAAAACGCATGGATGTTGAAGGCTTGGTTGAGCGAGCAGTGGCTGGTATCATGATTACTGAAATCACTCCCCAGGTTGAAAAAGATGAAGTCGATAACTTGATTGACAATCTCCTCTAATCAGAAAATCCAGAAGAATTCAGAAAAACAAATGAAAAAAGTTAGTTATTTATCCTTAAAATGGACAATTACTGACTTTTTTTCTATTTTTATGGTATAATGAGATAAAATTTTGAATATAGAGAGTTTTCTGACAATGAATCATTCCTACTTTTACTTAAAAATGAAAGAACACAAACTCAAGGTTCCTTATACTGGAAAAGAGCGTCGTGTGCGTGTGCTCCTGCCAAAGGATTATGAGAAAGACACAGACCGTTTTTACCCTGTTGTTTACTTTCATGATGGGCAAAATGTCTTTTACAGCAAGGAGTCCTATATCGGACACTCTTGGAAGATTATTCCAGCCATTAAGCGGAATCCTGACATCAGTCGCATGATTGTTGTTGCTATTGACAATGATGGTATGGGACGGATGAATGAGTATGCGGCTTGGAAGTTTCAAGAATCTCCTATCCCAGGCCAGCAGTTTGGTGGTAAGGGTGTGGAGTATGCCGAGTTTGTCATGGAAGTGGTCAAGCCTTTTATCGATGAAACCTATCGTACCAAAGCTGATCGCCAGCATACGGCTATGATTGGTTCGTCACTAGGAGGCAATATTACTCAGTTTATCGGACTAGAGTACCAAGACCGAATTGGTTGTCTAGGTGTCTTCTCATCTGCTAACTGGCTTCACCAAGAAGCCTTTAACCGCTATATCGAGCGCAAGAAATTGTCGCCTGAACAGCGCATTTTCATCTATGTTGGAACAGAAGAAGCGGATGATACGGACAAGACCCTGATGGCTGGCAATATCAAGCAAGCCTATATCGACTCGTCGCTTCGCTATTACCGTGATTTGATTGCAGGTGGAGTACACTTGGATAATCTTGTCTTGAAAGTTCAGTCTGGTGCTATCCATAGTGAGATTCCATGGTCGGAAAATTTACCAGACTGTCTCCGATTTTTTGCAGAGAAATGGTAAGTTAGGAAAGGAGAAAGCCAATGCATATTGAAAACCTCAGCCACTGGAGTGGCAATCTCAACCGTGAAATGTACCTCAACCGTTATGGACACGCTGGGATTCCAGTTGTTGTTTTTGCTTCATCTGGTGGTAGTCACAACGAATACTATGATTTTGGCATGATTAATGCCTGTGCTTCCTTTATCGAAGAAGGCCGTGTTCAGTTCTTTACGCTATCCAGTGTGGACAGTGAGAGCTGGTTGGCTACTTGGAAAAATGGTCATGACCAGGCGGAGATGCACCGCGCCTACGAACGCTATGTGATTGAGGAGGCCATTCCTTTTATCAAGCACAAGACAGGTTGGTTTGATGGCATGATGACGACAGGTTGCTCAATGGGAGCCTACCATGCACTCAATTTCTTTCTCCAGCATCCAGATGTCTTTACCAAGGTGATTGCCCTCAGTGGTGTTTACGACGCACGTTTCTTCGTTGGCGATTACTACAACGACGATGCAATTTACCAAAACTCACCAGTAGATTATATCTGGAATCAAAACGACGGATGGTTTATCGATCGTTACCGTCAGGCAGAAATCGTCGTTTGTACGGGCCTTGGTGCCTGGGAACAAGACGGTCTACCATCCTTCTACAAGCTCAAAGAAGCCTTTGACCAGAAACAAATTCCAGCCTGGTTTGCTGAATGGGGACACGATGTCGCCCACGACTGGGAATGGTGGCGTAAACAAATGCCCTATTTTCTTGGACACCTGTATCTATAAAAGGAGTTGCCTATGAATTACCTTGTTATTTCTCCCTACTATCCGCAAAACTTTCAACAGTTTACCATCGAGCTAGCTAATAAAGGCATCACAGTCTTGGGAATTGGTCAGGAGCCCTACGAACAACTTGATGAACCTTTGCGCAATAGCCTGACTGAGTATTTCCGTGTAGATAATCTTGAAAACATAGACGAAGTCAAACGTGCTGTTGCCTTTCTGTTCTACAAGCATGGACCAATCGATCGCATCGAGTCCCACAATGAATACTGGCTTGAGCTGGACGCAACACTTCGTGAGCAATTTAATGTCTTTGGTGCCAAACCAGAGGATCTCAAAAAGACCAAATATAAGTCTGAGATGAAGAAACTTTTCAAAAAAGCAGGTGTCCCTGTGGTACCTGGTGCTGTTATCCAGACGGAAGCAGATGTGGATAAAGCAGTGAACGAAATCGGTCTACCAATGATTGCCAAACCTGATAATGGAGTGGGAGCGGCAGCAACCTTTAAGCTTGAGACAGAAGACGATGTAAATCACTTTAAGGCTGAATGGGACCATTCAACCGTTTATTTCTTTGAAAAATTTGTCACTTCTAGCGAAATCTGCACCTTTGATGGGCTTGTGGACAAGGATGGCAACATCGTCTTTTCAACGACTTTCGACTACGCCCATACACCACTTGATCTGATGATTTATAAGATGGACAATTCCTACTATGTACTCAAGGATATGGATCCCAAACTGCGCAAGTATGGCGAGGCCATTGTCAAGGAATTTGGTATGAAAGAGCGCTTTTTCCATATCGAGTTTTTCCGTGACGGGGATGACTACATTGCCATTGAGTACAATAACCGTCCTGCAGGTGGCTTTACCATTGATGTTTATAACTTTGCCCACTCCTTGGATCTCTACCGAGGTTATGCAGCTATTGTCGCAGGAGAAGAGTTCCCAGCATCAGAATTTGAACCTCAATACTGTCTAGCTACTTCACGTCGTGCCAATGCAAATTATGTCTATTCAGAAGAAGACTTGCTTGCTAAGTACAGCCAGCAATTCAAGGTCAAAAAAATCATGCCAGCAGCCTTTGCAGAGCTACAAGGGGACTACCTTTATATGTTGACCACTCCGAGTCGCCAAGAGATGGAGCAGATGATTGCAGATTTTGGTCAACGTCAAGAATAACGATTAGGACAAAAGGAGTTTGACCCCTTTTGTCCTTTTCTTAAAGATAAGTTAAATAAAGCGTTTTCCATAGATTCTTTTAGAAAAGATATTGCTAAAAGGCCTAAAAATTGATAGAATAAGGATTGTCTAAAAAAATTTAAGGAGAATCTATCAAATGGATTTTACATGGGCTATTAAATATGCCACAGAATTCTTGGGAACTGCTATTTTGATCATTCTTGGTAATGGTGCAGTTGCTAACGTTGAACTTAAAGGTACGAAAGGTCACCAAAGTGGCTGGCTCGTTATCGCGGTTGGTTATGGTATGGGGGTTATGATCCCAGCCTTGATGTTTGGTAATGTATCTGGTAACCACATCAACCCAGCTTTCACTCTTGGACTTGCTGTTAGTGGACTTTTCTCTTGGGAGCAAGTACCATATTACATCCTAGCACAAGTTTTGGGAGCAATCTTTGGTCAAGCTTTGGTTGTAGCGACTCACCGTCCTTACTACTTGAAGACAGAAAATCCAAACAATATCTTGGGTACCTTCTCAACGATTTCAAGCATCGACCACGGTACAAAAGAATCACGTTTTGCAGCTACTGTTAACGGATTCCTCAATGAGTTTGTAGGTTCATTTGTTCTTTTCTTTGCAGCACTTGGTTTGACTAAAAACTTCTTTGGTGCAGAGGTTCTTCAATACATGAAACAAATGGCTACTCAAGCTGGACAAACTGTTGATTTAAGTGAATTGGCAGTGAAAGCTCAAGTAGCTCCACATACAGCTGCTGGGATCTCAGTTGCGCACTTGGCACTTGGTTTCCTAGTGATGGCCTTGGTAACTTCACTTGGTGGACCTACTGGACCTGGTTTGAACCCAGCTCGTGACTTCGGACCACGTCTTCTTCACGAACTCCTTCCAAAATCAGTCCTTGGTCAACACAAGGGTGATTCAAAATGGTGGTATGCATGGGTTCCGGTTGTAGCTCCAATTTTAGCGGGTATTGCAGCAGTAGCACTATTCAAACTACTTTACCTATAAGAAATGAAACTGGGGAATCCCAGTTTTTTTCTTGTAAAATTTCTAAATAAAATAGATATGGCTTGTAAAATATTCGAAAATCCTTTAAAATAAAAGAGTTGGAGGAATATATGAAGGTGAATGAGATTGTTCGGATCGTTCCGACTTTGAAAGTTAATAATCGAAAATTAAATGAAAAATTTTACATTGAAACCCTGGGGATGAAACCTTTGCTGGAAGAGTCTGCCTTTATTTCTCTAGGTGATCAGACAGCTACGGAGAGATTGATTTTAGAAGAGTCTCCAAGCATGCGAACACGCAAAGTTGAAGGACTTAAGAAGCTAGCTAGACTCTTGATAAAGGTTGAGAATCCTTCTGAAATTGAAGCTCTTCTTTCTCAGATGAAGTCTCTTCCTCGTCTATTTAAAGGAAACCGTGGGTATGCTTTTGAGATTGTTTCTCCTGAAGAGGATGTGATCCTTGTTCATGCAGAAGATGATATAAGAGATTTGGTTCCACTGGAAACTGTTCCTGAATTTTATTCAAATACAGGTATAAAATACATGAGCCAATTTGAGGTTTCTATGGAGTTGCGTTTGCCTGAGGAGACAGAGAGCTTACTTGATCCTGAAGGAGTAGCGCCAGTAATTACCTTTACGAAAGGGCAAGGACCAGATTTGGTTGTTGAAAACAATGTCACTTGGGACCTGACGATGTTAAAATTTTTAGTCAAGAATTTTGATTTAACCAGTCTTCGTCAGAAATTTGAAAAGACAGGCTACTTTGTCCCTAAGTCTGAAAAATTCTTCCTTGGTAAAGATACCAATAACATTGAATTGTGGTTTGAAGAAGCATGAAGTGGGAAAAAATTCTAAGAAAAATAGAAAATCAAATCGAGGCAGGGATTTATCCCGGGGCCTCTTTTGCGTATTATAAGGATGGTGAATGGAAAGAGTCTTATCTAGGATTGAGTGATCCAGAAAGAGACTTGAAGACAGAAAGTGGTTTGGTTTATGATCTAGCCAGTGTGAGTAAGGTAGTGGGAGTGGGGACGGTTTTTACCTTCTTGTGGCAGCAGGGCAAATTAGATATTGATCGACCGGTGACGGATTTTTTACCGGAGTGTGATTATCCTGATATCACTATACGGCAACTTTTGACCCATGCTACAGATTTAGACCCCTTTATTCCAAATCGGGACCTCTTGACTGCCCCTGAATTAAAAGAAGCCATGTTTCACCTCAATAGACGAAGTCAGCCAGCCTTCCTATACTCGGACGTTCACTTTTTACTTTTGGGCTTTCTTTTGGAAAAAATCTTTAATCAAGACTTGGATCAGATTATAGAAGAACAAGTTTTGGAAGCATGGGGGATGAAGGAGACCAAGTTCGGTCCCGTTGAGCAAGCTGTCCCAACAGTGAAAGGAGTGGAGGCCGGAAATATTCATGATCCCAAAGCCCGTCTATTAGGGAAACACGCAGGAAGTGCTGGTTTGTTTTCGACTGTTAAGGATCTGCAGATCTTTCTGGAACATTACTTGAAAGATGATTTTGCTGCAGAATTGAGCCGAAATTTTTCTCCCTTAGATGATAAGGAGCGGTCCCTAGCCTGGAATTTGGAAGGAGCCTGGCTCGACCATACGGGCTATACTGGTACCTTTATCATGTGGAATCGAGAGAAACAAGAAGCTACTATCTTTTTATCCAATCGAACGTATGAGAAGGATGAGCGTACCCAGTGGATAGTTGACCGAAACCAAGTGATGGAAATGATTCGTCAAGAGGAGTAGGGGGAAGCATGTCGAAAACCGTAAAAGGAACTCTGTATACAGTAGTGGCAGGGATTGCTTGGGGCTTGTCTGGAACCAGTGGCCAATACCTGATGGCACACGGGATTTCTGCTCTAGTCTTGATCAATCTGCGACTTATCATTGCAGACTTGGCGCTCGTAGTCTTATCCTATATGACTGCAAAGGATAAACTCTATGCTTTTTTAAAAGACAGAAAAAGCCTTTTATCTCTGCTGTTGTTTGCCTTGTTTGGACTTTTCTTAAACCAGTTTGCCTATCTTTCTGCCATTCAGGAAACCAATGCTGGAACGGCGACAGTTCTCCAGTATGTATGCCCCGTTGGGATCTTGATTTATACTTGTATCAAGGACAAGGTGGCGCCTACTCTGGCTGAGATTTTTTCGATTGGATTGGCTATAGGAGGAACGTTTCTTATCGCGACGCACGGTAAAGTTGACCAGTTGTCTGTCACACCCCTAGGTCTGTTCTGGGGCCTCTTTTCGGCCTTGACCTATGCCCTCTATATCATCCTTCCTATTGCTTTGATTAAGAAGTGGGGCAGTATTTTGGTGATTGGTGTCGGTATGGTTATTTCTGGTGTAGTGGCTATTCCCTTCACAGGAGTTTTGCAAGTCAGCATACCAACCAGCTTAGATTTTCTCTTTGCATTTGCTGGGATTATCATCATCGGAACGGTTTTTGCCTACACAGCTTTCCTAAAGGGAGCTAGTCTGATAGGCCCTGTTAAGTCTAGTTTATTAGCTTCCATAGAACCAATTTCTGCCGTTTTCTTTGCCTTTCTGATTATGAAGGAACAGTTTTATGCGATTGATTTTGTCGGTATGGCTATGATTTTATTAGCCGTGACCATTATTTCATTGAAAGATTTACTGCTGGAGATAAAGAGTAAGTAATAAAAAAATCCACTCAATCGAGTGGATTTTGTGTGTATAGATGATTAGTCTTTATTTTCGTGTGGCAAGATCAAGTTCAAGATGATTCCTGTCATGGCTGATAGAGCAGTACCTGAAAGTGTAACTGGGCCAAGTTTGAGGATAGCCCCACCAAGTCCAAGTACCAACATGGCACTTGCGATGATGAGGTTACGCATTTGGCTGAAGTCAACGCGTTCCTTAATCAAAACTTTCAAACCATTGCTGGCGATAACTCCGTAGAGAAGGATGGACATGCCACCAAGCACAGCATTTGGAATGGTTGAAATCAAGGCAGTGAATTTGCCTAGGAAGCTAAGAGCAATGGCGATGAAGGCCGCGTTACGGATAACAGAGACAGAAGCGATACGAGTCATCCCGATAACCCCTGTATTTTCTCCGTAAGTCGTATTAGCTGGTCCACCGAGGAAAGCAGATACAGATGTCGCAATACCGTCACCGAGAAGCGTACGGTGAAGTCCTGGTTCTTTCAGGAATTGACGGCCACAGATTTGGCTCAAAACAGTGTGGTCTCCGATGTGTTCTGAAATGGTTACAATAGCGATTGGCAAGACGGCGATTGTTTCAGGACCGAAGTACAAGTTGTACTCTTTAAAGGCTCCACCTGTACTAAATGGCAAGTAGAAACCAGGAATTTCAAACCAATTGGCTTGAAGGACTGGGGTAAAGTCAACCAAACCAAGCATCATAGCGAAGATGTACCCACCGATGATGGCAAAGAGGAAAGGAATGATACGAAGGAAACCTTTTCCTTTTGTATTGATAAAGGCGGCAATCAAGAACGTCACGACAGCTACAAGAGCGTTTTTCCAGTTTCCGTCTGCTACGAGTCCAGCATTCGTTACAGCAGAACCAGCAAGACCAAGACCGATAACGATGATCATAGGTCCGATAATGATTGGTGGCAAGAGTTTATCAATCCATTTCGTACCTGCAAAACGAACACTTGCTGCTACAAGGACATAGACCAAACCAGTCAAGATTACCCCCGTTTGAGCAGCAGATACATCGCCCCCCATTTCTTTCATGGCTAAAGACATAGCCGTGATAAAGGCGAATGAAGAACCTAGGTAAACTGGAACCTTAAAGCCAGTAGAAATCATGTAGATAAGTGTTCCAATACCGGATGCAAAGAGAGCAACCGATACGGGCATTCCCAAAATTAAGGGAACGAGAATGGTTGCGCCAAACATGGCAAATACGTGCTGGAAGCTTAGAAGAATACCTTTACCAGCAGAAGGACGTTGATCAACGTCTAGTAACAAGTCAACAGTTGATTCCTGTTTCATAAAAACCTCACTTTTGGGCACCCAAAAAGAGCCCATTATTTTGCAGCAATAGGCCCTCAGAGTAAGACTTTTTAAAAAATAGCTATCTTTTAAAAATTTATATAAATCTGCGCCTTCGTCACCTCACAGGATGACATTAAAAACCTTTGCTTAGGATAGTATAGCAGAAAAAATTCGTTTTGTAAACGAATTTTTCCCGAGCCCAGAAATGTGAGAGTGAGGTTCGTTTTGTAAACGAATTTTTCCCGATCCCGGAAATGCGAGAGCGAGGTCCGTTTTGTAAACGAATTTTTCCCGAGCCTAGAAATGTGAGAGCGAAGTTGATTTTGTAAATGGTTTTCTGAATTTTAAACAAGGGGGCACCATTGTTTAAAGTGGGCGTTTGTTGGGCATGCCAGCCTTTCTTGGATACTTGTTAGGTGTTTCCTTTTTCTTTTCGACCACAGTGATGTAGCGCGGATCTCCATTTGGTAGGGCGTAGCTGAGGTTGTCCTCTACCTTACTGAAGAGGAGGTTGAGAGCGTTCTTGGCTTCTAGCAATTCCTCAGGAGCATTGCTGGCCTTGAGTGCCAATAGTTTGCCACCGACTTTAAGATAGGGAATGGTCAGCTCAGACAAAACCTGCATACGGGCAACCGCACGAGCCGTCACCACATCAAACTGGGCACGGAAGTTCTTGTCTTGGGCAAAGTCTTCTGCCCGTCCATGGTAGAAGTGAACACCATCCAAATCCAACTCCTGAGCCAAAAGCTGAAGGAAGTTAATGCGCTTATTGAGCGAATCAATGATGGTCACCTCCAACTGAGGATAGAGAATTTTCATGGGTAGACTAGGAAATCCTGCCCCCGCTCCGATATCAAGAAGTTTGATAGTTTCATTTGAAATCAAGCCTTGCAGAATAGGTGCAATCGAATCATAAAAATGTTTGAGATAAACTTCTTCTTTATCTGTAATAGCGGTCAGGTTAATCTTTTCATTCCACTCGACCAAGAGTTCAAAATATCGTTCAAATTGGTTCTTTTGCTGGTCCGAAAGTGGAAGATTTTGCTCAGCTAGTAGGCTGTAAAATGTTTCTGGTTTCATAGTAGTTTCCTTCTCTAGTATCATCTTATTTTACCATATTCGTTAAAATTTTGATATACTGGTAGTAATCTAAAAGCAGAAAGGAATAAGATTATGACTTGGATTATTCTTGGAGTTTTGGCTCTGATTGTTATTTTTGTGATTGTTAGCTATAACGGTTTGGTTAAAAATCGTATGCAAACCAAGGAGGCTTGGAGCCAGATCGATGTTCAGTTGAAGCGTCGTAATGATCTCCTCCCAAACTTGATTGAAACAGTCAAAGGCTATGCGAAATATGAAGGTTCTACTTTGGAAAAAGTAACAGAACTTCGTAGACAAGTAGCCGCAGCAACTTCACCGGCAGAAGCTATGAAGGCCAGTGATGCCCTTACCCGCCAGATTTCTGGTATCTTTGCAGTAGCAGAGAATTACCCAGACTTGAAAGCTAGTGCTAATTTTATCAAATTGCAAGAAGAGTTGACCAATACAGAAAATAAAATTTCATATTCACGCCAACTCTACAACAGTGTTGTCAGCAACTACAATGTAAAACTTGAAAGCTTCCCAAGTAACATCATCGCAGGGCTATTTGGCTTTAAAGCTGCAGACTTCCTTCAAACACCTGAAGAGGAAAAGGCAGTTCCTAAAGTTGACTTTAGCGGTTTAGGTGACTAAGATGTTGTTTGATCAAATTGCGAGCAATAAACGAAAAACTTGGATTTTGTTGCTGGTTTTCTTCCTACTCTTGGCCTTGGTTGGTTATGCGGTTGGCTATCTCTTTATGCGTTCAGGTCTTGGGGGCATGATTATTGCCTTGATTATTGGTCTTATCTACGCTCTGACCATGATCTTTCAATCGACAGAGATTGTCATGTCTATGAATGGGGCGCGTGAGGTTGATGAGCAAACAGCCCCAGACCTCTACCATGTAGTAGAAGATATGGCCATGGTTGCTCAGATTCCTATGCCGCGTGTTTTCATTATTGAGGATTCTTCTTTAAATGCCTTTGCGACAGGTTCGAATCCGCAGAATGCAGCTGTCGCAGCCACTTCGGGCCTTCTGGCTATCATGAATCGTGAGGAGCTAGAAGCTGTTATGGGGCATGAAGTCAGTCACATTCGGAACTACGATATCCGCATTTCGACCATTGCTGTCGCCCTTGCCAGTGCCATTACCCTTCTGTCTAGTATGGCAGGACGGATGATGTGGTGGGGTGGCGCAGGTCGCAGACGAAGTGATAATGATCGCGATGGAAATGGTTTGGAGATTATCATGCTTGTTATCTCTCTCTTAGCCATTGTTCTAGCACCTCTCGCAGCAACCTTGGTGCAATTAGCCATTTCCCGTCAGAGGGAATTTCTAGCGGATGCATCTAGTGTGGAGCTGACTCGCAATCCTCAAGGAATGATCAATGCCTTGCGTAAGTTGGAAAATAGCGAGCCGA
The DNA here is from genome assembly GCF_029691405.1 of Streptococcus sp. D7B5. Classification (NCBI taxonomy): domain Bacteria; kingdom Bacillati; phylum Bacillota; class Bacilli; order Lactobacillales; family Streptococcaceae; genus Streptococcus; species Streptococcus sp. D7B5. The sequence goes on from NZ_CP121467.1 coordinate 224,627, forward strand.
TGCATCACCATGTTGACGATGCCAGTAGCGCTCTTTATATCAATGATCCCAAGAAAGGTGGGGGGCTACAAAAACTCTTTTATACCCACCCACCTATCTCAGAACGAATCGAACGCTTGAAACAAATGTAAAAAAATCCAGAGGTCGTCTCTGGATTTTTGCTATGTTCAAAAATTATAAATCTTGTAAAGCGACGACTTCCAAACCATTTTCTGTCAAACGATAGATACTCGTACAGACCTCTTTTAAGAAGCGTCTGTCATGCGAAACAGTGATCAGACCGCCGGGATAGGAGGCAAAGAGTTTTCTGATTTCGGGTTGAGAAGTGGGAGAAAAATTACGTGTAGGCTCATCCAGAAGGAGAAAGTTTGGTTTGCGCAACACTAAATCCAAAAGTAGGAGTTTGCCTTGTTGACCACCAGATAAGGAGCGGATTTGGTGCTGCATCTCTAGGTAGCTGAAATTGAGACTGGCTAGGTGAGATTGGATTTTCTGTAGTTCCTCTTTTTGTCCAGTTTGGCTGAGATAGGTTACTGGAGATAGATCCAATTGTAGTTTTTTATGGTAATCTTGTGGCATAAAACCAAGTGAAATCTCTCTTTTGGCGCTGAGCAGTTGTTGCAACTTGGCTAACAGAGTTGATTTTCCAGCACCATTTGGCCCGATGATACCGATTTTATCTTGGCCACGGACCGTTAGTTGTAACTCCTGAGATAAAATGCGCTCGCCAATGGACAACTTTTCCTTTTCCAGCTGGATTAATACTTTAGAAGCTGCTAATGGTTGTATATCTGAGAAGAATAGTTGAATTTGTTCTTCTTCAAGTGGTTTTTGAGTCATAGACTGAGCTACCTTTTCAAAGCGTTTTTCTTGAGAGAGAACATTTTTCATCTTTTTAGCCAGTAAGCGCCCAGCAACATCGTTTTTAGTGTTACGCAAGGCAGTTTCTACATTTTGCTTGACGCGGCGATGCTTTTCCATGGTTTTGTCATAAGCTCTCTGGTCGTTAGCAGCTTGCTGACTTTGTTTGGCAAAACTAACCTTTCTCTGGTCACTATAGCTATCGTAGTCTAAATGCTCTACTAGTGTTTCCGCTTCTTTCCGGTGCTTGACCAGTCGTAAGTGGATAATAGTATCTGCCGTCTGAGAAAGAAAGTCTTCATCATGGGAAATGAAAATAACAGTTTGCCTCATCTTTTGAATCTGACTTTTTAGCCAATCAACCGTCTCAAGATCCAGGTCATTTGAAGGTTCATCTAAAAATAGAATCTCAAAGGGTTTTGCCAACTCATGGATGAGCTGAATTTTCAAAGCTTCGCCCCCTGAGAGACTCCCAATTTCTTGGTCGCTAGCAAAACGGTCGCTATCAAAATGCAGCTCCTCAGCCAAACGATAGAGGATACCGTAGTCTAAATCAGTGGGATCTAAAAAGAAGTAGTCATGTAGAGTCCTATTTTTTAGAATCTCGGGGAGTTTTTGAGGAATGTAGGCCAGTGATTGAAGGTCAGACTGGATGTCGCCCTTGATAGTAAAATCAGGTAAAGCTTCCCCCATTAAAGCTCGTAGTAAAGTCGATTTACCATTTCCTTCTTCACCAATAATAGCAACCTTTTCTCCGTCTTGGATAGTCATGGTTAGGTCAGATACAAGATCTCGTAGATCTTTGTTTTGTGTGATGGTCAGATGATTGATTTTTATCATATTGTCGCCCTTTCTAGAATATCTATAGTGCATAACAAAAAGCTCTACTTTATCTAGTAGAGCCCAAAGTCACTGTCAAAACTCTATTATCCTCGTTGAAAAACTCGTCAAACTAGCTTGGAGTTGCCTAACCCAACCCAAGAGGAGCATAGCTTTCTAGTTTTTCGATTTTCAATGAGGACAAGATACTAGAAAATCTAGTATAAAAAGAGCACACAAAAAGAGACAAAAACAAGATCTACTAAATAAAGATTCTTTATTTGATAGATTAGTTGTTCATGTCTCCCTTACCTCCGAGTATTAGTACCTCTATCCTATACCTTTCAGGAAATTTTGTCAATAGAAAACAAGTGATTTCAAGATCTAAAATCCAAAAACAGGTCCATAGAGAGTCAATACGTGTTTGACATGTTCGTAGTGGAACTTGTCATAGTTGCGCCAAGCAGCACGAGCTTGATCATTTAGTTTTAGGCTCCCTAGTCCAATCAGAAGACTGGTGCGTTGGTAAAATTTCTCAAGGTCGATTAAGATACTGTTGTCCAGCATTTCTGCTTTTTTTAGTTCCTTAAGCGTGGTGTTCAGCAGCTCTTGCAGTCGAAGATCATCAGCTGTTCCTTGTTTGCAGCTTTGGAAGCTTTTATTTAACTCGGAAAGGAGTTGGTAAGCTTCAGTGATGAGTGCTTTGTCTTCCATATGAGCATCCTCCTTGCTCTGATGTATTCTTGCCTATAGTATAGCACTAATAGGAAAGTTTGTCATAGTAAATATGTTAAAAAATGAGATTTTAATATCAAAGTTTGGGAGGCTGACTTATAGCCTTTTCATGGTATAATCAAGTGAGTACATCTTTATGGAGGAAATATGAAGTTAAATATTCAAGAAATTCGTAAGCAGCCTGAAGGTCTACACTTTGAACAAGCTTTAGACCTGGCAGCAGACTTGCGTAAACGGAATCAAGAGATTTTAGATGTCAAAGATATCCTTGCGGTAGGGAAGGTCCAATACGAAGACCGCATGTATTTCTTAGATTATCAACTATCTTACACCATTGTTCTTGCTTCCAGCCGCAGTATGGAGCCAGTTGAGTTGGCTGAGTCTTATCCAGTCACAGAGGTCTTCATGGAAGGAGCGACCAACCAACTGGATCAGGAAGTTCTAGATGATGACTTGGTCTTGTCTATCGAAAATGGGGAAATCAACCTTGCAGAGAGCGTAGCAGATAATATTCTGCTCAATATCCCTATCAAAGTCTTGACGGCAGAAGAAGAGGCAGGTCAAGGTTTTGTGTCAGGAAATGACTGGCAAATCATGAGTGAAGATGAATACCAAGCCCAACAAGCAGTCAAGAAAGAAGAAAATAGTCCATTTGCTGGCTTGCAAGGACTGTTTGATGGAGACGAGTAGATGGTTTTATCCAAGAAACGTGCCCGTCATGTCATAGAGGAAATTATTGCCCTTTTTCCAGATGCTAAGCCTAGTCTTGATTTTACCAATCATTTTGAACTCTTGGTTGCGGTGATGTTGTCAGCTCAGACGACAGATGCAGCGGTAAATAAGGCCACACCAGGTCTCTTCGCTGCCTTTCCGACACCACAAGCCATGTCTGTCGCGACTGAAAGTGAAATTGCTTCACACATTTCTCGTCTGGGACTGTATCGAAATAAGGCTAAATTCCTTAAAAAATGTGCCCAACAGTTACTAGACGATTTTGATGGTCAAGTGCCTCAGACACGAGAGGAATTAGAAAGTCTAGCGGGTGTTGGTCGTAAAACAGCAAATGTCGTCATGAGTGTGGGGTTTGGGATTCCTGCTTTTGCAGTGGATACTCATGTGGAGCGTATCTGTAAGCATCACGATATCGTAAAAAAATCGGCTACGCCACTTGAAGTAGAGAAACGTGTTATGGATGTCTTGCCACCAGAAGAATGGTTAGCAGCCCACCAGGCTATGATTTACTTTGGACGAGCTATCTGCCATCCCAAAAATCCAGAATGTGACCACTATCCCCAACTGTATGATTTTAGTAATGTTTAAGGGGACTCTGAAAAAGTTTTTGCTTGATTTTAAGGGTGCTTTGTGCTATAGTAAATGATAACTAAATAGTCCTTTAAACCTGTCCCGTGAGGCAGGCAAGGAGCGCGATAAAGTAGAAGGGTGAAGTCTATACTGTATACAGTAGGGCTCGCTTGGCTATACATTTCAAGTCTCCTTGTAGAAGGAGACTTTTCTTTTTGGAGGTTTGTCATGAAGACAAAAGAAGTTGTAGACGAATTGACTGTCAAACGAGCGATTACGCGAATTACTTATGAGATTATCGAGCGCAATAAAGATTTGAATAAAATTATCTTAGCTGGGATAAAAACGCGTGGTGTTTTCATCGCTCATCGTATCAAAGAACGCTTGGAGCAGTTGGAAAATATCACTGTTCCTGTTGTGGAATTGGACACCAAACCTTTCCGTGATGATGTTAAAAGCGGAGAAGATACTTCTTTGATTTCCGTTGATGTGACAGACCGTGAAGTTATCTTGGTGGATGATGTACTCTATACAGGCCGTACCATCCGTGCTGCTATTGATAACATTGTCGGCCATGGTCGTCCTGCGCGCGTGAGTCTTGCGGTGCTAGTTGACCGTGGACATAGAGAATTGCCTATCCGTCCAGATTACGTTGGGAAAAATATCCCAACCAGTCGTTCTGAAGAAATCATCGTAGAGATGACAGAACTTGATGGCCAAGACAGAGTTCTGATTACTGAAGAAGCTTAGAAAGCTGAAGGAGTAGCCATGTCAGAAAACCAACAAGCATTGAACCATGTGGTTTCCATGGAAGACCTTACAGTTGATCAAGTGATGAAATTGATCAAACGAGGAATCGAGTTTAAAAATGGAGCCCAACTTCCCTACGAGAACAAACCTATCGTATCTAATCTCTTCTTTGAAGATTCTACACGGACACATAAGTCCTTTGAAGTGGCAGAGATTAAGTTAGGATTGGAGCGACTAGACTTTGATGTGAAGACTAGTTCGGTCAATAAGGGTGAGACACTTTATGATACCATCTTGACCCTATCTGCTTTAGGAGTGGATGTCTGTGTGATTCGCCACCCAGAGGTCGACTATTATAGAGAGTTGATTGCCAGTCCAACCATTACGACTTCCATTATCAATGGTGGAGATGGTTCAGGACAACATCCAAGTCAGAGCCTGCTTGATTTGATGACAATATATGAAGAATTTGGACATTTTGAGGGGCTTAAGGTCGCTATCGCTGGGGATCTGGACCACTCACGTGTAGCCAAATCAAATATGCAAATTTTGAAACGTTTAGGCGCAGAGCTTTACTTTGCAGGTCCTGAGGAATGGAGAAGTCAGGAATTCGCAGACTATGGCCAGTTTGTAAGTATTGACGAGATCATCGATCAGGTGGATGTCATGATGTTCCTTCGCGTCCAGCATGAACGTCATGAAAGTGGAGTAGTCTTTTCAAAAGAAGGCTACCATGCGCAACATGGTTTGACGCAAGAGCGTTATGATCGCTTGAAAGAAAAAGCCATTCTCATGCACCCTGCCCCAGTCAACCGTGATGTCGAAATCGCAGACCATTTAGTTGAAGCGCCAAAATCACGCATTGTCCAACAAATGACCAATGGTGTATTTGTCAGAATGGCAATCTTAGAGTCTGTTCTGGCATACAGAAAAGCAAAATAAACACAAGACGTTAAAAGACGCCAGAGAGCGTCCACGAGAGGTGACTATATGACAAAACGACTTCTAGTATTAGAAGATGGCACAGTTTTTGAAGGCAAGGCCTTCGGAGCAGATATTGATGTAACAGGTGAAATCGTCTTTAATACAGGGATGACCGGCTATCAAGAATCCATTACAGACCAGTCTTATAATGGACAAATCTTGACTTTCACATACCCTTTGGTGGGAAACTATGGGATTAACCGTGATGACTACGAATCCATCAGTCCTACCTGTAAGGGAGTAGTAGTTTTTGAAGAAGCGCGTAGAGCCAGCAACTGGCGCAATCAAATGACCTTGGACGAATTCTTGAAAGCCAAGAAAATCCCTGGTATCTCAGGAATTGATACTCGTGCGCTTACAAAGATTATCCGTAAGCATGGTACTATGAGGGCAACCCTTACGCATGTTGGTGATACCATGGACCATATTGCAGACCAGCTCCAAGCAACAGTCTTGCCGACAGATAATATCAAGCAAGTCTCTACTAAGACAGCTTATCCTGCTCCTGGAGTTGGATTGAGTGTCGTTCTGGTAGACTTTGGTCTCAAACATTCCATTTTACGCGAACTTTCGAAACGGAACTGTAACGTGACTGTGGTTCCTTACACAACTACAGCAGAAGAAATTCTCCATCTCAACCCTGACGGCGTCATGTTGTCAAACGGTCCAGGAAACCCAGAAGATGTTCCCCAGGCCCTCGATATGATTCGTGGTGTGCAAGGGAAGATTCCAATCTTTGGTATCTGTATGGGGCACCAACTTTTTGCCATGGCAAATGGTGCCAAGACCTATAAGATGAAATTTGGTCACCGTGGATTTAACCACGCGGTCCGTGAAATCGCAACAGGACGAGTAGACTTTACTAGCCAGAACCATGGTTATGCGGTTAGCCGTGAGGATTTGCCAGAACACTTGATCATTACCCACGAAGAAATTAATGACAAGTCAGTTGAAGGTGTGCGTCACAGATACCAACCAGGTTTTTCTGTACAATTTCACCCAGACGCAGCTCCTGGGCCACACGACGCTAGCTATCTCTTTGACGAGTTTATCGAGATGATGGAAGCTTTTAAACCAGCCAACTAAGAACGAGTAAGACTCGTCGGAGAATTTATGGAATTGAACACGGACGGAAAGCTCGGAATTTAGAGAAACCAAGGAAGGATTGCTATCCTTGGTTTCCTAAAATTCAGTCGCTTTCTTATCGTCCTTTGTATCTTATTTAATGTCGCCCTGTGAGGCAACGAATAGAAAGGCAGGTCGTTTCTTTTAGTCGCTATCAGGCGAACTAAAAACTCCCTGCACTAGATTTTTTATCGAAAATGATCGTTTCTCTAAAAAATCGTCGGAGAATTTATTTAATGGCAACCTGAGAGTTGCCGAATAGAAAGGAGAAGGGTGGTCCGTATTTGCTGAACTGAATACGGGCTACGGACGGTGCTAAAAAGATAGTTATTCCTAGAACTGGTAGTTCTTCGTCATAACTCCTATTTTAGCTTTGTCCGCTTGACGCCCTTAATATCTTATAAATGCCTAAACGTACTGATATTCAAAAAATTATGGTGATTGGTTCTGGTCCGATTATTATTGGTCAGGCTGCTGAGTTTGACTACGCTGGGACCCAGGCCTGCTTGTCTTTGAAAGAGGAAGGTTATGAAGTTGTCTTGGTGAATTCAAATCCTGCAACCATCATGACGGACAAGGAGATTGCGGACAAGGTCTACATCGAACCGATTACACTCGAGTTTGTGACACGTATTCTCCGTAAGGAACGTCCAGATGCTTTGCTTCCAACTCTTGGTGGTCAAACAGGGCTCAATATGGCCATGGAATTGTCTAAAAATGGCATCCTAGATGAGCTTGGAGTAGAGCTTCTAGGTACTAAATTGTCTGCCATTGACCAAGCAGAGGACCGTGACCTCTTTAAGCAATTGATGGAAGAGCTTGAGCAGCCAATCCCTGAATCTGAAATTGTCAACACAGTGGAAGAAGCTGTTTCCTTTGCAGCATCAATCGGCTACCCTGTTATCGTTCGTCCAGCTTTCACACTTGGTGGTACTGGTGGTGGTATGTGTGCCAACGAGGAAGAATTGCGTGAAATCGCTGAAAATGGGTTGAAACTGTCACCTGTTACCCAATGTTTGATTGAACGTTCAATCGCAGGTTTCAAGGAAATCGAGTACGAAGTGATGCGCGACTCAGCTGACAATGCCCTCGTTGTTTGTAACATGGAAAACTTTGACCCAGTTGGGATTCACACAGGGGATTCTATCGTATTTGCTCCTGCACAAACCATGTCAGACTATGAAAACCAAATGCTCCGTGACGCGAGCTTGAGCATTATTCGTGCCCTCAAGATTGAAGGCGGCTGTAACGTTCAGCTGGCTCTTGATCCGCACAGCTTTAAGTACTATGTTATCGAAGTAAACCCTCGTGTATCGCGTTCGTCAGCTCTTGCTTCTAAGGCGACGGGTTATCCGATTGCCAAATTGGCTGCCAAGATTGCAGTTGGTTTAACCCTGGATGAGGTTATCAACCCAGTTACAGGTTCAACTTATGCCATGTTTGAGCCGGCTCTTGACTACGTCGTTGCTAAGATTCCACGTTTCCCATTTGACAAGTTTGAAAAAGGTGAGCGTCGTCTCGGAACTCAGATGAAAGCGACTGGGGAAGTCATGGCTATCGGTCGTAACATCGAGGAATCTCTTCTAAAAGCCTGTCGTTCACTTGAAATTGGGGTTCACCACAATGAAATGCCGGAGCTTGCAGCGGTTTCAGATGATGCCTTGATTGAAAAAGTTGTCAAGGCCCAAGATGATCGTCTCTTCTACGTATCAGAGGCTATTCGCCGTGGTTACACACCAGAAGAAATTGCTGAATTGACTAAGATTGATATCTTCTATCTGGATAAACTCTTGCACATCTTTGAAATTGAGCAAGAATTAGGTGCCCATCCACAAGATCTAGAAGTCTTGAAAATAGCTAAACTCAATGGATTTTCAGACCGTAAGATTGCTGAACTTTGGGAAACGACAGCTGAGCAAGTTCGCCAACTTCGCTTGGAAAACAAGATTGTCCCAGTTTACAAGATGGTTGATACTTGTGCGGCGGAGTTTGACTCTGAAACACCATATTTCTATTCTACCTATGGCTGGGAAAATGAATCTATCAGATCTGACAAGGAATCTGTCCTTGTCCTAGGTTCAGGTCCAATCCGTATCGGGCAAGGAGTTGAGTTTGACTACGCAACTGTTCACTCTGTTAAGGCGATTCAGGCTGCTGGTTATGAAGCCATCATCATGAACTCAAACCCAGAGACCGTTTCAACCGACTTCTCGGTATCAGACAAACTTTACTTTGAGCCATTAACATTCGAAGATGTTATGAATGTTATCGACTTGGAGCAGCCAAAAGGCGTTATCGTTCAGTTTGGTGGTCAAACAGCTATCAACCTTGCCGAGCCATTGGCAAAAGCAGGTGTGACCATCCTTGGTACCCAAGTCGCTGACTTAGACCGTGCCGAAGACCGTGACCTTTTTGAACAAGCCCTTAAAGACTTGGATATTCCACAGCCACCAGGACAAACAGCAACCAATGAAGAAGAAGCCGTGCTTGCTGCTCGCAAGATTGGTTTCCCAGTTCTCGTTCGTCCATCTTATGTCTTGGGTGGACGTGCTATGGAAATCGTTGAAAACGAAGAAGACCTTCGCTCTTATATGCGTACCGCTGTTAAGGCCAGTCCAGACCACCCAGTCCTTGTTGACTCTTACATCGTTGGGCAAGAGTGTGAAGTTGATGCCATCTCAGATGGGGAAAATGTTCTCATCCCTGGTATCATGGAGCATATCGAACGTGCTGGTGTCCACTCAGGTGACTCAATGGCCGTTTATCCACCACAAACCTTGTCGCAAAAGGTGCAAGAAACCATCGCAGACTACACCAAACGTCTAGCAATTGGCCTTAATTGTCTTGGGATGATGAACATCCAGTTTGTCATCAAGGATGAAAAAGTCTACGTTATTGAGGTCAATCCACGTGCCAGCCGTACGGTGCCATTCCTTTCTAAGGTAACCAATATCCCTATGGCTCAGGTAGCAACTAAGCTCATTCTTGGTCAAAGTCTTGAAGAACTTGGCTACCAAGATGGACTTTATCCAGAAAGTACTCGCGTTCATATCAAGGCGCCTGTCTTCTCCTTTACGAAACTAGCTAAAGTAGACAGCTTACTCGGGCCTGAAATGAAGTCAACAGGGGAAGTTATGGGTTCTGATACTACTTTGGAAAAAGCTCTCTACAAGGCCTTTGAAGCTTCTTATCTTCACTTGCCAACCTTTGGAAATGTTGTCTTTACTATCGCAGATGATGCCAAGGAAGAAGCTTTGGATTTGGCTCGTCGTTTCCAAAATATTGGTTATGGTATCCTTGCGACTCAAGGAACAGCAGCTTTCTTTGCTAGTCATGGACTTCAAGCACAACCTGTTGGTAAGATTGGTGATGATGAACAGGATATCCCAAGCTATGTTCGTAAAGGGAAAATCCAAGCTATCATCAACACAGTTGGTACTAAGCGAACTGCTGATGAAGATGGTGAACAAATCCGCCGTTCAGCTATCGAACATGGTGTACCACTCTTTACAGCCCTAGATACAGCTAATGCCATGCTTAAGGTACTTGAAAGCCGTAGCTTCGTTACAGAAGCAATTTAGTTTCTTGTTAAATGATCTAAGTAGCTTTTATCCAGCGTCAAAAGACGCTGGTTTTTCCTCTTTTATAGAGAAATCGAGTTAGAAATAATAGTTACAGTTCACTATTAAATGTCAAAGTTTATCAATAGATTTATCATTATCGTTAATGAGTAGACTTATTCTGACTTTCCCTAAAATTTTGTTGAATTTTCTTAAGTTTTTATCATATTTTTTATAATTAAGGTGCCTTAAGAAAAATAATGAAAAAACTAAATGTTTTTCATATAGTTTTCATTTTTTGTGTTATAATTAAGGTGCCTTAAGAAAAATATTAAGGAGCCTTAAGAAAAATATTAAGGTGCCTTAAGAAAAATAATGAAAAAACTAAATGTTTTTCATATAGTTTTCATTGTTTTAATAGTTTAAAGTCAATCTTATTTTTCTCTAATAGAAAATAATGAAAAAGTAGGTTTAGAAAGAGGTAAGTATCTATGTCTTCTCATAAAAAAGTGTCACTCTCTGAGATTAATCAATCTATCGATACTCCAAATAACAACCATTTTTGGCAAAATCTAAAAGCATTTTTAGGACCTGGCGCTCTTGTAGCAGTTGGTTATATGGATCCTGGAAACTGGATTACTAGTGTGGTTGGTGGTGCTTCTTACAAGTATAGTCTCTTATTCGTCATTTTAATTTCATCCATCATCGCCATGCAGCTACAACAGATGGCTGGAAAGCTCGGTATCGTAACTAAGATGGACCTAGCACAGGCAACAGCTCATCATGCTCCCAAGTGGCTTCGCTATAGTTTGTGGGTGATTTTAGAATTAGCTTTAATGGCGACAGACTTGGCTGAGGTTCTAGGTTCAGCGATTGCCTTAAATCTTTTGTTTAAAATACCGATTATGGTCGCTATCCTCTTAACCGTTTTAGATGTATTTCTTTTGTTGTTGTTGATGAAATTTGGCTTCAAAAAAATTGAAGCCATTGTTACGACCCTAATTTTAACCATATTAGCCATCTTTACCTATCTGGTGGGCTTATCCAGTCCAAGTATTCAGGGTATTTTTGGTGGTTACTTACCAACTCCAACATTATTTGAAACACCATTGCCTGGTCATGAAAGCCAATTGACCCTGGCTCTAGGAATTGTGGGAGCGACAGTCATGCCCCATAATCTCTATCTTCATTCCTCTCTATCCCAGACAAGGAAAATCAATCACAAAGATAAGAAGGATGTTCGAAAAGCCGTGCGTTTTATGACCTGGGATTCAAATCTTCAGTTGTCCTTAGCCTTTATTGTCAATTCCTTACTTCTTATTTTAGGGGCCTCTCTCTTTTTTGGTCATGCATCTGAAATTTCGGCCTTTTCTCAAATGTACAATGCTTTACAGGATTCGACAATAGCAGGAGCGATAGCTAGCTCAACTCTGTCAACTTTGTTTGCTTTAGCCCTTTTAGCAAGTGGTCAAAATTCGACCATTACAGGTACTTTGACAGGACAGATTGTCATGGAAGGCTTCTTGCATCTGAAATTGCCTCAGTGGATTATCCGTATCGGTACCCGTATTTTTGCATTGCTTCCTGTGATTGTTGTTGCCGTTTTGTTTGGATATCAAGAAAAAACCTTGGATCAGTTATTGGTCTATTCACAGGTCTTTTTGTCAATTGCTCTTCCGTTTTCAATCTTCCCCTTAATTTATCTGACCTCTAAGAAGTCACTGATGGGAGAATTCACCAATGCCAAGTGGAACACAATCCTAGGTTACGCAGTTTCCATTATCTTAACCATTCTCAATATCAAACTTCTTTTTGATATTTTTTAACCTCGTTTGAAATCAATCATAGTGTCAGCGTGAAGCTTGACAAAGAGAAAGTAGTAGTGGTTGGTTCATAAAAATAAGTACAAAAAAAGAACAGTTGAAACTGTTCTTTTTATGATTATTTGAGACCGTATTTTTTGTTGAAACGATCCACACGTCCATCTGCTTGAGTGAACTTTTGACGTCCAGTGTAGAATGGGTGTGAGTCTGATGAAATTTCCACACGGATCAATGGGTAAGTTTCGCCTTCGAACTCAACAGTTTCGTTAGAGCGTTTTGTTGAACCGCTAAGGAATTTGTAACCAGTAGTTGTGTCCATGAAGACAACTGGGCGATATTCTGGATGGATATCTTTTTTCATTTTGCAATATTTCCTTTCTGCCATGGTCTCTTTGCGAGCCATAGATTGTTACCTTACTAGTCTATCAGATTCTGATAAGTTTGGCAAGTCTTTTCCCTGATTTTATTAAAAATCTTGATAAAAAATCACTCCAGTGTTTACTGGAGTGAGGGTAGAAGAATGATTAGTTCTCTTGATTTGGAGCTTTTTCTTCTTGTTGATTTTTTACTTCTGTTTCTTTTACTGGTTCTGCGTTTTCTTCTGCTGATTTAGCCTCTTTTTCAGTTTTAGTAGGTTCTGTTTCTGTTGATTCTGTTACAGTTTCAGCTTCAGCCTCTGTTTCTGTTGGTTCGGCTACTGGCTCAGCTTCTGTTTTTGTTTCAGATTCAGATTCAGTAGTTTCTTCTTTTACTGGTTCTGCGTTTTCTGCTGCTGATTCAGCTTCCACATTAGCTGGTTCCTTAGCTTCTTCTTTTTGCTCGGTTTCCTCTTTAGCTATCTCTGTTTTATCAGCTGTAGTTTCTTCTTTTTTACGTTCTTGAGATTCTTTTTTGATTTCTTCGACTGCAGTTTTAACGGTAGAGCTTGTTACACGTCCGACAGTTTGAGCAAAATCTTTACCAGATTCAGCTAATTCAGTAAATGACTCTTTTGTAATTTTACCACCTGACATTGCCAAGAGACCAGTTACAACTAGTGCAATGCTAGCAAGAATGGCTAAAATCAAACCAAAGCCGATTGAAATGCCATATCCACCAAAGTTAGACATGTACTTATTTACATTAAAGAGACTATTTAGTGTAACGAGAGTTGCAATTGCACCCGCGACAATGACACCAATTGAGAACCCCTTAGACATTGCTTTATTCATATTATTCAAGCACGCAAGAACAATAGACACAATAGCTGCGATAATGACAAACCAACCATCACCTTGGTAACCATTCACGCTATAGGACCCAAAAGAACCTGCATTTAAACTAGCCCATGGCAAGAGTGAACCAAGGATTGCTACTCCAGCAGAAATGAGGATAAACAAACGATTTTTTTCCATTATTAAGTCTCCTTTTATTCAGTTTGATTTATTATACCATAAACTGAGGTACAAAGAAACCGTATATTTTAAGAATCTAGCATATAAAAGGCCAAGAAAATTCTTTCTTAGCCTTGGTGAATCTGTAGAGCCTCTTTCAGTTCTTTGTATATTTGTTCGTTTTCTTCTAGATTATAGGAATTGGCGCCACTGGCTAATGGATGCCCTCCCCCGTCGTGTCGTTTGGCAATTTCATTGATAGGGGTGATTTTACTGCGCATACGCACACGGAAGTGACCATCAGCTTGTTCAACAAAGATAGCCCAAGCCTTAACAGTATCGATTCGGCCAGGTGCCCCAACAATCGCTGCTGTTTCAGCATCCGTAACCTTATATTTTTCCAAGATGTCTTGAGTAAGTAGAACGCGTGCAGCTCCATTCTCATCAACTTCTAAGTGATCATAAACATACCCTTGCAATTTTGCAATCTTGAAGCTCATGGTATCCATTTGACGAGACAATCCAGCAAAGTCAAAATCAACTTCTCGGAGCTGGCCAGCTATTCTAAAGGTACGGGCACTAGTTGACGGGTAGAGAAAGCGTCCCGTGTCCCCGACAATTCCTGCATAGAGAAGTCGTGCCGCTTCGCTAGACAAAGCCAGCTGATTTTCTTGAGCAAATAGAGCAATCATTTCACTAGCACTGCTTGAACTTGTATCCACCCAAGATAGGTCACCATAGATATCATCATTTGGATGGTGATCGATTTTGATGGTGAAAGCAGCTTGTTCGTAGCGTTTATCATCGATACGAGGACGATTTGCTGTATCACAAATAATAGCAAGAGCTTCGTGGTAGTCACTGTCTTGGACAGTATCCATTTCCGCCATCCATGTTAGAGTCGGTTCATTATAGCCGACAGCTTTGATGGTTTTTTCTGGAAAATGGTGTGTAAGAAGAGCTTTCAAACCTACCTGACTCCCTAAGGCATCAGGATCTGGTTTCATATGACGATGAATGATAATGGTATCGTATTCTTTGATTTTCTCTAAGATTTGCTGGCAAATTTCCATAAATAACCTCAATTCTTTCTCATTTCATTGTAGCACAAGAATTTTTATTTTTAAAATGAAAAAGATATGATATAATGGAGAAAGATAAATTGAGGAGGACGATATGGCATTAGCAAAAATTGTATTTGCCAGTATGACCGGTAATACCGAAGAAATTGCAGATATTGTAGCAGATAAATTGCGTGACCTGGGCTTGGATGTCGATGTTGATGAATGTACGACTGTTGACGCTTCAGACTTCTTGGAAGCGGATATCGCGATCGTTGCGACCTATACTTATGGCGATGGAGAATTGCCAGATGAGATGATGGACTTCTACGAAGACCTAGCTGATCTCAACTTGAATGGCAAAATCTACGGAGTCGTTGGTTCAGGAGACACCTTCTACGACGAATTCTGTAAGGCTGTCGATGATTTTGATCGCGTTTTTGTAGCGACAGGAGCGGAAAAAGGTTCAGAGTGTGTTAAAGTGGACCTCTCTGCCGAAGAAGAAGACATCGAACGCTTGGAACAATTCGCAGAAGAATTGGCTGCAAAAGTAGGATAAGAAACAAACTGCGCTGACTGGAAGGAGTCAGTGCAGTTTTTAGTAGTTAAACTAGATTTTACTAGCCTATTTGCTGGCTTTTTGATACAATAATTCAAATAAAGGAGGAGACTGTATGAACTTAGATATTATTCGGCAAGAAATTGATCAAATTGACGATCAAATTGTCAAGCTCCTAGAAGAACGGATGCAGTTGGTTGAGGGTGTAGTTGCCTATAAGAAAGCATCAGGAAAATCTATTTTAGATACTAAGAGAGAAGAAGTTATTTTTGATAAAGTCAGAAATCGAGTAGAAGATAAGCGTTATCAGGAGACTATTGTCGCGACTTTTTCAGACATTCTCAAACGTTCGCGTGATTATCAGGATCAAAACATCAAATGAAAAAAGAACAATTCTATCCGCTAGGGATTTTTTTAGCTGCTATGTCGGGTGGCCTTGTCCGCTATTTTTTATCTAGTCAGTTGCCAGTCAGTCCTGACTTTCCATGGGGAACCCTTCTTGTCAATTATCTGGGCATTTTCTGCCTGGTCTATCTGGTGAAAGGCTATCTGGTCTATAGGGGAACTAGTAAAGGCTTGGTTTTGGCGCTGGGGACGGGTTTTTGCGGAGGTTTAACAACCTTTTCTAGTCTACTCTTGGATGCTGTGAAATTGCTCGATACCGGGCGTTATCTTAGCTTAATCATCTATCTGCTTTTGAGTATTGGAGGAGGTCTGCTATTGGCTTATGTTCTAGGGAGGAAGAAATGGTAATCGTTTATCTTGCAATCGCCTGCGGGTTCGGAGCCCTGGTGCGTTATTTCTTTTCCCGCTATAATCAAGCTTCTAAATTGCCACTGGGTACTCTCATTGCCAATCTTCTAGGATGTTTTTTGATTGGCCTACTCTACAATCATGTGGAGTCCAAGGAAGTCTATGCCATCCTAGCGACAGGTTTTTGTGGAGGGTTAACGACCTTTTCAACCTTGAATGATGAGCTGCAAAGACTAATCAGTGACAAGAAGGTATTTTATAGCTATTTAGCCTCAACATACATAGGCGGTTTTCTAGCGATTTTTTTAGGAATTCTGCTATAAATTTCTTTACTTTTAGGTGGAAATTTGGTAAACTGTATCTTGTGTGTAATGGACGCACAAAAATACAGTTTATCCGCTGAGGAAGGTTCCTCAAGATTGACAAAGATAGGAGAATAAAATGAATCCATTAATCCAAAGCTTGACTGAAGGTCAACTTCGTACAGATATCCCATCATTCCGTCCTGGTGACACAGTTCGTGTACACGCGAAAGTTGTCGAAGGTAACCGTGAACGTATCCAGATTTTTGAAGGTGTTGTTATCGCACGTAAAGGTGCAGGCATCTCAGAAAACTACACAGTTCGTAAAATCTCTAACGGTGTAGGTGTTGAGCGTATCTTCCCAATCCACACTCCACGTGTTGAAAAGATCGAAGTTGTTCGTTACGGTAAAGTACGTCGTGCGAAATTGTACTACTTGCGTGCACTTCAAGGTAAGGCAGCTCGTATCAAAGAAATCCGTCGTTAATTCGACTAAAAAACTCTGCTTACCCAGCAGGGTTTTTCTCTAGCTCCCTTAGTTCAATGGATATAACAACTCCCTCCTAAGGAGTAGTTGCAGGTTCGATTCCTGCAGGGGGCATTTTTAGTAATGTAAAGAAAGATAAAGAACACTGGATAACCAGTGTTTTTTTGTTAGTTTTTAACTAGCAAACCCCTCATATCAAGCGCTTGTATGGTATAATAATGGAAAACGTTAACATTGATTTTTAAGGTAGTTCTATCATGTTAGAATACCAAATAAAAAAGATTATGAGTGCTCTACTAGTTTAGTCTGAAAGGGTTATTAGAAAAGGGAAAATACAAATGAAACCAACAAAACTACAATGGGAAGATGTTATCCAATTTGAAGAGGTAAAAGGTTACGGTCAGCATATCTGGAGAGATGGTAATCATCTTTATTATGTTGATGAGGAGGGAGGAATTGCCCCTCAGCGTGTTGTTTATAAATTACCAAATGAGCTGTTTGCCTTATTAGAAAGTGGAGAGAGATCGCTACTCGAAATATCTTGGAAGATTAAGCACGATCGTTGGCCACCGACGGAAGAAGAAAAGAAAACTAGTGAGAAACAATTTATATTAAAAGGCTTAACTCCTTTAATAGCTAATCCTAAGAGTTGGGAATTATTTACTCAGGAAGAGCTTGAAAGATTAATTCCGCTTGCTGAACAGAAATGGATTGACTGGAGAGGCAAACTTCCAGATGATTATGTATCACCACTCAAGTAAGGAAAGTATAAAATGAAACCAACAAAACTACAATGGGAAGATGTTATCCAATTTGAAGAAGTAAAAGGTTACGGTCAGCATATCTGGAAAGATGAGGACAAGTATTATTTAGTTTTAGAAGAGGGAACTGTAGCTTCTTGGTTAGTTGTCTATGAATTACCAAATGAGTTGTTTTCCTTATTAGAAAGTGGGGAAAGAACGCTACATGAAGTATCTTGGAAGGTTCAAAATGATCGTTGGCCTCCGACGGAAAAAGAAAAGAAAGCTAGTGAGAAACGATTTATAGAACAGAGTCCTACATCATTAATTGATTTACCTGAAGCTAGAGAGTTATTTACTCAGGAAGAGCTTGAAAGATTAATTCCACTTGCTGAGCAAATGTGGATTGACTGGAGAGGAAAACTTCCAGATGATTATGTATCACCACTTAAGTAAAGAAAGTATAAAATGAAACTGAATTCCAGATATTAGAGAGCTCTAATCCAGTTCACTGAAGCTATGAAAAAGCTTGTATCATTTGATTATGGTTAGAAAGGGAGTGGAAATGATAGAAAAGAGAAAACATTACAAAGAACTAGTTCATTTCGGAGAATTTAAGAACAAATTGACCTATTATGACTTTAAGACAAAGAAATTGTATTTTTCAATTTCAGAAAGAATTTCTAAGAATCAACAGTACGTTATTTTGTCTCTGGTATTGCTCGTTCTCCCTTTTATCAGATTTCTGAATGGATTGACAATCTTTAGTATACCTGCTCACAAGTATATTTATTTGATTTTATTCTCTTGTCTTTCCTTACTTTTCGGGAAATTGCTAGATGTCCATTTTAAGAAAGATTTGGATTTATATCCGGCTCTATTTACAGATTTGGAGTTCTTAGAATTCCTAGAAGTACTAAAGAAAAGTGGAGCTGTTGTTTCTTCTGTAATTCGTGGTAGCTTTATTAGTTTGTTAGTATCTTTAGTCGTCTTCCTGTTATATCCTAGTTTTTTGCCATTATTTTTCCACTCGATGCTTTTGTTTATTCTCTATTTGTGTTTAGCCAATAATTTGCACAAGCGAAAGAGGGTAATGGGGAGCTTGATAAGAAATGTGCGCACCAACTAGATCTTTTTTGCCTATGATAAAGAAGAATTAAAAAAGTAAAGAAAGTTGATTTATATGACAACAGAAATATTGCAATACAAAAATTGTACGGTATTAAAAAACAATAATGATTATGAGATTCTGTGGAGTAGAGGGAAAGAAGTGCTTAACTTTTCCATTAACCAGGAATTAGCAGAACGTGTTTCAAAATCAGACAAAGATTCTTTAGAAGTAATGTTTTATTGTGAACATCATCGTT
Organism: Streptococcus sp. D7B5; assembly: GCF_029691405.1. NCBI lineage: Bacteria > Bacillati > Bacillota > Bacilli > Lactobacillales > Streptococcaceae > Streptococcus > Streptococcus sp. D7B5. Next base: position 243,228 of record NZ_CP121467.1, read on the forward strand.
GGCCAAAGGCAGATGAGTTAGAAGACTATAATCAAGCGGATACGATTGTACATAGAGGCAATGGATTTATTGTATATGAGACAGACGGCTATTACGAAATTAGCTTTTTTAAAGAAGTTGGAGGAGCTATGGGCCAAGAAGTATGCTACCCCATTACTAAGGAACTAATGGATAAAGCATTAGAATCTTCTAGGGGAGCATACGAAGTCATGGTTTATGCTGAAACAGGGCACTGGCCTTTATAGTAAAGTGGATGACATCATAAGAACAGCCCAAAAATAGGGAATAACTAATCAGTAGACATTTGGTAGATGGAAAAGGAGATGAGAATGAAAACAATTTATTTAAGCAAAAAAGATATGTTGGAAATCTGTCAAGATGGTGACAAGTATTTCTTGCGTTATCCAACTTTTAATATTACCATGCCAGAAGTAGTTCAAGAAATCCCCAAAGAAGCTGCAGATAGTTATATGTCGGGAGAACATACTGGTAAAGAGTTGATGAATTATGCAGATTATGGTTTTTGGAAATCTAAAAAACAGTATACACAAGATGAATCCGATAAGCTCTTCATCGAAGATCATCCTTCCTTTATTTTGAAAAATCCTGAAAATAGCCGTTGTCTGTTCACAGCAGAGGAATTTAGACAAATTGTCACCCAAGCCATTGTTTCAGAACTGGAACCTAGCGAACTTGATGCAATTGTTATAGTTGATAGTCATTTAGAGCTTCTTCTGGTGGATCCAGTTGGCTGGGAGGAAGAGATAGAAGCAGTCCATCTGGAAATTCTGCAAGAAAAAATTAACAATTACATTCACTTCCTCGAAAGTAAGAAGTATGTAGAGCGATATGGTGATAAGTTTGACAAAAAAGTCATCCATATCACATTCCAGTACTCTCCATCTGATAACGGATTGGCCTTTCTTGCGGCGGTTCAGAAGGTGTTACAACCCACAGATATGAGTTTGAAGGTGGAATTGCCGGAGTAAAGAGGGAGCGGAAACGCTCTCTTTTTGTGGTATAATGAGACTATATTTATAAAAAGATTATTTAGCATTTCTAAATAGCGAACTACTTATGCCTACGATTGACATAACGGGGCATTCTTACGATGAGCTTCTATCTGCGATTGAACGTCAAGGCTATTATGAAATCAAAAATCCACGTGTCTATAAGCCTGGCACTAATGAAACTGAGCAAGTTGAGGGGATTTTTAGAATTAATCAATGGAGTAACTAAATGAAAATATATGAATTACCAGAGTCTAAAGATTATCAATCTTTTATTAATTTTTATCGTAATGTGATGGAAGAAGGGAAAGAGGAAGAAGCTTTTTTAGGTACAAATCCAAAATATCGTATATGGCAAAGGGACTCTTATGAACTTGATAGTACAGACATTGGAGTATTGATAGAATATTGCTTATTCCCTCTGTATGCAGAAGGTGATAGGGAGATAGCGCGCAGAACCTTTGAAATCTTGAAAGATTTTAGCTTATCTAATGATCTAATGAAATTAAAGAAGGTCACTCAATATATTTCTAATCAAAAATGGTTTGTAACGAATTATTATGATATTCCCTTTGTTATTGAAACAGATGAATTGGTAAGAAATATTATAGAAAGCACTTCCCACCTATCAGATGATCAAAAACGAACGTATACCTATGAAGGGTTGTGTAATGTATTAGATCGTAATCCAGAATACAGGCAGTGTGATGAAGAAAAGGTAGAGAAGATTCTTAAGGAATTCAAAGAAAAATACTACAATCCACCAAAAGTAGTGAAAACCATTAAAACAGTTGAGAAAATTGAACTAGACGTTCCAAGTATCGATGCGATGGGTGTTTCAGGTGACCATCTAGAGTTGTTGTTGATTGATGAAAACAAATGGATAGAGTCATTAGAAGAGGAGCATCTCTTGAAACTTCAAGAAAAACTCAATAACTATATCTACTTCCTCGAAAGCAAGCAGTATGTAGAACGATACGGTGATAAGTTTGACAAAAAAATCATCCATATCACATTCCAGTATTCTCCATCAGACAACGGTCTAGCCTTCCTCGCAGCTGTTCAGAAAGTATTGCAACCCACAGATATGAGTTTGAAGGTAGAATTGCCTGAGGATGACACTTTACCAGAGAAGAAGAGCTCATTAGCAGATGTAAGTCATCCCAAACAAGAACAAGAAAAGGTATCTCAAGAGCGATATCTCCAGATTAAAAAAGAATATAAAATTCGCTTAGGATTAGTGATATTTCTATTTACTATATTTGCAATACTAAGCATAGTACTCATTTTTAATCTTTCTAGATTTATCCCACTTGCAGCAACAGCTATGGCAACAGTTGTGCCTTTTAATCATTTTCTGCTAGTTCCGCTATGGGAACAAAAAAAAGAGATAGAAGAGGAACATCCTGAATGGAAGAAACTGAGTACAAGTGGCGTCAAAGTTCCTTCGTCAGAATCGAGTAAAAGAACTTTGGCGTGTATAGGAACAGTTGTAGCCTTATTCTTCTCTTTTGCGATGCTCTACAGACCGGTTAAAGCGAATAAGCCAATACCTAGTATTGAGGAAATCAATAAGATACCAAAATTGGACCGCAAAACACCTAAAACATCAAGCTCTTCTAGTTCTGAAAGAGCTAACTCTTCAGATTCTAGAGCATCGTCTTCTACTGAAGAGAGCACGAAGGTAGAAAATTCAGGAACGGAATCTTCAAAAGATGAGACACATAACTATGATTTCCATCTTCCCGGAGTTGATGATGAGGAATTGCGTAGAGTCATTGATAGATCCAAAAAAGATTTTAGAGAGAACCATGCTAAAGAACAGACTACAGAATAGATAGATATAAAAGTAGAATTACTAGCTTAATTGAGGGAGCGAAAACCGCTCTCTTTTTGTGGTATAATGGAATATGTGGAGGGTTAGTATGCGTAAAGAATTTCTAGTTTATCAAAATAAAGTATACTCTAATTTTGTGAATTATATAAATGATTATATTCTTCTTTCAAAAGATCCAGCAATGTTGAAAGAAGGCTACGTTCCCTATAGTTCCTATGTAGATGATGCCGGAGAAGGCGTATACGGAAAGCTTGTGCCTTATAGTGAGGTTAGTCAGAGGTATTCGGTTTATGATCGTGTCCTATATAAAGGTCAGGAATTTACAATGGCTGGTCACAAGCATGGGGATGATGATTTTACAGCACCCGATTCTTATGTGCGACTCCTGGTTTTTGATAAAGAATTTCTAATTGAAAACAATTTAGCTGATGATGCGGAATTATTGGATGAGAAATATGGCCAGACCATGTATGCATCAGGAAAAATCCCTGTCAGCGAAGTAACGATTCTACGTCGTAGAAAGGATTTGCCAGTAGACCGAAGGAGAAAAATATGAAATCAGTTATTTTTACAATAAAAAGCAACCAATCACTAAGAATTGGTGAGGTGCTTCAAGCAGAACTCTTTGAATGTTACAGCGTTTCCGCTAAGGATGCAGGATTAAAGCCATCTGCAGACTCTCTTATTTCGAATTTCCATTCTGTTCAGTTTGGGGTCAAAGAGAAGTCTAGTTTAGGGTTCCGTCTATCTTTTGATGGTCAAGCTTATCAGGTATCTGTTCCAGATTTGGCGACAGCTTCTGACTGGACTGGGGCCTTGATGTTCTTGAAAACCTTGCTCATTCTCTTAGATGTAACTGTATGTGAACATGATGGTGTGGCGTATGATAAAGATTCTATTATAGAATTTCATTTCACAGATATTTTCTTATCAGCTCTTTCAGAATTGACTAAGGAAGTAAAAGTCCATCCCATCGTGGAAATTATGGGAGTGAAACGTCCTATTTACATCAATGAACTCTACCTAGGGCAGATTATCCATGTGCCGGACGAGCAACTCTTAAATAGTTATGACCAGCGTTTGCGCTTTACCCAACAGCTAAATGCATATTACTCTGAGCAGCAAGTTTTTAAAGTAGAGCAGGATGGTGAGGATATCATTATCCCTATCAATTATCTAAATAGTGAAGGACGAACAATCTTACCGGCTCAACCAGAGCTAGAACCTCAATATTTACAAGAGTATCGAGGAAGTAAGGTTGCAGTTGCACGACTATTTATCATGACAGCCGATGGGGAAAAACTAGCCGAGGTTCCTTATCGACAGTTCTTAGAGTCGTTGACCGAGGGTATCTATATGCTGGATGCCAAATACGTTCTTGTAGACCCAATTTCTCCTGAAATGTTGCAGAAGTTATCACAAAATTAACATTCTAAGAAACTTATTAGTCCGTTCATGAAAAGTTTACCATCTGATAGTTTTTTCAGATGGTTTTCTTTTTCCTTAAGTTCCCCATTTTATTTTTTCTGTATTTATTTTATGCTATAATAAGACAAAGTTTTAATACCATTATTCAACAATAGACTAAGTAAATACCCAGAAATAGGCAGAATAAACCAATGGAGTAACTAAATGAAAAAATTTGAAATACCAGAGCCTAAAGATTATCAAAATTTTGTAAAAGACTATCGTGAAATAATGAAGGAAGGGAAAGAAGCAGAAGCATTTCTTGGAGACGATATTAGGTATCGTTTTCAACAACGCAACTCAATGATAACAGAATACACTGATATTCAGGTGTTGATGGAATATTGTTTATTCCCTCTATATGTAGAAGGTGATAAAGATATAGAGAAAAGGACATTTGAGATATTAAAAGAGTTCTCTTTAAGTATTGATGAAAAGAAAATATGGCAAGTTACGGAATATTTATTGCTTCAAGATTTCATTCTGGCGGAATATAAACCCCTTCCTTTTGAAATTGATACAAGAAAATTAGTTCCTCTTATACTTGATACAATAGAAAAACTTCCTAACGAGTTAAAAACTAGTGGATATTATGCTCGATTAATTGGAAATATTAAATCAATTCCTTCTTTCAAGTATTATGAGGTGGAAAAGGTAGAGAAGATTCTCAAGGAATTCAAGGAAAAATACTACAATCCCCCTAAGGTAGTAGAAACCATTAAAACAGTTGAGGAAATTGTACTAGACGTTACGAGTATCGATGCGATGGGTGTTTCAGATGACCATCTAGAGTTGTTGTTGATTGATGAAAACAAATGGATAGAGTCATTAGAAGAAGAACATCTGTTGAAACTTCAAGAAAAACTAAATAACTACATCTACTTCCTCGAAAGCAAGCAGTATGTGGAGCGATATGGTGATAAGTTTGATAAAAAAGTCATCCATATCAGATTCCAGTATTCTCCATCAGACAACGGTCTAGCATTCCTCGCAGTGGTTCAGAAGGTGTTACAACCTACTGATATGAGCTTGAAGGTAGAATTACCGGAGTAATAAAAGGAGCGGAAACGATGCTAGCTATTTGTATAGATTCTATAGGTGACAAGTCAGGGACCTATAAGTTGTTAAGAAATTATTCATCCTTGCCTTTCTCTTTAATCCAATCCAGAATAAAAGATCATGACACGGTAATAGAAGTAGACATGTTAGATTTGGACGAATTGAAAAAGGTTAGAGCCCTCATCCATGAGTTGAGTGCCATTGGAACGAAGGTTACGATGAGAGATTCGACTGGTATTATCACCTTAGAATTTTTAAATAATATTATTTCTACCTTCGAAGAGATTGCGGCTGAAAGAGAAGAACTGGATGCTCTGATGTTTGAGGAGGAAGAGTGATTGTCACCTTTTCCAGTGAATCATACATTCCCAAGTTTGTTTTTAGTAATAAAAGGAAAATCAATGAAAGATAATAAAAATTTATTGCGCTTCCTACAGGAGTTGATAGACGATCTTGTAGATCGTATCAGTGAGAAAGAATATCAGGAGTTTGTCCTTGATTCCTTAAAACTTTCCAAACAGGAGCTTGATAAAGAGAGTGATTTTTGCCCAGATATTTTATATAATCGACTGGAAAATATAGACGAGCAGGATATCTTGACATTTCAGGTGTTGGATAAGAAAACCAATCCACTAGTATGGAACTGTATCGCTAATTTCTTTGTCCTAGTTTGTCACTATTCATATATTGCTTCGGAAGAAATCTACCTACCACAAACGATTGAAAGTGTTGACGAGGACATACTTGAGGTTCTTTCTTTAAATTACAAACAAATCCTAGCTGAAAATAGGGAACTTATTTCACAAATAACTGGACCAGAAATAGAAGGATACTTAAAGGATGAGCTCGTTAAAAACTACTTTGGTTCACTATTTTTATCTGATGAGAATGAATAGGCTATTCGTTCAAGTATAGATCAGGAGAGGATATGCTTACGAATTATTTTATGTTGATTTTTGCTGAGGCAATTGCAAATCGTATGGAAACACAATACACTTCTCACATTCGAACCGCCTTGGATGCATGTTGGAGTTTTTTGGAGAATAGAAATAAAAAGGGAGAGGAACTTTATCGCCTTTTAGATGATGGGACAGACTTCAGCGGAATATTTATCTACATGCAATTAGATGAAAATGAAGCGAATGGTCTCTTGTGGGACAACATTAGTTATGCAATAGGTGTGACTGCTAAAGAAGCTTTTGAGTTTGAAAATAAGAAAGAGCTTCCTTCTCCCTTAGAGAACATTGAACCAGAACTACTTGATGTCTTTATTGATAATATAAAAGAAATCAGCATGGATCTTTATCATCACGTCGAAACAGTAAAAATTTTCATCAATAGAAATCCATACTCATCAAGAGAATCTGCCCTAAAAAAACTAGATAAAATGGGCTTACTTAGATGATTTGATTGGAAGATTTGGCGAAAAATCAAAAAGAACACCCCGGAAGTTAGAGTGTCATCTCTACCTTTGGGGTGTTGTTTAATTTCTATACTTGAGGATTTTACAGTACCCACGTACGAATAGCATGGGCTACGCCAGATTCATCATTTGTTTTAGTGATGTATTTGGCGATTTTTTTGAGTTCAGGATTTCCATTTTCCATAACAACGGGATTTCCAACGACTTCGAGCATGGCGCGGTCATTCTCTTCGTCCCCAATCGCCATGGTTTCATCTTTAGTCAATCCTAGTTTTTCAGCTAAGTGAGTAATGGCTGAGCCCTTGTCTACATTCTTTTTAAGGAGTTCGAGGTAGAAGGGAGCAGATTTGTTGATGGAGTAGCGCTCGTAAAATTCGGCTGGTATCTTTTCAATCGCAGCATCGAGAATCTCTGGTTCATCGATAAACATACACTTGACGATTTCCTTGTCAGCCATTTCTTCAGGGGTGCGGTAGAAGATAGGCATGCTGACGAGGGTTGATTCGTGCACCGTGTATTTTCCGATATTGCGATTGGCCGTATAGATACCGTCCTTGGTAATGGCGTGCATATGGACACCGAGCTTGCGACTGAGAAATTCCATATCCAGATAATCCTCATAGGTCAAGGATTCGCTGATAATCTCATGACCAGTAGCAGTTTCTTGGACAAGGGCACCGTTGAAGGTTACCACATAGTCACCCTCGTCTCTCAACTGCAAGTCGTCCAGAAGTTTGGCAACACCTGCGATAGGACGACCTGTTGCAATAACGACCTTGACGTCAGCTTCTTTGGCATCTTGGATGGCGGAAAAGACTTGAGGAGTGATTTCCTTTTTACTGTTAACCAGGGTACCATCGATATCGACGGCGATTAGTTTAATACTCATAAATTTCCTCTATTCGTTCTTATTTGGGGTAAAATGATCGTTCTCAATCAAGTGTAAAAATTGCTGGGTGATACTTGCGAAGATGCTATTTTGGTCCAACATTTCTTTCGGGAAATAGAAACGATTGTCTCCATGGCGACTGCCAGCAAGGGATTGGACGATAGGAGACAGGCTAGAGAGTTCAGCCAGTTCTCCATTTTTTTGTATAATCTCAATCTGTGTCCGTGGATTTTCAGATTCGGGACGATAGATATCATAAGGGAGGTCAAAGTTCTTATGAATGGCAGCATAGTAGTCTGGATCAAAACCGATTTCTTCAACCAGTTGTCTCATGGTTGCGAGTTGGTCTTGGTCTTTTTCTGAAAAAGTAATGGATTTAAAGACCTTGCGGTTGACAAAACGTTGCGACAAGTCGGCTAGTATCTTGTCAGGACTGGTCATCCAGAGTTGGAAGTAGGTATTCATCACGCCGTCATCAAGTGCCAGATAATCAGATAGAGTAACTTTCTTTTCAAAAAAAGGTAGCAAATGAGGAGAAGTGCGTGCAAAGAAGTCCTTGTCTTCAGGATAGAGTTCCTTAGCGCGTTTGAGGAGATTCTGTAGAAGAACCTCCATGGCGCGTGTTGCTGGGTGGAAATAAACCTGCATATACATCTGGTAGCGACTGAGAACGTAGTCTTCGATGGCATGCATGCCGTTGCGCTGAAAGGCGATCCCATTTTCGACAGGACGAATGACTCGGAGGATGCGAGTCAGGTCAAATTCCCCATAAGATGCTCCTGTAAAATAAGAGTCGCGCAATAGATAGTCCATGCGATCCGCATCAATCTGACTAGAAATGAGCTGCACGACCTGCTTGTTAGGATAGGTATGGTCGATAACACTGGCTACCTTTTCTGGGCAATCTGGCGCTACTTGTAGCAGGACTTGGTGAATCTCTGTCTCAGGACTTTGGATGATTTCCTGAGTAATGGCTTCATGATTTGTATCAAAAAGATTTTCAAAAGTATGCGAGTAGGCACCATGCCCAAGGTCGTGTAGGAGAGCAGCGGTCATGGTCAAGAGAGACTCAGCAGGATCCCATTCTTCAGGGTATTTTTCTTCAAAAATCTCCGTGATACGTCGAGCAATCTCATAGACTCCCAAACAGTGGGAAAAGCGACTGTGCTCACCACCATGGAAGGTATAACTGGAAGTCCCTAGCTGTTTGATACGGCGAAGACGTTGAAATTCTTTTGTATTGATCAAGTCGTATATGACCTGATTATTGACGTGGATATAGTTGTGAACTGGGTCACGGAATACTTTTTCGTTCATATGACCATTATAGCAAAATCCTGCTCTTTTTGGTAAAATAGTAGGACAAGAGACAAGAAAGAGGATTTGATGTGAAGATTCGGATGCGAAATACGATTCAGTTTGATGAACAATTGGAAGTCATTGACCAACTCTATGACGTGGAAGTGCGTGAAAAGGGAGATTATCACTATCTGCTTTTCTACAATGAGGAAAAAGAAAAAGTGGTTCTCAAGTTTCATAGTCAAGAACTGGTGATGACCCGTTTCTCGAGTCCCAAAACCATCATGCGTTTTCTAAAGGATAGTGATAGTTTAGCCTATATTCCGACTCCAATGGGGATGCAGGAGTTTATCATTCAAACGAATCACTATGAATTGGATGGGCAAAAGATTGAATTAGCCTATCAACTGCAAAACCAAGAGGGACACCCCTTTGCCAGCTATCAATTAGAAATTACTTGGGGATAAGAAAAAGGTTGGCGGAAGCCAACCTTATTTGATATAGAGTTCTTGATTTTTTAGGACAATTTCACGAACACTTGCGAATTTCTTGAGTTTTTTCAGTTCTTCAGGATGGGTTACCAGAGTGATAACATAGCCCTCCTTGCCCATGCGACCTGTACGACCAGCACGGTGGGTATAGGTTTCCATATCTCTAGGGACGTCGAAGTTGACAACACATTCCAAGCTATCAATATCAATCCCACGAGCCAAAAGATCAGTTGCAAGGAGTAGGGTTAGCTGCTTGCCTTTAAACTTTTCTAAGATGACTTTTCGAAATTTAACATTGACATCGCTAGCGAGGGAAACAGCCAAGATATCGCGATACTGTAATTTTTCTTCTGCACTTCCAAGGTCTGACAAGCTGTTAAAGAAGACCAGACCACGGAAATCCTCTACATGTGCTAGTTTTCGTAGCATGTCCACTCGGTGACGTTGGTCTACCTGCATGTAGAAGTGTTGGATGTTGTCCAGTTTTTGATCAGAGAGATCAATAGTGCGCGTGTTTGGTGCAATCTTTTCTTGGTCAAACTTGGTCGTCGCACTCATGTAGATGAGTTGGTGGTCACGAGGTGCGTAGTGGGTGATTTTCTCGACAAAGTGAATTTGAGAATCATCGAACAATTGGTCAAATTCATCCAGAATGATGGTTTCTACATTCATCATCTTGATTTTTTTCAATTTAATCAACTCAAAGATACGGCCAGGTGTTCCAATCAGAATTTCTGGTCCTTTTTTAAGACGTTCAATCTGGCGTTTCTGACTCGAACCTGATAAGAAGAGCTGAGCAGTTAAGCCGATAGCCTCTGACCACGTTTTACATACATCAAAAATCTGTCCAGCTAGTTCTGTATTTGGTGCTAGGATCAAGAGTTGCTGGGCTTTTTTCTTTTGTAGTCTGAGAAGACTTGGCAGGAGGTAAGCTAGGGTCTTACCAGTTCCTGTCGGGCTCACTCCTAGGAGGTTTTCTCCAGCAAGTATAGGATCAAATAGTTGACTTTGAATGGGGGTGAATTCTTGGAAACCGAGCTGGTCGCTTAGTTCTTGCCATTCAGTAGGTAGTTTGGTTTTCATTTTTCTGCCTCAAATCTAATGCCAGCAGTCTGGCGCATGGTATAGAGTAAATCATGAACAGAGCTTGCATCATCCACCCAGTTCTGGTAGAAAGTCTGGTCTGGTTGCTGGATCATCTGTGCAAATGCAGCAACTTCCTCAGTCATCGTATGGGGAGCTTGTTGGATAGGGAGCTGGATTGGATTTCCTTGGTGGTCGCTAAAAATAGCTGAGCGGACATGCTCAATCGTGTTGAGGGTCAAGGTTCCATCTGCTGTGTAAATCTCACAAGGAAGATTGGAAGTAATGTTTTTTCCTGCCTTGATATGAACTTGAAAGTCAGGGTAGAAGAGGATACCATCGCCATTTAGGTCAATGCTATTGTCAAGCTGTTGAGCCTGATAGGTCGCGTCCTGAGCCTTTCCAAAGAGACGAATAGCAGCGTAGAGGGGATAAATCCCCAAGTCCATAAGAGCTCCACCAGCAAAACGGTCTGAAAAGACATTGGGAGTCTGTCCAGCCAACAAGTCAGGCATCTTGGAAGAATACTTGGCATAGTTGAAATCTGCTCCCAGCACTTGCTTGTCTGCTAAAAAGTTTTTGATAGTGGTAAAAGCTTCTTCGTGGTAATTACGAGCTGCTTCAAAGATAAAACAGTGATTTTTCTCAGCTGTTTGTCTCAAATCTAGCCATTCATGTGGCTGAGTGACAGCTGGCTTTTCAAGAATGACGTGTTTCCCAAAAGACAAGGCTGCTTTGGCTTGAACAAAATGCAAGGAGTTTGGACTAGCGATATAGACTACATCAAAGGAGCTCTTGAAGAAGTCTTCTACTTGATCAAAGAGTTGGATATCTTGATAGCGAGAAGCAAAGGTTGCTGCTGTTTCTATCTTTCTAGAATAGACAGCGACCAGCTGGTATTCTCCGTTAGCATGGGCTGCTTCTATGAAATGATGACTGATAGCCCCTGTTCCGATGACACCTAATTTAAGCATAAATACTCCTTTTCCGACTTCAAATCCTTCCTTCATTATAACATAGAAAAGAAGGACTATCCAACAGATGGTAAAAATTTTCAAATGGGCTACGCATTTTTAGGAGAAAGTGGTACAATATTGAAATGAGTAAATGAAACTGAATTGGGAGAGAAAATGAGATTATTACCAATAAGAAAAATATCACGTCAGTCTAAGCGACTAGCGCTTTTTTTGACTTTTTGTGCAGGATATGTCGATGCTTATACCTTTATCGTGCGAGGGAACACCCTTGTCGCTGGACAGACTGGGAATGTGGTTTTTCTTTCTGTAGGACTTATTCAACAAAATGTATCGGATGCCAGTGCCAAAGTAATGACCTTGTTTTCCTTTATGATGGGTGTCTTTTTTCTGACATTGTATAAGGAAAAACTACGAATTGTTAAAAAGCCGATTTTGTCCTTGATTCCACTTGCAGTCTTATCCCTAATTATAGGCTTTGTGCCGCAAACGGTTGACAATATCTATCTCGTACCGCCCTTGGCCTTTTGTATGGGACTGGTGACAACAGCCTTTGGAGAAGTGTCAGGTATTGCCTATAATAATGCTTTTATGACGGGCAATATTAAACGAACCATGTTGGCTTTTGGAGATTATTTCCGGACCAAGCATACGCCTTTTCTACGAGAGGGCTTGATTTTTGTTAGCTTACTTAGTAGTTTTGTCTTCGGAGTTGTTTTTTCAGCTTATTTGACGATTTACTATCAGGAGAAGACAATTCTAGGTGTTCCTCTTATGATGAGTATCTTTTACTTCAGTATGCTTTTTGCTTCTTGGAGAAAAAAAGGGAAAGAAAAAGCTTAAATTTGATTGATTTCGCTTGTAAGAAAAAAGAAGATATGCTATACTTGAAGAGTTGACTATGCACAATCCTGTGCAACCGCACGAACATCGTTTGCTCATCGTATACAAAATTTAAACTTTGTTATACTTAGAGCTCTTCTTTTAAGTGGTTCGTCCCACGATGCTAGGCGAGTCTTCACAAAAATACGGGGAAACCCTAAAAATCATAGGAGGTGCATAATGAGCACATACGCAATTATCAAAACTGGCGGAAAACAAGTTAAAGTTGAAGTTGGTCAAGCAGTTTACGTTGAAAAATTGAACGTTGAAGCTGGTCAAGAAGTTACTTTTAACGAAGTTGTTCTTGTTGGTGGTGAAAACACTGTTGTCGGAACTCCACTTGTTGCTGGAGCTACTGTAGTTGGAACTGTTGAAAAACAAGGAAAACAAAAGAAAGTTGTTACTTACAAGTACAAACCTAAAAAAGGTAGCCACCGTAAACAAGGTCACCGTCAACCATATACAAAAGTTGTCATCAACGCGATCAACGCTTAATTTTAAGGAGAACACATGATACAAGCAGTCTTTGAGAGAGCCGAAGATGGCGAGCTGAGGAGTGCGGAAATTACTGGACACGCCGAAAGTGGCGAATACGGCTTAGATGTCGTGTGTGCATCGGTTTCTACGCTTGCCATTAACTTTATCAATTCCATTGAGAAATTTGCAGGCTATGAACCAATCTTAGAATTAAACGAAGATGAAGGTGGCTATCTAAAGGTTGAAATACCAGCGGATCTTCCTTCGCACCAGAGAGAAATGACCCAGTTATTCTTTGAATCATTTTTCTTAGGTATGGCAAATTTATCGGAGAACTCTTCTGAGTTCGTCCAAACCAGAGTTATCACAGAAAACTAACACGGAGGAAAACATTATGTTAAAAATGACTCTTAACAACTTGCAACTTTTCGCCCACAAAAAAGGTGGAGGTTCTACATCAAACGGACGTGATTCACAAGCGAAACGTCTTGGAGCTAAAGCAGCTGACGGACAAACTGTAACAGGTGGATCAATCCTTTACCGTCAACGTGGTACACACATCTATCCAGGTGTAAACGTTGGACGTGGTGGAGACGATACTTTGTTCGCTAAAGTTGAAGGCGTAGTACGCTTTGAACGTAAAGGTCGCGATAAAAAACAAGTTTCTGTTTACCCAATCGCAAAATAAAAAGGTTCAGTGAACCTTTTTATCCCGAGCCTTAAAATGAAAAGGCGAGGAAGCTAGAACTAGCATAAAATTAGGCTTTCCGAGTTTTCGGAGAGCCTATTTTTTTGTTTTGATACCCACAATTTTTTGTTACTAGTGTAGATGAATTTTGTGAGCGACATTATTTTTCCTAGGTGGAAAACTTCTAAAATATGGTATAATGAACAGATAGAGAAGTTGGGGGTAAAAGATGAACATTCAACAATTACGCTATGTTGTGGCCATTGCCAATAGTGGTACTTTCCGTGAAGCTGCTGAAAAGATGTATGTTAGTCAGCCGAGTTTGTCTATTTCTGTGCGCGATTTGGAAAAAGAGCTAGGCTTTAAGATTTTTCGTCGGACGAGTTCGGGGACTTTCTTAACCCGTCGTGGTATGGAATTTTATGAGAAAGCGCAGGAGTTAGTTAAAGGCTTTGATGTTTTTCAAAATCAGTATGCCAATCCTGAGGAAGAAAAGGATGAATTTTCTATTGCCAGTCAGCACTATGACTTCTTGCCACCAACCGTTACGGCCTTTTCAGAACGTTATCCTGATTATAAGAACTTTCGTATTTTTGAGTCTACCACAGTTCAAATATTAGACGAAGTAGCCCAAGGACACAGTGAGATTGGGATTATCTACCTCAACAACCAAAATAAAAAGGGCATCATGCAACGGGTTGAAAAGCTTGGTTTAGAAGTTATTGAACTAATTCCTTTCCAGACTCACATTTATCTTCGTGAAGGGCATCCTTTAGCACAGAAGGAGGAATTGGTCATGGAGGATCTGGCGGATCTGCCAACGGTTCGTTTCACTCAGGAAAAGGATGAGTACCTTTACTATTCAGAGAACTTTGTCGACACCAGCGCGAGCTCCCAGATGTTCAATGTGACGGACCGTGCTACTTTGAACGGTATTTTGGAGCGGACGGATGCTTATGCGACTGGATCTGGGTTTTTAGATAGTGACAGTGTTAATGGGATTACAGTCATTCGTCTCAAGGATAATCTAGATAACCGCATGGTCTATGTCAAACGGGAAGAAGTGGAGCTTAGCCAAGCTGGGACTCTTTTCGTTGAGGTTATGCAAGAATATTTTGATCAAAAGAGGAAATCATGAAAAAAAGAGGAATAGTAGCAGTCATTGTACTGCTTTTGATTGGGCTGGATCAGTGGGTTAAAGCCTATGTTGTCCAGCAGATTCCACTGGGTGAAGTTCGTTCGTGGATCCCCAATCTCGTTAGCTTGACCTATCTGCAAAATCGTGGGGCAGCCTTCTCCATGCTACAAGATCAGCAGTGGTTATTTGCTGTCATTACACTGGTCGTTATGGTGGGAGCCATTTGGTATCTACATAAACACATGGAGGATTCTCTCTGGCTGGTTTTTGGACTGACTTTGATAATCGCGGGAGGTCTGGGCAACTTTATCGACAGAATGAGTCAAGGTTTTGTGGTGGATATGTTTCACCTAGACTTTATCAACTTTGCGATTTTCAATGTTGCTGACAGCTATTTAACAGTTGGTGTGATTGTTTTATTGATTGCAATGCTTAAAGAGGAAGTAAATGGAAATAAAAATTGAAACTGGTGGGCAACGTCTAGACAAGGCTCTGTCTGATCTGACAGAATTGTCACGCAGTCTCGCGAATGAACAAATCAAGGCTGGACAAGTCTTGGTGAATGGGCAAGCCAAGAAAGCAAAATACACTGTCCAAGAGGGGGATATCATCACCTATCATGTGCCAGAACCGGAGGTTTTAGAGTATGTGGCTGAGAATCTGCCGCTCGAGATTATCTACCAAGATGAGGATGTAGCCGTTGTTAACAAACCTCAGGGGATGGTGGTTCATCCGAGTGCTGGTCATACTAGCGGAACCTTGGTCAATGCCCTCATGTACCATATCAAGGACTTGTCAGGTATCAATGGTTTTCTCCGGCCGGGTATCGTTCACCGCATTGACAAGGACACATCTGGTCTCCTCATGATTGCTAAGAATGATGAGGCCCACTTAGCACTCGCGCAAGAACTCAAGGACAAGAAGTCTCTCCGTAAATACTGGGCAATTGTTCATGGCAATCTACCCAATGATCGTGGTGTGATTGAAGCTCCGATTGGTCGTAGTGAAAAAGATCGTAAGAAACAGGCAGTGACTGCTAAAGGGAAGCCAGCAGTGACTCGTTTTCAAGTCTTGGAACGCTTTGGAGATTATAGTTTGCTAGAGTTGCAACTGGAAACAGGGCGTACCCACCAGATCCGTGTTCATATGGCTTATATTGGCCATCCAGTCGCTGGTGATGAAGTCTATGGTCCTCGTAAGACTTTGAAAGGACATGGGCAATTCCTCCATGCTAAAACTCTAGGTTTTACCCATCCGAGAACAGGTGAAACCATGGAATTCACAGCAGATATTCCAGAGATTTTTAAAGAAACGCTGGAAAGGTTGCGTAAAACTGAGAATAGATAAAAGAGTTGAGATTGCTGTCTCAACCTTTTTCATTTCAAGTCTTTTCTATTTTAAAACATTCATGTTATAATGGATAAATATGAAGAATCGGAGTGAGAATATGAAGTACAAACGAATCGTCTTTAAGGTGGGGACTTCGTCCTTGACAAATGAAGACGGGAGTTTATCAAGAAGTAAAGTAAAGGCAATTACCCAGCAATTGGCTATGCTGCATGAGGCTGGACATGAGTTGATTTTAGTGTCATCTGGAGCAGTTGCCGCTGGATTTGGAGCTTTGGGTTTTAAAAAACGTCCGACCAAGATTGCAGATAAACAAGCTTCGGCTGCAGTAGGACAAGGATTGCTGCTAGAAGAGTACACAACCAACCTCCTCATGCGTCAAATCGTTTCTGCACAAATCTTGCTGACCCAGGATGATTTTGTAGATAAACGTCGTTATAAGAATGCCCATCAGGCCTTGTCTATATTGCTTCATCGTGGTGCAATCCCCATCATCAACGAGAATGACAGTGTCGTTATTGATGAGCTCAAGGTCGGGGACAATGACACTCTGAGTGCCCAGGTAGCGGCGATGGTTCAAGCAGACCTTTTAGTTCTCTTGACCGATGTGGACGGTCTCTATACTGGAAATCCCAACTCAGATCCAACAGCTAAACGTCTTGAGAAAATCGAGACTATCAATCGTGAGATTATTGATATGGCTGGTGGAGCAGGTTCGTCAAACGGTACTGGGGGCATGCTGACAAAAATCAAAGCTGCAACTATTGCGACGGAGTCAGGTGTGCCAGTCTATATTTGCTCCTCCTTGAAATCAGATGCCTTGATTGAGGCAGCGGAAGAAACTAGGGATGGTTCCTTCTTCGTTGCGCAAGAGAAGGGACTTCGTACCCAGAAACAATGGCTGGCCTTCTATGCTCAAAGTCAGGGAACGATTTGGGTAGATGGTGGAGCTGCAGAGGCACTTTCAAAAAACGGAAAAAGTCTCCTTTTATCGGGTGTGGTAGAAGTGGAAGGAAACTTTTCTTACCACGATATTGTCACAGTAGCAGATAAAGAAACAGGTCAATCTCTTGGGAAGGGACGTGTCCAATTTGGCGTCTCAGCTCTAGAAGATATGCTCCGTTCTCAAAAAGCTAAGGGAGTCTTGATTCACCGTGATGACTGGATTTCCATCACTCCTGAAATCCAGCTGCTCTTTACAGAATTTTAGAGGTGAACGATGGTAAGTACACAAGAACAATTTGAACAGGTACAGGCTGTTAAGAAATCAATCAATACTGCTAGTGAAGTAGTGAAAAACCAAGCCTTGCTAGCCATGGCTGATCAGTTATTGGCAGCTACTGAGGAGATTCTAGAGGCCAATGCCCTCGATATGGTAGCGGCCAAGGGGAAAATCTCAGATGTCATGCTAGACCGTCTTTATTTGGATGCGGGACGTATAGAAGCGATGGCAAGAGGGATTCGTGAAGTGGTTGCTTTACCAGATCCTATCGGTGAAGTCCTAGAAACAAGTCAGCTTGAAAATGGCTTGATTATTACTAAGAAGCGTGTGGCCATGGGGGTTATCGGTATTATCTATGAAAGCCGTCCAAATGTGACGTCGGATGCAGCTGCTTTGGCTCTCAAGAGTGGTAATGCAGTCGTTCTTCGTAGTGGCAAGGATGCCTATCAAACAGCTCATGCTATTGTCACAGCCTTGAAGAAGGGTTTGGAGACGACTACCATTCATCCAAATGTGATTCAACTGGTGGAAGATACTAGCCGTGAAAGTAGCTATGCCATGATGAAGGCCAAGGGTTATCTAGACCTTCTCATACCCCGTGGAGGCGCTGGTTTGATCAATGCTGTGGTTGAAAATGCTATCGTGCCTGTTATCGAGACAGGAACTGGGATTGTCCATGTCTATGTAGATAAGGATGCAGACGAAGACAAGGCTCTAGCCATCATCAACAATGCTAAAACCAGCCGTCCTTCTGTCTGCAATGCCATGGAGGTCTTGCTGGTTCATGAAGACAAGGCAGCAGATTTCCTTCCTCGCTTGGAACAAGTTCTGGTTGCAGAGCGTAAGGAAGCTGGACTGGAACCAATTCAATTCCGCTTGGATAGCCAAGCAAGCCAGTTTGTTTCAGGTCGAGCAGCTGAGGCCCAAGACTTTGACACTGAGTTTTTAGATTATATCCTAGCGGTTAAGGTTGTGAGCAGTTTAGAAGAAGCAGTTGAGCATATTGAAGCTCACAGTACCCATCATTCGGATGCCATTGTGACAGAAAATGCTGAAGCTGCAGCCTACTTTACAAATCAAGTGGACTCTGCAGCGGTGTATGTCAATGCCTCAACGCGTTTCACTGATGGTGGGCAATTTGGTCTTGGATGTGAGATGGGGATTTCTACTCAGAAACTGCATGCGCGTGGGCCTATGGGCTTGAAAGAGTTGACCAGCTACAAGTATGTGGTTACTGGTGACGGACAGATAAGGGAGTAAGAGATGAAGATTGGATTTATCGGTTTGGGAAATATGGGAGGTAGCTTGGCTAAGGCTGTTTTGCAGGGTAAGGCGGGTGCTCAGATTCTCCTTGCCAATCGTAGTCAAGCGAAAGTAGATGCTTTCATTGCCAACTTCGGCGGTCAGGCTTCCAGCAATGAAGAAATCTTCGCAGAAGCAGATGTGATTTTTCTAGGAGTAAAGCCTGCGCAGTTTTCTGAACTGCTTGCTCAATATCAGACCATCCTTGAAAAAAGAGAGAGTCTTCTTTTGATTTCCATGGCAGCTGGATTGACTTTGGAAAAACTAGCTAGTCTTATCCCAAGTCAACATCGTATCATTCGCATCATGCCCAATACTCCAGTGGCTATCGGTCAAGGGGTGATTAGTTATGCCATGTCAGCAAACTGTCTTGCTGAGGACGGTGAACTCTTTTGTCAGCTTTTATCCAATGCGGGTCTATTGGTTGAGCTTGGGGATGACTTAATTGATGCGGCGACAGGTCTTGCAGGTTGTGGGCCAGCCTTTGTCTACCTCTTTATCGAGGCTTTGGCAGATGCAGGTGTTCAGTCAGGATTGCCACGAGAAACGGCTTTGAAAATGGCAGCCCAAACAGTAGTTGGAGCTGGACAAATGGTTCTGGAAAGTCAGCAACATCCTGGAGTATTGAAAGACCAAGTTTGCAGCCCAGGAGGTTCGACTATCGCTGGTGTAGCAAGTCTGGAAGAACATGCCTTTAGAGGTACAGTCATGGCCGCAGTTCATCAAGCCTATAAACGAACACAAGAACTAGGTAAATAAGAGGTTGGATGACTCCCAACCTCTTTTTATGGTCGATTGAATAGAGAAGACGCAAAAAGATTGTCACAAAAACCTATTTTTTTGATAGAATAGAAGGTAGAAAAAAAGAAATGAGTTAGACATGTCAAAAGGATTTTTAGTCTCTCTTGAGGGACCAGAGGGAGCAGGAAAGACCAGTGTTTTAGAGGCTCTACTCCCCATTTTAGAGGAAAAAGGAGTAGAGGTGCTGACGACCCGTGAGCCAGGTGGAGTTTTGATTGGGGAGAAGATTCGTCAAGTGATTTTGGACCCAAGTCATACTCAAATGGATCCTAAAACAGAGCTCCTTCTCTATATCGCAAGTCGCAGACAGCACTTGGTGGAAAAAGTTCTGCCTGCTCTTGAAGCTGGTAAGTTGGTCATTATGGACCGTTTCATCGATAGTTCCGTTGCTTATCAGGGATTTGGCCGTGGCTTGGATATTGATGCCATTGATTGGCTCAATCACTTTGCGACAGATGGCCTCAAACCCGATTTGACACTTTATTTTGACATTGAGGTGGAAGAGGGACTGGCTCGCATTGCTGCTAATAGTGACCGGGAGGTCAATCGTTTGGACTTGGAAGGGTTGGACTTGCATAAAAAAGTCCGTCAAGGCTACCTTTCTCTTCTGGACAAAGAAGGAAATCGCATTGTTAAGATTGATGCGAGTCTTCCTTTGGAGCAAGTTGTGGAAACGACCAAGGCTGTCTTGTTTGACAGAATGGGCTTGGCTAAATGAAACAAGAACAACTAAAAGCTTGGCAGCCAGACCAGTTTGACCGCTTTGTCCGTATCCTAGAACAAGATCAGCTCAATCACGCCTATCTCTTTTCAGGTTTCTTTGGAAGCTTGGAAATGGCGCAGTTTTTGGCTAAGAGCCTCTTTTGTACGGATAAAGTAGGCGTTCTACCATGTGAGAAATGCCGAAACTGCAAGCTGATTGAACAGGAAGAATTCCCCGATGTTACCTTGATTAAGCCAGTCAATCAGGTCATCAAGACAGAACGCATTCGGGAATTGGTGGGTCAGTTTTCTCAAGCAGGGATTGAAAGTCAGCAGCAGGTCTTTATTATTGAGCAGGCGGAGAAAATGCATCCTAACGCGGCTAATTCTCTGCTCAAGGTCATCGAAGAACCCCAGAGTGAGGTTTATATTTTCTTCTTGACCAGCGATGAGGAAAAGATGTTGCCAACAATCCGTAGTCGGACCCAGATTTTCCATTTTAAAAAGCAAGAAGAAAAGCTCATCCATCAATTAGAACAAGCAGGTCTGGTCAAGAAAAAAGCAACTCTCTTAGCCCAGTTTAGTCAATCGAGAGCTGAAGCTGAAAAGTTGGCTAATCAGGCAAGTTTTTGGACTATAGTTGATGAAAGCGAGCGCTTACTAACTTGGTTAGTAGCCAAGAAAAAAGAGAGTTATTTGCAAGTTGCTAAATTGGCTAGCTTGGCAGATGACAAGGAGAAACAAGACCAGGTCTTGCGAATCCTCGAAGTTCTCTGTGGACAGGACCTCTTGCAAGTAAGGATTCGACAGATTTTACAAGATTTACTAGAAGCTAGAAAAATGTGGCAGGCTAATGTCAGCTTTCAAAATGCCATGGAATATCTGGTTTTGAAAGAAATATAAACTCATACTCTTCGAAAATCAAATTCAAACCACGTCAACGTCGCCTTGCCGTACTCAAGTACAGCCTGCGGCTAGTTTCCTAGTTTGCTCTTTGATTTTCATTGAGTATTAAAAATGAACGATATAGAAAGGAAAGGGCTGTTTTATGGACAAAAAAGAATTATTTGACGCGCTAGATGATTTTTCCCAACAGTTACTGGTGACCTTGGCCGATGTGGAAGCCATTAAGAAAAATCTCAAGAGCCTGGTAGAGGAAAATACAGCTCTTCGCTTGGAAAATAGTAAGTTGCGCGAACGCTTAGGCGAGGTGGAAGCAGATACTCCCGTCAAGGCCAAGCATGTTCGTGAAAGCGTCCGTCGGATCTATAAAGACGGGTTTCACGTATGTAATGATTTTTATGGACAACGTCGAGAACAGGACGAGGAATGTATGTTCTGTGACGAGTTGTTGTACAGGGAGTAGGCATGCAGATTCAAAAAAGTTTTAAGGGGCAAACTCCCTATGGCAAGCTTTACTTAGTAGCAACGCCGATTGGCAATCTAGATGACATGACCTTTCGTGCCATCCAGACTTTGAAAGAAGTGGACTGGATTGCGGCTGAGGACACGCGTAATACGGGGCTTTTGCTCAAGCATTTTGACATTCCGACCAAGCAGATTAGTTTTCATGAGCACAATGCCAAGGAAAAAATTCCTGATTTGATTGGTTTCTTGAAAGCAGGACAAAGTATCGCTCAGGTCTCTGATGCGGGTCTGCCTAGTATCTCAGACCCTGGGCATGATTTGGTCAAGGTAGCTATTGAGGAAGAAATCGCAGTTGTTACCGTTCCAGGTGCCTCTGCAGGAATTTCTGCCTTGATTGCCAGTGGTTTAGCTCCACAACCACATATCTTTTACGGTTTCTTACTGAGAAAATCAGGCCAGCAAAAGCAATTTTTCGACTTAAAAAAAGATTACCCAGAAACTCAGATTTTCTACGAATCGCCCCATCGTGTAGCGGATACATTGGGAAATATGCTAGAAGTCTACGGTGACCGCTCGGTAGTCTTGGTCAGGGAATTGACCAAAATCTATGAAGAATACCAACGAGGTACCATTTCTGAATTATTAGAAAGCATAGCTGAAACGCCACTCAAGGGCGAATGCCTTCTCATTGTTGAAGGTGCCAGTCAGGATGTGGAGGAAAAGGACGAGGAGGACTTGTTTTCAGATATCCAAGCACGCATCCAAGAAGGCATGAAGAAAAATCAAGCCATTAAGGAAGTTGCGAAACTCTACATGTGGAATAAAAGTCAACTCTATGCTGCCTACCACGACTGGGAAAAAAATCAAGAAAGTGATTAAACAGGGAAGTTTGCCTTCTTCCCGAAGTGAATATAGCAATCATTAGTATTTTGCTACGAATGCTTATTTGGAGGGGAAATGAAAAGCAAAGTGATTAAGAAGGTAGTTGGTTTACTGTTCCCTATTCTCACATTATTTATGTTGTCTGCATGTAACAATAGAGTCGATCGTGATTTAGCTAAAACAGCTATTTCAAACATTCGTTCTGTAGTAGAAGCTGCAGGGTTAGAAGCAGAAGGATACTCGACAGCTGATACCTTTGGATATTATGGATCTCCGTTTTACGTTGAAGGAAATACGAAATTTGTTGATGTCTATGTGGATTTTGAAAAAGATTATGTTGAGAGCACTCCAGTCCTTAAATACAATTCGAGGCTTAAAGAAGTTGAAAAGAAAAAATTCTTTGGTTTTTCCAAGAAAACAGTCTACCGTTTAGAAATGGAGTATGTTTCTGGTGATGACAACTATGACCGACTTGAGGAAGCTTATAATATATTACTTCAAAGTGGTAGCTTGACTTCAACATATTTAAGCGATGATGTGATTAGGAAGCTTTATATTAAAAATTCAATTGAATTGGACTCATTTGACTCCAATTATTCTTTGGTTCCAAAAAAAGAATATAGTGGCAACCCCAAAACCCGTCTTGAAGAGAGAGATAAAAGAGAGGCAATTTTGAAGACGGATGTAGAAGAACTCACTCCCTTAATTGAGGACCTAGACTCAAGTAGAGTCAACAATCTTGATGAAGAGACGCTTGTTCGTAATCGAGATCTACTTTTAAAAAGAGTTGCTGACAATTGTTCGACCTTTAGTATTCGAATACGTATTGATATAGAGCAGGTACGAAGACAAAACCTACAAGTAACTAATGAAGATATTGACAATTGGACGGATTCTGATTTCGAATACTTACTTGCCCAAATACTTCAAAGCGATAAACTACCTAAGAATACAGAAGTACGTTTTACTATAAAATATGGAAGCAAACTGAATTGGGAGACATTCAATTTTAATAAAGAATAATTTTTGAAAGACATTCAGGAATTCTCCTGTCTGTCTTTTTACTTAGTTTTTTGGTATAATGGACCAAGCATGAATTTAGAAAGATTTGTGGGTGTCAAATAGTCTAGTAGCTTGTTTTTATTTGGACTTAGTTTCCACCCAAAGAGGTATTAGTGTCGTGTCTCAATCTTATATCAATGTTATCGGTGCAGGTTTGGCAGGGGCTGAAGCTGCTTATCAAATCGCAGAACGGGGTATTCCAGTTAAACTTTATGAAATGCGTGGTGTCAAATCAACTCCTCAGCACAAAACAGACAATTTTGCTGAGTTAGTTTGTTCTAATTCCCTGCGTGGGGATGCTTTGACAAATGCTGTCGGTCTTCTCAAGGAAGAAATGCGTCGCTTGGGTTCTGTTATCTTAGAGTCTGCTGAAGCTACACGTGTTCCTGCAGGCGGTGCCCTTGCGGTGGACCGCGATGGTTTCTCTCAAATGGTGACCGAAAAAGTAGCCAATCATCCTTTGATTGAAGTGGTTCGTGATGAAATTACAGAATTACCGACTGATGTTATTACAGTGGTCGCTACTGGTCCTTTGACCAGCGATGCTCTAGCTGAGAAGATTCATGCCCTTAATGACGGCGATGGATTCTATTTCTACGACGCGGCGGCGCCTATTATCGATGTCAATACTATCGATATGAGCAAGGTCTATCTCAAGTCTCGTTATGACAAGGGAGAAGCAGCCTACCTCAATGCTCCAATGACCAAGCAAGAGTTTATGGATTTCCATGAAGCCTTGGTCAATGCGGAAGAAGCACCGCTCAATTCTTTTGAAAAAGAAAAGTACTTTGAAGGTTGTATGCCTATCGAAGTCATGGCCAAGCGTGGCATTAAAACCATGCTTTATGGTCCTATGAAACCAGTCGGTCTGGAGTATCCAGATGACTACACAGGCCCTCGTGATGGAGAATTTAAAACACCTTATGCGGTTGTCCAGCTCCGTCAGGATAATGCAGCAGGTAGTCTCTACAATATCGTTGGATTCCAAACCCACCTCAAATGGGGGGAGCAAAAGCGTGTTTTCCAAATGATTCCAGGTCTTGAAAACGCTGAGTTTGTCCGTTATGGGGTCATGCACCGCAATTCTTACATGGATTCACCAAATCTTCTCGAGCAAACCTATCGTTCTAAGAAACAACCCAACCTCTTCTTTGCTGGTCAAATGACGGGTGTGGAAGGCTATGTTGAGTCAGCAGCCTCAGGCTTGGTTGCAGGTATTAACGCGGCTCGACTCTTCAAGGGTGAAAGTGAAGCTATCTTCCCAGAGACCACAGCGATTGGAAGTCTAGCTCATTACATCACTCATGCGGACAGCAAACATTTCCAACCCATGAATGTCAACTTTGGCATTATCAAGGAGTTGGAAGGCGAGCGTATCCGTGATAAGAAGGCTCGTTATGAAAAAATTGCAGAGCGTGCTCTTACCGACTTAGAGGAATTTTTAACGGTTTAATTTTTTTGAAAGAATTGCTCATGATACTATAAAAATCTTAGAAATTGTGATAAAATAGGTAGGATAAAAAAAGGAGAGTGAAAATGGCGAATCCCAAGTATAAACGTATTTTAATCAAGTTATCAGGTGAAGCCCTTGCCGGTGAACGTGGCGTAGGGATTGATATCCAAACAGTTCAAACAATCGCAAAAGAGATTCAAGAAGTTCATAGCTTAGGTATCGAAATTGCCCTTGTTATTGGTGGAGGAAATCTCTGGCGTGGAGAACCTGCTGCAGAGGCAGGAATGGACCGCGTTCAGGCGGATTACACAGGAATGCTTGGGACTGTTATGAATGCTCTTGTAATGGCAGATTCATTGCAACAAGTTGGGGTTGATACACGTGTGCAAACAGCTATTGCTATGCAACAAGTGGCAGAACCTTACGTACGTGGACGTGCCCTTCGCCACCTTGAAAAAGGCCGCATCGTTATCTTTGGTGCTGGAATTGGTTCACCTTACTTCTCAACAGATACAACAGCAGCCCTTCGTGCAGCTGAAATCGAAGCGGATGCCATCCTTATGGCTAAAAATGGCGTAGACGGTGTTTACAATGCCGATCCTAAGAAAGACAAGACAGCTGTTAAGTTTGAAGAATTGACCCACCGTGATGTTATCAATAAAGGTCTTCGTATCATGGACTCAACTGCTTCAACCCTCTCTATGGACAACGACATTGACTTGGTTGTCTTCAATATGAACCAACCAGGCAACATCAAACGTGTCGTATTTGGTGAAAATATCGGAACAACAGTTTCAAACAATATCGAAGAAAAGGAATAAGAAAATTATGGCTAATGCAATTGTAGAAAAAGCAAAAGAGAGAATGACCCAGTCTCATCAATCACTTGCTCGTGAATTTGGTGGTATCCGTGCCGGTCGTGCCAACGCAAGCTTGCTAGACCGTATCCATGTAGAATACTATGGAGTCGAAACTCCTCTTAACCAAATCGCTTCAATTACTATTCCAGAAGCGCGTGTTTTGTTGGTAACACCATTTGACAAGTCTTCATTGAAAGACATCGAACGTGCCTTGAACGCTTCTGATCTTGGTATTACACCAGCTAATGACGGTTCTGTGATCCGTTTGGTTATCCCTGCTCTTACAGAAGAGACTCGTCGTGACCTTGCCAAAGAAGTGAAGAAGGTCGGTGAAAATGCTAAAGTGGCTGTCCGCAATATCCGTCGCGATGCTATGGATGAAGCCAAGAAACAAGAAAAAGCAAAAGAAATCACTGAAGACGAATTGAAGACTCTTGAAAAAGACATTCAAAAAGTAACAGACGATGCTGTTAAACACATCGACGACATGACTGCCAACAAAGAGAAAGAACTTTTGGAAGTCTAAAAATAAACAGAAAAACTCAGTTGGCATTGCTGGCTGAGTTTTATTCGAAAGAAGGAAATATGAATACAAATCTTGCAAGTTTTATCGTTGGACTGATCATCGATGAAAACGACCGTTTTTACTTTGTGCAAAAGGATGGTCAAACCTATGCTCTTGCTAAGGAAGAAGGTCAGCATACAGTAGGGGATACGGTTAAAGGTTTCGCCTATACAGATATGAAGCAAAAGCTCCGCTTGACCACTTTAGAAGTGATTGCCACACAGGATCAATTTGGTTGGGGAACTGTAACGGAAGTTCGTAAAGACTTGGGTGTCTTTGTGGATACAGGCCTTCCTGACAAGGAAATCGTTGTGTCACTCGATATTCTCCCTGAGCTCAAGGAACTCTGGCCTAAGAAGGGCGACCAACTCTACATCCGTCTTGAAGTGGACAAGAAAGACCGTATCTGGGGACTCTTGGCTTATCAAGAAGACTTCCAACGTCTGGCTCGTCCTGCCTACAACAACATGCAGAACCAAAACTGGCCAGCCATTGTTTACCGCCTCAAGCTGTCAGGTACCTTTGTCTATCTGACAGAAAATAACATGCTTGGCTTTATCCATCCTAGCGAGCGCTATGCAGAGCCACGTTTAGGACAAGTTTTAGATGCGCGCGTTATTGGTTTCCGTGAAGTGGACCGTACCTTGAACCTCTCTCTCAAACCACGTTCTTTTGAAATGTTGGAAAATGATGCTCAGATGATTTTGACCTACTTGGAAAGCAATGGCGGTTTCATGACCTTAAATGATAAGTCATCTCCAGACGACATCAAGGCAACCTTTGGCATTTCTAAAGGTCAGTTCAAGAAAGCACTCGGTGGTTTGATGAAGGCTGGTAAAATCAAGCAAGACCAGTTTGGTACAGAGTTGATATAGGGTGGCATATGAGAAAATCATTTTACACTTGGCTCATGACCGAGCGCAATCCTAAAAGTAACAGTCCCAAGGCTATCTTAGCAGACCTCGCTTTTGAAGAGTCAGTCTTTCCAAAACACACAGATGATTTTGATGAGGTTAGTCGCTTTCTGGAAGAACATGCCAGTTTCTCTTTCAACCTAGGAGACTTTGACGCTATCTGGCAAGAATACTTAGAACACTAGCATGATTCATTGGGGTTGGGCTAGTAATTTCTCCACCCCTTTGCTATAATAAAAAGAAATAAAAGGATTAGAGAGGTTCTTTATTTGAAGGAACATTCAATAGACATTCAACTGAGTCATCCAGATGACCTGTTTCATCTTTTTGGTTCCAATGAACGCCATCTTCGTTTGATGGAAGAAGAGCTTGATGTGGTGATTCATGCCCGTACGGAGATTGTCCAGGTTTTGGGAGAAGAGACTGCCTGTGAGGAAGCCCGTCAGGTTATTCAAGCTCTCATGGTCTTGGTAAATCGTGGGATGACCGTTGGTACGCCAGATGTGGTGACTGCGATTAGTATGGTCAAAAACGATGAAATTGACAAGTTTGTCGCCCTTTACGAAGAAGAAATCATCAAGGATAATACTGGGAAGCCTATCCGTGTCAAAACCTTGGGTCAAAAACTTTATGTGGACAGTGTTAAACAGCATGATGTGACCTTTGGAATCGGACCTGCAGGAACTGGGAAGACCTTTCTTGCAGTTACCTTGGCAGTGACAGCCCTTAAACGCGGGCAGGTCAAGCGAATTATCCTAACTCGTCCAGCAGTGGAAGCTGGCGAGAGTCTAGGATTTCTTCCGGGTGATCTTAAAGAGAAGGTAGATCCTTACCTTCGACCTGTTTATGATGCCTTGTATCAGATTCTGGGAAAAGACCAGACGACTCGTCTCATGGAGCGTGAAATTATCGAGATTGCGCCTCTTGCCTATATGCGTGGACGGACGTTGGATGATGCCTTTGTCATTCTTGATGAGGCGCAAAATACGACCATCATGCAGATGAAGATGTTCTTGACTCGTTTAGGTTTTAATTCTAAGATGATTGTCAATGGAGATATCAGTCAGATTGACCTGCCGCGTAATGTCAAGTCCGGTTTGATTGATGCCCAAGAAAAGCTCAAGAACATTCACCAGATTGACTTTGTTCATTTTTCAGCTAAGGATGTGGTTCGTCATCCTGTTGTCGCTCAGATTATCCGAGCTTATGAACCAGCTCCAATTAAGGTTGAAGAAAAGAACCAAGAGACAGAATAGCAAAAAAGAGCAGTTCAGATGCGAACTGCTTTTAAGTTGCCCTGTATAAAAAGTTGTATGGCTAATTTATTATATACAGAATAATGATGATTCTAATCTGATGTTGGTAAAATTCTAGAAATATTAGTGCTGAAACCACCACATTTAAGTTAACTTATTATAAATTTTATTTTTTCTTAATTTTCTTAGCAATTAATAGGAAAAATTACGATAAATTTTATTGAAATAAAGATTTCAAAATGATAAAATGATATTTGGGTTAGAGTGGGCTTATGTCCAAAATTTGAAAGTACCTAACTCGCTTTCACATCTTAATAGAAAGGAGATATTATGAAAAAAGACAAGTGGTGGCTTCCATTTTTAGCAGTAGGAGTCATCATAGCTTTAGCGGTGGGTTTAATTTATTTCACTAGACCCACTAAGGATGGAGATATAGGAACGTCTTCAGTTTCGCAATCGACTTCAAGTGATGAGAACAATTCAGCTTTGAGTTTAAAAGGTCAACAACTTCCAGAATTTAAAATGACCTCTCAAGATGGAAAATTGATTGCTATCTCGGAACTGTATGATAAACCTATATTAGTTGTCGAATGGGCTAGTTGGTGTCCGCATTGCCAGAAACAACTACCCATTGTTCAGCAGATGTATGAAAGGTATGGAGATCAAATTCATTTTGTTCTTTTGAATATGAACGAACCAGGAAAAGAGACAAAGGAAACTGCTGATCAGTATATCAAAGAAAAAGGATATACTTTCCCGTATTATTATGACGAAGATCAGTCTGCAGCCGATCTTTTACAGGTTCAAACCATACCAAGTATGTATCTTGTGACAAAACAGCAACAGGTAAAGAATGTATTAGTAAATCATACCACTGCTGAAAATTTCTCGAAAGAGTTACAAGAACTGCTAAACTAACATACATTCATTTCGGAAAAAAGGAGGAAGAAGAAATCGCAATAGGATTTCAGAGAAAATTATGAGAGATTTCATTAAAAAGGTCTCCATTCTGTTTACGATTCTGTTTCTCTCTGTGCCATTAGGATTAGCTAGTTTACGTTTCGGTCGTGGTGCGGCTGATGAAACTGAGGTAATTCGAGTAGGAGATAATACGGAAATTATCCAGAATGGATGTTATCGTAAGATAAAGAAATCAGAAAAGACGGAATGGACAGTTCCGCGTAAACCAATTGACTTGGTTATCCTGCAGGATGCCAGTGGATCATTCCGAGAAACGATTCCAAGTGTCAAACGTGCTCTTAAACGGTTGACGACTTATGTTAGCCCAGAACAATACGATGAGACAAATCCTTATCTCGTTAAGACTGACGACCCTCGAACAACTGACCGGGTCTTCGTTGCTTCTTACCAAGGTTTGGATCAGGTGCGTTACTTTGAAAACAATGATTTTAGTGGTAACCCTGCGAACGTATATACTGATGCGAATTCGACTGGAAAAAACTACACCTATGGCAATAGTGGCTTAACAAGCGATCAAAATAAAGTTCATAGCTTCATTGATAATATTGCTGTTGATGGTGGGACCCCAACTGTTCCTGCGATTGATGATACAATCGCTCAGTACAACCGTGTCAAAGGCAATATGGAAAACGGTCGGAAGACGGTCTTCCTCCTGGTAACGGATGGGGTAGCCAACGGTTACCGTCTGCCAGGGACTAACACAGTGGTTATGGACAAGAGCTGGACAAGAACAGATGCTATTCAACGTGCTTGGGGAGTAAATAGCTATCCAGAAGCGGCTCAAGATATTACTGGTCGTGCCAATGAGTTGAGAGATGCTGGTGATCAGCTGAAAGCAGCGGTTGGTTCAGAAGGTTCTGTGGTTGTAGGTTTCTGGGAACGTGTTGATAATTTCACTGAACCATATTATCAATATGGTCCAGCTTATCTAAATGGTTTCGGTAACACTATTAATATTGGGGACAACCGTTCAGTGCAAGCCATCTTCCACGACGCACTTCAATCGATGGCTTCACCAGATAAGGTTGTGAACGGAAAGAACGTTTCCTTCTATGTTAATGAACAGAATAACATTGATGTGTTCTCACAAAAGATTTTAGAATCTGTAGCTGCAGCGTTGATCAAGGAAGACATCAAAGGTGAGTTCACTGTTACACCTGGATATAAGGTTGATGCTGTTCGAATCAATGGTAAGACTGTTGTTGAAAAAGTCACAGATCCATCAAAACAAATTCGTGGTCGAATCAATCAAGAAGGTGACAATGTCACAATCTATGTACCTGATAGTGTCTTCAACCCTGGAGATAACAATTTCGACTATGATTTGAGTAAGGAAGCTCGTGCTCCTGAAACGAATGAAGAGGATGAAGTTGATCCGCCAGCTGATTATAAACCTGTAAACGAAGAAGTTACAGTTCCTGAATTGACGGGTGTCTTCAAGACAGGTGAATTTTCAACTCAAAAAATCGGTGGACGTAATGAAAAAGTTGAAGTTCAAAAACTCGAGTACTGTTTCCCAAGTGTCACGAAGAGAATTACCGACGCAGATAAGAGTAATGACTTGGGAGAAATTGATGACCCGCTTGGTTTGACAAAGAAAAAAGCCTATTCTGCACAATTGTCAGACAAGGCAGAGGAGTTTACCTATACTCTTGATTACAACTTCAATAACGTAGCCTACGAATTTGAAAAGAACGTCATGTTGACAGACCCACTTGACTACCGTTTGGAAGTGGTTGAAAGTTCAGCTACTGGACCAAATGGAGAAAAATGGACCACTCGTGTAGTTAGTCAAGATGATTCAGAAGGCAACCCTCAAAGTGTCGTGGTTGCGGATGTTCCTGCTAAAGGATCCAACTATAATTACTTGGTATTGAAGAAAGCTCAAATGACCATTAAGGTTCGTTTGAAAGAACAATACCGCAATAATCAATCAAGTAAAGAATTCATGGCTCTCCTTCAGGAAAGTAATGGATTTGGTCTCCTAAACCAAGGGAACATCATGTGGAATGGTGATGACAATCAACCAAACCAAGATGCGCATGCCAAGACAGATACCAAACCAAGTACCATTCGCCGTTCAAATCCAGTTTACGTGAAACCGCCAGTAGTAACAGAGATTACGAAGAAGGTTAATGACAAAGAACATGAAGATTTGAAGGCAGAAGAGGAACTCTTTGAGTACAAGGTAACTGCTCCATGGCCAGGTATTGCGGACAACTTTACGCTGACAGATACAGTTGTTCCAGAGTTAGAAGTTCAAGCAGATAGTTTGAATGTAAAACTCGGTGGAAAAGATAACGCTGATTTGAAAGGTGCGACAACTGTTTCAGGTCAAACCGTTTCGTTGACACTAGACAAAACTAATCTTGAAAAAATCACTCGTAAAGTGAATCGCCGTAAGGTGAAAGACATTCAATATGTAGAATTAACCTTTAAGGCGAAAATCCGTAAAGGTGCTGATCTTTCTAAATACAAGAAAGATGGTCAAGTAAAAGTACCAAATACAGCGGATGTGATCTTGAACGATGTGAAACAAACCTCTAACGAAGTAACGGTTACCCCACCAAAACCAAAAGAACCAACGATTGATAAGAAAATCAATGAAAACTTGGATAGCTTCCAAACGTTTGATGGGCAACCATACAACTACAACATTACAACAGCAGTACCAAGTGATGTTGCTAATTACAAGAAATTTGTGATTCGTGATACACTGGATGCTAATTTGGAACTTGCAGGAGACGTAAGTATTAAAGGTTCTGCAGCGGCCCTCTTTGATATCCACACCAATGGCCAAGAGATTACGGCAACGGTGAAGGATGGTCAGTTTGGTGAACTTGCAAAATACTCAACTGTTGAATTAGTCATTCCTGCAAAAGTTAAAAATGGTGTGACAGGTACAACCATTGAAAACAAGGCTTCTATTTCCTTTACAAATGAGAATAATGTAGAGAAAGAAGTTGAATCGAAACCGGTCACCGTAACGCCACCTCCTGTAACGAAGAAGATCAATGAAACTCTTGATCACTTAGATATCGCGACAGGTCAAGCGTATAACTACAACATTAAGACAAAACTTCCAACAGATATTACAGATTACAAGAAATTTGTGATTACAGATACACTTGAAGGAGATTTGTCAGTTATCAATGAAACTTCAAGCAAACCAGTTATCAAAGGAGCAGCTGCCGCCTTCTTCGATGTAACAGTTGAGGGTCAAACCGTGACTGCAACGATGAAGGACTTTGCGAACGCTACAGACCTTGCTGGTCAAGAAGTGGAATTGATTATTCCGGCTAAGATCAATGATGGAGTGACTCGTATCAACATTCCAAATACTGCGAAGTTCAGCTTCACAGATAAGAACGATCATAGCGGAGAAAAAGAAACGAAACCTGTCACCGTAACCCCTCCA
Organism: Streptococcus sp. D7B5; assembly: GCF_029691405.1. Lineage (NCBI taxonomy): Bacteria > Bacillati > Bacillota > Bacilli > Lactobacillales > Streptococcaceae > Streptococcus > Streptococcus sp. D7B5. Next base: position 276,078 of record NZ_CP121467.1, read on the forward strand.
TCAGAACCAGGTGTTGATAAGAAAATCAACGAAACACTGACAGAGGCAACAATCGGTGCGGAAACCGACTTTGCTTATAATATCAAAGCGAAATTGCCAAATGATATTACAACGTACAAGTCCTTCGTTGTAACGGATACCTTGGATGAGAACTTGACTCCAGGTCAAGCTGAAATCAAGGGAGCGGCAGCGAAATTCTTCGATGTAACAGTTCAAGGTCAAACCGTGACTGCAACGATGAAAGATTTTGCGAATGCGGGTGACTACGGTAACCAAGAAGTAGAGCTCGTGATTCATGCCAAAGTGAAGAAAGGCTCAACTGTTCCATCTATTGAGAACAAAGCTAAGATTACTTACACCAACAAGAATGACCAACAAGGTGAGAAAGAAACCAAGCCAGTCACTGTTACACCACCACCAATCACGAAGAAGGTGAATGGTCAGGAACACGCAGATCTTGGTAAGTTATCAGAAATCTTTACTTATACGATTGACTCAACGGTTCCACATGTGGCAGATAGCTTCACCATTTCAGATGATATCGTCAAAGAATTGGCATTTGAAGGAGAAGCAACGGTCACTGTTGATGGCCAAGCTGTTCAAGACCTCACTGTAACAACAGAAGGTCAACGTTTGACGGTCACATTTGGTAAAGAGCAAGTGAAACAATATGCTGGTAAAGCTGTACAAGTTTCATTTAAGGCTAAGGTGAAGGAAGGCATTACCTTTGATGCACTCTTAGCAGCTTATCCAAATGAATCAAAAGACAAGCCGGTAGTACCAAATACTGCTAGCTACATCATTAATGATAATCCTGATTCTAAGAAAGAATCAAAACCAGTTACCGTTACACCACCACCAACCACTACTCCAGAGCTTAAGAAGGAAGTAAACGGAGCAGAACGTTATGATCTTGCAAAACGTAATGAAGAGTTTACTTATACTTTGAAAACAACAATGCCTGCCAGCGCAACTGTGTTTGAGATGACAGACGAGTTGAAAGAAGTTCTAGAATTTGTTGGTGAGAATGCTTCAGCCACTGTTAAACTTGATGGTGAGGATGCAGGATCGAAGGCGACAGTGACACTTTCTGGTCAAGTCATCAAAGTTGCCTTTACAGAAGCTTCTGTAAAAGCAGATGCAGGTAAGTCCATTGAAGTGAATTTCAAGGCTAAGATTAGAGATAATGCCAACTTATCAGCTTATGTGAATAAAGATGGTAAGACAGAGATTCCGAATAAGGCTTCTTATGATATTGATCACAATCCGAAATATCACAAGGACTCTAACGAAGTCCCAGTAACGCCACCAACTCCAGAAGAGCCAGAAATCAAGAAAGATGTGAACGGCAAAGAATCTGAAACTCTTGACAAACGCGACCAAGTCTTCACATACAACGTGAAAACAAGTGTAGCGCAAGATGCGACAGCCTTCTCAGTCACAGATATCCTAGTGGACGTTCTTGAATTCGCAGGAACTTCAAGTGCTAAATTGAATGGTCAAGCTCTTGATGCTAGCCAAATCAAGGTAGAAGGTCAAACCATTACCTTGACGCTTACAGAAGACCAAGTGAAAGCCAATGGCGGTCAAGCCGTTGAATTAACATTCGACGCGAAGATCAAAGCCGGCGCGAACTTGTCTGCTTACCTATCAGAAGATAAGACTGTGAAAGTTCCTAACAAGGCAGCTTACAAGGCAGATCTTCCAAACAAACCAGGCTTTACGAAAGACTCTAATGAAGTTCCAGTAACGCCACCAACACCAGAAGAGCCAGAAATCAAGAAAGATGTGAACGGCAAGGCAGAAGAAACCCTCGCGAAACGTGATGAAGTCTTCACCTATAATGTGAAAACAAGTGTAGCGCAAGATGCGACAGCCTTTGCGGTAACGGATACCCTAGTGGACGTTCTTGAATTCGCAGGAACTTCAAGTGCTAAATTGAATGGTCAAGCTCTTGATGCCAGTCAAATCAAGGTAGAAGGACAAACGATTACCTTGACGCTTACAGAGGAACAAGTGAAAGCCAATGGCGGTCAAGCAGTTGAATTAACATTCGACGCGAAGATCAAAGCCGGTGCGAACTTGTCTGCTTACCTATCAGAAGATAAGACTGTGAAAGTTCCTAACAAGGCAGCTTACAAGGCAGATCTACCAAACAAACCAGGCTTTACGAAAGACTCTAACGAAGTTCCAGTAACGCCACCAACACCAGCAGAGCCAGAGATCAAGAAAGATGTGAACGGCAAAGAATCTGAAACTCTTGACAAACGCGACCAAGTCTTCACTTACAACGTGAAAACAAGTGTAGCTCAAGATGCGACAGCCTTCTCAGTCACAGATACCCTAGTGGACGTTCTTGAATTCGCAGGAACTTCAAGTGCTAAATTGAATGGTCAAGCTCTTGATGCTAGCCAAATCAAGGTAGAAGGTCAAACCATTACCTTGACGCTTACAGAAGAACAAGTGAAAGCCAATGGCGGTCAAGCAGTTGAATTAACATTCGACGCGAAGATCAAAGCTGGCGCGAACTTGTCTGCTTACCTATCAGAAGATAAGACTGTGAAAGTTCCTAACAAGGCAGCTTACAAGGCAGATCTACCAAACAAACCAGGCTTTACGAAAGACTCTAACGAAGTTCCAGTAACGCCACCAACACCAGCAGAGCCAGAGATCAAGAAAGATGTGAACGGCAAAGAATCTGAAACTCTTGACAAACGCGACCAAGTCTTCACTTACAACGTGAAAACAAGTGTAGCGCAAGATGCGACAGCCTTCTCAGTCACAGATACCCTAGTGGACGTTCTTGAATTCGCAGGAACTTCAAGTGCTAAATTGAATGGTCAAGCTCTTGATGCAAGCCAAATCAAGGTAGAAGGTCAAACGATTACCTTGACCCTTACAGAAGACCAAGTGAAAGCCAATGGCGGTCAAGCAGTTGAATTAACATTCGACGCGAAGATCAAAGCTGGCGCGAACTTGTCCGCATATGTGAAGGAAGACGGCCGTACACAGATTCCGAATAAGGCTTCTTATGACGCAAGCTTCCCACACAAACCAGGTGTGCACAAAGACTCTAACGAAGTCCCAGTAACGCCACCAACACCAGACGAGCCAGAGATCAAGAAAGATGTCAATACTAAGGCTGAGGAAACGCTTGCTGATCGTGACCAAATTTTCACATACAACGTGAAAACAAGTGTCCCAACAGATGTATCATCCTTCAGTGTAAGTGATACACTTGAGTCTGTTCTTTATTATGCAGGTTCAGCAAGTGCAATCTTGAATGGTCAAGCTCTTGATGCCAGTCAAATCAAGGTAGAAGGTCAAACCATTACCTTGACCCTTACAGAAGAACAAGTGAAAGCCAATGGCGGTCAAGCAGTTGAATTGAGCTTCACTGCTAAGATTAAAGCGGGAGCTGATTTGACTCCATATCTAACAGATCGTGGATTCACTGTTCCAAATACGGCTTCTTATGATGCAAACATTCCAAATAGACCAGGGCTACACAAAGATTCGAATAAAGTTCCGGTTATCGTTCCAAAAGAACCAGAACCAGAAATTACGAAGAAAATCAACCGTACCTTGGACCACTTGGATGTCGAATACGATGCACCTTACATGTACAATGTCAATACAGCTTTACCAAAAGATATTGATAAGTACAAAGAGTTCACCGTAACAGATACACTTGAATCTGTTTTGGCAATCCCTGATACGCCAGTAGCCTATGTGGACGGTCGTGATGCAAATGGAGCTCTTGAAACAAGTGTTGAAGGAAACACTGTCACTGTAAAAGTGAAAGATTTCGCTCGACTAAAAGGCTTCAAAGAGATTCAATTGTACATCCCAGCTAAACTCAAAGCGAATAGCGATTTGACTCCTTATAAGGATCAATTGGTACCAAACAAAGCAAGTGTTAACTTCAAGGATGCCAATGGTCAATCTGGCAGCAAGGAATCAAAACCGGTAACGGTGAAACCACGTGACCCAGAAAAACCAACTGATCCAACACCAGGTGAACCAGCTAAGTCTGTTGGACCAGAAGATGGATCTAAACCTGATAAAGAATACCACTTGCCAAACGCTTTAGATACCTTCCGATTCGATATTACTACACCGGTTCCAACAGATCCTGTAGATGAAAACGGAAATGCTAAGAAGGATCAATATGGTCGTCTTATCAAGACAGACTTGACTAGTTTTACAATCACGGATGAAATCAATTCAGTCTTGAAAGTCAACAAAGACCGTATCGCTCTTAAAGTTGAAAATGCTCAGTTTGACAAGATCAAAGCAACTCTTCAAGCTCAACTTGATCAAGCAGAGAAAGAACTCAAAGCTTTGACAGGCAAGTCAACAGAAGAGACTTCAACAGAGACTGGTAAGAAGGAAGAACTCAAGGCAGCGGAAGCTAAAGTAGCTGAATTGAAAGCGAAGTTGGAAGCAGCTAAGGCAGCGCAGCCAGCTAAACCAGCTGAAACTACAACACCAGCTACTCCAGCAACAGCTACTGAAGAAACAACTCCAGCTACATCTGATTCTTCTGCAACAGAAGATAAGAAACCTGCAACTAGCGAGCCAAGTCAAGATCTTGTAAGCTTGGAAGCAGAGTTGAAAGCAGCTGAAGAAAACTTGGCTAAACTTCAAGCACCAGCTGAGAAAGAAGCAGAATTGGCACCAGCTGATAAGAAACAACAACAAGAGAAACTCGAAAATGAAATCAAGAAACTAAAAGAAGCTCAAACCAAGCTTCAAGCAGCTATTGATAAATTGAGTAAGTCTTCAAATGATCGTGGTGAATTAGTAGGTAAAGATTTAGAAGCAATTGCTACTGTTACTTACGATGAAACTAGCAATGTTGTGACTTTTGAAATCAGCGACAAGGATGTTCTTGAAGCCTTGAAGGGAAGTACCGTACGTCTTGTACTTTACACTAACTTCAAAGAAGGAACAGATTTTACACAATTCGCTGCTGGTGTTCCTAATAAAGCTAAAGTAAGCTTTAACCATAATCCACAGCCTACCAATACAGTTATGGTGTTCCCACCTAAACCGGAGGAGCCAACAAAACCAACTCCTGTTGGGAATGTTCCACCAAAAGATCCAGGCAAAAACTTGCCAAATACAGGTTCTGAAGCATCTTCAATCTTTGGAGTACTTGCTGCCCTAGCTCTAGGACTTGCTGGACTTCTAGTTTGGAAGCGTAAAGCTGAACGTTAGTATCATATAGTAAGAGGAGAGTAGAAATATTTCCTCTCTTCCTTACTATATATTAAATGAATTAAGGGAAAAAGAATGAGTAGAAAAAAATTATTAAAGTTAGGGATTTCAATACTTGCTTTAAACGCTCTTGGAGTAGCAACGTATCATGTAGCTCCAGATCTATATCAAATTCCAACAGTGCATGCAGAAGAAACACCGGCGGAAGATGAAGAAATTCCAGATGGAGCAGAGCGAAACATTGCGCTTAAATTCAAAAGAATGCTTGATGATGTAGAGGCTTTCATCGCTGACTATAAAGCTAATCCTAATGATGAAGACAACAAAACTGGATTAGAAGATAGTTTGTCGGAAGCTACTAACTACCTTCCTACCGCAAAGAAGGCAATGAAGAGTCCAGAAGGTCAAAAAGGTTTTGTGGCATATGAAGCTCGCTACAATGAGTTGAAAGCCAAGGTTGAAGCTTTGTTGGCTGGTAAGACAGAACAACCAGCGGAACCAAAAGTTGAGCATCAAGAAATCACTACAACAGAAGAGATTCCTTATGCATCTCGTACCGAAAACAATGCTGATCTTGCAGAAGGTACTCGCAATGTGAAACAAGCGGGTGTTAAAGGTACTAAGACCATTACTTGGGATATCACACTGACAGATGGTAAAGAAACAGCTCGTACTAAGAAAAGCGAGAAAGTTACCAAAGAACCAGTAGAAGAAATCATCGAAGTTGGAACTAAGAAAACAGGTGTAGAAACCAAAGAAACAGTGACTGTAGAGGAAAAAGTTGCTTTCAAAGAAGAAACGAAAGTAGACCCAGCACTGGATAAAGGTCAAACGCGTGTTGAAGAAGGTGAAGAAGGTATCGATGAAGTCACTTATGAAGTGACAAAAGTGGATGGTGTTGAAAAATCTCGTAAAGAAGTTTCACGCAAGACCAAGAAAGCAGCCAAAAACAAGATTACTTATACCGGTTCAAAAGCTGTTGTAACGACTAAGGAAGTAACCAAAACTGAAGAAGTTGCCTTCCAGACTCGTGAGGTTGAAAATGCACTCTTAGCTGAAGGTGTTCGCCGAGTGAAGACAGCTGGTCAAAAAGGTGTTCGTACCATTGTTTACACAGTCACTTACACAGACGGAAAAGAGACAGGTCGTGAGGTGAAATCAAACACAATCACTACTCCAACAGTAGACGAAGTTGTCGAAGTTGGAACTAAGAAAGTAGTAGCCCCAGTTGTAACGACTAAGGAAGAAACGAAGACAGAAGATGTTGCTTTCCAAACTAAGGAAGTAACAAATCCAAATCTTCCAGAAGGCAGTCGTCAAGTGAAGACAGCTGGCCAAAAAGGTGTTCGTACCATTGTTTACACAGTCACTTACACAGACGGAAAAGAGACAGGTCGTGAGGTGAAATCAAACACAATCACTACTCCAGCAGTAGACGAAGTTGTCGAAGTTGGAACTAAGAAAGTAGTAGCCCCAGTTGTAACGACTAAGGAAGAAACGAAGACAGAAGATGTTGCTTTCCAAGTCAAAGAAGTGAAGAACGCAGACCTTCCAGAAGGAAGTCGTCAAGTGAAAGCTGCTGGTAAGAAGGGTGTTCGCACCATTGTTTATACAGTGACATACACAGACGGCGTTGAAACAGGTCGCGAAGTGAAATCAAACACAATCACCACTCCAGCAGTAGATGAGATTGTTGAAGTTGGAACTAAGAAAGTAGTAGCGCCAGTTGTAACGACTAAGGAAGAGACCAAGACAGAAGATGTTGCCTTCCAAGTCAAAGAAGTGCAGAACGCAGACCTTCCAGAAGGAAGTCGTCAAGTGATAGCTGCTGGTAAGAAGGGTGTTCGCACCATTGTTTATACAGTGACATACACAGATGGCGTTGAAACTGGTCGTGTTGAGAAATCAAGTACAATCACTACTCCAGCAGTAGACGAAGTTGTCGAAGTTGGAACTAAGAAAGATACTGTAACAACAGGGAACCAAGCTGAAAGCACTAAGAAAGAAGAAACTGCAAGCCAAGATAAGAAAGTTCTACCAAGCACAGGTACAGCTTCTACCAGTCTTCTTTCAATGATTGGTTTATTTATCGCCGGTCTAGTCGGCTTTGTCGTTCGTAAGAAGGACTAAGGCTCTCTAATTGTACAAAAGCATCTTTTGTACCAGAAATACTAAAAAGAACCCAGAATTTATTCTTGGGTTCTTTCTTTATAAATTAAAACGAATTACTATGGATAAGTTGTTAGAAACGATATCATGTTATGGAGTTTGTAGAGTAGTATGAGTCTATTCTAGCTTGAAAGAATGGTCAACCATTTTTAAACCAATTCATTGATAGAAGTAAAATCTCTACCCAGGCCTTGGGCGACTGGGAGGCTGGTCAAGTAACCTTGATAAGTGGTCACACCTTGACGCAAGCCTTCATCTTCAGCAATTGCTTGTGCGAATCCTTTGCCAGCCAGAGCTTCGATATAAGGAAGAGTGACATTGGTTAGGGCGATAGTAGAAGTACGGGCAACCGCACCAGGGATATTGGCAACGGCATAGTGGAGAACACCGTATTTTTCATAGACAGGTTCATCGTGCGTTGTCACACGGTCAGCTGTCTCGATAACGCCACCTTGGTCAACGGCAACGTCAACAATGACAGAGCCTGGACGCATTTGTTTGACCATCTCATCTGTCACCAATTTCGGTGCTTTGGCACCAGGGATGAGAACTGCACCAATCACCACATCAGCATCTCTCACACTTGCTTCGATGTTGAATGAATTAGACATAAGAGTTTGGATTTGGTTTCCAAAGACTTCTTCTAGAACTGAGAGACGCTTCGCACTGATATCTAAAATAGTCACTTGAGCACCAAGACCAAGGGCGATGCGGGCAGCATGTGTACCGACGACACCACCACCGATGATGGTTACTTTTCCTTTTGGAACACCTGGTACACCACCTAGTAGGACACCAGAACCACCAGCTTGCTTAGTAAGGAAGTGAGCTCCGATTTGAACAGCCATACGACCTGCAACCTCACTCATAGGAACGAGGAGTGGTAGTTGTCCTTGATTATCACGAACAGTTTCATAGGCAATTCCTGTTGTTTTGGCTGCTAACATAGCACCTGCTAATTCTGGAGCAGCGGCCATGTGCAAGTAGGTGAAGAGGAGAAGATCGTCGCGCAAATAACCATATTCAGAAGCTAGTGGTTCTTTTACTTTCACGACCAACTCGGCAGCCCAGGCTTCAGCAGCAGTTGCGACAATCTCAGCTCCTTGCTTTTGATAGTCTGCATCAGTAAATCCTGAACCGAGACCAGCATTTGTTTCGATGAGAACACGATGTCCACGACTGATTAAACTATGGACGCCAGCAGGAGTGAGGGCAACACGGTTTTCGTTATTTTTAATTTCTTTTGGGATTCCGATTAACATAGAGATAACCTACCTTTCAATTGTTAGATTGTTTTAGTTGTCACATTCCATTCCATAAATCAAAAATGTGATGGTTTTATTGTATATGAAACCGCTTCAAAAATCAAGAAAAACTTGTCATCCAAATTTATTTATGCTAGACTAGTGAGAATCAAGCTCTAATGGAGGGAAAAGTATGGAATCAATATTTGTGAAATTTGCCCAGTATCCATCTATAGAAACGGAGCGTTTATTGCTCCGACCTGTAACCTTGGACGATGCAGAAGCTATGTTTGAGTATGCCTCAGACAGAGAAAATACACGCTACACTTTTCCAACAAATCAAAGCCTAGAAGAGACCAAGAACAACATCTCTCAGTTATACTTGGCTAATCCCTTGGGACGGTGGGGAATTGAACTAAAAAGCACTGGTCAGTTTATCGGAACCATTGACTTGCACAAGATTGATCCTGTTCTTAAGAAGGCAGCTATTGGTTACATTATCAACCAAAAGTATTGGAATCAAGGATTGACGACAGAAGCCAATCGTTCCGTGATTGAGCTGGCTTTTGAGAAGATTGGAATGAACAAGTTGACCGCTCTTCACGATAAAGACAATCCCGCATCAGGAAAGGTCATGGAGAAATCAGGTATGCGTTTTTCCCACGAAGAACCCTATGCCAAAATGGATAATAAAGAACCAGGTCGAATTATCACAAGAGTTCATTATGTCTTGACTAAGGAAGACTATTTTGAAAATAAATAAGCAGTTGAAAAGATTTTTCAGCTGTTTTTTTCTTTCACTTACGAATAACTTAAGAGAGGAGAAAATATGGAAGTCATTATCGAAAAAATCAAAGAGTATAAAATCATTGTCATCTGTGCTGGTTTGGGTTTAGCCTTAGGCGGATTTTTCCTGTTAAAACCAACTTCACAAACATCTGTGAAAGAAACAAATTTGCAGGCTGAAGTCGCAGCTGTTTCAAAGGATTCATCGTCTGAAAAAGAAGTGAACAAGGAAGAGAAGGAAGAATCTCCTGAACAAGATCTGATAACAGTAGATGTCAAAGGTGCTGTTAAATCGCCAGGGATTTATGACTTGCCAGTAGGTAGTCGTGTCAATGATGCTGTTCAAAAGGCGGGTGGCTTGACAGAGCAAGCAGACAGCAAATCGCTCAATCTAGCTCAGAAAGTTAGTGATGAAGCTCTGGTTTACGTTCCAACTAAGGGAGAAGAAGTAGCTAGTCAACAGACTGCTTCTGGGACGGCCTCTTCGACGAGCAAGGAAAAGAAGGTCAATCTCAACAAGGCCAGTCTGGAAGAACTCAAGCAGGTCAAAGGACTTGGTGGCAAACGAGCCCAGGATATTATCGACCATCGTGAGGCAAATGGCAAATTCAAGTCGGTAGATGAATTAAAGAAAGTCTCTGGCATTGGCGCAAAGACCATAGAAAAGCTAAAAGATTATGTCACAGTGGATTAAGAATTTCCCTATCCCCCTAATCTATCTGAGCTTTCTGTTGCTCTGGCTTTACTATGCCATTTTAGGAGCGTCCTATCTCGCACTGCTAGGTTTTGTTTTTTTGCTCGTCTGTCTCTTTTTCCAATTTCCTTGGAAACCGGCTGGAAAAGTTCTAGCGATTTGTGGAGTTTTTGGATTTTGGTTTCTGTTTCAAAACTGGCAACAGACACAAGTGAGTCAAGACTTGGTTGGCTATGTTGAAAAGGTGAGGATTTCACCAGATACCATCAAAGTCAATGGGGATAGTCTGTCCTTTCGGGGCAAGGCTGAGGGTCACACCTTCCAAGTTTACTATAAACTCCAGTCCGAGGAAGAGAAAGAGCTCTTTCAGACCTTAACAGACCTTCATGAGATTGAACTAGAAGGAAAACTTTCGGAACCCGAAGGGCAGAGGAATTTTGGTGGCTTTAACTACCAAGCCTATCTGAAGACTCAAGGAATTTACCAAACTTTGACTATCAAGAGTATCCAGTCAATGAAACAGGTTAGCAGTTGGGATATAGGAGAAAATCTGTCTAGTTTACGTCGAAAGGCTGTAGTTTGGATCAAGATGCACTTTCCAGATCCTATGCGCAACTATATGACAGGTCTTCTTTTAGGACATTTGGACACGGACTTTGAGGAGATGAATGAGCTTTATTCCAGTCTTGGAATTATCCATCTCTTTGCCTTGTCTGGTATGCAGGTGGGCTTCTTTATGGATGCCTTTAAGAAACTCCTCTTACGATTGGGCTTGACTCAAGAAAAGTTGAAGTGGCTAACCTATCCCTTTTCCCTTATCTATGCAGGTCTGACAGGATTTTCAGCTTCGGTCATTCGTAGTCTCTTACAAAAGTTACTAGCCCAACATGGTGTTAAGGGCTTGGACAATTTTGCCTTAACAGTCCTTGTCCTCTTTATCATCATGCCCAACTTTTTCCTAACAGCAGGAGGAGTCTTGTCTTGCGCTTATGCTTTTATCTTGACCATGACAAGCAAAGAAGGGGAGGGACTCAAGGCTGTTGCCAGAGAAAGTCTGGTCATTTCTTTGGGAATATTACCCATTCTATCCTTTTATTTTGCAGAATTTCAGCCTTGGTCTATTCTTTTGACCTTTGTCTTTTCCTTTCTGTTTGATGTGGTCTTCTTACCGCTTTTGTCCATCTTATTCATCCTGTCTTTTGTTTACCCAGTCACTCAGTTTAACCTTGTCTTTGAGTGGTTGGAGAACATCATTCGCTTGGTATCGCAGCTGGCAAGCAGGCCTCTGGTCTTTGGTCAACCCAACGCATGGCTGTTGATTCTACTGTTAGTTTCATTAGCCTTGGTCTATGACATGAGGAAAAACATCAAAAGACTAGCAGGATTCAGTCTCTTTATTGTGGGGCTCTTTTTCCTGACCAAGCATCCACTTGAAAATGAAATTACCATGCTGGATGTAGGGCAAGGGGAGAGTATTTTCCTACGGGATGTGACTGGTAAAACCATTCTCATAGATGTTGGTGGTAAGGTAGAAGCTAGTAAGAAAATCGAGGACTGGCAAGAAAAGGCGACAACCAGCAATGCCCAGAGAACCTTGATTCCCTATCTTAAAAGTCGAGGAGTAGACAAGATTGACCAGCTGATTTTGACAAATACAGATAAGGAGCATATTGGAGATTTGCTGGAGGTGACCAAGGCTTTCCATATCGGGGAGATTTTAGTATCAAAAGGAAGTTTGACACAGAAGGAATTTGTGGCAGAACTAGAAGCAAGCCAAACCAAGGTACGCAGTGTGACAGTAGGAGATAACTTGCTAATTTTTGGAAGTCAGTTAGAAGTCCTATCTTCAAGGAAAATTGGAGATGGGGATCGTGATGCTTCCCTGGTTCTTTATGGAAAACTCTTGGATAAGCACTTTCTCTTCACAGGAAATTTGAAAGAGAAGGGAGAGAAGGACTTGCTGAAGCATTATCCTGACCTAGAGGTGGATGTCTTGAAAGCGGGCCAACATGGTGCTAAAACCTCATCCAATCCAGTTTTCCTCGAAAAACTCAAACCAGAGATTACTCTCATTTCAGTTGGAAAAAACAATCATACGAAATTTCCCCATCAGGAAACCTTGACACGACTGGAAAGTATCAAGAGTAAGATTTACCGAACTGACCAGCAAGGGGCTATCCGCTTTAAAGGATGGAATAGTTGGAGAATTGAAACGGTTCGATAAAATAGACAAACTTTTCGAAAAATTGACTTTTTATCTTGACAAGGAATAGAAAACTTGGTATCATATAAAAGTTGAGAAAAGCAGAAGTGAGAGCTTCTCGCCTTGTGACATCAAGTTGCCTGGCCCTACGGATGAAAAGTTTCTAAGAAACGCTATCATAACGTGCGGGCTTGTATCATTACGAGTCCGCTATTGTTTTTCTCTAATAATAAAAAAGAGGTGAAAACCATAGCAAAGCAAGACTTATTCATCAATGATGAAATTCGTGTACGTGAAGTTCGCTTGATCGGTCTTGAGGGAGAACAGCTAGGCATCAAGCCACTCAGCGAAGCGCAAGCATTAGCTGATAGTGCAAATGTTGACTTAGTATTGATTCAACCCCAAGCAAAACCACCTGTTGCTAAAATTATGGACTACGGTAAGTTCAAATTTGAGTATCAGAAAAAGCAAAAAGAACAACGTAAAAAACAAAGTGTTGTTACTGTGAAAGAAGTTCGTCTGAGTCCAACTATTGACAAGGGTGACTTTGACACAAAACTTCGCAATGCACGCAAGTTCCTTGAAAAAGGAAATAAAGTTAAGGTATCCATTCGCTTTAAAGGGCGTATGATCACCCATAAAGAGATTGGTGCAAAAGTTTTAGCCGAGTTTGCTGAAGCAACACAAGATATTGCGATCATCGAACAACGAGCTAAGATGGATGGACGCCAAATGTTCATGCAGTTGGCGCCAGTAACTGACAAAAAATAATTGTCAGAAAGTTAAATAAAGGAGAAAAAATCATGCCAAAACAAAAAACACACCGCGCATCAGCTAAACGTTTCAAACGTACAGGTTCTGGTGGACTTAAACGTTTCCGTGCTTACACTTCTCACCGTTTCCACGGAAAAACTAAGAAACAACGTCGTCATCTTCGTAAAGCATCTATGGTGCATTCAGGAGATTTCAAACGTATTAAAGCAATGCTTACTCGCTTGAAATAATAGCCTAACAGTAAGTAAACAATTCTAGGAAATATTTGGAGGAAATAAAACATGGCACGTGTTAAAGGTGGCGTTGTATCACGCAAACGTCGTAAACGTATTCTTAAATTAGCAAAAGGTTACTATGGAGCTAAACACATCTTGTTCCGTACTGCAAAAGAACAAGTAATGAACTCTTACTACTATGCATACCGTGACCGTCGTCAGAAAAAACGTGACTTCCGTAAATTGTGGATCACTCGTATCAATGCGGCAGCTCGTTTGAACGGACTTTCATACTCACAATTGATGCATGGTTTGAAATTGGCTGAAATCGAAGTTAACCGTAAAATGCTTGCTGACTTGGCTGTTAACGATGCAGCAGCTTTCACAGCACTTGCAGATGCAGCTAAAGCAAAACTTGGTAAATAATGACAAACTGTTTCATTCTTACTCTCGTGGTTTTTACCGCAAGAGTAGGGTGAAACTTTTTTATTTTCCTTAAACGATTTTCGATTTTAAAGAGTAAATGACAGATTTTTTCAAAGAAAATAGGATATTTCCTGTATAATAGGAATATCTAAAAAAGATTTGGAGTTACAAGAAAATGATAGTAGGTATTGATTTAGGAACGACTAATTCTTTAGTAGGGGTATACCAGGATGGCCAGGTCAAGCTGATTCCCAATGCTTTTGGTGAATATTTGACTCCTTCTGTTGTGGCTTTGGATGACAATGATGAAATCATAGTTGGAAAAATTGCCAAGGAACGTTTGGTGACCCATCCAGACAAGACGGTTTCACAGTTCAAGCGTTTTATGGGGACCAAGCATGAGTTGACACTAGGAAATCGAGCATATAAGGCTGAAGAATTGAGCTCTTTTATCATTCGAAAGTTGGTAGACGATGCAGAGACCTATCTTGGAGAAAAGGTCGAGGAAGTGATTGTCAGTGTTCCAGCCTATTTCAATGATGCTCAACGCTATGCGACCAAACTAGCAGGGAAATTTGCAGGCGTTCAGATTGATCGGATTATCAATGAACCTTCCGCAGCGGCTCTTGCTAAAAGATCTATGGTAAACCAAGAAGATCAATCTTTTATTGTAGTCGATTTTGGTGGGGGTACGCTAGATATCTCAGTTGTTGAGTTGTTTGATAATATTGTTGAAATCGTGTCGATTGCAGGGGACAATCGTTTGGGAGGAGAGGATTTTACTGCAGCAATTGCTGAGGAATTTTTAGTCTCCAATAAATTAACCAAGGATACGATTTCCCGTGAATTTTATGGCAAAATTCTGGTACAGGCTGAAAAGACTAAACTAGAACTCAATGAGAAAGAAGAAGTGAAGATGACAGTTCTGGACCAAGAACAGGAATACACTTTAGACTTGAGCTACCAGCGTTTTTATGAGCTTTGTCAACCTCTGCTAGCCCGTGTTAAGGCCGTTTTGGACCGTGCCTTGATGGATGCACGCTATAGCTATGTATCATCAGATAACTTTGTTCTTGTTGGGGGGACTTCGAAACTCCGCTTGGTTCAGGACTTTTTATCCTACTGTATCAATCAAGTGGTGCAGGTTTCGGATGATCCTGATCGGATGATTGCGAGAGGTTGTGCCCTTCTAGCAGGAATCAAAGAACGCCAGGGTGAGATTCGAGATTTGTTGCTGTCTGATATTTGTCCTTTTACACTGGGGATTGAGATAGTTGGAGACCGTTTTTCACCGATTATTGAGCGAAATTCTACCCTACCTGCTTCACGCATTGAGCAGTACTACACGGCTGAATTGGGACAGAGCCAAGTCAAGATAAAGGTCTATCAAGGTGAGATGATGAAGGCATCACAAAACCTGTTTCTAGGAGAATTAGAAGTTCCCGTCCCTGTTAATACTAGAGAAAATGAAAGTTTCACAGTTCGTTTTACCTATGATTTAAATGGGATTTTGGATGTCGAAGTGAAAATTGATTCAACACAGGAAGTCTTTAGTCATGTTATTCTCCAAGATAGTGTTACTCTGACAGAAAAGGAAATCAAGGCTAAGCAAGCAGAGTTGACTCGCTATAAGATTAATGCTCAAGAAACAGAGGTTTATCGTTTCTTGATTGAAAAAGCGAATCGCGTGTACAGTATGCTCTTGGGGAGAAGAAGAGATGAGCTAATGGCTGAAACTAGACGATTTGAAGAAGAGGTCAGTCAAGCATCTGTGTATCATTTGCCAAAACTTTATCAATCATTTTCAAACTATTTAGACTTCCTAGAGCGAGGACTGTAAAAGAGGAGACCTTATGAATATATGGGAAACTTTAGGGATAGAGCCAACGACTGACGTCAAGCTTATTAGAAGGCGTTATGCTGAACTGGTTCGGCTCTATCACCCAGAAGACCAACCAGAAATTTACCAAGAAATTGTTGAAGCTTATCAAAAAGCCTTGACTTATGTGAGATCTAGAAATACAAAACCAGAAAATAGTCTAAGAAAAGCGAGTGACTCTCAAGAAGCTGCTGAACTTGAAGAAGAGGCGAATGAAAAGCCTAACTCTAGTCTCCACTTTGAAAACTTGACTGAAGAAACGAATACTGAGAACGAAGAGTCTGAAAGATCTAGTCTTGATTTCAGTGATTATCAGCAATCGACTGATAAATTCAGCGATTCCTTTAACTTTGAAACCTTTAAAGCAGAAGAGGATAAGCAAAAGTCCACCCTTGACTTTAGTGACTATGATGAGGAAGTTCAGCTAAATGGAGATTCTGAAGAAAGAGCTACGAATACCCTCAACTTTGAAACGTTTGGTGACGAAGAGAACCAAGGGCAAGAAGGAACAACAAGGTCTACTCTTGACTTTAGTGGTTATAATGAAGGAACCTATCTGATCCAAAATGCGATTGAAAGTATTGTTGGAAACGACGGGTATAACCAAGAGGAACAAGAGCATCTATGGCGTCAGTTCTTTCATCAGTATCAGTATGATATGGACATTGTTCAATCCGTTTTAGAGGAAATGGATGTTTATATTTTTAACAAACCGGAGCAATTCTCTATCCTCATCCCCTTGCTGGAAGATTATATACCTGACTTTAAGTACTGGGGCTATTACTATAAGCTGAAGTATTGGAAAGTTAAAAGAGCTATAGCAGAAGAGGAAGGCAGTTCGCTTGAAAGCGCACATGAAGCCACTGAAGAATTCTATTATTCTTATCAACTTTGCCAAGAAATTCTTCAAGATTCTAACCAAGCAAATCAATTGAGCTCTTGGATAGAGTTTTTCAAGCACCCCTATCTGAGCTTTATGGTCTTAGATCAAGTAAATCAAAATCGTCAGATAATCAAGAGTGTGCCCGTTTTAACCTATATTCTTGAAAAAAACCGACAAGTCATATTTGAAGAGGATTATCCACTCTTGAATGACTTGGCTGATTACTTAGACGAAGTAAAAGGGGAGCTGGGAGAAAACGTTGACTTTAGTCACTACTTTCTAGATAATCCAGATGAAGTTGAGGCAGCCTTCTATGAGTTGCTCCATGCTCAGTATGAAGATGAGTATAAACTGTTACGTGATTGGCAATACCTTTTTGAATCAGTCAAAGATCACACGCTCCTACTTGATTTGTTAGAAAAGGTGGACGTCTATCCTTTAACCAATGCGAAAGTGTTAGCCCTCGTTCTCCAATTTGTGGAGCGTTACAGTGATGAGGAATCAAATCCTTACCTGAAAAAACTCCATTTCTGGAAGAGTATCCATTACTATCCTTCAGTGGTAGAGGAGTATGCACTAGATAAAAAAGAAAATTTTGATTACTGGTACAATGAAGGTTATCTTTATGTGGATAAGCTCACTAAGAGCGATGAAGATATCAATGATTGGGAAAAGTGGAGAAGCTACTTTAAAGGAAGACCACGCATTCTAACGATTTTGCTTCAACAGATCTATAAGGAGTACCATCGGTTTACAGATGGCGAGCTCCTGAGATATGTTTTATCTCCTTTTCCTACTTCTAAAATGGCTCCCCAAATGATGACGGAGGAGACAGACCAGAAACTAGAAGAGATGACAGTTTATGCTTATGAACTTTGTCATCCAAAGGCTAAGCACTCTTATTTGGATTGGAAAAAAAGACAAGTCTTTAAAAATAAGTTCCTTCAGCTTTTCTCTGGTCTCTTTACGATTGTATGTTTGCTACTTAGTATTATAGAGCGACCTGGTTATAATTCATGGGTTCATGCGGGCATGTTTTCACTCTTTTACGTCTATATGCTAAAATTAAGGAAAACACCGATTGAGGAGGGAGTGACTGCTAGAGGAGAAAAACGGAAATTCTACTACAGTCCTCATCCATGGTTCCTATTAATCTTGTTATTAATCCTCGTCATTCCATCCTTACCATTTGGTCTCATTGGTGCCCTTATGTTCATTACATTTTTCAGCTTCATCGATGGTTTCCAAGTGAGTCAGGGGCTGAAGTGGGATTATTCTTTGGAGAAGCTGATTCCTATCGGTATCTTTCTTTCTGCTGGTTTTCTTTCTGCTTTGGTAAATCAAAGCCAGACTATTTCAGGAGTTGCAACAGCCTACTTCCATATTTTTGCAATCCTTGTGATTTGCTTGTCTTTTACAAGATTCAGTCCTGGATTTCCACCATCTCTGAAGAAAATTTTCATACCAGCAATCTTGGGAATCCTACTCTTTCAAACGTTGCCATATATTCACAGCCGTTTAGATATCTTTGATCCAACTATTCTACGAAATGAAACACTGGCTATAACTGTTATCCTCTTGTTAAATGGAATTGCCTTATCTTATTTTACAAAGGAACAAGGCTTCATGATTGGTGTGAAGAAGGTCTTTATGATTTATGGATTGCAGATCTTTATTTTCCTAAGAAGACTGTTCCGAATCCTATTTGCACCAAATTCAGTTTTCGGTAATAACTATCATTACAAAGACTTACTAATCATGAACAGCGAATTTACGTTCTACTTCCTCGAGGGACTTTTTGTCCTGATCATGCTTTTCCTTATTCGCAATATACGCAAGGAAAATCGTAAAAGTGCTGCTTAGAATGAAAGCGTAGAGAAGAGGACTCTGGTTCAAGTTTCTAGTAAATTTTCCTGAATAAAGGTATAATAGAACTATTAAAACGAAAGAGGTAATGAAAATGGCTTCAAAAATGCTACACACTTGCTTGCGAGTAGAAAACCTTGAAAAATCAATCGCTTTTTATCAAGATGCTTTTGGATTTAAAGAATTGCGTCGCAGAGATTTTCCAGATCATGCTTTCACCATTGTCTATCTAGGACTTGAGGGGGATGACTATGAGTTGGAGTTGACCTATAACTATGATCACGGTCCTTACGTGGTAGGAGATGGCTTCGCCCATATCGCCCTCAGTACACCTGACCTTGAGGCCCTACATCAAGAACATAGCGCTAAAGGCTATGAGGTGACAGCTCCTAATGGACTTCCAGGAACTCAACCAAACTATTACTTTGTCAAGGATCCTGACGGTTACAAGGTCGAAGTCATTCGTGAAAAATAATCCAGTGAAGTCAAGTAGAATGTTCGTTTTCTACTTGACTTTTTTTCTTTGAAAGAGTATACTAATACAAATTTAACCTTTAAGGGGAGTCCAGAGAGACTCACAAGGTGTCAGATAAAAGGGATAAGGGGACTCTCTGTGGAGACTTTTTAAGTGTGCGCATGAGTTCTAGCCTAACCCAACTGAGGCCTTGCATTAGCAAGGCCTTTTCTTTATCTGGTCCCCTTAAATTTAAGGAGGAAAAGTCATGAATCCCACATGTAAGAAGCGTTTGGGTGCCATTCGTTTGGAAACCATGAAGGTGGTCGCACAAGAGGAAATTGCGCCAGCAATCTTTGAATTAGTCCTAGAAGGGGAGATGGTTGAAGCCATGCGAGCCGGCCAATTTCTTCATCTGCGTGTGCCTGATGACGCCCATCTCTTGCGCCGCCCTATTTCAATTTCGTCTATTGACAAAGCAAACAAGCAGTGTCACCTTATTTATCGGATTGAGGGGGCTGGGACAGCTATTTTTTCAACCTTAAGTCAGGGAGATACTCTTGATGTGATGGGACCTCAGGGAAATGGTTTTGACTTGTCTGACCTAGACGACCAGAGTCAAGTCCTCCTCGTTGGTGGTGGGATTGGTGTTCCACCCTTGCTAGAAGTAGCCAAGGAATTGCATGCGCGTGGGGTGACAGTAGTGACAGTCCTCGGTTTTGCGACTAAGGATGCTGTTATTCTCGAAACCGAATTGGCCCGATATGGTCAGGTCTTTGTAACGACAGATGATGGTTCTTATGGCATCAAGGGAAATGTTTCTGTTGTTATCAATGATTTAGACAGTCAATTTGATGCGGTTTACTCATGTGGTGCTCCGGGAATGATGAAGTATATCAATCAAACCTTTTATGATCATCCAAGAGCCTATCTATCTCTAGAATCTCGTATGGCTTGTGGGATGGGAGCTTGCTATGCCTGCGTTCTAAAAGTGCCAGATAGTGAGACCGTCAGCCAACGCGTCTGTGAAGATGGCCCTGTTTTTCGCACAGGAACAGTTGTATTATAAGGAGAAAGTCATGACTAACAAACGTTTACAAGTTTCTCTACCGGGCTTGGATTTGAAAAATCCCATCATTCCAGCATCAGGCTGTTTTGGTTTCGGCCAAGAGTATGCCAAATACTATGATTTAGACCTTTTAGGCTCCATTATGATCAAGGCGACGACACTTGAACCCCGTTTTGGGAATCCTACTCCCAGGGTGGCAGAAACGCCTGCAGGTATGCTCAATGCAATCGGTTTACAAAATCCAGGTTTAGAAGCTGTTTTAGCTGAAAAGTTGCCTTGGCTGGAAAGAGAATATCCTTCGCTTCCCATCATCGCCAATGTAGCAGGCTTTTCAAAACAAGAGTACGCTGCCGTTTCTCAGGGGATTTCCAAGGCTACAAATGTAAAAGCTATCGAGCTCAATATCTCTTGTCCGAATGTGGATCACGGCAATCATGGACTTTTGATTGGGCAAGATCCTGACTTGGCTTATGAAGTGGTAAAGGCAGCTGTGGAAGCCTCTGATGTGCCAGTTTATGTTAAATTAACCCCTAGTGTAACGGATGTTGTCACCATCGCCAAAGCCGCAGAAGATGCAGGGGCAAGTGGCCTAACCATGATCAATACCCTTGTCGGTATGCGCTTTGACCTTAAAACCAGAAAACCAATCCTAGCTAATGGAACAGGTGGAATGTCTGGACCAGCAGTCTTTCCAGTAGCCCTCAAACTCATCCGCCAAGTCGCCCAAACAACCGACCTTCCCATCATTGGAATGGGAGGAGTGGATTCTGCTGAAGCAGCGCTAGAAATGTATCTGGCTGGTGCCTCTGCTATCGGAGTTGGAACAGCCAATTTTACCAATCCATATGCCTGTCCTGATATTATTGAAAATTTACCAAAAGTCATGGATAAATACGGCATTAGCAGTCTAGAAAATCTCCGTCAGGAAGTCAAAGCCAATCTGAGATAAGCTAGGTCTTCCTTATCGTCAACAAGAAATAGAATCTTCATCAATTTGTAATATTTCCGTCGATTAACTATGTTACAATAGGGTTTAGAAAACGTTATTGGAGCATTTAAATGAAACGATGGAAAGTGGCCCTAGTAAGTGCTGGCTTATTGGGGTGTTTTTTTACTGTAGTGGAGACAGCAAAAGCAGAAGAGGGGACTTGGCAAGGAAAGACCTACCTCAAAGCAGACGGGAAACCAGCAACCAAGCAATGGCTTTTTGACCAAACGCATCAGAACTGGTTTTATCTTAAAGATAATGGTCAACGTGCAGAAAATGGCTGGTTGACAGTTGGTGGTAAAGATTACTATTTTAACGAAGCTGGAAAATTAGCTACGAAAACGTGGGTTGGCCAGTACTATGTGACTGAAAGTGGTGCTAAAGCAAAGGAACAGTGGGTATTTAATCAGGAAAAAGAATCCTGGTATTATCTAAAGTCTGATGGTCAGAAAGCTCAAAAAGAATGGATTCAACAAGGTCAAGAAAAATATTACCTTAAAGAAGACGGGAAAATGGCCAAAGATGAGTGGATCACTCAAGGTGAGAACCAGTACTACATCAATTCACAAGGTAAAATGCTGAAAAATGCTTGGCTTGGTAAAAGCTATATATCAGAAAATGGTAATAAGGTTAAACAAGCCTGGATTTATGATGACAACTATAGCAGTTGGTTCTACCTTCAACAAGATGGTACCTATGCTGAAAATAGGTGGTTAACTATAGATGGGAAGGACTACCATTTTAAATCAGGCGGTTATCTTTCTACTGAACGTTGGATTGATCGCTTCTATGTTGCGAAGAGTGGAGCTAAATTGAAATCGGAATGGCTCTTTGATAAGAATTATGATGCTTGGTTTTACTTGAAAGCTGACGGAACCTATGCCGAAAAAGGCTGGGAAACGATTAAAGAAAAAGATTACCATTTCAAATCAGGCGGTTATCTTTCTACCGAGCGCTGGATAGATCGCTTCTATGTTGCGAAGAGTGGAGCTAAATTGAAATCGGAATGGCTCTTTGACAAGAATTATAACTCTTGGTTTTACTTGAAAGCTGACGGAACCTATGCTGAAAAAGGTTGGCAAACCATCAAAGGCAAGGATTACCATTTCAAATCAGGCGGCTACCTCTCTATGGAAACTTGGATTGACCGCAGTTATGTGACGAGCAGTGGAGCAAAAGCTGGCAAAGGGTGGCTCTTTGACAAGAATTATAACTCTTGGTTCTATATCAACTCTGATGGAAATTATGCCAATAAAGAATGGCTCTGGGATAATGGTTACTACTATCTCAAATCTGGTGGTTATATGGCTGCGAGTGAGTGGGTATGGTACAAGAACAACTGGTTCTACCTCAAGTCAAATGGAAAGATGGCTGAGAAAGAATTAATCTACGATTCATCCGACCAATCATGGTATTACCTTAAATCAGGCGGTTATATGGCAAAAAATGAAACTGTGGATGGTCATACCTTGGATGCTTCTGGTAGATGGCATGTTGCGGATAAAACCAAATATTACAAAGTTAAACCAATCACTGCCTATGTCTATAGTGCATCTGGAGAAATCTTGAGTTACATTAACCAAGGAAGCATTGTTTCACTGGATAGCTCGACGCGAAAAGGCGGCCGACTTGCAGTTTCGATTTCTGGCTTGTCTGGCTATATGAATCAAAGTGATTTGACAGCAGTAGATGAAGGTAGCGAGTTTATCCCTCATTATACTAGTGATGGGAAATTCCTTTACCATGAACTCTCTCCATACACGAGTATCAAAGTAGCTCCACACACCTCTGCTATGGTTATTGGCAAGAAGTACTACTCAACTGATGGAGAGCATTTTGATGGCTTTACCATTAAAAATCCTTTCCTCTATAAAAACTTGAGAGAACCAAGTAATTATAGTGCAGCTGAGTTGGATAAACTGTATTCAATGATGAACTTGCAGGATAGTCCTCTTGCAGGTAAAGGAGCGACTTTCAAAGAAGCTGAGGAACGCTACGGTGTAAATGCCCTTTACTTGATGGCCCATAGTGCCCTTGAAAGTGCTTGGGGACGCAGTCAAATTGCCAGAGATAAGAACAATTTCTTTGGTATTGCTGCTTATGATACTAGCCCATATCTCTCAGCCAAGAGCTTTGATAATGTGGACAAAGGAATTCTCGGAGCGGCCAAGTGGATCCGTGAGAATTACATCGACTACGGTAGAGACCACCTTGGAAATAAAGCAACCGGAATGAATGTTCGCTATGCTTCAGATCCATACTGGGGTGAGAAGATAGCCAGCATCATGATGACTATCAACAGCAAACTTGGTTGGAAAGACTAATCAAAAGAAATCAACGGTAACTACTGAAAAAGTGGTTATCGTTTTTGTATATCTGGCAATAAGTTGATTCTATAGCTTTTTAAACTTGAAATTTTTAAAACAATATATTAAAATATAGAAGAGATTGCTTATAAATTAAGGAGTTTAAAATGAAGAAATCAATGATTGTTGGGCTTATTACTTTTATTGCTTTAGGTTTGGCAACAGGATACTATTTCTTATCCTATGTGCCTCATCAAGCTGTTGTAACTAAGTTTGAAGATGTAGTAAAGGATTTAAATGAAAAGAATAAAGAAGTTGAAGATCAAATAGCTGAGGCTGAAAAGGTTATTGAGAATAATGAAGAACCTCTTGATTCTAAGACATTGGAAGAATTGAAATCAACTATAAAGGATAGCAAAGATTCACTTCGTAAAGAACCAGAAATGGAGAAAGCGACTGCTAAGATTGAGAAGCAAATTGAAGAATTAAGTCAACCATTAGATTATAGTGAAACAAAAAAGAATTTGTCTGAAAAATTGACTCACTATCAAAATAGCATTCTTCAATTAAAACAAATTACAAATCCTTCTAGTTCTTTTATTGAAGAAAGACTCAAAGAAATTGAATCAATTACTGGAGTACAATCTGTTACGGAGGATAATGACCCTAATAAAAAATTAAATAAACAAGGAGGATATACAGCGTCTGTATATTTCGTTGACAAGCAAGTGAATGAATCTGTAGAAGGCTCAGATATTGTTCAAAAAGGTAATGATGCTGGTGGAAATATAGAAGTTTATAAGACAAAAGAAGATGCAGAAAAGCGCAATACTTATATTAGTGCTTTTGATGGAACTGCTTTAAATCCGGGATCCCACTATGTTTATGGAACCATATTAATTCGCACTTCGCACCATTTAACAGGAGCGCAACAGAAAGAACTGACTGAGAAAATCTACAATAAATTAATTGAACTGAAATAATTAAAAAATTGGATAGCTATTTGTTTTATTGAACTAAGATACAGTCAAAAAGCCGTTGGAAAACGGTTTTTTGTTATAATTAAATGAAGAATGTAGCATTAAAGGAGAACAACATGACTTTTGAAGAAATCCTGCCTGGGTTAAAGGACAAGAAAAAATATGTACGAACTGGTTGGGGAGGGGCTGAAAACTATGTCCAACTCTTTGACACTATCGAGCAAAACGGGGTTGCACTTGAAGTGACGCCTTATTTCCTCATCAACGTGTCTGGAGAAGGGGAAGGTTTTTCCATGTGGAGCCCGACACCTTGTGATGTTTTGGCGACGGATTGGGTAGAAGTGCATGACTAGACGTGTATTGATTACGGGAGTGAGTTCAGGGATTGGTCTGGCTCAAGCCCGACTCTTTTTAGAGAAGGGGTATCAAGTATATGGAGTGGACCAAGGTGAAAATCCACTCTTAGAGGGTGATTTCTACTTTTTACAGAGAGATTTGACCTTGGACTTGAAACCTGTTTTTGACTGGTGCCCTCAGGTGGATGTTTTGTGCAATACTGCTGGAGTTTTGGATGATTATAAACCGCTTTTGGAACAATCAGCACAGGAAATTCAAGAGATTTTTGAAATCAACTATGTGACTCCAGTTGAGATGACACGACATTATTTGACGCAAATGCTGGAAAGTAAAAAGGGAATCATTATCAATATGTGTTCTATTGCTTCAAACCTAGCAGGAGGTGGTGGACACGCCTATACTTCCTCTAAGCATGCCTTGGCTGGATTTACCAAGCAGTTGGCTCTAGACTATGCGGAAGCTGGAATACAGGTCTTTGGGATTGCTCCAGGTGCTGTCAAGACGAGCATGACTGCTGCCGACTTTGAACCAG
Source organism: Streptococcus sp. D7B5 (assembly GCF_029691405.1). Classification (NCBI taxonomy): domain Bacteria; kingdom Bacillati; phylum Bacillota; class Bacilli; order Lactobacillales; family Streptococcaceae; genus Streptococcus; species Streptococcus sp. D7B5. The sequence continues at coordinate 301,126 of NZ_CP121467.1, forward strand.
GTGGCTTAGCTGACTGGGTAGCTAGTGAAACGCCAATCAAGCGCTGGATTGAGCCAGAGGAAGTAGCAGAGATTAGCCTTTTCTTAGCAAGTGGAAAAGCGAGCGCCATGCAAGGACAAATCCTGACCATTGATGGTGGTTGGAGTTTGAAGTAGGAGGAGTTGAATGGAAATCAAAAAACACTTTGGAGTCTATGCTGTTTGCTTTGAAAATGGGAAGTTACTCTGCATTGAAAAAACGAGAGGCCCTTATCAACATCGTTATGATCTACCTGGTGGTAGTCAGCAACTTGATGAAGGATTGACGGAAACGCTGATTAGAGAAGTTATGGAAGAGACGGGCTTTACTGTTAGAAACTACTCCAATCCTCGAATCTACGATGTTTTCGTCAGGGAAGAGTTAAAAAATTTTATGGTTCACCATATCATGGCATTTTATGATATTGAGGTCAACGAGAAGGAAGCTCAAGTTACGATTTCGGAAGTTGTCTCTGATGGTGCGAATGATTCGCTCGGATATGTTTGGATGGATATTCAAGAGATCACAGAAAAAAATGCTTCGCCCTTAGTCTTGAAGGTTAAGTCTGAATTATTAGGATTTCCAGAGCTGGACAAGACCTTGTATATGAATTGGAAGGTGAAGTAGGGGGATAATGGAACTATTTAAAACATGGAAGAAAAATATGGTTCTTTATGGTCTTAAATCTCAAATCGGAACTGTCTACCGAAACAGTGATAGGACAACAAGCTTTTATGATGTTGGAAATTTTCTATACCTAGCAGGGGAGTTGGATTCCAGATTTTGGGAAGATTTTGTTAGGAAATACGGTTTAGATTATAAGATTATTATTTCAGAAGATACTAATTGGCAAGATTTTCTACATCGGAAAGTGGAGCTAAATTCTTTTACTCGCTATTCTTTTAAAGATAAGGCAAATTTTCAAGTTGAATTTCTAAATGGTCTAGTTACTCACTTAGAGGAAGATTACAATATTGTGCCTATTGATAATCATATTTATAACTGCTTTTCTGAGGAAGAATGGTCACAAGATTTACAGGGGGATTTTGAGTCCTATCAGGATTTTGTTTTAAAGGGTGGATTTGGCTTTGTGATTCTTAAAAATAATGAACTGATTGCTGGGATTTCCTCAGGGTTAGTTTACCGTGGAGCAGTTGAAGTGGAAGTTGCAACTAGACCAAACGAACAAGGAAATGGATTTGCTAAAAAGCTTGGTGCTACAATGATTCTGGAGAGTTTAAATAGAGATATGTTTCCACTTTGGGATGCTCATAACGAGGCTTCCAAAAAAGTAGCAGAATTTTTAGGATATGAGTTATTTGAACCTTATGAAGCTTTTGAACTAGAGGAAGGTATCATATAATGATATCTGATATTGTATGTTTTAAGACGAGGTGAATGGCTATGCAAAACCAACTTGCTCTTAGTGGCGAACAAATTGTTGAAAAAGTTTACCCTCAATTATTGCATCATGTTGGTATGATTCGTGGGGAATATTTGTTGAGAGAGCTTAATCAAAACATCCTATTAGCAAGTTGTCAGCAATTTGTAAAAGATTATCTAGATACCATTTGCTCCTTGTACTCAGATGAAGAGGTTTGGTATCGTTTTTCAGAGTTAACAAATACAGAAGCTAATTGTTTAGAGGGGACTAAAGAGCATTTTGATGAAAATCATCCCTTGTTTGGTTATAGAGGAACTAGGCGCTTGCTGGCGTGTCCTGAAGAATTTCAGGCTGAAGCACATGTCGTTACAGAAGTTTATCAAACAAATCCCAATCTGTCTGTTATTTTTCCTTTTATCAATGATGCTGAGCAGTTAAAACAAGCTATTAGAGTATTGCGTGAGCATGGTTTTACTGGAAAAGTCGGCACAATGATTGAGTTACCGTCAGCTTATTTTGACTTGGACAGGATACTGGAAACTGGTATTTCAAAGATTGTAGTTGGAATGAATGATTTGACTTCTTTTGTTTTTGCGACTGTGAGAAATAGTCAATGGCATGATATGGAAAGTCCAATAATGTTAGATATGCTGAGAGATATGCAGGATAAAGCAAGGATGAAAAAGATTGACTTTGCTGTAGCAGGCTATCTGAATGCTTCTTTCATACAAAAAATGAATCAGACGGGTATCAAGTGTATTATCCACTACAGTTCTATTCCAGAGATTTTTAATTTAGAGATTGATCATCCAGACCATCTCAAACGTATAAAAGAAGTAAGTAAAAAATTACAAAGGAGCAAACTATGACACCGCAAGAAATGTGGAATATTTACAAGCAAATTAACCCCACGATTGGAGATGAGATAGATGCCTGGGCTTTTGGAGTGGAAGCAGATCTCTTGGCCGACTTGGTTCTAAGAGGCGAAAAGACTGCAACCGCCTCAGCTTACGACCTCTACGCACTAGAAGACGAACCTCTTCCACAAGAAGGGACCTTCGATGTCATTTTAGACAGTCAAGATCAGGCTGTCTGCATTGTCGAAATTACCAAGGTCTCCGTTCAGCCTTTTCATCAAGTTTCTGCCGACCATGCCTATAAGGAAGGGGAAGGTGACAAATCCCTAGCCTATTGGCGTCAGGTTCATGAGGATTTTTTCACCGAGTGGATGAGGGAAACCGGACTGACTTTTACTCCTGACAGCAAGGTTGTTTTAGAAGAATTTCGCAAAGTCTACCCACTCTAGACTGCAGAAGGAAGAAAGTTTTGGAAATCACCGTCCAATCCTTTTTTCTTAAGCAAAACATGATATAATAAGTTTGTTTGAAGAAGAGTAAAACTCTTAAACTTAGAATAGGAGAAAACTATGCAAGCAGTAGAACATTTTATTACGCAATTTGTTCCTGAACACTATGATTTATTTTTAGACTTGAGTCGTGAGACCAAGACCTTTTCTGGGAAGGTGACCATCACTGGTCAAGCACAGAGTGACCGTATTTCCCTTCACCAAAAAGACTTGGAAATCGCTTCTGTAGAAGTTGCGGGTCAAGCTCGTCCATTTACAGTTGACCATGACAATGAAGCCCTTCATATCGAATTGGCTGAGGCTGGTCAAGTTGAATTGGTCATTGCTTTTTCAGGAAAAATTACAGACAACATGACAGGGATTTACCCTTCTTACTACACAGTTGATGGTATCAAGAAGGAAGTCTTGTCTACTCAGTTTGAAAGCCATTTTGCGCGTGAAGCCTTCCCATGTGTGGATGAGCCTGAAGCCAAAGCAACTTTTGACCTCGCTCTACGTTTTGACCAAGCAGAAGGTGAAGTGGCCTTGTCAAATATGCCTGAAATCGATGTGGAAAACCGCAAGGAAACAGGCATCTGGAAGTTTGAAACGACACCTCGCATGTCTTCTTACTTGTTGGCTTTTGTCGCTGGTGATTTGCAAGGGGTGACCGCTAAAACTAAAAACGGTACCCTCGTAGGTGTTTACTCAACCAAAGCCCATCCACTATCTAACCTTGATTTCTCATTAGACATCGCCGTTCGCTCAATCGAGTTTTACGAAGATTACTACGGAGTTAAGTATCCAATTCCTCAATCGCTCCACATCGCCCTTCCTGACTTCTCAGCAGGTGCCATGGAAAACTGGGGTCTTGTGACTTACCGTGAAGTTTACTTGGTTGTGGATGAGAACTCAACCTTTGCTAGCCGTCAACAAGTTGCCCTAGTTGTAGCACATGAGTTGGCTCACCAATGGTTTGGAAACCTCGTGACTATGAAATGGTGGGATGACCTTTGGCTTAATGAAAGCTTCGCTAACATGATGGAATACGTCTGTGTGGATGCCATCGAGCCAAGTTGGAATATCTTTGAAGACTTCCAAACAGGTGGTGTTCCAGCTGCGCTTAAACGCGATGCGACGGATGGCGTTCAGTCTGTTCACGTTGAAGTTAAACACCCAGATGAAATCAATACCCTCTTTGATGGCGCTATCGTCTATGCCAAAGGAAGCCGTCTCATGCACATGCTTCGCCGTTGGCTCGGTGATGCGGATTTCGCTAAAGGCTTGCATGCTTACTTTGAAAAACACCAATACAGCAATACCATTGGTCGAGACCTTTGGAATGCTCTCGGACAAGCATCAGGACGTGATGTTGCAGCCTTCATGGATTCTTGGTTGGAACAACCTGGATACCCAGTTCTCACTGTCAAAGTTGAAAATGACGTCTTGAAGATTTCGCAAAAACAATTCTTCATCGGTGAGCATGAAGACAAGAACCGTCTCTGGGTGGTGCCACTCAACAGCAACTGGAAAGGCCTACCAGATACACTTGAAACTGAAAGCATCGAAATCCCTGGCTATGCCGCTCTTCTTGCTGAAAATAAAACAGCTCTTCGTCTTAACACTGAAAATACTGCCCACTACATTACAGACTATCAAGGAGACTTGTTAGATGCCGTTCTTGCTGAGCTAGAGACACTTGATAACACAAGCAAATTACAAATCGTTCAAGAACGCCGTTTGCTTGCTGAAGCGGGTCACATTTCTTATGCTGACTTGCTCCCAGTCCTTGATAAACTTTCTAAGGAAGAGTCTTACCTTGTTGTTTCAGCTGTTTCTCAAGTAATTTCTGCCCTTGAACGCTTTATCGATGAAGGTACAGAAGCTGAGAAAGCCTTTAACAGTCTGGTTGCTAAATTGGCTCGTCATAACTATGACCGTCTTGGCTTTGAAGCCAAAGATGGTGAATCAGATGAAGACGAATTGGTTCGTCAGTTGACCATTTCCATGATGATTCGTTCCAATGATGTAGAAGCTAGTCAAGTCGCTAGTCAAATCTTTGCAGCTCACAAGGAAAATCTTGCAGGACTTCCAGCAGCAATCCGTGCTCAAGTTCTCATCAATGAAATGAAAGACCATGAGACCAAGGACTTGGTCGCAACTTATCTGGACCTATATACTCATGCGACGGATGCGGTCTTTAAACGCCAGTTGGCAGGAGCTCTTGCATATAGTATAGATGCTGACAATATCCAAACCCTGATTGGCTCATGGAAAGATAAATTTGTAGTGAAACCACAAGACCTTTCTTCATGGTACCTCCAATTCCTCGGACACCAAGCTACCCAAGAAACTGTTTGGGTTTGGGCGCGTGAAAACTGGGATTGGATTAAGGCAGCCCTTGGTGGAGATATGAGCTTTGATAGCTTTGTCATCTTCCCATCGCATATCTTTAAAACAGAGCAACGCTTGGCAGAGTACAAGGATTTCTTTGAACCTCAACTCTCTGACCTTGCGCTTAGCCGTAACATTCGTATGGGTATCAAGGATATCGCAGCGCGTGTTGACTTGATTAAGCGTGAAAAAGCAGCAGTAGAAAAGGCTTTGAAAGCAAGTAAGTAATAGAGAAAAAACAGCGGATCTTGCAATCTGCTGTTTTTTGGAAGTCAGTATAAAGTGTCCATCCTGAAAATCGTGTTATAATAGCAATGTCAAAGAAATTTTACCTAGAATTGTATAGGATGTTAAAGAATTTCGTCTAGACAATTCGTGAAGAAAAGAATAATATAAATAGGAAATGCAGATGTTAGGAAAACAATTAAAATTATTTAGAGAACAAAATGGCTACAGTCAGAATCAAATAGCAGAATATCTGGGGACGACTCGTCAAACTATCTCAAATTGGGAAAATGATAAAACAATTATAGATAGTCATAGTTTGATTCGCTTAGCTGATTTTTATCAGATCTCTTTAGATGAGTTATGTGGACGAAAAAAGATTCCTGTTTACAAGAATTCAAAGATCAAGTCTATGATTTTAGCTAATGCTTGTACACTTTGGACCTGCTTCGCTTCCACTCATCGCTAAATCAATTGTTTTCCGACTAGCTTTTCAATTCTATTGATTCTAGGAGGACAATGATGTCTTACGTTTATTTAACTCTAGCTATTGTATCTGAAATAGCTGCTACAAGTCTGTTAAAACTGTCGCAAGGTTTTTCGAAAATGCTTTTTGGGATTCTTGCTTTAGTTTTGTATGGCTTGTGTTTTTTCTTTCTATCTTTGTCTTTGAAAGGCATACAACTAAATCTAGTCTATGCTATTTGGTCTGGTGTTGGTTTGGTTGGAACAACTGTGCTATCTATTTTGCTTTTTCATGAAAAAGTAACGTTCGCAAGTCTCTTGGGAATTGCTTTAGTTATTGTGGGGCTTGTTATATTAAACCTATCACAAAAGGTTCACTAATGAGGTAGTATGTTATGGGTGACAATTATTTTAAAAATAAAAGAGTCGTTATTATTGGTGCCAGTGGAAATTTGGGACAAGCCTATACACAAGCTTTTTTTCAAGCAGGTGCTCATTTATTTCTTTTAGGTCGCAATATGAATAAATTAGCCAGTTTTTCTGAGAATATTGCTTCCAAGATTCCGATTTGCTCAGTAGATATAACGAATGAAACTTCTATTAAAGTTGCAGTGTCTGAAGTTCAAAAGTGGTCGGATAATATAGATATTGTTATTAATGCAACGGGATTTGATGTACGAAAATCTTTATTATCTCACTCTGAGGAGGAGATCAATCAAACTATGACGATTAACCTAATAGGGGCTATCCTTGTCAGCAAACATTTTTTACCTTTGTTAAAAAATCAAAAAGGAGCAACCATTGTGCATTCAGGAGGTTTTGCAGATGGTAGGCTGGCCTTCCCCTATTATAGTGTAGATGTGGCGAGCCGCGCCGGACTTTTTTCTTTTATCGAATCAATGAACCGAGAATTAATACAGGAGCAGAAAAAGATGCATATAACTTATTTTTGCCCCAATGCAGCAGACACACCATCAGAAAAGCCTTATCATCCAGTTTGGAGAGAAATGGGGATCTCTATATCAAGTACAAATCAAGTAACCCAAGTTTTACTTAAAGGTATAAAATCTCGTAAAAGAGTGATTTTGATGGGACAAGGTACAAAGATTTTTACAACATTAAACCTTCTATCCCCAGCAATAGCGGATTATCTTTTACTGAGACGATACGGTCGTATTTTAAAAAAATATTTTGGATAAATTTTCTATTATTTTTCTAAGAATTTTCTCATATTTTAGTATTCTTTAAGAAAAAATAATTAAGATGTATGTAGCCTAAAGAAAGGATGTGGTGAATTCATGAAGTAGAACTTCTTCATTTTTTCACAGAAACTTAAAGCAGAAACAAAAATACAGAATGAATAAAGAGAAAATGATTGTTGTAGAAAAAGCACCAAGTGGAGGCTATCAGTAGTAGCAAGTGGTTCTTTAGTGGTCGGCTTGCTTGGTGGTTATATATTCGGTTCTTTGACTCAAAAATCAACAAATCAGCAGTCGACCGTTCAAACATCGAAAACCCAGCAAGATAATCAAGATGGCAATAATATGCAAAGTCACGGTGGACAACCGCCTCAAGGACAGGGTCAAAATAATGGCAATGGTATGCCACCTCAAATGAATGGTCAAGATGGACAAGGTGCTCCTGGCGGTAACGGTGGTCCTGGAGGGCCAGGAGGACAGCCGCCGCAAGGAAATAATAATCAAGAAAGCGGTAGCAATTCTATGAAGAAACCAGCCAATGCAGATGGAAGTACGAAGGACAAGGATAGCAATTCTAACCAAAATAATGAAGAAAACACTACAAAATCTTAATCCATTTGTTAAAGCCATGATATAATAATTAAAGAATTATACTAAGATCCAAAAAATGATACAAAAATTCTTTATTTTATAATAACCTTAGATGAAGCTGATTAGTATCTTATAGCAGGAGGAGAACAAGATGATTAAGATTTTACTAGTAGAAGACGACTTAGGGTTGTCAAACTCAGTATTTGACTTTTTAGATGATTTTGCAGATGTTATGCAGGTTTTTGATGGAGAAGAAGGTCTCTATGAAGCTGAGAGTGGCGTCTATGATTTGATCTTGCTTGACCTTATGTTGCCTGAAAAAAATGGCTTCCAAGTCTTGAAAGAATTGCGTGAAAAAGGAATCACGACACCAGTCCTTATCATGACCGCTAAGGAAAGTTTGGATGACAAGGGACATGGTTTTGAGTTGGGAGCGGATGACTACCTCACCAAACCTTTCTACCTAGAAGAACTCAAAATGCGGATTCAAGCCCTTCTCAAACGTTCAGGCAAGTTTAATGAAAACACCTTGACCTATGGGGATGTTGTCGTCAATCTTTCAACGAATGAAGTGAAGGTGGAAGACACGCCTGTGGAACTACTCGGAAAAGAGTTTGAATTGTTGGTTTACTTCCTTCAAAATCAAAATGTCATTCTTCCCAAGACACAAATTTTTGACCGTCTATGGGGATTTGATAGCGATACGACGATTTCTGTTGTAGAAGTCTATGTTTCAAAAGTTCGTAAGAAACTGAAGGGTACAGCCTTTGCTGAAAATCTTCAAACCTTGCGTAGTGTCGGGTATATTTTAAAAGATGTTCAATAAACTAAAAAAAACATGGTATGCGGATGATTTCAGTTATTTTATTCGAAACTTTGGAGTGTTCACCCTGATCTTCTCAGCGATGACCTTGATTATCCTCCAGGTCATGCACTCGAGTCTCTACACTTCTGTAGATGAAAAACTCCAAGCTCTTAGTAGTAGTCCCCAAGCGGTTATCCAGTTAGCCCTGAATCGGGCAACTGAGGAAGTCAAGGATATTCAACCAGCAACTGCGGATGCCAGCAAGGCTGAAATCAAACCCAATGTCAGCTCCAATACGGAAGTCTTGCTCTTTGACAAGGATTTTAACCAACTCTTACTGGGCAATCGCTTTTTAGGATTGGATAAGATCAAGCTGGACAAGAAAGAGTTGAATCATATTCGCCAAATCCAAGTTGTCAATAGCTACGGTCAGGAAGAAACCTATCGGATGATCTTGATGGAAACTAACTCTTTCTCCGCATCAAGCAATGTCAAATATGCGGCGGTTTTAATCAATACCAGCCAGCTTGAACAAATCAGCCAAAACCACGAGCATTTAATTGTTGTAGTAATGGCTAGTTTCTGGCTCCTGTCTTTAATCGCCAGTGTTTACCTAGCACGTGTCAGTGTCAAACCCTTGCTGGAAAGTATGCAAAAGCAGAAGTCTTTTGTTGAAAATGCCAGTCACGAACTGAGAACACCTTTGGCCGTTTTACAAAATCGTTTAGAGAATCTCTTTCGAAAACCAGAGGCAACAATCATGGAATCCAGCGAAAGTATCGCTTCCAGTCTTGAAGAGGTTCGCAACATGCGTTTCCTCACGACCAATCTTCTCAACCTTGCACGTCGAGATGATGGAATCAAACCAGATATAGCAGAAGTTTCTCCACAATTCTTTAAAACAACCTTTGCCAACTATGAGTTAATTGCTTCTGAAAATGATCGTGTTTTCAACTATGAAAATCGGATTTATCGTCCCTTTATGACCGATCAGTTGCTCTTAAAACAACTCATGACCATCTTATTTGACAATGCCATCAAGTATACCGAAGAAGATGGGAAAATTGAGTTTGTAGTCCATGCTACAGATCGTCACCTTTATCTAACAGTAACGGATAACGGAATTGGAATCTCAGCTGTTGACAAGAAGAAAATCTTTGACCGATTTTACCGTGTAGACAAGGCGAGAACCCGTCAGAAAGGTGGCTTTGGTCTTGGACTATCTTTAGCCAAGCAGATTGTTGATGCTTTGCGAGGAACGATTAGCGTGAAAGATAACAAACCTAGAGGAACAATTTTTGAAGTTAAAATCGCTATTCAATCTCCTTCAAAACGTAAGAATAAATAAAAAAGACAGTTATATAACTGTCTTTTTTGATAACTAGAAAAGAGGTTGGTAGTAGTACCAACCTTTATTTTGAAAATTTTCGTTTCATTATCTTTCGTTGAAGTTGTAAAAGGGCGAAGCTTGTTGCCATAGCAGCGATAAATGATAAAGCTGTATTTAATTTTAAGGCTAAAAAGATAAAACTAAAAAGTGCCATAAAAATACAGAAACAAGCGATATTTACAAAAAATAAAATCTCTTTTAGGTTAGGGCCGACTGGGGCTTCTGGTGTGTAATCTTGGTAAAGCGGAGTTTGTTTCGATTCGGGAGCTTGTTCAAACTCATAAGCTTCTAGTTTTCTTGCGGACATGATTCTCTCCTTAACAGTACATAACTATTTTATCATTTTTTATGCAGAGAATTATTACAGAATTGTTACAAAACTACTAAAGTCTCTTATCAACTTCTAAGTCTCTCTTCTTGACACCCACTGGGGAAAATGATAGCATGGATGTTACACTTAAAACAGATGACCTGACCTTCTTAATTATAAATATACTGAGAAAGAAAAGGATAACTTATATAAATTGATAGCAAGCTGAGGCTTTTTCCTAAGATGATTTGTTGAGTTGCTACCTGGATACTTTTGAAGAGTATTGGTAGGAGTTGTTTTGAATGGATGGAAGGACAGAGATTCTGTCTATTGGACTGGGTGGCTTTTTGCTACCTCTGGGAAATGTTAAAGGAGATAAGCATGTATCTTGCTATCAAAGAGATATTACGAAACAAACTTCGATATAGTTTGATCTTAACGACCATTTTTCTTATCGCTTTTATGGTCTTTTTTATGACCAGTCTAGCTCTCGGTCTTGTGCGAAACAACCGGGCCGCTATTGATAACTGGCAAGCAACGGGTGTCGTTTTATCCGACTACGCAAATGATAATTTGACGGCATCTTTTATTCCTGAAAAGGACTACAAGGAAAAGAGTTCTGAAGAGGCTGCTCCATTGGGCTATATGTTTGCTGTAACCAATCTAGTCGATGGTAGTGAAAAGGTCAATGTTTCCATCTTTGCTCAAAACTGGGACTCTTTTATCTCTCCTAGTTTGACGGAGGGTCGTTATCCTGAAGGAGATGATGAGGTTGTCGTGGATCAGTCCTTTGAAAACTATGGGATGAAGCTAGGTGATGTCATTCAGCTGAATGGAAGCGATTCAAGTTACAAGATTGTAGGCCTGACTCAAGGAAATAAATTTTTCACAGAGCCTGTTGTCTTTACGAGTCTGACAACTTATTGGACCTTACAAGGAACCTTGAAAGCCAATCGTTCTATCTCTGCCTTGGTATTGAAAAATGACATAGAAGTGGCTGGTGATGGACTGAAACAGATTTCCATTCCAAAAATGATATCAAAAATTCCTGGTTACACACCTCAGGTTAATGTGTTTTCAGGGATGATTCTTGCTATGATTGTCATTACAGGCTTGATTGTGGGTATTTTTGTTTATATCATTACCATCCAAAAACTAGGACTTTATGGAATAATGCGGGCTCAAGGGATACAGATCAAAACCATTGTATGGTCTCTATTCTGTCAAATCTTCCTCCTAGCTGGTATGGGGATTGCTTTAGCCTTGCTGGCAATCGGAGGAGTGATTTTAGTCTTACCAGCTACCTTCTTTTTCTACCCAAGCTGGATAGCTTACTCTGTCCTAAGCTTGGTAATTTCCTTGATGGCCCTTCTAGGTGGTGTCATTTCACTTCCACGCTTGCTAAAGGTGGACCCGATTACTGCGATTGCAGAATGATAAGGAGAATAGTATGACAGCACTGATTGAAATGACTCAAGTGACAAAAACATACGGGGAAGGAAAGATGAAAGTCATAGCCCTGCATGAGACGAATTTTCAGCTAAATGCGGGAGAGTTCGTTGCTATCGTTGGGCCTTCTGGCTCTGGAAAGACGACCTTTCTAACGACTCTTGGACAACTTCAGGAAACATCGAGTGGGAAGATTCTAGTCAAGGGGAAGGAAACAGGCAGTTTAACGGAGAAGGAGAAAACAGACCTTCGTTTTAGAGAGTTTGGCTTTATTCTACAAGCTTCAAACTTAATTCCTTTTCTAACGGTCAAGGAACAGCTGGATTTGATTGACAGACTGGATAAGGGAAAAAATAGTAAAAGTGATCGAAAAGAGTTACTTGACTTGTTGGATTTGGAAAAGGTACAAGATCATTATCCCAAGGCTTTATCAGGTGGTGAACGTCAACGTGCAGCAATCGCTAGAGCGCTTTATAATAATCCGAGTATCGTGCTTGCAGATGAGCCAACGGCCAGTCTGGATACCCAGCGTGCCTACCAAGTAACGGAAATGTTGGCTGCCATTGCCCACGAACAAGGTAGAGGAGTTGTCATGATTACACATGATACACGCCTTCTTGATAAGGTTGACCGTATTTATGTGATGAATGATGGTCACCTAGTTGAAAAAACACATACATAAAAAAGAAAGTGGACGGTACTAGTTACTGTTCACTTTTTGATTGCAATCTTTAAAAAATGACTTTGACTTTTTATAAAAATCCTAGTATTCATAGCTGATTTTTAAGAATTGTGGTATAATTTTCCTTATGGAAAAGATTATCATTACAGCAACTGCTGAAAGTATTGAACAAGTTGAACAACTACTCGAAGCTGGCGTAGATCGTATCTATGTCGGTGAGAAAGATTTTGGACTTCGTCTGCCAACGACCTTTAGTTATGAAGAGTTGCGCACCATCGCTAAGCTCGTTCATGATGCGGGTAAGGAATTGATCGTTGCAGTCAACGCCCTCATGCACCAGGATATGATGGACCGTATCAAGCCTTTCCTAGACTTCTTGGAAGAAATCAAGACAGACTATATTACTGTTGGGGATGCAGGTGTCTTTTATGTGGTCAACCGTGATGGCTATTCCTTTAAGACTATCTACGATGCTTCAACCATGGTGACAAGCAGTCGTCAGATTAACTTCTGGGGTCAAAAGGCAGGCGCCTCTGAGGCTGTTTTGGCGCGTGAAATTCCATCTGCTGAACTCTTCAAGATGCCAGAGATTTTGGAAATTCCTGCTGAAGTCTTGGTTTACGGAGCTAGTGTCATTCACCATTCTAAGCGCCCGCTCTTACAAAACTACTATAACTTTACGCATATCGACGATGAAAAGACGCGTAAACGTGACCTTTTCTTAGCAGAACCAAGTGACCCAGAGAGCCATTATTCCATCTTTGAAGACAATCATGGTACTCATATCTTTGCCAACAATGACCTTGATTTGATGACCAAATTGACAGAATTGGTGGAGCATGGTTTTACCCATTGGAAGCTAGAAGGACTCTACACACCAGGTCAAAACTTTGTAGAGATTGCTAAACTCTTTATCCAAGCTCGCAGTTTGATCCAAGAGGGCAAATTCAGCCATGATCAAGCCTTCTTGCTGGATGAAGAAGTTCGTAAACTTCACCCTAAAAACCGTTTCCTTGATACAGGATTTTATGACTACGATCCTGATATGGTTAAATAGGACACCAAAACCCGAAATAAAAATGTTCGGGTTTTTCCAGTGTATCCATGAAATAAAAACGGATACATGTTATAATAAAAGTAGCTCTTTAATGGAGGTGTTTGAGTGGAAAATCTGAAGAAAATGGCAGGTATCAAGGCTGCTGAGTTTGTCAAGGATGGCATGGTAGTCGGACTTGGAACGGGCTCTACTGCCTACTATTTCGTAGAAGAAATCGGTCGTCGGATCAAGGAAGAAGGTTTGCAGATTACTGCTGTGACAACTTCCAGTGTGACTAGTAAACAGGCTGAAGGGCTAAACATCCCACTCAAGTCGATTGATCAAGTGGATTTTGTCGATGTGACGGTTGATGGGGCGGATGAAGTAGATAGCCAGTTCAACGGGATCAAAGGCGGAGGTGGTGCCCTTCTGATGGAGAAGGTTGTGGCAACGCCCTCAAAAGAATACATTTGGGTGGTAGATGAAAGCAAACTGGTAGAGAAACTAGGTGCTTTTAAATTGCCTGTGGAAGTGGTTCAGTATGGTGCAGAACAGGTCTTTCGTCGGTTTGAGCGAGCTGGCTACAAACCAAGTTTCCGTGAAAAAGACGGTCAACGTTTTGTGACCGATATGCAGAACTTTATCATTGACCTAGCCTTGGATGTCATTGAAGATCCAATTGCTTTCGGGCAAGAATTGGACCATGTCGTTGGTGTCGTAGAGCACGGCTTGTTTAACCAAATGGTGGATAAGGTCATCGTAGCGGGACGAGATGGTGTTCAGATTTTAACTTCAACAAAAGCAAACTAATCAACATAATAAGGAGACAGACTATGTCAAAATTTAATCGGATTCACTTGGTGGTACTGGATTCTGTGGGAATCGGTGCTGCACCAGATGCCAATAACTTTGTCAATGCAGGGGTTCCAGACGGTGCTTCTGACACGCTGGGACATATTTCTAAAACAGTTGGTTTGAATGTGCCAAACATGGCTAAAATCGGTCTAGGAAATATTCCTCGTGAAACTCCTCTCAAGACTGTACCAGCTGAAAGCAATCCAACAGGATATGTGACAAAATTGGAAGAAGTATCTCTTGGTAAGGATACCATGACTGGTCACTGGGAAATCATGGGACTCAACATTACCGAGCCTTTTGATACTTTCTGGAACGGATTCCCAGAAGAAATCTTGACAAAAATCGAAGAATTTTCAGGACGTAAGGTCATTCGTGAAGCCAATAAACCTTACTCAGGAACAGCTGTTATCGATGATTTTGGACCACGTCAGATGGAAACTGGGGAGTTGATTATCTATACTTCAGCTGATCCTGTTTTGCAAATTGCTGCCCACGAAGACATTATTCCTTTAGATGAATTGTACCGTATTTGTGAATACGCTCGTTCGATTACCCTTGAGCGCCCTGCTCTTCTAGGTCGTATCATTGCTCGTCCTTATGTGGGTGAGCCAGGTAACTTCACTCGTACAGCAAATCGTCGTGACTTGGCAGTATCTCCATTTGCACCGACTGTTTTGGATAAATTGAATGAAGCTGGTATCGATACTTACGCTGTTGGTAAAATCAACGATATCTTTAACGGAGCTGGTATCAATCATGACATGGGCCACAACAAGTCAAACAGCCACGGAATTGATACATTATTGAAGACCATGGGACTTGCTGAGTTTGAAAAAGGATTCTCCTTCACAAATTTAGTTGACTTTGATGCCCTTTATGGACACCGTCGCAATGCTCATGGCTACCGTGATTGCTTGCATGAGTTCGATGAACGCTTGCCTGAAATTATTGCAGCTATGCGAGAGAATGACCTTCTCTTGATTACTGCTGACCATGGAAATGACCCAACCTATGCAGGAACAGACCACACTCGTGAATATATTCCACTTTTAGCTTACAGCCCTGCCTTTAAGGGAAATGGTGTCATTCCAGTCGGACATTTTGCAGATATCTCAGCGACAGTTGCGGATAACTTTGGTGTGGAAACTGCCATGATTGGGGAAAGTTTCTTAGATAAATTGGTATAAGATGAAACGCTATGCTTTACTGGTAAGGGGTATTAATGTCGGTGGGAAGAATAAGGTTGTTATGGTGCAACTTCGTCAAGAATTGACAGAGTTGGGACTGGAAAAGGTTGAAACCTACATCAACAGTGGCAACATTTTCTTTACTTCGACAGCTCCCAAAGCCCAATTGGTTGAAAAGTTAGAGGCTTTCTTTGAAATCCATTATCCATTTATTCAGAGCTTTTCCTTGCTGAGTCTTGAGGACTTTGAAGCGGAAATTGAAAATCTACCTGAATGGTGGACCAAAGATCTGGCTCGAAAAGATGTCCTCTTTTATACAGAAGGCTTGGATGTGGATCAAGTCATTGAGAAAGTTGAAAGTTTGGAACTGAAAGATGAAGTGGTTCATTTTGGAAGACTTGGGATTTTCTGGGGGAAGATCTCTGAAGAATCTTACTATGCAACTGCCTATCACAAGTACTTGCTCAAGATGCCTTTTTATCGCAACATCACCATTCGCAATGCAAAAACCTTTGACAAAATTGGTCAAATGTTAAAAAATAATAAAGGAGACACACAATGACATTTTTAGATAAAATCAAGGAAACAGCTGCTTTCCTGAAAGACAAGGGAATCCAAGCGCCTGAGTTCGGTCTAATCCTTGGATCAGGACTTGGAGAATTGGCAGAAGAAATCGAAAATCCAGTTGTAGTAGATTATGCAGACATTCCAAACTGGGGGCGCTCTACAGTAGTCGGTCACGCTGGTAAATTGGTATATGGAGAACTTGCAGGTCGAAAAGTCTTGGCTCTTCAAGGTCGTTTCCATTTCTACGAGGGAAATCCTCTTGAAGTCGTGACTTTCCCAGTACGTGTGATGAAAGTCCTCGGATGTGAAGGTGTCATTGTAACCAATGCAGCTGGAGGTATTGGATTTGGTCCTGGTACCTTGATGGCTATCTCAGACCATATCAATATGACGGGGCAAAACCCATTGATGGGTGAAAACTTGGATGATTTTGGTCCACGTTTCCCAGATATGTCTAAAGCCTACACTCCAGAATACCGTGCTATTGCCCATGAAGTGGCTAAGAAACTTGGTATCAAGCTTGATGAAGGTGTCTATATTGGTGTAACAGGTCCGACTTATGAAACCCCAGCAGAAATTCGTGCCTATAAGACATTGGGAGCAGATGCAGTTGGTATGTCTACTGTTCCTGAAGTTATTGTTGCAGCTCACTCAGGTTTGAAAGTTCTTGGTATTTCATGTATTACTAACCATGCTGCTGGTTTCCAAGAAGAACTCAACCACGAAGAAGTTGTAGAAGTGACTGAACGTGTTAAAGGTGACTTCAAAGGCTTGCTTAAAGCGATTCTTGCTGAATTGTAATGAATACTTATCATAGAAAGGTAGAGTGAAGTGTTCTGATTTGAACACGAGCGGAAAATCTTTCATAACAATAAAAGAAAGGATGGGTAAACCGTATTTGTTGAACTGAATACGGGCGGAGAACTGTGTAAAAAAGATAAACTGTCTAACATCTGCGATGTGTCGTCAGTTTCCTATTTTTCCTTTGTTCTCTGTAGCTATCCTAAATATACAAAAAGAAAGGTAGAGCGAAGTGTTCTAATTTGAACACTAGCGGAAAACTCGGAAAATAGATAATCTGACTGAGAAATCAGGATTTCTCGTCAAATTCCTAATTTTCAGTCGTTTTCTTCTCGCTCTTTATATCATAAACTATGTCTATCCATATTGCTGCTCAGCAGGGTGAAATTGCTGATAAAATTCTTCTTCCTGGGGATCCTCTTCGTGCGAAATTTATTGCGGAAAACTTCCTTGAAGATGCTGTTTGTTTTAACGAAGTGCGTAACATGTTTGGTTACACTGGTACTTACAAGGGTCACCGTGTATCGGTCATGGGAACTGGGATGGGGATGCCATCCATTTCGATTTATGCGCGTGAGTTGATTGTGGACTACGGTGTAAAGAAATTGATCCGTGTGGGAACTGCGGGTTCGTTAAACGAGGATGTTCATGTCCGTGAATTGGTTTTGGCGCAAGCAGCTGCAACCAACTCAAACATCATCCGCAACGACTGGCCACAGTATGATTTCCCACAAATCGCTAGTTTTGACTTGCTAGACAAGGCCTACCATATCGCCAAAGAACTAGGTATGACCACCCACGTTGGGAACGTTTTGTCATCAGATGTCTTTTACTCAAACTACTTTAAAAAGAACATCGAGCTTGGTAAATGGGGAGTCAAGGCTGTGGAAATGGAAGCAGCAGCTCTTTACTATCTTGCTGCCCAACACCACGTCGATGCACTTGCTATCATGACCATTTCTGATAGCTTGGTCAATCCAGATGAAGACACTACGGCAGAAGAACGCCAAAATACCTTCACCGATATGATGAAGGTTGGTTTGGAAACCTTGATTGCAGAGTAAATTGTAAACGAAAATCCTGATTTCACCTGAAATCAGGATTTTTTCATAGATGCGATTTTTTCTGGGTCTGGTGTAACGCGGAGGGTCTTTTGTCCTGTGTAGGTTACAAAACCGGGTTTGCCACCAGTTGGTTTATTGAGTTTCTTGACTTCAATCATATCCACCTGCACGAGATTTGACAAGCGCCCTTTGGAGAAGTAGGCAGCTAGTTCGGCCGCATCTGTTTTAACTTCATCAGATGGGGCAAGATTTCCTGAGATGACGACGTGGCTTCCAGGAATGTCCTTGGCATGGAACCAAAGTTCCTCCTTGCGGGCCATTTTAAAGGTCAATTCCTCATTTTGCAGGTTGTTTCGTCCGACATAGATGATGGTCTTGCCATCGCTCGCCAGATACTGTTCTGGTTTTTTGCGTTTCTGAATTTTCTCGCGTTGGCGTCTTCTAATAAAGCCAGTTTGGATCAATTCTTCACGGATTTCAGCGATTTCCTCCAGCCCAGCTTGATTGAGAACAGTCTCGACACTTTCTAAATAAAGAATGGTAGCCTTGGTTTCTTCGATCAGTTCAGTCAGGTATTTGACTGCTTCTTTGAGTTTCTGGTAACGCTTAAAATAGCGTTGGGCATTCTGACTGGGAGTCAAGGCCTTATCAAGCGCAATGGTGATAGGTTGATTGGTGTAGTAGTTGTCCAAGGTAACCTGATCTTGGTCATTAGGCACTTGGTGGAGGAAGGTTGTCAACAATTCCCCTTTTTGGCGAAATTCCTCAGCATTGTCTGTTGCCAGTAATTCTTTTTCTTGTTTTTTCAGCTTATGTCGATTTTTCTGAAGTTCATTTTCAACACGTCGAATCAGTTCGCTGGCTTGCTGTTTGACACGGTCGCGTTCAGCCTTGTCCTTATAGTAGGTGTCCAGCAAGTCAGAAAGGCTGGCAAAAGGCTCTCCCACCTGATTTACAAAAGGAACTGGGCTGAAGGAAGTCTCTGTTAAGCATGGCTTGGTTTCTTGACTGAAAAAGTTTCGGAAAGTAGACAGTTTATCACTGACAAGAATGTTTTCCAATTCATTTGCCGTATCACGTCCCAGACCTTGAAAGAGACTTTGAAGATTTTTTGCAGTTAGTTCTTGGGTTTGCAGAATTTCAAAGAGTTTTTCATCCTTGACAGTAAAAGGATTGAGAGACTCGGTGCTTGGTGGAGCGAGATAGGTCGATCCGGGGAGCAAGGTGCGGTAGCTATTTTGTGAAAAGCCAACGTGTTTAATAACTTCGAGGATTCTATGGCTGCTTTTATCCACGAGGAGAATATTACTGTGTTTGCCCATGATTTCGATAATCAAGGTAGCCTGAATATGGTCCCCAATCTCATTTTTATTGGAAACTGTAATTTCCACAATACGGTCATTTTCGATTTGCTCGATCGACTCAATCAGGGCACCCTGCAAATACTTTCTCAAAACCATGATAAAAGTGGAAGGTTGGGCTGGATTTTCAAAGGTTGTTTGGGTCAGCTGGATGCGACCAAAAACGGGATGAGCAGAGAGGAGCAGGCGATGGCTTTGGCGATTGCTGCGGATTTGCAAGACCAACTCTTGTTCAAAAGGTTGATTGATTTTCTGGATGCGACCATTGACCAACTCTCTTCGCAATTCCTCAACCATATGGTGTAAAAAAAATCCGTCAAATGACATCGTTCTCTCCTTGTGATTGTATTCCATAGTATTATATCAAAAAGGTAGAATAAAATCATGGAAATGTGGTATAATAAAGCCAAGTAAAGAGAATCGAGAAGTACATGTATATTGAAATGGTAGATGAAACTGGTCAAGTTTCACAAGAAATCTTGCAACAAACCCAAGAAATTTTGGAATTTGCAGCCCAAAAAATAGGAAAAGAAGACAAGGAGATGGCAGTTACTTTTGTGACCAACGAGCGTAGCCACGAACTCAACCTCGAGTACCGTGATACGGATCGTCCGACAGATGTCATCAGCCTTGAGTATAAACCAGAGTTGGACATTGCCTTTGATGAAGAAGATTTGCTTGAAAATCCTGAATTAGCAGAGATGATGTCTGAGTTTGATGCCTATATTGGGGAACTGTTCATCTCTATCGATAAAGCGCATGAGCAGGCTGAGGAATATGGCCACAGCTTTGAGCGTGAAATGGGCTTCTTGGCAGTACACGGCTTTTTACATATCAACGGCTACGATCACTACACTCCGGAAGAAGAAGCGGAGATGTTCGGTTTACAAGAAGAAATTTTGACAGCCTATGGACTCACAAGACAATAAACGAAAATGGAAAAATCGTGACCTGGTATCCAGTTTAGAATTTGCCCTTACAGGAATTCTGACTGCTTTCAAGGAAGAACGCAATATGCGAAAACATGCAGTGACGGCTCTAGTAGTCATCCTTGCAGGTTTTGTTTTTCAGGTGTCACGAATCGAATGGCTCTTTCTCCTAATGAGCATTTTCTTGGTAGTGGCTTTTGAGATTATTAACTCCGCTATCGAAAATGTGGTGGATCTAGCCAGTCACTATCACTTTTCTATGTTGGCAAAGAAAGCCAAGGACATGGCAGCAGGAGCCGTGCTAGTTGTCTCTCTTTTTGCTGCAGTGACAGGTGCACTTATCTTTCTCCCACGCATTTGGGATATACTATTTTAAACACTAAGAGGAAATTATGACATTTAAATCAGGCTTTGTAGCTATTTTGGGACGTCCCAATGTTGGGAAGTCAACATTTTTAAATCACGTCATGGGGCAAAAGATTGCCATTATGAGTGACAAGGCGCAGACAACGCGCAATAAAATCATGGGGATTTACACCACAGATAAGGAGCAAATCGTCTTTATCGATACACCTGGGATTCACAAGCCAAAAACAGCTCTTGGAGATTTCATGGTGGAATCTGCTTATAGCACCCTTCGTGAAGTAGATACTGTTCTATTCATGGTGCCAGCTGATGAGCCACGTGGTAAGGGCGACGACATGATTATCGAGCGTCTGAAAGCTGCCAAAGTGCCTGTGATTCTGGTGGTGAATAAGATTGACAAGGTCCATCCAGACCAGCTTTTGGCTCAAATTGATGACTTCCGTAACCAGATGGACTTCAAGGAAATCGTTCCTATTTCAGCTCTTCAAGGAAATAACGTTTCTCGTCTAATCGATATTTTGAGTGAAAATCTGGAGGAAGGGTTCCAGTATTTCCCATCTGATCAAATCACAGATCATCCTGAGCGTTTCTTGGTTTCTGAAATGATCCGTGAGAAAGTCTTGCACCTAACGCGAGAAGAGATTCCTCACTCAGTTGCAGTGGTAGTTGACTCCATGAAGCGTGACGAAGAGACAGACAAGGTTCATATCCGTGCAACCATCATGGTCGAGCGTGATAGTCAAAAAGGTATTATCATCGGTAAAGGTGGCGCCATGCTCAAGAAAATTGGGACCATGGCCCGTCGTGATATCGAACTCATGCTAGGGGACAAGGTTTTCCTAGAAACTTGGGTCAAGGTCAAGAAAAACTGGCGTGATAAAAAGCTAGATTTGGCTGACTTTGGCTATAATGAAAAAGAATACTAAGTAGAGGTGGGCTCATGCCTGCTTCTTGTTTTTACAGAAGGAGGATTTATGCCTGAATTACCAGAGGTTGAAACGGTTCGTCGTGGCTTAGAAAAATTGATTTTGGGAAAGAAGATTTCGAGTGTAGAGATTCGTTATCCCAAGATGGTCAAGACAGATTTGGACGAGTTTCAAAAGGAATTGCCTGGTCAAGTTGTTGTGTCAATGGGACGTCGTGGAAAATATTTGCTTTTTTACCTAACAGACAAGGTCTTGATTTCCCATCTGCGGATGGAGGGCAAGTATTTTTACTATCCAGACCAGGTTCCTGAACGCAAGCATGCCCATATTTTCATTGAGTTTGAAGATGGAGGCACGCTTGTTTATGAGGATGTACGCAAGTTTGGTACCATGGAACTATTGGTGCATGAACTTTTGGATGCCTACTTTGTTTCTAAAAAACTAGGGCCTGAGCCAATAGAGCAGGATTTTGATTTGCAGTCCTTCCAAGCTGCCCTATCCAAATCTAAAAAGCCTATCAAATCTCACCTTCTAGACCAAACCTTGGTCGCTGGCCTTGGAAATATCTATGTGGATGAGGTTCTCTGGCGAGCTCAGGTCCATCCAGCTAGATCTTCCCAGACTTTGACAGCAGACGAAACGTCAGCTATACATAACCAGACCATTGCTGTTTTGGGTCAGGCTGTTGAAAACGGGGGCTCAACTATTCGAACCTATACCAATGCCTTTGGGGAAGACGGAACCATGCAGGACTTCCATCAGGTTTATGATAAGACTGGACAAGCATGTTCGCGCTGTGGGACAGTGATTGAGAAGTTCCAGCTCGGTGGACGAGGAACTCATTTTTGTCCTCAGTGTCAAAGGAGGGACTGATGGGAAAAATCATTGGAATTACAGGAGGAATTGCCTCTGGTAAGTCAACTGTGACAAATTTTCTAAGAGAAAAAGGCTTCCAAGTGGTGGATGCCGATGCAGTCGTCCATGATCTACAAAAACCTGGGGGTCGTCTTTATCAGGTTTTAGTCCAGCATTTTGGACAGGAAATTCTCTTAGAAAATGGAGAACTCAATCGTCCTCTCCTAGCTAGTCTCATCTTTTCAAATCCTGAGGAGCGGGAATGGTCTAAGCAAACACAAGGAGAGATAATTCTTGAGGAACTGGCAGCATTGCGTGACCAGTTAGCCCAGACAGAAGCAATTTTTTTCATGGATATTCCCCTGCTTTTTGAACAGGGATATGCCAACTGGTTTGATGAAACGTGGCTGATCTATGTGGACTATGATGTCCAGTTAGAACGTTTCATGAAAAGGAATCATCTTTCTAAGGAAGTCGCCGAGTCTCGTCTGGCAGCTCAGTGGTCTTTAGAAGAAAAGAAAAAATTGGCGAGTCATATATTAGATAACAATGGCAGTCGTGATCAGCTCGTGAGTCAAGTAGTGAAGTTACTTGAAGGAGGCGATAGCTGTGCAAGAGATTAGTTGGAAAGAGAATCTTCGTGTCGCCTGGTTCGGTAGTTTTCTAACGGGCGCCAGCATTTCCTTGGTCGTTCCTTTCATGCCTATCTTTGTAGAGCAGTTGGGAATTGAAGGGGACCAAGTTGCTTTTTATGCTGGATTAGCCATCTCAGTTTCGGCTGTTTCAGCAGCTCTAGTTTCTCCTATCTGGGGTATTCTTGCTGACAAGTACGGTCGAAAGCCCATGATGATTCGAGCTGGGCTTGCCATGACCATCACTATGGGAGGTTTGGCCTTCGTGCCAAATATCTATTGGCTACTCTTTCTGCGCTTGCTTAATGGTGTATTTACTGGTTTTGTCCCCAATGCAACGGCCTTGATTGCTAGTCAGGTACCTAAAGATAAGTCTGGAGCGGCTCTGGGGACTTTATCTACAGGTGTTGTTGCAGGAACACTGACGGGTCCCTTTGTTGGAGGCTTGGTTGCTGAAATTTTTGGTATTCGTAATGTCTTTTTATTGGTAGGTGCTTTCTTATTTCTAGCTGCAATCCTAACCATTTTCTTTATCAAGGAAGATTTTCAGCCAGTGGCTAAGGAGAAGGCTATCCTAACGAAAGAAGTATTTTCTTCTTTCAAGTATCCTAGGCTTTTAGCGAACCTATTTTTGACGAGCTTTGTCATTCAATTTTCAGCTCAATCAATTGGTCCCATTCTAGCTCTCTATGTGCGTGACTTAGGGCAAACTGAGAATCTCCTCTTTGTATCAGGATTGATTGTATCCAGCATGGGATTTTCTAGCATGATGAGTGCTGGAATTCTAGGAAAACTTGGCGATAAGGTAGGGAATCATAGATTGTTGGTCACGGCACAGATTTATTCCGTCATCATTTACCTTCTTTGTGCCCATGCGACCAGCCCCCTTCAACTTGGCTTGTATCGTTTTCTCTTTGGTTTGGGAACGGGAGCTCTCATACCGGGAGTCAATGCCCTTCTCAGTAAAATGACTCCAAAATCAGGTATTTCAAGGATTTTCGCCTTCAACCAAGTCTTTTTTTATCTCGGTGGAGTGATTGGACCTATGGCGGGATCTGCAGTTGCAGGATATTTGGGCTATCATGCTGTCTTTTATGCGACAGCAGCCTGTGTAGCTTTCAGTTGTTTATGTAACATAGTGCAATTTAGATCATTATTAAAAGTAAAGGAAATCTAGTGCGAGTAAAAATCAATCTCAAGTGCTCCTCTTGTGGTAGCATCAATTATCTAACCAGTAAGAACTCCAAAACTCATCCAGACAAGATTGAGGTGTTAAAATATTGTCCAAAGGAAAGAAAAGTAACTTTACATCTTGAATCTAAGTAGAATTTATGGTAAAATAATAGGGATTTTAAGGAGTTTGATATGTATAACCTATTATTAACCATTTTATTAGTATTATCTGTTGTGATTGTGATTGCGATTTTCATGCAACCAACCAAGAACCAATCCAGCAATGTATTTGATGCCAGCTCAGGTGATTTGTTTGAACGTAGTAAAGCGCGTGGTTTTGAAGCTGTGATGCAACGTTTGACAGGTATTTTAGTCTTTTTCTGGCTAGCCATTGCCTTAGCATTGACGGTATTATCAAGTAGATAAGAAATGGGCAGGACTAGGTCTTTGCCTATTTTTATTTTTATACTCTTCAAAAATCAAATTCAAACCACGTCAGCGTCGGCTTGTCGTATATGTGTTACTGACTTCGTCAGTTCTATCCACAACCTCAAAACGGTATTTTGAGCAACCTGCGACTAGCTTTCTAGTTTGCTCTTTGATTTTTATTGAGTATTAAATGATGTTTGAGAAGGTCTTACAGTTAAAGAAAATTAAAAAATCTAGAAAGAAAACATGAAAGATAAAATTAAAGAATATTTGCAAGAGAAGGGGCGAGTGACGGTAAATGATCTAGCTCAGGCTCTCGGAAAGGATGGGTCCAAGGATTTCCGTGAGTTGATTAAAACCCTGTCTCTGATGGAAAGAAAGCACCTGATTCGTTTTGAAGATGATGGTAGTTTATGTCTGGACCAAAAGAAGAAACATGAAATTACCCTCAAAGGGATTTTTCATGCCCATAAAAACGGCTTTGGCTTTGTCAGTCTAGAAGGCGAAGAGGACGATCTTTTTGTAGGAAAAAACGATGTCAACTATGCCATTGATGGTGATACCGTAGAGGTGGTCATCAAGAAAGTCGCTGACCGCAACAAGGGAACTGCTGCAGAAGCAAAAATTATCGATATCTTAGAGCATAGCCTGACGACAGTTGTCGGGCAAATCGTTTTGGATCAGGAAAAGCCCAAGTATGCGGGCTACATTCGTTCAAAGAATCAGAAAATCAGCCAACCGATTTATGTGAAGAAACCGGCTATCAAGTTGGAAGGGACAGAGGTTCTCAAGGTCTTTATCGATAAATACCCAAGTAAGAAACATGATTTCTTTGTCGCTAGTGTGCTAGACGTGGTGGGGCACTCGACTGATGCTGGGATTGATGTTCTTGAAGTCTTGGAATCCATGGATATTGTTTCAGAATTTCCAGAAGCTGTTCTCAAGGAGGCAGAAAGTGTACCGGAAGCTCCGTCTCAAAAGGATATGGAAGGTCGTCTGGACCTGAGAGATGAGATTACCTTTACCATTGACGGTGCGGATGCCAAGGACTTGGACGACGCAGTACACATCAAGACTTTGAAAAATGGAAATCTAGAACTCGGAGTTCACATCGCAGATGTTTCCTACTATGTGACCGAGGGTTCTGCCCTTGACAAGGAAGCCCTTAACCGCGCGACTTCTGTCTACGTGACAGACCGAGTGGTGCCAATGCTTCCAGAGCGTTTGTCAAACGGCATCTGCTCTCTCAATCCTCAAGTAGATCGCTTGACCCAGTCTGCTATTATGGAAATTGATAAACACGGTCGTGTGGTTAATTACACCATTACCCAAACAGTTATCAAGACTAGCTTCCGTATGACCTATAGCGCTGTCAATGACATCCTAGCTGGCGATGAGGAAAAGAGACAAGAGTTTAAGAAAATTGTTCCAAGTATCGAACTCATGGCCAAGCTCCATGAAAGGCTAGAAAGCATGCGTGAGAAACGTGGTGCCCTTAACTTTGATACCAGTGAAGCTAAGATCTTGGTGGATAAAAAAGGCAAGCCAGTTGATATCGTTCTTCGTCAGCGTGGTGTTGCTGAGCGGATGATTGAGTCCTTCATGTTGATTGCTAATGAAACGGTTGCCGAGCACTTTAGCAAGCTGGATCTACCTTTCATTTATCGGATTCACGAGGAGCCCAAGGCTGAAAAAGTTCAGAAGTTTATTGATTATGCTTCAAGCTTTGGTTTGCGGATTTATGGGACTGCCAGTGAGATTAGCCAGGAGGCGCTTCAAGACATCATGCGTGCTGTTGAGGGAGAACCCTATGCGGATGTATTGTCAATGATGCTTCTCCGTTCTATGCAACAGGCTCGTTATTCAGAGCATAATCACGGTCACTATGGACTAGCGGCCGACTATTACACTCACTTTACCAGCCCCATTCGTCGTTATCCTGACCTTCTTGTTCACCGAATGATTCGGGATTACGGCCGTTCTAAGGAAATAGCAGAGCATTTTGAACAAGTGATTCCAGAGATTGCAACCCAGTCTTCCAACCGTGAACGTCGTGCCATCGAGGCGGAGCGTGAAGTCGAAGCCATGAAAAAGGCTGAGTACATGGAAGAATACGTGGGCGAAGAGTACGATGCGGTTGTGTCTAGCATCGTTAAATTCGGTCTCTTTGTCGAATTGCCAAATACAGTCGAAGGCTTGATTCACATTACCAATTTGCCTGAATTTTATCATTTCAACGAGCGTGATTTGACTCTTCGTGGAGAGAAATCAGGAATCACTTTCCGTGTGGGACAGCAGATTCGCATTCGAGTTGAAAGAGCCGATAAGATGACAGGAGAGATTGATTTCTCTTTCGTACCTAGTGAGTTTGATGTCATTGAAAAAAGCTTGAAACAAGCTGGTCGAAGAGACAGGGGTCGTAGTTCAAGTCGTCGTTCAGATAAGAAGGAAGACAAGAGAAAATCAGGACGCTCAAATGATAAGCAAAAGCATTCACAAAAAGATAAAAAGAAAAAAGGCAAGAAACCTTTTTACAAGGAAGTAGCTAAGAAAGGAGCCAAGCATGGCAAAGGGAGAGGGAAAGGTCGTCGCACAAAATAAAAAGGCGCACCACGACTATACAATCGTAGATACGCTTGAAGCAGGAATGGTCCTGACAGGAACGGAAATCAAGAGTGTTCGAGCAGCTCGAATCAATCTCAAGGATGGGTTTGCCCAAGTGAAAAATGGGGAAGTCTGGTTGAGCAACGTTCATATCGCCCCTTACGAAGAGGGCAATATCTGGAATCAGGAACCAGAACGCCGTCGCAAACTCCTGCTCCATAAGAAACAAATTCAAAAATTGGAACAAGAGACCAAAGGGACAGGAATGACCCTTGTTCCCCTCAAAGTCTATCTCAAAGACGGCTATGCCAAGCTTCTTTTAGGACTTGCCAAAGGGAAACATGACTATGACAAACGGGAGTCAATCAAGCGTCGTGAACAAAACCGCGACATCGCGCGTGTGATGAAAGCTGTCAACCAGCGTTAAGAAGAGGAAGTAAAATGGAAAAATTAATTGCCTATAAACGGATGCCCTTGTGGAATAAACAGACCATGCCTGAAGATGTCCAGCAAAAGCATAATACTAAAGTTGGCACTTGGGGAAAAATTACTGTCTTGAAGGGGGCACTCAAGTTTATTGAGTTGACTGAAGATGGTGAGGTTCTAGCTGAACACCTCTTTGAAGCAGGAGCAGACAACCCTATGGCACAACCACAAGCTTGGCACCGAGTTGAGGCCGCAACAGACGATGTAGAATGGTACTTGGAATTTTATTGTAAACCTGAGGATTATTTCCCTAAGAAATACCAGATCAATCCAGTCCATTCAGAGGTCCTAGAAGCTATGCAGACGGTGAAACCAGGAAGAGCCTTGGATTTGGGTTGTGGTCAAGGCCGTAACTCTCTCTTTCTTGCACAGAATGGTTTTGATGTGACAGCTGTGGATCAAAATGAATTATCCCTTGAAATCTTGCAAAGCATCGTAGAGCAAGAGGATCTAGACATGCCTGTCGGACTTTATGATATCAATTCAGCCAGCATTAGCCAAGACTATGATTTCATCGTTTCAACAGTTGTTCTGATGTTCCTACAAGCGGACCGTATTCCAACTATTATCCAAAATATGCAGGAGCACACCACGGTCGGTGGCTATAATCTTATCGTCTGTGCCATGGATACAGAGGATTATCCTTGCTCGGTTAACTTCCCATTCACCTTTAAAGAAGGGGAGTTGGCGGACTACTACAAGGATTGGGAATTGGTCAAATATAATGAAAATCCAGGACATCTGCACCGTCGTGATGAAAATGGCAATCGCATTCAACTACGCTTTGCGACTATGCTAGCTAAAAAAGTCAAGTAAAAACCTATACCAGCGAATAGAAACCACTTTGCAAGGTCTCTATTCGTTTTTGTTTGCGTTGGTTGATTGGGGCGAGCAGGATTTTATGCTATACTAGAAGTAGGAAATCTGAGCAGTAGAACTGTGTTGCTGATACTCTCAGCGCAAGAAAGTCTTTATGATGGAGGTGGTCGAATGACGAGTCTTTTGGTGGAATTGTATGATCGGCATGTATTGGAAAAGAATGTCTACCAAGCCTTCATCAGTGATTGTGACGAGATTCTTTTTTTATCTTTGACAAAAATAAGCAATGAAGAGAGACTCTCTCTCCGTCAGTTCATCATGGAAGAGGTGCATCATATCCAACGAGTGACCTTTCGTCAGTTATCCTTAGAACAACTAGCGGACCAGTTAGATTATTGTCTAGCAGGCTATAACCAGGTTCTTCTTGATGTTTTTGGTGGGGATTCGCTACTAGCCTTATCTCTCTATCAATACGGCTTGGATCGGGACCTTCCTATCGTTGCCATGGATGTCGAGCGAGGAAAACAATACAAGTGGGTAGATGGCCAGTTGGAAAAAGAAGACTTGGACATTCCAACCCTAAGCATCCAACAGTTGATATCCTTGCGTGGTGGAAAAATGCTCAAATCAAAACGCCCTATCCACTCAGCTCAGCAAATTGCAGCCATCAAAAAACTAGCCAGCTCTGCCATTGCCAACCCTGCCCACTGGTATCAAGTGACCCAATTTTTCTCTCTAGCTAAGACCAATGACCTGCATGCTGAGACAGAAAAGATACTGGAAAACAATGGCAGATATTATCACTATCCAAAATCCCTTATTCCTTTACTTGTGGAAGCAGGGATGCTTTGTATTGAAAGTGAGGACAAAAAACGAGTAGCTTACAGTTTTCCAAGTCAAGAAGCTCAGGTCTTTTGTCGCAACAAGGGGCATATTTTAGAGGTATATCTCTATCTCTTGGCACTTGAATCTCAGCTGTTTGATGAGTGCATGATAGGCGGTGAGATTGATTGGAATGGCATCTTTCCAGAGGCGGATAATGTCCAAAATGAGATTGATGTCATTCTGAGAAAGGGACGCTCGATTACCTTTATCTCCTGCAAGATGACAGATTTATCAGTCGAAGCCATCAATGAACTAGAAGTTTACGCCAATCATTTTGCTGGGGAGAGTTGCCTCAAGTTGATTGTTTGTACTGGAAAAATCAATCCAGCTTATGCCAATCGCTGCCAAGAATATGGCGTGCTGGTCATTAGAAGTGAGCAGATCGCCAATCTCATTCCCATGCTAAAAAAATATTCTAAGAGACAAAAAAGATAAGAAATAATATCATGAAAGGCTGGAAATCCAGTCTTTTTTACTTCTTTTTCGAATAAATGAGAAAAGGAGGTAGACCATGTTTGTAGCCAGAGATGCCAAGGGAAATTTGGTGAATGCCCTCGAAAAAGACGTGACTAGGCAAGATTATACTTGTCCAGCCTGTGGTGGTGGACTACGATTACGCCAAGGACAGAGCATTCGAACGCATTTTGCCCATGAAAGGTTAAGAGATTGCATCGCTATTTTTGAAAATGAAAGTCCAGAACACTTGGGCAACAAAGAGATCCTTTATCACTGGGCCAAGAAGGACAATCAGGTCGCTTTAGAATATAGTCTGCCCAAGATTCAGCAAATAGCGGATGTTCTCGTCAATGAGAAACTAGCTCTGGAGGTCCAGTGCAGTCCCTTGTCTCAAAAGCTTTTAGGTCATAGAAGTCAAGGCTACCGTAGTCAGGGATACCAAGTTATCTGGCTACTGGGAGAAAAACTCTGGTTAAAAGAGAGACTTACACAACTGCAAAGGGGATTTCTCTATTATAGTCAAAATATGGGTTTCTATGCTTGGGAACTAGATTTCAAAAAGCAAGTTTTGAGACTCAAATACCTTTTGCATCAGGACCTACGTGGCAAGCTTCATTTTCGGGTCAAGGAGTTTCCCTATGGTCAAGGAAATCTCTTGGAAATTCTACGATTTCCTTATCAGAAACAAAAACTGCCTCGTTTTGCAGTTGAGCAAGATTCATCTATCTGTCACTACATTCGCCAACAGTTGTACTACCAAACGCCCTACTGGATGAAAAAGCAGGAGGAGGCTTATCAACGAGGAGACAATCTATTAAACCGTCAACTAGACGACTGGTATCCTCAAGTCAGACCAATAGAATCAGGAGATTTTTTGCAGATTGAAACGGATTTGACTAGCTATTATAGAAATTTTCAGGCTTACTATCAAAAAAAACCGAAAAATAATTGCCAAAAGCTCTATCCACCAGCCTTTTATCACTTATATTTCTCAAAAAATGTGGTAAAATAGAAAGGATGGAGGAATCTTATGGTATTACAACGACATGAAATAAATGAAAAAGATACATGGGATCTTTCAACAATCTACCCAACAGACCAGGCTTGGGAAGAAGCCTTGAAAGATTTAACTGAAAAAGTACAAACAGCATCTCGATATGAGGGGCATCTCTTGGATAGCGCAGACAGTTTGCTTGAGATTACAGAATTCTCACTTGACTTGGAACGCCAAGTTGAAAAGCTTTATGTCTATGCGCATATGAAAAATGACCAGGACACACGTGAAGCCAAGTATCAAGAGTACTATGCTAAGGCAATGACCCTATACAGTCAGTTAGAACAAGCCTTTTCATTCTATGAACCTGAGTTTATGGAGATTAGTGAGGAGCAGTATGCGGCCTTCCTAGAAGCTCAACCAAAACTCCAAGTTTACAAGCACTTTTTTGACAAGCTCTTGCAAAAAAAAGACCATGTTCTTTCGCAACGTGAGGAAGAATTGCTTGCTGGCGCAGGAGAAATCTTTGGCGCTGCTAGTGAAACCTTCGCTATTTTGGACAATGCGGATATTAGCTTCCCATATGTCTTTGATGATGAAGGCAATGAAGTGCAACTCTCACACGGTACTTACATTCGCTTGATGGAGTCTAAAAACCGTGAAGTGCGTCGTGGGGCCTATGAAGCCCTTTATGCGACTTACGAGCAATTCCAACACACTTATGCTAAGACTTTGCAGACAAATGTCAAGGTGCAAAACTACCGTGCAAAAGTCCGCAACTATAAGAGTGCTCGCCATGCAGCCCTCGCAGCAAACTTTGTTCCAGAAAGTGTCTATGACAATCTAGTAGCAGCAGTTCGCAAGCATTTGCCACTCTTGCATCGATACCTTAACCTGCGTTCTAAAATCTTGGGTATTTCAGATCTCAAGATGTACGATGTCTACACACCGCTATCTTCAGTAGAATACAGCTTTACCTACGAAGAAGCCTTGAAAAAGGCAGAAGAGGCCTTGGCAGTCTTGGGTGACGACTACTTGAGCCGTGTCAAACGTGCCTTCAGCGAGCGTTGGATTGATGTCTATGAAAACCAAGGCAAGCGTTCTGGTGCCTACTCTGGTGGTTCTTATGATACCAATGCCTTTATGCTTCTCAACTGGCAGGACAATTTAGACAATCTCTTTACCCTTGTCCATGAAACTGGTCACAGTATGCACTCCAGCTATACTCGTGAAACCCAACCTTATGTGTACGGAGATTACTCAATCTTCTTGGCAGAAATTGCCTCAACGACCAATGAAAATATCTTGACAGAGAAATTATTGGAAGAAGTGGAAGACGATGCAACTCGCTTTGCAATCCTCAATAACTTCTTGGACGGTTTCCGTGGAACAGTTTTCCGTCAAACTCAATTCGCTGAGTTTGAACATGCCATCCATCAAGCAGATCAAAATGGAGAAGTCTTGACCAGTGATTTCCTCAATAAGCTCTACGCGGACTTGAACCAAGAGTACTATGGACTCAGCAAGGAAGACAATCCTCAGATCCAATACGAGTGGGCACGCATTCCACACTTCTACTATAACTACTATGTTTATCAGTATTCAACAGGTTTTGCAGCTGCTTCAGCCTTGGCTGAGAAGATTGTCCATGGTAGTCAAGAAGATCGTGACCGCTATATCGACTACCTCAAGGCAGGTAAGTCTGACTATCCACTCAATGTCATGAGAAAAGCGGGAGTGGATATGGAGAAGGAAGACTATCTCAACGATGCCTTTGCAGTCTTTGAACGTCGCTTGAACGAGTTTGAAGCCCTTGTTGAAAAATTGGGACTAGCTTAAGATGGTAGAGTCTTATAGTAAAAATGCCAATCACAATATGCGTCGCCCCGTCGTCAAGGAAGAAATCGTAGAGTTTATGCGCCAGCGTCAAAAGCAGGTGACAGGTTCCTTGAAAGAATTGGAAGTCTTCGCTCGCAAGGAAAACATTCCCATTATTCCTCATGAAACGGTCGCTTACTTTCGATTTCTCATGGAAACCATGCAACCTAAGAATATTTTGGAGATCGGAACGGCAATTGGCTTTTCAGCCCTCTTGATGGCGGAACATGCGCCAAATGCCAAGATTACAACGATTGACCGTAATCCTGAGATGATTGGCTTTGCCAAGGAAAATTTTGCCCAGTTTGACAGCCGCAAGCAAATCACCCTCCTAGAGGGAGATGCAGTCGATGTTTTATCTAGTCTGACAGAAACTTATGATTTTGTCTTTATGGATTCGGCCAAGTCCAAGTATATCGTCTTTCTACCTGAAATACTTAAACATTTGGAAGTTGGTGGAGTAGTGGTCTTGGATGATATTTTCCAAGGAGGAGATGTTGCCAAGGATATCATGGAAGTCCGTCGTGGTCAACGAGCCATTTACCGTGGTTTGCAAAGACTTTTCGACGCAACTTTGAACAATCCAGGTCTAACAGCGACTCTAGTTCCACTTGGAGACGGCATTCTCATGCTAAGAAAAAATCTAGCAGAAGTAGAGCTTCCTGAGAGCGAATGATTTTCAGGTAAATTTAAGAAATTATAGTAAAATAGATAAGGTAACACTTATCGTAAAAGGAGTAAAAATGAAGAAAAAACTTATGGCAGGAGCCATCACACTTTTATCAGTAGCAACACTTGCAGCTTGTTCAAACAGTTCTGAAGGAAAAGATTTGATCAGCATGAAGGGCGATGTGATTACAGAGCATCAATTCTTTGAAGAAGTAAAGAACAATCCAACTGCACAACAAGTCTTGCTCAATATGACCATCCAAAAAGTATTTGAACAACAATATGGGTCAGAGGTAACAGATAAAGATGTGGATGACGCCGTTGCTGAGGAACAAAAGAAATACGGCGATAGCTACAACAGCGTGCTTCAACGTGCAGGTATGACACCTGAGACTCGTAAAGCTCAAATCCGTACCAGCAAATTGGTTGAATTAGCGGTTAAAAAGGCTGCTGAGAGTGAGTTGACAGACGAAGCCTACCAAAAAGCTTTTGAGTCTTACACACCAGATGTAACAGCTCAAATCATCCGTTTGGATAATGAAGACAAGGCAAAAGAAGTACTTGAGAAAGCTAAAGCAGAAGGTGCGGATTTTGCTCAGTTGGCAAAAGACAACTCTAACGACGATAAAACAAAAGAAAATGGTGGAGAAATCACTTTTGACTCTGCTTCAACAGAACTTCCAGAACAAGTCAAGAAAGCAGCCTTTGCCTTGGATGTGAACGGGGTTTCTGATGTGATTACAGCTACTGGAACACAAGCCTACAGTAGTCAGTTCTACATCATCAAAGTAACGAAGAAAACAGAAAAATCTTCTAATATCGAGGATTATAAAGAAAAATTGAAGACCATCATCTTGACTCAAAAACAAAATGATTCAGCCTTTGTTCAAGGAGTAATTGGTAAAGAATTGCAAGCAGCAAACATCAAGGTTAAAGACCAATCATTCCAAAACATCTTCACCCAATACATCGGTGGTGGTGACTCAAGCTCAAGCAGCAGTTCTTCATCTAACTAAGTAAGCAAAAAACAAATCTCAAAAGAGATTTGTTTTTTTTATACCTGATACGAGAAAATGAGTAAAATTCGAAGGATTAAAGGATAAGAGTTTTTTTCTTTCTGAAAAAGTGGTATAATAGCAATCAAAACTAGAAAATAAAACGGAATTGGGAACAGAAGCGTCTGTTCCTATTAGAGTGGTGAAATATGAAAATTAGCAAAAGGCACCTACTAAACTATTCCATTTTGATTCCTTACTTCCTTTTATCGATTTTGGGACTGATTGTGGTGTACTCGACAACGAGTGCAACCTTGATCGAAGAAGGAAAAAGTGCCTTTCAATTGGTGCGTAACCAGGGGATCTTCTGGATAGCTAGTTTGATTCTGATTGCCTTAATCTATAAATTAAAATTAGGTTTCCTAAGAAACGGACGTCTTATTTTTATCGTAATGATTGTGGAGATGGTTCTTTTAGCTCTGGCGCGACTGGTCGGAACACCTGTTAATGGAGCATACGGATGGATCTCTGTAGGACCTGTAACGATTCAGCCTGCGGAATACCTTAAGATTATCATCATCTGGTACCTGGCGCATCGATTTTCAAAACAGCAAGATGAGATTGCGGTTTATGACTTCCAGGTTTTGACACAGAATCAGTGGCTACCTCGAGCTTTTAACGACTGGCGTTTTGTTCTGCTAGTTCTGATTGGTAGCCTGGGAATTTTCCCAGACTTGGGAAATGCGACCATCTTGGTCTTGGTGGCGCTCATCATGTATACCGTAAGTGGAATCGCCTATCGTTGGTTCTCAACCATTCTGGCTCTCTTGGCAGGGAGCTCAATGTTAGTCTTGTCTGTCATTCGCTTTGTTGGGGTTGAAAAGTTCTCTAAAATTCCTGTATTTGGTTACGTTGCTAAACGTTTTAGTGCCTTCTTTAATCCTTTTAATGACTTGGCGGGTGCAGGACACCAGCTCGCAAATTCCTATTATGCAATGGTAAATGGTGGCTGGTTCGGGCTGGGATTAGGGAATTCTATCGAGAAGCGTGGTTATCTGCCAGAAGCCCATACGGATTTCGTCTTTTCGATTGTTATTGAGGAGTTTGGATTCGTAGGAGCCGGTATGATTTTGGCTTTACTCTTCTTCTTGATTTTACGAATCATCTTGGTTGGTATTCGAGCAAAGGACCCTTTTAACTCTATGGTTGCTATTGGTGTCGGAGGAATGATCCTTGTTCAGGTCTTTGTCAATATCGGTGGGATTTCAGGGTTGATTCCTTCTACAGGGGTAACCTTCCCCTTCCTTTCACAAGGTGGGAACAGTCTATTGGTATTATCCGTAGCCATCGCGCTTGTACTAAACATTGATGCCAGCGAAAAACGTGCCAAACTTATCAGAGAATACGAGAATCAAATCGATGAAAATCTGTAAGGATTGAATGGAAAGGAAAGTATATGTCTCTTCAAAAATTAGAAAACTATAGTAATAAAGCAGTCGTCCAAGAAGAAGTCTTGATTCTGACTGAGCTATTAGAAGATATCACAAAAAATATGCTAGCGCCAGAAACCTTTGAAAAGATTATCCAGTTGAAGGAATTATCAACTAGCGAGAATTATCAAGGGCTCAATAACCTAGTGACCAGTCTTTCAAATGAAGAAATGATTTACATTTCACGCTATTTCTCTATCCTTCCACTTTTGATTAATATCTCTGAGGATGTGGATTTGGCCTATGAAATCAATCACCAAAACAATGTGGATCAAGACTATTTAGGAAAACTATCTACAACGATTAAGATG
Organism: Streptococcus sp. D7B5; assembly: GCF_029691405.1. Classification (NCBI taxonomy): domain Bacteria; kingdom Bacillati; phylum Bacillota; class Bacilli; order Lactobacillales; family Streptococcaceae; genus Streptococcus; species Streptococcus sp. D7B5. Next base: position 337,154 of record NZ_CP121467.1, read on the forward strand.
GTAGCTGAAAAAGAAAATGCAGCCGAAATTTTAGAAAAGTTAAATGTCGTTCCTGTCTTGACCGCCCATCCAACGCAAGTACAACGCAAGAGTATGCTGGATTTGACCAACCATATCCATACGCTTTTGCGCAAGTACCGTGATGTCAAACTCGGCTTGATTAATAAAGAAAAATGGCACACAGATCTCCGTCGTTACATTGAAATTATCATGCAAACGGACATGATTCGTGAGAAAAAATTGAAAGTAACAAACGAAATCACCAACGTGATGGAGTATTACCAAAGTTCTTTCCTGAATGCTGTTCCCCGTTTGACAGCTGAGTATAAAAAATTAGCCAAAGAACAAGGTATTGAGCTCCAACATCCAAAACCAATTACTATGGGGATGTGGATCGGAGGAGACCGTGATGGAAATCCTTTCGTAACAGCGGAAACTCTCAATAAATCAGCCTTGACTCAGTGCGAAGTCATTATGAACTACTATGATGAAAAGATTTATAATCTTTACCGTGAATTTTCACTTTCAACCAGCATCGTGAATGTCAGCGACAAGGTTCGTGAGATGGCGCTGAAGTCACAAGACAACTCGATTTATCGTGAAAAAGAACTCTATCGCCGTGCCCTCTTTGACATCCAAGCTAAGATGCAGGCAACCAAGGCTTATTTGATTGAAGACAAGGACCTTCAGCCTAGATATGCCACTGCAGATGAATTTTATCAAGATTTGTTGGCCATTCGCGACTCTCTCCTTGAGAACAAAGGAGAATACCTGATTTCAGGAGAATTTGTCGAGTTGATGCAAGCTGTCGAAATTTTTGGATTCTACCTTGCTTCTATCGACATGCGCCAGGATTCTAGTGTTCACGAAGCCTGTGTGGCAGAATTGCTTGCATCTGCTGGTATCAATGATCACTATAGTGATCTATCTGAAGATGAAAAATGCGCCCTCCTCTTAAAAGAGTTGGAAGAAGACCCTCGTATTCTCTCAGCGACTCATGCTGAAAAGTCAGAACTGCTTGAAAAAGAACTCTCTATCTTTAAAGCTGCGCGCAAGTTGAAGGATAAACTGGGTGAAAATGTTATTCGTCAAACCATCATTTCTCACGCAACCAGTGTATCCGATATGCTCGAACTAGCCATTATGCTTAAGGAAGTCGGCTTGGTGGATGCCCAAAAAGCCCGCGTTCAGATTGTTCCCCTCTTTGAAACGATCGAGGACTTGGATCACTCAGAAGAAACCATGAGAAGATATTTCTCTCTTCCTTTGGCTAAAAAATGGATTGCTTCAAAAGACAACTACCAAGAAATCATGCTTGGCTACTCTGATAGTAACAAGGACGGTGGTTACCTATCATCATGTTGGACCCTCTATAAAGCGCAACAACAACTGACGGCTATTGGGGATGAATTCGGCGTTAAGGTTACTTTCTTCCATGGTCGTGGTGGTACTGTGGGTCGTGGTGGTGGACCAACTTATGAAGCCATCACATCTCAACCACTTAAGTCTATCAAGGACCGTATCCGTCTGACTGAGCAAGGAGAAGTCATTGGAAACAAATACGGTAACAAAGATGCAGCCTATTATAACCTTGAAATGTTGGTTTCTGCAGCCATTAACCGTATGATTACCAAGAAGAAGAGTGATACCAATACGTCAAATCGTTACGAAGCTATTATGGATCAAGTAGTGGACCGTAGCTACGATATCTATCGTGATTTGGTCTTTGGAAATGAACATTTCTATGACTATTTCTTTGAATCAAGTCCAATCAAGGCTATTTCAAGCTTCAATATCGGTTCGCGTCCAGCAGCTCGTAAGACCATCACTGAAATTGGCGGTTTGCGTGCCATTCCTTGGGTCTTCTCATGGTCTCAAAGCCGTGTCATGTTCCCTGGATGGTATGGTGTAGGATCAAGCTTTAAAGAGTTTATTGATCAAGATCCAAAGAATATCGAATTCCTTCGTGATATGTACCAAAACTGGCCTTTCTTCCAATCTCTTCTTTCCAATGTGGACATGGTCTTGTCTAAGTCTAATATGAATATTGCTTTTGAATATGCCAAGCTCTGTGAAGACGAAGAAGTACAAGCTATCTACTACACTATTTTAGATGAATGGCAGTTGACTAAGGACGTTATTTTAGCTATCGAAGGTTATGACGAACTCTTGGCAGAAAACTCTTATCTAAAAGACAGTCTAAACTATCGTATGCCTTACTTTAATATCCTGAACTACATCCAGTTGGAGTTAATCAAACGTCAACGTCGCGGCGAATTGTCGGCAGACGAAGAAAAACTGATCCATACAACTATCAACGGAATTGCAACTGGTTTACGTAATTCTGGCTGATATTCTACAAACTTCCTCTTTTTTCAAGGGGAAGTTTTTGAATTGTTTAAAAAATTCTAAAAATAAGCTTGACAAGTAGTTGAAAAATGATATAATTTAAACATTCAGAAAGTAATCTTGCTCATTTTTTAGAGAGTCTGTGGTTGGTGAAAGCAGATAGATGAAATTGATGAAATTGGGCTGAATGTACTTAAGAATTTGAAATCATAAAAATTCGGTGAGCACACCTTACAGTGCAACTCGTTATTGCGAGAAAGAGCGATAGGGATATTCCCTATAATTGAGGTGGCACCGCGCATCGACGTCCTCACACAAGTTTTTTGTGTGAGGACTTTTTCTATGGGGAGGAAAGATATTGAAATTTAAACGATGGCATCGCTTGATGATGTGATTTAACAAGTTAAGGTAAAAGAATTAAGGAGAAAGAATATGAAAAATAAACGTTTGATTGGAATTGTCGCTGGATTAGCAGTATTGGTAGTGGCTAGCTTGATTTATTCATCAATGAACAAGCCAGCAGCTAAGGAAGAGCAAAAGGTTGCTAAGGTTGGTGTCCTTCAATTTGTTAGTCACCCATCCTTGGACTTGATTTACCAAGGGATTCAAGATGGACTAGCTGAAGAAGGCTATAAGGACGATCAAGTAAAAATCGACTTTATGAACTCTGAAGGAGATCAGAGCAAGGTTGCAACCATGAGTAAACAATTGGTAGCAAATGGAAACGATGTAGTTGTTGGGATTGCAACACCAGCAGCTCAAGGACTTGCAAGTGCTACTAAAGATCTACCAGTTATCATGGCTGCTATTACAGACCCAATCGGTGCTAACTTGGTCAAAGATTTGAAAAAACCAGGTGGCAACATCACAGGGGTGTCAGACCACAACCCAGCAGAACAACAAGTGGAATTGATTAAAACTTTGACACCAAATGTCAAAACAATCGGTGCTCTTTACTCAAGTAGCGAAGATAACTCAAAAACACAGGTAGAAGAATTCAAGGCTTATGCTGAAAAAGCAGGTTTGACAGTCGAAACATTTGCCATTCCATCAACTAACGAAATTGCTTCAACAGTTAATGTCATGACAAGCAAGGTTGATGCGATTTGGGTTCCAATTGACAACACCATCGCATCCGCATTTTCAACAGTTGTTTCAAGTAACCAAACAGCTAAAAAGCCAATCTACCCAAGTGCCACTGCCATGGTAGAAGCAGGTGGATTAGCATCTGTAGTAGTTGACCAACACGATCTTGGAGTGGCTACTGGTAAAATGATTGCCAAAGTTTTGAAAGGTGAAAAACCAGCTGATACGCCAGTTAATGTCTTTTCAACTGGTAAGTCAGTGATTAACAAAAAACTAGCGCAGGAACTTGGTATCACCGTTCCTGAGTCCGTTCTAAAAGAAGCAGGACAAGTGATTGAATAAAGATAAAGGAGGAGCTGGACACATCTCCTCCCATTTTTACTAAAGAAAGAAATGAGTGAAAGATTATGATAGTATCCATTATTTCTCAGGGGATGGTCTGGGCGATTTTAGGTTTGGGAATCTTTATGACTTTTCGAATTTTGAATTTCCCTGATATGACTACTGAAGGTTCTTTTCCTCTTGGGGGAGCAGTAGCTGTAACCTTGATAACACAGGGAGTAAATCCATTTTTAGCGACCTTAGCTGCAGTAGGAGCAGGTTGTCTAGCTGGTATGGCGACAGGTCTCTTATATACCAAAGGAAAAATTCCAACTCTTTTATCAGGAATTTTAGTCATGACTTCCTGCCATTCCATCATGCTCATGATTATGGGACGTGCCAACTTGGGGCTTCTTGGGACCAAGCAAATTCAAGATGTCTTGCCTTTTGATTCGGATCTCAATCAACTCCTGACTGGATTAATCTTTGTAGCTCTTGTTATTGGCCTTATGCTCTTTTTCCTAGATACTAAACTAGGTCAAGCCTACATCGCTACAGGTGACAATCCCGATATGGCTCGTAGCTTTGGTATCAATACGGGTCGTATGGAACTCATGGGCTTGGTTCTCTCAAATGGAATTATCGCGCTTGCAGGGGCTTTAATTGCTCAACAAGAAGGATACGCGGATGTTTCTCGAGGAATCGGCGTGATTGTCGTAGGGCTTGCTAGCTTGATTATTGGTGAGGTTTTGTTCAAGAGTTTGACCCTGGCAGAGCGACTCATGACCATCGTTGTAGGGTCTATTGCTTATCAGTTCCTCGTTTGGGGAGTGATTGCTCTTGGGTTTAATACAAGTTATCTTCGTTTGTACAGCGCCTTGATTTTGGCGGTTTGCCTCATGATTCCAACCTTCAAAAACAAATACCTGAAAGGAGTCAAGTTTAGCAAATGACAGCAATTGTAGAATTAAAAAATGCTACCAAAGTCATTACGAATGGCTTTGATGAGGAAAAAATCATTCTGAATGATGTTTCTCTTGAAATTTTCGAACATGATTTCATTACCATCCTAGGGGGAAATGGAGCAGGGAAGTCAACGCTTTTTAACACTATTGCAGGTACCTTACCTTTAACAAGTGGGAGTATCCGTATCATGGGCGAGGATGTGACGCATTTTTCACCTGAAAAACGGGCTAAGTACTTGTCTCGTGTCTTTCAGGATCCTAAGATGGGGACGGCTCCCCGTATGACGGTAGCGGAAAATCTCTTGATTGCCAAGTTTCGTGGTGAGAAGAGAGGACTCCTTCCTAGGAGACTTTCAAGCCATAGAGAAGAGTTTCAGACTACCATTGAAAAAGTGGGAAATGGGCTTGAAAAACATCTAGATACTCCGATTGAGTTTCTATCAGGCGGTCAACGCCAGGCCTTGAGTCTCTTGATGGCTACCTTGAAGCGACCAGAGTTGCTCTTGTTGGATGAACACACAGCAGCCCTTGATCCAAAAACCAGTGTTGCCTTGATGGAATTAACAGATGACTTTGTCAGCAAGGGTCATCTAACAGCCTTGATGATTACCCACCATATGGAAGATGCGCTGAAGTATGGCAATCGTCTGATAGTCATGAAGGAAGGTCGTATCATCCAAGACCTCAATAAAGAAGAAAAAGCTAAGATGAAGATTTCAGACTACTATCAATTATTTGAATAGATGAGTTAAATAATCATCAAAAAATAGAGAAGAGAAACTTAGAAGCATGGAAGTGTTTCTGAGTTTTTTATCTCCTCTTTCTATCTGGAAAAATAAGGCAAAGAGAATTACGGAAAGCGTATGAAATGGTTTACTTTTTTTCAGAAATAAGCTATACTAGTTTACGTGAAACTATGATAAGATGGAGGTATTGTGTATGGTTGACAAGCAAGTCATTGAAGAAATCAAAAACAATGCCAACATTGTGGAAGTCATAGGTGATGTGATTTCTTTACAGAAGGCTGGACGGAACTATTTAGGGCTCTGTCCTTTTCATGGTGAAAAGACCCCCTCTTTCAACGTTGTGGAAGACAAGCAGTTTTATCACTGTTTTGGATGTGGGCGTTCAGGAGATGTCTTTAAGTTTATCGAAGAATACCAAGGCGTGTCCTTCATGGAAGCCGTTCAGCTCTTAGGAGAGCGCGTCGGTATTCAACTAGCTATGCCTGTTCAGTCTCGTCCCCAACAAGCTTCCCCTCATCAAGCTCTATATGATATACATGAAGAAGCTGCACGCTTTTACCATGCCATCCTCATGACGACCAAGATGGGAGAAGAAGCAAGGGCTTATCTCTACAAACGCGGATTGACAGATGATGTTCTGAAGCACTTCCAGATTGGACTAGCTCCAGCAGAGAGAACTTATCTCTACCAACGTTTATCTGACAAGTTTGAGGAAAAGGATTTATTGGATTCTGGCCTGTTTTACCTGTCAGATGGCAATCAGTTTTATGATACTTTTTTTGGACGGATTATCTTTCCTTTGACCAATGACAAGGGGCAGGTTATTGCATTTTCAGGTCGTATCTGGCAAGAAACGGATAGTCAGACTGCCAAATATAAAAATAGTCGCTCGACTGCAATTTTTAACAAGAGTTACGAATTGTATCATTTGGACAAGGCAAAAAAGGGAACAGGTAAGATTACAGAGCTCTATCTGATGGAAGGATTCATGGATGTGATCGCAGCCTATCGTGCTGGTATAGAAAATGCTGTAGCTTCCATGGGAACAGCCTTAAGCAAGGAGCATGTTGACCACCTCAAACGCTTTACCAAAAAGATAGTTCTCAGCTATGATGGTGACAAGGCAGGGCAGGCAGCAACAGCCAAAGCTCTGGAAGAATTAAAAGATTTCTCAGTGGAAGTTGTCCGAGTACCTGATGCCATGGACCCAGATGAGTATTTACAAAAGAATTCTCCTGAAGATCTGGCTTACCTTTTAACCAAGACCCGGATTAGTCCTATTGAGTTCTATATTCACCAGCTAAAGCCTGAAAATAGTGATAACTTACAGGCGCAAATTGAATTCATTGAAAAGATTGCACCCCTAATCGCCAAAGAAAAGTCTATCACTGCCCAGAATTCTTATATCCACATTCTAGCAGATAATCTCCCTTCCTTTGATTACCAGCAGGTGGAACAGATTGTAAATGAAAGTCGCATTGTTCAAAGGCAGGAAAGAGTCAAAGAGGAGCAACCTCCAGCAGCGATTAGTTTACCTGTAACGCGGCAACTGACAGCAGTCATGAGAGCAGAGGCGCATCTCCTCTATAGGATGGCTGAGAACCCAGTTGTGTTAAATGACTACCGATTAAGAGAAGATTTTTTCTTTGATACCCCAGAATTTCAAATTCTTTACGAATTATTAAGTGAGCAGGGAGAAATCGGCTCAGAGGAGCTTTCTCATCAGACGCCTGAGGTTGAAAATGCTTGGTACCACGTGCTTAGCTTGGATTTGCCAGTTGAGATGTCGCCTCAAGAGCTAGCGGAAGTCGAAGCGACTCGAAACCGTGCCCTCCTCAGCAAGGACAACTTAAGAATTAAAAAGAAAGTGCAGGAAGCTAGTCATGTAGGAGATACAGACACAGCCTTGGAAGAATTGCAACGATTGATTTCCCAAAAGAGAAGAATGGAGTAATAATGGCAACAAAACAAAAAGAAGTAACCACATTTGATGTGCAAGTAGCAGACTTTATCCGTAACCACAAAAAAACAGGAACAGCAACAGATGACGAAATCAATTCAAGTCTGGTTATTCCTTTTGCCCTCGATGCAGATGGCATTGAAGACCTTTTGCAACGGATTCAGGATGCTGGAATTTCTATCACAGACAACGAAGGAAATCCAAGCGCGCGTGTGCTTAGTGCAGAAGAAGAGCCAGAACTCAGTGATGAGGACTTGATTGGCTCAACCTCTGCCAAGGTTAATGACCCAGTCCGTATGTATTTGAAGGAAATTGGGGTTGTTCCTCTCTTGACAAACGAAGAAGAAAAAGAATTGGCTCTAGCTGTTGAAGCTGGTGATATCGAAGCCAAACAGCGTCTTGCAGAAGCCAACCTTCGTTTGGTGGTTTCGATTGCTAAGCGCTACGTAGGGCGTGGTATGCAATTTCTTGACTTGATCCAAGAAGGCAACATGGGCTTGATGAAGGCAGTGGATAAGTTTGACTACTCTAAAGGATTTAAGTTTTCAACTTACGCAACTTGGTGGATTCGTCAGGCGATTACCCGTGCCATTGCTGACCAGGCCCGCACTATTCGTATCCCTGTCCACATGGTTGAAACCATTAACAAGCTTGTTCGTGAACAGCGTAATCTCCTTCAAGAATTGGGACAAGATCCAACTCCTGAACAAATCGCTGAGCGTATGGATATGACACCTGACAAGGTCCGCGAAATCTTGAAAATCGCCCAAGAACCAGTATCACTTGAAACACCGATTGGTGAAGAGGACGATAGCCATCTTGGGGACTTTATCGAAGACGAAGTGATTGAAAATCCAGTAGACTACACAACTCGTATCGTTTTGCGTGAGCAGTTGGATGAAGTCTTGGATACTCTTACAGACCGTGAAGAAAACGTCTTGCGCTTGCGCTTCGGGTTAGATGATGGGAAAATGCGTACTCTTGAAGATGTTGGGAAAGTCTTTAACGTGACTCGTGAGCGTATCCGTCAGATTGAGGCCAAGGCTTTGAGAAAATTGCGTCAACCAAGTCGCAGCAAACCGCTTCGTGATTTTATTGAAGACTAATAGTGAGGAATAACATGGCTTATACAGAAGAGCAAATTGAAATGATCAAAACACGCATTTTAAATGCCTTGGAAGAAGTCATCGACCCTGAGTTGGGGATTGATATTGTCAACCTAGGTTTGATTTATGAAATTCGTTTTGATGGTGAAACAGGTCACACTGAAATTGATATGACCTTGACAACTATGGGCTGCCCACTGGCTGACCTTTTGACAGACCAGATACATGATGCGATGACAGATGTGCCTGAGGTAACTAATACCGAAGTTAAATTGGTCTGGTATCCAGCTTGGACGGTTGAGAAAATGAGCCGATACGCACGTATCGCCCTAGGAATTAAATAAAGACTAAGAAAAATGAGAGAGACGATTGGAAAATAGGGTAAATTTATCCTTTTTCCTATAGTCTCTTCTTTCTTTTGCTGATTTTCTGGAAATAAAATGGTATAATGAAAGGTATGGAAAACGAAAAATTGCGTATTAATATGCTAAGTTCAAGTGAAAAAGTAGCTGGTCAAGGAGTGTCAGGAGCTTATAGAGAATTGGTTAGTCTCCTTCACCGTGATGCCAAAGACCAGTTGATTGTTACAGAGAATCTTCCTGTAGAGGCAGATGTAACTCACTTTCATACCATTGATTTCCCCTATTATTTATCCACTTTCCAAAAGAAACGCTCTGGGAGAAAAATTGGCTATGTGCATTTTTTGCCTGATACGCTTGAGGGGAGTTTGAAGATTCCATTTTTCCTAAAAGGAATTGTCAAACGCTATGTTTTTTCCTTTTACAACCGAATGGAACACTTGGTGGTGGTCAATCCCATGTTTATCGAGGATTTAGTGGCTGCTGGCATTCCACGTGAAAAAGTAACTTATATTCCAAACTTTGTAAATAAAGAAAAATGGCATCCATTACCAGCTGAACAAGTTGCTCAACTCCGGAAGGAAATGGATCTCGCGGAAGATCAGTTTGTCGTAATCGGTGCGGGTCAGGTTCAGAAACGTAAAGGAATTGATGATTTTATCCGTCTTGCTGAGGAATTGCCAGAAATTACCTTTATCTGGGCAGGTGGTTTTTCATTTGGTGGGATGACAGATGGTTATGAACGCTACAAGAAGATTATGGACAATCCACCAAAAAATCTTATTTTTCCCGGGATTGTGTCACCGGAACGGATGCGGGAACTTTACGCTATGGCGGATTTATTCTTGCTACCAAGTTACAATGAATTATTCCCTATGACCATCTTAGAGGCGGCTAGTTGCGAGGCTCCGATTATGTTGAGGGATTTGGATCTGTATAAGGTTATTCTTGATGGGAATTATCGTGCTACAAGTGATGTTTCCGAGATGAGAGAAGCAATCCTAGAATATAAGAATGACCCTGAAACCTTAAAGGACTTGAAAGAAAAAGCTCGCGAGATCTCCAAAGAGTACTCTGAGGAGCATTTGTTGGAAATCTGGTTAAAATTTTATCGAGAACAGGCTGCTTTGGGCAAAAAGTGAGGTAATTTATGCGAATTGGTTTATTTACAGATACCTATTTCCCTCAGGTTTCCGGGGTCGCGACTAGTATTCGGACTTTGAAAACTGAGCTTGAAAAGCAGGGGCATGCAGTTTTTATCTTTACAACAACAGATAAAGATGTAAACCGCTACGAGGATTGGCAAATTATTCGCATTCCGAGTGTCCCTTTCTTTGCGTTTAAGGATCGACGATTTGCCTACCGAGGTTTTACAAAGGCGCTTGAAATTGCCAAGCAGTATCAACTCGATATTATTCATACCCAGACAGAATTTTCTCTTGGTTTGTTAGGAATTTGGATTGCGAGAGAATTGAAAATTCCAGTTATTCATACCTACCATACCCAGTATGAAGACTATGTACATTACATTGCTAAGGGCATGCTAATTCGTCCGAGTATGGTAAAATATTTGGTGCGTGGCTTCCTTCATGATGTAGATGGCGTGATTTGCCCTAGTGAGATTGTTCGTGACCTTTTATCGAAATACAAAGTCAAGGTTGAAAAGCGTGTCATCCCAACTGGAATTGAGCTGGCTAAGTTTGAACGACCTGAGATTAAAGAGGAAAACTTACAAGAGCTTCGTTCGAAGTTAGGTATTCAGGAAGGCGAGAAAATGCTACTGAGCCTTTCGCGTATCTCCTTTGAGAAGAATATCCAAGCAGTCTTAGCTGCCTTTGCGCAGGTTTTGAAAGAAGAAGACAAGGTGAAGTTGGTTGTTGCTGGAGACGGACCTTATCTGGACAGTCTGAAAGAACAAGCAGAGAAATTAAACATACAAAAACATGTGATTTTTACAGGTATGATTGCTCCCAGTGAGACAGCCTTGTACTATAAAGCAGCTGATTTCTTTATTTCAGCATCTACGAGTGAAACTCAGGGTTTAACCTATCTAGAAAGTCTAGCCAGTGGAACGCCTGTTATTGCTCATGGCAACCCCTATCTTGAAAATCTGATCAATGATAAAATGTTTGGGACCCTCTACTATGGAGAACGAGAGCTTGCAGGAGCTATCCTTGAAGCATTGATTGCTACTCCTGATATGTCTGAACAAAAGTTGGCGGATAAGTTGTACGAGATTTCGGCTGAAAATTTTGGGAAACGAGTTCATGAGTTTTACCTTGATGCCATTATCTCAAATAACTTTGAACATGAGCTACATGATGGACAACCTGTCACTCAGCGCTTCTTAAAAACGATTCTCTATCTACCTCAACAGGCTGTTACAAGCCCAGTAAAAGAATCCAAGCGTATTTTAAGAGCGTCTCGAAAACAATTGTCTAGCATCAGAGATTATTGGAGAGACGAATTCAAATAATAGAATAAGAGGAAGTAAAAATGAAAAAATTAATGAGAAGCGGAAAAGATCAAAAAATTGGTGGAGTATGCGCAGGAGTTGCTCATTATTTTGATATTGATCCAACAATTGTTCGTGTCATTTGGGCTGTTCTTGCATTTTGTTATGGGACAGGAGTCCTTGCTTATATCATTTTATGGTTGATTGCACCAGTTTCAACAGACTATTAAATTAGAATTATATAGAAAAAGGAGAAGTTATGGCTTTTGGAGATAACGGAAAACGTAAAAAAACTTTGTTTGAAAAGGTGACACTTGTTGTCGTGCTCATCATGTTGTTTGTAACCCTTGCTGGTATCTTTGCAACTGCGCTTGGAGCTTTTAGTAGATTCTAAGCAAGCTACGGGGATAGAAACAATAACTAATGACTGGGTTCTCCCCAGCCTTTTTAAAGTGAGAAGAAAATATGAATATGTTTTTAGATACAGCTAAGATTAAGGTCAAGGCTGGTAATGGTGGCGATGGCATGGTTGCCTTTCGCCGTGAAAAATATGTCCCTAATGGCGGTCCTTGGGGTGGTGATGGTGGACGAGGAGGTAACGTTGTTTTCGTGGTAGACGAAGGTTTGCGTACCTTGATGGATTTCCGCTATAACCGTCATTTCAAGGCTGATTCCGGTGAAAAAGGAATGACCAAAGGAATGCACGGTCGTGGTGCAGAAGATCTTCGTGTTCGAGTACCACAGGGGACTACTGTACGTGATGCGGAAACAGGAAAAGTCATTACAGACTTGATTGAACATGGTCAAGAGTTTATCGTGGCTCATGGCGGTCGAGGTGGTCGTGGAAATATCCGTTTTGCCACTCCCAAAAATCCTGCACCTGAAATCTCTGAGAATGGAGAACCAGGTCAAGAACGTGAGTTGCAACTGGAATTGAAGATCCTAGCGGATGTTGGCTTGGTCGGTTTCCCATCTGTTGGAAAGTCAACTTTGCTTAGTGTCATCACTTCAGCTAAACCTAAAATCGGTGCTTACCACTTTACGACCATTGTCCCTAATTTGGGTATGGTTCGTACACAGTCAGGTGAATCTTTTGCAGTAGCAGACCTTCCAGGTTTGATTGAAGGGGCCAGTCAAGGGGTTGGTCTTGGAACCCAGTTTCTACGTCATATCGAACGCACTCGAGTTATCCTCCATGTCATCGATATGTCAGCTAGCGAAGGACGTGATCCTTATGAGGATTACCTTGCTATTAATAAGGAATTAGAATCCTATAACCTTCGTCTCATGGAACGTCCACAGATTATCGTAGCCAACAAGATGGATATGCCTGAAAGTCAGGAAAATCTTAAAACTTTCAAGGAAAAGTTGGCAGCAAACTACGACGAGTTTGAGGAACTTCCAGCCATCTTCCCAATTTCTGGATTGACCAAGCAAGGGTTGGCGACTCTTTTGGACGCGACAGCTGAATTGTTAGACAAGACTCCAGAATTCCCGATTTATGATGAATCCGATATGGAAGAAGAAGTTTACTATGGCTTTGACGAGGAAGAAAAGGCCTTTGAGATTAGCCGTGATGATGATGCGACATGGGTACTTTCTGGTGATAAACTTATGAAACTCTTTAACATGACCAACTTTGACCGTGACGAATCAGTCATGAAGTTTGCCCGTCAGCTTCGTGGTATGGGGGTTGACGAAGCCCTTCGTGCGCGTGGAGCCAAAGATGGCGATTTGGTCCGCATCGGTAAATTTGAGTTTGAATTTGTAGACTAGGAGATTGATATGGGAGATAAACCAATATCATTCCGAGATGCAGATGGAAATTTTGTTTCTGCAGCAGATGTGTGGAATGAAAAGAAACTAGAAGAATTGTTTAATCGTCTCAATCCTAAACGTGCTCTTCGATTGGCGCGTACAAAGAAAGAAGAAACACAGTCAAAGAAATAAAAAGTTCCCGTGATCTTTTGATCACGGGATTTGTTTTATTCACTAAAGAAAAATGGTGGCGCATATTTTTTAAGACTCTCAAAACAAGCCTGCGCTTTTGTAGCATCTTCACAGATAATCATGCAGACATCGTCTCCACAAAGAGTTGCAACGACATCTGGAAAGGCCAAGGAATCAATTACAGATCCAAATGACTGGGCTAAACCGGGTAAAGTTTTCAAAATAACTTGGTGTTGCACCGGACGCAACATAACAAGAGCATCTTCCATATAATTTTCAAGACGTTTTTCCCACTTGGAGATAGATCCTGTATTTAGCACATAGTAAGAATTATCCTCTTCGCGCACTTTTGAAAGGTTCATGGTTTTGATATCGCGTGATAAGGTAGCCTGAGTAACTTGGATATCATTTTCCGCTAACAAGGCTTGTAATTCAGCTTGAGTATGGATTTTGTTTTTTGAAACGAGGGCGCGGATAAGTTGGTGTCTGTGTTCTGATTTGTTCATAAAGTAAGTACTCCTTTTAAAAGGTACAGTAAGCGTGGACTGAACGAAAACGTCAGTCGGGTGGTAGGCGGTATTGTCACGTATGATGATTTTAAAGTCAGTAGGATAAAGAACTAGATGGAGAGATTCTCCTTCTTTTAACTTTTCACTAGTTGGGTGCAGATAAACTGGGTAGCGATTCGTTCATCTACATTGATGTTCTTTAATGACAGTGAATCATTCAATTTGGGTAGCTTTTTGTCACGGCGTTTTGTGAATTTACTCTAAATGTAATTCACAGAGATTTCCAACATGTGGTCTGGTAGCGTGTATGATAAATGGTTACACATGTTGGTTAGAGGGAGTATCTTTTGTCCAAGTTCCGTCTAGGGGCTTCTAAAATGCTTTCAGATGAACTGAATTTGATACAAAGTTTATGTCTGATTCGACTGTTCAAGTGGAAAACTTTGGTTATAGGAAGTTCAATGGTCAAATTCATTGACTTTTCCTTTGAATCCTTCCATATTGAAAGTCTGGTAGATTATACCTTTTGACAAGGTAGGATAAGACTAGACTGTGCTAAATCAACAGTCAACTGATAGTCTGTATTGTCTCGAATTGTAATCTCAAAGTCTGTGGTGTAGAGAACCAAACGGAGAGTATCTCCTTTTTTAAGTTTGTAGATAGTTGGTTGAAGCTCTAGCTTGAAGTCCATCCATTCATTTGGTTGGATTTCTTCAATCGTCAAGAGATTGGTTCGATTTTGAAGATTAAGGTAGCCTTTGGTGATGACACGTTGGGCACTTGGGTTGAATGGCAGTTCACAGAGATTTTCTAACATGTGGTAACGGCCATTATCAATGGTTCTAGCACTTAAAACCGCTGGATAAGGCTGCAGATATTTCTTTTGTCCAAGTTCTAGCAGTTGGGCTGATAATAAGCCCTTGTTTGTACTTGATTTGACACGAAGTTTTAGCTCTACTCGCCCATTTAAGTGAATGTCTTGACTTACTGGAAGGTCAATGGTGATCTGATTAGCTTTTCCTTGGTAAAGTTCGGTGTTGAAGGTCTGGTAAGTCTTACCATAACGATCAAAATCTTTTTGATCATACTGGTTTTGAATCACTTTTTCCTCATTACCAAGAGAGAAGGTATGCAGTTCATCCTGTTTGCCAAAGTTATCAAGACCTTGCCATTTTTGCGGTGCGATATTGTCCTGCCAAATGACAGTCGGAAGTTGGTAGCTTGAGTCAAGTCCTAACAATTTCATACTTAACAAGGCATTCATGGACTCGCGGAAGTCGATCGACTGCCAGTTATTCATATAAACATGGGCACCATGATGGAAAAAGAGGTGCTTATTGATATGGCTAGGAAGGGCATGAAACATCTGGTAAACATGAAGAGGTTTGACGTTCCAATCCTGGGAACCATGCGTAAAGACGACCTCAGCTTGAACCTTGTGAGCATTGAGCAGATAGTTGCGGTCATGCCAAAACTGATTGTAGTCACCAGTCTTGCGATCGAGTTTCTCTTTAACCTTTTCTAAGTCTGCTTGATAAGCTTCATTGCCACGAATATAGTCACCAGCTTGGAGGTTGCGAGAGTAGGTCAATTCAGCAAGTGAGTCAAAATCCTCACCTGGATAGCCCCCTGGGCTGGTCACTAGACCATTTTCCCGATAGTAGTTGTACCAAGAGGAAATACCTGCTTCTGCGATGATCACTTCCAAGCCATCAACACCAGTGGTGGCGAGACCATTGGACATGGTACCTAGATAGGAAATACCTGTTGTTGCGACTTTGCCGTTTGACCAGTCAGCTTTGACTTGGCGTTTGCGCGTGTGGTCTGTGAAAGCACGACAACGACCATTGAGCCAATCAATGACATTTTTATAGGCCTCGATTTGCTGATAGTCACCATTAGTCATGAGTCCTTGAGAATCTTTGGTTCCAACACCCGATACATAGAGATTGGCAAATCCACGTGGGAGGAAGTAGTCATTTAGAGTATATGAGCTATTGATATGAGATAGCTTTTCTTCAGCTTCTGAGACGACTTCTGCTTGACTATGAGGTCCGACTAAATTCAGCTTAGGTTCCTCAAGTTCAATGGTGTGGGGCAGTTTGACCTCAAGCTCCCCTTCCATTTTGTAGAGAGCCTTGTCACTGGCTTTGTCGTTGGTCCCTTGGTGATAAGGGCTGGCAGTCATAAGAGCAGGTACTTGACCATCGTAACGTGGGCGGATAACGCTGACTTTGACTAAATCAGGGAGTCCATCTTTATCAGTATCCACACGGCTCTCGACATACACGACTTCACGAATGACATCATGAGTAGAGAAGGTAGCCAAGCTCTTACCGTTAAAGTAGTGGTAGTGATTATCTTCTGAAATGAGTCCATCACTAACAAGCTGATCGATGAGCGTATTTCCTTTTTTCGTTCGCGTATTGAGCAATTGATAAAGATTTTCAATGAGATCTCCATAAACAATAGGAAAACCAGTTTCTTTACGGAACTGTTCGGCATCCTCAAAGTCAACAAGATAGCTAAATCCTAAAAGTTGAAAAACTACTGTGTAGAAAATCTCCGCAGTTAACTCACGGTCTGACTGGAAAAAGGTTACTAAATCTGTTTCTTTATCCGCAGCCAAAGTTGACAAGGCATAATCCGTGTTAGAATAAGTGAAAAAACTCCAACGAATGAAGTCTTCAAACTGTCTTTTTAAGGACAGTTGGGGTGACAGCTTTAGACCAAGACCTTCTAATTCCTCAAATCGTTGAGAACTAGTGGTTGGTTGGTAGCTGAATTGATTAAAACGCATGTTTCTCTCCTTTGAAAACAGACTGAATTTATTATATCAAAAAAGAGGGAAAAATGGAATAAATAAACTTAAATGAAATAAATTTCTTAAACCAGCATATCTATTTGGTAAGTTATTATAAAATGCTGAATAAATATCATAGAAGTAAGCCTTTTTCTAGAGATTTTTATATGTAAAACTGCATATAACTCCTATCTTTATTATTCTTCGTTTGGTATAAATATATCTAAATTTACATCTAAAACTATTATATAATATTAATTTTTGTTTCCTTCCTTTGAAAAATGAAGAATTTAACAGTAAGAAGAGAAGAAGTTTGTAACTGATGATATTGAAAAGAAAGTGCAGAGTTGCTTCAATATCCAGCTTAAAATGGTATAATAGTAGTAAAACGAAAGCAAGGAGGAGAAGTAATGATTGCACAGCTCGACACCAAGACTGTTTATAGTTTTATGGAAAGTGTGGTTTCGATTGAAAAA
Organism: Streptococcus sp. D7B5; assembly: GCF_029691405.1. NCBI lineage: Bacteria > Bacillati > Bacillota > Bacilli > Lactobacillales > Streptococcaceae > Streptococcus > Streptococcus sp. D7B5. The sequence continues at coordinate 354,239 of NZ_CP121467.1, forward strand.
TATGTACAAATGGCTAAAGAGTATGGCTATTCTCACCTTGCTATCATGGATGTGGATAATCTCTATGGGGCTTATCATTTTTTAGAGGTGACTCGAAAATATGGAATCCAACCTTTAATTGGTCTTGAAATGACCTTGATCAAAGATAAGGAGAATATTTCTCTTCGTTTTCTAGCCCTATCCACTAAAGGCTATCAAGAGTTGATGAAGTTATCCACTTTAAAAATGACTGGACGGAAAAATTGGTCTGACTTCACCTCCCACCTCGAAGATGTGGCCATTGTTGTTCCCTATTTTAATGGGGTCGAACAGTTGGATTTGGGGGTTGATTATTTTATCGGTGTTAGTCCAGATACTCCTCAAGAAGTCTTTACTAGCCCCATTCTTCCACTCTATCAGGTCAACTCTTTTGAAAAAGAAGATATTCAAGTTTTACAAATCTTATCAGCAGTCAAGGACAATGTCAGTCTGAGAGAAGTGGATCTGCATTCACAACAAGGGATTTTTTTACCTGCCTCAGACTTGGAAGCACGGTTTAAAAATCGCTTCCCTCAGGCGCTTGCCAATCTCCAAGGTCTGATAGAGAATGTAAGCTATCAAATCGACCCAAGTTTAAAACTTCCTCGCTTTAATCCTGAAAGACCAGCAGTAGAAGAACTTCGAGAGAGGGCTGAGCAAGGCTTGAGTGACAAGGGGTTGACCTCAGCTATTTACCATGAGCGACTGAATGAGGAATTAGCTGTGATTCATGATATGGGCTTTGACGATTATTTCCTTGTAGTTTGGGATTTGCTCCGTTTTGGACGCTCCCAAGGCTACTATATGGGAATGGGGCGTGGTTCTGCTGTTGGTAGTCTGGTGGCTTACTCACTGGATATTACAGGAATTGACCCGGTCGAGAAGAACTTGATTTTCGAGCGCTTTTTAAATCGTGAGCGCTACACCATGCCTGATATTGATATCGACATCCCTGACCTTTATAGGCCGGAGTTCATTCGCTATGTTCGTGATCGCTATGGCAGTCAACACGTGGCACAGATTGTCACTTATTCGACCTTTGGAGCAAAACAGGCAATTCGTGATGTTTTCAAACGTTATGGTGTCCCTGAGTACGAATTAACAAATATTACGAAAAAAATCAGTTTCCGAGATACGCTAACGACAGCCTATGAAAAGAATTTACAGTTTAGGCAGATCATCAATAGTAAGATTGAATATCAAAAAGCTTTTGAGATTGCTCGAAAGATTGAAGGGTATCCTCGTCAGACCTCTATCCATGCAGCTGGGGTCGTTATGAGTGACCAAGACTTGACGGACTACATTCCTCTAAAATATGGTGAGGATATGCTCATCACTCAGTATGATGCTCATGGTGTTGAAGCCAATGGACTTCTAAAAATGGATTTCCTCGGTTTACGTAACCTGACTTTTGTCCAAAAAATGCAGGAATTGCTTGCGGAGTCAGAGGGTGTTCATCTAAAAATCGAAGATATTGATTTGGAAGACAAAGAAACTCTGGCCCTCTTTGTTGCTGGAAATACCAAGGGGATTTTCCAATTTGAACAACCTGGCGCCATTCGGCTCTTGAAACGAGTTCAGCCGCAAGTCTTTGAAGAGGTAGTAGCAACGACATCCCTCAATAGACCGGGGGCAAGTGATTATATTGATAATTTTGTCGCTCGTAAGCATGGTAAAGAAAAGGTGACGGTGTTAGACCCTGCCTTAGAAGACATCCTTTCATCAACCTACGGTATTATGCTCTATCAAGAGCAGGTCATGCAGGTAGCTCAACGCTTTGGAGGATTCAGTCTTGGTAAAGCCGACATTCTCAGACGTGCCATGGGTAAGAAAAATGCCAAAGAGATGCATCTGATGAAGGAAGATTTTATCACAGGAGCTATGAAATTGGGGCATACAGAAGAAAAGGCCAACCAAGTTTTTGCAGTGATGGAAAAGTTTGCCGGCTATGGATTTAACCGATCCCACGCTTATGCCTACTCAGCGCTGGCTTTCCAGCTTGCTTATTTCAAGACACACTATCCTGCTATTTTCTTTCAAGTTATGTTGAACTATTCTAGCAGCGATTACATTGTAGATGCATTGCAGATGGGCTTTGAAGTAGCTCCCTTAGCAATCAACAGCATTCCCTATCATGATAAAATTGCTCAGAAGAAAATCTATCTGGGTCTAAAAGCCATTAAGGGAATGCCGAGAGATTTGTCTTACTGGATTATTGAAAATCGTCCTTTCTCAAGCATTGAAGATTTTGTCACACGTCTTCCCAAGAATTACAAGAAACTGTCGCTTTTGACGCCTTTGGTTGAACTAGGGCTTTTTGATGAATTTGACAAGAATCGCCAGAAAAACTTAGTCAACCTACCAAACTTATTTGTTTTTGTTGAGGAATTAGGTGGACTTTTTGCGGATACAAATTATAGTTGGACTGAAGCTGATGATTTTACTGAGGCAGAGAAATTTTACAAAGAGCAGGAACTGATTGGGGTAGGTATCAGTCCCCATCCTCTCCAAACTCTTGCCAAACAAGCCCTATATCCGACCACTCCAATCACTAATCTAACCGAGGGAGCTCAAGCCACTCTCCTAGTTGAAGTGCAAAAGATTAAAGTGATTCGAACCAAGAAAGGCGAGAGTATGGCTTTTCTACAGGTTCATGATAGTAAGTCTCGGATGGATGTAACTGTATTTTCAGACCAATATAGAAAATTTGCTTCCAATTTATCCGAAGGGAAATTTTACTACATCAATGGCAAAGTTCAATCTCGAGATGGTCGTCTGCAAATGATTGCACAAGATTTGAAAGAAGCAGTGGCAGAACGATTCTGGATTCAAGTTAAAAATCATGAATACGATAAAGAGATTTCAAATATCCTAGAACAATACAAAGGTCCAATCCCTGTCATTATCAGGTATGAAGAGGAAGGAAAAACGGTTGTTTCTACACAACATTTTGTAAGAAAAGATTCTGCTCTAGAGGAAAAGTTAGAGGGAATTGCTATGAAAACGATTTATCGCTAAAAATACGGAAAATAGAAGAATTTTCGATTTAAATGTGGTATAATCAGTAAGAATGTTAAAAGAAAAAGGAGCATAACCAAATGAAACGTATTGCTGTTTTGACCAGTGGTGGAGACGCCCCTGGTATGAATGCTGCCATCCGTGCAGTAGTTCGCCAAGCAATCTCAGAAGGAATGGAAGTTTTTGGTATCTATGATGGATACGCTGGTATGGTTGCCGGTGAAATTTATCCACTTGATGCTGCTTCAGTAGGAGACATCATTTCTCGTGGTGGTACTTTCCTTCACTCTGCTCGTTACCCTGAGTTTGCACAACTTGAAGGTCAACTTAAAGGGATTGAGCAATTGAAAAAACACGGTATCGAAGGAGTCGTAGTTATCGGTGGAGACGGTTCTTATCACGGAGCTATGCGCTTGACTGAGCATGGATTCCCAGCTATCGGACTTCCAGGAACTATTGATAACGATATCGTAGGGACTGATTTCACAATTGGATTTGATACTGCAGTTACGACAGCTATGGATGCGATTGATAAGATTCGTGATACATCATCAAGTCACCGTCGTACTTTCGTTGTTGAAGTAATGGGACGTAACGCTGGCGATATCGCTCTTTGGGCAGGTATCGCAACTGGTGCTGACGAAATCATCATCCCTGAAGAAGACTTCAAGATGGAAGATATCGTTGCAAGCATCAAAGCTGGTTATGAATGTGGTAAGAAACACAACATCATCGTTTTAGCTGAGGGAGTTATGTCTGCGAATGAGTTTGGTAAGAAACTCAAGGAAGCTGGAGACACTAGTGACCTTCGTGTAACTGAACTTGGACACATCCAACGTGGTGGTTCACCAACCGCTCGTGACCGTGTATTGGCATCACGCATGGGTGCACACGCTGTTAAACTTCTTAAACAAGGAATCGGTGGTGTCGCTGTCGGTATTCGTAACGAGAAAATGGTTGAGAATCCAATTCTTGGAACAGCAGAAGAAGGAGCTTTGTTTAGCTTAACAGCTGATGGTAAGATCGTTGTTAACAACCCTCATAAAGCTGATCTTGAACTTTCTGATTTGAACAAGAGCTTGTCCTAATCAACTTTCATTAATTTGGTAACATGACCATAAAAGGTCGAATTATATAAAGGAGTCACAAAAATCATGAACAAACGTGTAAAAATCGTTGCAACTTTAGGTCCTGCGGTTGAAATCCGTGGTGGTAAAAAATTCGGTGAAGACGGATACTGGGGTGAAAAACTTGACGTTGAAGCTTCAGCTAAAAACATTGCTAAACTGATTGAAGCAGGAGCAAACACTTTCCGTTTCAACTTCTCACACGGTGACCACCAAGAACAAGGTGAGCGTATGGCAACTGTTAAACTTGCTGAAAAACTTGCAGGTAAAAAAGTTGGTTTCCTTCTTGATACTAAAGGACCTGAAATCCGTACAGAATTGTTTGAAGGTGACGCAAAAGAGTACTCTTACAAAACTGGTGAAAAAATCCGTGTTGCAACTAAACAAGGAATCAAATCAACTCGTGAAGTGATTGCTTTGAACGTTGCTGGTGCTCTTGATATCTACGATGATGTTGAAGTTGGTCGTCAAGTATTGGTTGACGATGGTAAATTGGGTCTTCGCGTTGTTGCAAAAGACGATGCAACTCGTGAATTTGAAGTAGAAGTTGAAAACGACGGAATTATCGCTAAACAAAAAGGTGTAAATATCCCTAATACTAAAATTCCTTTCCCAGCTCTTGCTGAACGTGACAACGATGATATCCGTTTCGGTTTGGAACAAGGTATCAACTTCATCGCTATTTCATTCGTACGTACTGCAAAAGACGTCAACGAAGTTCGTGCAATCTGTGAAGAAACTGGTAACGGTCACGTTCAATTGTTTGCGAAAATCGAAAACCAACAAGGTATCGATAACTTGGATGAAATCATTGAAGCTGCTGACGGTATCATGATCGCCCGTGGTGACATGGGTATCGAAGTACCATTCGAAATGGTTCCAGTTTACCAAAAAATGATTATTACAAAAGTAAATGCAGCTGGTAAAGTCGCTATCACAGCAACAAACATGCTTGAAACTATGACTGAAAAACCACGTGCAACGCGTTCAGAAGTATCAGATGTGTTTAACGCTGTTATCGACGGAACCGACGCTACAATGCTTTCAGGTGAGTCTGCAAATGGTAAATATCCACTGGAGTCAGTTACTACGATGGCAACTATTGACAAAAATGCTCAAACTCTTTTAAAAGAATACGGTCGCTTGTCATCTGTTAACTTGTCACGTAATTCTAAGACTGAGGTTATGGCTTCAGCTGTTAAGGATGCGACAAATTCTATGAATATCAAGTTGGTGGTTACTCTTACTAAGACAGGTCACACTGCTCGTTTGATTTCTAAATACCGTCCAGATGCTGATATCTTGGCAATCACTTTCGATGAATTGACTCAGCGTGGTTTGATGCTTAACTGGGGAGTTATTCCAGTAACCACTGATCGCCCATCAAACACTGATGATATGTTTGATCTCGCTGAAAGAATTGCAGTTGAGCAAGGTTTGGTAGAATCTGGTGATGATATTGTTATCGTTGCAGGTGTACCACTTGGCGAAGCTGTTCGTACAAACACAATGCGCATCCGCACTGTACGCTAATCTAACATTACAAAGCCTATCATATCAAGCTTTATCGCTTGTGTGATAGGTCTTTTTTTATCGAAATAGAATGTTTAATCAATAGGAATGGGAAAAAACTGAAAATTATGATATAATAGAACGAAAAGACCTTTTTAGTAAATTTTGAAAGAGTAAAACATGAGAAAAATTGTCATCAATGGTGGACGTCCATTGCAAGGTGAGATCACCATTAGTGGTGCTAAAAATAGTGTTGTAGCGCTTATTCCAGCTATTATCTTATCAGATGATATTGTCACTTTAGATTGTGTTCCAGATATTTCAGACGTTGCTAGTCTTGTCGAAATCATGGAAATTATGGGGGCGACTGTTAAGCGTTATGAGGATGTCTTGGAGATTGATCCAAGAGGTGTTCAGAACATTCCTATGCCTTATGGCAAGATTAATAGCTTGCGTGCTTCTTATTATTTCTACGGAAGTCTTTTAGGTCGCTTTGGTGAAGCTACAGTTGGACTTCCTGGTGGATGTGATCTGGGACCTCGTCCGATTGATCTTCACTTAAAAGCCTTTGAAGCCATGGGTGCTAAGGTCAGCTATGAGGGAGATAATATGAATTTATCTGCCCAAGGTAAGGGGCTTCATGGCGCAAGTATTTACATGGATACCGTTAGCGTTGGAGCAACGATTAACACCATGATTGCTGCGGTTAAAGCTAAGGGACGTACTGTCATTGAAAATGCGGCTCGTGAACCGGAAATTATTGATGTCGCTACCCTTTTGAACAATATGGGGGCCCATATTCGTGGTGCAGGAACTGATATTATCATTATTGATGGTGTCGAGAAACTTCATGGAACGCGTCATCAGGTTATTCCAGACCGTATCGAAGCTGGAACCTATATTTCACTTGCTGCGGCGGTAGGAAAAGGAATTCGCATTAACAACGTTCTCTATGAACATTTAGAAGGCTTTATCGCCAAACTAGAGGAAATGGGCGTTCGTATGACGGTCTCAGAAGACAGTATCTTCGTTGAAGAACAGTCTGATTTGAAGGCCATCAATATCAAAACAGCTCCCTATCCAGGGTTCGCAACCGATTTGCAACAGCCTATCACGCCACTTTTACTAACTGCCCAAGGTCGTGGAACTATTATTGATACGATTTATGAGAAACGTGTTAATCATGTCTTTGAGTTAGCAAAAATGGATGCGGATATTACGACTACAAACGATCACATTATTTACAACGGTGGTCGTAAGTTACACGGGGCAAGTGTAAAAGCTACAGACTTGCGAGCTGGTGCTGCACTTGTCATCGCTGGTTTGATGGCTCAGGGCCAGACTGAAATTACGAATATTGAGTTTATCCTTCGTGGCTACTCAGATATTATTGAAAAATTGCGTAGTCTTGGAGCGGATATTACACTCGTTGAAGACTAAGCCGTTGAGGTGATTATGAATATTTGGACCAAATTAGCAATGTTTTCTTTTTTTGAAACGGAGCGCTTGTATTTGCGTCCTTTCTTTTTTAGTGACAGTCAAGCGTTTTTTGAGATTGCTTCAAACCCTGAGAATTTACAGTTTATTTTTCCCAGTCAAGCAAGTTTGGAAGAAAGTCAGTACGCACTTGCTAACTATTTTATGAAGAATCCTCTAGGGGTTTGGGCAATTTGTCTCCAAGGAAATCAGGAAATGATTGGCTCCATTAAATTTGAAAAAATCGATGAAATCAAAAAAGAAGCAGAAATTGGTTACTTCTTAAAAAAGGATTCTTGGTCACAAGGTTTTATGACAGAAGTGGTTACCAAGCTTTGTCAGCTTTCCTTTGAAGAATTTGGTTTAAAACAATTATCCATCATCACTCATTTGGAGAATCAAGCTAGTCAAAAAGTAGCCTTAAAATCAGGCTTTAACCTCGTCCGACAGTTTAAAGGGAGCGATCGCTATACACGAAAAATGAGGGACTATCTTGAATTTCGATACATAAAAGGAGAATTCAATGAGTAAACACCAGGAAATTTTGTCCTATCTGGAAGAGTTGCCAATTGGGAAGAGAGTTAGTGTACGCAGTATTTCCAATCACCTAGGTGTTAGTGACGGAACAGCCTACCGAGCTATCAAAGAAGCTGAAAATCGTGGCATCGTTGAAACTCGGCCACGTAGTGGAACCATACGGGTCAAGTCCCAGAAAGTGGCCATTGAGAGGCTAACCTATGCTGAAATTGCTGAAGTCACCTCCTCTGAAGTTTTAGCTGGTCAGGAAGGGCTTGAGAGAGAGTTTAGTAAATTCTCCATTGGGGCTATGACAGAGCAAAATATCCTGTCTTATCTCCATGATGGCGGTCTTTTGATCGTAGGTGACCGTACTCGCATTCAACTTTTAGCCTTGGAAAATGAAAATGCAGTCCTTGTAACGGGTGGTTTTCATGTGCAGGACGATGTTCTTGAGTTGGCTAATAAAAAAGGGATTCCAGTTCTAAGAAGTAAACATGACACTTTTACAGTAGCGACCATGATTAACAAAGCTCTCTCAAATGTTCAAATCAAAACCGATATTCTGACAGTCGAAAAGCTCTATCGTCCCAGTCATGAGTATGGTTTTTTGAGAGAAACGGATACGGTAAAAGACTATCTAGACTTGGTCCGTAAGAACAGAAGTAGTCGTTTTCCAGTCATTAACCAACATCAAGTGGTTGTTGGGGTTGTTACTATGCGTGACGCAGGAGATAAATCCCCCAGCACGACGATTGACAAGGTGATGACACGTAGTATCTTTGTAACAGGATTAGCGACTAATATTGCCAATGTCAGTCAACGAATGATTGCAGAAGATTTTGAGATGGTTCCCGTTGTCAGAAGTAACCAAACCTTGCTCGGTGTCGTAACACGACGAGATGTCATGGAAAAGATGAGCCGTTCCCAAGTTTCTGCTTTGCCGACCTTCTCAGAGCAAATCGGGCAAAAACTCTCTTATCATCATGATGAAGTCGTTATTACTGTTGAGCCCTTCATGTTGGAGAAAAATGGTGTCCTTGCTAATGGAGTCTTGGCTGAAATCCTCAACCATATGACCCAAGACCTCGTTGTCAATAGCGGACGTAATCTCATCATTGAGCAGATGTTGATTTATTTCTTGCAGGCTGTGCAGATAGATGATACTTTGCGGATTCAGGCTCGTATTATTCACCACACGAGACGCTCAGCTATTATTGATTATGATATTTATCATGGTCATCAGATTGTTTCAAAAGCAAATGTTACGGTTAAAATTAATTAGAATCTAGGAGAAAAAATGATAACTTTAAAATCAGCACGTGAAATCGAAGCCATGGACAAGGCTGGTGATTTCCTAGCAAGTATCCATATCGGCTTACGTGATTTGATTAAGCCAGGCGTGGATATGTGGGAAGTTGAAGAGTACGTTCGACGACGTTGTAAAGAGGAGAATTTCCTTCCTTTACAGATTGGTGTGGATGGTGCAGTCATGGATTACCCCTATGCCACTTGTTGCTCTCTCAACGACGAAGTAGCTCACGCTTTTCCACGTCATTACATCTTGAAAGAGGGCGATTTGCTCAAGGTTGACATGGTATTGGGTGGTCCGATTGCCAAATCCGACCTCAATGTATCTAAACTCAACTTCAACAATGTTGAGCAAATGAAAAAATACACCCAAAGTTATACTGGTGGTTTAGCTGACTCATGTTGGGCTTACGCGGTTGGTACACCGTCTGAAGAAGTGAAAAACCTGATGGACGTGACCAAGGAAGCTATGTATAAAGGGATTGAGCAAGCAGTTGTTGGCAATCGTATCGGTGATATCGGTGCAGCCATTCAAGAATACGCTGAAAGTCGCGGTTACGGTGTCGTTCGTGATTTGGTTGGTCATGGTGTTGGTCCAACTATGCACGAGGAGCCAATGGTTCCTAACTACGGTATTGCAGGGCGTGGACTCCGTCTCCGTGAAGGAATGGTACTAACTATTGAACCCATGATCAATACTGGTGACTGGGAAATTGATACAGATATGAAGACTGGCTGGGCTCATAAGACTATAGATGGCGGCCTGTCTTGCCAATATGAACACCAGTTTGTGATTACCAAAGACGGTCCTGTTATCTTGACTAGTCAAGGTGAAGAAGGAACGTATTAAAATAAAGGGAGCTTAGCTCCTTTTTTTGTGTCAACTTTAGTCAAAATAAATAAGCGTAGCAGACTTCTTACAAATTTATCCTTTTGTAGTAAAATAGGATTAGAATTTTGAGAAAGTAGGTAATTCGTTGGAGTCGATTATATTTCTAGTATCCGTTTTTTTAGCAGGTATCCTGTCCTTCTTTTCACCCTGCATCTTTCCTTTGCTACCTGTCTATGCTGGTATTTTACTGGATGATCAGGGAAATTCGAAAAGCTTTCGCTTTTTTGGAAGAGACGTTGCATGGTCTGGTTTAATTCGAACCTTGTGCTTTATTGCAGGAATCTCCCTCATTTTCTTTATTTTGGGATTTGGAGCTGGATTCCTAGGGCACATGCTCTATGCAGACTGGTTTCGTTATGCTATGGGAATAGTCATTATTCTTTTAGGGTTTCACCAGATGGAAATCTTGCATTTCAATAAACTGGAGATTCAAAAGACAGTCACCTTCAAACAATCAAAGTCGAATCACTATCTGTCAGCCTTTTTACTTGGGATAACCTTTAGTTTTGGTTGGACCCCTTGTATCGGACCAGTCTTAAGTTCGGTCTTGGCCCTAGCAGCTTCCGGTGGCAATGGTGCTTGGCAAGGAGCCGTGTTAACATTAGTATACACATTGGGAATGGCCCTTCCTTTCATTGTTTTGGCCTTGGCTTCGGGCTGGATTATGCCCTATTTTAGTAAATTAAAACCCCATATGATTTTACTAAAGAAAATCGGGGGAGCTTTGATTATTTTGATGGGATTATTATTAATGCTAGGGCAGTTAAATGCCTTGTCAGGAATTCTTGGATAAAAGGAGAAAAAATGAAAAAAGTTATTTTTGCTGGATTGAGCCTCATGTCTCTATTTTTGTTGATTGCTTGTGGTGAAAAAGAAACCAAACAGAAAAGCAGTCCCAAACAACCTGCTGTACAACAAATCGCAGTCGGTAAGGATGCGCCAGACTTTACCTTGCAGTCTATGGATGGCAAAGAAGTCAAGTTATCAGACTATAAAGGGAAAAAGATCTATTTAAAATTCTGGGCTTCTTGGTGTGGACCATGTAAAAAAAGCATGCCTGAGTTAATGGAATTAGCTGCCAAACAAGATCGAGACTTTGAAATCTTGAGTGTCATTGCACCAGGTCTACAAGGTGAAAAAACAGTTCAAGACTTTCCAAAATGGTACCAAGAACAAGGCTACAAGGATATTCCAGTTCTATATGATACGCAAGCAACTACCTTCCAAGCCTACCAAATTCGTAGTATTCCAACGGAATACTTGATTGACAGTCAAGGTAAAATCGGAAAAATCCAATTTGGTGCTATTAGCAACGCTGATGCAGAAGCGGCTTTTAAAGAAATGAAATAAAGAAAAAATCGCGATTATTCGCGATTTTTTTATAGTTTTTCATTGATAAAGCGGATAAATTGATTCCACCAAACCTTCAAAAAGAAGGCTTTTTCTACTTTCTTTTCAGAAACCATTTCAAAAGATGGTTTGTCGGAAGTGAGATAGCCCTGGCCGACCAAATCCTGATCATCATAGGTCAGAGTACCAACAACCTTGCCTTCTTCCAATGGAGCCATTTCTGATGTTGATTTCGGTGTGAATTGGAGAGTTGGTGTAGTACCGCTTCCGATGCGTTGGACGATGGAAATGTCTGACTTAGCGACAGCTGTCACATTATCTTCTTTACCATCCAGAACTGTTACTTTACTATCGTTGTAAGCTTCACCTTTCTGAACGACAGTTTTTAAGGCAAAGTTTGCAGAAATATAATCTAAAAGTGCTGAAGTAGCAGTAAAACGTGCATAAGGGTTGGTATCTTGTTGATCTGCATTCAAAACAACCGTAATAATACGCATTCCTTTTTCGACAGTGGTTCCAACGAAAGAAGCTCCTGCCTTATCAGTTGTTCCTGTCTTTAAACCGTCAATTCCTCCTCGGTAGGCTGGCATCCCCTCCAACATAGAGTTGGTTGAGTGGATTTCAAGTCCTGCAAAGGTAGAAGTTGGTTTTTTTGTGATTTCCAAAACTTGAGGATAATCTCGGATGAGGTTACGAGCGACGATTGCAACATCGTAGGCACTCAACTTGTTTTCATCGTCTTTTTTAGAACCAGGATAGATATTATCGCCAAGTGTCTCATTATTTAAACCAGTTGTGTTTACAATAGTTGCATCTTGAATTCCCCATTCAAGAAGTTTAGCCCTCATCTTGTCTACGAAGTCTTTCTCAGAACCAGCAATCTTTTCTGCTAGTGCAATGGCAGCGCTGTTTGCACTGGATACCATTGTAGCCTCTAATAGTTGTTCAACAGTATAATTTCGAGCTTCCATAGGGACGTTACTCGCCTCAGAATTAGTTGTAAGTTTGTAAGGATAGTCCGAAATATCAACAGGTGTAGATAGGCTGATAGTTCCTTGTTCCAGAGCTTCATAGACCAAATAAACTGTAACCAGTTTTGTAATAGAAGCAATTTCTACAGGCTGATTTGCATCTTTTTCATAGAGGATTTTTCCAGTTGTAGCCTCGACAGCAATAGCATGTTTAGCAGCAACATCAAACTCCTGAGCAGAAACAGTAGAAGCTGTTCCAAGAACTAAAAGTGTCATAAAAGATAAAATTATTTTTTTCATATTAGCTTTATTTTATCATAAAGAAAAAAAATATTCTCGTTTTTTTACTAAAGCCATCTTATCTTTTTCAGAAATATGGTAAAATAGAGAGAAGGAGGATACCTATGTTCCGCAGAAACAAATTATTTTTTTGGACAGCTGAAATTTTATTATTAACACTGATTTTCTATCTTTGGAGAGAAATGGGAGCCATCATTACTCCCTTCGTGACAGTTGTGAATACCATCATGATTCCATTTTTGCTTGGTGGATTTTTTTACTACATTACAAATCCAGTCGTTACTTTCTTAGAAAAGAGATGTAAGATCAATCGTCTAATTGGTGTCTTGGTCACTCTTTGTGCCTTGATTGGTGCTATCGTTGTAGGGGTCGTTTATCTCTTGCCGATTTTGATTAATCAGTTGACCAGCTTGATTATTTCTAGTCAAAATATCTATAGTAGACTACAAGATTTGATCATCGATTTGTCCATGAATCCAGTCTTCCAAAATATTGATATTCAACAAACAATTCAACAACTGAATCTCTCCTATGTGGATATCCTCCAGAATATCCTGAATAGCGTCAGCAACAGTTTAGGAAGCGTTCTTTCAGCCTTGTTTAGTACAGTTCTGATTCTCATTATGACCCCTGTATTCTTGATTTATTTCTTGTTGGATGGTCATAAGTTGCTACCAATGTTGGAACGTACCGTCTTAAAACATGACAAATTGAATCTTTCTAGCCTTTTAACCAATCTCAATACAACCATAGCGCGCTATATCAGTGGAATTGCGATTGATGCGGTTATTATTGGATGTTTAGCTTATATTGGCTATAGCGTTATCGGATTAAAGTACGCCTTAGTTTTTGCTATTTTCTCTGGAATCGCAAATTTAATTCCTTATGTTGGTCCAAGTATTGGCTTGATTCCAATGGTGATTGCCAATGTGTTCACGGATCCTCATCGTATGTTGATTGCGGTTGCTTATATGCTTATTATTCAGCAGATTGACGGAAATGTTCTCTATCCACGCATCGTTGGAGGGGTTATGAAAGTGCATCCGATTACGATTTTGGTGCTCCTTTTACTGTCAAGTAATATCTACGGTGTCATAGGGATGGTCGTAGCAGTACCTACTTACTCTATTTTTAAAGAAATTACTAAGTTCCTAGCGAAATTATATGAAAACCATAAAGAAGCTCATAAAGAGGCTAAGGAATTGGAAAAAACAGAATCAAATTAAAATCAGGGAAACCTGATTTTTTTGATGAAAATACTATCTCCAAACAAAAAGAAGTTTGAATTTATATTGCCATAAAGAAGCAGAAGAACAGGATTTGATAAGATTTAGATTAATTCACAAAATATGTGTAAAACACTTGCAATTTAGCAGAAATTTGATAAAATAGTAAGGAAAGTTAGACTGTATTGCCTACTGTCTATCTATAAAATATATTTTATTGGAGGCTTTTACTCAAATGGCAAAAGAAAAATACGATCGTAGTAAACCACACGTTAACATTGGTACTATCGGACACGTTGACCACGGTAAAACTACTTTGACTGCAGCTATCACAACTGTATTGGCACGTCGCTTGCCTTCAGCAGTTAACCAACCAAAAGACTATGCGTCTATCGATGCTGCTCCAGAAGAACGCGAACGCGGTATCACTATCAACACTGCGCACGTTGAGTACGAAACTGAAAAACGTCACTACGCTCACATCGACGCTCCAGGACACGCGGACTACGTTAAAAACATGATCACTGGTGCCGCTCAAATGGACGGAGCTATCCTTGTAGTAGCTTCAACTGACGGACCAATGCCACAAACTCGTGAGCACATCCTTCTTTCACGTCAGGTTGGTGTTAAACACCTTATCGTCTTCATGAACAAAATTGACTTGGTAGACGACGAAGAATTGCTTGAATTGGTTGAAATGGAAATCCGTGACCTCTTGTCAGAATACGACTTCCCAGGTGACGATCTTCCAGTTATCCAAGGTTCAGCTCTTAAAGCTCTTGAAGGTGACTCTAAATACGAAGACATCATCATGGAATTGATGAACACTGTTGATGAGTACATCCCAGAACCAGAACGTGACACTGAAAAACCATTGCTTCTTCCAGTCGAGGACGTATTCTCAATCACTGGACGTGGTACAGTTGCTTCAGGACGTATCGACCGTGGTACTGTTCGTGTCAACGACGAAATCGAAATCGTTGGTATCAAAGAAGAAACTCAAAAAGCAGTTGTTACTGGTGTTGAAATGTTCCGTAAACAACTTGACGAAGGTCTTGCTGGAGATAACGTAGGTGTTCTTCTTCGTGGTGTTCAACGTGACGAAATCGAACGTGGACAAGTTATCGCTAAACCAGGTTCAATCAACCCACACACTAAATTCAAAGGTGAAGTCTACATCCTTACTAAAGAAGAAGGTGGACGTCACACTCCATTCTTCAACAACTACCGCCCACAATTCTACTTCCGTACTACTGACGTTACAGGTTCAATCGAACTTCCTGCAGGTACTGAAATGGTAATGCCTGGTGATAACGTGACTATCGACGTTGAGTTGATCCACCCAATCGCCGTAGAACAAGGTACTACATTCTCTATCCGTGAGGGTGGACGTACTGTTGGTTCAGGTATGGTTACAGAAATCGAAGCTTAATTCGATTAAGTTCCCAGAAGAACAATTATTTAAGTCAGACACTAAAAGAATCTTGCCTTGCAAGGTTCTTTTTTTCTTAGTCTATTTGAAGTGCTTCTACTCTAGCAGTATAATCGTTTTTTTGGTATAATAAAAGTTATGGAAATCGAAAAAACCAATCGTATGAACGCCCTTTTTGAATTTTATGCGGCGCTTTTGACAGATAAGCAGATGAACTATATTGAACTCTATTATGCTGATGATTACAGTCTTGCTGAGATTGCTGAAGAGTTCGGTGTCAGTCGTCAGGCTGTTTATGACAATATCAAGCGGACAGAAAAGATTCTAGAAGATTATGAGATGAAACTGCACATGTATTCGGACTACATTGTCCGCAGTCAGATTTTTGACCAGATCTTAGAGCGTTATCCCAAGGATGACTTTCTGCAGGAGCAGATAGAAATTTTAACAAGTATTGATAATAGAGAATAAGAGGAAGAAAAATGGCATTTGAAAGTTTAACAGAACGTTTACAGAACGTCTTTAAAAATCTACGTAAAAAAGGAAAAATATCTGAGGCTGATGTCCAGGAAGCGACCAAAGAGATTCGTTTGGCCTTGCTGGAAGCCGACGTTGCTTTGCCTGTTGTAAAGGACTTTATCAAGAAGGTTCGTGAACGTGCAGTCGGACACGAGGTCATTGATACCCTCAATCCAGCCCAACAGATTATCAAAATCGTTGATGAGGAATTGACAGCCATTTTAGGTTCTGATACTGCTGAGATTATCAAGTCACCTAAGATTCCGACGATCATCATGATGGTTGGTTTGCAAGGGGCTGGTAAAACAACATTTGCTGGTAAGCTGGCTAACAAACTCAAGAAGGAAGAAAATGCTCGTCCTTTAATGATTGCGGCGGATATTTATCGTCCAGCTGCCATCGACCAGTTAAAAACACTTGGACAACAGATTGATGTTCCTGTTTTCGCTCTTGGAACAGAAGTACCAGCTGTTGAGATTGTTCGCCAAGGTTTGGAGCAAGCGCAGGTCAATCACAACGACTATGTTTTGATTGATACGGCAGGGCGTTTGCAGATTGATGAGCTCTTGATGAATGAGCTTCGTGATGTTAAGGCCTTGGCTCAACCAAATGAAATACTGCTCGTCATTGATGCCATGATCGGTCAGGAAGCGGCCAATGTCGCCCGTGAGTTTAATGCTCAGTTAGAAGTGACTGGGGTTATTCTTACCAAGATTGATGGGGATACTCGTGGTGGTGCGGCCCTATCTGTTCGTCATATCACTGGTAAACCAATCAAGTTCACTGGTACGGGTGAAAAGATTACAGATATCGAAACCTTCCACCCAGATCGTATGTCAAGCCGTATCCTTGGTATGGGGGATATGCTGACCTTGATCGAGAAAGCTTCTCAGGAATACGATGAGCAAAAAGCCCTTGAAATGGCTGAGAAGATGCGTGAAAACACCTTTGATTTCAATGATTTCATCGATCAATTGGATCAGGTGCAAAATATGGGGCCAATGGAAGACTTACTCAAGATGATTCCAGGTATGGCTAACAATCCAGCTCTTCAAAGTATGAAGGTGGATGAGCGCCAGATTGCGCGTAAACGTGCCATCGTGTCTTCTATGACTCCTGAAGAGCGTGAAAATCCTGATTTGTTAAATCCAAGTCGTCGCCGTCGTATCGCTGCAGGTTCTGGAAATACCTTTGTTGAAGTCAATAAATTCATCAAGGACTTTAACCAGGCCAAACAGCTCATGCAAGGTGTCATGTCTGGTGATATGAACAAAATGATGAAGCAAATGGGAATCAATCCCAATAACCTTCCTAAAAATATGCCAAATATGGGAGGAATGGATATGTCTGCCCTTGAAGGCATGATGGGACAAGGTGGAATGCCGGATATGTCAGGTCTCGGAGGAGCAGGCATGCCAGATATGAGCCAGATGTTCGGTGGTGGACTCAAAGGTAAAATTGGTGAATTTGCTATGAAACAGTCTATGAAACGCATGGCCAACAAAATGAAAAAAGCGAAGAAAAAACGTAAATAAAAAAGGAAAGCAGAAGTGCTTTCCTTATTAATAAAAAGAACTCTGAATTCGATTCAGAGTTCTTTTGTGTTTGATTGGTTTATTCCCACTCAACGGTTGCTGGTGGTTTACTTGTAATATCGTAGACGATACGGTTAACGTGGTCTACTTCGTTTACGATACGTACTGAAATCTTTTGAAGGACTTCCCAAGGAATCTTGGCAAAGTCAGCTGTCATACCATCGATAGAAGTGATGGCACGAATGGCAATGGTGTAGTCATATGTACGACCGTCACCCATAACACCTACTGAACGAACACCTGTGTTGACAGTGAAATATTGCCAGATATCACGGTCAAGTCCAGCTTTGGCAATTTCTTCACGAAGGATTGCGTCTGACTTACGAACAGTTTCTAGTTTTTCTTCAGTGATTTCACCCATGACACGGATAGCGAGTCCTGGTCCTGGGAATGGTTGACGCCATACGATGTGGTCTGGCATACCAAGCTCTGTACCGAGGGCACGGACTTCGTCTTTATAAAGAGTGTTCAATGGTTCAATCAATTCAAATTGCATGTCTTCTGGAAGACCACCAACATTGTGGTGTGATTTGATGGTTTGAGCAGTATCTGTACCAGACTCAATCACGTCAGTGTAAAGCGTTCCCTGAGCAAGGAATTTCACATCTTTGAGCTTGCTTGCTTCGTCATCGAAGACATAAACAAACTCGTTACCGATAATCTTCCGTTTTTGTTCAGGATCAGAAACACCTGCAAGTTTATCAAGGAATCGTTTAGCAGCATCTGCCTTGACGATATTCAACCCAAACTTACCACCGAGCATGTCCATAACTTGGTCTGCTTCCCCTTTACGGAGAAGACCGTGGTCAACAAAGATACAGATCAATTGATCGCCGATTGCTTTCTGGAGAAGAACGCCAACGACAGAAGAGTCAACACCACCTGATAGGCCGAGAAGAACACGCTTGTCACCTACAGTTTCACGGATTTTTTTGATCTGCATATCGATGAAGTTGTCCATTGACCAGTCGCCTTTAGCCTGACAGATGTTAAGGGCAAAGTTGCGAAGGATATCATTCCCGTATACAGAATGGCGAACTTCTGGGTGGAATTGGATACCATAGATGTGCTTGTCAGGGTTTTCAATAGCTGCATAAGGACAGTCAGCAGAAGTTCCAGTACGAACAAAATCAGCTGGAATCTCTGTAACAGCATCGCCATGGCTCATCAAAACAATCTGTTCTTCAGGAGTCCCTTCAAAGAGGGCAGAAGTGGTATGGGTAAGTGGTGATTGGCCATACTCTCGGTTACCAGCATCACCTGCAGGGACAACTTTTCCTCCAAGTTTA
The DNA here is from genome assembly GCF_029691405.1 of Streptococcus sp. D7B5. Taxonomy (NCBI): domain Bacteria; kingdom Bacillati; phylum Bacillota; class Bacilli; order Lactobacillales; family Streptococcaceae; genus Streptococcus; species Streptococcus sp. D7B5. Next base: position 372,791 of record NZ_CP121467.1, read on the forward strand.
TGAGTTAAAAGTTGCATACCATAGCATATTCCTAAAATTGGAATGCCAAGTTCAAAAATTTCTGGGTCAATATCAAATGAACCATCTTCGTATACAGAGTTTGGTCCACCAGAGAGGATGATCCCTACAGGGTTAATCGCACGAACCTCTGCGGCTGAGATTTTATGACTTTTTAACTCTGAAAAAACACCAATTTCACGAATACGACGTGAAATCAGCTGGTTGTATTGGCTACCATAGTCCAGCACGATGATTTTTTCGACATCTTGCAAGTCAGTTGAAATGTTGCTCATCTTTTTCCTTTCTCAAAAGAAATATCTTTTTCAATATTCTATCACAAATAGGGGCGAATTACCAACTAAACAAGGCAAAGTTTGACTTTTTCTTAGCAAATACGGTACAATGGAGAAAATAAAGAAAAGAAGTGAGAATCATGTTACCAGCTTATATGAAAATCCACGATCAGATCAAGAAGGATATAGATGAGCATCATTGGAAAATCGGAGAGAGACTTCCAAGTGAGCGAGATTTAGCTGAACAGTTTCAAGTTAGCCGGATGACATTACGTCAGGCTATCTCTCTCTTGGTTGAGGAAGGAGTTTTGGAGCGTCGTGTAGGAAGTGGAACCTTTGTCTCTAGCACTCGTGTCCAAGAAAAAATGCGGGGTACAACCAGTTTTACGGAGATTGTCAAATCTCAGGGGAAAGTTCCTTCTAGTCAACTCATTTCTTACAGAAGAACCATTCCAAATGAGCAAGAGGTCGCTAATCTAGGGATTGCTCCGACAGAGAATATTATCCGCATGGAACGGGTGCGTTACGCTGACCAAGTTCCACTAGTCTATGAAGTCGCATCTATTCCTGAGAAATTTATTAAGGATTTCAAAAAAGAAGAAATCACCAGTCATTTCTTCCATACCTTGCAGCAACATGGCTATCGGATTGGCAAATCCCAACAGACCATTTATGCGAGATTGGCTAAGGAAAAAATTGCTCACTATCTAGAAGTTGAAAAAGGGCATGCCATTTTAGCCTTGACTCAGGTCTCTTATCTTGAAGATGGGACGGCTTTCGAGTATGTAAAGAGTCAATACGTGGGCGAACGCTTTGAATTTTATCTTGAAAATAACTAGTCTAGAAAGGCTAGTTTTTTGTTTTCTTAAAAGATTAGAATTGTCAAAACAATCTGTCTAGGCTTGATTTTATTGCTTATTTACTATAAAATGAGAAGGAAAAACGTCAAACTTTTATATTGCAAATAGGAGAAGAAATGACAAAAACATTAAAACGTCCTGAGGTTTTATCACCTGCAGGGACTTTAGAGAAGCTGAAAGTAGCTGTTCAATATGGTGCGGACGCAGTCTTCATCGGTGGACAGGCCTATGGTCTTCGTAGCCGTGCAGGAAACTTCACCTTTGAACAGATGGAAGAAGGCGTGCAGTTTGCTGCTAAGTACGGTGCCAAGGTCTATGTGGCTGCTAACATGGTTATGCACGAAGGAAACGAAGCTGGTGCTGGAGAATGGTTCCGTAAGTTGCGTGACATCGGGATTGCCGCAGTTATCGTGTCAGATCCAGCCTTGATTATGATTGCAGCAACCGAAGCACCAGGTCTTGAAATCCACCTTTCAACCCAAGCTAGTGCGACCAACTATGAAACTTTAGAGTTCTGGAAAGAACTTGGTCTAACTCGCGTGGTTTTGGCCCGTGAAGTTTCAATGGAAGAATTGGCAGAGATTCGCAAACGTACTGATGTAGAAATTGAAGCCTTTGTCCATGGAGCCATGTGTATTTCTTACTCAGGTCGCTGTACGTTATCAAACCACATGAGTATGCGTGATGCCAACCGTGGGGGCTGTTCTCAGTCTTGTCGTTGGAAATACGATCTTTATGACATGCCTTTTGGTCAAGAACGTAAGAGTCTGAAAGGTGAAATTCCAGAAGAATTTTCGATGTCAGCCGTTGACATGTCCATGATTGACCATATTCCAGATATGATCGAAAACGGTGTAGACAGTCTCAAGATTGAAGGTCGTATGAAGTCGATCCACTATGTTTCAACTGTGACCAACTGTTACAAGGCGGCTGTAGATGCTTATCTCGAAAGTCCCGAGAAATTTGAAGCCATCAAACAGGACTTGGTAGACGAGATGTGGAAGGTTGCCCAACGTGAATTGGCAACAGGTTTCTACTACGGTACACCGTCTGAAAACGAACAGTTGTTTGGCGCTCGTCGTAAAATTCCTGAATACAAGTTTGTCGCTGAAGTGGTTTCGTATGATGATGCGACTCAAACGGCAACCATTCGTCAACGGAATGTTATCAATGAAGGAGACCAAGTTGAGTTTTACGGACCAGGTTTCCGACATTTTGAAACTTATATCGAAGATCTTCATGATGCCAAGGGCAATAAAATAGACCGTGCTCCAAATCCAATGGAACTCTTGACAATCAAGGTTCCACAACCTGTTCAAGCAGGGGATATGGTCCGCGCTCTCAAGGAAGGGCTCATCAACCTCTATAAGGAAGACGGGACAAGTGTTACAGTTCGTGCCTAGATAAGGAAAAGGGAATGATACAAGCTCAAGGTTTATTGGTAGATGATGAAAGCAGATGTGTTCATTATCATAGTGAAAAGGATATTGTTTCACTCCAATGTTATGAATGCAAAAAATACTACGCATGCTATCAGTGTCACAATACTATGGAGACACATGTTTTTTCTCCCTATCCCTTGGCGCTTTTTGAGGATCGACCAATCTTATGTGGGGGTTGTAAGAGGACAATGACTTTCCAAGAATACCAAAAACAGATGGCTTGTCCTTACTGCAGTGCACCATTTAATCCAGGTTGTAAACAACACTATTCCTACTATTTTAAATAAAATGAATCGATCCAAGTTCTTAACTTGGATTTTTCAGTTTGTTTCAGAAAATAGAGTAAAATCAAGAAAAATTCGCAATCTAAAATGGAAAAACTTTCTATAGAATGGGGTAAAAACAGCAAAAATAGAAATAAATCATATGAAACGCTTTCAATGTTAGTAAAAAGTTGACAAAAACAAATTTTAGGACTAAACTAAGGAAGTAAATTTAAATAAAAAGGAGAATTCATCATGAATTTAACATTTTTCGGTCTATGTCTTGCCTGTATGGGTGTATCCCTTGCAGAAGGATTTTTGATGAACGGTTTGTTCAAGTCTGCAGCACGCCAACCAGACATCATCCCACAATTGCGTAGTTTGATGATCATGGGGATTGCCTTTATCGAAGGAACATTCTTTGTAACCTTGGCGATGTCATTTGTCATTAAATAGACAACTCTATTTAGAAATGGAGGTGTCAAACCATGGAAGAAAGTTTGAATCCAACCGTTAATATTGGACCAATATCCTTTGATTTGACCCTGCTTGCCATGTCTCTTGTAACTGTTTTGATGGTTTTTGCCTTTGTCTACTGGGCAAGTCGTAAAATGACCATCCGTCCAAAGGGCAAACAAAATGCTCTTGAGATGATTTACGACTTTGTGATTGGTTTTACCAAACCAAACATTGGAGAATCATACATCAAGGATTATTCCTTATTTCTGTTTTCTCTATTTCTGTTTATCTTGGTTGCCAATAATATCGGCTTAATGGCAAAAGTACAAACAACAAACGGTTATAACTTGTGGACTTCCCCAACAGCCAACCTTGGATACGATTTATCCCTATCATTCTTGATCACTTTGATCGCCCATGTAGAAGGAGTTCGTCGTAGAGGCGTTAAAGAATATTTGAGAGCATTTGTTACACCTGGCTTTATGACTCCGATGAACATTTTAGAAGAGTTCACCAATTTTGCTTCCTTGGCGATTCGGATCTACGGAAATATTTTTGCCGGTGAGGTCTTAGCTGGATTGCTATTAGCCTTGTCACAAAATGCTTTGTATTGGTATCCTTTTGCCTTTATCGCAAACATGTTATGGACAGCCTTTTCGATTTTCATTTCATGTATTCAAGCCTATGTCTTTACCATGTTGTCATCGATGTACATTGGTAAGAAGATAAATGCTGGGGAAGAGTAAGTAGAGGAGGATTAGAAGATGGATTTAACTATTAGTACCATTATTGGTGACTTTATTCTTATCGCTGGTTCCTTCCTTTTATTAATTTTTTTAGTGAAAAAATATGCCTGGGGAAATCTTACCAATATTTTAGATGAACGTGCTGAAAAAATTTCTTCAGATATTGACGGAGCAGAAGCTGCCCGTAAGAAGGCCGAAGAACTCGCTAGCAAACGTGAAGCTGAGTTGGCAGGTAGCCGTTCGGAAGCTAAGACAATTATCGAGAATGCAAAGGAAACAGCTGAGAAAAGTAGAGCTGACATCTTGGCTGAGGCGAAACTGGAAGCAGGACGCTTGAAAGAAAAAGCTAACCAAGAAATTGCTCAAAATAAAGCGGAAGCTTTACAAAGCGTTAAGGGTGAGGTAGCAGATTTGACGATTAGTCTCGCTGGTAAAATCATCTCACAAAACCTTGACGGACAAGCCCATAAAGAACTCATTGATCAGTACATCGATCAGCTAGGAGAAGCTTAATGGACAAAAAGACAGTAAAGGTAATTGAAAAATACAGCATGCCTTTTGTCCAATTGGTGATTGAAAAGGGAGAAGAAGACCGTATCTTTTCTGACTTAGCTCAAATCAAGCAAGTCGCAGAAGAAACAGACTTGCCTTCTTTTTTAGGTCAAGTGGCAGTAGGTGAGTCGGATAAGGAAAAAACCGTTCGTTTCTTCCAAGACTCAGTGTCACCATTAATGCAAAACTTTTTTCAGGTGCTGCTATACAATCACAGAGCAAATTTATTTTATGAAGTAATTGTAGATTGTTTGAGTCGACTTGAAAAAGAAACGAATCGATTTGAAGTAACGATTGCCTCCGCTCATCCATTAACAGATGACCAGAAGGCGCGATTGCTTCCTTTGATTGAGAAAAAAATGTCTCTGAAAGTTCGGACTATCAAAGAACAAATCGATGAAAGTCTCATTGGTGGTTTTGTCATTTTTGCCAATCACAAGACAATTGATGTGAGTATTAAACAGCAACTTCGTGTTGTTAAAGAAAATTTGAAATAGAAAGTGGTGTTCTTTTGGCAATTAACGCACAAGAAATCAGCGCTTTAATTAAGCAACAAATTGAAAATTTCAAACCCATTTTTGATGTGACTGAAACTGGTGTTGTAACCTATATCGGGGACGGTATTGCGCGTGCCCACGGCCTTGAAAATGCCATGAGTGGAGAGCTCTTGATTTTTGAAAACGGCTCTTATGGTATGGCGCAAAACTTGGAATCAACAGACGTTGGGATCATCATTCTCGGTGACTTCACGGATATCCGTGAAGGAGACACTATCCGTCGCACGGGTAAAATCATGGAAGTTCCTGTCGGTGATAACTTGATTGGACGTGTTGTGGATCCACTTGGTCGTCCCGTTGATGGTCTCGGAGAAATCCATACTGACAAGACTCGTCCAGTAGAAGCACCAGCTCCTGGTGTTATGGAGCGTAAGTCTGTATCAGAACCATTGCAAACAGGTTTGAAAGCTATTGACGCCCTTGTACCGATTGGTCGTGGTCAGCGTGAGCTGATCATTGGTGACCGTCAGACAGGGAAAACAACCATTGCAATCGATACCATCTTGAACCAAAAAGGGCAAGATATGATCTGTATCTATGTGGCCATTGGACAAAAAGAATCAACAGTTCGTACACAAGTAGAAACACTTCGTCAGTACGGTGCCTTGGATTACACAATCGTTGTGACAGCCTCAGCTTCACAACCTTCTCCATTACTCTTCCTTGCTCCATATGCAGGGGTCGCTATGGCAGAAGAATTCATGTACCAAGGCAAGCATGTTTTGATCGTTTATGATGACCTATCTAAACAAGCGGTAGCTTATCGTGAACTTTCTCTCTTGCTCCGTCGTCCACCAGGTCGTGAGGCCTTCCCAGGGGATGTCTTCTACCTTCACAGCCGTTTGCTTGAGCGCTCAGCCAAAGTTTCTGACGAGCTTGGTGGTGGATCAATCACAGCCCTACCATTTATTGAGACGCAAGCAGGAGATATCTCTGCCTATATCGCAACCAACGTGATTTCTATCACTGACGGACAAATCTTCCTTGGAGATGGACTCTTTAACGCAGGTATTCGCCCAGCTATTGATGCGGGTTCATCTGTATCTCGTGTAGGTGGTTCTGCTCAGATTAAAGCCATGAAGAAGGTTGCTGGTACTCTTCGTATCGACCTTGCTTCATACCGTGAGTTAGAAGCCTTCACTAAGTTCGGTTCGGACTTGGATGCGGCTACTCAAGCTAAGTTGAATCGTGGTCGTCGTACGGTAGAAGTATTGAAACAACCTGTTCACAAGCCTTTGCCTGTTGAGAAACAAGTGACGATCCTGTATGCTTTGACACACGGATTCTTGGATACAGTTCCTGTAAATGACATTGTTCGTTTTGAGGAAGAGTTCCATGCCTTCTTTGATGCACAACATCCAGAGATTTTGGAAACCATTCGTGAAACAAAAGACTTGCCAGAAGAAGCAGTCTTGGATGCTGCGATTACAGAGTTTCTCAATCAATCCAGCTTCCAATAAGAATAGAGGTGTCAGATGGCAGTATCTCTAAATGATATTAAAACAAAAATCGCCTCAACAAAAAATACTAGTCAAATCACTAATGCCATGCAAATGGTATCGGCTGCCAAGTTAGGTCGCTCTGAAGAAGCAGCACGCAATTTTCAAGTTTATGCTCAGAAGGTTCGTAAGCTTTTGACGGATATTCTACATGGTAACGGATCTGGTGGCTCTACCAATCCAATGCTCATTAGTCGTCCAGTTAAGAAAACAGGCTATATCGTTATTACTTCAGACCGTGGCTTGGTTGGAGGTTATAATGCTTCCATCCTTAAAGCTGTGATGGAGCTGAAAGAAGAATATCATCCAGATGGTAAAGATTTTGAGATAATCTGTATTGGTGGTATGGGAGCTGATTTCTTTAAGGCTCGTGGTATTCAGCCAATCTATGAACTACGTGGCTTGGCAGATCAACCCAGTTTTGATGAAGTTCGTAAAATTATTTCAAAAACGATTGAGATGTACCAAAACGAACTTTTTGATGAATTGTACGTCTGCTACAACCATCATGTCAATACTCTCACAAGTCAAATGCGTGTGGAACAAATGCTTCCGATTGTTGACTTGGATCCAAATGAAGCAGATGAAGAGTATAGCTTGACCTTTGAGTTAGAAACGAGCCGTGATGAGATTCTAGAGCAGTTGTTGCCACAGTATGCCGAAAGTATGATTTACGGGGCTATTATCGATGCCAAGACAGCTGAAAATGCTGCAGGTATGACCGCCATGCAAACGGCGACCGATAATGCTAAGAAGGTCATCAATGATTTGACAATCCAGTATAACCGTGCTAGACAGGCGGCGATTACACAAGAAATTACAGAAATCGTAGCGGGGGCTAGTGCCTTAGAATAAGGCTCTAGTCCAGCTCGTATGAAAATGAACTTATACTCAATGAAAATCAAAGAGCAAACTAGGAAGCTAGCCGCAGGCTGTACTTGAGTACGGTAAGGCGACGCTGACGTGGTTTGAATTTGATTTTCGAAGAGTATTAGGACCTAGTTGAGCTAGGAACCGACAGTATCTTATATAGAATAGGAGAAGGAGATGAGTTCAGGTAAAATTGCTCAGGTTATCGGACCCGTTGTAGACGTCTTGTTTGCAGCAGGGGAAACACTTCCTGAGATTAATAATGCACTTGTCGTCTACAAAAATGACGAAAGAAAAACAAAAATCGTCCTTGAAGTAGCCTTGGAGTTGGGTGATGGTATGGTCCGTACGATCGCCATGGAATCAACAGATGGTTTGACTCGTGGAATGGAAGTTTTGGACACAGGCCGTCCAATCTCCGTTCCAGTAGGTAAAGAAACTTTGGGACGTGTCTTCAACGTTTTGGGGGATACGATTGACTTGGATGCTCCTTTCGCTGAAGACGCTGAGCGTCAGCCAATTCATAAGAAAGCTCCAACTTTTGATGAATTGTCTACCTCATCTGAAATCTTGGAAACAGGGATCAAGGTTATCGACCTTCTTGCCCCTTACCTAAAAGGTGGGAAAGTTGGACTCTTTGGTGGTGCCGGAGTTGGTAAAACTGTCTTGATCCAAGAATTGATTCACAACATTGCCCAAGAACACGGTGGTATTTCAGTATTTACTGGTGTTGGGGAACGTACTCGTGAAGGGAATGACCTTTACTGGGAAATGAAAGAATCAGGCGTTATCGAGAAAACAGCCATGGTATTTGGTCAGATGAATGAACCACCAGGAGCACGTATGCGTGTTGCCCTTACTGGTTTGACAATCGCCGAATACTTCCGTGATGTAGAAGGCCAAGATGTGCTTCTCTTTATCGACAATATCTTCCGTTTCACTCAAGCTGGTTCAGAAGTATCTGCCCTTTTGGGTCGAATGCCTTCAGCCGTTGGTTACCAACCAACACTTGCTACGGAAATGGGTCAATTGCAAGAACGTATCACATCAACTAAGAAGGGTTCTGTAACCTCTATTCAGGCTATCTATGTGCCAGCCGATGACTATACTGACCCTGCGCCAGCCACAGCCTTTGCTCACTTGGATTCAACGACTAACTTGGAACGTAAGTTGGTACAGTTGGGTATCTATCCAGCCGTTGACCCACTTGCTTCAAGCTCTCGTGCCTTGGCACCTGAAATTGTTGGTGAGGAGCACTACGCAGTTGCTGCTGAGGTTAAACGTGTCCTTCAACGTTACCATGAATTGCAAGATATCATTGCTATCCTTGGTATGGATGAACTTTCTGATGAAGAAAAGACCTTGGTTGCTCGTGCCCGTCGTATCCAGTTCTTCTTGTCTCAAAACTTTAACGTTGCAGAACAATTTACTGGCCAACCTGGTTCTTATGTACCAGTAGCGGAAACAGTTCGTGGCTTTAAGGAAATCCTTGAAGGAAAACATGACCAGCTACCAGAAGATGCCTTCCGTGGTGTCGGTTCAATCGAAGACGTCATTGCTAAGGCAGAGAAAATGGGATTTTAAGAGGTGATCTATGGCTCATTTAACTGTCCAGATCGTGACACCAGATGGCCTCGTCTATGATCACCATGCCAGCTTTGTATCGGTACGAACTCTGGATGGTGAGATGGGGATCTTGCCACGACATGAAAATATGATTGCGGTTTTAGCGGTTGATGAAGTGAAGGTAAAACGTATCGATGATGATACTCATGTGAACTGGATTGCAGTGAACGGAGGAATTATCGAGATTGCTAATGATATCATTACTATTGTAGCAGACTCAGCAGAGCGTGCTCGTGATATTGATATCAGTCGGGCAGAACGTGCGAAACTTCGCGCTGAACGAGAAATCGAAGAAGCCCATGACAAGCACTTGATTGACCAAGAACGTCGCGCAAAAATCGCATTGCAACGTGCTATCAACCGTATCAATGTCGGAAATAGACTATAAAAAAATGAACTTGAAACTCAAGTTCATTTTTTTTTAATGTGGGAAGTTGATGCAGACTGCTTCAGGGACATGGAAGTCGTTAGAAAGCTCTGCAAGACGACCACTTTTAGGATTGCGCTTAAAGACGGTTGCGTTATCAGAATCTTGATGAACAGCAATGAGAAACTCTTGATCAGGACTCAGGTCGAAATCACGTGGATTTTTACCATGGCTTGGTACAATCTCTAATAATTCCAAGCTACCATCAGCGAGGATTGTATAGACCGCAATGGAATCATGACCTCGGTTGGATGCGTAGAGGTATTTGCCATCTTTTGAAAGACGAATGGCAGCAGTAGCATTAAAGCCTTCGTATCCATCTGGTAAGGTTGAAATAACTTGCATGCGTTCAAATTCACCAACTCCATCATAAATCAAGACCTCTATCGTGCTATTAAGTTCGCAGATGAGATAGGCAATCTTATAGTGGTGGTGGAAAACGATGTGGCGTGCACCTGCTCCAGCTTGGCTGTGATAAGTATAGAGTTTACTTAGTTTTCCTTCTGGACTAACATCGTAGGTTGTTACTTCATCTGTTCCTAGATCACAAGTGACGAGGTACTGGTCAGGTGTTAGATCTGTAAAGTGTACATGTGGGGAAGTTTGGTTTTCATGAGGACCTTGTCCACTATGCTGATCTAGATCCGTTTGGATGAGGCTACCATCTGCTTGACGTTTATAAACCAGAACTTGACCTTTATGATAGTTGGCCCCATAAACGAGACCACGCTTTTCATCCACTGCCACATAACAATGGGGAGCGCCTTCTTCAACCACATGATTTAGCAAAGCGCCATCTGTCTTATATGCAGCGATTCCACCTAAGCCATCCTGACTCCCTACAGTGTATAAGTGTTGCTGTTGGTCAAAGGCAAGGTAGGTTGGACTTGGTTCAGCAGCAAAGAGTTCTAGATTTTCAAGCTGGCCTGTTTCTGTATCAAAATCTGCCTTGTAAATCCCTTTAGATAAGCGACGAGTGTAAGTTCCAAAATAAACAGTTTCTTTCATGTCCATACCTCTTAATAATGATAAGTTCATTATACCACAAAATGGCAGTCATGAAGCACTAGATTCATCCATGTAAGCACTTTAAAAAAGAGTTATTTTAGTCTAAAAATGGTATAATGAGAGAATGACAGAAAGGATGTATTTATGGAACATAAAGAGAAACATTTTAGCCTATCTTGGTTTTTTAAGTGGTTTTTAGATAATAAAGCCATCACTGTATTTTTAGTAACCTTGTTACTGGGGCTAAACATTTTTATTCTAAGTAAGATTAGTTTTATCTTTTTACCAGTTTTGGATTTTCTAGGAGTTGTCATGTTGCCAGTTATTTTATCTGGTTTACTTTATTACCTCCTCAATCCGATTGTTGACTGGATGGAGAAGCACAAGATCAATCGTGTCCTTGCCATTAGTATTGTTTTTGTTATTATTGGACTCTTTATCATTTGGGGGCTGGCAGTCGCAATTCCTAATCTGCAACGTCAAGTCTTAAATTTTGCGAAGAATGTGCCGACATACCTGGAAGATGCTGATAAGGTGATCAATGACCTTGTAACCAAACGCTTGCCAGATGATTTTAGACCACAGTTGGAGCAGGTTCTTTCCAATGTTTCTAGTGAGGCGACTATGTGGGCCAGCAAAATCTCTTCTCAAGCTGTTAACTGGGTTAGCGCCTTTATCAGTAGCGTTTCCCAGGTCATTGTAGCGGTTATTATCGTACCCTTCATGCTCTTTTATCTTTTGAGAGATGGGAAAGGCTTGCGGGATTACCTAACTAAATTCATCCCAAACAAGTTAAAAGAACCTGTCGGACAAGTTTTGTCAGATGTTAATAAACAGTTATCAAACTATGTTAGAGGGCAGGTTACAGTTGCTATTATCGTGGCAATTATGTTTATTATCTTCTTTAAGATTATTGGTCTCAGATATGCTGTAACTCTGGGGATCACGGCTGGTATCCTTAATCTAGTACCTTATCTAGGTAGTTTTATAGCGATGTTGCCTGCTTTGGTTTTGGGCTTGATAGCAGGACCTGTGATGCTTTTGAAAGTGATTATTGTCTTTATTGTTGAACAAACGATTGAAGGTCGCTTCGTTTCTCCGCTTATTTTAGGTAGTCAGCTAAACATCCATCCCATCAATGTCCTCTTTGTTCTCCTAACTTCAGGGTCTATGTTTGGTATTTGGGGAGTCTTGCTGGGAATTCCTGTCTATGCCTCCGCTAAGGTGGTTATTTCTGCTATCTTTAACTGGTACAAAAAGGTCAGCGGTTTGTATGAAGAAGAAGGGGAGGAAATCAAGAGTGAACAATAGTCAACGCATGCTCCAGGCTTTGGATGAACAGGATTTAAGTAAAGCAGATCAGTATTTTCGCAAAGCGCTTGAAACTGATTCAACCGAAGTTCTCTACGAATTAGCAAGCTATCTAGAGGGAATTGGCTTTTATCCTCAAGCAAAAGAAATTTACCAACATATCGTTACAGAATTTCCAGAAGTGAATCTGAACCTAGCAACCATTGCTAGTGAGGATGGAAATGTTGAGGAAGCCTTTGTTTACCTTGAGGAAATCACACCTGATAGTGATTGGTATGTATCAGCTTTGGTATTGAAAGCAGATCTCTATCAGTTGGAAGGATTGACGGATGTGGCGCGTGAAAAGTTGCTGGAAGCTCTGAACTACTCAGAGGATCCACTCTTAATCTTCGGTTTGGCAGAGTTGGATAGCGAGCTAGAAAATTATCAGGAAGCTATTCAGGGTTATGCTCAATTAGACAATCGCTCTATCTATGAGCAAACGGGTATCTCAACCTATCAGCGAATTGGCTACGCTTATGCTCAGTTAGGTAAGTTTGAAGCTGCAACTGAATTCTTAGAAAAAGCTTTAGAATTAGAATACGATGACCAAACTGCCTTTGAACTGGCTAGTCTTTACTTTGACCAAGAAGAGTATCAAAAATCTGTTCTTTACTTTAAGCGGATTGATACCATTTCACCTGATTTTGAAGGATATGAATATGGTTATAGTCAAGCTTTGCATAAGGAACATCAGGTGGAAGAGGCCCTTCGTATCGCTAAACAAGGTTTGGAGAAAAATCCATTTGAAACTCGGCTCTTACTAGCTGCTTCACAGTTTTCGTATGAATTGCATGATCCTAGTGGTGCTGAGCAGTTTCTTCTTACTGCAAAAGAAGATGCAGAGGATACAGAAGAAATTTTTCTTCGCCTTGCAACCATTTATATGGAACAAGAGAGATTTGAGGATATTATTGCTCTTCAAAGTCAAGAACCTGAAAACCTTCTGACCAAGTGGATGATTGCTCGTTCTTACCAGGAAATTGAGGATTTAGATAAGGCTTATGAGCTCTATCAAGAACTGTCATCTGGCCTCAAGGACAATCCAGAATTTTTAGAGCAATATACTTATCTCCTGCGTGAATTGGGACAATTTGAAGAAGCCAAAGTGCAAGCTGAAGCTTATTTAAAACTCGTTCCAGATGATGTTCAAATGCAAGAACTCATAGAGACACTTTAAGGATTTCTATTTTTTGTAAAATTTTATTAACAGAAACGAATGACTTTAAATGAATGATTTGAAAGACCTCAGAGGTCTTTTCTTTTTTACTAATATAATATAAATGTTAGAATTTCTTATAGCCAATTTAGATGAAGTTTTGAACGATGAAAGCCTGCTACACCCTATAAAATAAGGGTTTAAAGGTATGATTTGAACATCGAACTACTATGAAATACTTGACAAATTTATATAAGAATATATAATAATAAATAGGGGAATCTATCCCCAAAAATAAAGGAGGCAAATGTTGTGAAAAAGATTAATAAAAAACTTTCTCATGCATTCATGGCGCTATTGTTAGTAGCTTCAGTATTTATCCCAGTACTAAGAACTAGCAATGTGGTTAAAGCTGCTGAACTACCATCTAGTAGCTATACGCTAACGACAGTACCGACAATTAACAATAATAAGTTAGTTGACGGTGCAGAGTATGGTGAAGGGAAATTTTACCTTCAAACCACTTACAAATTCGACAACTCAACAACGTTGAAGAATGGTGACTTTATGGTTTATAAAGTTCCAAATGAATTCAAAATTGAATCAGATTCAACTACTGAAATTTTTGGTAACGATGGAGTCACTAAAGTTGCTGAGTTAACGACAAATAAGTCTGCAAATACAGCGACTGTGACGGTAAGTAACGAAGATTATTTTGCTAACTTACCTGAAGAGAAACAAATTTCGGCCTTATTTACTGTTGTATGGGCTGATAATGTTGAACTCAATAAATCATATCCAATCGACATTCCTGGAGCAGGAGTATACAATTTGACTCGTATTGTTCCAGATGAGGATCCAACAGGATTTACTAAATGGGGAGTTCAAGATACGAACGATCCAAATTATATTAATTGGTATATTCGCGTAAACAAATATGCTAATCCTTATGAAGGCGTTTCGATTCAAGATACAATCCCTGAAGGGCAAGTATTAGCTAGTGAGATTACAGGTTACTACTTTACTGAATGGGGTAAGGATGAGCATCATCCTCTTTTGAATCCAAGTCACATTGTTGTTCAAGATTCTAATCGCTTCACTATTACTCCAAATGGTAATGGTGATCTAATCAACCAAGGTTTGTATGTAGTTTATAAGACTCGTATCACAGCTCCAGTTGATAATACAACAAAGAAAGCTTTCAATAACGTTAAAATTACGACTTCGACTGAAAACTTTGATGTAGAAGGTTTTGCACCATTAACCACAACTGAAGGTATTAGTTCAGGTTCACGTTCTACAGAAGTTTCATTTGAGGTTTCTAAGCAGTTAAAAGGAAAAGACTTAGCTGCTGAAGAATTTAGCTTCCAACTACTTGATCCAAACGGATCAGTTGTGGAAACTGTTAAGAATGATAAAGATGGCAAAGTGAAATTTAAAGCCGTTAAATTCTCTACAGTGGGTACTTATAAGTATCAGATCAAAGAAGTTAATGATCAAAAACCAGGTTTTGCTTACGATGATAAGACTATTAACGCAGAAGTTACTGTAACAGATGTTTATGGTGAGAAGTTTGCAAGTGTTAAATATGACAATAAAGTTTTTGTAAATTCGTATTCTGCTAAATCTGCAACAACTTCAATTACTGCTAAGAAAGTCCTAAATGGTAAAACTCTTGAGGCAGATAAATATGAATTTGAATTGAAAGAAGGCGACAAACTTGTAGCAACAGCTAAGAATGCTGCAGACGGAACAGTTGCTTTCCCAGCGATTGAATACACTACTGCAGGAACTCACACATACACGATCACTGAAAAAGATGGTGGTGAAGCTGGTGTAACTTATGATAAAAATGCTTATACAGTAACAGTAAAAGTTGCAGACAATGGTCAAGGTCAACTTGTAGCAACAGTTACAGGTAATAATCCAACCATCACAAATACTTATGTTGCTGAGACTCCGGGTTCTTCAGATAACAAACCTAAACAACCAGAAGAAAATAAAGAGCTACCAAATACTGGTACATCTGAAATGACTATCTTGTTTACTGTTGTAGGAGTAGTACTTGCATTCGGTTCCATTCTCTTATTCCGTTTCAAAAAAGTTAAATAATCTAGTTGAAAAATCTTAATGCCTTTGCTATGGCATCATCAAAGAGCCACTTGTATGGATAGTAGAAATGATACTATTCTTATAAAGTGGTTCTTTTTTTATATCTCTAGAGGTATGAAGTGAATGAGAGAAAACAGCGTTCTGTATCAATGAAATTTTTATAGATATTTGATAAAAAAATTGGATCATTGTTCTCTCAGATTTAGAAGTTAAACTTATATTCGAGTCTAGAATCCTTATAATTCTTCGAATTCTGTAAGATGATATTTCGCTCTTATTTCTTAGATAAAGGTGTATAGTTCAAGAATTATAGAATTTTTTTACAAAAACCCTTGCTAAATTGTTTATTTATGCTATAATAGGAACAATAATTTTTAGGAGGTGCAGTATGTCTTATATGTTTGAGATATTACCAAGTTTATTGAATGGTGCAAGTATGACTCTTCAAGTCTTTGCTCTGGTCTTGATCTTTTCAATTCCCTTAGGTATTGTCGTTGCCTTTGCTTTGCAAGTCCGTTGGAAACCCCTCCATTATCTCATTGACCTTTATATTTGGGTAATGCGAGGGACTCCTTTGCTCTTGCAATTAATCTTTATTTACTATGTTCTTCCTAGCATTGGGATACGTTTAGATCGTTTTCCTGCTGCTGTGATCGCTTTTGTATTGAACTATGCAGCCTACTTTGCAGAAATCTTTCGTGGTGGGATTGAAACCATTCCCAAAGGGCAGTATGAAGCCGCAAAAGTGTTAAAATTTGGCTCCTTTGATACAGTTCGCTATATCATCCTTCCTCAGGTTACAAAGATTGTCTTACCGAGTGTCTTTAATGAAATTATGAGTTTGGTCAAGGATACTTCTTTGGTCTATGCTTTGGGGATTTCAGATTTGATTTTGGCTAGTCGGACTGCAGCTAATCGAGATGCCAGTCTTGTTCCTATGTTTTTAGCTGGAGCGATTTATTTGATTATGATTGGTCTTGTAACCATTGTAGCGAAAAAACTTGAGAAGAAGTACAGTTATTACAGATAGGAGGATTGCTATGTTAGAATTACGAAACATCAACAAAGCCTTTAGTGGCAAACAAATCTTAACCAATTTCAGCCTATCAATTCCTGAAAAGCAAATCCTCGCAATCGTAGGTCCATCAGGAGGCGGAAAGACAACCCTATTACGTATGCTAGCTGGACTGGAAACCATTGATTCTGGAGAAATCTACTATAACGGCGAATCGCTAGCTATAGACGAACTAGAAAAGCGCAATCTTCTGGGATTTGTTTTCCAAGATTTTCAACTCTTTCCGCATTTGTCAGTTCTAGATAACTTAACTCTGTCGCCCATAAAAACGATGAGCATGGAGAAGGAAGTTGCTGAGAAGAGGGCGCGTGGTTTGTTAGAACAGCTTGGGTTAGCTGGACATGCAGATGCCTTTCCATTCTCACTTTCAGGTGGGCAAAAACAACGGGTGGCCTTAGCACGCGCCATGATGATAAACCCAGAAATTATTGGATATGATGAGCCTACATCAGCCTTAGACCCAGAATTGCGATTAGAAGTAGAAAAACTTATCCTTCAAAATAAAGAGCGTGGGATGACCCAGATTGTTGTGACCCACGATCTTCAGTTTGCGGAAAACATTGCTGATCAGATCCTTAAGGTTGATCCAAAGTAGGACTAGGAGGTGCCTATGAAGAGAAAGAAAATTGCCCTTGTACTTGCTCTGTTCTTTAGCTTCTTCCTGACGGCTTGTACTCAGAAGGCAAGTGATCCAAATCAGGATAATTGGGCCAAATATCAAAAACAGGGAAGCATTACCATTGGCTTTGACAATACCTTTGTTCCCATGGGATTTGAGGAAAAGAATGGCCAGTATGCAGGCTTTGATATTGACCTGGCCCAAGCTGTTTCTGAAAAGCTAGGAATTCAGATTAAATTTCAACCCATCGACTGGGATATGAAAGAAACCGAGCTACAAAATGGTACCATTGATGCCATCTGGAATGGCTATACAGCTACAGATGAACGGAAAGAGAAGGTTGCTTTTACCATTCCTTACATGGAAAATCAACAAGTTTTGGTCTCTAAAAAGTCTCAAAATATCCACTCAATTCAGGATATGACTGACAAAGTTTTAGGGGCCCAGGCAGGATCTTCTGGCTATTTGAATTTTGAAGGACAACCCGAACTACTCAAGAATCAAGTGAAAGATCAGAAGGCCAATCAATACCAAAGTTTCAATGAAGCCTTGATTGATTTGAAAAATGATCGGATTGATGCCCTTGTGATTGACCGGGTATATGCTAATTATTATCTCCAGTCTGAAGGAATATTAAATGACTACAATGTCTTTTCAGCTGGATTTGAAAGTGAAGCTTTTGCAGTGGGTGTTAGACCTGCTGATAAAACCTTGCTAGCTGCTCTGAATCAAGCCTTTATCTCACTATACCAAGAAGGAAAATTTCAGGAAATCAGCCAGAAATGGTTTGGGGAAGATGTAGCCACCAGTCAAGTTAAAAATCAAGAATAAGAAAAGAGATTGAGTTTTTCCTCAGTCTCTTTTTGCATTGAAAAATCCTCTGGAAAGTACCAGAGGATAAGAGCTTATACTCAATGAAAATCAAAGAGCAAACTAGGAAGCTAGCTGCAGGCTTCTCAAAACACTGTTTTGAGGTTGTGGATATAACTGACGAAGTCAGTAACCATACATACGGCAAGGAAATGCTGACGCGGTTTGAAGAGATTTTCGAAGAGTATTATTTCATTGTTGGGAAGAGCAATACATCACGGATAGTAGTTGTATCAGTGAGGAGCATGCAGAGACGGTCGATACCGATACCCAAACCACCTGTTGGTGGCATACCGTATTCAAGGGCTTCAATGTAGTCGTAGTCAATACCAGTTGCTTCATCATCACCAAGCTCTTTAGCTTTAGCTTGAGCTTCAAAACGGCTGAGCTGGTCGATTGGGTCGTTCAACTCAGTAAAGGCATTACCGTACTCCTTAGTCATGATGAAGAGCTCGAAACGGTCAGTAAAGCGTTCGTCTTCAGGATTCTTCTTCGCGAGTGGAGATACTGCTACTGGATGTCCATAGACAAAGGTTGGTTGGATCAAGGTTTCTTCGACGAACTCTTCAAAGAAGGCATTGATGATGTGACCAACTTCAGTGTAGTGTTTCTCAACTGGAACTTTCTTCTCAGCAGCGATAGCTTTAGCTTCTTCGAAAGTCATATCTTGCCAGAAATCAACACCAGTAATTTCTTTGATAGCATCCACCATGTGAACACGTTTAAATGGTTCGTTGATCTTAATTTCAGTGCCCTGGTAGTTAACTGGACCATCACCCTTAACTACCTTAGCAGCGTGTTGGATAATACCTTCCGTCAAATCCATGATATCTTGGAAGTCTGCATAAGCTTGGTAAACTTCGATAGAAGTGAATTCAGGGTTGTGAGTAGCGTCCATTCCTTCGTTACGGAAGATACGGCCAATTTCATAGACACGTTCCATACCACCAACGATAAGGCGTTTCAAGTGAAGCTCAGTCGCGATACGAAGCACCATGTCAATGTTTTGGGCATTGTGGTGAGTGATAAATGGACGAGCAGCAGCACCACCGGCTTCATTATGAAGGACAGGTGTTTCCACTTCAAGGAAGCCTTTTTGATCTAGATAACGACGGATTTCAGAGATGATTTTTGAACGAGTAACAAAACGTTCGAAGCTTTCGCGGTTAGAAATCAAGTCAAGGTAACGTTTACGATAGATGGTTTCAACGTCTGTCAAACCGTGGAATTTCTCTGGAAGTGGGCGAAGTGCTTTAGACAAGTGTGTGATGTGAGTTGCCTTGATAGAAAGTTCTCCCATATCTGTACGCATGACTTCACCTTCGACACCAAGGAAGTCACCGAGGTCTGCTTTTTTGAAGATTTCGTAGTTTTCTTCACCAACAGCATCTTTACGAACGTAGATTTGGATTTGACCTTCTCGGTCTTGAAGATGGGCAAAGCCGACTTTCCCTTTTCCACGTTTGGTTACTAAGCGTCCAGCGATAGTAGCAGTTTCATTTAATTCATGTAATTGTTCTTTATCAAGTTCTGCAAATTTGTCTTTAAGCTCTTGTGAGTTAGCAGTACGTTCAAAACGTTTTCCGAAGGGATCGATTCCTTGTTCACGGAGCGCAGCCATTTTTTCACGGCGAACGATCTGCTGGTCATTTAGTTCTTCCATATGTTCTGTAGACATGGGTTCCTCCTAATTTTACTCAAAATTTGATACGATGAGTCATTTTTTGCGATACTCCCATTTTATCATAAATAGCAGAGAAATTCACGGATATTCTTTGAAAACTAAAAAGAACTTGACTATTAAGATCAAGTTCCATTATTTTCTTTGATAGGAAGTGTCATTCCATCTTTCCAGAGTGAAGATTTCAAAATCATCGGTCTCTAAAACTGTCAGACTAGCATTTGCCAAGCCTCCATCTTTGCGAAGGTGAGCCTCTTTATAGCCTAAAAGTGTACGAAGGCTAGCAGTGAGATTGGCCCCATGCCCGACAATCAGAATTCTTTCAGCCGGACTTTCTTTCAGAGATTTGATAAACTGAATGGTTCGCTGAGTCGTAGAGTAGAGAGATTCGGCTTCAAACATCCTCGTATCAAACTGAGCCAGATTAGAGCGAAAGGCCTTGATTTGTTGTGGGTAGATGGCATTGAGCGTAGCAATTTTTAATCCCTCTAGTTTGCCAAGTTGCCATTCACGTAGGTTAGGAATGCTCTTTAAAGGACAAGGGGCTAGGAGTTGACTTTGGATAATTTCAGCAGATTTAACGGCTCTGGGTAAATCACTAGAATAAATCGTATCAAAAGGAATTTCCTTAAGATACTGCCCCAGTTGTTTTAGTGTGTCAATGGACTCTGGAAGAAGGGGAGAGTCACCACTAGCACCTTGAAAACGTCCTTCAAGATTCCAGAGGGTGCGACCATGACGGACAAAATAGAGTTTCATTACTTACTTTCCTCCAAGATATCAGCAAAGTCCGCTTTTACAAAACTGGCTAAGTCTTGAGGTCGGATGATAATACTATGCCCAACTTCTCCAGCAGAGACAATCATTTGGTCCAAATCCAAAGCAGTCTGATCAATAAAAATAGGATAATTGTGTTTTTGGCGAATGCCGACGGGGTTATTAGCCCCATGAATATAGCCTGTCGTTTTTTCTAGGTCTTTTTGAGGAATCATGCTGACTTTTTTATTACCAGAAACCTTTGCTAGTTTTTTCTCAGCGAGGTGTTCTGTTATGGGAACGATTCCGATGATTGGCCCCGTTTTGTCCCCTAATAGAGCCAAGGTTTTAAAGATATGAGTTCGATCATATTCTGAAGGAAGTTCTCCCTCAAGCGCGTTGATTTGTATACCAGTATGGTCAATACCCGCCTTGGTCAAGATTTGTTCGACCAAGGTTTTTTTAATCTTAACTTTCTTTGCCATTATTTATATTTATCCTCCAATTGACTCATCCAGATACCAAGCCAAATGCCAAGCGCAAAGAAGAAGGCGACGAGAACATAGCTCACAATAGAAAGTCCAGTGTATTGGATACTTTCAGCACTTCCAGCATTTGGAATCAAAATCAAGAGGGTGCTTGACAGCACAATCCCAATAATAAAGTGATAAACACGGGAGTGGTAGTTGTTCAAGGCGTGGTCCATTAATTTTGAAAAAATGATGAGTGTTGCTCCTGCACCAATCCCAATAGGAAGGAAGGTTCCGAATAAATCAAAGGTCTTAAAGCCAGTTAGCATTGGAGCGTACAGCCCTAAAATCAAGAGTAGGTTTGACGGACTTAAACCAGGCACCAAGACACCTAGAGCTAAAAGAGCACCCGCTAAGATGAAACTAGCGAAACCAGCACTGAGAGAACCAACAACAAAATTTAGCGCGTAGAGCCCGACACCTGAAAGGATAAAGGTGGTCCAGAACCAGACTAGGTCAATCTTATCCCGATCAGATTCTCGAGTAGATTCTTTAAGGAGGCTAGGCACTGTACCGATGATAGCTCCAGCAAAACTCCATAAAACATAGACTTGGTAATTTGCTAGCAGATACTCGATTGGATAAGAAAACAAACCAATGCCTAGCAACATCCCAATTGCTACTGGAATAAAGTATAGGACATTCGCTTTAAAATCTTTAAAGGGATGAGCCAGAAAAGAAATCATTCGCTCGTAAATTCCCAAAATAGCTGCCAGAACACCACCAGAAATTCCAGGTAGGATAAATCCTAAGGCGATGATGATTCCCTTAATAACTCTTGCAATCCATGAAAACATCATAAAATCCTCAATTTCATAAAATTCTTCTCTATTCTATCAATTATAACACAGACGGCAAAAAAATGAAAAAACAAGTGAAAAAGTTACGATTTTCACTTGTTTTATGGTCTTAAAAATAGTTTTCTGAAGGTTTCTTCTTTTTCCTTCAAGGTAGAAATCAGGTTAATATCTAAATGATGTTCAAATCCAGCAATTCTTCCTTTTGAAGTATACTGATGGAGGTCATAGTCTAAATCTGTATTAGGCGTGGTTTCAAAGTAGCCTGAATTCGTTCCATAAGATGGAATCCAGACAGCAGAGAACTTATCTGTATTGATACTATGCTCTTGCATAAAATAAACACCGATGTAAATTCCGATATTTTTGGCGCCAAGGGCTTCTAGTTTAGCCCTAAAAGCTTCAACACCTTCATTCATATCGGACATTGTTTTTTCTTCAACATCGAGCCAATAGTAACTAGGGTTGTATGGAGAAGCAGCATTGTAGAAAACCTCAGCAGCTTTTTCCATTTCTTTCTTACTAGTACCTGCTAGATAGGCATAAACAGCAACTGGAACATTCCGTTTTTGAAATTCTGAAATATGATTTATATAGGCTTTATCGACACCATTGGCATAGGCGGCATTATTTGTTTCAGTATGCTGACCCCCATTGTGGACACGAACAATAACACCAGAAATATTTTGAGATAAGGTATCGTAGTTGATTTCCTCAGGTATTTGCCAGCCAGAGACGTCAATAATAGGTTTGTCAAGATTATGCAAGGCCTGATTTTCAACCTGGACTGCATTGGGTTTTGACTTGATAGGATGGTCTTCATAAGTTGGTCTATTGAGGATCAAAATAGCTATAAATATAGTAAATAAAGTAAAAATAATAGCTGGATGAATCTTTTTTCTCATATTTAAATAGTTTAACGTAAATAGACAAAAAAATCAAAGAAAACATCGGAAAAAGTGAATATATGGGCGTCTTCTCCCTATTTTTCTGTTTGTTTACTCCTAAGAAACTAAATTATGGTATAATATAAGGGAATTTCTAGAGAAAAGAGAAGATTATGTCAAATTATGCCATTATTTTAGCAGCGGGTAAAGGTACTCGCATGAAATCAGATCTTCCAAAGGTACTTCATAAAGTAGCTGGAATTTCGATGTTGGAACATGTTTTTCGTAGTGTTGGTGCTATTCAACCTGAAAAAACAGTTACTGTAGTTGGTCACAAGGCAGAGCTAGTTGAGCAAGTATTAGCCGGTCAGACAGACTTTGTTACCCAATCAGAACAACTAGGAACTGGGCATGCTGTCATGATGGCAGAGCCTATTCTCCAAAATCGTACAGGCCACACATTGGTTATCGCTGGAGATACTCCTCTGATTACAGGTGAAAGCTTGAAAAACCTTTTGGATTTCCATATCAATCACAAAAATGTGGCGACGATCTTGACAGCTGAAGCAGCTGATCCTTTTGGATATGGTCGTATCGTCCGCAATGATAATGCTGAAGTTCTTCGCATTGTGGAGCAGAAAGATGCCACAGACTTTGAAAAACAAATCAAGGAAATCAATACAGGAACTTATGTATTTGACAATGAACGTCTTTTTGAAGCCCTTAAAAACATCAACACCAACAATGCCCAAGGTGAGTACTATATTACTGACGTGATTGGTATTTTCCGTAATGCGGGTGAGAAGGTTGGGGCCTATACTCTCAAGGATTTTGATGAAAGCCTCGGGGTAAATGACCGTGTAGCTCTTGCGACTGCAGAAGCAGTGATGCGTCGCCGTATCAACCAAAAGCATATGGTTAATGGTGTTAGCTTTGTCAATCCTGAAGCAACTTACATCGACATTGATGTTGAGATTGCTCCCGAAGTCCAAATCGAAGCTAATGTTACCTTGAAAGGTCAAACGAAGATTGGTGCTGAGACTGTTTTGACAAACGGTACTTATGTAGTGGATAGCACTATCGGAGCTGGAGCTGTGATTACCAACTCTATGATTGAGGAAAGTACAGTTGCAGACGGCGTGACTGTTGGCCCTTATGCCCATATTCGTCCAGGTTCAAGCCTGGCTGCTCAAGTTCACATTGGAAATTTTGTTGAAGTAAAAGGATCTTCAATTGGTGAAAATACCAAGGCGGGTCATTTGACTTATATTGGAAACTGTGAAGTGGGTAGCAACGTTAATTTTGGTGCAGGAACTATTACAGTCAACTACGATGGCAAAAATAAATATAAAACTGTCATTGGCAATAATGTCTTTGTTGGCTCAAACTCAACTATTATTGCTCCTGTAGAACTTGGGGATAATTCTCTGGTTGGAGCGGGTTCAACCATTACCAAGAATGTTCCTGCTGATGCCATTGCTATCGGCCGTGGACGTCAGGTCAACAAAGATGAATATGCGACTCGCCTCCCTCATCATCCAAAGAACCAGTAGGAGTTTGTCATGGAATTTGAAGAAAAAACGATTAGTCGGAAGGAAATCTATCAAGGTCCTATTTTCAAACTAGTACAAGACCAGGTGGAACTACCAGAAGGAAAGGGCACTGCCCAACGTGACTTGATTTTTCACAATGGAGCTGTTTGTGTACTAGCCGTGACAGCTGAGGACAAAATCGTTCTCGTTAAGCAATACCGAAAGGCTATCGAGGCGGTTTCTTATGAGATTCCTGCTGGTAAACTAGAACTTGGTGAAAATGCTGATCCAATGGCAGCGGCGCTTCGTGAATTGGAAGAAGAAGTTGCCTACACTGGTAAGTTAGAACTGTTGTACGATTTCTATTCTGCGATTGGATTTTGTAATGAAAAACTAAAACTCTACCTCGCTAGTGATTTGGTCAAGGTGGAAAATCCTCGCCCACAAGATGATGATGAAACTTTGGAAGTCCTAGAAGTAAGCCTAGAGGAAGCCAAAAACCTGATCCAGTCAGGTCATATCTGTGATGCCAAAACTATTATGGCGATCCAGTACTGGGAACTACAAAAGAAATAGAGGAGCAACCCATGGGAAAACCTTTATTAACAGACGAAATGATTGAACGTGCCAATCGTGGTGAGAAAATCTCAGGACCACCTCTTCAAGATGATGAGGAAACAAAGATCCTACCAACGTCTTCACAATATTTTGGTTATTCACGTTCTAGAGACCACGGTTTTAGTCAAGATACACTTACAATCGAAGTAGAGCCAACGATTCATAAGAGCCGCCGCATTGAGAACACCAAGAGAAATGTTTTTAATTCGAAACTCAATCGCATCTTGTTTGCAGTCATTATACTCTTGATTTTGTTAATTTTAGCGATGAAACTCTTGTAATTGAAAGGACATGAAATGAAAATTGGAATCATTGCTGCCATGCCGGAAGAGCTCCTATATTTGACTCAGAATTTGGACAAACCTCAAGAAGTCCAAGTCCTCGGAAATACTTACTACACAGGTCTTATTGGTAAGACAGAAGTTGTCCTAGTTCAGAGTGGAATTGGGAAAGTTATGTCAGCTATGAGTGTAGCTGTTCTAGCTGACCATTTTCAGGTAGAAGCTATCATCAACACAGGATCAGCAGGTGCTCTAGCAGAAGGGATTGCTGTTGGTGATGTCGTGATTGCAGATAGACTAGCATACCATGATGTGGATGTGACTGCTTTTGGTTATGCTTATGGCCAAATGGCTGGTCAACCTCTGTACTTTGAATCAGATAAGAAATTTATCGCTAGGATTAAAGAAAACTTATTTCAGTTAGTGCAGACATGGCACCTAGGCTTGATTGCTACAGGAGACAGTTTTATAGCTGGAGATGATAAGATTGCTAGTATCAAATCCCACTTCCCTGATGTTTTAGCAGTTGAAATGGAAGGGGCTGCTATTGCACAAGCGGCTCAGTCTCTTAATTTACCGTTCCTAGTCATTCGTGCTATGAGTGACAATGCCAATCACGAAGCCTCTATCTCTTTTGATGAGTTTATTATCGAAGCTGGACATCGTTCTGCCCAAGTCTTACTAGCCTTTTTAAAGGCCTTGGATTAAGCGGAAATTTGACAGTTTATCTAGCTTATGATAAGATTTAAATAAAGAAAAGCTAGAAAACGTTTCAGAGGATATTATGAGTATTGAAATGACCGTCAGTGAGATTGCAGAGGTTTTAGGACTATCTCGTCAAGCAATCAACAATCGTGTCAAAGAACTTCCAGAAGAGGACACGAAAAAAAATGACAAAGGTGTAACTGTAGTTACTCGAAGTGGCTTGATCAAGCTAGAAGAAATCTACAAAAAAACGATTTTTGAAGATGAACCAGTCAGTGATGATGTCAAACAACGTGAACTGATGGAAATCTTGGTCGATGAGAAAAACGCTGAAATTCTTCGCTTGTACGAGCAGCTCAAAGCAAAAGACCGCCAGTTATCAGAAAAAGACGAACAGATGCGTATCAAAGACCGCCAGATTGCTGAAAAGGACAAACAGTTGGACCAACAGCAACAGTTAACTCTTCAAGCCATGAAGGATCAAGAAACCTTGAAACTCGAGTTGGACCAAGCAAAAGAAGAAGTCCAAGCAACCAAAAAAGGCTTTTTTGCTCGCCTTTTTGGAGGAAAATAAAGAAGCTGTTTGGGTTACTCACTAACCTAATGGCTTCTTTTATTATTTATAGTTTATTTTGGGTAGTAATTGAGGTAAATAATGGAAAAATTAAGAGATTATATCGCCTTTGATTTGGAATTCAATCAACACGAGGGGGTTACCCATTTAATTCAAGTATCAGCAGTCCATTTTCAAGATGGGCAAGAATGTGCTGCTTTTGACTCTTATGTTTATACTACAGCCCCATTGAAGAGTTTTATCAATGGTTTGACTGGAATCACAGCTGAAACCTTGAAAGATGCGCCAAAGGTAGAACAAGTTTTAAAGGACTTTCAAGCATTTGTCGGTAACTTACCTATCGTTGGTTACAATGCAGCTAAGAGTGATTTGCCTATTCTCTTGGAGCATGGCATTGATTATCGTGACCAGTATAAGGTTGATCTATATGAGGAGGCTTTTGAACGCCGTAGTTCTGATCTACACGGCATAGCCAATCTTAAATTGCAAACTGTTGCAAATTTTTTAGGCTTTCACAGGAAGTCTCATAACAGTTTAGAGGATGCCCGCATGACGGCGCGTGTTTACGAAGCTTTTTTGGAATCAGATGAAGGAAAGCTATTAATAGAAGACCAGAGTAGTTTTTCGATGAATCCTTTCGGTGGCTTAGATTTATCCCAATTTTTAGACTAGGAGTGCTTATGAAACCTGAAAAACCTAAGAAGCTAGGTTTTAGGAAGATATACTATAACCTAGATAAGATTTTATTTCTATTTTTCTTGATATTTATGATGGTTGAGTTTGTCTGGCTACCATTAAATTCATGGATTGCTGGCATCCTTCTGAGACAAACAGGTTACTTGTTTATCTCCTACAATAACTTTTGGGCGATTATACAAGGCTCGCCTTTTATCAGTTTAGCCTTTCTCATCTTAATTGCAATCAATCTCCTGGTTGCCTATTTCCAGATTTGTCTTTTGTTTATAGGAGCTCGTCACCTTCTCTATCATGAAAAGAGAACTTTAATTGAGTACAGTAGAAAAGTATTTCACCAGAGTTTTCTATTCGTTAAGCGATTGAGCTTTTGTAAGATGGCCTTTGTCTTTTTTTACATTGCTTTGCTTTTCCCGTTCATCCGTAAGATTTTAAAAATCTACTACCTCAACAAGATTATTATCCCTGATTTTATTGTGAATTATTGGGAAGGTAAACATTGGCTGGTAGGTCTGATGATCATAGCATCCGCTTGGATCTTTCTCTACATCTCTGTCCGATTTATGTTTGCCCTTCCTAAGATTCTCTTTGAAAGAAAGACCGTAAGAGAAGGTGTGAAATATAGTCTCCAAAAGACAAAGAAAAATGTCCTTTTCTTCTCTTGGCATCTCTTGCTCATTATCATTAAAACGTATCTTTTCTTCTTTGGTTTGTTAATTCCCTTGCTTTTTGCGCAAGCAGTGATGGATAATCTAACTCAAAAAGAATCCTTGATTCTCGGTGTAATTAATTTTGTCTTGATTAAAAATTTCCATTATATGACCCTTACTTATTTCCTAGTGAAGTTTGTTTCCTTCCTGACAGGAGAAGAACTAGAGATTATGCCAAGGCGAAAGAAAGATCATCTGATGAGATGGGGTGTCATGGGGTGTGCAAGCATCATCTTTGCCATAGAAGGCTACGTTTATCTGGAAACTCCAGATACCAATACACCTTTAGTGATTTCGCACAGAGGAGTAAGTAATAAAAACGGTGTTCAAAATACTGTGCAGTCTTTAGAAAAAACAGCTCAACTAAAACCAGATCTCATCGAAATGGATGTGCAGGAAACGAAAGACGGTCAGTTCGTGATGATGCACGATGCTAACCTCAAAAATTTAACAGGTATTAATGCTACACCGCAAGATTTGACTCTGGATGAATTAACAAATACAGATATTTACGAGAATGGTTATCAAACAAAGATTTCAAGCTTTGATGCCTATTTAGAGCGTGCAAATGCTTTAAACCAAAAATTGCTGATTGAGATTAAGACCAGTAAAAAAGATAGTCCGCAAATGATGGACCATTTCCTCGAAAAGTACGGAGCGACTATCAAGAAATATGGACACCAGATGCAATCGCTAGACTACCATGTGATTGATAAAGTGTTGACTTATGATTCTGAAATTCCAGTTTACTTTATTCTTCCCTATAACAGTATCTTCCCAAGAACCAAGGCAACTGGTTACACTATGGAGTACTCAACTTTGGACGAATACTTTGTCAATAAACTCTGGACAACTGATCAGAGACTCTATGTTTGGACCGTAAATGGTTCGGAGGCATTTGATAAAGCAGTTCGTCTCGGTGCAGATGGCATGATTACTGATGATCTTGAAATGGTCCAGTCACAAGTCACAATGGCTCAAGACGATCCGGAATATACGGAATTACTCTTAAAGAAAGCAATGGAATTCTTTGATTTCTAAGAAAAAAAAAAGAGAAACAGATGTTTCTCTTTTTTTGTGGATTAGAAAGGCAATTTTCCAGCGAAAGCACCGAGTTTCTTCTTAGTCGTTTCATCAATTTGCTCAAGAGCAGCGTTAATTGCTTGCGCGGTCATATCTGAAAGTGTTTCGAGATCTTCTGAATCTACAACTGCTGGGTTGAAGTCAATGTTGACAACTTTTTTGTCACCAGTTAAGGTCGCTTGGACAAGCTCTTGAGCAGATTTTCCAACAAATTCCATGGTAGCGAGTTCTGCTTGGCTTTGTTCCATTTGTTTTTGAAGTTTTTGTGCTTGGCGCATCATGTTTTGCATGTTCATCATGGCGGTTTACAGTTCCCTTTTTTCTATTATTTTTCTTTTTATTTTATCAATTTTAGGAGCAAAAGTCTATTATTTGTTTAATTCATTAGATATATGAACTTTTATAATGAGTCCCTTAAACAACTTTTAAGAAATTTACTATGCACACCTGGTATTCTTTGCGAAACAAATAAATTTCATTTAAGTTTTCTTTAAGGATTCTATTATATTCTAGAGAACTCTATGTTAACCGAACGTTAAGCAGAAAATATAGAGGATAACCTAATTTTATTTCTTAATTTGTTATAGTCTTTCCAGATTTAGTAACACATTGTTCACTTTTTACCTTTAATGGTGTGTTGATTAGACTAAATGACGCTCTGTCTTTTTTTCATGATGGAGACAGATTGTGATATAATAGATGGTAATGAGTTTTTTAGAATAAACTAAAGGAGAAAATATATGATCTATGCAGGAATCCTAGCCGGAGGAACTGGCACACGCATGGGAATCAGTAATTTACCAAAACAATTCTTGGAGTTAGGTGATAGACCTATTTTGATCCACACAATCGAAAAATTTGTTTTGGAACCAAGTATTGAAAAAATTGTAGTTGGAGTTCATGGAGATTGGGTGTCACACGCTGAGGACCTAGTTGATAAGTATCTTTCTCTCCACAAGGATCGCATCATCATTACCAAGGGTGGTGCTGATCGCAATACCAGTATCGAGAAGATTATAGAAGCTATTAATGCCTATCGTCCAATCACTCCAGAAGATATCGTGATTACCCACGACTCTGTTCGTCCCTTTATTACACTTCGCATGATTCAGGACAATATCAAACTGGCCCAAAATCATGATGCGGTTGACACAGTAGTAGAAGCAGTTGATACCATTGTTGAAAGTACTAATGGTCAGTTTATCACTGATATTCCAAATCGTGCTCACCTCTATCAAGGTCAAACACCTCAGACATTCCGCTGCAAGGATTTCATGGATTTGTATGGTTCCCTATCTGACCAAGAAAAGGAAATCCTGACGGATGCATGTAAGATTTTTGTTATCAAAGGGAAGGATGTTGCCCTAGCTAAAGGGGAATATTCAAATCTTAAAATCACAACTGTGACAGACTTGAAAATCGCGAAAAGCATGATTGAGAAAGACTAAGGCTATGATTAATCAAATTTATCAACTGACCAAACCAAAGTTTATCAATGTAAAATATCAAGAAGAAGACATTGATCAGGAGAATCATATCCTTATTCGTCCAAATTATATGGCGGTTTGTCATGCAGATCAACGTTACTATCAAGGGAAACGCGATCCAAAGATATTGGCTAAAAAGCTTCCTATGGCGATGATACACGAATCTTGTGGGACTGTTATTTCAGATCCAACTGGGACTTATGAAGTTGGTCAAAAGGTAGTTATGATTCCCAATCAACCGCCGACGCAGAGTGACAAGGAATTCTACGAGAACTACATGACAGGAACCTACTTCCTATCTAGTGGTCACGATGGTTTTATGCGAGAATTTGTCTCTCTTCCAAAAGACCGAGTCGTTTCTTATAATGATATCGAAGATACAGTTGCTGCCATTACCGAGTTTGTAAGTGTTGGTATGCATGCCATGGATCGTTTCTTAAATCTTGCTCATAGCAAGAGAGAGCGCATCGCTGTTATCGGAGATGGTAGTTTGGCCTTTGTGGTTGCAAATATTATCAATTATACCTTGCCAGAAGCAGAGATTATCGTGATTGGACGCCATTGGGAAAAACTGGAACTCTTCTCTTTTGCAAAAGAGTGCTATATTACTGATAATATCCCAGAGGATTTGACCTTTGATCATGGATTTGAGTGTTGCGGTGGTGATGGTACAGGACCAGCTATCAATGACCTGATTCGCTATATTCGTCCACAGGGAACGATTCTCATGATGGGAGTGAGTGAATACAAGGTTAATATCAATACACGAGATGCTTTGGAAAAAGGATTGTTATTAGTAGGATCATCTCGTTCAGGACGCGTTGATTTTGAGAAGGCCATTCAAATGATGGAAGTCAAAAAGTTTGCAAATCGTCTGAAGAATATCCTTTATGTTGAAGAGCCTGTGAGAGAAATCAAGGACATTCACCGTGTCTTTGCTACAGACCTGAATACTGCTTTTAAAACAGTATTTAAGTGGGAAGTGTAGAAGATGGAGGTTAATTGTGGAGAAACTCATCAAAGAAAAAATTTCTTCTTTACTATCTGATGAAGAGGAAGTACTCAGTGTTGAACAGTTGGGAGGCATGACCAACCAAAACTATTTGGTTAAAACAACCAACAAACAGTATATTGTGAAATTTTTTGGTAAAGGGACTGAAAAACTCATCAATCGTCAAAATGAAAAGTACAATCTTGAACTTTTAGAGGATTTAGATTTAGATGTCAAAAATTATCTCTTTGATATTGAGTCAGGGATTAAAGTAAATGAGTACATTGAATCAGCAGTAACTCTTGATTCAACATCAATCAAGTCCAAGTTTGAAAAGATTGCACCAATTTTACAAACCATCCATGCTTCAGGGAAAGAATTAAGAGGAGAGTTTGCTCCTTTTGAGGAAATCAGCAAATATGAATCCTTGATTGAGGGAGCTATCCCTTATGAAAACTATGAAGCTGTAAGAAAAGATGTATTTTCACTAGAAAAGAGATTGGCTGATTTGGGTGTTGATAGAAAGTCCTGTCACATCGATTTGGTTCCAGAAAACTTCATCGAGTCACCTCAAGGTCGCTTGTATTTGATTGACTGGGAATACTCTTCCATGAATGATCCAATGTGGGATTTGGCAGCACTTTTCTTAGAGTCTGAATTTACAAAGCAAGAGGAAGATGCTTTCCTTTCCTACTATGAAAGTGACAAAACGCCTGTATCACGTGAGAAGATTCGTATCTATAAAATCTTGCAAGATACTATCTGGAGTTTGTGGACAGTGTACAAAGAAGCTCAAGGAGCTGATTTTGGAGATTACGGTATCAACCGTTACCAAAGAGCTGTCGAGGGTTTGACTTATTATGGAGGTTAGGATGAAGAATAAAAATGGTGTTTCTTTTGGTCTGCTCTCTGGTATCTTCTGGGGATTAGGTCTAACGATTAGTGCTTATATCTTTTCAATTTTTACAAATCTCTCACCTTTTGTGGTGGCTGCTGCTCATGATTTCTTGAGTATCTTTATCTTGTTAGCTTTTCTTTTGGTAAAAGAAGGAAAAGTTCGCCTCTCTATTTTCTTAAATATTCGAAATGTGAGTGTTATAATCGGAGCTTTACTAGCAGGACCAATTGGTATGCAGGCCAATCTTTATGCGGTTAAATATATCGGTAGTTCACTAGCTTCATCTGTATCAGCTATCTATCCAGCAGTTTCAGTTTTTCTAGCCTTCTTCATTTTGAAACACAAGGTTTCAAAGAATACAGTATTTGGTGTTTTCTTGATTATTGCAGCTATCATTGCTCAAACCTATAAGGTTGAACAAGTTAACTCGTTTTACATTGGGATTCTTTGTGCCCTTATCTGTGCCATTGCCTGGGGGAGCGAAAGTGTTCTCAGCTCCTATGCTATGGAAAGTGATTTAAGTGAAATTGAAGCCTTGTTAATCCGACAAGTAACCTCATTCTTGTCCTATCTTGTGATTGTGCTCTTTTCACACCATTCATTTGCAGAAGTGGCAGATAGGCAGTTACTAGGCCTCTTGCTTGTCTTTGCGGCCTTTAACATGATTTCCTACTTAGCTTATTATATCGCCATTAATCGTTTGCAACCTGCGAAAGCGACAGGTTTGAATGTGAGCTATGTAGTTTGGACTGTCTTATTTGCAGTTGTTTTCTTGGGTGCACCGCTAGATATGCTGACAATCATCACTTCACTTATTGTTATGGCTGGTGTTTATATTATTATTAAAGAATAAAGGAGATTCGTGTGAAAGCGATTATTTTAGCAGCGGGCTTAGGAACTCGTCTACGCCCTATGACTGAAAATACACCAAAAGCTTTGGTTAAGGTTAATCAAAAACCCTTGGTAGAATACCAAATTGAGTTTTTGAAAGAGAGAGGAATTGATGAGATTATCATCGTTGTCGGTTACCTCAAAGAACAATTTGACTACCTAAAAGAAAAATATGGTGTCCGTTTAGTCTTTAACGACAAGTATGCTGATTACAATAACTTTTACTCACTTTATCTAGTAAAAGAAGATTTGGCTAACAGCTACGTCATCGATGCAGATAACTATCTTTTCAAAAATATGTTTCGAAACGATCTTAAACGTTCTACCTATTTTAGCGTTTATCGTGAAGACTGTACGAACGAGTGGTTCTTGGTTTACGGTGATGACTACAAGGTTCAAGACATTATTGTTGACAGCAAGGCTGGTCGCATTCTGAGCGGAGTTTCATTCTGGGATGCACCAACTGCTGAGAAGATTGTTGGCTTTATTGACAAAGCTTACGAAAGTGGTGAATTTGTTGATCTCTACTGGGACAACATGGTTAAGGATAATATCAAAGAATTAGATGTCTATGTCGAAGAATTAGAAGGAAATAGCATCTATGAAATTGATAGTGTAAAGGACTACCATAAGTTAGAAGAGATTTTATCTACTATTGAGTAAGGAAAGAGAAGAAGGCTTGGGCCTTCTTTTTTTGTGGATTTTACAACAAGAATGTTTGATATTGATTGTATTCTTTAAATGAAACAAAAATTACAAAAAAAAGAACAAAATAAAACAAAAATTATTGACAACGATTTCATATAGTGTTATACTTATAGCATAAAAGATAATTGAAAGAAGGGAAAATGTTATGGGATTAGATCATTTCTTTGACAAAAACCTAGTGTTTTGCTTAGAAGCGAATAATCAAGAACAACTCTTTGATCAGGTAGCAAGCTTGTTGGAAGAACGAGAAATTGTCACTCCAACTTATCGTGAAGCCTTGATCACGCGTGAAAAGTCATTTCCAACTGGTTTAGATATGGAATTTCTAGGAAAGGACTTGCCAAATGTAGCGATTCCTCATACAGATATTGTTCATAATCTAGCTGAGAAAGTAGTGGTTGTTCGATTAGAAAAACCAGTAACTTTTCACAATATGATAGCTCCTGATAAGGAAGTAGAAGTATCCCTACTCTTCTTTATCATTAACAACTCAAGTTCAAGTCAAACAAATATTCTGGCTCAGTTGATGGACTTTTTCACAGGAAATGGACATCTGGAAGATCTATCAAAAATTTCCGAACCAGAAAAACTTTATGCTTACATTGCTGAAGCAACCGCTTAATCTTGTCTATTAAAATATAAAATCGGAGGAAATCCAAATGATTAAAATTCTTGCTGCCTGCGGTGCAGGTGTTAACTCAAGTCACCAAATTAAAAGTGCTCTAGAAGAAGAACTTTCAAACCGTGGTTATGATGTTCACTGTGATGCAGTCATGGTGAAAGATGTAAACGAAGACCTTATCAAGGGCTACGATATCTTTACACCAATCGCTGCAACTGACCTTGGTTTTGAACCAGGTATTCCAGTAATTGAAGCTGGACCAATCTTGTTCCGTATTCCAGCGATGAGCGCTCCAGTATTTGACAATATTGAAGCAGCTATCAAAGAACACGGACTAAGCTAATTTATTCTTTATCTTGTTAACATTCATATAACTAAAAAAAACGGGAGGAACCATTATGGATGTCATTATCAATCTGGCCAACGATATCTTCAAACCTATCTTGGCTATGGGTGGTCCTATCATCATGCTGATCATTTTGACAGTATTGGCCCTACTTTTTGGAGTGAAATTCTCCAAAGCGCTTGAAGGTGGTATCAAGCTTGCCATTGCTCTTACTGGTATCGGTGCTATCATCGGTATGCTCAACGGAGCTTTCTCAGCATCCCTTGCGAAGTTTGTTGAAAATACTGGTATCCAATTGAACATCACTGACGTTGGTTGGGCACCGCTTGCTACGATCACTTGGGGATCTGCATGGACACTTTACTTCTTGCTTGTAATGTTGATTGTCAACGTTGTGATGCTTGCAATGAAGAAAACAGATACACTTGACGTCGATATCTTCGATATCTGGCACTTGTCAATTACTGGTCTTTTGATCAAATGGTATGCAGACAACAACGGTGTAAGCCAAGGGGTTTCACTCTTCATCGCGACAGCAGCAGTAGTACTTGTAGGTATTTTGAAGATCATTAACTCTGACTTGATGAAACCAACTTTCGACGACCTTCTTAACGCACCAAGTTCATCACCAATGACTTCAACACACATGAACTATATGATGAACCCAGTTATCATGGTCTTGGATAAGATCTTTGATAAAGTTTTGCCAGGTCTTGATAAATATGACTTTGACGCTGCAAAATTGAACAAGAAAATCGGTTTCTGGGGATCTAAATTCTTCATCGGTTTCATTCTTGGTATCGTTATTGGTTTGATGGGAACTCCACATCCAGTTGCTGGAGTAGAAGATGCATCTTCATGGGAACTTGTTATTAAAGGTTGGTTGAGCCTTGGTTTGACAGCTGGTGTCTGCTTGGAGCTCTTCTCACTTATCGGATCTTGGTTCATCGCAGCCGTAGAACCACTTTCACAAGGTATTACAAACGTTGCTACTAAACGTCTTCAAGGACGTAAATTCAACATCGGTCTTGACTGGCCTTTCATCGCTGGTCGTGCTGAAATCTGGGCTTGTGCCAACGTACTTGCACCAATCATGTTGATTGAAGCTGTACTTCTTTCTAATGTCGGAAATGGTATCTTGCCACTTGCAGGTATCATCGCTATGGGTGTGACTCCAGCTCTCTTGGTTGTTACACGTGGTAAATTGCTCCGTATGATTATCTTCGGAACACTCTTGTTGCCTCTCTTCCTTCTTTCAGGTACTCTTATCGCACCATTCGCAACAGAACTTGCTAAAGGTGTAGGTGCCTTCCCAGAAGGTGTGAACCAATCTCAATTGATTACTCACTCAACTCTTGAAGGACCAATTGAAAAACTATTTGGTTGGGCAATCGGTAATGCTACAACAGGTGATATCAAAGCAATCCTTGGTGCAGCAGTCTTCCTTGTATTCTATGTAGGTATCTTTGCTTGGTATAGAAAACAAATGATCAAACGTAACGAAGAATACGCAGCAAATGCTAAATAATTCGCTCCTATAAAATGTAAATTGTGAAAACTAGGTTGTTAATTTCCTACATTGGGAGTGGCAACCTAGTTTTTTATATAAAAATCTAAAAAATAGTTGGAGAATATTATGGTAATTGAAATCAAATCAGACCAGTTAACGGTCCAGTTTAAAACCTTAGGTGGCGCCTTGTCGTCAATCAAGGACCGAGAAGGCATTGAGTATTTGTGGCAAGGAGATGCCACTTACTGGAGTGGACAAGCGCCAGTACTTTTTCCAATCTGTGGCTCTTTAAGAGAAGATACAGCCTTCTACAGTCATGCAGATGGAACAGAGACGAAAGGAAACATTCCTCGCCATGGTTTGGTCCGTAAAAAAAAATTTGACTTAGTTGCTCAGACAGAAAACAGTGTTACTTTTGCTATCGAAGACGATAAGAATACTTATCAAAACTATCCTTATCACTTCCGCCTTGAAATCACTTATGAAGTGACTGGCAAGACTGTTCGTACTCAATACAAAGTCTTCAATAAAGAAACTAGCAAGGTCATGCCATACTTTATTGGTGGACATCCAGGATTTAATTGTCCTCTGCTAGATGGCGAAACTTATGAAGATTACTATTTAGAGTTTGAGAAAGAAGAGACTTGCTCTGTTCCCCGGCCTTTCCCAGAAACTGGCTTGTTAGACTTCCAAGATAGAAGTCCATGGTTGGATTCGCAAAAGGAAGTGGATCTCAGTTACAATCTGTTTAGTGTTGATGCAGTGACTTTGGATGAGTTGCAATCCAGAACAATTGCCCTTCGTTCTCGCAAGCATGAGAAGGGATTAAAAGTACACTTTCAAGAGTTTTCAAATCTCATCATTTGGTCAACTTTGAATAAGGGACCTTTCATTGCCTTTGAACCTTGGTCTGGCTTGTCAACATCTCTTGAAGAAGGAGATCATTTAGAAGATAAGAAGAATGTTCGTCTCCTAGAACCTGGTCAAGTAGATCAGATTGGCTTTGATATTGAAATATTTTAGATTAAAAACTACAAAAACAAACATTTACTGTTGACTTTTTCTATAAATAGGAGTATATTATGTTTGTAAGCAACAAATGATGTTTGTAACAAACAAATAATCACTTGTTATATTCTCTTTAGAGGAGAAAGTTTGTTTCTAGGAACTTGATTTCCTGGACTTGGATAAGGTGATATTCATCTCATTCAATCAAATTTGTCAATAAACTGCTAGAAAGTCTTTTGTAGGTAAACTGCTAACTATAAAAGTCTTTACTAGCCTAGAAAAATAAAAAGGAGTATACAATATGTCTATTGTTATCGGTGCAGATGCTGCAGGTTTGAGATTGAAAGAAGTTGTGAAAGACTTCTTGGAAAAAGAAAACTTCCACGTTGTGGATGTTACAGCTGAAGGTCAAGATTTTGTTGATGTGACTCTTGCTGTTGCTGCAGAAGTAAACAAAGAAGAACAAAACCTTGGTATCGTGATTGATGCTTATGGTGCTGGTCCATTTATGGTTGCAACAAAGATCAAAGGAATGGTTGCCGCAGAAGTATCTGACGAACGTTCAGCTTATATGACTCGTGGACACAACAACTCACGTATGATCACTATGGGTGCACAACTTGTTGGTGATGAATTGGCTAAAAATATTGCTAAAGGTTTTGTTAACGGTAAATACGACGGTGGTCGTCACCAAATTCGTGTGGATATGTTGAACAAAATGTGCTAATTAGATTACAGTAAGAAAGGTAAGTTAAAAATGAGAATTGCAATTGGATGTGACCACATCGTAACAGATGAAAAAATGGCGGTTTCAGAATTTTTGAAATCAAAAGGATATGAAGTCATCGACTTTGGTACCTATGACCACACACGTACTCACTACCCAATCTTTGGTAAAAAAGTTGGTGAAGCCGTTACAAGCGGTCAAGCTGATCTTGGGGTATGTATCTGTGGTACTGGTGTTGGTATCAACAACGCTGTAAATAAAGTTCCAGGAGTTCGTTCTGCCTTGGTTCGTGATATGACAACAGCACTTTATGCAAAAGAACAATTGAACGCCAATGTTATTGGTTTTGGTGGTAAAATCACTGGTGAACTGCTTATGTGTGATATCATTGAAGCTTTCATCAATGCTGAATACAAACCATCAGAAGAAAACAAAAAATTGATTGCGAAAATTGAGCACGTTGAAACTCACAATGCTCATCAAGCAGATGCAAACTTCTTTACAGAATTCCTTGAAAAATGGGATCGCGGTGAATACCACGACTAAGAGGTGACGCATGATTTTAACAGTCACAATGAATCCGTCCATTGATATTTCTTATCCTTTGGATGAATTAAAAATTGACACTGTCAACCGTGTGGTGGACGTGACCAAGACAGCTGGTGGTAAAGGTCTCAATGTTACACGAGTTCTTTCAGAATTTGGTGATTCTGTTGCTGCTACTGGTTTGGTCGGTGGTAAACTTGGTGAGTTTTTAGTAGAGCATATCGATGATAAAGTAACGAAACGTTTCTTCTCGATTCAAGGAGAGACTCGTAACTGTATCGCTATTCTACACGGTGAAAACCAAACAGAAATCCTTGAAAAAGGTCCCGAAGTTCTTGAACAAGAAGGGCAAGATTTCT
This sequence comes from Streptococcus sp. D7B5, assembly GCF_029691405.1. Lineage (NCBI taxonomy): Bacteria > Bacillati > Bacillota > Bacilli > Lactobacillales > Streptococcaceae > Streptococcus > Streptococcus sp. D7B5. Next base: position 411,518 of record NZ_CP121467.1, read on the forward strand.
TGGCTCATTTCGAAAATCTCCTTGACACTGTGGAAGTAGTCGCTATCTCAGGTAGTCTGCCAGCTGGGCTTCCAGTTGACTATTATGCAAGCTTAGTAGAACTTGCTAATCAAGCAGGCAAACCAGTTGTTCTAGACTGCTCAGGTGCAGCTCTTCAGGCTGTCCTTGAATCACCACACAAACCAACAGTTATTAAACCAAATAACGAAGAATTGTCTCAGCTTCTTGGGAAAGAAGTTTCTGAGGATTTGGATGAATTAAAAGAAGTTCTTCAAGAGCCTTTATTTGCAGGGATTGAGTGGATAATTGTTTCACTTGGTGCAAATGGTGCTTTTGCAAAGCATGGGGATACTTTCTACAAGGTTGATATTCCAAGAATTCAGGTAGTGAACCCTGTTGGATCTGGAGATTCTACTGTGGCAGGGATTTCCTCAGGTCTTCTTCATAAGGAATCTGATCAAGAACTCCTCATCAAGGCCAATGTCCTTGGTATGCTCAATGCCCAAGAAAAGATGACAGGTCATGTCAATATGGCCAACTATCAAGCTTTATATGATCAATTAATAGTAAAAGAGGTATAAAATGGCTTTAACAGAACAAAAACGTGCACGCTTAGAAAAACTTTCAGATGAAAATGGCATTATCTCCGCTCTTGCCTTTGACCAACGTGGTGCTTTGAAACGCCTTATGGCTCAATACCAAACAGAAGAGCCGACAGTGGCTCAAATGGAAGAACTCAAAGTCTTAGTTGCAGATGAATTGACAAAATACGCATCCTCTATGCTTCTTGACCCAGAGTATGGTCTTCCAGCTACAAAAGCGCTTGATCCAAATGCTGGTCTTCTCCTTGCTTATGAGAAAACTGGCTACGATACAACTAGCACTAAACGCTTGCCTGACTGCTTGGATGTTTGGTCTGCAAAACGCATCAAAGAACAAGGTGCAGACGCTGTTAAGTTCTTGCTTTACTATGACGTAGACAGCGCTGACGAACTCAACCAAGAAAAACAAGCCTACATTGAACGCATCGGTTCAGAGTGTGTGGCAGAAGATATTCCATTCTTCCTTGAAATCTTGGCTTACGATGAAAAAATTGCTGATGCTGGCTCTGCAGAATACGCAAAAGTGAAACCACACAAGGTTATTGGTGCTATGAAAGTCTTCTCAGACCCACGCTTTAACATCGATGTCTTGAAAGTAGAAGTTCCAGTCAACGTCAAATACGTTGAAGGCTTTGGCGATGGTGAAATCGTGCATACTCGTGAAGAAGCGGCAGCTTTCTTCAAAGCGCAAGACGAAGCAACAAATCTTCCATACATCTACTTGAGTGCGGGTGTATCAGCTAAACTCTTCCAAGAAACGCTTGTCTTTGCCCACGAATCAGGTGCAAACTTCAACGGAGTTCTTTGTGGCCGTGCAACTTGGGCTGGATCAGTTGAAGCCTACATCAAAGACGGTGAAGCAGCAGCTCGTGAGTGGTTGCGTACAACTGGATTTGAGAACATTGACGAACTCAACAAGGTTCTTCAAACAACAGCGACTTCATGGAAAGAACGTGTATAAGTTTCCCCCCTAATCTTAGGAACATTGATCTAAATAAAAATTTTAAAAAAAGTTGAATGTAAAGGTTTACAAAAAAACTGACTTGTGCTATACTTAAATCACAAGTTAATACAAGGTGAGTGTTACTAAGTAATATTAGGCATGATCACAGGTGAATTAGAAATCAAAGGATTTTCTAGTTCATTTGTGGTCATTTTTTGTACTCATATACCTTTAAGATATAAAAGGAGGTTGCCATGTATCGAATTCTAAATCCAATGAATCACAATGTTTCACTTGTCAGAAATGACAAAGGAGAAGAGGTGATTGTAATTGGTAAGGGGATTGCATTCGGAAAGAAGAAGGGGGATTTGATTGCTGAAAATCAGGTTGAGAAAATCTTTCGGATGAAGACCGAAGAGTCAAGAGAAAACTTTATGGCTCTCCTCAAAGATGTTCCGCTTGATTTTATCACAGTGACTTATGAAATCATTGATAAGCTATCAAAGAAATATCATTATCCGATTCAAGAGTATCTCTACGTAACCTTGACAGATCATATTTACTGCTCTTACCAAGCTCTAGCACAAGGAAGGTACAAGGATAGCAATCTGCCAGATATTTCTGCCAAGTATCCTTTCGCTTTTCAAATCGCAAAGGAAGCCTTTGAAATCTATCGTCAGAAGTTGACAGATCATTTCCCTGAGGATGAAATTATTCGGATCGCTTATCATTTCATCAATGCCGAAGGGGAGAATGAAGTTCAAGTGGTTGAGTCGATTGATAAGAGGAAAGAAATTCTCAGGAATGTCGAAGAAGTGCTAAAGGGTTATGCAATTCAACGAACCAAAGAGAATAATCATTTCTATGATCGTTTTATGATTCATTTGAATTATTTCTTGGATTATTTAGACCGTTCCAGAGATGATAACCAATCACTTCTGGATATGGAAGATCATATTAAACAATCCTATCCAAAAGCGTTCGAGATTGGTTCCAAGATCTATGATGTGATTACGCAACATACGGGTCTTGATTTGTATAAAAGTGAACGAGTTTATCTAGTTCTACATATCCAACGTTTATTGTCATAAAAATTTAATTAAAAATACATAAGGAGAATTCTATCATGAATAGAGAAGAAGTAACATTGTTAGGTTTTGAAATCGTAGCCTATGCTGGCGATGCTCGTTCAAAACTATTGGAAGCCTTGAAGGCTGCTGAAGCTGGCGATTTTGCGAAAGCTGATACTCTCGTAGAGGAAGCTGGTGGTTGCATCGCTGAGGCTCATCACGCGCAAACAAGTCTATTAACTAAGGAAGCTTCAGGTGAGGACTTAGCCTATAGTGTAACCATGATGCACGGTCAGGATCACTTGATGACAACTATCTTGTTAAAAGATTTGATGCACCATTTAATCGAACTCTACAAGAGAGGAGTTAAGTAATGAATAAATTAATTGCTTTTATCGAGAAAGGAAAGCCTTTCTTTGAAAAACTGTCTCGTAATATCTACCTTCGTGCCATTCGAGATGGTTTCATTGCTGGAATGCCAGTTATTCTCTTCTCAAGTATCTTTATCTTGATTGCTTTTGTACCAAACTCATGGGGCTTTAAATGGTCTGACGATGTTGTCAATCTCCTCATGAAACCTTATAGCTATTCAATGGGGATTCTAGCTCTCTTGGTAGCTGGTACAACAGCTAAGTCATTGACCGACTCAGTAAACCGTAGCATGGAGAAAACCAACCAAATCAACTATATGTCGACACTTTTGGCTGCGATTGTTGGTTTGTTAATGTTAGCAGCTGATCCTATCGAAAATGGACTAGCTACTGGATTCTTGGGGACAAAAGGTTTGCTTTCGGCCTTCCTTGCTGCCTTTGTTACTGTAGCCATCTATAAGGTTTGTGTTAAGAACAACGTCACTATTCGTATGCCTGACGAAGTTCCACCAAATATCTCACAAGTCTTTAAAGATGTGATTCCATTCACTCTATCAGTGGTTTCTCTTTATGCTCTTGATTTACTAGCTCGTCATTTTGTTGGTGCAAGCGTAGCTGAATCAATCGGTAAATTCTTTGCACCATTATTCTCAGCTGCTGATGGCTATCTAGGTATTACCATTATCTTTGGTGCCTTTGCCTTCTTCTGGTTTGTTGGTATCCATGGTCCATCTATCGTTGAACCTGCTATCGCAGCGATTACCTATGCAAATGCCGAAGTCAACTTGAACCTTCTCCAACAAGGTATGCACGCTGACAAGATTCTTACTTCTGGTACACAAATGTTTATCGTTACCATGGGTGGTACTGGTGCGACACTGGTTGTTCCATTCATGTTCATGTGGTTAACCAAATCGAAACGTAACCGTGCAATCGGACGTGCTTCAGTAGTTCCAACTTTCTTTGGTGTAAATGAACCAATCTTGTTTGGTGCACCGCTTGTCTTGAACCCAATCTTCTTTATTCCATTCATCTTTGCGCCAATTGCCAACGTATGGATTTTTAAATTCTTCATTGAGACGCTTGGCATGAACTCATTTACTGCCAACCTTCCTTGGACAACACCAGGTCCGCTCGGTATTGTTCTCGGTACAAACTTCCAATTCTTGTCATTTGTACTTGCTGCTTTGTTAATCCTTGTTGACGTAGCCATCTACTATCCATTCCTCAAGGTTTATGATGAACAAATCCTTGAAGAAGAACGTTCTGGTAAAGCCAATGATGAATTGAAAGAAAAAGTAGCTGCAAACTTCAATACTGCCAAAGCAGATGCTATTCTTGAAAAAGCTGGTGTAGAAGCAGCGCAAAACACAATCACAGAAGAAACAAATGTTCTCGTTCTCTGTGCAGGAGGAGGTACAAGTGGTCTCCTTGCAAATGCTCTAAACAAGGCAGCTGCAGAGTACAAAGTTCCTGTTAAAGCAGCAGCTGGTGGCTATGGTGCTCACCGTGAAATGTTGCCTGAGTTTGATCTGGTTATCCTTGCTCCTCAAGTTGCTTCAAACTTTGAAGACATGAAGGCCGAAACCGACAAACTTGGTATCAAACTTGCCAAGACAGAAGGTGGCCAATACATTAAACTGACTCGTGATGGAAAAGGCGCTCTTGCCTTTGTTCAAGCGCAGTTCGAAGAGTAAAATGTAAATAGCAAAGAAGTGAGATGGCGGAACTCCTCCCAACTCTATCTCCATCTCATTTCTATTTCTTGAAAGGTGAATCAAATGACAAAAACACTTCCAAAAGACTTTATTTTTGGCGGGGCAACAGCAGCCTATCAAGCAGAAGGTGCGACCAATACCGATGGTAAAGGACCAGTTGCCTGGGACAAATACCTCAAAGATAACTACTGGTACACTGCTGAACCAGCCAGTGATTTCTACCACAAATACCCAGTTGACCTCAAACTTGCAGAAGAGTATGGTGTCAATGGTATCCGTATTTCAATCGCTTGGTCACGTATCTTTCCAACTGGTTATGGGAAGGTTAATGACAAGGGGGTTGAGTTCTATCATAATCTATTTGCAGAATGTCACAAACGGCATGTTGAGCCCTTTGTAACTCTTCATCACTTTGACACGCCAGAAGCTCTACATTCAAATGGAGACTTCTTAAACCGTGAAAACATTGAACACTTTGTAGACTACGCGGCTTTCTGTTTTGAAGAATTTCCTGAAGTTAACTATTGGACAACCTTTAATGAAATTGGGCCAATTGGTGATGGTCAATACTTGGTTGGGAAATTCCCTCCAGGTATTCAGTACGACCTTGCCAAAGTCTTCCAATCTCATCACAATATGATGGTGTCGCATGCGCGTGCAGTCAAGCTATATAAAGGTAAAGGTTATAAAGGTGAAATTGGTGTGGTTCATGCCCTGCCTACTAAGTATCCTCTGGATCCAGATAATCCAGCAGATGTTCGAGCGGCTGAGTTAGAAGATATCATTCACAATAAATTTATTTTGGATGCAACTTATCTAGGACGATATTCCGAAGAAACCATGGAAGGTGTCAACCATATCTTAGCAGTCAATGGTGGAAGCTTAGATTTGCGTGAAGAAGACTTCGCAGTCCTAGAAGCTGCAAAAGACTTGAACGACTTCCTAGGAATTAACTACTATATGAGTGATTGGATGCAAGCCTTTGATGGAGAGACGGAAATCATCCACAATGGAAAAGGTGAAAAAGGAAGCTCTAAGTATCAGATTAAGGGAGTTGGTCGTCGTGTAGCTCCTGATTATGTCCCACGTACCGATTGGGATTGGATTATCTACCCTCAAGGTTTGTATGACCAAATCATGCGCGTGAAGAAAGATTATCCTAATTACAAAAAAATCTACATCACTGAGAATGGTCTCGGATACAAAGATGAGTTTGTGGATGGGACAGTCTACGATGATGGGCGGATTGATTATGTTAAGAAACATATGGAAGTGATTGCATCTGCAATCTCTGATGGAGCCAATGTCAAAGGATACTTTATCTGGTCGCTAATGGATGTCTTTTCTTGGTCAAATGGCTATGAAAAGCGTTACGGTCTCTTCTATGTTGATTTTGAGACTCAGGAGCGCTATCCAAAGAAATCGGCTCACTGGTACAAGAAACTAGCTGAGACACAACTTATTGATTAAAATTCAACAAAAATTCCCCGCCAAAAGGCAGGGGAATTTTTATGGTTTTGATAAAAGAATGGTTGTTTGTTTCGATAGATCTTCAAATGTTTCCTGACTCAGTTTGGAATCTGAAACGATCGTATCAATCTCTGAGATATTGTAGAAGGTGTAGAAATCAAACTTATTAAACTTGCTGTGGTCTGCCAGTAAGTATTTTTTATTGGCATTGTTCAAGGCGATTCGTTGTACCTCGCCCTCTTCTTCACTGAAAGTAGCAATTGCCTTATCCTTAATACCATTACAGCTAACAAATGCCTTAGAAAACTGAAGGTTTGTCAAATCCTGTAAGGTAAGTGTACCTACAAAAGCACCAGTGATAGCGCGATAATTTCCACCAATCAAGATCAAATCTGTTAGTTTTCGTTCGTTTAGGATGAGAAAAACTGGAAGACTGTTTGTTACAACGCGAATGTTATCGATAGGGAGCTCGCGAGCAAAACATTCTAAGGTTGTTCCTGGCCCGATAAAAATGGTTTCTCCTTCGTCAATCAAACGACCTGCAAAACGACTAATTTCTTGTTTTTCAGCAATCTGTAAGCCTTGTTTTTCAACGTTTGACCGTTCGTTGTTTAAGAGAGAACCTGTACGAAGTTTTTCAGCACCACCATGCACACGAACCAGCAAATCCTTATCTGCCAATTCTTGTAAGTAGCGACGAGCTGTCATATCTGATACATCCAGACGCGTCATGATTTCTTTTACAGTAATAGTTCCCTTTGTATTTACTGTTTCTAGAATATTATCTAGTTTTTCTTGCTTTAGCATCCTTATCACCTCGATTTCTACTATCATTATCTTACCATAAAACGCTCAATATATCAAATAGAAAAAAACAAAATAAAACAAAAAACAAAAAACAAAAATATCATGGTTGTTTTAAACAAACCATGATATTTTGAATGATTGGCCAAATTAGTCTAAACCGTAGTTGTAATCTTCATCTTGCATAGCTTCAACTTCACCAAGGAGATAACCATTTCCGACTTGAGAAAAGAAGTCGTGGTTAGAAGTTCCTGTTGAAATACCGTTCATGACGATTGGGTTGACATCATCAGCTGAGTCTGGGAAGAGTGGATCTTGTCCTAGGTTCATAAGGGCCTTATTGGCATTGTAGCGAAGGAAGGTTTTGACTTCTTCAGTCCAACCAACACCGTCATAGAGACTTTCTGTATAGCCCTCTTCGTTCTCATAGAGGGTATAGAGCAGGTCGTACATCCATTCTTTGAGTTTTTCTTGCTCTTCTTCAGGTAATTCATTGAAACCAAGTTGGAATTTGTAACCGATGTAAGTTCCGTGAACAGACTCATCACGAATGATCAGTTTGATGATTTCCGCAACATTGGCCAGTTTGTTGTTACCGAGATAGTAGAGCGGTGTGAAGAAACCAGAGTAGAAGAGGAAGGTTTCAAGGAAGACGCTGGCAACCTTCTTTTCAAGAGGCGTACCATTGAGGTAGATTTCGTTGATAATTTCAGCTTTTCTTTGTAGGTAAGGGTTGGTGTTGGTCCATTCAAAGATTTCTTCAATTTCAGCCTTGGTGTTCAAGGTTGAAAAGATAGAAGAGTAAGATTTTGCGTGGACAGATTCCATAAATTGGATATTGTTGAAAACAGCTTCCTCATGCGGTGTACGGATGTCTGAACGAAGAGCCTGAACCCCTGTTTCTGATTGCATGGTATCAAGAAGGGTCAAACCACCAAAGACTTTTCCTACCAAGTCTTTTTCCTTGTTTGATAGTTTTCTCCAGTCGTCAAGGTCATTTGATAAGGGGATACGAGTGTCGAGCCAGAATTGCTCCGTCAGCTTTTCCCAAGTTGATTTGTCGATGACATCTTCGATGGCATTCCAGTTAATGGCTTTGTAGTAAGTTTCCATTTTGAAATCTCTTTCTGTATGTAATAATGCGATAAAGGAATCTTCTCTATTTTATCATAGTCTGAGAAGAGTATCGCACAAAAAGTCGGAAGACCGACTTTTTAGTTTTTCATAGTATTTAAGATACTTATCAAGTTTTGTATGATGGGGAACTTAATCAGTAGTCTGAGAAAATGTGGTTGCCCCAGATAAAAATTAAATCACACAGCTTTCACATTGGTTAGCACCGACTTCTCCACCGTCGTCTGTAAAGGTACGGACGTAGTAGATAGACTTGATACCCTTGTTAAAGGCATAGTTACGAAGGATAGATAGGTCACGTGTCGTTTGTTTGTTTTCCTTCTTCCATTCGTAAAGACCTTTTGGAATATCACTACGCATGAAGAGGGTGAGTGAAAGTCCTTGGTCCACGTGCTCTGTTGCAGCAGCGTAAACATCAATCACCTTACGCATATCCATATCGTAAGCAGAAGTGTAGTAAGGGATAGTATCTGTTGACAAACCTGCAGCAGGATAATAGATTTTACCGATTTTCTTCTCTTGGCGTTCTTCAATACGTTGCGTAATCGGGTGGATAGAAGCAGAAACATCGTTGATGTAGCTGATAGAACCATTTGGCGCTACAGCAAGGCGGTTTTGGTGATAAAGACCATCTGCTTGAACCTTTTCGCGAAGTTCAGCCCAATCAGCAGCACTTGGAATAAAGATATCTTTGAAGAGTTCTTTAACACGGTCTGATTTTGGAACAAATTCACCAGTTACATACTTGTCGAAGTAGCTTCCGTTAGCATAATCTGATTTTTCAAAGTTGTGGAAGGTGATACCACGTTCGCGGGCGATATTATTTGATTCCACCAAGGTCCAGTAGTTCATAAGCATAAAGTAGATGCTTGTAAATTCAACTGACTCAGGAGATCCGTATTCGATGAGTTGTTGGGCAAGGTAGCTATGAAGCCCCATGGCACCAAGACCAAAGGTGTGAGCCAAACTGTTTCCGTGGTCGATAGTAGGGACAGCTACGATGTGTGAACTATCTGTAACGAAAGTCAAAGCACGAACCATCGCACGGATAGAACGACCAAAGTCAGGTGAGGTCATCATGTTGACCACGTTGGTTGAACCAAGGTTACATGAGACGTCTGTTCCCATTTGAAGGAATTCTTGAGCATCGTTGATCAAACTTGGCTCTTGAACTTGAAGAATCTCAGAACACAAGTTACTCATGATAATCTTTCCATCAACAGGATTCGCACGGTTAGCCGTATCGATGTTGACTACATATGGATAGCCAGACTCTTGTTGCAATTTAGAGATTTCCGTTTCCAAATCACGCGCCTTGATTTTTGTCTTGCGGATATTTGGATTTGCTACTAATTCATCATATTTTTCAGTGATATCGATATAGTTGAATGGCACACCATACTCAAGCTCTACAGAGTAAGGGCTGAAGAGGTACATTTCTTCATTTTTACGAGCCAATTCGTAGAATTTATCTGGTACCACAACTCCAAGTGAGAGGGTCTTCACACGAACTTTTTCATCGGCATTTTCTTTCTTGGTTGAAAGGAAGGCGATGATATCTGGATGAAAGACGTTGAGGTAGACTACACCAGCCCCTTGACGTTGACCCAATTGGTTGGAGTAAGAGAAACTGTCCTCGAAGAGTTTCATAACTGGAACGACACCAGAAGCAGCTCCTTCATAACCTTTGATAGGTGCACCCGCTTCGCGAAGGTTGCTGAGGGTAATTCCCACACCACCACCGATACGAGAAAGCTGGAGGGCAGAGTTGATGGAACGTCCGATAGAGTTCATGTCATCCGTTACTTGAATCAAGAAGCAAGATACCAACTCCCCACGGCGAGCACGACCAGCGTTCAAGAAGGAAGGAGTAGCAGGTTGGTAGCGTTGATGGATGATTTCATTGGCAATATCAATCGCAACAGCTTCATCACCATCAGCAAAATAAAGTGCGTTAAAGAAGACACGGTCTTCCATGCTTTCAAGGTAATATTCACCGTCATTAGTCTTCAAGGCATACTGGTTGTAAAACTTATAGGCAGCCATGAATGATTTGAATTGGAAGTTTTGGTCTTTGATAAATTGATGCAATTCTTCCAAAAACTCTGGACGGTATTTCTTGAGAAATGCAGTTTCGATGTAGTTGTGTTCAATGAGGTAGTTGATTTTATCAGTGATTGAATCAAAAACCATAGTGTTTGGAACTACATTTTCTTTAAAGAAGGCATCCAAGGCTTCTTTATCTTTATGAAGCATGATTTGTCCATTAACAGGACGGTTGATTTCGTTATTGAGACGGAAGTAGGTCACGTCCTCAAGATGTTTTAATCCCATAAAATTTCCCTTATCTAATTACAAAAGAAAGGCTTCTAAGTTAGCCCTAGAAGCAGTTTCTTCTGGATGATGTACTAAGATTATGCTAACTGTTTTAGTTTTCCTGGTTGGAAACCTGAAAAAACTTCAGTTGGTGTTTGGATAATAGGAGCTGCGCTGAAACCGAGCTCTTTAACTTGATCGATGTACTCAGGTTGCTCGTCAAGATTAATCTCACGATAAGCGACATTGTTGCTGTCCAAGAAACGCTTGGTCATCTTACATTGGACACAGTTGTTTTTAGAATAAACGGTTACCATTTTCGTAACTCCTCTTTCAAAATTGATTACTTTCTTAGTATATCAGAAAAAAAAACTTTGTCAAACTTTTTAAACTAAATCTTGTGCTAAAAAGTTACAGTTTCAAAAACAAAGCACAAGATATAGTGTTTTGTCAGAGTGTAAAATTGGTTTTTCATTGAACTATCAAAGTTTATCAAAACAAAAAAACTATATACTGTATATTGGTAAGATAAATAGAAGATTTTCAGCAAGTTATCAGAAAGGAAATAGAAGAAAGTCCATAAAATACTTGAAAAATTATCTAGAAGGTGATATAATACAGTCTTGTAAGGGTTATCACATATAATCCAAAAAAGAAATAACTAAAGGAGAGTCAAACTATGGCTTCTAAAGATTTCCACGTAGTGGCAGAAACAGGTATTCACGCACGTCCAGCAACATTGTTGGTTCAAACAGCTAGCAAATTTGCTTCAGATATCACTCTTGAATACAAAGGTAAATCAGTAAACCTTAAATCTATCATGGGTGTTATGAGTCTTGGTGTTGGCCAAGGTGCTGACGTTACAATTTCAGCTGAAGGTGCAGATGCTGACGACGCAATCGCTGCTATCACTGAAACTATGGAAAAAGAAGGATTGGCATAAGGAAAATGACAGAAATGCTTAAAGGAATCGCAGCATCTGACGGTGTTGCAGTTGCAAAAGCATATCTACTCGTTCAACCGGATTTGTCATTTGAGACTATTACAGTCGAAGATACAAACGCAGAAGAAGCTCGCCTTGATGCCGCTCTACAGGCATCACAAGACGAGCTTTCTGTTATTCGCGAGAAAGCAGTAGGTACGCTCGGTGAAGAAGCAGCTCAAGTTTTTGACGCTCACTTAATGGTTCTTGCTGACCCAGAAATGATCAGCCAAATCAAGGAAACAATCCGTGCGAAGAAAGTGAATGCAGAAGCAGGTCTGAAAGAAGTAACAGACATGTTTATCACTATCTTTGAAGGCATGGAAGACAACCCATACATGCAAGAACGCGCTGCGGATATCCGCGACGTGACAAAACGTGTATTGGCCAACCTCCTTGGTAAAAAATTGCCAAACCCAGCTTCTATCAATGAAGAAGTGATTGTGATTGCGCATGACTTGACTCCTTCAGATACAGCTCAGTTGGACAAAAACTTTGTAAAAGCTTTTGTAACAAACATTGGTGGACGTACAAGCCACTCAGCTATCATGGCGCGTACGCTTGAAATTGCAGCAGTATTGGGTACAAACAACATCACTGAAATCGTTAAAGACGGTGACATTCTTGCCGTTAACGGTATCACAGGTGAGGTTATTATCAACCCAACTGATGAGCAAGCAGCAGAATTCAAGGCTGCTGGTGAAGCGTATGCGAAGCAAAAAGCTGAATGGGCTCTCTTGAAAGATGCTAAAACAGTAACAGCTGATGGTAAACACTTTGAATTGGCTGCCAACATTGGTACTCCAAAAGACGTTGAAGGTGTCAATGACAACGGTGCTGAAGCTGTTGGTCTTTACCGTACAGAGTTCTTGTACATGGATTCTCAAGACTTCCCAACAGAAGACGAGCAATACGAAGCTTACAAGGCTGTACTTGAAGGAATGAACGGTAAACCTGTTGTTGTTCGTACAATGGATATCGGTGGAGATAAGGAACTTCCTTACTTCGATATGCCTCACGAAATGAACCCATTCCTTGGATTCCGTGCCCTTCGTATCTCTATCTCTGAGACTGGAGATGCTATGTTCCGCACACAAATCCGTGCCCTTCTTCGTGCGTCTGTTCACGGTCAATTGCGTATCATGTTCCCAATGGTTGCGCTCTTGAAAGAATTCCGTGCAGCGAAAGCAGTCTTTGACGAAGAAAAAGCAAACCTTCTTGCTGAAGGTGTTGCAGTTGCGGATAATATTCAAGTTGGTATCATGATCGAAATCCCAGCAGCAGCAATGCTTGCAGACCAATTTGCTAAAGAAGTTGACTTCTTCTCAATTGGTACAAACGACTTGATCCAATACACAATGGCAGCAGACCGTATGAACGAACAAGTTTCATACCTTTACCAACCATACAACCCATCAATCCTTCGTTTGATTAACAACGTTATCAAAGCAGCTCACGCTGAAGGTAAATGGGCTGGTATGTGTGGTGAGATGGCTGGTGACCAACAAGCTGTTCCACTTCTTGTAGGAATGGGCTTGGATGAGTTCTCTATGTCAGCAACATCAGTACTTCGTACACGTAGCTTGATGAAGAAACTCGATACAGCTAAGATGGAAGAGTACGCAAACCGTGCCCTTACAGAATGCTCAACAATGGAAGAAGTTCTTGAACTTCAAAAAGAATACGTTAATTTTGATTAATCGAAAAGTCCTTGCAACCCAGTTGCAGGGATTTTTTTGATATTTTAAAAAAATGTTCAAGCTAATTCTTCTTATATAAAGTCCATTCTAGAGAAAGTAGCGGTGAAGAATAAAAAATACTTAACCGGTTCATAAAATTCTTGACAAGTTGCAAATTTAGGAGTAAACTATTAACCAGTTAAGTAATAGAGAGGAGTTTCTGCAATTTAGAAATGAATTGTAACTAAAAATATCAAAAAGAAAGTGAGTTTCAATGAAAATTAATAAAAAATACCTTGCTGGTTCTGCGGCAGCTTTAATTTTAAGTGTTTGCTCTTACGAGTTGGGACTGTATCAAGCTAGAACAGTCAAAGAAAATAATCGTGTTTCCTATATAGATGGAAAACAAGCGGCGCAAAAAACGGAGAATCTGACTCCTGATGAGGTTAGCAAGAAAGAAGGCATCAATGCGGAGCAAATCGTCATCAAGATAACAGACCAAGGATATGTTACTTCGCACGGCGACCACTATCATTACTATAATGGCAAGGTCCCTTATGACGCTATCATCAGTGAAGAGTTGCTGATGAATGATCCAAACTACCAGCTCAAGGACGAGGATATTGTCAGTGAAATCAAGGGTGGTTATGTCATCAAGGTAGATGGAAAATACTATGTCTACCTTAAGGATGCTGCACATGCGGATAATGTCCGTACGAAAGAAGAAATCAATCGGCAAAAACAAGAACATAGTCAGCATCGTGAAAGAGGGACTTCAGCAAACGATGGTGCGGTAGCCTTGGCACGTTCACAGGGACGCTACACCACAGATGATGGTTACATCTTTAATGCATCCGATATCATTGAAGATACTGGTGATGCTTATATCGTTCCTCATGGCGACCATTACCATTACATTCCTAAGAGCGAGTTATCAGCCAGCGAATTGGCTGCAGCAGAAGCCTTTCTATCTGGTAGAAGTGGCCAATCAAATACGCCTACTTATCGCCGTACCAATAACAACAGTGCTAGCAGCGATGTAGATAGATGGACTCCATCCTATAATAATCAAGGCAACAGCTATACGAACACGAACACAGCTAACAACAGTAGCGACGATAACCAAGCAAGTCAGAGTGATGAGGATATTGATAGCCTTCTGAAACAACTTTACGCCTTGCCGCTCAGCCAACGACACGTAGAATCTGATGGTCTTGTCTTCGACCCAGCACAGATTACAAGTCGAACAGCTAGAGGAGTTGCTGTGCCTCATGGGAACCATTACCATTTCATCCCTTATTCACAGATGTCTGAATTGGAAGAACGAATCGCTCGTATTATTCCTCTACAGTACAGTTCGAACCATAGGGTGCCGGATTCAAGACCAGAACAACCAAGTCCACAACCGACTCCGGAACCTAGTCCAAGCCCGCAACCTGCACCAACTCCTCAACCAACTCCAAGCAATCCAATTGACGAAAAATTAGTTAAACAGGCTATTCGAAAAGTAGCTGACGGCTATGTCTTTGAGGAGAATGGAACCTCACGTTATATTCCTGCCAAGAAGCTTTCAGCAGAAACAGCAGCAGCAATTGATAGTAAACTAGCCAAGCAAGAAAGTTTGTCTCATAAACTCGGAGCTAAGAAAACCAATCTCCCATCTGATGATCGAGGATTTTACAATAAGGCTTATGATTTACTAGCAAGAATTCATCAGGACTTACTTGATAATAAAGGGCGCCAAGCTGATTTTGACGCTTTGGATAAACTGTTGGAACGTTTAAATGATGAAAGCAGTGATAAAGTCAAGTTGGTGGATGATATCTTGGCCTTTCTAGCACCGATTCGTCATCCAGAACGTTTAGGAAAACCAAATGCGCAAATTGCCTACACTGATGATGAGATTCAGGTAGCCAAGTTGGCAGGCAAGTATACAACAGAAGATGGCTATATCTTTGATCCTCGTGATATCACCAGTGATGAGGGGGATGCCTATGTAGCTCCACATATGACCCATAGTCATTGGATTAAGAAAGATAGTTTGTCTGAAGCCGAAAGAGCGGCAGCCCAGGCTTATGCTAAAGAGAAAGGTTTGACTCCTCCTTCAACAGACCATCAGAATCCAGGAAATACGGAGGCTAAAGGAGCAGAAGCTATCTACAACCGCGTGAAAGCAGCTAAGAAGGTGCCGCTTGATCGTATGCCTTACAATCTCCAACATACCGTGGAAGTTAAAAACGGTAGTTTAATCATTCCTCATTATGATCATTACCATAACATAAAATTTGAGTGGTTTGACGAAGGACTTTATGAGGCACCTAAGGGGTATACTCTTGAGGATCTCTTTGCGACTGTCAAGTACTATGTCGAACATCCAAACGAACGTCCGCATTCAGATAGTGGTTGGGGGAATGCAAGTGACCATGTTCAAAGAAACCAAAATGGTCAAGCTGATACCAATCAAACGGAAAAACCATCAGAGGAGAAACCTCGTACAGAAAAACCTGAGGAAGAAAAACCTCGCGAAGAGAAACCTCAGAGTGAGAAACCAGAATCTCCAAAACCAACTGAGGAGCCAGAAGAAGAATCACCAGAGGAACCAGAAGAACCTCAGGTTGAAACTGAAAAGGTTGAAGAAAAACTGAGAGAGGCTGAAGAGCTACTTGCAAAGATCCAAGACCCCATTATCAAGTCCAATGCCAAAGAAACTCTCACTGGCTTAAAAAATAACCTGCTATTTGGCTCCCAGGACAACAATACTATTATGGCAGAAGCTGAAAAATTATTGGCTTTGTTAAGGGAGAGTAAGTAGTTGTAACAACATTTTCTAACTCCTAAAAACAGGATAGGAGAACTAGAAAAGTTAAAATCGAAAATGAGAACAGAATGTAAGTTCTAGTTCTCATTTTTTTCATGAAAATATGTAAAATATCTTGACATATAGTGTAAATAAAGATAAACTATTTACTAGTTAATTAAATGGTTAAATACTAGTTAAGGAGTAACGATGAAAAAAAGAACATTTCTATTATTAGTGGTAGGTCTCTTGGTTCTTGTCTTAGGAGCATGTAGCCAAAAAGAAAAACAAGAAGCAAAAGGGATGAAGATTGTAACAAGTTTTTACCCAATCTATGCCATGGTCAAAGAGGTATCAGGTGACTTGAATGACGTACGGATGATTCAGTCAAGTAGTGGGATTCACTCCTTTGAACCGTCAGCAAATGACATTGCTGCTATCTATGATGCAGATGTCTTTGTCTACCATTCTCATACGCTCGAATCTTGGGCTGGAAGCCTAGATCCTAACTTGAAAAACTCAAAAGTTAAAGTTTTAGAAGCTTCTGAAGGAATGACCTTGGAGCGTGTACCGGGCTTAGAAGATGTAGAAGCTGGTGACGGCATCGATGAAAAAACACTCTACGACCCTCACACTTGGTTAGATCCAGAAAAAGCAGGTGAAGAAGCTCAGATTATCGCTGACAAACTTTCGGAGATTGATAGTTCTAATAAGGAAACGTATCAAAAGAATGCTAAAAACTTTATCGCTAAAGCCCAAGAATTGACTAAGAAGTACCAGCCTATTTTTGAAAAAGCGAGTCAAAAGACCTTTGTTACACAACACACAGCCTTTTCTTATCTCGCTAAACGCTTTGGTTTGAAACAACTTGGTATAGCAGGGATTTCCCCTGAACAAGAACCAAGTCCGAGACAACTAACAGAAATTCAGGAATTCGTTAAGACCTATAAGGTTAAAACCATCTTTACTGAGAGCAATGCTTCTTCTAAAGTCGCTGAGACCTTGGTCAAATCAACAGGAGTTAGCCTAAAGACACTCAATCCTTTAGAAGCAGATCCTGAAAATGACAAAACTTACTTAGAAAATCTAGAAGAAAACATGAATGTTCTTGCAGAAGAATTAAAATGAGGAGATGATGAAAATGAAGAAGAAATACCTTGCAGCAGGATCGGCTCTTGTCCTTTCCCTAAGCCTTTGCATCTATGCATTGAACCAACACCAGATAGAAGGAAACAAAGATAATAACCGTGTGTCTTATGTCGATGGGAAGCAAGATTCTCAAAAAACAGAGACCCAGACACCAGATCAAGTTAGCAAGAAAGAAGATATTCAGGCTGAACAAATTGTCGTGAAAATCACCGATCAAGGTTATGTGACTTCACATGGTGATCATTTCCATTATTACAATGGTAAAGTTCCTTTTGACGCGATTTTCAGCGAAGAACTGTTGATGAAAGATGCCAATTATCAACTTAAAGACGCTGATATTGTCAATGAAATCAAAGGTGGCTACATTATCAAGGTTGATGGGAAGTATTATGTTTACCTTAAGGATGTGGCGCATGCAGATAACGTTCGTACGAAGGAGGAAATTGAGCGCCAAAAACAAGACCATACTCACGACGCACCAACTTCTAATAGTGCAGTGGCGCTTGCTCAATCTCAAGGTCGCTATACAACTGATGATGGCTACATCTTTAATCCTTCTGATATTATAGAGGATACTGGAGATGCTTATATCGTACCTCACGGTGGACATTACCACTACATTCCAAAGAGTTCCTTGTCTGCTAGCGAATTAGCTGCTGCCCAAGCCTACCTCTCTGGAACTAGAACTCAGCAGAGTGTGACTAACTATCGTCCTAGTCCAAACGAAACTGGTCAAACTACCAACCAAAGTCAACAGGCTGAAACACCAAGTAATCAAGCTGAGAGTCTTCAGAGTCTATTGCAACAGCTCTATGCTCTTCCAAGTAGTCAACGTTATGCTGAATCAGATGGCTTGATTTTTGACCCTGCTAAGATTTCAAGTAGAACACCGAGTGGCGTGGCGATTCCTCACGGAAATCACTATCATTTCATCCCATATACAAAACTTTCTGCCTTGGAAGAAAAGATTGCACGTATGATTCCTTTATCTAGCGACAGTGGGAAGCCAACACCTTTGGAAAATCCAAGCAAACCAGCAGAACATCCAGCTCAACCAGATCATCCTCATGACCAAGACGGTGACCATGGAAGTCAGGGTACCAACCATGAAGATCATGACCATGATGGAGAGGAGCATGACCATCACCACGGTGAAGAACATGATCATGGTTTTGCAGCTGACCATGTTATTAGTGAAGATGAGCAAGGGTTTGTAGTTTCTCATGGAGATCACGCTCATTATTTCTTTAAGAAGGACTTGACTGCAGCCCAAATCAAAGCTGCCCAAGATCACTTGAAAGAAAATCATCAGTCTGAGCCTGTTCAACCACTTGCAAAGACTGTGGAAAGTTTCTCAAGAGATGCTAGCGATGAAGAAAAAATCAAGTATATCTCACAGACCTACGGGGTTCCGCTCGAAGCGATTCGCATTTCAAATGGATTCTTTGTCTTTGGAAATCCGGATCAAGCCTATGATCCAACCCATATCCATCCCTATGCTGTTCGAAAAGAACATGTTCGAATTCCTCTCCAAACTGGGAATCCAGAACTGGACTTCCTAAATGAACTGTATACGACTGCTCTGCGTGATGGGGTGTCTCCTTATAGTTTACAGGTAGAAAGTGGTAGTTTTGTCATTCCTCACGGAGACCACAATCACTACATTAAGGTCCAAACTAAGGGCTATGAAGTAGCTCTGAAGAACAAGATTCCGGCCTTACAATCAAGCTATCAGCCTGGTGCATTTGATGAACAAACTGTTCTTTCTAAAGTTGATCAACTGTTAGCAGATAGCAGAAGTCTCTACAAAGACCAGCCAATCATGCAGAGACGGGTTGAACTTGCTTTGGGACAGTTTACCGAAAATATGAAAAAATTGGCAACAAACTCAACTGCTGGATACCTAGCAACCTTGGATCTCTTCGATAAACAATACATCCATGTGGATCAAAGTGTGGCACCGGTTGAAACTTCACCTTTGGACAAAAAATACCAAGCCCTAGTAGATAAGATCAATACACTGGATACGGATACTTATGGCTTGCCTAAGAAAGATCTTTTGGTACATTTGCAGGAAGCAAAACTAGCACAGGATGAGACAGAGTTGGCTGCCATTGAAGCGAAACTTCAGGCCTTGCAAGATTTCCGAGATCGGACAGGAGTCACAACAGTAGAGTACATCAAGTACTTCTACGAACATGTGTCTGATGGCCGTTTGAGAGAAGAACTTCGAAACCGTGTTGCCAAGCTGACTTGGGAACTTTACCAGTCACAATCTTTCCTCAAAGCAACCGACTTGAACAAGTTATTCCCAACTATTTACCAAACTAAGCTAGAAGTAGAAGAAGCTCTCAAAGAAGAACCCGTTTCTACAAAAGCTGGTAAGACTATTCTAGATACGGAAAAAGTAGATAGTCAAACTGCTAAGACCGCCATCTATGAATTCCTAAAAGAGCTCTACGGTGATTTTATGCCAGAAGAGCGGGTTAGCCATGTTAAGAAGGAAGAAGTGGATGCTCTTCTAACAAAAGCTGCCCAACTCCTAGCACGTGTCAAAGAAGATGGTGTCAAACAATCCCTAGCTGAAGAAGCAGCTAATATCAAAGCGGCTATTGAGAAGGAAAATGCAGACCTTGACGAAGCTAAAACACAACTTGAGGATCTTTTAAATCGTATTGCAGCGACTATCCAACGAGAGAAAAAAGAAGCAGAACAAGATCCACAAACGGTGATTATCTACCAAAAACTCTATAATGTCTTGCTCTCTCTTCACAAGTATTTAGAGGATAACAAAGGATCCGATGCTGACTTTGAACGTGTTGATGCCCTATTTGATCAACTTGCAGCCAAAAGCAGTGATAAAGAAGGTCTCCTCACTCTAGCTAAAGAAATCATTAGCTTGAACCAAGAACTCCGTTCAAAAGCAAGTGAAACTAATAGCCAATCTAAGTCTGAGAAAGACAGTGAAACAGATGCTTCTAAACCAACAGAAAAGCAAGCACAAAGTGAGTCTGAGCTAAGTGCTCAACCAAACGAATAAAAAGAAAGGCGAAGTAGCTAAGCTACCTCGTCTTTTTAGTCTTTATAAGATACAATGCCAATGATGGTATCCACCGCACGCTCCATGGTCTGAAGGCTGACGTATTCAAAACGTCCGTGCATGTTTTCACCTCCAGCAAAGATATTTGGAGTTGGAATACCCATAAAGGAAATCTTAGAGCCATCAGTCCCACCACGAATTGGTTCGATAATAGGCGTAATCCCTAGATCTTCCATAACAGTCTTAGCAATAGTAATAGGTGTCATGTCTTTCTCAATGACTTCCTTCATATTGTAGTACTGGTCTGTCAGAGTCAAGCTAACGCGATCATTCCCAAGCTCTTGATTCATCTTATCCGCAATAGACTGCATAGCCGCTTTACGAGCTTCAAAGGAATCCTTTTCAAAGTCACGAATGATGTAGCTTGCACGCGCCTCCTCGACACTACCTGTCACATCCATAAGATGATAGAAACCTTGGTAACCGTCTGTCAATTCAGGTCGGTCATTCTCTGGAAGTTGATTATGAAAATCAATCGCTAGCTGAAGGGCATTGACCATCTGTCCTTTAGCAGTACCAGGGTGAACATTGCGCCCTTGGAAATGAAGCTCAGCAGCAACGGCTGAGAAAGTCTCGTACTGAAGTTCTCCTAGCGGACCACCATCAACAGTATAGGCAAAGTCAACGTCAAAGTCATCTGCATCAAATTTATTAGCACCAACGCCAATTTCTTCATCTGGTCCAAAACCAACTCGAATCTCACAGTGTTTGATTTCGGGATGAGCAGTCAGATATTCAATTGCAGTCATAATCTCAGCAATTCCTGATTTGTCATCAGCACCCAGCAAGGTCGTGCCATCAGTTGTGATAAGCGTTTGGCCTGGATATTTCTCAAGACTCTTAAAGTCAGCTGGATCTAGTTTAAATCCAGAATCTCCTAAGTCGATAGCTCCACCATCGTAATTTTTGATGACTTGCGGATTAACTCCCTCAGCATTAAAGTCAGCTGTGTCCATGTGGGAGATGAAGCCAATCTTGCGTGTCAAGCTGGGATCATTAGCTGGTAAGGTACCAATGGCAAAACCATTTGGGAGGTAGTAAACATTTTGCAGACCGACACGTTTCATTTCAGGAATAAGAACATTGGTCGCAAAATCTATCTGGCTTTGCGTACTTGGAGTAGTAGTCGAGTGTTCATCAGAACGCGTATTGACCTTAACGTAGGTCAAAAAACGATCTAAAAGGTTCGGATAAGTCATAAAAACTCCTTTTACAATCATAAAATAGAATGCAAACTTCGGAAAAACCTTATTCTGAAAATTTCATGAATTTTGAAAAAATATAATAATTCAAATTCAATAGACTTTTAAATGAAATTTTGGATATTCTAGAATAAAATATATGCATTGATATTTTATGAGATTTTTTTATTCTTTTTTCATTTTACCATAGAATAGTTTGAAAGACAAAGAAGAATCATACTCTTTTATTGATTAATATAATATAAAATTAATCATATTAATTGACACTGCGTGAACTTTATTGTACAATTATCTTGTAAATGTCCTAGATTGATATAGTAACAATATTAGTACATTCTAGTTAAGGAGAATAAAATGAACATTCGTTTCGATTTTAAGAAAGTTCAAATTATTGCGCGCCGTTTAGTTACACTGTTAGCTATTCTCTTTTTGTGTGCTCCGATAAGCCTGTTAAATGCTGATTCTACTACAGAACCTCAGACAACCCTTCATAAAACAATTACTCCGATATCGGGACAGGATGACAAGTATGAGTTGTCATTGGATATCACGTCCAAACTGGGAACGGAGACCCAAACGGATCCCTTGGATGTTGTTTTAGTAGCAGACTTATCTGGAAGTATGACTTATCAGGATGTCAACTCCTCTAATGGGGCTTTGATTAGTCGGCTTCAAGCTCTGAAAAATACACTCCAAGGCGAAAACGGTCGTCGTGGTTTGATAGATACAATCCTTTCAAACTCTAACAACCGTTTATCAATTGTTGGATTTGCTGGGAAAATAGATAACCAACGTTACAATAGTTATTATCAATGGCCAGCTTGGGCGGGGTACTTTTCTGGTATTTCCTCTCATGATGATGCTAAGACAGTATTAAACTGGAGCAATGATGTTCAAGGAGCCAAAAGAATGGTTTCTAGAATGTCTGTTGATAATAGTGGTGATTCGATTGGTTACGAAGGAGGAATAGGTACAGGTACAAATATTGGAGCAGGACTTCAGTCAGCAACAGAATTACTTCAGTCAGCCAGATCAAGTGCAAAAAAGGTTGTTATTCTTTTGTCAGATGGTTTTGCGAACATGTACTACGATACTAGAGGCTATACGATCTACAATTGGAGCAATAATGATGGTGTAACAGAAATAGCTCCATCGTGGTATCAAACCAATCTAAACACGTTTACTGAAACAGTTTCTGGTTATCTTGCTCCCAAGATTGATGGATTTTATTCTATCAAATTCCGCTACTCTAATAGTACAGATAGTATTTCTAAACTAAAAGAGTACATTGGTAGTTATAATTCTTCCATTCCAAACGAAATATTATCCGCTAACAATGAAAGGGAATTGAGAGAACAATTTAAGGAAATCACCAAGAAAATCCTTCCCCTAGCTGTTCACCATGTGACCATCAAGGATGTTTTGTCCAAATATGTTCAACTTCTTCCCGATAACAGTTCAAATATTCGAGTTGTAAAAATCGAAAACGATAAAGAGGAAACCTTGGGATCAGATAAGGTTACGCTGGAAACAAGGAAGAATGAAAATGGTCTGGTCGAAGTAACAGCAAAATTTAATCCTAACTACATTCTTGATGATGGTGTGAAGTACGCCCTCAAATTCACTGTTACATCTAGTCAAGATGCTCTGGATGCCATTGCTGGTGATAAAAAACTAGAGGCTGGTGATGCTGAAGGTTCGGATGTCAATAAACTCTACTCCAATAAAGGTGCCAGTGTCACCTATTCCTATGGAATAGGCACCTCTCAAACCAAGACCAAAGAATACTCTGACAACCCAACCTTTAAGCCTTCAGATCCATTAACGGTACCAGTGGAAGTTGAATGGCAAGGTGTGACGGGTGCGAGAACTGTCATTACAGCTGATCAACCGAGTAATGTTGAACTGAAACTGGTTCAAAAGAACAAGAACGGAGGTCCTGATAATCAAGACTATCGAAAGACCAATGTGAATGTTAGTAAAAACGTATCTAATGAAACGAGGAACTTTGAAAAAGTTGCCAAAGGATATCAATACGATTTAATTGCACCAGACGTCCCCGCCTTTACCAAAGAAATAAAAAATGTTGGTACAGAAACTAAACCATCCTTCAAGGTAATCTATAAACAATTGCCAAGTCTGACGATTAAGAAAGTGTTGGAAGCTGAAAGTAACTTGAACAAAGAGTTTAGGATTAAGGTAAAACTAACCTCTCCTAATTCTACGCCATTGAATGGAACTTTTGGCGAGATAACTGTTGTGAATGGAGAAGCGGAGATCCGTGTCGAAAAACGAAAACGTTGGAAAGGTATTCTAAGCTATCTTCCTCGAGGAACCCATTACAAGGTTGAAGAAGAAGCGGCATCAACGAATGGTTACCACGTTACATATGAGAATCAAGAGGGCGATCTGAATAAAGACGAGACCACCATTGTCACAAATCACAAGCTTCCAAGTTTATCAGTCACAAAAAAAGTTACAGGTGTATTTGCCAATCTATTAAAATCCTTCAAGATTACCATTAACATCAGGGATGCTCAGAACAGTCCATTGAATGGAACCTATAATGCAACGGTGAATAATAAAAGAATTCCTTTGCAATTTACGAACGGTCGAGCGTCTATAGATCTAAACAAAGATCAAACCATAAAAATTGATGGACTTCCACTCAATAGTCACTACACTATTGAAGAGGAATCAAACTCTTCTCGTGGATATCAGGTATCTTATGAGAATCAAGAAGGCAAACTGGATGGGGATAAGTCCGCGACAGTCACGAATAATAAGAATAGTGTACCTGAAACCGGAGTTGACTTCCTCAGCAGTACACTCGTGTTAGGAATAATCCTTCCTCTAGGAGGTATCTTCTTTACAATCCTACTCGGCTATCTAGTGGTACATAGGAGAAAATAATGCTACTTAAAAAGAAACATAAGAAAACAGTAACACAAGTCAGTCGGGATAAGTCTCCGCCGAGTGTATGGGGAGATATCCTCTACTTAGTCAGTAAGCTTCTGATGGTTGGGTTTGTACTGGCCACCCTTTACTTTTTTGTCTTTGGACTATTGAGATACAATGACGATGGCATGAAGCCAGCCTTAAAAGATGGCGACTTGGTTGTCTACTATAGGTTGGATAAACGTTATTCGATTGGTGACCTGCTCGTCTATAGTTATAAGGGCAAGGAAAGAGTGGCGCGTGTCATAGCAACCGAAGGAAGTACGATCGATATAAACGAAAATGGTCTCATCATCAACGGTTCTCCTCAACAAGAGCAGGATATCTACAAAGAAACGCTGCTCTATAAGGAAGGGGCTACCTTCCCAATGAAAGTCCCAGCAGGACAACTCTTTGTCCTCGGGGACAATCGAACAACGGCTGTAGATAGTCGTGCTTTTGGAACCATTCCTATACAGGATACCCATGGCAAGGTGGTAACAGTCTTAAGGCGACGGGGCTTTTGATGATAATTTATGAAAAAAGAAATTAAAAAATAAAAGGAATAATCATGAAAAAAACATTTTTGAAAAAATTAGTTACTGCAAGTATTGCAGCTGTAACCGCCTTGTCGGTCTTTAGAGGAGTGCCAACATTTGCGGATGATAATGATGTGGCGACTGCCAAAGCAACTGGTGAAACAAGTGCAAAAGTTTCTATTAATAAGGTGTTGAACATTGCTGAAGGAATTACAACACCTGAAGCAACTTTTACATTTACTTTCACCCCAAAAACTGGTACATCATCAAATGGTGCACCCTATGAAACAATTGATTCTTCTAATGGTCAAATTACAGATAAAAATGTATCTTATTCTGGAACAGACGTTTTAGCAACTGGCCAAACTAACATTAAGAAAGATACCGGCGATATTTTTAGAGAAGTGAACTATACACATGCTGGTGAATATGTCTATACTGTTGCTGAAAAACAAAATGTTGGTTGGAAAGTTATTCAAAAAAATGGTTCACCTATTGATTTTATGACATATGATAATCGCAACTATGAAATGCACGTTATTGTTAAGAACAAAACTACAGGAGGAACATATATTTCTTCTGTGTATTTTAAACAAGTATCCCCAAGTGTGAATGGTAAAGTAAAACCATCTGAAAGTGGAACTACTTACAAATATGATCTTTTCACTAACATTTATCGTAAAAATGCTGGTAAAATTACAGATCCAAATGAACCAAACCCTAATAAACCAAATGTTTCAAAAGTTGACCCAAATGCTAAATCTTTAGTAATTAAAAAAGTTGTATCAGGTGCTACTGCAGATAAATCAAAAGATTTCACTTTCAAGCTTACTTTCACAAAAGCATCTACAGAAACTTCACAATCAATCACTGGTAAAATCGGTGAAACCTCAAAAACATTTGTCTATGGTCAAGAAACGACTATAACACTACGTCACGATCAATCTTTAGTGTTTGACACAATTCCTGCTGGTACTCGTTATAAATTGGTTGAAACTGGATCTCAAGGTTACACAGCTTCAGCTGCATATAAGGAGAACGGAGCATCAAAAAATCAAGCTGGTACAGTTTCTACAAATTTCACTCAAGATAGTATCCTTATTGGTGAAAAACCAAACGATAACACTATCACAAATAGCTTACCAGACGTTACCCCTACTGGTCTCTTGATTGACAACCTTCCTTTCATCTTGATGATTGGTCTTGGTTTGGCTGGATTTGTTGTTTTGTCTAAAAAACGCAGACAAGCTTAAGCAAGTGGTTTGACCGATGAAAATCAAGCGTGAGAAACCCAAAAGGAGTTTGTCTAGGCGTCTGGTCCTTGCTGTAGATGCATTGATGAATCATATCTTGCTCCTCTTGACAGCCTTAGTCTTTCTCTTTGGTTTCTACGCCCTCTGGGATGCCAATCAGGTTTATTCTCAGGCTTCATCAAGTGAGTATGAGGCCTATAGACCTGTTAGTACCAGTGAGAAGGATGAGCTTGCTAGTTTTTCTGGCTTTCACAAGCTACAGCAAGTCAATCCAGAGGTTCTCGGTTGGATCAATGTCTATGGCACCAATATCGACTATCCCTTAGTTCAAGCCAAAGACAATGAAAAATACCTGAACAAGGATTCCAAGGGAGAATTTGCAGCTACAGGGGCTATTTTCCTTGAGGCTCGAAATGAATCCAAGTTCGAAGACTTTAATACCATCATCTACGGACACCATGTAGAAAATGGGGTTATGTTTGGAGATGTAGCAAAGTTTTCTGATAAGGAATTTTTTGACCAGCATCGCTACGGCAGTATTTACTATAATGGCGTTGAAAAAGGTCTTGAAATCTTTGAAATGCTCGAGGTGGACGCCTATGACTTTAACATCTACGATCCAGGTATTAATGGGGATGATCGGCGCCAAGAATATATCGATCACTTACTCTCGGTTGCCATTCACAAACGAGACATTACACTGGGGCCAAATGACCATATCATTCTTCTCAGTACCTGTTTCCTAGACGTAACAAATGGGAGACATATCGTAGTTGCCAAGATTACGGATACAGTTCCAAAGAACACCTTCCATACGAAAAAATCAAAACCATTCCCTTATAGTGTCTTTGATGATTCGTCGCTCGGACGATTTCTCTCATCGATTCCTTTGTGGATATGGTATATCATCTTATTTATCTTGCTCTTGCTATTGATCTTCTTGCTCATCATCCTCTATTTGATCTTGCGTCGTAGAAGAGAAGCAAAGGAAGAAGGAGCAGATACCATTACTGACTAAACTACCAATAAAAGAGAAAGGGATAGCCTCTCTTGCTCTTTTATTTTCAAGGCTAGAAAGGAGAAAGAAGGAAATATGAAAACAAGTACGAGTCACAAGACCATAATGGTCATTCTATCCCTCTTTCTAGTTTTTTTCTGTCTTTTTACAGCTGATAGAGCTCTTGCGAGCGACTACGATCATTATAATCCCATTGAAAAGGATGCCAGCAGTACGGGCTTTGAAACCTTGCAGCACCTCAACAAGGATGTTTGTGGTTGGATTAGCCTTGATGGGACCAAGGTAGACTATCCCCTCTTGCAGAGTCAGGACAATGTCAAATACCTTGACCGCAATGCTTTTGGCGATTATACTGTGTCAGGTTCTATATTCCTAGACTATCGTTTTAACCCAAATTTTACGGACTTTAACACCATCATTTATGGTCACTCCATGGCTTCTGGTGCTATGTTTGGGGAGATTCAAAAATTTGCGGATCAAGATTTTTTTGAAAAGCATCGCTATGGTTCTATCTACTACAATGGTCGTGAACGTGGTCTTGAGATATTTGGGATTTTAGAAGTGGATGCCTATGACACGGAGATTTACCGAACTTTGAGTTCCAACGATGAGGAACACCAGGCTTACTATCAATATCTGCTAAGTAAAGCCAAGTACAAGCGAGATGTTTCTTTGACTTCAACAGACAAGATTGTTTTATTAAGCACCTGTTTCCTTAATATTACCAACGGAAGACATATCCTCTTAGCTAAAATAACGGATGCACCAGTAAAAGCCTCCCAGTATAAAAGTGGGGAAGCAGTAGGAACACGCTATTTTGACCAAGGTATACCAACGCATTGGATTTATATCCTTGCCTTTCTTCTCCTGATTATCGTCATTTTACTCCTTGTCGTTATCATCCTAATCATAAGACGAGATAGAAAAACAAAAGAACAAAAGAAATAGTAGACGTCGGAAGCGTTTACTATTTTTTTCTTTCATGATAGAATAGATAGTGAAAATAATAACATAAGGATGATAACATGAAAAAAGCAATATTAATGATGACCTTTGGATCTCCAGAGGAGATTAGTTTTGAAGGAGTAGCAGAATTTTTTACAAATATTCGTCGTGGAATCAGGCCCAAGGATCACGAGATTCAGACTCTTTATGACAATTATGTTCGTATAGGTGGTACGCCCCTGCAGAGGATTACACGTGAGGAGGTCAGTCTAGTCAAGGAACGTTTAGGAGAAGAGTATGGTATCTACTTTGCCAACAAATTTTCTCGTCCCTTTATTCCAGACGTGATCAAGCAGATGGAAACTGATGGTGTTGAAGAATGTATCTGCTTGATTTTGGAACCTCATTATTCTTTTTACTCAGTCATGGGGTATGAAAAGTTTCTGGAAAGCCAGCAGATCCGATTTTTAGTTATTAAGGACTGGTATCAACAACAGCCTTTGCTGGACTTCTGGACAGATGAGATTAGAAAAATTTTACGAAATGAGGTGGGAGAAGAATCCTTCAAGGTAATCTTTTCAGCCCATAGCGTCCCCATTTTTGCCTTGGACTTTGGAGATCCATATATTGATCAGATTTTCGATAATAGCAAGCTCATTGCTGAACAACTCGGCCTAATGACAGACCAGTATACCAATACTTGGCAGAGCGAAAGCGATATTGGAATCCCTTGGATCAAGCCAGATGTCTTAGAATATTTACGAGAACAAAAGCAACATCCAGAACATTATATTTTTGTCCCGATAAGTTTTATCAGTGAGCATATCGAAGTCTTGTTCGATAATGATGTGGAATGTTATGATTTGTGTCAAGAATTAGGTGTCACCTACCATCGTCCACCGATGCCCAATACGGATAGCCGTTTAATTGACGCTTTAGTTGCTACTGTACGAGCCAATGAAGACAAAGAATTTAAAGCTTTTCTCCCAGAAGAAGAAACCTTCGATGAGTTAGCGCCTTCGGCAACTACAAAGGACATCATGGAGGAGACAGACGACCTTCAGATGCCAGAATTTGTCAAAAAACTCATTGAGAAAAAAGGCCGTGAAAATGTGAAGATGCCTTACTTGATTAAGAAAATGCTCGAAAAGGCTGGGAAGTTACCAAAAGAGTAAAGAAAAAAGGATTTAGCTTTAAGCTAAATCCTTTATCTGTTTTATTTTTTCTCAAGAAGAGCTTTGATTTCTTGAAGAACTTCAAGTTCAGTTGGAGCAGCAGGTGCTTCCTCAACCACTTCCTCTTTCTTACGAAGGTTTTGCGCTTTTTCCATAGCTTTAATAACGAAGAAAAGCACAGTACCTACAACGAGAAAGTTGATAATAGCACTCAAGAATTTACCATATGTAACACCATTCCATGCAAGCTCAGCGATGTTTTGTACTTTCGCAGCTTCCAAAGCTGGGTTCAATAGAAGTGGAGTGATGATATCGTTAACAAATGAAGTAACGATAGCACCAAATGCAGAGGCAATGATCACACCGACAGCAAGGTCAACGACATTACCACGAAGCAAAAATTCTTTAAGATCCTTTAACATTTTCATAAATTCCTTTCCTAATTTTCTAATTTATTATATCCTAAATTGTGACAAAAAGCAACTTGAACGCTCAAAGTGGTCAGTTGTTCCCTTTAAAAATATAGATTTTACTGAAAATATAGTTTAAAATGATGATCAAGATTTGTGCTAGAATAGTTTCAATCGTATTAACCCTATCTATATTAAATTCGACAAACTGGCCAATAATATCAGGGAAAGTTGTAACAAAGATATAAGTTAAAAGAACGTCAAGACCAAGAGTAGAAAGACGAGCTAAGAAAAACTTAGCCAGGCGGGTTGGCCAATTCCTTCTCTCTTGTTTAAAGACGATTGTATCATTTGTGATAAAGGCAAAAAGAATACCGATAATATTAGCGAGGGCAGTTGCGAGGATTTCCTGGTGGCTGATATGGTAAATAACCAAACGTGATACAATAGAAACCAGAGTAGTAGCACCACCAAAAAATAGGTAGGAGAGGATTTCGTTATTAAAGAAAGCTTTTATTCGTTTTTTCATGATTTTAGTATAGCATAAAGCTGGCTAATGTGCTATACTAGTAAGGTTGATTCACTCAACCCTTGGTGCTTAGCTTCTTTCACCAAGCATATTTTACGCGGGAAACCGCCAAAGGAGAAAACATGAAAAAATTAACTGTTCGTGACATGGCAGACATCGCTATTGTTGCTGCTATTTATGTGGTTTTGACTATTACACCACCAATCAATGTTCTTAGTTTTGGGGCGTATCAGTTCCGTATTTCAGAAATGTTGAATTTCTTGGCTTTTTACAACCCTAAATACATCATTGGTGTGACAATTGGATGTATGATTGCTAATTTATTTAGTAGTTTTGGCCTAATAGATGTCTTTGTCGGTGGAGGTTCTACCCTAGTTTTCCTTAGTCTAGGGGTATGGCTCTTTAGCAAGTATAAGAAAGACTATTTGTTCAATGGTTTGATTCGAAAAGATCATTTCTTCTTTTCAATCCTCTTTTCTATTTCAATGATTACCATTGCAGCAGAACTTCATATCGTTGCTGAAGCTCCATTCTTCTTCACTTGGTTTTCTACAGGGATTGGAGAGTTTGCATCACTTATCGTGGGAGCGATTTTGATTGGTAAACTGGGACAGCGAATCGATCTAACAAAATAAGAAGTTTATAAGCTAGATTCTTGCTAAATCTAGCTTTTTTCATTCCATAAAATTAAAAGAGAGCGCTTGACAAGAACATAGAACTATAGTATACTTTTTAGGTAAGCTGATTTAGCTCAGTTGGCAGAGCGCATCCATGGTAAGGATGAGGTCGCCGGTTCAATCCCGGCAATTAGCATGATATAGACAGGAAAACTCTTGATATTTGAGAGTTTTTTATATTTACCCCGCATTAGCCTTGACAAAGTCAGCAAAGCATAGTAGAATAAAACCTGCGATGAGTCGATAGGTAGTCTTCGGACTGCTATTGAGCATAAGGAGGTCACAACGCAGGAGCGGACCTTGATGAGTTGTGTGAACCTGCTCATCACATGAAGATGCCTCTTAGTCCCTGGTCAATGACTAGGGATTTTTAATTTTCAGAAAATATAACCCAAAAATGCTTTTCAATTTCTGGAAAAAGTAGTATAATACATCTATTATAGAAATTTTTAGAAAATTCCGAAAGAGGTTATTTATGGGATATACAGTTGCTGTAGTCGGCGCGACAGGTGCTGTCGGAGCTCAGATGATAAAAATGTTGGAAGAATCAACACTTCCAATCGATAAAATTCGTTACCTTGCTTCTGCACGTTCAGCAGGCAAGACTTTGAAATTTAAAGACCAAGATATTACGATTGAAGAAACGACTGAGACCGCTTTTGAGGGTGTTGATATTGCACTCTTCTCAGCAGGTGGTTCGACATCAGCTAAGTATGCACCATACGCAGTTCAAGCTGGAGCGGTAGTAGTAGATAACACATCTTATTTCCGTCAAAATCCAGATGTACCATTGGTTGTGCCGGAAGTCAATGCTCACGCACTTGATGCCCACAACGGGATTATTGCTTGCCCTAACTGTTCAACAATCCAAATGATGGTGGCTCTTGAGCCTGTTCGTCAAAAATGGGGCTTGGACCGTATCATCGTTTCAACATACCAAGCAGTCTCTGGTGCTGGTATGGGAGCGATCCTTGAAACACAACGTGAACTTCGTGAAGTCTTGAATGACGGTGTGAATCCACGTGATTTGCATGCGGAAATCTTACCTTCAGGTGGTGACAAGAAACACTATCCTATTGCCTTTAACGCTCTTCCACAAATTGATGTCTTCACTGACAATGATTACACTTACGAAGAGATGAAGATGACTAAGGAAACGAAGAAAATCATGGAAGATGATAGCATCGCAGTGTCTGCAACATGTGTGCGTATTCCAGTCTTGTCAGCTCACTCTGAGTCAGTTTATATCGAAACAAAAGAAGTGGCTCCAATCGAAGAAGTGAAAGCAGCTATCGCAGCCTTTCCAGGTGCAGTTCTTGAGGATGACGTAGCGCATCAAATCTATCCGCAAGCCATCAATGCAGTTGGTTCACGTGATACCTTTGTTGGTCGTATCCGTAAAGACTTAGATGCTGAAAAAGGAATCCATATGTGGGTTGTTTCAGATAACCTTCTCAAAGGTGCTGCCTGGAACTCAGTTCAGATTGCAGAAACGCTTCACGAACGTGGATTGGTTCGTCCAACAGCTGAGTTGAAATTTGAATTAAAATAGTCATATCGTTTAGGAGTTCAGATGAACTCCTTCTTTGAAATAGAGAGGTGTTTCTCATGTCTTATCAAGATTTAAAAGAGTGTAAAATCATCACGGCCTTTATTACCCCTTTCCATGAGGATGGTTCCATCAACTTTGATGCTATTCCAGCCTTGATTGAGCATTTATTGGCCCATCACACAGATGCAATTCTTCTAGCTGGAACGACTGCTGAGAGTCCAACTTTGACCCACGATGAGGAGTTGGAACTCTTTGCGGCTGTACAAAAGATTGTTAATGGACGTGTTCCTTTGATTGCGGGTGTAGGTACCAATGATACGCGTGACTCGATTGAGTTTGTCAAAGAAGTCGCAGAATTTGGCGGTTTCGCTGCTGGACTTGCAATCGTACCATACTACAACAAACCTTCACAAGAAGGCATGTATCAGCACTTTAAAGCTATTGCAGATGCTTCTGACTTGCCTATTATCATCTATAACATTCCAGGGCGTGTAGTAGTGGAATTAACTCCAGAAACCATGCTTCGTTTGGCTGACCATCCAAATATCATTGGTGTCAAAGAATGTACCAGCTTGGCAAATATGGCTTACTTGATTGAGCACAAGCCAGAAGAATTCTTGATTTATACAGGTGAAGATGGAGATGCCTTCCATGCCATGAACCTTGGTGCGGATGGGGTTATTTCTGTTGCCTCCCATACAAATGGAGATGAGATGCACGAGATGTTCACTGCCATTGCAGAAAGCGATATGAAGAAAGCTGCAGCTATTCAGCGTAAATTCATTCCTAAGGTCAATGCCCTCTTCTCTTATCCAAGTCCTGCTCCAGTTAAGGCAGTTTTGAACTACATGGGATTTGAAGCGGGGCCAACTCGTCTACCTCTTGTTCCAGCACCAGAAGAAGATGCCAAACGCATCATCAAAGTTGTCGTAGATGGCGACTACGAAGCGACTAAGGCAACTGTAACAGGTGTCCTTAGACCAGATTACTAATAAAGACAATAAAATCCATGACCGAATGAACGATCATGGATTTTTCTTATTTTCCTAAACAGAATTGGCTAAAGAGTTGGGTGATGAGTTCATCAGGTGCGGCATCTCCAGTGATTTCTCCGAGAATTTCCCAAGTACGGGTCAAGTCAACTTGAAGCAAATCAACTGGCATACCCAGTTCAAGACCTTCATTAACTGCTTGTAGGCTTTCAACGGCCTTCTCAATCAAGGAAATATGACGGGCATTAGATAGGTAAGTAGCATCTTGCTCGACCAAACCAGCATTTTCAAAGAAGAGGTTGTTAATGCGTTCTTCAATCTTATCGATGTTTCGATTTTTAAGGACTGAAATGCGGATGATATCTTCTGGAAGTTCCTCTGTTTCAATAGCTTCTTGCAGGTCAGTTTTGTTGAGGAGAATGATTCGATTAGTATCTTGACTAATTTCAAGAAGTTGTCGGTCTTGGGCAGTTAGAGGTTCGCTAGCATTTAAGACAAGCAGGACCAAGTCAGCTTCCTTGAGGGCTTTTCTAGAACGTTCGACACCGATTTGTTCCACGATGTCATCTGTTTCACGGATACCAGCTGTATCAATCAATTTGAGAGGAACCCCGTTAATGTTGACGTATTCTTCGATAACATCTCGTGTCGTACCAGCGATATCTGTTACAATAGCCTTGTCTTCACGAAGGAGATTGTTGAGAAGACTGGATTTCCCAACGTTGGGGCGTCCGATGATAGCAGTGGAAATTCCTTCACGAAGGATTTTACCACGACGAGCTGTTCTAAGGAGATTGGTTAGCAATTGCTCAAACTCCATTGTTTTCTCACGGACGACTGCAGTAGTGGCTTCCTCAACATCGTCATACTCAGGATAGTCGATATTAACCTCAACTTGGGCAAGTGTATTGAGGATTTCTTGGCGAGTATTATTAATGAGGTCAGAAAGAGAACCGTCCAATTGTTTGACTGCAATATTCATGGCCTTATCTGTCTTAGCACGGATGATGTCCATCACCGCCTCAGCCTGTGTTAAGTCCACACGACCGTTTAGAAAGGCACGCTTGGTAAATTCACCAGGTTCTGCTAACCGAGCTCCTTCACGGATAGCTAGTTGGAGAATCTCATTGGTCACCGCAATCCCACCGTGAGTGTTAATCTCGATAATATCCTCACGAGTGAAGGTCTTTGGAGACTTCATAGCTCCAACCATAACTTCGTCCATGACCTTCCCTGTCTGCGGGTCAACAATGTGACCGTAGTTGAGGGTATGGCTTGCAACCTTGCTCAAGTCTTTTCCTTTAAAAATCTTTTGCGCAATGGCAAAACTATCTGTTCCGCTCAAGCGGACAATACCAATGGCTCCTTCACCTAGTGGAGTAGAGATAGCAGCGATGGTATCAAATTCACGTGTAATCATACTATTTCCTTTTGTATTTCTTTTCTTAGGATAGGTATCCAAGCATCTCTTCAAATTGTAACAAAATTAGACTATTTCTTCAATGGATGCTACTTGGAGATTGAAAAAGCCTAAGCAATTCTGCTTAAGCTAGATTATTTGGTGCGCATTTCCCCTTGTGGGAAGTAAGTTCCTTCTGGCATGTCGTTGATGATGACATGGACGGCTGATTGAGGGGCTCCAGTGTTGCGGACAACAGCTTCCGTTACTTCCTTAGCAAGAGCTTTCTTTTGCTCGAGCGTGCGACCTTCAAATAAATCGATGCGTACAAATGGCATAATAGCTTCCTCCACTAGTTTGTGATTTCTTCTATTTTACCACATTTTGCCGTTTAAAGCTTCAGGAAATTATGATATACTAGAATGTAGCAAAAATTTAGAAATGGACGTGAAATAGAAGCATGGCACAGTTGTATTATCGTTATGGGACTATGAACTCAGGTAAAACGATTGAGATTCTCAAGGTGGCCTATAACTATGAGGAGCAAGGAAAGGGAGTTGTGATTATGACTTCGGCTCTGGATACGCGTGACGGTGTTGGCTATGTGTCGAGTCGAATCGGCATGAAACGCCCAGCAATTGCGATTGAGGAAACGACAGATATCTTCGGCTATATCCGAGACTTACCTGAGAAACCATACTGTGTGTTGGTCGATGAGGCCCAGTTTCTCAAGCGTCACCATGTTTACGACCTAGCTCGTGTTGTGGACGAGCTAGACATACCTGTCATGGCTTTTGGTTTGAAGAATGACTTTCGCAATGAATTGTTCGAAGGCTCCAAATATCTCTTGCTTTTAGCAGATAAAATCGATGAGATTAAAACCATTTGTCAGTTTTGTAAGAAAAAGGCGACCATGGTGTTGCGTACGCAGGATGGTGTGCCAGTCTATGATGGCGAACAAATTCAGATCGGTGGAAATGAAACCTATATCTCAGTCTGCCGAAAACATTATTTTGCACCTGAAATCAATAAGGAGAATGAAGAAAAATGAACATCTATGATCAACTACAAGCTGTAGAAGACCGTTATGAAGAACTAGGAGAATTGCTGAGTGACCCTGATGTCGTTTCTGACACCAAGCGATTCATGGAGCTTTCAAAAGAAGAGGCTTCAACTCGTGATACGGTAACAGCCTACCGTGAGTACAAACAAGTTCTTCAAAACATCGTTGATGCCGAAGAGATGATTAAGGAATCAGGTGGAGATGCGGACTTGGAAGAAATGGCCAAGCAAGAATTAAAAGATGCCAAGGCTGAAAAAGAAGAATACGAAGAAAAACTCAAAATCTTGCTCCTTCCAAAAGATCCTAATGATGACAAGAACATCATCCTTGAAATCCGTGGAGCAGCTGGTGGAGATGAAGCAGCGCTCTTCGCTGGAGATTTGCTAACTATGTACCAAAAGTATGCAGAAGCCCAAGGCTGGCGCTTTGAAGTCATGGAAGCTTCTATGAATGGTGTCGGTGGTTTCAAGGAAGTGGTTGCTATGGTTTCTGGTCAATCTGTATATTCTAAGCTTAAGTACGAATCAGGTGCCCACCGTGTGCAACGTGTCCCTGTGACAGAAAGCCAAGGTCGTGTCCACACTTCAACTGCGACAGTTCTTGTTATGCCTGAAGTCGAAGAAGTAGAATACGATATTGATCCAAAAGACCTTCGTGTTGATATCTACCACGCATCAGGTGCTGGTGGACAGAACGTCAATAAGGTTGCGACTGCCGTTCGTATCGTTCACTTGCCAACCAATATCAAGGTTGAGATGCAGGAAGAACGTACCCAGCAGAAAAACCGTGAGAAGGCCATGAAAATCATCCGTGCGCGTGTTGCTGACCACTTTGCACAAATTGCCCAGGATGAACAAGACGCTGAACGTAAGTCTACTATCGGTACTGGTGACCGTTCAGAACGTATTCGTACATATAACTTCCCACAAAACCGTGTCACAGACCACCGTATTGGCTTGACTCTCCAAAAACTAGATACCATCTTGTCTGGTAAATTGGATGAAGTTGTGGATGCCTTGGTTCTTTATGACCAAACACAAAAATTAGAAGAATTAAACAAATAATGAAATTAGCTCAATTATTTTCAGATTTTGAAGAAGAGTTGGTTAGACAAGGAGAGGAAGCTGAAAGCCTCTCTTTTGTCTATCGTAGCCTAAAAAATCTCTCTTTTACGGACTTTGTCTTTGCTCTTCAGCAGGAAGTGACAAAAGAGGAAGAAAATTTTGTAGAAGAAATTTACCAGCAGTTAGTGGCTCACAAACCGGCGCAGTACATCATTGGTCACGCAGATTTCTTTGGAATGCAGTTAAAAGTGGATGAGCGGGTTTTGATTCCTCGTCCAGAAACAGAAGAGTTGGTGGAACTTATCCTAGTCGAAAATCTTGAGGATAAGCTTAAGGTCCTAGATATCGGAACTGGAAGTGGCGCCATAGCTCTCGCATTAGCAAAAAACAGACCAGATTGGTCAGTGACAGCAGCAGATATTTCCCAAGATGCCTTAGAGCTTGCATCAGAGAATGCTAAAAATCAAAATCTTAATATATTTTTTAAAAAATCTGATTGTTTTGCAGAAATTTCTGAAAAATATGATATAATTGTATCCAATCCACCCTATATCTCTCGTGAAGATGAGTCAGAGGTTGGTTTGAATGTTTTGCATTCAGAACCTCATCTAGCTCTCTTTGCAGATGAGGATGGCCTAGCTATTTATCGCAGAATTGCGGAAGATGCAAAAGACTATCTCACAGATGGTGGTAAGATTTACCTTGAAATTGGATACAAGCAAGGTCAAAGTGTTCCTGCGCTTTTTAGGAAATATCTTCCTGAAAAACGAGTACGAACACTCAAAGACCAATTTGGTCAAGATAGGATGGTTGTAGTTGATGATGGACAGGATTAGACAAGAGTTGGAAAAGGGCGGAGCTGTTGTTTTGCCTACAGAGACAGTTTATGGTCTCTTTGCTAAGGCCTTAGACGAAAAAGCTGTCGACCATGTTTACAAACTCAAACGTCGTCCTAGAGATAAGGCACTCAATCTTAATGTCGCTTTTCTAGAGGACATCTTGCACTTTTCAAAGAATCAGCCAACTTATCTACAAAAGCTTGTAGAGGCCTTTTTACCGGGTCCCTTGACCATTATCCTCGAAGCCAATGACCGAGTTCCCTATTGGGTCAATTCTGGTCTTTCAACGGTGGGATTTCGGATGCCGAGTTATCCCATTACACTGGATTTGATTCGAGAGACAGGACCCTTGATTGGGCCGTCTGCCAATATCTCGGGTCAGGCGAGTGGAGTGACCTTTGCTCAAATTCTAGAGGATTTTGACCAAGAGGTTTTGGGTCTGGAGGACGACGCTTTTCTAACTGGACAGGATTCGACTATTTTGGATTTGTCTGGAGACAAGGTGAAAATCTTGCGCCAGGGGGCGATTAAGCGAGAAGATATTCTTGCTCGGTTGCCAGAGATTTCTTTTGAGGAGGAATGAGATGCTAAGAGATTTGCAAGAAACAGATGTGAATGCTATATGTGAGATTAACCAAGAGGCTTTGGGTTATTCTTTTAGTCCAGAGGACACAGCTAGTCAACTAGCTAGACTGTCTCAGGATTCTCATCATTTCCTACTTGGCTATGAGGATGAGGTCAGCCATGTCCTACTTGGATATGTCCATGCTGAAGTTTATGAATCCCTCTATTCCAAAGCAGGATTTAATATTTTAGGCTTAGCAGTTTCGCCTCAAGCACAAGGACGAGGTATCGGTAAAAGTTTACTGCAAGGGTTGGATCAAGAAGCAAAAAGACGGGGTTATGGGTTTATCCGCTTAAACTCTGCTGATCATCGTCTGGGAGCTCATGCATTTTATGAAAAAGTTGGTTATACTTGTGATAAAGTGCAGAAACGGTTTATTCGCATCTTTTAGTATAATTTCTTAAACTAAAGGACCAGTCACACTATAAAGGAGAAGACCTATGATTTTTGATAAAGACGATTTTAAAGCATACGATGCTGATCTATGGAATGCTATTGCCAAAGAAGAAGAACGCCAACAAAACAATATCGAGTTGATTGCTTCGGAAAACGTTGTTTCCAAGGCTGTTATGGCAGCTCAAGGGTCTATCTTGACAAACAAATATGCCGAGGGTTACCCAGGACGCCGTTATTATGGTGGAACTGATGTAGTAGACGTGGTAGAAACTCTAGCTATTGAACGTGCAAAAGAAATTTTCGGTGCTAAATTCGCCAATGTCCAACCTCACTCAGGAAGCCAAGCCAACTGTGCGGCTTACATGGCCTTGATTGAGCCAGGTGATACCGTTATGGGGATGGATTTGGCAGCAGGTGGACACTTGACCCACGGAGCTCCAGTTAGCTTCTCTGGTCAAACCTACAACTTTGTTTCTTACAGTGTGGATCCTGAAACGGAACTCTTGGACTTTGATGCAATCTTGAAACAAGCCCAAGAAGTAAAACCAAAACTAATCGTAGCAGGTGCATCAGCTTATTCTCAAATTATCGACTTCTCAAAATTCCGTGAAATCGCAGATGCTGTTGGGGCTAAGCTTATGGTCGATATGGCCCATATCGCTGGTTTGGTTGCAGCTGGACTTCATCCAAGCCCAGTACCATACGCTCATATCACTACAACAACGACCCACAAAACTCTTCGTGGACCGCGTGGTGGTTTGATCTTGACAAATGATGAGGACCTAGCTAAGAAAATCAACTCAGCTATTTTCCCAGGTATTCAAGGCGGTCCTTTAGAGCATGTTGTTGCTGCTAAGGCGGTTTCATTCAAAGAAGTTTTGGACCCAGCCTTCAAGGAATATGCTGCTAATGTCATCAAAAACAGCAAGGCTATGGTTGAAGTCTTCTTGAAAGACCCTGATTTCCGTATCATCTCAGGTGGTACTGAAAATCATCTCTTCCTAGTGGATGTGACTAAGGTTGTAGAAAACGGAAAAGTTGCTCAAAACTTGCTGGATGAAGTTAATATTACCCTAAATAAAAACTCAATTCCATACGAAACCTTGTCACCATTCAAGACAAGTGGAATTCGTATCGGAGCAGCAGCCATCACTGCACGTGGATTTGGTGAAGAAGAAAGCCGTAAAGTGGCTGAACTCATCATTAAAACCCTTAAAAATGCAGAAAATGAGGCTGTATTAGAAGAAGTGAGAAGTGAAGTCAAAGCGTTGACAGATGCCTTCCCACTATACGAGGACTAATACTTTTATGGACATTTATATTAAGAAAGCTATTATCCATCAGTTCAGCCCAGACGATACTGAGTTGTTCTTAGCGGATAAGTTTCTCAATATCACTCCAAAAATCGAAGAATACCTGCGCAAAAAAATTGAACGTGTGTATTCAGATGAAGCTAAGACTGGGATTTTCGAGGAAGAAAATCCCTTCTTCAATCACATCACAGACGATTTGTTGGAGACATCAGTAACACTGGCTAATCTCTGGAAAGAGGAGTTCAGCATTTCTGAAAATCTCAAGACCAATGACTTGGTTTTTGTTCAGTTTTATAAAGAAGGCGTAGAGCATTTCGCTTTCTTGCGAATTGCTCTACGTGAGACCTTGACTCACCTTGGAGGAGAAGTTGATAATCCAATCAAGATGACTCAGAATAACCTGCCTGGATTTGGAACGGGGGCTGATGAGGCTTTGGTCATCAATCTTCAAAGTCGCAAGTACCATTTGATCGAAAAACGAATCAAGTACAACGGGGCTTTCTTGAACTATTTTTCAGACAATCTCTTAAACGTTGCCCCTAAGATTTCGCCAAAAAAATCCATCAAGGAACTGGAAAAAACAGCTCAGAGAATTGCAGAGTCCTTTAACACAGATGATTTTCAATTCCAATCCAAGGTCAAATCAGCGATTTTCAACAATCTTGAAGAAAGCAACGAACTGTCACCTGAGAAATTGGCTAATGACCTTTTTGATAACAACCTGACAGCTCGTCTAAGTTTTATCGACCAAGTCAAGGAAGCTGTACCAGAACCGGTTCAGTTCGATGAAATTGATGCCAGTCGCCAACTCAAGAAATTTGAAAACCAAAAACTTTCCTTGTCAAATGGAATCGAACTTATCGTTCCAAATAATGTATACCAAGACGCGGAGTCTGTTGAATTTATCCAAAACGACAATGGAACCTATTCTATCTTAATCAAAAATATTGAGGATATTCAAAGTAAATAATGTTTAAATTTATAAGAAGAATGCTAGTGCTAGCAGTCCTCCTTTTTGCTGGATACAAAGCCTACCACATTCGTCAGGATGTAAAGCAAGTCATGACCTACCAACCTATGGTTCGGGAAATTCTCAGTGAAAGAGATACTCCAGCCAATGAAGAGTTGGTGCTCGCCATGATTTATACCGAAACCAAAGGAAAAGAAGGCGATGTTATGCAGTCTAGTGAGTCTGCAAGTGGCTCCACCAACACCATCAATGATAATGCCTCTAGCATTCGGCAAGGCATTCAAACTCTTACAGATAACCTTTATCTTGCTCAAAACAAAGGAGTGGATGTCTGGACGGCCGTTCAAGCCTATAATTTTGGACCTGCCTATATAGACTTTATCGCTCAGAATGGTAAGGAAAATACACTAGCATTAGCCAAGCGTTATTCCCGAGAAACGGTCGCTCCTATCCTTGGAAATACCACTGGGAAGACCTATACCTACATCAACCCAATTTCTATCTTTCATGGTGCAGAACTCTATGAAAATGGTGGAAATTATTACTATTCGCGACAGGTACGCTTTAACCTGTACATCATGAAATTCTTTAATTTCTTCTAAGCATCTGGTTTTTCCAGGTGTTTTTCGCTATAAGCTTTCTTTAAGATTGTTTTATTACCCTAGAAAGGTAAAGGAGGGAATATCCCATGAGAAAGAAACTCTTTCTAACAAGCGCTGCAGTTTTGTGGGCAGCAACAGCTATGACGAGTGTCCACGCAGCAACAGATGTTCAAAAAGTAATCGATGAAACCTATGTACAACCTGAATATGTGCTTGGTTCTTCACTAACTGAAGACCAGAAAAATAGAACTCTTAGCAAACTTGGCTATGACGCATCAAAAGACACCAAAGATATCAAAACAATGACACCTGATATCTATTCGAAAATTATGAATGTGGCTAATGATGCTAGTCTACAACTCTATTCATCGGCTAAGATTCAAAAGCTAGGTGACAAATCACCTCTAGAGGTCAAGATTGAAACGCCTGAAAATATCACAAAGGTGACGCAGGATATGTACCGTAATGCAGCAGTGACCCTGGGAGTTGAGCATGCCAAAATCACAGTTGCAGCTCCCATACCAGTTACAGGTGAGAGCGCCCTAGCTGGGATTTACTACTCATTAGAGGCCAATGGTGCTAAAGTACCGCAAGCCAATAAAGACCTAGCCCAAGAAGAACTAAAAGCCTTGTCCGATATCAATGCTGAAAACAAGGACAAGTCAGGCTACGATGCCAATAAGCTCAATGCGGCTATGACAGATATCAAAGCAGGAATCGCAAAGGCAAAAGAAGCCAAAGGAAATCTGACAGAAGAAGATGTCCGAAAAATCGTTGAAGACACTCTAAAAAACTACAAACTCGATCAGGTTATAACAGGAAACCAGGTCAATATCATCATCAATTTTGCGCTCAACCTCTCAAAGAGTGACATCTTGAAAAATGCTGATTTTACTAAAACCCTAAATGATCTCAAACAAAGCATCGTTTCCCAAGCTGGTGATAGTTTTAAAAATATCAACCTCAACTTTGATGCCAATAAAGCGCTAGAAGAGGGGGGCAACTTCTTTAGCTCTCTTTGGCAAGCCATTGTCAACTTCTTCAAGAGTTTTGGTGCTTAGGTCATTTCATGATATAATAGATGGTAACAGAAATGTTG
The DNA here is from genome assembly GCF_029691405.1 of Streptococcus sp. D7B5. NCBI lineage: Bacteria > Bacillati > Bacillota > Bacilli > Lactobacillales > Streptococcaceae > Streptococcus > Streptococcus sp. D7B5. The sequence continues at coordinate 454,252 of NZ_CP121467.1, forward strand.
CCGTCTTTTTTTGTCGGCCGATAGAAAGTGAAAAATATGTTAAAGAAAAATGATATTGTAGAAGTTGAAATTGTTGATTTGACTCATGAAGGTGCAGGGGTTGCTAAGGTAGATGGTTTGGTTTTCTTTGTAGAAAATGCTCTACCAACTGAGAAAATCCTCATGCGTGTCCTTAAGGTCAATAAAAAGATTGGCTATGGGAAAGTTGAAGAATACCTTACACATTCTCCGCATCGTAACCAAGACCTTGACCTAGCTTATCTACGCTCAGGTATCGCTGATTTGGGGCATCTTGCCTATCCAGAGCAACTCAAGTTTAAAAGCAAGCAAGTCAAAGACAGTCTCTACAAAATTGCTGGCATTAGAGATGTAGAGGTCGCTGAAACGCTGGGTATGGAACATCCAGTCAAGTACCGAAATAAGGCACAGGTGCCCGTTCGTCGAGTGAATGGTGTCTTGGAAACAGGTTTTTTCCGTAAAAATTCGCATGATCTCATGCCACTGGAAGATTTCTTTATCCAAGATCCTATGATTGATGAGGTAGTAGTGGCCCTACGCGACTTGCTCCGTCGTTATGATTTGAAACCTTATGATGAAAAGGAACAGTCTGGCTTGATTCGAAACCTCGTTGTGCGTCGTGGGCACTATTCAGGACAAATCATGGTCATTTTAGTAACAACTCGTCCGAAAGTTTTTCGAGTAGAGCAGTTGATTGAACAAGTCATCAAGCAGTTTCCAGAGATTGTCTCTGTCGTGCAAAATATCAACGACCAGAATACCAATGCTATTTTCGGTAAGGACTGGCGAACACTTTATGGTCAAGACTACATTACCGACCAAATGTTGGGAAATGACTTCCAAATATCTGGACCAGCCTTCTATCAGGTCAATACAGAAATGGCTGAGAAACTCTATCAAAAAGCCATTGACTTTGCAGAGTTAAAAGGAGATGATGTGGTGATTGATGCTTACTCAGGAATTGGAACGATTGGATTGTCTGTTGCGAAACATGTAAAGGAAGTCTACGGTGTTGAAGTGATTCCAGAAGCCGTGGAGAATAGCCAGAAAAATGCTAGTATAAATGGCATCACTAATGCCCACTATGTATGTGATACAGCTGAAAATGCTATGAAGAATTGGCTCAAGGAAGGTATCCAACCAACCGCTATCCTAGTCGACCCACCAAGAAAAGGCCTCACAGAAAGCTTTATCAAGGCAGGTAGTCAAACAGGAGCAGACCGCATTGCCTATATCTCCTGCAATGTTGCAACCATGGCGCGTGATATCAAACTCTACCAAGAATTAGGATATGACTTGAAGAAAGTCCAGCCGGTGGACTTGTTTCCGCAGACGCATCATGTTGAGTGTGTAGCTTTGCTGGTAAAAGCCTAGAAACCTTATAACGAAAGGGATAATCAAAAGCCTTGATTGCAAGGCTTTTTGTTATAAAGGGGATAAGTATCAGAGTGAGAATACAAGTTGTGTGTCTTAATATGCTAACCTGATAGGTTCTCAATCTATTTCCATAAACCCTAGGGGATACAGTGTTGTTTCCATTGACAAGGAGTTTGTGGGAATAGAAACGTAGCCACTCTGTTTTATGATAACTAACTCAATCTGAAATCGTTCTATGGAATTAAAGTCGGATCTGTCTTGGCTTTCTTTTGAAACTGTTACTATGAAAATTTTTATGATAAAATACGTTCATCCGTACAAACACATAAACTAATAAACATAAAGAAGAAGTATTTTATCTATTCAAAAGTTTTATAACATTAATCAGCAGATACTATTGCATGTTGAAAAAAGTTAATTGAATTAGTTGAATATAGTCCTTATCACATTTTATAGTCGAATGAATTAGCTTTCAGATAAAAGACTGTGACTGGGAAGTTTCAGTCTTTTTCGGGTTTTAATGGTATAATGAGATTATAAATTTGGATATTGTTTAAATTCTCTGGAGGACGCATAATGTTGAATTTAGTAAAAGGTCACCAAGTTAGCTTGGTAGAAAATCTATTTGAATCATTTACAAAGTTAACTGAACATCATTTTACGGCGAATGTACACGCAGAAAAAATATTAGAGGTTTTTCAACACTTTATTGCGATTCATGACGAGCCCTTGTTTTTTATTTTGGAATTGCCTGTCAGTATTGATAGAGAAAAAGTGATAGCAAAGAATATTATCAAGGAATCCCATAAGGATGTTTATTATATTGATGGTTGTTCAAGAGAGGAATGCCTAGCACTGTTGATTAGATACGGTGATTTGCTTGTTAATGATGGACTAAGTAAGTTTGGATTTGGTGGGCATAAAAGTCATGATGAGATTATGCTTGATAGCTATAATGTTGTGACAATTTATAGTGAAGAACTATCGAAATTTAATGACTTTTTTGAACCTCATAATATTCAATTTGTAGAAGAACTAGTGACAGCTTGGAAAACTTTTTCTAAGACCTCACCAGGAATCTCTGAACTCTATGAGAGTAATGGAAAAACTGTTTATGATTTGCCTGAAGAATTAGCTGAATGTGGAATATATTTAGCTGAGACTCGAACAGAATAGGCATATCTATAGGATTAGAAAGAGAATACTTCAATTCCTTAAAATTTGATTTAGAGCAAGGTGGAGATTGAAGTTGTAAGATAAATAATGGTTATTTATGGCAGAACTCTGGTTCTGCCTTTTGTGATTTATGAAGTATACGAAATATGGTATAATAAAATATAGTCAACAAGAATTAAAAATGTAAGATATAATAAGAATTTACATGGGGGAATAAAGTGACAGAAAAAGAAAATACAGTTTATAAAATATTACTTACTCCTATCAAATGTGATAAAAATGTCCCTAAAATTTGTTTGAAAGATAATGTTATATATAGCCCACAGTTATATAAAAGTACTCCGGATGAAGACATGTCAGATTTTAGTGTGGGTTTCTATAAAATAGTATATAAGGACATTTTAGGGGGGAATAATGTAGAAATTTTAAATGAAGATGGGACATATAAAAATGAGAATTATATGGGAGATACTATTCATTCATTTAATTCACTTGCGAATGTGATTTTGGGTAATAGATCGCAAAAAGAACGAAGTCTAAAAGAAGAGTGGCCTAAAGAATTAATTGACTATCAGTCTAAGTATCATTGTTTAGCTAATTTTTGGGTTATTCCTATGTGTCATGGAAGAACAAGTGCAAAACTCAATCGCTATGATTCTCTAGATTCGTATTTAAACAAAGTATATTCAGGGGTTATAAAAAATACAGATGAGTATTTTCAGAAGTTTACATATGAATCTTTTTTAGAAATTCATGGTATGTCAGGGTACAAAATATCAGATAATCCATTAGAAATATATATATCAAAAGATAAGAAAGGTTGTATTGATGAAATACAACGTATATATAGTTTTTGGAATAAAAGGGCTAGTGAAATTGTAAAAAAATATAATAGTGAACTGTATGATTACTTTGATGGTCTTGGATTGATAAATGTGGCTGAGACTACGAATTAATGGTTATTACTTGGCTAAGTTGTTGTAATAAAAATGGTTAGGATTATGACAAATCTAAATTTATCTGTCTGATACTTTTTAACGATAACCTTATGCTATCGTTAAAAGGTTTATAGATATGTTCCCACATACGAACGTAACTACTTGACATACTTGGTGTTCACTCGTTTCACGTTGAGTGTGTAGCTTTGCTGGTAAAAGCCTAGAAACCTTGTAACGAAAGGGATAATCAAAAGCCTTGATTGTAAGGCATTTTTGTGTTTTTATGATAGAATATAGGTAGTTATAATCGATAGCAACTAAGAAGCAGTAAAAATATTATTCATAAAATAATCAAGATCAGGAAGAAAAAAATGACAGAAATTGATAAAAGGAATTTAAAAAATTATCTTTGTTTTACATTTGGAATTACTTATATATCTTGGGGGCTTCTTGCCATATTTACACAATCTTATATTTTGGGATTAGAGACATTTATAGGAAGAATATTACATATAGTTGGTGCACTTGGACCAGCTATTGCAAGTGGCTTTTATTTAAAAAGTAATAATATAAAATTTAAACATTTTTTATTTAATAAGATAGAAAATAGCAGTATTTATTTCATTTATCATATGTTAGCAATTTTGATACTATTTTCTGTATCTTCCTTAGAATTAAACGGAGTATCAATTTATCTGATGCCATTATTCTTTATACAACTAATTTTTTTTGGTGGTGGACATGAAGAATTAGGATGGAGAGGAATATTACAACCATTACTTGACAAAAAATATACTTATTGGCAATCTAATTTGATTGTAGGATCAATTTGGGGAATATGGCATCTGCCTTTATGGTTTATAGTTGGAGAAAGTCATCAAGGATTTCCTTTTATTTTATTTTTTATATATACATTATTTTTAAGTTTTGTTTTAGGGCTTCTTTACCGTCAAACGAAATCTGTGGGATACTGTGTATTATTTCATGCATTCGCAAATTTGTTAAATCTCTATTTTGTGTTAAAAATTAATCTTATTTTTATTATCATTTTTATTGGTTATTTGATTTATACTATATTGGCGAGTAATAGAATTAGTAAGGAAACAACATTTTAAAATTTAGATCAGGATATCCATTATTGAAAGTAACGTGTAGTCATTCTAGATAATCAATGTTAGAGACTTTTCTATTTGATGAGACATCACTGCTTGTACGAGCTGATTAAACATGGGTGTAGCTAGTGAAAGTTCTACAGTAAGGAGTTTAAACATGAAATTCCATGAATTTGGTGATAAGAATTTGCCTCCTATTTTACTGATACATGGTGGTGGAAGTTCTTGGTGGAATTATCTTCGTCAAGCACGAATCTTGTCAGAAGAATACCGTATTATTCTACCCACTTTGAATGGCCACGGCGAGGAATATCAACTTGATTATGTTTCTACTGAAGATTCTGCTTTGGAGATTCTAGACTATATCAAAGCAAACTGTGGTGGGAAATTATTTGCAATCGGTGGTGTTTCACTTGGTGGTCAAATTGCCATAGAGCTTTTGTCTTTAGACAGTGAAATTGCTGAGAAGGCCATCATAGATGGAAGCCTCTGTATTCCTCAACCAAGGTTAGCTAAAATCAGCATCTTTCTAGTGTCTCTATTTGGTAAACTGATGTTCAATAAAATCTCTTGCAAACTTCAGTTAAGCATGATGAACAAACTCTATCCTAAACTCGCTTATCCAGAGGAAATAAAAACTTATTATTTGGAGGATTTGCCGAGGACGCCTATCAAAACATTGGTGACCATTTACAAAAACTATATGGGATGTTACAAGCTGAAAGATATGATTTCTGCTAGCAAGGCTCAGGTTCTGTATATCTATGGTGAAAAAGAATTGAACTGTGTGAAAGAATCAGCGAAATTATTTCATCAGCTACATTCAAATACAATTTTGTATGAAGCAAAGGGCTATAACCACGGCTATTTATCAGCTTACCTGCCTTATGAGTGGATTGATTTGGTGGTGCCATTTTTAAAGAGTGACTCATTAGAAATGTGTAACGAATCTGATATGCAATAAGGAGGAAACGGATGCTCGGAGTAATTGTTGGAGACATTGTAGGTTCTGTTTACGAATGGAACAATATCAAAACGAAGGATTTTCCTTTATTTTGTGAGGATTGTTTTTTCACGGATGATACGGTAAGTCCGAACCTCTGAGTGTGTAAGCTTGTTAGTGAAACGTAGTTAATCCTCAAAATAAAGAAACTAAAACTCCATTATTTTGAGATGAAAACCTAAACTGTTTTTAAGGAGGTGAAATATTGATAGAAAGCAGACCTATGTTTGAAAAAATCTCATCCTTTGATGAATTTAATAAATATTACTGGTATCGTGATGAACTTTCACAGATATGCAGGTCATTAGGACTTGAATATAGAGGTACAAAACAGGAACTCAATGATATTATTGAGCAGTACTTCAAGGGGAATTTGATTAAAAAGTCATCAGTAAAAAAAAATAAGAAACGAGTAGAAGTCGTTACCTTAGATTCGCCCTTACTTGAATGTGGATTCTCCTTTAATGCACACTTTAGAGAATATTTCTCAACTTTAACAGGTGTTTCGCCCTTTAAATTTACTGCTGATATGGCCACTGCCTGGAGAAAAGTCAAAAGAGAACATGATTTGAGTTTTACAATCCAAGATATGCTAAAAGTTTATTATGGAGATTCAGATTATGCCAAGTATGACCATTCGGTTTGTCAATGGAATCAATTTTTAAAGGATTTCTGTGCAGACGAAAATAGTGGCAACTACTCGAACAAACTAAAAGTAGCTTCTATTCTTTGGAAAGAAGTTCGAGACTCAAAGAAAGAAAAAGTTTATTCAAAAAAACTTTTGACTAAATATGCAGATAAAATAAAAGAGTATGACAAATAGAAATGTCTGTCTAAACCAATAGTTTATAAGGAGAAATGCCATGCTAGGATCTATTATTGGAGATATTGTAGGTTCAGTTTACGAATGGAACAATATTAAAACAAAAGACTTTCCATTATTTCGTGAGGATTGTTTTTTCACGGATGATACGGTAAATCCGAACCGCTGAATGTGTAAGTTTGTTAGTGAAACGTAGCTAATCCTCTCACCTTTTCATTTTAAGGTAAGAAGGCTTCCTGCTTTTTTAATCCTACGGACGAAAAATACGGCAAAACCTTATTTTATACAGTAAATTTTCTAACGTTAGAAAAATAGATTTGATGCATTTAGATAAAAAAATTATAAATAGGAGAATCAAATGTTTAGTTTTTTTAAAAAGAAAGGTCCTAAAAACCTCGAAATCAATTTTCATGACAATTCAATGGTATTGAACGGAACCAGCTTGTCTTTTCCATTATCTTTGAAAGATATTGAGGCTGTATTAGGAAAGCCTGATCAGGTTGTAAAAAAAGAAAATAAATACATAAAGTACATTTACGACAATGCTGGTATTGTATTTGAACATTCGTTTTCTGTCAAGAATCATTTAAAGAAATGCAGGGTCTATCTTGATGATGAGCATCTACTTTCTACTATCAGTTTCTACTACGGTGATGTTGTAAAACCTATGTTTGGAGAAGAAGAATTACCCAAGATGCCTTGTCAAGCCGTAGTATCCACTGATGGGAAGCCTCCCTATTTTCTTTATGATAGACACAGAACTGGGGATTTCAATTTTATTTTATGGACCCCTCGCGGAACCAATTTTAATGGAAGACCAGATGTAATGAGATATCCACTCACCATTTCCTACTATCCAGAAATCAAGCATGAACGTCAAAAATCAAATCCAAAAGTTGTTCAAGAAAAATATCTTCATTTTGATAATCTGAATTTTAAACTAGCTATTATCCAAGTATTGATGTATGATTTAGAGGTTTTAAAGCCAGCTTTTGATATTTTTGATTTTTCAGAGGAATTTAGCGAGTTGGATATTGATACAGAAAGTACAGAACTTGTCGAGCCTGCATTAGAATACTTTAAAAATTTTCAGATTTCACAGAAGTATGCAAGTCTTGTAAAAGAGATTGATATGGATGGCGGTAATGAAATCTTTATGAATCTGATTCCTCAGTGGGATGGTGAGGATAGTATTTTTGATTTGAACGAGGTTAGTTTGGCTGAATTAAAGCAGTTTCCAAATTTAAAACAAGCGACAATCATGTCAAGTAATTTTGAACAAGTTAAGGAAATTTTTGCTGAAGCTGGAATTGACGCAGAACTAGTGTAAGTTAAACTAAACATTTATAAATTTTTGAAAAAATCTTACTGTTATGACTCGAAAAAAGGATTAAATAAAATATGAAAAAGTTTAAATGGTGTTTATGGGTAACTGGATTTCTTGTTATTCTTTTGACAGCTTCTTCATTGAATGCTTGTAGTTTTGGTGGTGAAACTATTCCCCAAAATAGAACAAAGGAACAGTACGAGTTTGAAAAAACGTTTGATCCCATGTTTAAATTTTTGGAACAAGAGCAGAAAGATTTTAATGGCCTAGAAACTTATAAAAGCAGAGTCTATATAAAGAATGGAGACGAAGTCAAAAGATATGAAATTGACCTAGATATTACCAAGGCAGATGGTAAGGGTGACTATAGAATACAAATCGGAGAAAACAAAAAAACGGTTCCCGTTAGTTATTCTAATGGCAAGTTGCATTACGATTCGGAGATAGACCCTTTATTTGACGAAGAGATTCTTAACTTAGTTGTCAAAAGAGATTATTTTGACTCCTTGAATGTAAAAAGAACGTTAAGAACCGGAACAACAGAGCTTAGTGAAATTATCTACCAGCCAGAAAATAACTCTGACCTCTTTCAGAAACTGAAAAGCAAATATGATCTACCAGAGGAAACAACGTGCCAAATTAGAATAGATCACTCAGATAAAACAAATTATGGGATCACAATACAGTTAACATCGAAAGAGATGTCTGTCAAAATTGGTTTAACTATTATTAAAAAACGGGGCTAACGATTTAGGAATGTTATTGAAAAGAGTTTTTTAACTCTGAGAAGAATTTAAAGGTGACTATGAAAGTAAAATTTAAAGAAACGAATAAAGTATTTTTCAAAATAGTAGAAGTAGAGGGAGAAAAGTATATTCTAGATTTGACGACTGTTAGACCAAAATCCTATTTCTGGGGGTCTCTTCCCGATGAAATTACTGCAAAAATGCAAAAGTTAGATAAAAGAGATATGCGTTTTGAGAGTGTAGCTCCAACTATGAGTAAATCAATTGGGATTGCAATTGGTACAGCAATAGGGGGATCTGGCTATCGGCTTGTGACAAATTTTTTTAGAAACAATGGGATTAGTCACAACCTTCCTTTAAAGATAGGCTTATATGGCCTATTCATTTTCCTAGCTTATCTTGCTTTCTGGTTCATTGCCATAAGAGCTCGTCATAGCGTCAAAAAAAGACTTGAGAATAAAGTTTCAAACTATCAAATAACCTTTAAACCAGTTGGAAATAAGCGTCAATTAAAACATTACAAACTTCTTCCTTTTATCCTTGTTCCGACTCTTGGATGTTTTACTTTCTATCTAAATATTGTTGATGGGACAGAGGGTGCCATACTCGTTATTAATAGTATTCTATTATTGGGATTTTTTACAGTGATTTTAGGCATGTCACCACTCCGAGAAAGTGTCGAAAAGCAAGAGATTGTTTTTGATAGAATAGAGAAGTTATAAGTTAAGATGAAAGCCGTTTTATGATCCTCTTTTGCAGGTCACATTGGGCTATTTTATCAGAAAAATTAGGGAATTAATTAGAAAGTATTTGAGTGGTCAATGACTCATTTAAGATTCAGGACTGTTCTCGCAATGCCACATTGTAATTTAGAAAAGGAGTAATAATGAATTACTTAGAATTACGTAAAAGATATGCTTTTTATAGAAAAGTTGCGATTGTTTTGGCCGTTCTTCTTATTCTTTTTGTAGCTTTGATGGTGAAAGATAGGACTATTCAAACCCTTTGTATTATACTCATAAATGTACTCTTATTCCTTTCGATCTCGATAATCAGAAGAGGGTATTTAAGAAGTGGTACTAAGTTACTACATATGGACTTAGATTTACCATCTTGGAAGCAATACATTGAGTTGAAGAAAGTTGCAAAAAGAGCTATTATAAAAATGGATGTGACGCTAACATCTGTTGGGTATTCCTATATGATTGGTGATTTCGATGCTGCCATTAAGGAGGCTTCTGAAGCAATGACTGATCAAAAACTGAAGCTGAAATACAGGGATTTCTTAGTGAGTTACCTCGTTCGCTCGACAGTTCTTGCAAATCCAAACCTGACCAGAGATGAGCTTGATCTTATACTAAACAAAATGTCCATATCAGATCTTTCTGTAGCCGAGAAAACAAAAAGCGTAAGTATTGCGCTTTACGATTTAACAATTGCTCATCAATCCAATGATTACTTTGAAGACTTGGAAAACGAATTTAAATATCAACAATTGGAAATCACTTACTATCAAGCCTTGAACTCTAAATTAAAAGGAGATATGACTAGGGCGAATGAGTTGTTTAGTAAACTCGCTCAAGAAGATGAACAGCTCTATATCGTACGGAAGTCTAAAGAATTTTTAAATAGTGAATCTATTAATTAGCGATGAATAAGTACAGAAAAGGATTAAGTGTGAAATCAAACAGTTTATTTTTTTTTAATGGAATTTTTGCTTTAACATGCTCTCCCATTATTGCATTTGCATTTTTCTATAGATGGGAGATAAGATTTATCAATGGGGCTCTTCATTTTGTTGATAAACCAGCATGGGCTTTCTCAGTAAATTTAATTAGTTTTATATTTCTTGTTTGTTCCATACTTGCAATTTTCATTTATAGAAAAGAATCAAACGGTCGTAAGAAAAGTTTTTTGTTTCTCTTAGTTGCATCTATCACAGGTTTTATCCCCTTCCTTTCATTTTTTTCAGCAATTTTTGCTCTTATTTCTGGGATTTTATATTTGGTTGATTTTAATCGATTGGTAAAAAAATAAACTAGAAGGTATTTATCATTTTCAGCATATCCAACTTTTTTTAGAACTGATTCTCTCAATCTCCGGTACGTCAGATTTCTCTTTTCTGTATTTTCATTGTATAATAGGGGTACATTTAGTTTCATATAATGAAATATAAAGGTTTCAAACGAATATTAAGGAGAAAATCAATGAAAAAAGTAATGTTAATTATTAACCCTACCTCTGGTGGAGAAAAGGCTTTGGATTATAAGGTCAAGCTGGAGAATAAAGCCAAAGATTATTTTGAGCAGGTGGAAACCAAAATTACTGAAAAAGCCTTAGATGCAACACATTTTGCTGAAGAAGCTTCTCGTGAGCAGTACGATGCAGTGGTTGTGTTTGGTGGAGACGGGACTGTCAATGAAGTCATTTCTGGTATTGCTGAGAGAGACTACATTCCTAAGTTAGGGATTATCCCTGGTGGGACGGGTAACCTCATTACGAAACTATTGGAAATCAATCAAGACATCGATGGCGCGATAGATGAACTCGATTTTAATTTAACCAACAAGATTGATATTGGTAAAGCGAATGATAACTATTTTGGTTATATCTTTAGTATCGGTTCTCTGCCTGAGGCGATTCACAATGTGGAAATCGAGGACAAGACAAAATTCGGTATTCTTGCCTATGCTGTAAATACCATGAAGTCTGTCATGACGGATCAGGTTTTTAACATTAAGATTGAGACGGAAAATGGAAATTATGATGGTGAAGCTAGTCATGTTTTGGTTCTCTTGACAAATTACTTCGCTGATAAGAAAATCTTTGAAGAAGACAAAGATGGCTATGCCAATATTTTGATTCTAAAAGATGCTTCTATATTCTCTAAATTATCCGTCATTCCGGATTTACTAAAAGGAGATGTTGTCGGCAATGATAATATTGAGTATATCAGAGCGCGTAATATTAAGATCTCTTCAGATAGTGAATTGGAGTCAGATGTTGACGGCGATAAATCGGATAACCTACCTGTTGAAATCAAAGTCCTAGCTCAGCGAGTAGAAGTATTTTCAAAACCGAAAGAGTAGAAGGTAGAAGTTAGTTTATTTTTCACTGCGAAATCGAGTTTCATATCAACGATTGGAGGAGGAATGAATTCTCTATTTGATGAATTTCGAACAATTTGTTCTCATTTAAACCAAGTCGGAATCACTCCGACGCTCATGGGGTCTTTGGGGTTTGAATACCGTTCAAATGAAGAATGGGGGCCGTCTGACATTGACATTCATGTGCCTGGTGACCCTAGAGGTTGGGAAGCACCTGATCATCTCAGAATTTATTCGTGGGACAAGATAATGAAAGTGATGAAACACTTAGGCTATGCCTTAATAGATATTCATGAGCATGAATTCCAAAAAGATGGTCTGAGTGTTGAATTCGGAAGTATCGATTCTTTACCTGATTTTGCAGGAGTTTCGGAATCAGATATAGAGCTGATTCATCTCGAGGACATCACGTTTCGTGTTCCAAGTTTAGAACAGTATTTAAGTATTTACAAGGCTTCTTCCCAAGATTCCTATCGAAATAACCACAATAACAATAAGGATTTTAAAAAGATAGAATGGTTAGAAAGACAGTTGTAAATCATCATTTGAAAAGTAGCAAGTTGTAAGACTGGCTGCTTTTTTATATTCTCAAAATCAAACCACTCGAAACTGCGGACAAGCCTTGCAAATAAAATACGAAAGTAGTATACTAGAATCACAATTATGAAAACGTTTGCGCAGCAAGATGAATAAAAGTAAACTAGGAGACAGAACAATGGAATTAACAGCCATTTACCACAGATCAGAGTCGGAGTATGCTTATCTTTATAAAGACAAGACAATGCACATTCGCATCCGGACCAAGAAAGATGATATTGAAAGCATCAACTTACATTATGGTGATCCTTTTATCTTTATAGAGGACCGTTATGAAGATAGTAAGGAGATGGTCAAAGTAACTTCTGATGCCTTATTTGATTACTGGCAAGCGGAAGTTTCAGTTGGCTATGCACGACTCCAGTATCTCTTTGAACTCAAGGATAAGCAGGGTCAGAGTATTTTGTATGGCGATAAGGGATGTGTTGAAAATATGCTAGAAAACCTTCATTATGAAGGAAATGGCTTTAAAATTCCGTATATCCATGAGATTGATGCTTGCCACGTTCCTGACTGGGTAGCAGAGACGGTATGGTACCAGATTTTCCCAGAACGTTTTGCTAATGGGAACCCTGAAATTTCTCCAGAAGGGGTCCTAGATTGGGATTCCTCTATCAAGCCAAAGACGAGCGATTTCTTTGGTGGTGATTTACAAGGTATTATTGACTATCTGGATTACTTGCAAGATTTGGGGATTACAGGACTTTATCTCTGTCCAATCTTTGAATCCCCAAGCAATCACAAGTATAATACGACGGATTATTTCGAAATTGACCGTCATTTTGGAGATAAGGAGACCTTCCGTCAACTGGTGGAGGAGGCACATCAGAGAGACATGAAAATCATGCTGGACGCTGTTTTCAATCATATCGGGGATCAGTCTCCGCAGTGGCAGGATGTTCTCAAGCATGGTGAAAAGTCGGAATATAAAGACTGGTTCCATGTTCAAGAGTTCCCAGTTACCAAGGATAAGCTGGGTGATCCAAGAAAACTCCCTTACCATACCTTTGCCTTTGCCAGCTATATGCCCAAGCTAAATACGGCCAATCCTCAAGTGAGGGACTATTTGTTGAGCGTTGCGACCTACTGGATTGAAGAGTTTGATATTGATGCTTGGCGCCTGGATGTGGCAAATGAAGTAGACCATCAATTTTGGAGAGATTTCCGTAAGGCTGTCTTGGCTAAAAAGCCTGACCTTTATATTCTTGGAGAGGTCTGGCACACCTCCCATCCTTGGTTAAATGGCGATGAATTCCACGCAGTTATGAACTATCCTCTCTCCGACAGCATCAAGGATTATTTCTTGCGAGGGGTTAAGAATCCTTATCAGTTTATCAATGAAATCAATAGCCAATCAATGTACTATAGACAACAGATTTCGGAAGTGATGTTCAATCTTTTGGATTCGCACGATACGGAGCGCATTTTGGCTACTGCTAAGGGAGATGTTCAACTCGTTAAGTCGGCACTTGCCTGTCTCTTTTTACAAAGGGGGACACCGTGTTTCTACTATGGAACGGAGTTGGAGTTAGGTGGAGGACCAGATCCAGATTGTCGTCGTGTCATGCCTTGGGAACGTGTTTCAGACAGTAATGAGATGCTTAATTTTATGAAGAAATTGATTCAACTTCGTAAGGATGTTTCAGGCATTATCCAACATGGCACCTATAGTCTGCAAGAAATCAAGCCAGATGTTCTAGCTCTAGAATGGAATTATGATGGAAAAAAAATCCAAGCTATTTTTAACCAATCAACTGAAAACTATCTTTTAGAAGACAGTGATGCTGTAGCGCTAGCCAGTCATTGCCAAGAATTGGACCAGCAACTTGCGCTTTTGCCTAAAGGTTTCGTCATTCAATAAAAAATAGGATTAAAAAGACTGTAATGAATAGGTGATTCGTGCAGTCTTTTTTTGACTTATGTAGTATAATAAAGCTAAATCACGGATTACTTGTTGATGGATTAGTGAAGAGTGTTTAAAAAGTAATAGAGAATGGTACTCTAGAAGGAGAATTGCATGAAACGAACGAGAAAAGTAGTAGCCTTGGGACTGTGTTTGCCCTTATTTCTTGGATTGGCTGCTTGTCAGCAAAATAATACGAGCACTGAAGCTGCAAACCAGACACAGACCAGTTCGGATAAAGTTCCTTGGACGGCTTCATATACCAATCTGAACAATCAGGTCAGTACCGAAGAGGTCAAATCTCTCTTATCAGCTCACTTGGACCCAAATAGTGTTGATGCATTTTTCAATCTTGTCACAGATTATAATGCGACTGTCGGTTCTACTGGCTTAAGTGGGGATTTTGCCTCCTTTACGAAGACAGAATACGACGTAGAGAAAATCAGCAATCTCTGGAATCAAAAAAAGGGTGACTTTGTCGGGACCAACTGCCGTATTAATAGCTATGCGTTATTAAAAAATTCAGTCACGATCCCAAAACTTGAAAAGAATGACCAGCTACTTTTTGTGGATAACGATGCTATCGATAAGGGAAAAGTATTTGACGCGAAAGATAAGGAAGAGTTTGATATTCTATTTTCTAGGGTGGAGACGGAAGCGACAACGGATGTAAAAGTTCACGCGCAGAAGATGGAGAAATTCTTCTCCCAGTTTCAATTTAATGATAAAGCTCGGATGTTGTCTGTTGTGTTGCATGACAATTTGGATGGAGAGTATCTTTTTGTCGGTCACGTTGGTATTTTAGTGCCAGCTGAGGAGGGTTTCTTATTTGTAGAGAAACTGACTTTTGAAGAGCCTTATCAAGCTATTAAGTTTGCGAGTAAGGAAGATTGTTACAAATATTTGGCTACCAAGTATGCAGATTACACAGGTGATGGCCTAGCTAAGCCTTTCATCATGGATAATGAAAAGTGGGTTGAAGCTTATTAAGAAAGGTTAGGTAGAATCGCATGGAGACTGTAATAGCGCTTTTAGTTCTCATTCTTATCGGGTTCTGGGCTATAAACATTCTCAAACCTCGTAAGGCAAATAATAAAGAGCGATTTTTAGGCTATACTCAGCGCTATGATATTGACGGCGAGGGATACCAGTCAGAAGTCTGGGAAGTGACAGAAGATGAGGATTAGAAATAAGGAGGAGAGTCCAAAAACAGTATTATGTCTTTTCAAGAAAGGGAAATAGTAAAATCAGTGCTATCCTAAGAAACGAATAGGAGGAAACATTATGGGAATGATTGCTAATTATCGATATCTATCTGACAATGAATTAAGCCAAATAATGCGAGATTCTCGTCAGGAAGAGGAATTGCTTGACTTAGTAGAGGATTCTACTAAGGAAAATGAGACGTTGATAGATATTGACAAAATGTGGGACGCCTTACTCTTTGTTATGACAGGCTTTAGTAGTTCAGAATTTATGGATGACGATCCTTTGAGAGAAGCTGTCTTGGGAGTGACCCCTTTAGAAAATGTGTCGGAATATATAGCCTATACTGAAAAGTCAAAGATAGCTGAGATTGTTCAAGCTTTAGAGAATTTTGACATGGATAGGGCTCTAGCTAACTTTAGCATGGAAGCATGCAAGAAGGCAGATTTGTATCCCGATATTTGGGATTATCTTGATGAAGAGGAAGAAATCAAGGATGATATTCGAACCTGTTTTGTAAAAATGAAGGATTTTTATAAGAAAATCTTAGTTCTCAAGGGGAATATCTTAGTGACTATTTGTTAAGTACTTTCTCCAACTGTTAGTCAGGTGCGTGATGAATGCACATCTAGAAAATTGTACACCTGATGACTTGTCTGGTGAAGAAAATATTCCACAGTATAGTTGGACGGAATAGATAGAAATTGGTTATAGAATTTGTAAGCATAATAGATTTTAAGCTTTAAGATGGAGGACTAAAGAGATGGGAAGAATTGAATGGGAAAATGCCAAGACACGTTTAGATGCCTTACTTGTCATTGATGAGTATCGAACAGATCCAAATGAGACCTGGCTTCGATTGATCGTTAAGACTGAGGGAAGCTATGGGGCTCGTTACCTTATCGACAATGGCTCTGGTGATTCTCTAGATGTGATTTTGACTGATAAAATGATCCTCATAAAAGGTTTTGATCATGAAAGTAGTTTGAGTCAATTTGCTGCGAATGAGTGGAATCAAGACATCATAGACGGATTTTATAAAGGACTGGATGAAAAGTATCAAAACCTATACTCAGAAGAACAAAAAGATGAAACAACCTTCTTTATCTGGTATGATGGACAAGAGCATCAAAATACCTACCAAGATCAGGACGGTGGTGAATGGTTATTATCCTACTTCTTTGACAGTTTTGAGCGATTTCATGAGTTTGTGACGGATTACTATTCAATTACCGTAGATGAGGACTTACTTAGAAAACTTTACAATCAAGGACAGCTTTCAGAAGTAGAATTGGAGCAGTTGATTCCCACTTCCTAGCTGGAAATATTTATGAAATCTGATGAAAAGAATTGATTTTCAATATCAAGTTATACTTTAAGATTATTGAAGCAGCTAATGGTTGTAGTTTCTTTTTTCTTATGCAGATAACGATTTAAAACGATTTCTTTTTATTGTTGAAAGATATTTCGCGAACAAAAAACAAGATTATTAAAAAAAGTTTAACAAAATCCTTTACAAGCTCTTATAAACATGATATAGTTATAAGGCTTAGAAAATGAGATGATGTTTTCTAGCAAATATAAACCCGAGTAAAAAATGCCTACGGACAGGCAGGGTTGAATGCCGAAGCGTGGTTGAAAAGCCACATTATTGATAGGGTTAAAAGCCTACTTTTATAAGTTGATGTTAGGATATTTGTCCTAATTCATAAATTTTAGTGTGGTGAAAGCACACGTCATCTTGTGAAACGATCAATAAAGTACGTAATATTTGCTACTAGAGAGTTAGGAAACATCAGGAACAGACATACTCAACAGAAACCAAAATAAACACGTCAGAAGATTGCAGAGCAGGTGAAAACCTGCTCTTTTTTCATAAGTCAACCTTTAGCGCCTTTATCTTCTTGAGGTGCTAAAAATATGGTAAA
This sequence comes from Streptococcus sp. D7B5, assembly GCF_029691405.1. NCBI lineage: Bacteria > Bacillati > Bacillota > Bacilli > Lactobacillales > Streptococcaceae > Streptococcus > Streptococcus sp. D7B5. Next base: position 471,513 of record NZ_CP121467.1, read on the forward strand.
GGAGTATGTCTTGAAGAAGTTAGATCAAAACCAAGCCCCAATTTATGAGGCCTTGGTCAAGCTACGCAAGAAAAGAATTGTCCCCTTTGATGTGCCAGGTCACAAGCGTGGACGAGGAAATCCAGAACTTGTCGAACTGTTAGGAGAAAAATGTGTTGGCATTGATGTCAATTCTATGAAACCCTTGGATAATCTTGGTCATCCCATTTCGATTATTCGGGATGCGGAGGAATTAGCTGCGGATGCTTTTGGTGCAGCCCATGCCTTTCTCATGATTGGAGGTACAACCTCATCAGTTCAAACCATGATTCTTTCCACCTGCAAGGCGGGAGATAAGATTATTCTTCCACGAAATGTCCACAAATCTGCTATCAATGCGTTGGTTCTATGTGGTGCCATTCCCATCTATATCGAGATGAGTGTAGATCCCAAAATCGGCATCGCATTAGGACTTGAAAATGACCGTGTTGCCCAGGCAATTAAGGAGCATCCAGATGCTAAAGCTATCCTAATCAACAATCCTACTTACTATGGGATTTGTTCGGATCTGAGAGGATTAACAGAGATGGCTCACGAAGTGGGCATGCTAGTTTTAGTGGATGAAGCTCATGGTGCGCATTTGCATTTTACAGATAAACTTCCAATTTCTGCTATGGATGCAGGTGCTGATATGGCGGCGGTCTCTATGCATAAGTCTGGTGGGAGTCTGACCCAAAGCTCCATTTTACTTATCGGGGAGCAGATGAATCCTGAATACGTTCGTCAGATTATCAACCTGACCCAGTCTACATCAGCATCTTACCTGCTGATGGCAAGTCTCGATGTTTCTCGTAGAAACCTAGCCCTTCGTGGTAAAGAGTCCTTTGAGAAAGTTATTGAGTTATCTGAGTATGCTCGTCGTGAAATCAATGCCATCGGTGGCTACTACGCCTACTCAAAAGAGTTAATAGACGGTGTCTCGGTTTGTGATTTTGACGTGACTAAGTTATCAGTCTACACTCAGGGGATTGGTTTAACAGGGATTGAAGTTTATGATCTCTTACGGGATGAATATGACATTCAGATCGAGTTTGGTGATATTGGCAATATCTTAGCTTATATTTCCATTGGCGACCGCATCCAAGACATCGAGCGCTTAGTCGGTGCTTTGGCTGATATTAAGAGACTCTATTCTCGAGATGGGAAGGACTTGATTGCTGGAGAATATATCCAGCCCGAGTTGGTGCTGTCTCCACAAGAAGCCTTCTATTCAGAAAGAAAAAGTTTAACCTTGGATGATTCTGTTGGACAAGTCTGTGGGGAATTTGTCATGTGCTATCCTCCAGGGATACCAATCCTAGCACCAGGTGAACGGATTACACGAGAGATTGTGGATTATATACAATTCGCCAAGGAACGTGGTTGCTCCCTCCAAGGGACGGAAGATCCAGAAGTCAATCACATCAACATCATTGAGAGAAAGGAGAACTAGATGGATTTATGGTTTTCTGAAGTTCATACTCCAGATGTGAAACTGTCCCTGAGAACAGCCAAGCAACTCTATGCTGGAAAAAGTGAGTGGCAGGATATTGAGGTATTAGATACACCAGCTTTTGGAAAGATATTGATCTTAAATGGCCATGTCTTGTTTTCAGATGCAGATGATTTTGTTTACAATGAAATGACCGTCCACGTACCCATGGCTGTCCATCCGAATCCAAAGAAAGTATTGGTTATTGGGGGTGGTGACGGGGGTGTTGCCCAAGTATTAACACTCTATCCTGAACTGGAACAAATCGATATTGTGGAACCGGATGAGATGTTGGTTGAAGTCTGTCGTGAGTATTTCCCAGACTTTGCTGCAGGGCTAGATGATCCTCGTGTTACCATTTACTACCAAAATGGGCTTCGTTTTTTACGAAACTGTGAGGATGATTACGATATCATTATCAACGATGCGACAGATCCATTTGGGCATACGGAAGGGCTTTTTACCAAGGAATTTTACGGGAACAGCTACAGAGCTTTGAAAGAAGATGGTATCATGATTTACCAGCATGGGAGTCCGTTTTTTGACGAGGATGAGTCAGCTTGCCGAAGCATGCACCGCAAGGTCAATCAAGCCTTTCCAATCAGCCGGGTCTATCAGGCCCATATCCCAACCAGTCCAGCGGGCTATTGGTTGTTTGGATTTGCATCGAAAAAATACCACCCTGTCAAAGATTTTGACAAGGAAGGCTGGAAAAAACGCCAGCTTTTTACAGAATACTATACTGCAAACTTACATGTGGGAGCCTTTATGTTGCCTAAGTATGTTGAGGATATTTTAGAAGAAGAGGAAGGAAAAAAATGAGTCGTTTATTAGTTATCGGATGTGGGGGCGTTGCCCAAGTTGCTATTTCAAAGATTTGCCAAGATAGCGAAACATTTACAGAGATTATGATTGCTAGTCGTACTAAGTCAAAATGTGATGACTTGAAAGCTAAATTAGAAGGCACAACAAGTACAAAGATTGAGACAGCTGCTCTTGATGCTGACAAGGTTCAAGAAGTGATTGCCTTGATTGAAAGCTACAAACCAGAAGCTGTTTTGAATGTAGCACTCCCATATCAAGACTTGACTATTATGGACGCTTGTTTAGCAACAGGAGTCCACTATATTGACACAGCCAACTACGAAGCTGAGGACACAGAAGACCCTGAATGGCGTGCGATTTATGAAAAACGCTGCAAGGAGCTTGGTTTTACAGCTTACTTTGACTACTCATGGCAATGGGCTTATCAGGAAAAATTTAAAGAAGCAGGCTTGACCGCTCTGCTTGGATCTGGTTTTGACCCAGGTGTGACCAGCGTCTTTTCTGCTTACGCACTTAAACACTATTTTGATGAAATCCACTATATCGACATTTTAGACTGTAATGGTGGTGACCACGGTTATCCATTTGCAACAAACTTTAACCCAGAAATCAATCTCCGCGAGGTTTCTGCGCCAGGTTCTTACTGGGAAGATGGAAAATGGGTCGAAGTTGAAGCTATGTCTATCAAACGTGAGTATGATTTCCCACAAGTTGGACAGAAAGACATGTATCTCCTTCACCATGAAGAAATCGAATCACTGGCAAAAAATATTCCAGGCGTTAAACGGATTCGTTTCTTTATGACTTTTGGTCAATCCTATCTAACGCATATGAAATGCTTGGAAAACGTTGGTCTCCTTCGTACGGATGCTATTAACTTCAACGGACAAGAAATAGTGCCAATCCAATTCTTAAAAGCCTTGCTTCCAGACCCTGCAAGCCTTGGCCCACGCACTGTTGGAAAAACCAATATCGGTTGTATCTTTACAGGTGTCAAAGACGGAGTTGAAAAGACCATCTACATCTACAATGTTTGCGACCATCAGGAATGTTACGCTGAGGTTGGCTCCCAAGCTATTTCTTACACGACTGGAGTTCCAGCTATGATTGGAACAAAATTAGTTATGAACGGTACTTGGAAACAACCTGGAGTTTACAACCTTGAAGAGTTGGATCCAGATCCATTTATGGAAGCTTTGAATGAGTACGGCTTGCCTTGGGTTGTGGTTGAAAACCCTCAAATGGTGGACTAATGAAGTTAGAACAAGTACCCACACCAGCTTATGTCATTGACTTGGCCAAGTTAGAAGCCAACTGCCGTATTTTACAATATGTTCAGGAAGAAGCGGGCTGCAAGGTTTTACTGGCCCAGAAGGCTTATTCTCTCTACAAAACCTACCCCATGATTAGCCAGTATCTATCTGGTACAACGGCTAGTGGACTCTATGAGGCTAAACTAGCACGAGAAGAGTTTCCAGGGGAAGTCCATGTATTTGCACCTGCTTTCAAGGATGCAGACTTGGAGGAATTGCTGGAAATAACGGACCATATCGTCTTCAACTCAGAGAGACAGTTGCGTAAACATGGTCCTCGTTGCCGAGAGGCTGGTATCAGTGTCGGTTTGCGCCTCAACCCTCAATGTTCTACCCAAGGTGATCACGCGCTCTATGACCCTTGTGCTCCGGGATCTCGGTTTGGAGTTACTTTAGACAAGATACCGAGTGATTTGCTGGACTTAGTAGATGGTCTTCATTTTCATACCCTTTGTGAGCAGGGGGCAGATGATTTAGAAACAACTTTGAAAGCTGTAGAAGCGCAGTTTGGACCTTATTTATATAAGGTCAAATGGCTCAATATGGGTGGAGGACACCACATAACGAGAGAAGACTATGATGTGGATTTGCTGACTTCTGAAATCAAGCGTATCCGAGAAACTTACAATCTTGAAGTCTATATCGAGCCGGGTGAAGCTATTGCGCTCAATGCGGGTTCTCTAGCAACTGAAGTATTGGACATTGTCGAAAACGGTATGGATATTTTGGTTTTAGATGCCTCCGCGACCTGCCATATGCCAGATGTACTTGAAATGCCCTATCGTCCACCTTTGAGAAATGGATTTGAACCGCAGGAAAAAGCCCATACCTATAGACTTTCTTCCAATACCTGTCTGACGGGTGATGTGATTGGTGATTATAGTTTTGAAAATCCAGTCCAAATCGGTGATAGACTTTACTTTGAAGACATGGCAATCTACTCCTTTGTCAAAAATAATACCTTTAACGGTATTGGCTTGCCAAGTCTCTATCTTATGGACGAGCAGGGTGACTGCAGCTTAGTCAAAGCCTTTGGCTATCAAGACTTTAAAGGGAGATTATCATGATAGAAACTCCGAAAAAAGCAGGCTATCGTATGCCAGCAGAGTACGAACCCCATCATGGCACCCTCATGATATGGCCGACTCGACCAGGTTCATGGCCTTTTCAAGGAAAGGCTGCTAAAAGAGCATTTACTCAGATTATCAAGACCATAGCAGAAGTGGAAAGAGTCTATCTTTTGGTGGAGCAGGACCATCTATCTGAAGCTCAATCCTATCTTGGAGACAAGGTTGTTTATTTAGATATTCCTACTAATGATGCCTGGGCGCGTGATACTGGGCCAACCATTCTCGTCAATGAAAAAAGAGAAAAGTTGGCAGTCGATTGGTCTTTTAATGCCTGGGGTGGTACAGTCGATGGCCTCTACCAAGATTATGAAGATGATGACCAAGTAGCCAGTCGTTTTGCTGAGGCATTGGAAATGCCTGTTTACGATGCCAAACCTTTTGTACTGGAAGGCGGGGCAATCCAAAGCGATGGTCAAGGGACCATTCTTGTGACTGAAAGTTGCCTACTAAGCGCTGGTCGCAATCCTCATCTCAGTAAAGAGGAAATCGAAAACACCTTATTAGAGAGCCTTGGCGCTGAAAAAGTTATCTGGCTGCCTTATGGTATTTATCAGGACGAAACCAATGAACACGTTGACAATGTTGCCGCTTTCGTTGGTCCTGCAGAACTTGTCTTGGCTTGGACAGATGACCAGAACGATCCCCAGTATGCTATGTCTGTAGCTGATTTAGCTCTTTTAGAGAAGGAAACGGATGCAAAAGGTCGTCCATTCACTATTCATAAATTGCCAATCCCAGCGCTTCATCAAGTTGTAACCGAAGATGATTTGCCAGGCTACATCTATGAAGAAGGGGAAGAAGAGCGTTATGCAGGTGAACGTCTTGCAGCTTCCTATGTCAATTTTTATATTGCCAACAAGTCTGTCTTAGTGCCCCAGTTTGAGGATGTAAACGACCAAGTGGCCCTAGATATCCTCAGCAAGTGTTTCCCAGACCGTAAAGTTGTCGGAATTCCAGCCAGAGATATTCTATTAGGTGGTGGCAATATCCACTGTATCACCCAACAAATCCCAGAATAGGAGAAAAAGATGAGAAATGTTAGAGTTGCAGCAATCCAGATGCAATGTGCTAAGGATGTAGCAACAAATATCCAAACAGCGGAACGTCTAGTACGTCAAGCTACGGAACAAGGCGCACAAATCATCCTCTTACCCGAGTTGTTTGAACGCCCCTATTTCTGTCAGGAACGCCAGTATGACTACTACCAATATGCTCAGTCAGTGACAGAAAATACCGCCATCCAGCATTTTAAAGTGATTGCTAAGGAACTACAGGTTGTTCTGCCGATTAGTTTCTACGAAAAAGATGGCAATGTCTTGTATAACTCTATTGCCGTTATTGATGCAGATGGAGACATGCTGGGCGTTTATCGAAAGACCCACATACCAGATGACCATTATTATCAAGAAAAGTTTTATTTTACGCCTGGTAACACTGGTTTCAAGGTCTGGGATACTCGCTACGCTAAGATTGGGATTGGCATCTGTTGGGATCAATGGTTCCCTGAAACAGCGCGCTGTCTTGCGTTGAATGGGGCAGAATTGCTCTTTTACCCAACCGCTATCGGTTCAGAGCCTATCTTAGATACGGATAGTTGTGGTCACTGGCAACGTACCATGCAAGGGCACGCAGCAGCAAATATTGTCCCAGTTATTGCAGCCAATCGTTACGGTTTGGAAGAAGTCACTCCTAGTGAGGAAAATGGTGGACAAAGTTCCAGTCTTGACTTCTACGGTTCCTCCTTTATGACGGATGAAACAGGAGCTATTTTAGAGAAAGCTGAAAGACAAGGTGAAGCTGTTCTGTTAGCCACTTATGACCTGGATAAGGGAGCAAGTGAACGCCTCAACTGGGGACTGTTTCGTGATAGGAGACCCGAAATGTACCAACGAATTACGAACTAGAAGGTAACTTTCATAATAAACTTTTGATATTCACACCTGTCTTACAAAAATGTAAGATAGGCTTTTTAAATGTAAGATAGGTGTACGATTATACGCGGAAATGTATGCTATACTCTATGTAGATTAAAAAGAAAGAGGTTTATTATGAAAAAATGGAATGCAACGCAGTTGAAGTATCTGATGGCGGCAGTAATGGTTCTGGACCATATCCCTCATATCACCGGAATCGTTTCTCCTTTGTGGGAAGGTATCTTTCACGCCTTGACCCGTTGTGTGGGAGTTTGGTTTGCCTATATAGCTATGGAAGGTTTTATCTATACTCGAAACTTGAAAAACTACCTCATCCGTCTCTGGTCTTGGGCGCTGATCATGTTTGCTGGAAATAGCCTTCTCAATGCCCTATTTGCAACCAAAGGAGTAATGGTCAATAATAATATTTTCTTTACTTTGGCCATCGGTGTCACCATGCTTTGGCTTGGTTTTCCCAGCAAAGCGCTGGATAAAAAAGAGAAGTTGTGGCGTCGGATTGGGGTTGCAGGTCTCTTGATTTTCGGTTGTCTTTTTACTGAGGGTGGTATCACCATGCTACCATTTCTCTTGATTAGTTACTCTTGCCGAAATCGCAAGGGCTTGCGAAATCTCCTATATGCCTTTCTGTGGGCCTTCTTGTTAGTGACTTCCATCCAAATTTACGACACTTGGCACCAAACACTAGAAATGATGCTTTACAATTCTGACTGGCTCTTTGTCACCGTCTTTCCTTTTATGGCCTTGTATAATGGACAGCGAGGAAAAGAAACAAGTTGGAGTAAATATTTCTTTTATATTTTCTACCCAGCTCATCTATGGATCATAACCTTGATTGCTTATTTGGTTAAATAGATTCAACATTCATTAGCTCCTTCCTGCTTAAAATGTGAGAGGAGCTTTTCTGTATCTGGAATTCCTAACAAAACATGTTATAATAGTTTTAGAAAGGACGAGGTTTATGGCGAGCATTCTTGTAATTGAAGATAATAATGAAATCCAGGAAATTTTAAGAACCCTTCTTGCAGAGGAACACGAGGTTCTTCAAGCATTTTCTGGCACAGAAGGTATCATGCAATTTGATAAAGGTGGCATTGATCTCGTTTTGCTAGATATCATGCTCCCTGGGAAAAATGGCGACCAAGTCTTGCAAGCTATTCGACAAACTAGTCAGACTCCGGTCATCATGCTTACTGCTTTGAGTGATAAAAAGCTTATCAGCCAATATCTCTTAGATGGTGCCAATGATTATATAGTAAAACCTTTTGATTTGGACGAAGTCTTTGCCAGAGTCACTGTGCAATTACGCCAAAGTGGTGAACATCAGTCAGAAGATCGAAGAGAAATTGATAATCTCGTACAAAACTTTAAAAATATCCAGTTCGATGCGGATAGTTTTGAAATAAGTAGCACAACTGAAACCATTCGCCTTGCAAAGAAAGAGTGCCAGATTCTCCAAATGTTGCTCCAGCATCCTAAAAAGATCTTCACCAAGGAAGAACTCTATGAATTAATTTGGGAAGAAAGTTACCTGCCTGGAGACAATACGCTCAACACCCATCTAAGCAATCTCCGTAAAAAACTGCATCAACTGGATCCAAATCACGAGTACATCGAAACCATTTGGGGAGTTGGTGTTCGATTAAAAGGAGATAAGTAATGATTTACATTTTGATATCTATATTGCTCCTCATTAACATCATTTTGGCGATTTCTTTGATTCGCTATCATATAGCAATTAGAGATTTAAGCAGACAAATCGAAGAAAAGATTCGCTCTGGTAGCATGAAGAGGATCGGTGTAAATTTCTTTTCAAAGACCATTTTGCGTCTACATAACCAAATTGAGAATCTATTTCAAGAAGTGGAGCAAAACCAGCTAATCATGAAGCGTGAAAAACACACTCTAGATATGGCGATCAGTAATATCGCTCATGATATTCGGACACCTTTGACAATCGCTTCAGGATATACTCAGCAACTAATAAAACATCCCGATAATAGTGCAGAAACCTTAAAAAAAATAGTTCATCATCAGGATTTGGTTTCCAAACGTTTGGAGGCTCTCCTCGAATACCGTCATTTGATGGAAGGAGCAGTCAAACCAAAACTGGAAGAACTTGATTTATCTACTTTTATAACGAAAAAGACTTTAGCTTATTACGACGTTTTTCAATCATCACAGATTGTTCTTGATTTTAACGTTGAACCAGGATTGAAAACGACGACTGATGAGGACTTGCTTGATCGAATTATACAAAACCTTCTTGGAAATGTTCTCAAGCACGGCAAGGAGAAGGCTCGACTTTCTTTGAAAAAGGAAGACAATAGCCTTGTTTTGAAAATTGATAACCTAGTCAAAAAATCTATCAAGAATATAGACAATCTCAGCAATCGTTTTTATTCTGAAAATATGTCAGATACCGAAGAATCCTCTGGTTTAGGTCTCTATATTACTGAGGAATTGGTTCATCTTCTTGGAGCGGAAATGAAGCTAGCCACTGATGGAGAATGGTTTTCAGTCTTTATTTATCTTTAACAGAAGAAACCTCCTCTATATCCTAGAGGAGGTCCTTTTTATAAGCTTTTCTTCTTGAAAATAATCAGTCCACTGAAAGAGAAGAAAAGTATGACTGTTACGCAAACCGTGATGGTATAGAGAATAGCTTGACTATTAGTAGTCATAGCATAGGCAAAATCTAGAATTAAATATCGAAGAATTTCAATGTCTGGGAAAACAAGAATTGGAATAGAAACGACAATAGAGCTAATCAGATAACCAATAAATACGGCAAGATAAGAATGAGTTAGGTAGAGAATAAAGGAGACAATCGAAAGCCAAGCGAGTAGGCATAGAAATTGAAGGGAAATCGTCAAGAGGAGATTAGTAACAAAACCATCAGGCATTGTACCAAGTCCGTTTAGTAGAGTCGCGGGAATAAAGGCAATCACAAGACTGGTGATGAGTTGTAAGAGAGCGATACTTGCTAGTACAAAGAATTTAGCAAGGAAAAATTCTGTACGAGAAACGCCAACTGTCAAACTATTTTTATAAAGCTTGCCGATTAAATCGACCCCAAGAACTAAACACACTAGAATAATACAGAGGAAAACGAGGTTTGAGCCGTTATTTGACGCGTTGATTAGAGCTTCTATCCCATTCCAACCATGGGTAGGAAGCTCAGGTGGTGCTGCCTGAACTGACATTAGATGCCCTGTAGCTCCAATAGTAGCACCCAGTAACATAAGTACAAAGAGAATGAATTCTGTAATCCAGAATCCTTTTGAGCGGAAAAGACGGTAAAAATCTGCTTGAATGGTATGTATCATGATTTTTCTCCTATTCTACCAATTGGGTGAAGTATTCTTCTAGGTTTTGACGGGCAAAGTAAATCTCATCAATAGCAACATCGGACAAAGTTAGTTGCTTAAGAATCTGTTTGACATCTTGTTCATTACCAAAGATATGGATTTCCTTTTCAGGGTTTACAACCTTAAACTGGAGCTGGATTTGTTCTTTCAATACCTGACAAGCTCTTTCCTTGTCGCTTGTTTTAAGCACAATATAATCCTCGCTCAGTGTTTCAAACTCAGCTTTACTGATTTCACGGATAATCTTACCTTGATCCAGAATACCAAAGCGATTAGCTAAGAGATAGAGTTCTGACAAGATATGGCTAGAGATGAGGATGGTTATGCCTTTTTCTTGATTTAGCCGCTGGATCATGAGACGAAATTCTTTGATTCCAATTGGGTCGAGACCATTAATAGGTTCATCAAGAATAAGGAAGTCGGGTTTGGACAGAAGAGCAATAGCGATACCAAGTCTTTGTTTCATTCCTAGCGAGAAATCACGAAAGACTTTCTTACCTGTATCAGACAAACCTACATAATCTAGTGTTTCTTGAATAACTTTATCAGCATTTGGAATATGGCGGATCATACAATAATATTTCAGATTTTGATAGGCTGTTAAGTGATTATGAGCTACAGGTGATTCGATAACTGAACCTACTCGAGATAAGCCCTTGGTCCACTCATTTTGTTCTTGGCTAGAAAAGAGGGAAATAGTTCCTTTATCCGCAAACAGTAGTTGTGTGATGATTTTTATCAAGGTGGTTTTACCAGCTCCATTTTTTCCAATTAGACCATAAATATCTCCCTCTTTTATGGTTAGACTAAGATCTTGAAGAATAGCTTGTTGTCCGAATTGTTTGGTCAGTCCATGAATTTCGAGTACTGTTTTCATGATTTTCTCCTTTTGATTTATTTTTCTAACTTTAGTATAAGGTATAGAAATCAAAGAAAGCTCAAGTAATTCTAAAGAGTTTCTAAAGTTTTGTGATTCTTAAAAAAACAAAACCCAGTTGACATTGAACTGGGCTTTTTTACTATAAGATATACTTCTCAATGGCACGTGCAACGCCTTCTTCTTCATTGCTGGCTGTAACGTCATTGGCTAAGGATTTGACATGGTCGCTGGCATTTCCCATTGCAATGCCAAGTCCTGCAAACTGAAGCATTTCGATATCGTTATTGGCATCGCCCATGGCCATAATTTCTGAGGGCTCGATCTTCAAAATCGCTGCTAGTCGAGAAAGAGCAGTAGCCTTTGTTGTTCCAAGTGGCATGGCTTCATAAATGACAGGCTGCGAACGAACGCCGCTAAATCGTTGGCAGAGCTCCTCAGCAAACCGCTGCTCAAAATCGTCTGTTTGTTCTTCGTTGCCCAAAAACATGCCTTGGAACATACGATACTTGCCACTAGTCGCTTCTTCAAGAGAGATTTCAGTCAGGTCTGAAAAGACTAGCTTGGCATCATTTTGAACGATTTGATTAGGCTTGCCACCGAGTACAAAATAATGTTCCTCATCAAAAAGGGTCAACTGGACGTCGCTTTTTTCTGCTAGGTCATAGAGGTATTCGATGTCAGCTGGACTGAGTTCTTGCCAGTCAACTAGCCCCCAGTCACTGGTCTGGTGGGTTGAACAACCATTATTGACAATGACATACTCATTCTGAAGGTCCAGTCCTAGTTTTTTATAGTAGGGAAGGACACCGAAAAGCGGGCGACCTGTACAGAGAACCAGTTTGACACCTTTTTCAATGGCTCGGTGAATGGCAGTGATGTGGGCTTGCGGGATTTCCTTGGCTTCGTTAAGGAGGGTTCCGTCCATATCCAAGGCAAGTAGTTTAATCATAAGACTTCCTTTTCTAGGTGTTTTGCTTTTATTATAGCATATAGACTATAAAATGTCTGACAGAATTGTAACATTTGACTTTCCTTTTCTTGAAAAACAAAATAAATTCTTATATAATATGTATACTTAATATTTTAGGAGAAAAAATGTCAAAGTATCACTTTAATTCAATTTACAAAAATGATGAAACAGAGTCTACAGGTCTTCTGTTCATCAAAGTCTACAACAAGTGGGAAAGCAACTTAAAAAGAGTCTTGAAATCAGTTGGACTCACTTTGCCTCAATTTATCGTTTTGACTTCGCTTTTGTTTCTGTCTAATAGAGAGGAATATGTAACGCAAGTTGATATCGCTAGGTTCACTGGTATGGATGTCATGACGGTTTCCCAGATTGTTAGACTATTAGAGAAGAAAGACTACATTAAACGTGATCAACACCCAAAGGATAGTCGAGCAAAACTGGTCTCAGTGACGAAGTTTGGTGCAGAGAAGGTCAATCTAGCTTTACCCTTAGTAGAAGGGGTTGATGAAGATTTTTTTGAAAAACTTTCTAACGATAGAGAAAGTTTTAATCGCATGTTAGTAGAACTGGAGGATAAAAATACCTAGATATTGGGTTGGTGTTGTTTCGAAGAACCATGTTTTAAGAGGAGTTGAAGGGAATTCTTGTCAGGTCTGTCATGGAAAGGGAGGCCCCTTAAATCGTATGAAAAAAGGTGACTATCTTTTATACTATAGCCCCAAATACGATATAAATGGTCAAGATAAGTTACAGGCTTTTGTAGCCGTAGGTAAAATTATAGATGACAAAGCCTATCAAGTAGAGCAGTTCGAAGGATTCTTTCCCTTTAGACGAAATGTCGAGTATTATCAACCAGTCAAAGATTGCTCCATAGAAATAGCCAGACAGCATCCTGAATGGAGAGACTATACTTCTCGACTTCGTTATGGACATTTTGAAGTTTCCAAAGACTTTTTCCTCTATATCTTTCAGCATATGAAAGTGGATGATGAAGGATGATTGATTTGCTAGTTAAATGATTGTCAACTAGAATTTTGGATTTGGACTGTGAAGCGAACTTTGCTATAATAGAGTAAGAAACTTTGATAAACCAAACGAGGCAGAGATGAAATTACTTTATACTGATATTCGGACTTCTTTGACAGAAATCTTGACTAGAGAGGCGGAAGAGCTGGTTGCTGCTGGTAAGCGGGTTTTCTACATTGCTCCCAACTCTCTTTCTTTTGAAAAGGAACGTGCCGTGCTGGAATGCTTGTCCCAGCAGGCTTCTTTTGCTATTACCGTCACGCGCTTTGCTCAAATGGCTCGTTACCTGGTTTTAAATGACTTGCCGACTAAAACTAGTCTTGATGACATCGGCCTTGGGATGGCCTTTTATAAGTGCCTTGCGGAACTCGATCCCAAGGACTTGCGTGTTTATGGTGCAATTAAACAAGATCCTCAATTTATCCAGCAGTTGGTTGAACTTTATCATGAGATGACAACTGCTCAGATGAATTTTTTAGACTTGAAAAGTTTGACGGATGAGGATAAACGAGCAGATTTACTCTTGATTTTTGAGCAAGTAACAGCCTATCTTAATCAAGGTCAGTTGGCTCAGGGAAGTCAGTTATCCCATTTGATTGAGGCTATTGAGAATGATAAGGTAAGTAGTGATTTTAATAAGCTGGCCTTGGTTATTGATGGATTTACCCGTTTTTCAGCTGAGGAGGAGTATGTGGTGGATCTGCTCCATCGTAAAGGTGCCGAGATTGTTATTGGGGCTTATGCAAGCAAGAAGGCTTATAGCAGTCCGTTCACAGAAGGGAATCTCTACCAAGCCAGTGTGGAATTTCTTCATCATTTGGGGGCAAAATACCAAACACCTGCTCAGGATCGTTCTCAGACTCATGAGAAAATAGATAGTTTTGACAAGGCATCTCGTTTGCTGGAGTCTTCTTATGATTTTTCAGAACTTGCTTTAGATGTAGATGAGAAGGACAGTGAAAACCTGCAAATCTGGTCTTGTTTGACGCAAAAAGAGGAGTTGGAGCTGGTGGCTCGCGCTATTCGTCAGAAATTACATGACCATCCAGAACTGAGTTACAAGAATTTTCGCATTCTCTTAGGTGATGTGGCATCTTACCAGCTATCACTGAAAACTATTTTTGACCAGTACCAGATTCCTTTCTATCTTGGTAGAAGTGAATCCATGGCTCATCATCCCTTGACTCAGTATGTCGAATCTATTTTGCGTTTGAAACGTTACCGTTTCCGTCAGGAGGATTTGATTAATCTCCTCAGAACTGGTCTGTATTCTGACCTTAGCCAGGCTGATATTGATGCTTTTGAGCAATATCTCCGCTATCTTGGCATCAATGGCATGCCAGCTTTTCAGCAGACCTTTACAAAATCCCATCATGGAAAATTTGATTTAGAGCGTCTAAATGCTCTTCGTCTGCGAGTTTTGGCGCCACTTGAAACCTTATTTGCGAGTCGGAAGCAAAAGACTGAAAATCTCTTGCAAAAGTGGAATACTTTTCTAAAAAATGCTACTTTAAGCAAGCAGATGCAAGGATTGACAGCTACTATGGAAACTCTAGAACAGGAAAGACAAGCCGAAGTTTGGAAGGCTTTCTGCCATGTTTTAGAACAATTTGCGACCGTTTTCGCTGGTACACAGGTTAGTCTAGAGGATTTCCTAGCCTTGCTCCATTCTGGAATGAGCTTGTCCCAGTATCGCACCATTCCAGCAACTGTTGACACCGTTCTGGTGCAGAGTTACGATTTGATTGCGCCCTTAACGGCTGATTTTGTCTATGCCATTGGTCTGACTCAGGATCATTTACCAAAAATTGCGCAAAACACCAGCCTGTTAACAGACGAAGAAAGACAAAGCCTAAACCAAGCGACTGAAGAGGGAGCGCAATTACTGATTGCAAGTAGTGAAAACCTCAAGAAAAATCGCTATACTATGCTTTCCTTAGTTAATGCTGCCCGCAAGCAGTTGGTGTTATCAGCTCCAAGTCTTCTCAATGAAAATGAGAGTAAGGAATCGGCCTATCTTCAAGAGCTAGTCCATTTTGGATTTAGCCGGATAGAGAAGAAGATTCATCACAAAGGTCTGTCTAAGGATGATATGGGGTCATATCATAGTCTCCTCTCTAGCCTGGTTGCCTATCATCAGCAGGCAGGTTCAAGTGAAAATGAGCAAGATGTCACCTTTGTCAAGGTTTTGGCTCGTGTCATGGGGAAAAAACTAGATCAAAAAGGTCTTACAAATCCAGCACTCCCAACCAGTCCAAGCAGCAAGCCATTAGAGAAAGAGACCTTGCAGGCTCTCTATCCCGCTGACAAGGAGTTTTACCTTTCTACGTCTGGTTTGACGGAGTTTTACCGCAATGAATACAGTTATTTCCTCCGTTATGTCTTAGGTTTGCAGGAAGAATTGCGCCTACGTCCTGATGCTCGCAGTCATGGGAATTTCTTGCATCGTATTTTTGAACGGGCCTTGAAACTGCCTGATGAAGATTCCTTTGATAAGCGTTTGGAACAAGCCATTAAGGAAACCAGCCAAGAACGCGAATTTGAGGCTATTTATCAGGAAAGTTTGGAAGCCCAGTTTACAAAGGAAATTCTACTTGATGTTGCGCGAACTACGGGCCACATCCTTCGTCATAATCCAGCCATTGAAACCATCCAAGAGGAAGCAACATTTGGTGGTAAAGATCAAGCCTTTATTCAATTGGATAATGGTCGGAGTGTCCATGTGCGAGGCAAGGTTGATCGCATTGACCGCCTGAAAGCTGATGGAGCGCTAGGAGTGGTGGACTATAAGTCTAGTTTGACCCAATTCCAGTTTCCTCATTTCTTTAATGGGCTTAATTCCCAACTGCCTACCTATCTTGCTGCCCTAAAAAGAGAAGGGGAGCAGAACTTTTTCGGTGCCATGTACTTGGAAATGGCTGAGCCTGTCCAATCTTTATTAGCTGTTAAAAGTCTGGCAGGAGCAGTAGCAGAAGTCAGCAAGTCTATGAAATACCAGGGACTCTTTTTAGAGAAAGAAAGCAGTCACTTGGGAGAGTTTTATAACAAAAACAAGGCTAATCAGCTGACAGACGAGGAATTCCAGCTCTTACTGGATTACAATGCCCATCTGTACAAAAAGGCAGCTGAGAAGATTTTACAAGGCCAGTTTGCCATCAATCCATACACAGAGAATGGCAGAAGTATTGCCCCGTACGTTCAGCAACACCAAGCCATCACTGGATTTGAAGCCAATTATCACTTAGGACAAGCACGTTTCCTAGAGAAGTTGGACTTAGCTGATGGCAAGCGTCTGGTTGGAGAAAAGCTCAAGCAAGCTTGGTTTGAGAAAATGAGAGAGGAGTTGAATCGATGAAGCCCATTTCCTTTTTAACTGAGGAAGAGATTCAAAAATTGCAAGAAGCAGAAGCGAGTTCGAACAAGGAACAAAAGAAAACAGCCGAGCAAATCGAAGCCATTTATACCGCAGGGCAAAATATCCTTGTTTCAGCGTCTGCTGGTTCAGGGAAGACCTTTGTTATGGCAGAGCGTATTCTGGACCAATTAGCACGTGGCGTGGAAATCAGCCAACTCTTTATCTCGACCTTTACCGTCAAGGCTGCTACTGAACTCAAAGAGCGCTTGGAGAAAAAAATCAGCCAACAAATCCAAGAAACCGATGATGTTGATCTCAAACAACACTTGGGACGTCAATTGGCAGATCTACCAAACGCTGCCATTGGAACCATGGACTCTTTCACACAAAAATTCCTTGGCAAACATGGCTATCTGATTGATATCGCACCGAACTTCCGTATTCTGCAAAATGAAAGTGAACAGTTACTCTTAAAGAACGAAGTTTTTCATCAAGTTTTTGAAGAGCATTATCAAGGTGAGAATAAAGAGAAATTTAGTAGTTTGGTGAAGAACTTTGCAGGGCGTGGCAAGGATGAACGAGGTCTGCGCCAACAAGTCTACAAAATCTATGACTTTTTACAATCCACCAGCAGTCCCCAAAAATGGCTGAACGAGTCTTTTCTCAAAGGGTTTGAAGAAGCTGACTTTGCAAAAGAGAAAGAGAAACTAACTGAGCAAATTAAGCAGGCGCTTTGGGACTTGGAAAGTTACTTCCGTTATCATCTGGATAACGATGCCAAGGAGTTTCCAAAAGCTGCCTATTTAGAAGCTGTTCAACAGGTTTTGGATGAAATTAGCTCCTTAAATCAAGAGTCCGATAGCCAGGCTTATCAAGCTGTGCTTGCGCGTATTGTCGCCATCTCTAAGGAAAAAAATGGTCGAGCTCTGGCTAACTCCAGTCGTAAGGCCGATTTGAAACCACTGGCTGAT
The DNA here is from genome assembly GCF_029691405.1 of Streptococcus sp. D7B5. Lineage (NCBI taxonomy): Bacteria > Bacillati > Bacillota > Bacilli > Lactobacillales > Streptococcaceae > Streptococcus > Streptococcus sp. D7B5. The sequence continues at coordinate 488,795 of NZ_CP121467.1, forward strand.
GCCTATAACGATGAGAGAAAGGTCCAGTTTGCTAAACTAGGACAACTGGCGGACCAGATAACGATTCTCGACTACCAAGAACATTATCATGAAGATACTTGGGATCTAGCTAAAACCTTCCAAAACTTTATGAGTGATTTTGTGAATGCTTATCGTGAACGTAAACGCCAGGAAAATGCCTTTGAATTTGCTGATATCAGTCATTACACCATTGAGGTTTTAGAGAATTTCCCACAAGTCCGCGAGGCTTATCAGGAACGATTCCATGAAGTCATGGTCGATGAGTATCAGGATACCAACCACATTCAAGAACGAATGCTGGAATTGCTGTCGAATGGTCACAATCGCTTTATGGTGGGAGATATCAAGCAGTCCATCTACCGGTTCCGTCAGGCAGATCCTCAGATCTTCAATGAAAAATTCCAACGCTATGCGCAAAATCCCCAAGAAGGCAAGTTGATTCTCCTCAAGGAAAATTTCCGTAGTAGTTCAGAAGTTCTGTCAGCAACCAATGATGTTTTTGCACGCCTTATGGACCAAGAAGTCGGAGAAATCAACTACGATAGCATGCACCAGCTTGTTTTTGCCAATACCAAACTGACTCCTAATCCAGACAACAAGGCAGAATTTCTCCTCTACGACAAGGACGACAGTGAGCAAGAGGACGAAGAGAGCCAAGTAGAAACAAAACTAACAGGTGAAATGCGCCTAGTCATCAAGGAAATCCTAAAGCTCCATCAAGAAAATGGTGTAGCCTTTAAGGAAATTGCTCTTTTGACTTCCAGTCGCAGTCGTAATGACCAGATACTCCTCGCTCTTTCAGAGTATGGAATTCCTGTAAAAACAGACGGAGAACAAAATAATTACCTCCAATCCCTAGAAGTACAAGTTATGCTGGACACACTGCGTGTCATTCACAATCCCCTGCAAGACTATGCCTTGGTTGCTCTGATGAAGTCTCCTATGTTTAGTTTTGACGAGGACGAGTTGGCACGCTTGTCCCTTCAGAAAGTAGAAGATAAGGTCCAAGAAAATCTCTATGAGAAACTGGTCAATGCTCAAAAACTGGTAACAAACCAGAAAGAGTTAATTCATACAGCTCTAGCTGAAAAACTAAATCAATTCATGGATATTTTGGATTCTTGGCGCTTATATACCAAAACTCACTCTCTCTATGACTTGATTTGGAAGATTTACAACGACCGTTTTTATTATGACTATGTTGGGGCTTTGCCGAACGGACCTGCTAGACAGGCCAATCTCTATGCCCTAGCGCTACGTGCTGACCAGTTTGAAAAGAGTAATTTCAAGGGCTTGTCGCGTTTTATACGTATGATTGACCAAGTCCTAGAAGCCCAGCACGATCTCGCAAGCGTAGCCGTCGCACCGCCTAAAGATGCCGTGGAACTTATGACCATTCACAAGAGCAAAGGATTGGAATTTCCTTACGTCTTTATCCTCAACATGGATCAGGACTTCAACAAGCAAGACTCGATGTCAGAAGTTATTCTCAATCGTCAAAATGGGCTTGGTGTCAAATACATTGCCAAGGTGGAAACAGGAGCAGTGGAAGCACACTATCCTAAAACCATCAAACTCTCCATTCCTAGCCTGACCTATACGCAGAATGAGAAAGAACTGCAACTGGCTAGCTATTCAGAGCAGATGCGTCTGCTGTATGTTGCCATGACAAGGGCTGAGAAAAAGCTCTATCTTGTTGGCAAGGGCTCTCGCGAAAAGCTAGAAGCCAAGGAATACCCAGCAGCAAACAATGGAAAATTAGATAGCAATACCAGACTGCAAGCAAGAAATTTCCAAGATTGGGTCTGGGCTATCAGCAAAGTATTTGCCAAGGACAATCTCAACTTTAGCTATCGTTTTGTTGGTGAAGACCAGCTGACCAGAGAAGCTATCGGAGAATTGGAAAACAAGAGCCCTCTCCAAGATAGCTCTCAAGCAAGCAACCGCCAGTCAGAAACCATCAAAGAAGCTCTGGAAATGCTGAAAGAGGTGGAAGTTTATAATACTCTTCACCGCGCAGCCATTGAACTACCAAGTGTTCAAACCCCAAGTCAAATCAAGAAATTCTACGAACCCGTTATGGATATGGAGGGTGTTCAAATTGCTAGTCAAACTCAATCAACTGAGAAGAAAATCAGCTTTGATTTACCAGATTTCTCAACTAAAGAAAAGGTAACAGGAGCTGAGATTGGTAGTGCCACTCACGAACTCATGCAGAGAATGGACCTTAGTCAGCAACCAACACTTACTAGCCTGACAGAAACTCTCAAACAAGTTCAGACTAGTCCAGCAGTCAGAGACAGGATCAATCTTTCTAAAATTCTCGCATTCTTTGATACAGCACTTGGTCAGGAAATTCTCGCTAATACCGACCATCTCTACCGCGAGCAACCTTTCTCCATGCTTAAACGAGACCAAAAGAGTCAGGAAGACTTCGTTGTTCGTGGGATCTTGGATGGCTATCTACTTTATGAGAATCGTATCGTTCTTTTCGACTACAAGACAGACCGCTACGATGAGCCAAGTCAACTCATAGACCGCTATCGTGGTCAGTTAGCCTTATACGGAGAGGCTTTATCTAGAACCTATTCGATTGAAAACATAAAAAAATACTTGATTTTGCTCGGCAAAGACGAGGTTCAAGTTGTAAAAGTATAACCTAGAAAGGAGACCTCATGCCACTTCCAGTTAGAAAATCCCTGCACGATGCGGTTTTACAGGCTTCAAAAGCCGATACTTGGGATCAAGCTACCAAGGAATGGAATGAAGTTTCCTTGATTTTTAATGGCATTGGCCGTAGTAACTGTGTCTGTGGGAACGCTATCAAATACGCCTACGAACTCTTTAACGGAGTTACAGGCCAACGTCTCTTTCCTATAGGAAGCGACTGTGTTCGCCATTTTCATCGAATGACTTTAGACCAGCAACTCGAAGAGGAAGAAAAACTGCTCAGAAAGGTTGAAAATCTAACCAGAAAGGCTCAGAAAAAGGAAAAAATCAAGGTCACTAAAAGCGATTTTGACGAACGACTTCTAAAATGGTTTTGGGAAAAAGGTGTTTTCAAAGCCAATCGTGGCAATCATTTTGCTCCTGAGAGAGACTATCAGCTCTTCCTAGAGGTCTTTCAAGGCGGAAGTTGGACCAAGGCAGAGCCAAAGAAGAAGGCTCGTATGGAAGAAGTGCTGGAAAAGTGTATCAAACCTTTTCTACTTGGTAAGACCGATGACCAACTCTACCTTGTCAAACTAGGCAAGGAGAAAATTGACTACGAGCAGCATTTACGGATTCAAGCAGAGAAAGAACGCAAGAAAAGAGATAAAATCGCCAAGCAATACGCTGACAACCTCATTCTTGCTATGGGACCTGCAGAACGAGCCTATCAAGATTACTTTGGCTTTACAGAAACCTTGACCCAAGAAGAACGAAAATGGGAAAAAATCCTCTTTGGTAAGAATAGAGACGAACGGGCTATCAAGGCTAAACAAAACCAAAAGGAGTTGGAAAAGGATCAGCGAATTGCAAATCAAGATCCGATTGAACGAAAGCAGAAGCAGACTTGGCTTCTTAATTCCTATTTTCGTGATTTGCCTGATGAAAAATCCAGATTTGCTCGACTCTTATTAGAATTTCGAAAAAGTGGAGAAGTAGCTTTTTCAGATGATTACTTATCTGAGCATCTCAAAGACTTTTTCTACAAGATGAAAGTCTTTGAGTTTGAAATTGCTCCGGATCAAGCTGCTGAATTTTTAAAAGAATGTTTAAGAGCTGATTATTTATCCCCAGCGCAAATTCTCTGGAGTGAAACGATTGTCACAAATTGTATCAGCCCTTTTCTCTCAAGAATACTCTTATAAGAAAAATACCTATAGTCAATATGACTTGATAGGTATTTTCTCGTACTTTGATATAACAATACATTATTTATGCAAACATTTTTACTATATATACTCATTTTTGTAGACAAAAGCCTATGCAAAGAGGGATCATTTATGATAGAATAGATGGTAAGAAAGAAAACGTTTTTATCACGTTTTTTTTAGTCGGAAGGGGAATTATTATGGCTACTATTCAATGGTTTCCGGGTCACATGTCAAAGGCTCGGCGACAAGTTCAGGAGAATTTAAAATTTATTGATTTTGTGACGATTTTGGTGGATGCTCGCCTACCTTTATCTAGTCAAAATCCTATGTTAAACAAGATTGTGGGAGATAAACCCAAACTCTTGATTTTAAACAAGGCAGACCTAGCTGATCCAGCAATGACAAAAGAATGGCGTCAGTACTTTGAATCACAAGGGATTCAAACTCTGGCAATCAACTCCAAAGAGCAAGTTACCGTAAAAGTTGTGACAGATGCAGCCAAAAAGCTTATGGCTGATAAGATTGCACGCCAGAAAGAACGTGGCATTCAGATTGAAACCTTGCGTACCATGATTATCGGAATTCCAAATGCTGGCAAATCAACTCTGATGAACCGTTTGGCTGGGAAAAAGATTGCGGTGGTCGGCAATAAACCAGGTGTTACCAAGGGGCAACAATGGCTCAAAACCAATAAAGACCTTGAAATCCTAGACACACCAGGGATTCTTTGGCCTAAGTTTGAAGATGATGCTGTCGCACTGAAATTAGCCTTAACTGGAGCAATTAAAGACCAGTTGCTTCCTATGGATGAAGTCACCATTTTTGGTCTCAATTATTTCAAAAAACATTATCCAGATAAGCTAGCTGAACGCTTCAAACAAATGAAAATTGAAGAAGATGCTCCTGTTATTATCATGGATATGACACGTGCCCTCGGTTTCCGAGACGACTACGACCGTTTTTACAGCCTCTTCGTGAAGGAAGTTCGTGATGGAAAACTCGGTAACTACACCTTAGATACATTGGACGATATCGATGACGACGATTAAAGAAATCAAAGAACTTCTTGCCACGGTCAAAGACTTATACAATCCCCTTTTTCTTGAACTGGAAAAAGATAGCCGAACTGGAGTTCAAAAGGAAATCAGCAAGCGTAAAAAAGCCATACAGGCTGAACTGGATGAGGACCTTCGTTTGGAATCCATGCTTTCCTATGAAAAAGAGCTTTACAAGCAAGGAGTGACCTTAATAGCAGGTGTTGATGAGGTTGGCCGTGGTCCTCTGGCTGGACCTGTAGTCGCTGCAGCTGTTATTTTACCTAAAAATTGTAAGATTAAAGGCCTCAACGATAGCAAAAAGATCCCCAAAAAGAAACATCTGGAAATTTATCAAGCTGTTCAAGACCAAGCCTTAGCAATCGGGATTGGTATCATGGATAATCAAGTCATTGACCAAGTCAATATCTATGAAGCTACCAAACTAGCTATGAAGGAAGCAATCTCCCAGCTCAGTCCGCAACCTGAGCATCTCTTGATAGATGCCATGAAACTGGAGTTACCAATTTCACAAACCTCCATTATCAAAGGAGATGCCAACTCCCTCTCCATCGCAGCTGCATCTATAGTGGCCAAGGTGACACGGGATGAATTGATGATGGAATACGATCAGCAATATCCTGGCTATGATTTCACGGCTAATGCAGGTTATGGAACAGCAAAACACCTAGAAGGACTAGAAAAACTAGGTGTCACCCCAATTCACCGAACCAGTTTTGAACCAGTCAAAACACTGGTTTCAACTAAGAAAGACAAGTAAGAGGAAATGATTATGGAGGAACAGTCAGAAACACTCAGTTCCAAGAAAGAATTTGCCTTTGCCTCAAGCACCATATTATCCCAAGTTGGGCGAGGAGTCATTGTTGGTCTCGTCGTCGGGCTCATTGTCGGATCCTTTCGTTTCTTAATCGAAAAGGGCTTCCACCTGATACAAGGACTTTATCAAGATCAAGCGCACCTAGTGCGCAATCTTTTTATCATTGGTCTATTTTATTTAATCGTTTGCTGGCTTAGTGCGAAACTAACTCGGTCAGAAAAAGATATCAAGGGTTCAGGAATTCCTCAAGTCGAAGCCGAACTAAAAGGACTCATGTCTCTTAACTGGTGGAGTGTCCTCTGGAAGAAATATGTATTAGGGATTCTTGCTATTGCCAGTGGCCTTATGCTAGGTCGAGAAGGACCAAGTATTCAACTTGGAGCAGTTGGTGGTAAAGGCATCGCCAAGTGGCTCAAATCTAGCCCAGTAGAGGAACGTTCCCTGATCGCCAGTGGAGCTGCTGCAGGTTTAGCCGCTGCCTTTAATGCACCAATCGCAGGTCTCCTCTTTGTTGTAGAAGAAGTCTATCATCATTTTTCCCGCTTTTTCTGGGTCTCAACTCTAGCAGCCAGTCTCGTAGCAAACTTTGTCTCACTACTCATATTCGGCCTAACACCCGTACTAGATATGCCAGACAACATTCCTCTCATGACCCTAGACCAGTATTGGATATACCTCCTTATGGGAGTTTTTCTCGGGCTTTCTGCTTTTCTCTATGAGAAAGCTGTACTCAATATTGGTCGAATTTATGACTGGATTGGTCAAAAAATCCATTTGGATAAAGCTTATTATCCAATCCTAGCCTTTATCCTTATCATACCAGTCGGGATTTTCTTGCCACAAATTCTTGGTGGTGGAAATCAGCTGGTTCTTTCCTTAACTGAGCAAAATTTTAATTTCCAAGTTCTATTAGCTTACTTTTTGATTCGCTTTGTTTGGAGCATGATTAGTTATGGAAGTGGTCTCTCAGGAGGAATTTTCCTACCCATTTTGGCGCTTGGTTCCTTACTTGGTGCCCTAGTCGGTGTCATTTGTGTCAATCTTGGGCTTGTCAGTCAGGAGCAATTCCCTATATTTGTCATTCTGGGAATGAGTGGCTACTTTGGAGCAATATCTAAAGCTCCCTTAACCGCTATGATTCTGGTAACCGAAATGGTAGGTGACATTCGCAATCTCATGCCACTGGGCTTAGTGACCTTAGTCGCCTACATCGTCATGGATCTGCTCAAGGGGGCACCAGTCTATGAGGCCATGCTTGAAAAAATGCTACCAGAAGAAGCAACAGACGAAGGAGAAGTCACCCTCATAGAAATCCCTGTGTCTGACAAAATCGCTGGAAAACAGGTTCACGAACTCAACTTGCCACATAACGTACTCATTACCACCCAAGTCCATAATGGCAAGAGCCAAACAGTTAACGGCTCAACTAGAATGTATCTGGGTGATATGATTCACCTGGTGATTCCAAAAAGTGAAATTGGAAAAGTCAAAGATTTGTTGTTGTAAGTTCTGTTTACATAATTTATTTTACGTAAAACATTATCGAAAGGATTCTCTATGAAAAGAAATAAGGCAATTGCGGTATATTTGCTAGGCACATTTAGCCAGTTAGTATCAGTTTGTCTCCTTTTCTTTCTCTTGAATCATTTTTCTGTTCAGTCCAATAATCTATTATCTATTTTAGGAATCTTTCTAGGTGGCATTTCTTCAGCTCTTTGGGGAATAATTGTTGCAAATCACTATTTTCATATTCATTTTAAGAAGATTGTAAACGATTTTTTTTAGCATTCATACCAGTTATAAACACTATTTATTATCTTTTTTCCTTATTGTCCTTGATTTTTCTTTTCTAATGTTTGGTGGGAAAATAGTAGAATTTAGCTGGTATCTCCCGTTTTTGATGTTCTTCAAATTTATTGTCTTTGGTGGTATAGAAGAGATTGGATGGCGATATGTCTTTCAACCAATTTTACAAGAGAAGCTACCGTATTTTCCCTCAACAATCCTAACCTTTTTCAGCTGGGCGATTTGGCATCTGTTGTTCTTTTACATTGATGGTTCCCTAGCAACTCTGCAAATTCTACCGTTTTTATTTGGATTGCTGACGAATTCTTTCATACTCTCAGCTCTATATAACAAAACAAAGAATCTCTGGATTTGCGTTATGACACATTCGATCATTAATGTCTTGTCTCAGATAACCATAGACACTGATCGATCCGAAACCTACCTGCTTAAAATCTTCATCATCTTGGTATCCTGCTATATGGTAATACATAAAAAAGATGAGTATAGTCGGTAGCTGATTTTGTTGGAAACAGTATTATTCTTTGGAAAAGTTATTTGCTAAGGAGGATATACATCATAATGAAAATACTCGATGTTTTATATAATTTTTATGGTGATTTTGATTTCATTGAAGAAAAATACAATGAAAAATACGAAGGTATTCTTATCAATATAAAGGAAGAGCAAGGGTATAAAAGATGCCGCTTGGCAAAAAGAACACCAAAAAAAGAAGGATATTTTACAGTTTTTTGGAAAAAGACCAAAACAACAAGAACATTCCTTATACCAATGAGGATTTAGGAAATGAACTTATAATCGTTATCATTGATAATGATAAGAGGGGACTATTCATTATTCCAAACGAGGTGGCTATTCGTAAAAACATTCTGTCGACAAAAGATAGCAATGGAAAAATGTCTATGCGATTTTATCCTCCTTGGTGCTCAAATTTAAATACAACAGCTCGAGCAACACAAAAATGGCAATTTCAATATTTTAGAGAAATTAAAGTATAAACATATTGCCGGATTACATACACACAAAAGACCTGTTTCTTATGATTGCAGAATCAGGTCTTTGTTTTTTCTAGAATCCATCAAACACTTATAACGTCTTTCCGAAAAACTATAATTTTCTTGAAAAATATATAAGTCTATGCTATACTACTAGTAGACCTAATTATGGAGAAAATACATGAAACGTGAGATTTTACTGGAACGGATCGACAAACTAAAACAAATCATGCCCTGGTATGTTCTGGAATACTATCAATCAAAGCTTGCTGTTCCCTACAGTTTTACAACTCTGTACGAATACCTCAAGGAATACGATCGATTTTTCAGCTGGGTTTTAGAGTCTGGAATTTCAAATGCTGATAAAATGTCTGACATTCCTTTATCGGTCTTGGAAAATATGTCTAAAAAAGACATGGAATCCTTTATTCTTTATCTACGTGAACGTCCATTGCTGAATGCTAATACAACCAAGCAAGGTGTCTCTCAGACGACCATCAATCGGACCTTGTCAGCACTTTCCAGTCTTTACAAGTATCTGACCGAGGAAGTTGAAAACGACCAAGGAGAGCCTTATTTCTATCGTAATGTAATGAAGAAAGTTTCAACCAAGAAAAAGAAAGAAACTCTTGCTGCCAGAGCTGAAAACATCAAGCAAAAACTCTTTCTAGGTGATGAAACAGAAGGTTTTCTAACCTATATCGACCAGGAGTACCCACAACAGCTCTCAAATCGCGCTCTCTCATCATTTAATAAGAATAAAGAACGTGATTTGGCTATTATTGCCCTTCTCTTGGCGTCTGGTGTCCGCTTATCTGAAGCTGTTAATCTGGATCTAAGAGACCTTAATCTCAAAATGATGGTTATCGATGTCACTCGAAAAGGGGGTAAACGAGACTCGGTCAATGTCGCTGCCTTTGCTAAGCCTTACCTAGAGAATTATCTCGCCATTCGAAATCAACGCTATAAGACGGAAAAGACGGATACAGCTCTCTTTTTGACACTCTATCGAGGTGTTCCCAATCGTATTGATGCTTCTAGCGTTGAAAAGATGGTTGCTAAGTACTCTGAGGACTTTAAAGTCCGTGTAACTCCCCACAAACTCCGCCATACCTTAGCAACCAGGCTCTATGATGCAACTAAATCTCAAGTTTTGGTCAGCCATCAGCTAGGACATGCCAGTACACAAGTCACTGACCTCTATACCCACATTGTCAATGATGAACAAAAGAATGCTTTGGATAGCTTATAAAATACATAAAATTATTTATGTAAAATATAACTCATAAAAAGAAGCTGGTCAAACAACCAACTTCTTTTCTTTTTATCCCACTACTGCTTCAGCGATTTCTTCACGGCTAATACCAGCAAAGTAGCGTGTAATATCAATAGTTTCTAGAGCTTTAAGAACATCCTCACGTTCGTATTTCACTCCACGAAGGACATCTTCTACTGCAGCAACGTCCTCGATACCAAAGAAGTCACCATAAATTTTGATGTCTTGGATTTTTGATTCAAGAACATTGGCAAAGACTTCTACCTTACCACTAGTGAATTTTGTTCCACGACGGACGTTAAACTCAGGTGATTTGCCGTAGTTCCAGTCCCAAGTACCAAACTTTGTATCCTTGATGCGATTGATTTCAGCCAATTCTTCCTCAGAAAAAACGTATTCAGTCATCTCTGGGTACTCTTTTTTCATGTATTCCAATAGTAAATCACGGAATTCTTCAACTGTGATTTTTTCTGGTAATTCATTGACAATATTGGTTACACGGGCACGGACAGATTTCACACCTTTTGATTCAAATTTATCTTTTGAAACCTTGAGGGCGTTAGCAAGGACTGACAAATCAACGTCAAAGAGCAAGCAACCGTGGTGCATGATACGCCCATTGATATAGGCTTGGGCATTGCCACAGAATTTCTTACCTTCAATCTCAAGGTCATTACGGCCTGTAAACTCAGCTTTAACACCGAGTTGAGCCAAGGTATTGATAACTGGAGTTGAAAAACTCTTAAAGTCAAAGGCCTTGTTTTCATCTTCTTTTGAAATGATGGTGTAGTTGAGATTGTTCAGATCGTGATAAACAGCTCCACCACCACTGATACGGCGGACTACCTCAATGCCATTTGCACGGACATAATCACGGTTGATTTCTTCGATAGTATTCTGGTGACGACCAACAATGATAGAAGGTTTGTTAATCCAAAGTAGGAAGATTTGATCCTCATCCAAAAGGTGTTTAAAGGCATATTCTTCCAAGGCGATATTAAAAGCAGTGTCGTTTGAATGATTGATAATGTATTTCATAGTATTTCCAAAAATTTAGTTTTTAAATTCTGTTCATAGCAATCCAATTTTCTAAAGTGGTAAAAAGAAATGTAACGTGTTATCGTTACATTTCTCGGAAAAATTGAGACAAGAGGCTCAATTTTTAGGCATGGAACTCTAATAGAGGTCGCTGCCGTCCGTACTACTTTAAGAAAATTTAGTTGAAAATCTTATTTATTTTTTCTTAGGTGAATGGATAGCCATTCCTAGAACATCCGCAAATGCTTCGTACATCACTTCAGAGTAGGTTGGGTGTCCGTGGATGGTCTTCAGCATTTCCTCAACAGTGATTTCCATTTCGATAATGCTTGATGCCTCGTTAATCAATTCTGCGGCTGCAGGACCAATGATGTGCACACCAAGGATTTCCCCGTATTTCTTATCTGCAATGACTTTTACGAAACCTTGAGCAGCATCCGATGCAATGGCACGACCGTTGGCTGCAAAGTTGAATTTACCGATTGCAACATCGTATTTCTCACGTGCTTGTTCTTCAGTCAGACCTACTGCTGCTACTTCAGGGAGAGTGTAGATAGCTGCTGGAGTCAAGTTCAATTTAGCAACAGCATGGTTTCCTTTGAGGGCATTTTCAGCAGCAACTTCCCCCATACGGAAGGCTGCGTGCGCCAACATTTTAGTACCGTTGATGTCACCTGGTGCGTAGATTCCAGGAACAGAAGTTTCCATGTACTCATTGACCTTAATACGACCACGATCCAATTCAAACTCAACATCGCCAATTCCTTCAAGGTCTGGTACACGACCGATTGAAAGAAGAGCTTTGCTAGCGATGATATCGTCTTTTCCTTCAACCTTGATACGAAGTTGACCATTTTCTTCGATGATTTCTTGCAATTTTGTACCTGTCAAGATAGTCATACCTTTACGCTCAAGAATCAAGCGAAGATTCTTAGACACTTCCGCATCCATAGCTGGAACGATACGGTCCATCATTTCGATAACAGTTACTTTTGAACCAAATGTCATGAATGCTTGGCCGAGTTCGATACCGACAACCCCACCACCGATGATTACGAGGCTTTCTGGTACTTCGTTCATTTCAAGAATGTCATCACTGGTCATGACAAGTGGAGATTCCATACCAGGAACGTTGATCTTGCTGACTTTTGAACCACCGGCAAGGATAATTTTCTTGGTTTCAAGCAATTCAGAACCATTTACCAAGACATTCTTATCTTTAGTGATTGTACCAATTCCCTTATGAACAGTAACTCCGTAACTACGAAGAAGACCTGCAACACCACCAACCAAAGTATTGACAACCTTAGATTTTGTCTCTAAAAGTTTATCCATATCTACAGTGAAGTTTGGATTTTCGATGACGATACCTCGGTTTGCTGCATGACCGATATTTTCGATGATTTCAGCATTGTGAAGGTAGGTCTTGGTTGGGATACAGCCACGGTTCAAACACGTTCCACCGAGTTCAGATTTCTCAACAAGGGCAACCTTCCCACCGAGTTGGGCAGCTTTAATGGCTGCAACATAACCAGCAGGACCTCCACCAATCACAACGATATCAAAGGCATCATCGCTCTTACCATCGTCGTTTGAGGCACTAGCTGCAGGTGCAGGTTTTGATTCTGGCGCAGCTGCTCCAGCTGTTGGGATGTTTTCCCCTTCTTCTCCAAGGTAACCGATAACTTCAGTTACAGGGACAGTTTCACCATCTCCTTTAAGGATGGCAATCAAGTATCCATCTTCTTCGGCTTCCAATTCCATGCTGACTTTGTCAGTCATGATTTCCAAAAGGATTTCTCCTTCTTTTACAAATTCACCGACTTTTTTATTCCATTGGACAATTTGTCCTTCTGTCATATCTACGCCGGCTTTTGGCATAATTACTTCTAAGGCCATGTCTTACTTCCTTCTAAATCTCTAAAATAACAATAGCTGACTTAAACCAACATTGAGATCGGATTCTCAATCAAGGCTTTCAAGTCTTTCATAAACTTAGCACCAGCCATACCATCTACAACACGGTGGTCAATAGTTAAACCAAGGCTCATGATAGGACGAATATCAACTTCGCCATTAACAACGACAGGTTTCTCTACTGTTGAGCTCACACCCAAGATAGCAGAGTTTGGCTGATTGATGATTGGCCCAAAGGACTGAACGCCAAACATTCCCAAGTTACTAATTGTGAAGGTTGAGTTTTGTAACTCACTTGGAGCCAATTTGCCATCCAAGGTACGACCAATGACATCCTTAAAGGCTACAACCAACTCTGACAAGCTCATTTTTTCAGCATTGTAAACAACTGGTGTCATCAATCCGTTATCCATCCCAACCGCCATCGCAAGGTTGACATAGTTATGAGTGATAATGGTCTTGCCGTCTTCTGTCAATGAAGCATTGATGTATGGGTGTTTCATCAATGTTTTCACAACAGCGAGTGAAAGAAGGTCTGTTACAGTAGTCTTCTTACCAGTCGCTTCCATAATTGGCTCAAGAACCTTCTTACGAAGAGCCAACATTTCTGACATATCGACATCGTAGTTGAGTGTGAAAGTTGGCGCAGTTAGGTAAGATTCAACCATACGTTGCGCGATAACCTTACGCATTGGTGTCATTGGAATACGCTCAATCTCACCATAAGGAGTGATATTGTCTGGAACTTCTTCCACTTTTTCGATTTGAGCAGGAGACTTGATGGTGTCGTTTTCGATATTTTCAGGAAGTAAGGCCAAAACGTCCTTCTTCATGATTTTACCACGGTGACCCGTTCCTTGGATTTCCTGCCAAGCAATGTTATGTTCGAGGGCAATTCGTTTTGCAAGTGGCGAAATGCGAACCACATTTGTGTCTTTATAAGTTTCCACGTCTTCTTTGTGGACACGACCGTTTGCACCTGAGCCAGAAACGTCGTAGAGGTTGATCCCTAGATCATCCGCTAACTTTCTAGCCGCAGGAGTCGCTCTTAGCTTGTCATCAGCCATGACCTCTCCAATTCTATACTAAGATATTAAGGACGAAGAGGGCAATGAAAAAATAGGAGATTGACCATGTGTTCGATGCACACAAGGAAATCTATCTTTTTTTCGAAGACCTCCGTCCGAATTCAATTACATGATGCAAAGGGCGTAAAAAGCGACCGAAAAATAGGAAATCGACGCTGGCTTCGATGAAGCCAAGGAGATTTATCTTTTTTCCGAGCTTTTAGCCCGTGTTCAACTCTACAAGTAACTTGGACACGAAACGTGTCTCAAGTTACTACGGTTGCCGCTATTAGGCGGTCAACCTAGTAGACTTACTAAGTCGTTCGTCGAATAGTATCGATTCGACTCCCTTCTGTCGCAACTTTACAAACAACTTAGATACAAAACGTATCTCAAGTTGTTAAAGTTAAAAAGAACAATTGTTTACATAATTTATCTTATGTAGTTTTATTCTTTGTTATAGGTTTTTCGGATTGCATCTTTGATGCTTTCAACTGTTGGAATCATTGCATTTTCTAGGTTTTGTGCGTAAGGCATTGGCACGTCTTCTCCGGCGCAACGGCGGATTGGTGCGTCTAGATAATCAAATGCTTCTGATTCTGAAATGATAGCTGAAATCTCTCCGATATAGCCATTTGTTTTGTGGGCATCGTTAACCAGAACAACCTTACCAGTCTTCTTAACTGAGTTAATGATGATATCCTTATCAAGCGGTACAAGGGTACGTGGGTCAACAATTTCAACCGAAATTCCTTCTTCTGCCAATTCCTCAGCAGCTTGAACCACACGACGAAGCATTTTACCATAAGTAACAACTGTTACATCTGTACCTTGACGTTTGATTTCCCCAACTCCAAGTGGGATTGTATAGTCTGGATCAACTGGCACTTCCCCTTTTTGATTAAATTCTGACTTGTACTCAAGAATGATAACTGGGTTGTTATCACGGATAGAAGACTTGAGCAGTCCTTTCATGTCAGCAGGTGTACCTGGTGCTACAACCTTAAGTCCAGGAATGTGAGTGAACCAAGACTCTAGGGATTGCGAGTGCTGTGCGGCAGAACCAACTCCGTTACCAGCTGCACAACGGACAGTCATTGGAACTTGACCTTTACCACCAAACATATAACGTGTTTTAGCAGCTTGGTTGACGATATTGTCCATGGCAATGACTGAGAAATCCATAAAGGTCATATCGACGATTGGACGAAGTCCCGTCATGGCTGCTCCAGCAGCTGCTCCAGAGATAGCAGCTTCAGAAATCGGACAGTCACGGATACGTTCTGGACCAAATTCTTCAAGCATTCCAACAGAAGTTCCGAAGTCTCCTCCGAAGACACCGACGTCTTCTCCCATCAAGAACACATTTTCATCGCGACGCATTTCCTCAGACATAGCAAGGATAATGGTGTCACGGAAGGACATTGTTTTTGTTTCCATTTTTATCTCTTTCTCCTTAGTCTGCGTAAATATCTTCAAATGCGGATTCAAGCGGTGGGAATGGGCTTTCCTCAGCAAATTTAACAGAAGCTTCTACTGCTGTTTTCACTTGTTCTTGGATTTCTTCCAATTCTTCAGCGCTTGCAATCTTATTTTCAATAAGGTAATTGCGGAGGTTTTCAATTGGGTCTTTTTGTTTCCACAATTCCACTTCTTCGCGAGTACGATATTTACCAGGGTCTGATGATGAGTGACCAAGCCAGCGGTAAGTGACACTTTCAATCAATACAGGACCATTGCCACCACGAACATGGTCTACGGCTTTCTTAAATCCTTCATAGACGTCGATGACATTGTTTCCATCTTCGATAAACATTCCAGGAATTCCATAAGCTGCGCTACGGTGATGAATATGTTCCACGTTAGTCATTTTCTTGATATCCGCAGAGATCCCATAACCGTTGTTAATGCAGTAGAAAATAACAGGAAGTTTCCAAATAGAAGCCATGTTCACTGCTTCGTGGAAGACACCTTCGTTGGTCGCGCCATCTCCAAAGAAGCAAACGACGATTTTTCCAGTATGTTGCATTTGCTGACTGAGGGCTGCACCGACAGCGATTCCCATACCACCACCTACAATACCATTGGCACCAAGGTTACCAGCATCCAGGTCAGCTATATGCATAGAACCACCTTTTCCTTTACAGGTTCCAGTGTATTTCCCGAGGATTTCAGCCATCATTCCATTGAGGTCAATCCCCTTAGCAATAGCTTGCCCGTGTCCACGGTGATTTGAGGTAATCAGATCATCTGGATTAAGAGCCAGCATCGCTCCGACGTTAGCAGCTTCCTCTCCGACAGAAAAGTGAGTCATACCGGGAACTTTCCCCTTTTTCACTAACTGAGCAATTTTTAAGTCCATGCGACGGATTTCTTCCATCTTACGGAACATCTCTAGCAAAAGATTCTTATCTAAAGTTGACATAATCTTGCCTTTCTAACTTTGTACTTACCTTACTATTTTACCTTTTTTAGTATACACTGTCAAAGTATATGGCTATTAAAATTTCACAATATAAAAAAATAAATCCCTGTTAAAACAGGGATTCTCTCTAGTTAGAGCATTATTTCACAAAGTGCTTTTTCAGGATATTTTCCAAAAACTAGCTCAATCTTTTCATTACGGTTTTCAAACGCCATTGATACAAACAACCAGAAACAATCAAGCTGGCAATCAACCCAATCCAGTAAGCAAATGCCCCTAAATCAGTTACCTGATCTAGTAGATATCCTAGTGGTATCGCTACTCCCCAATACCCGATTAATCCAAGATAGAAAGGAACGATAGTATCCTTATACCCTCTTAAAATTCCTTGGAGCGGAGCCGCAAAGGTATCAGCTAGCTGGAAAAAGAGACTGTATGTCAGGAAAACAGCCGTGGTTTCAATGAAGTGAGGGTCATTTCCATATAGACTTGCTACACGATCTCTAAAAATGTAGAGAAAGGACAGGGTAAGACCTGCAAAAATAAGGGCAGTTATTCTCCCCAGACGAGCATAGGTTTTTGCATCATCAAAACGCTTTGCCCCAACCTCATAAGAAACCACTATTGCCATAGCAGAAGAAATGCTCACTGGAAAGGCATACATGAGAGTTGAGAAGTTCATGGCTGACTGGTGGCTAGCGATGATGAGCGATGAAAACTTAGCCATGATCAAGCCAACCACAGAAAAGATAGCTACTTCAGCAAAGACGGTTCCCCCGATTGGTAGACCTAGCCGAACACCTTCCTTGATTTTATCTATATTGAGTGGAATCCGTTTTTCAAGATGTAACGCTTTTAATCTTTTTTGTTTGAACAAAACAAGCAGGGAAATGCCCAATAAAACCCAATAGGCTAGCGAAGTTCCTAGCCCTGCCCCTGCGCCACCAAGCTCTGGGAAACCGAAAGCTCCATATATCAAGAGATAGTTAAAACTACTATTGAGCGGAAGTAATAGGAGCATGAGGTACATAGATAGCTTGGTCAATCCAAGAGAATCCAACAAAGAGCGAATGACACTGAACAGCAACAAGGGAATAATTCCAATAGACAGGTACCAAAGATAGGAAACTGCAACTGCCGCCACTTGAGCTTCTAGTCCGATGTTGGTTAAGACAGGTGGCGCTAAGAATACTACCATTCCAAGCAAGACCAAAGACAGTCCGAAAGCCAAGTAGATAAATTGGTAAAAATCAGATGCTACTTCTTCCTTTTTGCCCCGTCCCAGATGATGGCCTATGATGGGAACCATGGCCGAAACAATCCCTGTTAAAAAAGTAAAGAAAGGATTCCATAGACTCGTTGCGGTTGACACCCCCGCCAAGTCCATGGTATTGTACTGCCCAGTCATGGTTGTATCAACAAAAGAGGCAGAATAATTGGCAAATTGATAGATCAGAATAGGGAAAAATATCTTAAGAAATAAGACAAACTTGTCTTTAAATTGATGGGTTGGATACATATACGCTCTCTATTCTTATAGTTTCTAGAGCAGAATCCCATCTAGTTTTGGTAGACAATTTGTCCCTTGCAGATGGTATATTTAACCTGCCCTTTTAAAGTTTCACCGATAAATGGGGAATTAGCTGCTTTTGACGCAAAATGGGAGTCCACAAGGTGGTCAGCCTTAGCGTCAAAGATAGTGATATCCGCTGGACCATTCTCAGCCAAGTAACCTGCTTCAAAGTTGTAAAGCTTGGCTGGATTGACAGTCATTTTTTCTAGCAATTCCATCAAGCTCAACTCACCAGCTTCCACCAAATAAGTCAAACCAAGAGAAAGAGAGGTTTCCAAACCTGTCATACCAGATGGTGCTTTGGTGATATCTTCAACATTTTTCTCATCTGCATGGTGAGGCGCGTGGTCCGTTGCGATAACTGTGATAACACCTGACTTGAGACCTTCGATAACGGCACGACGGTCTGACTCCAAACGAAGTGGAGGATTCATTTTGGCATTGCTTCCTTGAGTTAAAAGAAGAGCTTCTGTCTTAGAGAAATGCTGTGGCGCTACTTCTGCTGTGACCTGCGCACCTAGTCCTTGAGCAAACTCCACCACCTTGACACTTTCTTCCTTAGACAAATGCTGAATGTGAACATGGGCCTTGGTTGCATAGGCAATCATAACATCGCGCGCAATCATAGCGTACTCAGCCACTCCTGTCGCTCCACAGATATGGAAATGTTCTTTAGCGATGTTTTCGTTAAAGCCAAGAATTCCATTCAAACCTGGATCTTCCTCATGAAGGCAGATAAAGGTATTGAGTTTTTTGGCTTCTACCATTGCTTCCTTAACCACTTTACTACTTTCAAGCGGAATTCCATCATCTGAAAAACCAACGGCTCCAGCTTCTAAAAGAGCCTTAAAGTCTGTCAAGTCTTGGCCATTAAAGTTCTTGGTAATAGTCGCAACTGTCTTGACGTTAATCTTTTCCTTGGCAGCAGACTGGAGAACTTCTTTCAAAGTCTCTACGTCCGAAATGGTTGGACTAGTATTAGCCATCATGACAACCGTTGTAAAACCACCTGCAGCAGCCGCTAGTGCCCCAGTATGGATGTCCTCCTTGTGGGTTTGACCAGGTTCACGGAAATGAACATGAATATCCACTAGTCCAGGCGCAACTACAAGACCAGTAGCATCAATTAGCTCTGCTCCTTCTTCCTTGATTTCGGGAGCAATCTTGACAATTTTCCCATCTTGCACTAAAACATCACACACTTGATCCAAACCAGACTTGGGATCCATTACACGACCATTTTTGATAAGTAGCATCTGCTTTCTCCTTTATTCATAGAAATCGACTTGGGTATCCAATAATTTATCCCCATCATAAACAAACTTGGCTGAAAAGAAGGGTTTGTCCTCTAAAAGCCACTCAACAAAGGTGTGGTCACCTTCCCAAGTTGGCTTGCTCAAAACCTCGTCATAGGGAACCCATTCCAGCGTCCCCTCATTGCAGTCAATCAAGTCACCCTCAAACTCTGTCACCTTAAAAACATAGGTGTACCAGTCTAAATCTGGCGTAAATTCAGGAAAAGTGATAACACCTTTAAGTACTGGCTTGGCTTTGAGACCTGTCTCTTCGAGGATTTCACGCGCAGCGCATTCTTGAGGAGTCTCACCTCGCTCTAGCTTCCCACCAACACCAATCCATTTACCTTCGTGGACATCATTGGGCTTCTTATTGCGATGGAGCATGAGCAGTTCTTTTCCGTTATCAATGTAGCAAATCGTCGCTAACTGAGGCATATTCTCTCCTTATCTAAGCCAATCGATTGGCTCTTGTCCTGTCTCTTTTAAAAATGCATTAGCCTTTGAAAAAGGCTTGGAACCCCAAAATCCTCTATAAACCGATAACGGACTAGGATGGGCTGATTCGATAATCAAGTGGTGAGGATTGGTAACCAAGGCCTTCTTCTTGCGTGCATAAGCACCCCAGAGCACAAAGACTACAGGTCTGTCTAGATTATTGACAACCTGAATCACAGCATCCGTAAAAGGCTCCCAAATCTGCCCAGCATGACCGTTTGCCTGCCCAGCAGGAACCGTCAAGCAAGCATTGAGAAGTAAGACTCCTTGCTCAGCCCAAGTTGTCAAATCATGGGATTCCTTAACGCCAATATCGTCTGCTAATTCTTTCAAGATATTTTGCAATGATGGCGGAGCTGGAATAGCATCTGGAACCGAAAAACTCAAGCCCTGCGCCTGACTTGGTCCGTGATAAGGATCCTGACCCAGAATCACCACCTTAACCTCTTCAAGTGGTGTTGTCAATAGAGCCTGAAAAACTTTTTCCTTAGGCGGGTACACAGTTCCTTGAGCATAGACTTGCTCCATAAACTGATTGATTTTCCCAAAATAACCCTCAGGTAATCGCTCCTTAATCAAAGCATGCCAAGATGAGTGTCGCATCTTTCTCTCCTTTATCGTATCCATCTAAAAGCACGTCTTAATTCATCCGTACCATTTTTAAAAAAGCATAAACCATGTGCAAGTATGATTTTATCCGGTTTCCAGTTTAACATACGAGAAAAAGAAACCTTTGCCTCTATTTGTCTTCTAAAAAAAGTCATCCTATAATCGATAGGAGTTTGTCCATCAGGAGCTGTTACACGGGCTAAACGATAGATTTTTCTTCGGATTGGACTAGCTATCTTTTCCGATTCAAAATTCTCTATAAGGTCCGTTACAATGAGTGTTTTAGTTGATTTATGAAAAAACACCACTTCTTCAATCATAGAACTACCCTTAAAAATAAGCTGATCAATATCATCAGACCATAGGTCAGGAGCCTTATCTGTTAAGGGAGCATCGAATACCACCTTGACATTCTGACTTTTCGCTCTCTCTTCAACTCCTGGACTAGACCATGTTTGCGCATGAGGATATCTTTTTTTCCAATCTGCAATATAGGCATAGTGAATCTTATTTGGAGAAATCAGGTAAGCGACTCTGCCCAAAGCATCCAGTTCAGTAAAGAGCTCCTCGTTTGGCGCGATTGGAGAATGAATCCAAAGTTTTCCATCCTTTAACTTAACCACCGTCATACGTGTCTGAAAAGGTAGTTTGAAGACCTTCATATCCATTTGAATCAAATCACCGTCTACTATCCAGATATTTTGATCAACTTCCTTTAGTGTATACAATGGTTCATAAAGAGAAAGTTCTGGTCTTGACATCGTTTACTATTCCTTTATTTTTACTGCCTCTATTATAGCAAAAAGTGGCTATTGAAACCACTTTTTACAGTTCTTATATACTGTTATTGATCCTAGTATTGGACATTAGTATTTACAGTATCAATCAGCTATTAGAAACTTTTCGATTGTATCAATAGCATAGGAAAGTTGATTATTTACTGACATCATCCGTTCAAGATTAGCGTCCATATAGTAGAGCTCAGATAAACCACCCCTAGGGAGAAAGAGTGAATAGTGGATATTCATCTTCTCTCGAGTACTTAGTTCTATATGATTGCTTATGAAATACTTTAACTCTTTTAACGAATTCACTTGAGCATTCACGCCTTCTAACTGATACTGCTCGATGAGGGTTAGTAAGTTGTCAATCTCTTCAATGACTTTAGTTTCCATATCAACACCTCTTAGGAAGATCACTAGATAGTATCTAAACAATCCAGTAAGTCTTGGTAGGAATGGACTTCGTAAGTCGGTTGGGCAGGTGTATGATTTTCGAGGTGATGAGGATTGTACCAGATAGTGTCAATCCCTGCATTATTGCCTCCTTGAATATCAGCCGTTAAGGAATCTCCGATCATCAGCGTCTTTTCTTTACTAAATCCTACAATCTGCTGACCGATTTTTTCATAGAATAGTGCATCAGGCTTTTGCGTCTGCAACTGTTCAGAGATAAAGACTTGGTTGAAATAGGGAGCCAGACCAGATTGAGCCAGACGACCCGTCTGAATAGCAGTAATGCCATTTGTCGCAGCGTACAGCTCATAATCACGCTCAATGAGACAGTCCAAAAGTTCATGAGCTCCCGAAAGGATTTGTCCTTGCTGGGCTAGAAAAAACTGGTAACGCTGAGCAAGTAACCTACCGTCTTTCTCCAGTCCAAAATGAGCAAACAAACGTAAAAAGCGCGTGTTAACCAGTTCTTGTTTACTGATTTTCTTTTGTTCCAAGTCCTTCCAGAGAGCCTTGTTCATAGGAACATAATAGTCTTTATAGGCTTGAATGTCTGCAACTCCTTCTTCTTTTAAAAGTTGCGTCAGTGCCACATCCTCAGCAGCATCAAAATCAAGCAAGGTGTGATCGAGATCGAAAAGTAGAAATTTGTAGGACATTGAGTTTCCTTTCTGAAAATTCATTAAGAACATTATAGCATAAATGAACCTTTGATTTATTGAGTTTCAAATACTTTTTACACTCACATTTTGACCGTGCTCAAGTGCAAATCTAAAACTAGTCAGCAAAACTTCTATTAAATCTTTTCCGGAACTCGTTATGAAATAATGTGATAAATTTGTTATATGCTCTGCGATATTATTTCCCCAAGGAGGAGTGAGTGACAAATCTTCAAAATCCCATATAACATCCTGAGGGAGAAATTTTTTCAACTCCTCTTGGATAGATACCAACTCAGCTATTCCTCTTTCAACAGATTCAAAAGGAACATCTCCCCAGTAAAGCTTATTCATTATTACTGGGTATCTACTTCCCCACTCATTATTCTCTAAGCGAACATAAATAGTCGAAAAGAATGAATTAAAAAGACTCCCTTCTCCTATAGTCCACCAATTATAACCAACCATTAACCCTACAGACATAGATATTCTCCTACTCATTTTTAATATTATTTAACGTCAACTAAAGTTTTATATTGATAGTATCTAAAACATACATTCATTCCCCCTACCCCAACTCCTTGGCTATTCTGCTTTTTTCAAGTTTTCCCTTGGTAATTCGTTTCCATAAAACAAGAGGGTTCAAACTATAAGATAGGCGTAGGAGGAAATAATTAACCCATTCGATAAGGGCAAAAAGCTGTATCAACGTGGCTAAGATAGTCACTAGGACACTCTGTGCATTCCAGACAATAAAAGGAAAGCCTGAAATAAGTAAAACGAGGTCTAGTATTCTGAGCACACCATATAGTTTAGGGACATTTTCACTTCCGAACTGAGGTTTCGAGAGTCTTCTAATCAAAATCGCCCAATAGATTGAACCTTGAAGCAAAATAAATGTCAGTAAAGACAACGGATGAAGAATAGAGATCAAACCATTCCAATCACCAAGCCTATTTTTCAAAAGGAAAAAACAAAACCAAATAGATAGGACGGCTGTGAACTCTCCCAAACAGAGGGACATCAACTCTTTTCTAACTTTCTCTTTTTGTATGTTCATCATCTCACCCATCTATCTATCATCCTATATCAGAAAAAAGCCATTCGATCCATTTTCTAGTCAACATTTCTCAGAATCAAGTCATTCTAAGTATCGAACAGTATAATCACTTTAATATAAATTCAATTCTAAGTTTAGAATTGCATTTGTATATATTTTTTAGATCTATTCTAAGTCTATGACAGCTTTAAATTTTAATTTTTGAAGGATTCTAAAGCTAGAAGAGCTCAAAAATCACGAGAACTAAGCTATTCGAAGCTTAGAAGAAGATTTTCCAACCTTCATAAACTCTTCAATTAACGTTTCTTACAATTTTTCTGATGAGCTTTGAGTTTTTTCAGAGCCCAGTCATAGTGACTGGAGGTGCTACTGACAAAGTAGGAACCTAGACTTGTCCCACCCGTCCATTTATAGGTACCTTTTGTGAACAATTCGTCATTGCTGAAGCCTTCCATTAACTCTAAAACCTTTTTATGCGATTGATTGAGGAGTTTGGTCGCTTCTTCTACGGACGTTTTCTGATGCTTCTTCCAAATAGCGACATTCATTTCCCCATAAGTTTTCCAATTATAAGGTTCAGGGAGAAAAGTTCTTTCTTGACCTTTTTGATTAGAATGTACCCAAGTTAAAAGTAATTGCTGCCATTCATATAGATGGATCAAAACATCCCGTAGATTTTTATCTCTATTCCAGTGAGCTTCTTTTTTCTTTTGGTCTTTTGAAAAATCAAAAGGAGTCTGTAGCTCCTCTTCACTTAATTTAGATATAAAGTGATTGAGCTTTTCATAGTTTTCCTTAGAGGCTAACACTAGCTCCTCTTTCGTTTTTGGTCTAGGCATGGGAGTTCTCCCTTCATCTTCAACTAGAATAAGCTATTTTCTTACTTCATTATACCATAATCAAAAAGCAGTTCTTCATTTTACGAAAAGCTGCTTTTACTAACTATTTTTTTATGCTTATAGTCACTACTTTACATATAAATCTCTAAAACGACCATCCACTTCAGCCATCTGATAAAGCAAGTGGGCTAGTTCTTGATAATCTTCTTTTAAACATGAAAGATGGGCTTGGCTAAATAGAGTAGCCAATTCTTCTTTTAATCTTGCCCCTTTCGGATCATGATCTTTTAAGAACTTACTGAGATAGAGATTTCGAACAGCTGCAAGTTTAAAGCTAAAATACTGGTGCAGTTGTCTTTGCTCCGTATTTAAGCCGTTTTCAGCAACTACTTTTGCATAGCATTCCAACACACCACTTTGACCATTCAGATATCGGGTCTTCATAATCCTTGCTGTTTCTTGATAGATTTCAGTCTGACTAGGACTCTTGACCTTCTTAAAATTTCCCCACATGGAGTAGGCTCCGCGCTTATAGTCAATAGCCTCTGCCTTCCATGCTTCTAGTATGTCATTAAAAGCAACCTTCATACAGGCAAAACCAGCTGGATCGTGCAAATAGAGGTACTGATCATCAATGTCATACACGGTTACAAAGTGATCCACACCATAAAGGATTGTGTGATTGGGATTGTAGGTCAGATGGCCCATATCAAGAGGCCCCAGTACGACAGATCCATTGGACAGAAATGTTTCCAACTTTCCTTTAATCTCTTCCAAATCTACTTCCGCTCCATCTTTTAGATAGAAATCCTCATAGTCAAACCCTAGTATTTTTAAGGAATGGGAGATGGAAAGGTCTGGCATTCCATTATCAAAGAATACTAGAGGGTGCTCCTCATCTTCCTTTACGATACTAGCGCCATTTCCCATCACCATAATTGCCTCTAAAAAATCTGCTTTAAAGTCATAACCATAGGTTTCTAGTGCCATTGCCAATGAATAGCTATAGCAAAGTGACACATCTCCAAAATACATCTGCATATTCATGCCTCCTTATCTTCTATGGGACTATTATACCGAGAAAACTATTCTCATGCCCCATAAAATCCAAACAAAAAATAGGGCATGTTTGCTTTACGGACATGAATTTCCACAATAAAAGACTCTGTAAAAGATATCTTCTACAGAGTTAGTTTTGCATCTTTATAAAATATCAGAAAATTATCTAGTCCTTGATCACTGGTATCCAGAGTTCCATTTGATAGTCTGGTGACGACATGTCGCCTTCGGAATAGACTTCAAAATCTGGAGCACCTGAATGACGATAGCCAGTTTCGGGGAAAAAAATCTCTAGAACATATTTCCAAGCATGGTGAATGCTTTCTGGTATTGGGCCTTTGACTGGTACGATAGCATATTCAGCTTCTGCGATTTCTTTGATTGATAGACCCAGTTCTTCTGCTTTAGCTTTATCCGTCACATCATAGGCAGCTATATAGTTGATAATTTCGCCTTCTTTGACATCCGAGCAGACACCGAGAGATTGGCCACTGCCCAGACTTTCTAGGCTTTCTAAGCTGTGATGAGCATAGAGATACTCCCAAGCAGACGGGCATTTGCTATTGTCAATAGCTTCCAATAGGACGCCTGCCACGGTAAATACAGGCTTCTTTTGAATCTTGATATCCATGTTCTTTCCTCCTGTGATTTTTAAGGATAATTGAAGCTTAGGAAAGACCCGATAAGGTTTTCCATTTCGAACTTCTGAGGGAGTTTCCCCATGGAATTTCTTAAAGGCTGAGCTGAAGGCATCAGAAGACTCATAGCCGTATTTCAGTGCTATATCAATGACTTTCTCAGTGCTTCCCCTCAAGTCTGTCACTGCTTCTGACAGCCTGCGATTGCGCAAGTATTCTGCTAATGTCATATCTGCCAGGATAGAAAATAGCCTGCTAAAGAGAGGGTAAGAATAGCCCGATAGCTGCTGAAATCTTTTCATATCCACTTCTCCAGTCAGTTGCTGCTCCAAATAATCCATGGTTTGATTGAATTGATGCATCATATTCTTCTTTTCTTACCTCCATAAGATACAAAGGTCGTTAAAAGCAAAGTGAAAATTGGAAAATTATCGCTGGTTCTTCTGATTCTAGGTAATTTCTTCTTTTTCGCATAGCTTTTAGTCCGTGTTCAATTCTATCTATATTCTAACAAATACAAGATATTTCCACCCTAGAATCTTTGGACAAGATTTAAAGGTGTAAATTCTATAACTTATCTTTTAATTTCTCAACAAAGAGATAGGCTGCAGGGCAGGTCAAGGTATTCTTAATTGTCAAATGATTAATTTGATGGATTTTTTTACGATCTGTATGGGGGAATTCACGACAGGCCTTGGGACGAACGTCGTAGATTGAGCAGAGATTATCTCCTCCTAGAAAGGGGCAAGGCATGGATTTGAAAACCTTATCACCATCTTCATCTACCTGCAGAAACTCCGCTTCAAAAGCTGGTAATTTCATCTTAAAGTACTTAGCAATACTGGTAATATCGGCTTCCTTAAAGTCAGGCCCCAATGTCTTGCAACAGTTAGCACAGGCAGTACAATCAATCTCATCAAAAACTTCTTGGTGAATCTGCTGTGCAATCTTATCTAGATTCTTTGGTGGTTTTTTCTTTAGATTAGCTAACACTTTGCGGTGCTCCTTCTGCTTTTGCAGTGCTAGTTGGTGGTA
Source organism: Streptococcus sp. D7B5 (assembly GCF_029691405.1). Classification (NCBI taxonomy): domain Bacteria; kingdom Bacillati; phylum Bacillota; class Bacilli; order Lactobacillales; family Streptococcaceae; genus Streptococcus; species Streptococcus sp. D7B5. Next base: position 515,569 of record NZ_CP121467.1, read on the forward strand.
ATACTCGATATCAATCTCTTTAGACATAATTTCTTCCTAATACAAGTGTTTTTGTTTATTATACCATAAACTCTGCTCTTTTCTTATCCCCTTGAACAGAAAAAAGCCCTTCGGATAAAATCCGAGGGGCTTAAAACGTTGTTAAATCAACGATTATTTTTTCAAGTTGTAGAATGATTTCAATCCACGGTATTCAGCTACTTCACCAAGTTGGTCTTCGATACGAAGCAATTGGTTGTACTTAGCGATACGGTCTGTACGTGAAAGTGAACCAGTCTTGATTTGTCCTGCGTTAGTTGCAACTGCGATGTCAGCGATTGTTGAATCTTCAGTTTCACCTGAACGGTGTGATACAACTGCAGTGTAACCAGCTTCTTTAGCCATTTCGATAGCTTCGAAAGTTTCAGTAAGAGTACCGATTTGGTTAACTTTGATAAGGATTGAGTTAGCAGCACCTTCTTGGATACCACGTGCAAGGTAGTCAGTGTTTGTTACGAAGAAGTCGTCACCAACAAGTTGAACTTTCTTACCAAGACGTTCAGTAAGAGCTTTCCATCCATCCCAGTCGTTTTCATCCATACCATCTTCGATAGTGATGATTGGGTATTTGTTAACCAATTCTTCAAGGTAGTCGATTTGTTCTGCAGATGTACGAACAGCAGCGCCTTCACCTTCAAATTTAGTGTAGTCGTAAACTTTACGTTCTTTATCGTAGAATTCTGAAGATGCACAGTCAAATCCGATAAATACGTCTTTACCTGGAACGTATCCAGCAGCTTCAATCGCAGCAAGGATAGTTTCAACACCATCTTCAGTTCCTTCGAAACGAGGAGCGAATCCACCTTCGTCACCTACGGCAGTTTCCAAACCACGTGATTTAAGGATTTTCTTAAGAGCGTGGAAGATTTCAGCACCGTAACGAAGAGCTTCTTTAAATGTTGGCGCACCAACTGGCAAGATCATGAACTCTTGGAAAGCGATTGGAGCGTCAGAGTGAGAACCACCGTTGATGATGTTCATCATTGGAGTTGGAAGAACTTTAGTGTTGAATCCACCAAGGTAGCTGTAAAGTGGGATTTCAAGGTAGTCAGCAGCAGCGCGAGCTACAGCAATAGACACACCAAGAATTGCGTTTGCACCCAATTTACCTTTGTTAGGAGTACCGTCAAGTGCGATCATAGCACGGTCGATAGCTTGTTGGTCACGTACATCGTAGCCGATGATTGCTTCAGCGATGATGTTGTTTACGTTGTCAACAGCTTTTTGTGTACCAAGACCACCGTAACGAGATTTGTCACCGTCGCGAAGTTCAACTGCTTCGTGTTCACCAGTAGAAGCTCCTGATGGAACCATACCACGTCCGAAAGCACCTGATTCAGTATAAACTTCTACTTCAAGTGTTGGGTTACCGCGTGAGTCTAGGACTTCGCGAGCGTAAACATCAGTAATAATTGACATTTTTTACTCTCCTTTGAGTTAAATTTTTTACACCTCTATGATACCTTAAAAACAAGCGTTTTTCAAGAAAAAACGTTATCTTTGTGCAAATTTTCCTTAACTTTATAAAGTAATCGCTTTCTTTTGTCTGTTTTCATGCGATTTTTGTGATATACTGTTTTTATGACAGATTTATCAAAACAACTACTAGAAAAAGCTCATGGTGGGCCGAAATTAAACCCAGATGAACAACGCCGCTATCTCGGAACTTTTGAGGAAAGAGTTCTTGGCTACGCTGATATCAGTACTGCCAATAGTCCTGAATTAGAACATGGATTTTTCTCTATTTTAGAAAGTTTTCAAGAAAAGGTAGAGGCACTTTTTGTGAAGATCTCTCCAAATATAGAGTTTGACAAACAGGTATTTTACTTAAAACAAGCAAAGGAAAGCAACTGCCAGGCGACTATTGTTTCAGATGATCATATCACCTCTCCTTTCGGCCTTGTCATTCACACGAACAAACCTGTTCAAGTAGATGAAAAAGACCTTAGACTTGCATTCTCGAATCTCTGGGAGGAGAAAAAGACAGAAACTCCTAAAAAATCAATCTGGAAAAAATGGTTAGGTTAATCCTTCCTCATATTTAATAAATGACCGATATTAGTAGCTGTGTGCTCCAAATAGAGACTTGCATTCTTCAAACTATTCTCTAAAGGTTCACTTTTCTCTAAAATGGAAAATGCTGCTTGTATATTTTCAAATGGTAGGGGAGGCAAATCGTCAGCAAGACTACCACAAATAGCAATAACTGGAACTCTGTTAGGGGTTCTTTTTGCTACACCGATAGGAGCTTTCCCAGCGAAGCTTTGACTATCCAGTCTGCCCTCTCCAACAATAACCAAGTCGGCATCTGAAACTTTCTTGTCAAAGTCTATCAAATCCAAGCAAGTATCAATTCCAGATACGATACAGGCCTCAGCAAAAGCACATAGCCCAGCAGCAATACCCCCACCTGCCCCTGCTCCTTTAAGAGAGAGGGTTGATGGTGAAAATTTTTCATAGAACCGCTGTATAGCCAAATCTACTGTCTCAAACAAAGCAGGATTCAAGCCCTTTTGTTTTCCAAATGTATAGGTCGCCCCTTGATGACCACATAAAAGGCTCACGACATCTGCTAAAATGCGGATTTTCACATCTTCAGGAATCCTATACAACTTGCTATTTGAAACTGACTCAAACTCAAGCAAAGTCTGACCGCAAGCTGGCAATTCCTTTCCATTCTTATCATAAAAACGATAACCTAAACCCGCAGCAATGCCTATCCCACCGTCATTACTTGCCGTACCACCAACTCCGATATAGATTTCTTTCATCCCTTGATCAACGAGATGGCGAATCAACTCTCCGATACCTCTGGTTTGGATATGGAGAGGGTTTCGTTTCTCCTGCGGAATCTTCCCAAGACCAACCAAGTCAGCAACTTCAAAGAGCGCTATTTGACCTTTTTGAAAGTAGCGCATTGATTCTTTTTGGCCAAAAGGTCCAGTCACCTCTTGCCATTTTTCTTCTAGGTCAAGAGAATGTCGAATAGCATCTACAGTTCCTTCCCCACCATCACCTACAGGGCAAAGCAGACATTCTACATCTGCTATCGATTTTTGGAAGCCCCTTTCTATAGCTTGAGCGACCTCTTCTGCCGTCAAACTTTCTTTAAAAGAATCGGGTGCAATTACAATTTTCATAGTTCCCTCTCATTCTAAGAAATCAATCAAAGGTAGAACTTCTAAAAAATCCCTCGTATCTACATGACAAGCTATCTCGGATTTTACGACCTCTTTGGAACAAAAGGCTATACCGTAACCTGCTGAATTTAACATCAAGAGGTCATTGGCACCATCACCGATAGCAATCGTTCTTTCTTTGGGAAGTCCTAATTCCTTTCTCCATTTCTCAAGAGTGGCTTGTTTTTCTTGAGCTGTCACAATTTCACCAACTAGTCGACCTGTTAAAAAACCGTCTTTGACTTCTAACTGGTTGGCGGAGAGATAGGAAATACCAAGGGATTTTGCTAATCTCTTAACTATTGGTGCAAATCCACCAGACACTAGACCGACTAGAATACCCTTCTTTTGAAGTATGGAGATAAATTCTTGAGCATTCTTAGACAGATGAATGGATTTGAAAACAGTATCAAAGACTGAAATCGGAAGACCTTCTAACAAAGCCACTCTCGCTCGTAAACTCCTTTCAAAGTCCAGTTCACCTCGCATTGCCTGGCTTGTGATCTGCGATATTTCTTCTTCGCAACCTGCTTCTTTTCCTAAAAGATCAATCACCTCTTCTGCTATCAGGGTGCCGTCAACGTCCATGACACACAAGCCTTTTTCTTGAGACATAAGCTTTCCTTTCTAAACAGCCCAAAAATCGTATGAAAGAATCATACGATTTTATCTATTAGTTGACTAAACTATGGTACAAGTCCAGGTAAGATTTGCAGGCTGTATCCCATGAGAAATCACATTCCATAGCTTGTTTTTGTAGATTTCTCCAAACTTCCGGCTGGTACTTATAAACATCCAAGGCTGTTTGGAAACTCCAGTTAAGCCAGTATGGTGTTAAATTATCAAAGCTAAATCCAGTTCCAGTTCCTTCTATCGGATTGAAGGATTGAACAGTGTCACGCAAGCCACCCACTTCATGAACCAGTGGTAGAGTTCCATAGCGCATCGCCATCATTTGAGACAAACCACATGGCTCAAAACGACTTGGCATGAGGAAGAGGTCACAAGCTGCGTAGATTTCTTGAGCAAGTTTGACATCAAAAGTGATATTTGCTGATAGCTTGTCTGGATAGACTTGCGCAAACCAGGAGAAGGAATGTTCAAAAGCAGGATCTCCTGTTCCTAAAAGGACTATTTGAACGTCCTCCTGTAAGAAACGATGCAAGCTTTCTACCACAACATCAAAACCTTTTTGGCGTGTCAATCGAGAGACAATCCCAACTAGAGGAACATCTGCTCGCACTGGTAACCCAACTCTCTCTTGCAATTTTGCTTTGTTTTGAGCTTTTCCAGACAAATCTTCCTTATCAAAATGATAGTCTAAAAGTGGGTCTGTTTGAGGATTATAAAGATCTGCGTCAATACCATTAACTATACCTGAAACCTTACCTGACTCCATCCGAAGAATCTGATCCAAACCGCAACCAAACTGACTGGTCATAATCTCGTGCGCATAGCTAGGGGAAACGGTTGAGACACGATCCGCGTAGAGAATACCAGCTTTCATCCAATTGAGACAATCATTCCAGCGAAGGGTGCCATCAGCATAGCGTTCAAACCCAACACCGAACAAATCCCACAACATTCCTTCAGAAAATTGACCTTGGAATTCCAAATTGTGAATGGTTAAAACGGTTCTGATACCTTGATATGCCTGAATCCAATGGTACTTTTCTTTTAACAAGAAGGGAATCATGGCTGTGTGGTAATCATGAATATGGAGAAGGTCAGGGATAAAGCCGATGCGTTCCATGGCTTCAAGAGCAGCCAGTTGGAAAAAGGCGAAGCGTTCACCGTCGTCAAAATCACCATACACATGACCACGGAAGAAATAATACTGATTATCAATGAAGTAGAAGGTTACGCCATTCAAAACCGTCTTCTTAATACCACAGTACTGTCTACGCCATCCTACACTAACTTCAAAGTGAAGAACATCCTCTATCTGGTCACCGAACTTAGCTTCTACCATATCATAATAAGGTAAGAAAACTGCAACTTCGTGCCCCGCTTTTACAAGTGATTTGGGAAGTGCACCAATGACATCGCCCAAACCACCTGTTTTTGAAAAGGGTGCTCCTTCTGCCGCTACAAATAAAATTTTCATGAATAAATGTCCTCTGTTACTGTTTCACCCTTCTTAACTACAACTGGATGTTCTGCTGTGCCTCGAATGACAACACCGTCCGCAACTTCAACTCCTTTGTCTAGGATGGCATATTCAACTTGGGCACCTTGACCAATCACAACTCGAGGGAATAGAATGCTGTCCTTCACCACACTATCTTTGTGAACATAAATGTTACGAGATAGGACTGACTGAACTACTTCACCCTCAATGATACTACCAGAAGCAAACTGAGAACTTCTTACTTTTGAAGTATTCGCATAGTAGGTTGGTTCTTCATTCTTAACTTTTGTATAAATCTTTTGATTTGGTGAGAAAAGAGAGTAGAATTTTTTAGATTCAAGCATATCGATGTTTGCTTGATAATAGGACTGAACAGAATGAATGTTCGCTAAGTAGCCTGTGTATTCGTAAGCAAAAGCTCCTTCTTTTGCAGCTAAATCACGAAGAACATAGCGTAACTTTTCAGGATATTCTTTCTGAGCTTCTTCTTCAAGTCGTTCAATCAACCAAGGAGTATCCACAACAAAGATATCTGTAGACATGTTGAAGAGTTCATCCGTAGATTTGTTATCAAAGAGTTTGTGCGAACGAACATGGTCAGTTTCATCAATTTCTAAGATAGCATTCACATCTGAAATGTCTTTCTTCGGAAGTTTCTTATATACAACTGTGATCGGACCATTTGTTGTATTGTGTAGGTGGAAGACTTGATTCAAGTCAATATTCACCAGCACATCGCAGTTAATCGAAACGGTTTGGTTTGAACCTGAACGTCTCAAGTAGGTGAGAAGCTGTTGGTAATACTCTTTTCCAACTGTACTGCTTTCAACACGAGTATTGTAAATTCCTAGATAGTAGTGACTTAGAAGGGTTGACAAGCCCCACTCACGACCTGAACGGATATGGTCGAAAACTGAGCTGATATTATCTTGTTGGAAAATACCAAAGATACTACGAACACCTGCATTTGCAAGACTGGAAAGGGGGAAGTCAATCAAACGGTATTTCCCACCGAAAGGCAAGCTAGCCACCGGACGGTGTTCTGTTAACGTTGACATATCATGAAAACCAACTGTGTTTCCTAAAATGGCTGAATATTTATCAATCTTCATCTGTTGCTACCCCCACTACTTCATTGTATCCTACTACTTGTACTTCGTCCGTTCCGTCAATCTCTACGCCGTCAGCAATAATGGCACCCTCACCAATGATAGCACGAGTAATCTTTGCGCCATGGCCAATAATAGCTCCGCTCATGATGACAGAATCAACGACCTCAGCGCCTTCACGTACTTGTGCTTCTGTTGAAAGAATCGAACGTTTTACAGTTCCATCTACAAAACAGCCATCCACGACCAATGAATCTTCAACGTGTGCATGCGCACCAAAGTAGTTTGGTGGTGAAATCAAGTTTCTAGAGTAAATTTTCCACTGACGATTGCGGCTATCCAAGGCATTTTCTGGCGAAATGTACTCCATATTAGCTTCCCAAAGTGACTCAATCGTACCAACATCTTTCCAGTAGCCATTAAATTCATAAGCATAGACACTTTCACCAGACTCGAGATAGTTAGGGATAACGTTCTTCCCAAAGTCTGACATATCCACATTGCTCTTTTCAGCAGCAACAAGCATATTGCGAAGTCGTTTCCAGTCAAAAATATAAATCCCCATCGAAGCCTTTGTAGACTTAGGTTGCGCAGGTTTTTCTTCGAATTCAACGATACGGTTATTGGCATCTGTATTCATGATACCGAAACGGCTAGCTTCTTTGAGAGGTACGTCTAGGACAGCTACTGTCAAACTGGCATTGTTATCCTTATGGGACTGAAGCATATCATCGTAGTCCATCTTGTAGATGTGGTCACCAGAAAGAATCAAAACATACTCAGGATTAACACTGTCGATGTAGTCAATGTTTTGGTAGATAGCGTGACTAGTCCCTTCAAACCAACGGTTTCCTTCGCTGGCTGAATAAGGTTGTAAAATAGAGACACCTGAATTGATACCATCCAATCCCCAGCTAGAACCATTTCCAATATGGTTATTCAAAGCAAGAGGTTGGTACTGCGTAATCACACCAACATTATGGATTCCAGAGTTTGCACAGTTGGAAAGAGCAAAGTCAATGATACGGTAGCGCCCACCGAATTGCACTGCCGGTTTGGCAATGCTTTGAGTGAGTTTTCCGAGACGAGTTCCTTGCCCACCCGCAAGGATCAAAGCTAGCATTTCATTCTTCATTTTCTACTCCTTTATAAAGACATGTGAACGTTAAAATCGAAAGAAGGTCGGAAGTCAAACTTTTTATAAAAATAATAGGAAATCCATTTCTCTTGTGTTTCAAGTCCAATACAAGTAAATCCGTTTTTAAAATCTAAAAAATTATAATCATCAGTCCATTATTCTTTTTTCTTGGTTGGTTTCAAACGACGCTTGATCTTCCAGATGCTTGCCCCCATAGCAGGCAGGGTAAAGGTCAAAGTCTGCTCATAATCTTTCCATAAGCCTTCTTGAGTCTGAACTGTTTGATTGTGCTCTTTCCACACACCTCCCCATTCTTCTAGTTCTGTATTCCAAACTTCTTCGTAAATACCTGCAACAGGTAAACCAATCGTAAAGTCCTTACGTTCAACTGGTGCCATATTAAAGACACAGACTAACATTTCGTCCTTCTTGCCCTTACGAATAAAGGAAAGGACACTCTGATCTCTATTATCAGCATCGATAATCTCGATACCATCATAACTAGTATCAATTTCCCAAAGACAACGATGCTCTTTATAGAATTGATTCAGTTGTGAAGTGAAATGCTTCATCTTGGCATTCATCGGATCTTCTAGATTAGACCATTCTAACTGCTCTTCAGACTTCCACTCGAGGAATTGCCCGTACTCACTACCCATGAACAAGAGTTTCTTGCCTGGATGACAAATTTGATAGGTGTAGAGGTTGCGCAGACCAGCGAACTGATTGTAGCGATCTCCCCACATCTTATGCATCATACTCTTCTTACCATGAACTACTTCATCATGTGAGAAAGGCAGGAGATAGTTTTCATTGAAAACATACATAAAGCTGAAAGTCACAAGATTAAAGTCATACTTGCGATAAATCGGATCTTCCTCGTAGAAACGGAGAATGTCATTCATCCAGCCCATATTCCATTTATAGTCAAACCCAAGGCCGCCCATTTCTTTCATGCCAGTAATCTTTGTTGCTGATGAACTTTCTTCTGCAATCATCATGATATCTGGATGAGCAAGCTTGATAACGGTGTTCAAACGTTGAAGGAAATAATAACCCTCGTAGTTAAGGTTTCCACCGTCTTTGTTTGGAGTCCAAGGAGCATTATCATAATCTAGATACAGCATATTGCTCACTGCATCGACCCGAATACCATCTAAGTGGTAAAAATCAATCCAAAATTTAATACTTGAGATCAGGAAAGACTGGACCTCATTTTTCCCGAGGTCAAAATTCAGTGCACCCCAACCATAGTTATGAGCCTTGTTGTGGTCTTGGTATTCAAAAGTTGGTGTACCGTCATAATATGCTAATGCATCATCATTAATAGTGAAATGACCCGGAACCCAGTCGACGATAACACCGATATTATTTATATGACACTCTTCAACGAAATCTTGGAATTCCTCAGGTGTACCATAGGAATGTTCAAAAGCAAAGTAACCCATAAGTTGATAGCCCCAGCTCAATCCAAGTGGGTGAGCCATTAAAGGCATGAACTCAATATGTGTATAGTTCATCTCAACTAAGTATGGAATCAACTCGTCTTTCAGTTGCGAAAAAGTATAGGGACTACCATCTGGATTTCTCTTCCAAGATCCTGCATGGGCTTCATATATATTAACTGGTCTCTCGAAAAATCCCAGACGTTTGCGACGTGCTAGCCAAAGGCCATCTTTCCATTTCTTTTCACGGATATTGGTCAAAACAGCTCCTGTACCCGGTCTAGCTTCAAAATAAACTGCCAAAGGATCGATCTTCATAATCTGGTGACCATTTGCACGCGTGATATGATATTTATAAATCTGACCTTCCTGGGCTTGACTCGTAAAGACTTCCCAAACACCTGCTTCATTACGAACCATAGGAATCTGATTCTCAACCCAATCGGTAAAATCACCAACTAGATGAACTGCTTGTGCATTCGGGGCCCAAACCCTAAAGGTATAGCCTATTTCTCCGTTTTTCTCCTCTCTATGCGCTCCTAAATAATGCTGGAGGTGAAAGTTCTCACCTGTAGTAAAGGTTCTTAATGCTTCTTGATTATTCATTCAATCCCCTTTCTTTTGTAAGCGTTTTCTATAATTCTATTATACACTCTTTTAAGATAACTTTCAAGTAATTTACGAAGGAAATCATATTTTTTTATGAAAGCCTTCAAAAAATTACCTAGCATTTTAAAAAAGATATCCAGAAAATAGAACACGAAACAATTTCCATATATTTTTTTATTATAATACCAGAATATTCGTTTTTTATCAATTTTAAACTGCATTTTTTTGAAAAAAATAAAATCAGGAAGTCGTTTTCCTGATTTTATAAATTATTTCACATCAAAAACAATGGATTTAACATTTGTCATCGCTTCGATACTATATTTAATTCCTTGTACTCCTGCACCAGAACCTTTTACACCAAGGAATGGGAAATTATCTGGTCCACGTTGTGTTTTATTATTAATATGAACGGTACCAACTTCAAGTTTTTCAGCAATTTCAAACGCCTTCTTAAAGTCATTTGTAAAGACTGAAGATTGAAGACCGAATTCTGATTCATTAGCAATTTCAAGTGCTTCATTGGCATCTGCAACTCGAATAATTGGGAGAACAGGTCCAAATGGTTCTTCCCAGGCTAATTTCATATCTCTTGTGACATAATCAAAAAGTCCTGGCCAAATGAGATTATTCTCACGTTTGATTGGGCTGAGCGCTTTGGCTCCTTTTTCCTGAGCATCTTCAATCAATCCCCAGATGAAATCAGCTGAAGCATTATCAATAACTGGCGTGATATCTGTATTGTCAAATGGATCACCGACTGTTAGCTTAGCAGCTTCAGCTTGGAGCAATTCTGCCAATCTGTCTGCTACGCTTTCCACAACCAAAACACGTTTGATAGCGGTACAACGCTGACCAGAGTAGCTAAAGGCACCACCTACGATTTGCTTAGCTGCATTTTCTAAATCTGCATCTTCTAAGACAATTGCTGCATCTTTCCCACCAAGTTCAAGCATAATCGGGCGCATACCAGCTAAACGACCAATACGCTCACCAATCGGTGTTGAACCTGTAAAGTTAATGAAGTTCACTTCCTTGTGTTCGATGATGTAGTCTCCGATTTCAGAACCACGTCCAGTGATGGTGTTAAAGACACCTGCTGGGATTCCTGCTTCGTCAAATGCTTTAGCTAGCAAGAGGCCAGAAATAGATCCTTGTGTTGGGGGTTTGAACATAACGACATTTCCTGCAATCAAAGCCGGAGCAATCTTAGATCCAGAAAGGTTGACTGGATAGTTAAATGGTGCAATAGCTAAAACGACACCAACTGGTTCACGACGGACAACGGCTAGTTTATTTTTACTTGCAGCTTCAAAACCGCCACCTTCCATTGCTTGTCCAGTGATACGGAGACCTTCCTCGGCAGCAAAACGAATCAATTCTGCTGTACGTACTACTTCTCCAATGGCTGCTTTAATCCCTTTTGCAACCTCTTTAGCAAGAATGGTACCAATTTTTTCTTTGTCACGTTCCAAAATGTCTGCTGTCTTATGCAAATAGGCTGCACGCTCAACGGGTGCTAAATCACGCCATGCTGGGAGAGCTGCACGCGCTGCTTTCATCGCCTCATCTACTTCAGCCTGACTCATAGCAGGTACTGTACCCAACTTTTCTTGATTGATGGGAGAATAGATGGCAATTTCATTCTCTGATGATTTCCATTTTCCATTCACTAAATTCTGATAATGTGTCAAATTCTCTTCCTCCTGAAAATGATTAAAACTTATTTTATCAAATTTTCAGAAAATTACAACCCCTTTTTGGAAAATATTGATATTTTTTTCACAAACTTGATTCTTCAAATTATTTGAAATTTATTCCTATTAGATATTGGTTTTTCAATAAAAATAAAAAAGGTCTAGAGTTAACTAAACCTTTTTGTAGTATTTACTATGAAAGTACCTTCAAGACTGCAACGCTGATATCATCAATCACATTAGACTCTTGAGAACGACTGTTGGACACAAGCATTTCAAGATTTCCTGCATTTTCAAAGTAGAAGGAGGTTCCCTTGGCATTAAATACCACCAATAAATGCTCTGCAGCACCGTGAATTTCGTAAACAATCCACCCACTATTTTCAGCAGCTGTATGGACGAAGACATGACGATAAACTTCTTCATATGTAGGATAAGAGAAAGCACGCGTTTGTGTTTTTAGACGAATAATCTGACGGATAAATTCAATGCTCTCTTGTCTCTCATTGATTAAATCCCAGTTGACCTGGTTGACACTATCTGGAGCATTATAACTATTCATGGCGCGTTCTCTATCTGCCGGAGTCAGCTCACCATTTTCTCCAGTAGCAAGGAGTTTGGTGCGGCCAAATTCTTGACCCAACTCTATAAAGGACATCCCTTGCATAAGAACGCTCATCGCTGTTGCTGTCTCAACCTGACGCATAATCTTATCTGAACTGTAATCTGGATGAAGGGTTACTAACAAATCATGCAAGTTGTAATTATCATGGGCTTCCACATAGTTAAGAACTTGGTTTGGACTAAGATATGAGCCCAACTCTCGGCTACCAAGAATAGCTTTGGCTACAATCGGTTCTGTAGCTGCACCACTAACAAATCCTGCCTTGATTGAGCCATAAACTTCTCCTCCTTTGATGGCATCACGCTGATCATCATTGAAGAATCCAATATTTGGCATCTGGTAGGCATTGTCCTTCTTGGCCTTATCATAAGGCGCAAGACCGATCCCCATATCCCAACCTTCTCCATAGGTGATAATACGTGGATCAACTTCATCAAGTGCCCAACGAATTGCCTGCATGGTTTTGACATCGTGAATTCCCATCAAGTCAAAACGGAAACCGTCAATATTGTATTCTTTCACCCAATAAAGGAGTGAGTCAATCATGTACTTACGGTACATTTCGTGTTCGCTTGCGGTTTCATTTCCAACACCTGTTCCGTTTTGAAAGGTTCCATCTGGATTCATACGATAGTAATAATCAGGAACAGTTGTTTGGAAAGGTGCATCGACCGTTGAGAAGGTATGGTTATAAACGACATCCATAATGACACCGATTCCTGCATCGTGATATGCCTGAATCATGGTCTTGAGGTCTCGAATAACCTGTCCAGGATCATCTGGGTTACTAGAGAAACTTGGTTCTGGGGCATTGTAGTTTTGAGGATCATAACCCCAGTTATAGGTTACATTTCCGTCCTCGTCGTATTCCTTATGGCGATCAAAGATTGGTTGGAGCTGAACATAATTACAGCCGAGTTCTTTGATATAGTCAAAGGCGGTTGCTTGGTCGAATTGGTTGGTCGTTCCTGTCTGGGCAGCACCAAGGAAGGTCCCTCGAAGATTTTCTGGAACTCCAGATGTTGGCGATTTTGTAAAATCACGAATGTGCATCTCACAGATAACCGCTTTACATGGGTTTTCCAAACGCCAAGGAGCGTCTGTCCCATGCTTGACTTTAAATCCTTCTACCTGTCTATCTTGCTGAGAGAGAATGACGGAACGTTTCCCGTCAGGGCTTGTAGCAATAGTGTAAGGATCTCGTGTCAAAGTCTGATGGTGCGGAAATTCAATCTGATACTGATAAGCTTTACCTGCAAGATTTTCATCCAGGTCTACACTCCAAACACCAATGGTATTGTACTTATGACTATATGAATAGCTATTCCCACGCTCTAGATTATAGGTTTTCCAAATCGGAGCATCGTTGCTGGTATTTTCATAGACAACCACCTGTACAGCTGTAGCGGTTGGAGCCCAGAGTTTAAAGCTTGTCTGGTAGTCAGAGATACTATACCCCAACTCTCCTTGGTATCCCCAATGGTGATCAAAACTTTCACTGTGAAAGGCTTTATCAAAAGCAAACGGGTTTCGATCTTTATAGCAAGAACTTGCAATGGCTGGATTTTCAGAATAATAAACCGTCTCATCACCATCCAAAATCCAAACCTCAGTCAACAGTGGATAATAGTTAAACCGTAGGAGATAATCTTTTGTCTTTCCATCTATTTCGACAGAAAAGGTCAGAGTATCGAGCCTTTCTGCACTTGTAACTGTAAAGGAGAATTTTGCTCCAAAATAGTCATTTTCATAATACAAATTTTCTTTAACATCTGCCTGTTTTCTACTGAATGAACAAGCATCATAATCCCCATTTTTTCGGTGAAAATGGATGACTACTGGGTATCTATACATTTCTTTTCCTAATTCCTAATTTCAATTTTAATTTTTTTATGTGGTGCTGAAGAATTTAGCGGGAATTTCAGCACAATAGAGAATAGCATTAATAGATATAAAAATACATCAGGAGAGATAGTTTCAGACTATCTAACATCTAGTTTTCAACTATTCTTTACAAACTTTCTAGCCAAGCTTCATCTCGAACTTCGATACCAAGTTCTTGTGCTTTTTGGAGCTTGCTTCCTGCATCTGCTCCTGCTACTACAAGATTCGTTTTCTTGGAAACACTGCCTGTGACTTTGGCACCCAGACTTTCAAGTTTGCTTTTGGCTTCTGAGCGCGTGAGACGTTCCAATTTTCCTGTTAATACAACTGTCAAACCTGACAAGGCTGCATCTGCTACTACTGTCTGCCCTTTGTAGTCCAGATTAACTCCAGCATCTTTCAACTCATCTAAGAGAATCTTCGACCCTTCTGTAGCAAAAAAAGTCTGAAGACTTTGAGCAATCACACTACCCAAGCTTTCAATACTTGCTACTTGCTCAGGATCAGCTTGGGCTAGATTTTCAATAGAGTGGAAATGTTGGAGCAAGAGTTGGCTAGCCTTGCTTCCGACATGGCGAATTCCCAGACCAAACAAGAGCTTTTCAGCAGAGTTTTCCTTGGATGCTTGAATGGCCTGATACAGTTTAGAAGCAGACTTTTCCTTGACACCTTCTAAAAGGAGAAAATCATCTTCTTTCAAACGGTAAATATCTGCCACATCCTTGACTAAATTGGCAGCAAAAAGCTTTTCAACAATAGATGGACCAAGTCCTGTAATATTCATGGCGTCTCGAGAGGCAAAGTGAATCAAACCTTCCATGATTTGAGCAGGACAACGAGGATTGATACAACGAAGAGCCACTTCATCTTCAAAGTGCAACAAGTCAGAGTCACAACTTGGACAGTTTGTTGGGATATCTAGTTTTTCTTCAGAAACACGCTTGGACTCTACCACACGCAAAACAGCAGGGATGATATCTCCAGCCTTATAAACGATAACCGTATCGTCTTTGCGGATATCTTTTTCAGCAATATAATCTACATTGTGCAGTGTTGCACGGCTAACAGTTGTCCCAGCAAGCTGAACAGGTGTTAGGTTTGCAGTTGGCGTAACAACTCCAGTACGCCCGACTGTCCAGTCAACTGAAAGGAGTTGGGCTTCTTTTTCCTCAGCAGGGAACTTGTAAGCAACTGCCCACTTGGGCGCTTTAACGGTAAAGCCAAGCTCTTCTTGACCTGCTAGGTCATTGACCTTGATGACCACTCCATCAATATCGTAAGGTAGTTTCTCCCGTTCTTGTCCTACTTCTTGGATAAAATCCCATATCTCATCTATAGTTTTAGCAAGGATTCGCTTTGGATTAACTACAAAACCAAGCTGTTCAAGATGCTTCAAGACTTTCTCTTGGCTATCGCGAGTTGAAGGACTGGCTTCTTGATAAAGGAAAGTGGCAAGATTGCGCTTGGCAACTACCGCCGTATCCAACTGACGAAGGGTCCCAGCTGCTGCATTACGAGGATTGGCAAATTCAGGCTCCCCATTTTCTTGGCGGGCTTGGTTGACCTGATCAAAGGAAGCGCGTGGCATGTAACACTCTCCACGAACGGTGATATCTAGTTCTTCGGGCAAGGTCAAAGGAATGTCCTTGACGCGCTTGAGGTTTTCGGTGATATTTTCTCCAATAGACCCATCCCCACGTGTGGCACCAACAACCAAAATCCCTTTTTCATACGTAAGCGAGATAGACAAACCATCGATTTTCAGCTCGCAAATATAGGTCGGTTGGGGTAATTCTTTTCGCACACGCGCATCAAAAGCTTCTAACTCTTCACGTGAAAAAGCATCCTGCAAACTGTATAGAGGATACTGATGACTGTATTTTTCAAAACCATCTAAAACCTTACCACCAACACGATGGGTCGGACTGTCCGCTAAAACTTGATCTGGATAGGCAGCTTCCAATTCGACCAACTCTCGGTAGAGACGATCATACTCGCTATCTGACACCGAGGGATTGTCACTCGTATAGTACTCGGTCGCATAGCGGTTAAGTAAGGCAACTAACTCATTCATTCTTTCATTCATAATCCCATTTTACCACAAAGCAAGCCCTCCTCACAATAGAGAAGGACGGAAAAATGATTCGTAGTGAAATATTTTCTAAAAAAAAAGAAATTATAACTCTTTTTTAAAATGACTTCGCACGTAAATGAGGGAGAAACAAGACAGGACAATAACCCCGCTTCCAATTATCAGAAAAGAAGAGAGATGGACACTTGGTAGCACCGTCATAAAGCCTTTTGCAATCGGCATAAATAGGATGGCTAAGGTAAAAATAGTGCTTAGGACTCTCCCCAAGTATTCCCCCTCAACCTTGGTTTGAACCTGAGTAAAAAAGTGAATATTAAATATCGTCATAAACAGTTCACAAACTAAATTTCCAGAAAAGGAAAGAAAAGTTGGCAGTGGTAATCCCATCATAAAAACTCCAACTCCAGTCAAGGCCAATAGAATCAAAAGATTATAAACACCTGCCTTTATTTTGCTAGCTAGAAGAGCTCCAATAATGGAACCAATAGCGCCCATAGTCAAAATAGTTGCATAAGCTCCTTCTACCCCGTAAAGCCGTTCTGAAAAAGGGAGGAGGAATTCAAAAGCTGCAAAAAAGAAATTAACACTGGAAGCGACTAACAAAAGAAAAAAAATTTCTTGCTGGCGCCAAATATAGCGAATCCCTTCTTTCATATCAGCAAAAATATTTTTCCAGCTGAGAGTCCTTTTCACTTGTTCCTTAGCCTCTTTTTTGGGTAGAAAAGCTACTAAGGTAAATGCGATGAAAAAACTAATGGCATCTAAAACGAGCGTCATATGGAGACTGGCAAATTGTAAAACGAGGAAAGAAAGTACAGGGGAGCTAACACCTACAACCTGCAAAACGAGCTCTAAGCGAGCATTATAGGTCACAATCTCGTCTTTCTCTACAACCTCAGTTATAATGGCTTTATTGGCTGTACGAGAAAATGCAAAGGCAACCGCCTGAACAATATTGGCAAAAATCAAGGCAGCAATCATCAAGCTATCATTTCTGATGAAAGAAATAGCTAAACAGAGAATACCACAAACCAAGTCTGTCGTCATCAAAATTTTGCGACGCGAAAAGCGATCTGAAATCACTCCGCCAAAGGGATTGACCAGAATCGATGTGACGAGTTCAGAAATCTGATAAATCCCAAGAACAGTCTGTCCTATCGTCCCCATTGATGCCAACCAAACACTGTTTCCATAATCATAGAGCATATTTCCTATCTTATTAATAGCACCACGACTAATCAACTGGATTGCATGTCGATTCATATAAAAAACCCCTCTCAAATTTTGAAACTATTGTATCAAAACTGAAAGGAGTCTCTTTATTTTTCCCTTATTTGGGAAATTTAAGGATTTACAAATTTTTCATAATGTTCCTGATAGTAAGCCACTTGCTCTGGAAGTCCAAGCACAGCAAAAATATGCATGGCCTCCCGCATCTGACTACAACCCTCTTCTTTCAAGTCTCTCTGGTAGAGGGCGAAACCTTTGAGATAATGGAAGATATTGCGCTCATAAAGCTTGATACCATTTCCAATTAACTTCTCCACATAGCCCTCAAAATAGTCCGCATCCGCAAAGGATCGATTTTCCAAACAATGCTGGTAACAGTTAAGAGCTAAAATCAAAACAAGTTTTCGATGCCGACCAATTTCCTTGTAGTAGTCTTCCCTCTCCATCACTTCTCTGCCAATTCGAGCCACATAGTCCACATTGTAGAAAGTATAGAGATTTCCGAAAAGAATCAACTCATACATAGTCCATTCTTCTGTTTGAAAAAGATAATCTGCTACCTTTTCCAAATCACTCTGCCTCATCGTGTAATAAGCATCTCTTTGACAAATCAGTCCTTGTAGCAGAATCCAATTCAGCTTAAAATAGAGGGGATTGGTCGAACTCTTAGCCTTTTCAAGTTGTTCTCTTTGAAGCTTTTGAAAACCTGCAATATCATTTGAGTAGTAAAGCGGAATAATCTGTGCCATCAAGGCAACATGTTCATGATTTTGAAAATCCCTAGCCTTGTCCATGAAATTTTCAATAGTCACATGAATATTATCCAAAATCTCAAAGAAACGGGAAACTGCTAAATCAGACTCACCAAGCTCAAAGCGAGATAACTGAGAGGTCGAGCAAGAATCGCCCGCTGCTTCCTTTAAAGAGTAGTTCCCACTGGTTCGAAATTCACGAAATACTTTTCCAAGATGTTCCATTTCTTACACCTGCTCTGATAATTCTTCCCACTCAAGCATTGCTTCTTCCTGACGATGGTTAATTTTGTCCAGTTCAGTCTGCAATTCCATGAGCTTTTCAGCATCGTTGGTTTCCAGCATTTGTTCAGAAATGGCTTGACTTTGAGTTTCTAACTCTTCAATTTCAGCTTCCAAACTCTCGATTTGTCGCATGAGTTTGCGAACTTCTTTTTGACTTTCTTTCTGGGCCTGGTAGTCATTAACTGAACTTGCTTCTTTTGCCTGATTGCTAGTTAAAAGTTCCTCAGCTTGACTCACTTCTACTTCTGCTTTCTTATCAACATAGTAGTCATAATCTCCAAGGTAGAGGGTTGAACCACTCTCAGACAATTCCAGTACATGAGTGGCTACACGATTAATAAAGTAACGGTCGTGGCTCACAAAAAGAAGGGTTCCATCAAAGTCAATCAAGGCATTTTCCAAGACTTCCTTGCTATCAATATCCAAGTGGTTGGTCGGCTCGTCCAAAATCAAGAAATTGTTGTTTTCCATTGAAAGTTTGGCAAGCAACAGACGAGCTCGTTCACCACCAGACAGCATTCCGACTGACTTTTTAACATCATCACCAGAGAAGAGGAAGGCACCAAGGCGGTTGCGGATCTCAACTTCTGGTGTCAGTTTAAAATCATTCCAAAGTTCATCCAGAACAGTATTACTTGGTGTTAGCTTACTTTGAGTCTGATCATAGTATCCAACCTCAACATTGGCACCAAAACGCTTCTCTCCCTTGATAAAAGGAATCTGGTCCACAATAGACTTGATAAAGGTTGATTTGCCAATACCATTTGGTCCTACGATGGCAACAGCATTCATCTTACGGAGGTCAAGGTTGATAGGCTCTGACAATATTTCCCCATCATAGCCAATGGCCGCATTTTCAACGGTTAAAACGATATTACCTGATGTTTTTTCAGACTGGAAGGTTATATTGGCTGATTTCTTACTAGTTTCAGGTTTGTCCAAACGCTCCATTTTTTCTAGTTGTTTACGGCGAGATTGAGCACGTTTAGTCGTTGAAGCTCGGACTAGATTGCGATTGACAAAGTCTTCTAGAGCCGCGATTTCCTTCTGTTGCTTTTCATAGTTTTTTGCCTCTGTAGCTAGCTTTTGCTCCTTTAACTCAACAAAGCGAGAGTAATTGCCTACATAACGATCTAAGGAATGCTTGGTCAAATCCAGTGTAACAGTCGCAACCTTGTCCAAAAAGTAACGGTCGTGGCTGACAATAATGAGGGCACCGCTATAGTTCACTAAGTAATTCTCTAGCCAGGCTATGGTTTCAATATCCAAGTGGTTGGTTGGTTCGTCCAAGACCAAGAGATTGGGCTTTTCAAGGAGCATTTTAGCCAGTGCCAGACGAGTATTTTGGCCACCAGAAAGCTCGTCAATTTTCATCTGCCACATAGACTCGTCAAACTTGAATCCATTTAAGATAGCACGGATATCAGCTTCGTAGGTAAAGCCACCAGCCTGACGGAAGTTCTCTGATAAACGATCATAATCCGCCATCAGTTTATCCAGATCTTCACCAGACTTTTCACCCATCTCCAGTTCCATCTGACGAAGTTGCTTCTCAGTCCGACGCAAGTCATCAAAGACGTGAAGCATTTCATCATAAATGGTATTTTCAGACTCAAAACGGCTATCTTGGGCTAGGTAAGACAGAGAAACATCTTTTTTCTTATTGATTTCTCCACTGGTCGGCTCCTCTTCCCCAACCAAAATCTTCAAAAGAGTGGACTTACCTGCCCCATTTTTCCCAACGAGGGCAATCCGGTCTCGTTCATCAACTTGCAGGTTGATATTATCAAAAAGAACCTCTCCTGCAAAAGAACGTTCAATTTTATTAGCTTGTAAAATAATCATACATCTATTTTACTATCTTTTTCTCTTTTGCACAATTGCAATGAAAAAAGTTCGAGTCATAAACTCGAACCTTTCATCTTAGTATCCAATGCCTCCACGGAATGTGCGAGCCATATCTTTCAATTCATAGTTTTTAGAAGAGGTATCGATGGTCCATTTTCCATCTTTCTTGGTCATTTTAATTTCATAACCCTCTTTCTTCATGTTATCACTAGTGTCTAGAGGAGTTGAATCAAATTGACTCGGTGCATTTTCTAAAATGTATTTTTCACCAGCTTTCATAGCTTCAGAGTAGTTGCTATATTTACCTTTGTTTTCTTCGTAGAATTTACGGCTCAATTCATAAACATTCAAGTTATCCAAGTCGATTGTTTCTGGTCTAACATAAACAACAGCATAATCAGGCAAGTATGTCTTCACCTTGTAATCAACTTTTGCTCTCTTAGCATTTGCTTTGATGTAGGCATCTGCGAATGTTCTAAGTTCTGAATCAGATGGTTTGTAGTTATAGAAACCTTTTCCGAATGACTCTGTAAATTTCTTGATAAACTCTTCTTTATCAGCTTTCGCATCGTTTGTGAATTCAGCACTATTATCAGAAGATTTTTTATCATCAGCAAGTGCTACAACTTGCGACTTTTTGTCAGTAGCACTTAGGTTCGTTCCACCACCAGAGCTTTCCCCATTAAGGTAAACAGCATCGACATATTTTTTCATTACATCTTTCGCTTCATCAATATTGTCTTCATACTGACTTGGATCCACCTTGATTGCTACATCGTTATTCTTTTTAGAATTTTCTTTGATGTCATCGTAAAAGCTAGGTGCAAAGTGAAGTTCATACTTAGCATTCTTATCGACTTCATACACTACATAACCAGCAACGCTCTTTCCTTTAGAAAGACTGTCACCATATGACATAAATTTAGTTTTACTGTCGCTTTCATAAACTTGAATTGGTTGTAATTTTTCATCCTTTTCATTGTATAGCGTGATATCTTGGCTAGTAAAACTAAACTGTTTATCACGATTGTTCTTGATTTCGACTTGAAGTGCAAGGTATGTTGATGATGAATCCTCATCTTTAGGCAATACATACATACCGTCTTTTACAGAAACCTCAAAATTAGAGTTTGAAGCTGTACCATTGTCGCTTGCTTTTTTTTGAGCTCCACAGGCAACCAGTGCTAAAGCTGATAAAAGCAAGGCAGAATGCTTAAGAATTTTTTTCATAATGGATTCTCCTTTAATGATTTACTATATTTTACCATACGCAGAATAAAAATCAAAACAGAAACCAAATATTTTCAAAATATCTTAAATTTATAGAGTTTTAACTTAAATTTTTCTATACGTTCATTTGATACATTAAAGGATTCTTTATAAAAAGAATAGAATATAACAATATTTACGATTTATTTTATTTAAAATCCCACAAAAATACTATAACTTTTAATATTTTAAAAAATTGGATAATTGGTTTTCATCCCTAAGTTAGTATAAGTAAGCACAGTACTCACCATTTTCCCGCTAAAGTGCATAAGTAAATTTCCTACATTTTAAGTTATGCTAACGTTTTACTAAAATGTCAAATCGTGATATAATGAAAGCGATTAAAGCAATAAACAAAGGAGACACTCTATGACTTACCAAGAAAATTATCTAAAATGGGTCGATTTTGCTGACCTTCCAGACTACCTTCGTCAAGATTTGGAAAATATGGACGAAAAAACTAAGGAAGATGCCTTTTATACCAATCTTGAATTTGGTACTGCTGGTATGCGTGGTTTGATTGGTGCTGGTACAAACCGCATCAACATCTACGTTGTTCGTCAAGCTACCGAAGGTTTGGCTCGTTTGATTGAATCAAAAGGTGGAAATGAAAAAGAACGTGGTGTGGCAATTGCCTACGATAGCCGTCACTTCTCACCTGAGTTTGCCTTTGAATCTGCTGCAGTTCTTGCTAAACACGGTATCAAATCTTACGTATTTGAAAGCCTTCGTCCAACTCCAGAACTGTCATTTGCTGTTCGTCACCTCAACTGTTTCGCAGGTATCATGATTACTGCCAGTCACAATCCTGCTCCATTTAACGGTTACAAGGTTTATGGTGAAGACGGTGGGCAAATGCCTCCACATGATGCAGATGCTTTGACAACTTACATTCGTGCAATCGAAAATCCATTCGCTGTGGAAGTTGCTGATGTCGAAGCAGAAAAAGCTTCTGGTTTGATTGAAGTCATTGGCGAAGCTGTCGATGTTGAATATCTTAAAGAAGTTAAAGACGTAAACATCAATCCAACCTTGATTGAAGAATTCGGTAAAGACATGAAGATTGTCTACACACCACTTCATGGTACGGGTGAAATGTTGGCTCGTCGTGCTCTTGCTCAAGCAGGATTTGACTCTGTTCAAGTTGTTGAAGCACAAGCAACTGCTGATCCTGACTTCTCAACTGTAAAATCTCCAAACCCAGAAAGCCAAGCAGCCTTCGCACTTGCTGAAGAACTTGGTCGTCAAGTTGGTGCAGATGTGCTTGTTGCAACTGACCCTGACGCTGACCGTGTTGGTGTTGAAGTTCTTCAAAAAGATGGAAGCTACCTCAACCTTTCAGGTAACCAAATCGGCGCTATCATGGCTAAATACATCTTGGAAGCCCACAAAAATGCTGGAACTCTTCCTGAAAATGCAGCCCTATGTAAATCTATCGTATCAACTGACTTGGTAACGAAGATTGCTGAAAGCTACGGCGCAACTATGTTCAACGTTTTGACAGGTTTCAAATTTATCGCTGAAAAAATCCAAGAATTCGAAGAAAAACACAATCACACTTACATGATGGGATTTGAAGAAAGCTTCGGTTACTTGATCAAACCATTCGTACGTGATAAAGACGCCATCCAAGCCGTTCTTGTCGTTGCTGAGCTTGCTGCCTACTACCGTTCACGTGGTTTGACACTTGCTGACGGTATCGAAGAAATCTACAAAGAATACGGCTACTACGCTGAAAAGACCATCTCTGTTACCCTTTCTGGTGTTGATGGTGCTGAACAAATCAAATCGATTATGGCTAAGTTCCGTAACAATGCTCCAAAAGAATGGAACGCAACAGCTATCACTGTCGTAGAAGACTTCAAGGCTCAAACTGCTACTGCTGCTGACGGTACTGTTACAAACTTGACAACTCCTCCAAGTGATGTTTTGAAATACACTCTTGCGGATGGTTCTTGGATTGCAGTTCGCCCTTCAGGTACAGAACCAAAAATCAAGTTCTACATTGCCGTTGTGGGTGAAAGCAACGAAGATTCACAAGCTAAGATTGCCAACATCGAAGCAGAAATCAATGCGTTTGTTAAATAAGAAATTATAAAAGATGAGACCAACCAATCTCATCTTTTTTTCGTATCAAATCTAAGCATTTTTAGAAACTTTATGGCATACTAGACTTATCAATGAAAGCGAGGTAATCTCATGGAACAATTTTTAGAAAACATTAAAGACCTTGAAGTCACTACAGTTGCGCGTGCACAAGAAGCACTCGATAATAAAGAAACAGCAACCTTCTTTATTGGCCGTAAAACTTGCCCTTACTGCCGTAAATTTGCTGGCACATTGGCAGGTGTCGTAGCTGAAACTAAAGCCCACATCTACTTCATCAACAGTGAAGAACCAAGCCAACTCAATGAATTGCAAGAATTCCGCTCACGTTATGGAATTCCAACCGTACCAGGATTTGTTCACATTGCAGATGGCCAAATCAATGTCCGTTGCGACTCTTCCATGTCCGCACAAGAAATCAAGGACTTTGCTGGATTGTAAAAAAAACCACTCATCGAGTGGTTTTTTTATGGTCTAAATTATTTTTTTCAAGCAAGTCTTGTATCATTCTATGCAGTTCATCAATCTTTACAGATTGTTTTTCTAGTAATATCCTTTGAGCTATTAATTCGTCTTGGAGTTTATCAAGCTTTATCTGCTCATCTGGATTATCCTTTACAAAAAAGTTTGTCAAGGCACTCGTTAACATCCCTATTGTGCCAATACCAACAAGCATTAGTAAAACAGCTAACCACTTCCCAAAAATCGACGCAGGAACAATATCTCCATAACCAACAGTCGTCACCGTTACAAGCGCCCACCAAAGACTATCTGAAAAGGATTTTTCTTCAACAACAGATAAAATTGAACTCCCTACCAGTACAATAAAAGAATTGAGATAGAAAATATACAGTAAACCATTTGTTCGTAAGAGTTTTCCAATTTTTTTTTTCAACTTGCCAGTCAATCCAACGACTCTTAAAAGACGAGTTAGTTTCAGTAATTTTGTCAGCCTTGCTAAGCGGAAGATACGCCCTAATCGAAATACTGTAAAAATAGCATTCAAAGGAAGGATAGCTAGCAAGTCGAAGATATTTTCAAGTATAAATCTCCATTTTTCTTTACTTGAAAAGAACCGCCAACCATAATCTACCACAAAAACAAACCAAATCAGTAAATCAATAATACTGTAGGGTGGATTATCCAAATCAATCATCTCAGAAAATCCAAGCAAGACAAGGACAACGGATATCAATGCAAGTATGATAATCGTTGTGTCATAGTAATCCTTTAATAACCATTTTCTCTTCAAACTGCTACTCCTTTAATTTTTTTAATCATTATATCACACTAAAACCCTGATAAAGTACAAAACAAAAGAAGGCACTCGCCTTCTTTTTTATATGTCTGTCAATGGTGTTGCAGTGTCTGGTGAGGTATCATAAACTTTAAAGTCTACTCCGACTCCCAGATCAGCTTGCGCTAGCTGGTTGACCATAGTCATATGAGCCAGCTCCTTGATATTGTTCTCTTTGGACAAGTGACCAAGATAAATTTTCTTAGTCCGATTTCCCATTGCACGAATCATGGCCTCAGCACCGTCTTCGTTAGAAAGGTGACCGAGATCTGATAGGATTCGTTGTTTGAGACGCCAAGCGTAAGATCCTGCTCGCAAAATCTCCACATCGTGGTTGGACTCGATGAGGTAACCGTCCGCATTCTCGACAATTCCTGCCATTCTATCACTAACATAACCTGTATCGGTCAGCATGACGAAGCTCTTGTCATCTTTCATAAATCGGTAAAACTGTGGTGCTGCCGCATCATGGCTCACACCAAAACTCTCAATGTCGATATCACCAAAGGTTTTGGTTTTACCCATTTCAAAGATATGCTTTTGCGAAGAGTCTACCTTGCCAAGATACTTACTATTCTCCATAGCCTGCCAAGTCTTTTCATTGGCGTAAAGATCCATACCATATTTGCGAGCCAAGACACCGACTCCGTGGATATGGTCTGAATGCTCATGCGTAATCAGAATCGCATCCAGATCTTCAGGTTTGCGATTGATTTCAGCTAGCAGGCTAGTAATTTTTTTACCAGACAAGCCCGCATCTATTAGGATTTTCTTTTTTGGGGTTTCCAGATAAAAGGAATTTCCACTGGATCCTGATGCTAAAATACTGTATTTAAAGCCTTTTTCACTCATTCTAGTCTTCTATTTCGTCCTCCCATATTTCTTCTTTTACGGCATCCTTATCATAAGGGAGCACGATGGTAAAGGTTGAGCCCTTACCGTATTCACTTTTGGCCCATATAAAGCCATTGTGTTGTTTGATGATTTCTTTTGCAATGGCCAGACCTAGACCAGTTCCACCTTGAGCCCGGCTTCTTGCACGATCCACACGGTAGAAGCGGTCAAAGATCTTCGGCAAATCTTGCTTTGGAATACCTAGACCTTGGTCTTTGATGGATAAAATCATCTGGTCATCTGTGGTCTTCATGCTGACAGTGATTTTCCCACCATCTGGTGAATACTTGATGGCATTGTTAAGAATATTATCAATCACCTGAGTCATTTTATCGGTATCAATCTCGATCCAAACAGAATTGATTGGGTAATCTCTAACAAGTTCATATTTTTTCTCGTCATCCTGACTTCTCATCTTATCAAAGCGGTTGAGAATAAAGGTGATAAAAGCTGTAAAGTTAATCAACTCCACATCCAACTGAGTGGACGCATTATCAATACGAGAGAGATGCAAGAGATCTGTTACCATCCGCATCATACGGTTGGTTTCATCGAGTGAAACCTTGATAAAATCAGGGGCAACAGGATCATACAGAGCTCCCTCGTCCAAGGCTTCAAGATAAGATTTAACACTGGTCAAAGGAGTTCGCAACTCGTGACTCACGTTCGAAACAAAGAGTCTTCGCTCACGCTCTTCCTTCTCCTGCTCGGTCGTATCATGTAAAACAGCAACCAAACCAGAGATGAATCCAGACTCACGGCGAACCAGAGCGAAACGTACACGAAGACTCAGGTATTCACCATTCACATCTTGGGAATCAATCATCAACTCAGGAATCTGTGTAATCAGGTCACGCAGTTCATAATCATCCTCTATCTTAAGCAATTCTAAAATGCTTTTGTTAAGGACATCTTCTTTCTGCACACCTAATTGTTTCTTAGCCATGTCATTAATCATGGTAATTTGACCACGGCGATTGGTCGCAAGCACTCCATCTGTCATGTAAGAAAGAATACTATGCAGTCTTTTACTCTCTTGTTCCAGATTTTCTTGGGTCAAACGAATAACTTCTGACAAATCATTGAGGTTATTGCTAATATTGGTGATTTCTGTACTGCCTTGTAAGTCCAAAACTTGAGAATAATCACCTGCAATCAAGTCCTTAACCTTTTGATTTATCTCCTTCAGACGGATATTATCCCGACGATTTTCCAGTAACAGCAAGGTCACCACCAAGATAAAGCCAAGTAAAATCAAGATAAAGATAAAATCACTGGTCAGAATAGTTTGTCTAATATCTTCAATCATTATTTCTCATATAGTAGCCAACACCACGACGGGTGAGGATATACTCTGGACGGCTTGGAGTATCTTCAATTTTTTCACGCAAACGTCTGATGGTCACGTCCACTGTACGAACATCACCAAAATAATCATAACCCCAAACAGTCTCAAGCAAGTGTTCACGCGTAATCACTTGTCCAATATGGGAAGCCAAGTGATATAAGAGCTCAAACTCACGGTGGGTCAAATCTAATTCCTCACCGTATTTTTTGGCCACGTAAGCGTCTGGAACAATTTCCAAATCGCCAATCTGAAGTGGCTGGGATTTCTTCTCATCAGACTCTTGACTATCAACTGAAACCAAGTCGGTACGGCGAAGTAAAGCCTTGACACGCGCCTGCAATTCACGATTTGAGAAGGGCTTTGTGACATAATCATCTGCCCCTAGTTCCAAACCGATAACCTTGTCAAACTCGCTATCCTTAGCTGAGAGCATAATGATAGGAACACTACTGGTCTTGCGAATGGCTTTGGCTACTTCTAAACCATCAATTTCAGGTAGCATCAAGTCTAGGATAATAATGTCGGGTTGCTCAGCTTCAAATAGCTCGATTGCCTCACGACCGTTGAAGGCTGTTACAACTTCGTAGCCTTCTTTGGCCATATTAAACTTAATAATATCTGAGATTGGTTTCTCATCATCTACAATTAATATTTTTTTCATTTTATCACCTTTTCTCTATCTATTATAACAAAAAAATGCAAAGAAGGTACAAATGGCTACTATAGGCCTTTATCTTCAAAAGTTGTTTTATAAGCCTGCCAAATTTTTTGTTGAGGTTTCGCAAGTGGATAATCAGAAAACTCCTGAGGAGAAACCCAACGAATTTCTCTGTCCGAAAACTGCTTTGTTTCTGTCACCTGGCCAGCTTGGATTTGAATATGCCATTTCCGATGACTAAATACATGCTTTACCTGGTCAAATACTTGCTGGGACCAATTCACTTCTAAATCATAATCCTGCTCAAAGTTTTCTTGAGGACTTGGTCCAAATGCTCTGCTTTCCTCTGTGACTTGAGAAAAGAGATCTAGCTGATCGTCATCACTTGAGAAATCATCAACTTCAATCAAGGGGAAATGCCAAAATCCAGCTAGCAGTTTTTCGCTTTCATTTTTCTCAAGTAGATATTGACCACGGTCATTGCGTACAACCAAAGCCTTGAGATAAATTGGGAGAGGCTTTTTCTTGGGTTCTTTAATCGGATATACATCCATGGTCCCATTCTGATAGGCTGCGCTAAATTCCTTAACAGGGCTTTCTTCTGGTCGAGGGTTAACTGGTGCCTCTATGTCAGAACCTAAATCCATCAGAGCTTGGTTAAAATCACCTGGTCGTTTCGGATCAATCAAGATTTCCATCATAGCTTGGAAAATCTTTCGATTGCTGGGAACTCCGATATCATGATTAACCTCAAACAAACGTGCCAAAACTCGCATGACATTGCCATCGACCGCTGGCTCAGGCAAATTAAAAGCGATACTGGAAATAGCTCCCGCAGTATAAGGGCCAATCCCTTTTAAACTAGAAATTCCTTCATAGGTGTTTGGAAATTGACCACCAAAGTCAGCCATAATCTGCTGGGCTGCAGTCTGCATATTGCGTACTCGAGAATAATAGCCCAATCCCTCCCAAGCCTTCAACAGACGCTCTTCAGGCGCATTCGCCAAACTTTCTACTGTTGGAAAACAGTCCAAGAATCGTTCGTAGTAGGGAATAACTGTATCCACTCTGGTCTGCTGAAGCATGATTTCAGATACCCAGATGTGATAAGGATTTTTACTTCTCCGCCAAGGCAAATCTCGCTTGTTTTCATCATACCAATTGAGGAGTTTTTCACGGAAAGAAATGATCTTCTCCTCCGGCCACATGACGATACCGTATTCTTTCAAATCTAACATATATCTAGTATAACATAGAAGCTTCTAACTGTCCTTTTCTCAGTACTAAAAAGCCTCTTCCCATGGGAAAGAGGACTAAATCTTATTGATGAACTGCTTGTGCCGCTGTGATAAGGGTCAACTTGTACACATCGTCTGCATTACATCCACGAGAAAGGTCGTTAACTGGCTTGTTCAAACCTTGCAATACAGGACCTACAGCCGCGAAGCCACCAAGACGTTCTGCAATCTTATAGCCAATATTCCCCGCTTCGATACCAGGGAAGATAAAGACAGTTGCTTGCCCAGCAACGTTACTTCCTGGAGCTTTCAATGCTGCAGTTTCAGGGTGGAAGGCCGCATCAAATTGCAACTCACCATCAATCTCAAGATCAGGACGCAAGTCGTGAGCAATTTTTGTAGCTTCCACTACCTTGTCAACACTTTCACCAAAACCTGAGCCTTTAGTAGAATAGCTTAGCATAGCAATTTTAGGTTCAATACCAAACATCTTAGCTGTGATTGCTGAATTGATCGCAATTTCGGCCAAAGCTTCTGCATCTGGATTGATATTAATGGCACAGTCTCCAAATAGGTAACGTTCCGTACCACGTACCATAAGGAAGGCACCTGAAGTACGCGTTACGTTTGGACGAGTTTTAATGATTTGTAGGGCTGGGCGAACTGTTGAGGCAGTTGAGTGAATCGCACCAGATACCATACCGTCAACCAAACCCAAGTAGACTAGCATCACACCAAAGTAGTTGACGTCTTCAACCAAAACTTTGCGCGCTTCTTCTTCAGTCATTTTGCCCTTACGACGCTCTACTAAAGCAGCAACCATTTCTTCAAATTGAGGATAATGTTGAGGGTCAATGACTTCATAACCGTCCATAACCCCTTCGATTTCAAGATAAATTTTGATTTTTTCTGGGTTCCCAAGCAAAACAGGAACGACTTCTGTTTCTTTTACCAAGCGTTTGGTTGCCTGAAGAATACGAGGTTCTTCCCCTTCAGGGAGAACAATACGAGCATTTTTGCCAACTAGGTTGGCTTTGAGATTTTCAAAAACTTCCATGAGTTTTCTCCTTTAAGAAAATAAATTATACTCCAAATTGTTTTTAAAGAGTATTAGTTGATAACTGAGTAATAAGATTGCTGAAATCATCCGGTAAGGGGCTTTCTAGTTGCAAATCTTGCTCTAGAAAGGGATGATAAAAAGATAAATAATGACAATGCAAGGCCTGGCGCTGAATACCGTCGTCTAAACTTCCTCCATAGAGATCGTCTCCTAAAAGAGGAAAACCGATATGAGAAAAATGCACTCGTATCTGATGAGTTCTCCCAGTATGAAGACGAATATCGACTAGGTGAATATCTCCATAAGACGCGACAACTTTGTAAGACGTATGAGCGTATTTCCCACCTTTGGCAACCCGTCTTGTGATAATGGAGTCCACATCACGCGCAATCGGGGCAATAATCTCCCCCTGTGGCTCCAAGACCCCATCTCCTTTAACTAAAGCAAAGTAACGTTTCTCGATAGACTTTCGTTGCAGTTGCTTGTCTAAACGTGCATGAGCATAACCGTGCTTGGCAAAAAGCATCAAACCAGAAGTATCTCTATCAAGCCTAGTCACGATGTGAACTTGCTGATTTTCATATTCCTGTTTAACATAGTAGCCCTTGATAAAATTGGCAATGGTATTGGAATGATTGACACTGGGGATGGATGCTACTCCATAAGGCTTATTCAAAACCAGAAAATGGTCATCCTCATACAAGATATCGAGTGGTCGATCAATAGCTTCAAGGCTCTCAAATCCTTCCTCTGCTGGAATGTCAATAGTTACCTTGTCTCCAATATCTAAGAGATAAGTCGCATTTTGTGGTTTGCCATTGACCCGTATAGCCCCGCCTCGAAACTTAATCTTAGCCAAAAGTCCCTTGGAAACCTCATGTTTCTTGAGGAAAGTTTTGACTTTGACGTGGTCATCTGCGATAAATTCGAACCTCATTCATCCACCTCGCCGATGAAGGCATCTTTAACACGATTCCAGAAGCTAGTGTGGCTTGGAGTCGCTACGAAGTGAATCTTGTGATGGTCGATTTGATACTCAATCCGTTCGATATTACGGAAGGAATAGACGCTGTTATCGACTGATATCGTGTGGTAATCATTGCGTGTTGGCAGAAGTTCAATTTTATCTTTTTTGGGAATAATGATCGATGATCCCAGAGTACGATAGACTCGGTTGTTAAGACTTGCTATTTCCGTCAACTGCAAGGCTTCAATGGTAGGATGCAAAACTGCTCCTCCCAAGGATTTGTTATAGGCAGTGCTCCCTGTTGGCGTTGAGACAGTCACACCATCTCCACGAAAGCGCTCGAATGGAACGTGGTTAATGATGATATCTGCAACCATGGTGCGGTCTGACCGACGGATGCTCGCTTCATTTAGAGCACGGAAGGTTTTTACATCACCATTTTCAAGAGTCACTTTGACATTCAGGACTGGATAAGAAACTTTGGCTCCAGAATCCAGTTGGAGATTGGTAACCAACTGGTCCAACTCAAAGTCACGGTAATCCGTGTAAAATCCCAAGTGTCCTGTATGTACACCTACAAATCGAACCTTGTCTAACTGATTCTCGTACTTGTGAAAAGCAGACAAAAGCATCCCATCTCCACCAATCGAAATGACGATATCGGGATTTGTATCATTGATTATAAAATGCTGTTTTTTGAGTTTTTCCCTCAGTTTATGTAAAACTTTCTGACTCTGCGGCTTTCTATTAGCTATGAGGTCAACTCGCTTACCTGTATTCTTCATCTGTATCGTCACTATTTCCTACACCGTCGTTTAGTTTTCTACTCAAAGGATCAAAGAGTGCCTGAGCTTCCTGAATGTCATCTCGAATCTTGCCCATTTCTTCATCTAGTTGATGAGCAATTTTGGCAGTGATTTCCAATCTTTCTTTTATTTCCTCTGGAAAGTCCCCCTGGTACTTATAATTGAGCGAATGCTCAATGGTAGCCCAAAAGTTCATAGCCAAGGTCCGAATTTGAATCTCGGCGAGAATGGTCTTAGCCCCATTTATCGTATCTACAGTATATTCGACAACAACATGATAAGAACGATAACCCGACGCCTTACGATGGTTGATATAATCTCGTTCCTGAACGACTCTCATATCGTGACGTTTACGTAGAATTGCAACAACTTCTTCCACGTCATCAACAAACTGAACCATGACACGTAGCCCTGCGATATCTTGCAAGTCATTTTCCAGAGTTGCATAAGTAATTCCTCGACGAGCCATTTTTTCTTTGATACTCTCAATCGGTTTTACCCGACCAGTTACAAACTCAATCGGAGAATGCTTGTTTTGCTTACGGTACTGTTTTCGAATCCCACGAAGTTTAATCTTCAATTCACCAACAGCTTGAATGTAAGGATCTAAAAATTCTTCCCATTCTATGGTCATATTTTCTCCCTTTTAGTATGAGATTGTGCTGTTAAAAATTTTTGATTTTTTCACTACAATCTTATACAATAAATACATTGTACATTATACCATAAATCCGCTTTCAAAGATAAAGAAAAGGTTAGAAAAATGAAACAATTAGAAATTGAACTGAAAACACTACTGAAAAAAGATGACTACAATCATTTAAAAAAACAGTTTGCCCATATATCTCCTATTCACCAAAAAAACTACTACATTGACACGCCAGATTTCCAGTTGCGCGAAAAAAAGGTTGCCATGCGCATTCGCGCCCTTTCAGATTGCGCTGAATTAACCTTGAAAGTTCCTCAAACTATTGGAAATATGGAATACAATCAAAAAATGACTCTTCCAGAAGCTGAATATTATTTAGAAAAACAGATCCTACCTCAAGGGATGGTTCTGGAGAAACTTACTGAGATTGGTATTGAAAGTCATGACTGGCTTATTCTAGGTTGTCTTGAAACGATTCGTTACGAAATGGAAACCGCTATCGGTTTGATGGCCTTAGACCAAAGCCATTACTTTGGTCAAACCGACTACGAACTGGAACTTGAAGTCACTAATTTTGAACAAGGAAAAGTCGATTTTCAGCAATTTTTAGATGAAAATCACATAACTTACCAGAAAGCTCCTTCAAAATTAATTCGTTTTATTAAAAGCATGAAAAAAAGCTGAAATAATCTCCTTTTTTTGGTAGAATAGAAAAGATAAAAATAAAAGAATCTTGCTTTGAAAAACAGAACTTTCTCAAAGGAGATTCGCAAAGTTTACAGAGGACGGTCTATAATGTCAGATAGAAACAACATGAAACTTTTCACCCTAAACTCTAACCATGAAATCGCTCAAAAGATTGCGGATACAGTTGGTGTACCTCTCGGGAAGTTATCCTCTCGACAATTTTCTGACGGCGAAATCCAGGTCAACATTGAAGAAAGTGTCCGTGGTTACGATGTCTACATCATCCAGTCAACCAGCTACCCTGTTAGCAACCACTTGATGGAGTTGTTGATCATGGTTGATGCTTGTGTACGTGCAAGTGCTCATAGTATCAACGTTGTCCTTCCTTACTTTGGTTATGCGCGTCAGGATCGTATCGCTTCTTCTCGTGAACCCCTCACTGCGAAACTGGTTGCCAATATGCTTGTCAAAGCTGGTGTAAGCCGTGTTCTAACGCTGGACCTCCACGCTGTTCAAGTCCAAGGTTTCTTTGATATTCCTGTAGATAATCTTTATACTGTTCCTCTATTTGCTAAGCACTACTGTGATAAAGGACTTCTTGGCTCTGATGTTGTTGTTGTTAGTCCAAAGAACTCTGGTGTTAAACGTGCTCGTAGTTTGGCTGAATACCTTGATGCTCCTATCGCTATCATTGACTACGCCCAAGACGATTCTGATCGTAACGAAGGCTATATCATTGGGGATGTTGAAGGCAAGAAAGCTATCTTGATTGACGACATCCTAAATACTGGTCGTACTTTCTCTGAAGCAGCAAAAATCGTTGAACGCGAAGGGGCAACTGAAATCTATGCGGTATCTAGTCACGGTTTATTTGTTGAAGGTGCAGCAGACCTTCTAGACGCAACTAACATTAAAGAAATCCTTGTAACGGACTCTGTAGCAACCAAAGAAAGAACTCCAGAAAATGTATGTTACATTACTGCTAGCGAATTAATTGGTGATGCTATCGTCCGCATTCACGAAAGAAAACCAGTCAGCCCACTCTTTGCTTACAACAAAAAGAAATAAGGTGATTCTTTGATTTATTTGGACAATGCTGCTACGACTCCTATGTCAGCAGTAGCTATTTCTGAAATGACCAAGGTCATGCAAGAAACTCATGGTAATCCTTCTAGTATTCATGGCCATGGTCGGCAGGCTGGCAAACTCTTGCGAGAGGCTCGTCAAGACTTAGCTCACTTACTAGGAACCAAACCTCAACATATCTTTTTTACGTCTGGTGGTACAGAAAGTAACAATACAGCCATTATTGGCTATTGTCTCCGTCATCAAAATCGTGGAAAACATATCATCACGACAGCTATTGAACACCATTCTGTGCTTGAAACTATCGATTATCTGGTTCAACATTTTGGTTTTGAAGCGACCATCATCCAACCAGTAAATCAAGAAATAACTGCTCAGCAAATTCAAGAAGCCTTACGTGACGATACCATTCTCGTTTCCACCATGTATGCTAATAATGAAACAGGAAGTCTCTTACCTATCGCTGAGATTGGACGTATTTTAAAAGATCATCCTTCTGCATATCATGTAGATGCTGTTCAAGCTATTGGGAAAATTCCTATCCATCCAGAGGAGTTAGGAATTGATTTCCTCAGTGCTTCTGCCCACAAATTCCATGGGCCAAAAGGAGTTGGCTTTCTTTATGCCTCTTCCGCGGACTTTGATTCCTACCTTCACGGTGGAGACCAAGAACTAAAGAAACGGGCTGGAACAGAAAATCTCGCTGCTATTGTAGGTATGGTCGTTGCTCTCAAAGAGGATTTAAATGACCAAGTTGAGCATTACCAAAAACTAAGCGCACTCAAAGCTACTTTTTTAGAAGAAATTGCTGATTTAGACTACTATCTCAATGAAAGCAACCACCAACTACCTTATGTTGTCAACATTGGCTTTCCTGGTCAAAAAAATGATTTGCTCTTACTACGGTTAGATCTTGAAGGAATTTCAATTTCTACCGGTTCGGCTTGTACTGCTGGTATTGTGCAAACCAGTCATGTGCTTGAAGCTTTTTATGGGCCCGATTCGCCTCGTTTGAAAGAATCTGTCCGTATCAGTCTCTCTCCTCTTAATACCGAAGAAGAACTGAAACAACTCGCACAAACCTTAAAAAATATTATTGGAGATTAATCTAATGGCATTCGAAAAAACCATTAAACTACAAAACTGCCGCTACGACTATACACTTAGCCCAACTGTCAAAAAGTTCACACTGAAAGATAATACTTTCTTTGAAACAAAAGTTGGAAACTTCGAACTGACTCGTTTGCTTGAGAAAGTGCCTAACAGCGGTGAAGGCTTCAACCTAAAAATCATCATCAATAAAGACCTTACAGGTGCTAAACTCAATATCACTGACAAGTCTGGTCTTCGTTTGGTCAATATCTTTAAATCAGAAGACCACCACATTCATCAAGAAAAATTCTACTTCCTCATGGACAGCCTTGTAGAACGCGGTATCTTCACTAAAGAAAAAAGATAATTGACTATGTATCGACTTACCTATCAAGATAACTATCACGTAGAACGTATACTTGAATATAAGGATTACGAAGAGCTCATGTTATCTCTATCTGGCTGTGTGACCCTACCTGATACTCTCCTAATCAGCTCCTTAACGCTGAATGATAAGGTGATTTATCAAGGATTGGTTGGCGATCTCTACCGTTTTCTATCACAAGCTCATTTTTCAGATAAAAACTAAGAAATTTCTTAGTTTTTTCTTGTTTTTGTTGATTTTTTCACAATGTTTCTATAAAATAGAAGAATAGAAAGGTTGTGATTTTGTGAAAGATAAACAGTCTGCTATTCCAAAAGCAACAGCAAAAAGACTCTCTCTTTACTACCGAATTTTCAAGCGATTTCATGCAGAAAAAATCGAACGTGCCAACTCCAAGCAAATTGCAGAGGCTATCGGTATCGATTCTGCGACCGTTCGTCGGGATTTTTCCTATTTTGGTGAACTAGGTCGTCGAGGTTTTGGTTACGATGTCAAAAAATTGATGAATTTTTTTGCTGACCTCCTAAATGATAACTCCATTACAAATGTTATGTTGGTTGGGATTGGAAATATGGGCCATGCCCTTCTCCACTACCGCTTCCACGAGCGTAACAAGATGAAAATTATCATGGCCTTTGACCTAGATGACCATCCAGAAGTTGGAAGCCAAACACCTGATGGAATTCCAATCTATGGTATCTCACAGATTAAAGAAAAAATCAAAGAAGCAGATGTCAAAACTGCTATCCTAACAGTTCCAAGTGTTAAATCACAAGAAGTTGCCAATCTTTTGGTCGATGCTGGTATAAAAGGTATTCTCAGCTTTTCCCCTGTTCACCTTCACCTCCCAAAAGATGTGGTTGTTCAGTATGTCGATTTGACAAGTGAACTCCAAACCCTCCTCTATTTTATGCGTAAAGAGGATTAGAAAGCGAAAGCATTTATGAAAAAACCAGTTATTGGGATTACAGGAAATGAAAAAGCTCATCCAGATGATGACATCATGATGAGCTATGCAGCAAAAGGCTTTGTTGAAGGAGTCAAGGACGCTGGCGGAATTCCAATCATCCTACCAATTGGTGATCAAGAAATGGCTGCCTATTACATCAGTATCATTGATAAGCTCATCCTAACGGGTGGGCAAAATGTTGATCCAAAATACTATGGTGAACCAAAGGCTATTGATAGTGATGACTACCATCTTCAAAGAGATATTTTTGAACTAGCACTTATCAAAGAAGCGATTAAGCAAAAGAAACCAATTTTCTCTGTTTGTCGGGGTACTCAACTTTTCAATGTCGCCATGGGAGGCACGCTACACCAAGATATCGAGGATCATTGGCAGGACTGTTCAGCCGAATATACTACCCAACGCCTCGTAACGGAACCTAATACGATTCTCCGAGAAATCTATGGAGAAATCTCTCACATCAACTCCTTCCACCACCAGAGCATTAAAGATCTAGCCTCAAATCTTAAGGTTGTAGCACATGATCCTAAAGATGGAATCATTGAGGCTGTGACAACTACGGACGGCTTTCCTTATCTTGGTGTCCAATGGCATCCAGAATTTCTCTTTGAAAATCGTCCCAAAGATAAAACGCTATTTGACTATGTTGTTAACGAACTCTAGGACTTATAAATAGGTTATTAATCATGAATGAAATTAAAATACCTTCTACTCATGAGATTTTGAGAGATATAGAAGCTAATGTTTTCATATCTTATAAGGAAAAGGAAGCTAATCTTTTCTTATCAAACAATGAAAAAGAAATAAGGGTTTGCTTTCATCTTTCTAATCTCTATAGACTTTTAACAGCGGAAAGTTACCAATCTTTTTCTAAGAATAAAGAGAATTTCGATAAACTATCTCAAAAAGAAAAAGAAAAACAGCTGAAAGAAATGTCTAAAAAGGCAAAACGATTTTGTAAAAAGGGAGATGCTAAACTAAAAAGTAAATTTCATTCAAGTCTTTACTTTTACAGAGATATTCTCATTCATAAAAAAAGATATTATAAAATCGAAGATTTCAATGCGATTATCAACTTTATCGTTCAAGAAAATTTACTTGTACCCACGATAAAACCTCTTCCTGTTATCAATATGGCAGAAGTAGATTCCTATGTTTTAAAAGTGATTGAGTAAGATCATGTGTAATCTTAAATCAGATCCGTCTTTTCACGGTAACTAAAGTAATCCGAGTGAGAGACAATTAGATGATCCAGAAACACAATTCCCATCAGTTCGCAGGCTTCCTTGACTAGTTTAGTGACATGATCATCATTTCGACTAGGAGATACTGCACCAGATGGATGATTGTGAACGAGAATCACTGAGGTAGCCATATGCTTGAGGGCATAGTGAAGAATTTCCCTCGGTTCAGCAATGCTGCGTGTCGCAGATCCGATAAAAATAGTTTGCTGATGAATGATTTGATTTTGAGTATTGAGATAGAGCGCCACTAGGTGCTCTTGTTTTTTATCGCCAAGTTCCTGTTGCATTTTCTTGGCTAGCTTTTGACTACTGAGAATACTTTCCATCTCAAGGGTTTCATGTTTGTGAATGCGATGTCCCAGTTCAATCACTGCTTGTAGTTCAATGGCCTTAATCCGTCCAATGCCAGACAGACTCTGCAATTCCTGCAGGGTCATTTTTTTCAAATCAGTTAGACTAGTCAAACTGTTTAAGACTTTCTGGGAAATTTCAAAAACATTGGCCGTACGCGTTCCGGTTCTGAGTAGAATTGCTAGCAATTCTTGATTGCTCAGTGCCTCTACTCCTTCTTTAACCAGTCTTTCTCTAGGCAAGAGTGAATCTTCTTGGAATGAAATACTGTACATAAAAATCCTCCTCACTTTATTATTCGTGAGAAGGATAGAAAATTAGATTTTTTTCTCAATTGGGGCTACACTGGCTAAGAGTTTTTTCAGCCCCACTTCTGGGAAATTGATTTTCAACTCCTGAGTATCACCGCTACCAGAGACTTCCAGAACAGTTCCCTCTCCCCACTTCTTGTGGAGAGCAATATCCCCAATAGACCAGTTGGTATCGCTTGAATCTTTTTTATTTCCGGCTGCAAACTGACCAAATGGGAGACCACTAGACTGGATAGAGCTTGGTGCGGCATTGCGTTTCCGTTCTTGAAGGGCCTGGGCTAAGCTCATACCTTGACCAAAGGCCACTCCGCCACTGCTATAAGAAGCCTTAAAGCTAGTATTGGCTGGTCGAGCCAAGCCCTGATACTCAAGCAAGTCCGAACTGATTTCATTGATGAAACGTGTTGGACGGTTATAGTTGGTCTTCCCAAACAGTAATCGAGAGTTGGCATTGGTCAGATAGAGGATTTTCTCCGCGCGCGTGATACCTACATAGGCCAAACGACGTTCCTCTTCCAGTTCATCCGGATCTTCTGCTGCACGGCTAAGGGGAAAGACATTTTCCTCCATCCCAATGATAAAGACAACTGGGAACTCAAGTCCCTTAGCTGCATGGAGGGTCATCAAGGTCACTTCTGATGTCTCCTGACTGCCTGTATCCGTATCTGCAATCAAGGCTAAGTCATTCAAGAAATGACTGAGTTTATCCAAACCTGTTTCTTCTTCTTGACTATCAGGATTGTCATCAAAGTTCTTGGTAACAGATAGGAACTCTTCGATATTTTCAACCCGCGCCTTGCTTTCCAAGGTTGCCTGAGCATTAAGAATATCGACATAACCTGTTTTTTCTAGAACAGCCTCCACCAGCTCGGTGATAGTTAATTGATCCAGTTTTTCTCGCAAATCCAAGATCATATTGGCAAAGTCCCAAATTGACTGTGCTGCTTTTCCTTTGATGCCAGACAACATAATATTAGCTGAAGCATCCAGCATAGACATCTCTTGCATATTCGCAAAATCACGGATTTTCTCAACGGTTCCTGGGCCAATTCCACGTTTTGGTTCGTTAATAATGCGCTCAAAACTGATATTGTCACTTAAATTAGCAATAAGATTAAGGTAGGCGATAATATCACGGATTTCCTTACGGCTGTAGAACTTGGTCCCTCCGACCATAGTATAAGGAATATTGGACTTAAGCAGTGCTTCCTCAATAGTACGGGATTGCGCATTAGTCCGATAAAGAACTGCAAAATCCTTGTGGAGGAAGTTTTGACTACGACCAAGTTCATCAATGGTTTTGGCTACAAAAACAGCCTCATCCTGTTCGTCATTTGCGCGATAATAAACGATTTGCTCCCCATCGGCATTCTGGGTCCAGAGATTCTTGGGGCGACGGTTTTTATTGTTTTTGATGACGTCATTGGCTGCTTGGAGAATGGTTTTGGTTGAACGGTAATTTTCCTCTAGCAAAACTACCTTGGCTTGAGGATAATCTTTCTCAAAATCCAAGATATTCTGCATATCAGCCCCACGCCAACCGTAAATAGACTGGTCAGCATCACCGACTACGCAGATATTTTTAAAGCGTGAAGCCAAGAGTTTGACCAATTGATACTGGGCATGGTTGGTATCTTGGTACTCATCAACATGAATGTACTGGAACTTCTGCTGATAGTAAGTCAAGACGTCAGGATTTTGATCAAAGAGACGCAGGGTCAGCATAATCAAATCATCAAAGTCAACGGACTCAGACTGACGAAGCTCCTTTTGATAAGCTGTATAACACTGGGCCACGATTTGCGTATACATATCACCAGCCTGAGCAGCATAAGCCACATCATCAATCAAGTCATTCTTAGCATTGGAAATGGTTCCCAAAATGGTTCGTTCATTCCATTTTTTTGGATCCAAGTTTAACTGCTTGAGAATGCGTTTCATGAGAGTTCGTTGCTCACCAGGATCTACAATAGTGAAATTCCGATTGTAGCCAATATGATCCGCATCGCGACGTAGGATACGAACACACATGGAGTGAAAGGTCGCAATCAAACAGTCCTGAGTAGCTGGATTGAGGCCATAGGCACGCTCCTTCATCTCACGCGCCGCCTTATTGGTAAAGGTAATGGCCAAAATATTCCAAGGATTGACCATCTTTTCATCAATCAAGTAGGCGATTCTGTGAGTTAAAACACGAGTCTTCCCAGAACCAGCACCAGCCATGATTAATAAGGGCCCTTCTGTCGTTTGCACTGCCTCAGCCTGACGGTCATTCATTCCATTCAATAATGCGTTCATTTTCTCTTCCTTACTCTTGAAGTCAATGTTTCTATTATATCAGAAATCGAGGAAAATATCTTTACCTAGACTGATTGCGTCTAGAAAGTAACTCTATTATCAGCTGAAGACAACTCCTTAAAGCTAGATAAAAAAATGAGCTTGGATATTATTTCCAAACTCATTTTAATTCAATTAAACTATTAGAACAATCCTAGAACAGTTCCGTCGCTTTCAACATCCATATTAAGAGCGGCTGGTCGTTTTGGAAGGCCTGGCATGGTCATGACATCACCAGTTAGGGCAACAATAAAGCCTGCCCCTAATTTTGGTACCAATTCACGAATGGTAATTTCAAAGTTTTCTGGTGCTCCAAGTGCATTTGGATTGTCTGAGAAACTGTACTGAGTTTTAGCCATACAGATTGGCAATTTGTCCCATCCGTTTTGAACGATTTGAGCGATTTGTGTTTGAGCTTTCTTCTCAAAGTTCACTTTGCTACCACGATAGATTTCAGTAACAATCTTTTCAATCTTTTCTTGGACAGAAAGGTCATTGTCATAAAGACGAGTGTAGTTGGCTGGATTTTCAGAGATTGTCTTGACAAGTGTTTCGGCAAGTGTTACACCACCTTCTGCGCCATCAGCCCAGACACTAGCCAATTCTACTGGTACATCGATTGAGGCACAAAGTTCCTTCAAGGCTGCGATTTCAGCCTCTGTATCAGAAACAAATTCATTGATAGCTACAACTGCTGGAATACCGAACTTACGGATGTTCTCAACGTGGCGTTTCAAGTTAGCAAAACCTGCACGAACTGCTTCTACATTTTCCTCTGTAAGAGCGTCCTTAGCTACACCACCATTCATCTTAAGGGCACGGAGAGTTGCGACGATGACAACAGCATCTGGAGATGCTGGCAAGTTTGGTGTCTTAATGTCAAGGAATTTCTCAGCACCAAGGTCCGCACCAAAACCAGCTTCAGTAACAGTATAATCAGCCAAGTGAAGGGCTGTGCTTGTTGCCAAAACAGAGTTACATCCATGAGCGATATTGGCAAATGGACCACCGTGTACAAAGGCAGGTGTACCGTAAATTGTCTGAACCAAGTTCGGTTTGATAGCATCTTTCAAAATCAATGCTAATGCTCCCTCAATCTGTAAATCACCAACAGTAACTGGTGTACGGTCATAGCGATAGCCAATAACGATATTCGCCAAACGACGTTTCAAGTCCTCGATGTCCGTTGCCAAGCAAAGAATGGCCATGATTTCTGAAGCAACTGTAATATCAAAACCATCCTCACGAGGAATACTGTTTAGAGGACCACCAAGTCCAACGGTTACATGACGAAGGGCGCGGTCGTTCAAGTCCACTACACGTTTCCAGAGAATACGACGTTGGTCGATTCCCAGCTCATTTCCTTGGTGCAAGTGATTGTCAATCAAGGCTGAAAGAGCATTGTTGGCTGTTGTAATGGCATGCATATCCCCGGTAAAGTGAAGGTTGATGTCCTCCATTGGAAGCACTTGGGCGTAACCACCACCAGCTGCACCACCCTTAATCCCCATGACTGGACCAAGAGATGGTTCGCGGATAGCAATCATGGTTTTTTTGCCAATCTTGTTCAAGGCATCCGCAAGACCAATGGTAATAGTTGATTTTCCTTCACCTGCTGGAGTTGGATTGATGGCAGTAACCAAGATTAATTTCCCAACTGGATTGCTCTCAACTGCACGAATTTTATCAAAGCTGAGTTTAGCCTTATACTTCCCGTACAATTCCAAATCGTCGTAAGAAATACCAAGTTTCTCAACAACATCAACGATTGGTTTCAACTCAATACTCTGTGCGATTTCAATATCTGTTTTCATTCAAAACTCCTCTAACCTCTAATGTGATAATTCATTATATCACAAAACAAGATTTTTAACATCCATAAACTCTCTAAACGTTCGTAAATATCATTGTTTTAAAGATTTTTAGGGCTCTTTTGAAAATTTTATATGGCTTTATAGTTATAAACTATAGTGTAGCTTCGTTTTTCCAAAAATTTATCGCTTTCATTTTACTTACTGTTTATTTTTGTGTACAATAGTCCTATGAAAATTTTAGTTACGTCAGGCGGCACAAGTGAAGCAATCGATAGCGTCCGCTCTATCACGAATCACTCGACTGGTCGCTTGGGGAAAATTATTACCGAAACCCTACTTGCTGCTGGTCATGAGATTTGTCTGATTACTACTCCTAGTGCTCTTAAGCCAGAACCTCATCGCCATCTAACCATTCTAGAAATCAAAAATACGAATGATCTTCTTTTAGAGATGAAAAAGTGTGTTCAAGATTATCAGGTCTTGATTCATTCGATGGCAGTTTCTGACTACACTCCTGTTTATATGACGGGACTAGATGAAGTTAAGACGAGCTCTAATCTGGAAGAATTATTAGACAAGCAAAATATAGAAGCTAAGATTTCTTCAACTGATGAGGTTCAGATCTTATTCCTGAAAAAAACACCCAAAATCATCTCTCTAGTCAAGGAATGGAATCCTGCCATTCATCTGATTGGGTTTAAATTGCTGGTTGATGTCTCTGAGGATTATCTCATTGAGATCGCACGAAAGAGTCTTATCAAGAACCAAGCAGACTTAATCATTGCAAATGACCTGACTCAAATTTCAGCAAATCAGCATCGCGCAATCTTTGTTGAGAAAGAGGAACTCCAAACCGTTCAAACCAAAGAGGAAATAGCAAACCTCCTCCTTGAAAAAATTCAAGCATACGATTCATAGAAAGGAAAGCCATGGCAAATATTCTCATCGCAGTAACAGGTTCCATTGCCTCCTATAAAGCAGCTGACCTAGTCAGTTCCTTGAAGAAACAAGGCCATCAGGTCACTGTCTTAATGACTGAGGCAGCGAGAGAGTTTATCCAACCGTTGACACTACAGGTCCTCTCTCAAAATCCTGTCCACCTTGATGTCATGAAGGAACCAGCTCCTGATCAAGTCAATCATATCGAACTAGGCAAAAGGACTGACCTTTTTATTGTTGTTCCTGCTACTGCTAATACCATTGCCAAACTAGCACACGGATTTGCTGACAACATGGTGACAAGTACAGCACTTGCCTTGCCAGACCACGTCAAAAAGTTAGTCGCACCAGCCATGAATACAAAGATGTA
This sequence comes from Streptococcus sp. D7B5, assembly GCF_029691405.1. NCBI lineage: Bacteria > Bacillati > Bacillota > Bacilli > Lactobacillales > Streptococcaceae > Streptococcus > Streptococcus sp. D7B5. Next base: position 559,510 of record NZ_CP121467.1, read on the forward strand.
TGACCATCCGGCAACTCAGGCTAATCTAAAAACATTAAAGACCTATGGTTATCAGATCATCTCTCCAAAAGAATCTCTACTAGCCTGTGGCGATCACGGCAAAGGCGCCCTAGCTGACCTGAATACTATATTAGAAAGAATAAAGGAAACCCTCGATGAACAAACGCTCTAACATTGCCCCAATTGCTATCTTTTTTGCAGTTATGCTCGTTATCCACTTTTTGAGTTCTATCCTATTTAACCTTTTCCCATTCCCAATTAAACCTACTATCGTTCATATTCCAGTCATTATTGCTAGTATCATCTATGGTCCTCGGGTTGGGGTTACACTTGGTTTTCTTATGGGACTATTGAGCTTAACGGTAAATACGATTACCATCCTTCCAACCAGCTACCTCTTCTCACCATTCGTACCGAACGGAAACATTTACTCTGCGATTATCGCTATTGTCCCTCGCGTTTTGATTGGGCTGACACCTTACTTGGTTTATAAATTATTAAAAAACAGAACAGGTCTCATCTTTGCTGGTGCTCTCGGTTCACTTACCAACACCGTCTTTGTCCTTGGGGGAATCTTCTTCCTTTTTGGAAATGTCTTCGATGGCAATATCCAAAAACTCCTAGCAACTGTCATCTCTACAAACTCAATCGCTGAATTGATTATCTCAGCTATCCTAACTGTAGCGATTGTCCCACGTCTAGAAACCCTTAAGAAATAAAAAAACAACTCCACTTTCATCCTGAAGGTGGAGTTTTAGCATTTAAAACATGAGAAACATCAATAGAATGTGAAAGGCAAAGCGCAGGAGTTGATACGAAAGAGGTGTAGGTTGCTGACTTTTCTGACTATCCAAATATAGGGTTAGTGATAGAAAAACCAAACCAAATGCAATCACCAATCTGACGAAATAAGCAATTTCGAGTATTGCTGCCATCAAAAGAAAACCTAATAAAGGAAGGCTAAAGAGTGAAACAGCCAGACTGCTTGCTAATAGAGAGAGTAGCGAAAGGACCAATAAACTATAAACTAGGAAGCGAGTCCAACCTGAGACTACTTTCCCTTCACTTTTCTGTTTTGACATCATCACGATTACCACGATTAGGTAAACAAAAAGTATCATCACAATTTCTCCTCAGTTCCTATTATTCTTTACCACATTTTAACCAAATTTTCCTGAAAAATCAATAATACTTCTTGACTTGATTGGTGATTTATTGTACTATACTTGTGTATATACAGATAAATGGAGGTTCTTATGGATATACGGAAAAAAACGCAGTTTATGACTATGACTGCCCTACTCACTGCAATAGCGATTTTGATTCCAATCATTATGCCTTTTAAAATCGTTATCCCACCGGCTTCTTACACCTTGGGAAGTCATATCCCCATCTTTATCGCCATGTTTCTTTCTCCTTTGATGGCTGCTTTTGTGATTATTGCTTCTAGTCTTGGTTTCCTGATGGCTGGCTATCCTCCTGTTATTGTACTTCGTGCCTTCTCTCACATTGTTTTTGGTACTTTGGGAGCTTTGTACTTAAAGAAATTCCCTGAAACCTTGGATAAACCAAAGACATCTTGGATTTTTAACTTTGTTTTGGGTGTTGTTCATGCTATCGCTGAAGTAATAGCTTGTATTATCTTCTATGCTACTTCAGGGACAAATGTTGAAAATATGTTTTATGTTCTCTTTGTCCTAGTTGGTTTTGGCACAATCGTCCATAGTATGGTAGACTATACATTAGCACTAGCTGTCTATAAAGTGCTTCGAAAACGTCGCTAAAAGGAAAAACTATGACAAAGGATCGCAAACAAGCTCTTCTCAAACTGTTAAAAGAGGCGCCAAAAGCTCTCAATGGTCAAACCTTGGCTGAACACTTCCATGTTACGCGCCAGGTCATTGTACAGGACATCGCTATTCTCCGAGCAGATGGAGCTCCTATCCTATCCACCAATCGTGGCTATATCTACAAAGAAAATGATGCCAGCCCCTACGTGCACAAACTCTTTAAAGTGAAACATGAACTGGAAGAAATCGGTCAGGAACTACTAGCTATTGTAGACAATGGCGGACGCGTTCAAAATATCTTAATCGATCATCCCGTTTATGGAGAAATTGAAACCCTACTCAAACTCACTTGCCGTCGAGATGTCCAGCACTTTCTAGAACAAGTCGAGAATTCAGACTTTAGACCCCTTTCTGAATTGACAGATGGCATTCATTACCACCTTGTTGAAGCCGAGACACAACAAGACCTCCACTATATCGAGGAGGCCTTGGATCAGTTGGGTTATTTAGTAAAAGACTAGAAAATTTCTTTCTCCCAGCCGTCCTCTGTACGGTGGCGATAGAAGAACTCTGACTTGTCAGGTGCTTCCATCATTTCCATCAGAGGCAACATATCATAGGCCAGTTCCAAGTTTGGAATCTGGTCTTTTTCTACCCAAGAAACTTCTCCTTCTTTTGAGGATTGGAGACTTCCAGTAAACTCTGTCGCCTTATAGCAAACGACGATGTAGCGCCCACCTGTGTCTAAGGGCCAATTTTTAATACCAACCAGTTGGGGATTCTGAATCGTTAGACCAGTTTCTTCATAAATCTCACGAATGACAGACTCGACAAAGGACTCGCCATTCTCAACATGTCCTCCTGGAAAGGCATAGCCAGACCAGCGATTGTTTTCAGGAGAGCGGTATTGCATGACTACTCGCTTATTTTCTAAATCTTCGATTAGACAGATGTTGGTTAAAATGGTTGATTGTGCTCGAGACATGGACTTGCTCGCTTTCTAAGTTATTAAAATGTATCTTCGTTGTATTTTACTTCTGACTTCATGATAAAGGGATTGATCAATTCATGATGTTCATAGGTACTATGGACTATAAAACCTCGAACAATGATGATTTCTTTATCTTGCATATGATAGTCAATATTGATGGGAATGGCTGGATTTGGGATAATTGACAAAACAAAGAAGGCCATAAACCAAAGATAAAGTGCCACCAATCCACTAAAAAATTGAAAAATAAGGTGGTACCATTGAAAATCTCTTATTCTATAAAAGATTCTCCAGGGATGGATTAAGACAGTCAAACAAAGAATGAAAAACCAACTATTCCACAAAATTGGCGTAAAGGATAGGCCAAAAACCAACAAGATCAAATGAAGGATCACAAAAGCTAGCAAAGCCAAATAGAGTGTTTTAAATGAAAATAACTTACTTAGATTTTCTTTTGTCATGATTATTCCTCTTTTTGTCCTTATATTTCAAAATGACCATTAATATCGCTGGAATGATGAAAAAGATTAGACAGGTAGTAATTGGAAGCCAGATGTAGCGATAATCAACAGATAATAAGGAAGGAATTATTTTAACATTTCTCCCTTTCACCCCAACAATTAAGTGGAGGAGAAAAATAGGTCCATTTATGTATAGAAAAGTTTTTAAAAATCCTTGTACTGAAGCCTTATTGCTAAAACCATCTCTAAAAATACCTTGATAAAGTGTGTGAACCAAAAAGACAAAATTCATAATAATTGGCAAGACATAGGACATTTCTTGATATGGTTTCGGGATAAGTGACGTCCCGAACAATACATACATGATACCAAAAATAGATAATAATATTATACCACCATCCATAAAAGAAGCAATCTTTGAATGTCTTTCCTGCCACAATTGGACGTGAGCTACCAAAGAATACTTTTTCTGGATTTTTCTCATTTGTCTGTTCTGTTGTTTGATCTTCTTTTGTCTCTTAGTCTTTCGTTCCATTTACGCCTCCTTCTTCTCTTTTCTATCCGTATAATCAAAAGCAGAATTCCCAGCCCCAAGAAAAAGAAAAATAGATAACTTACAATAGGAACCCAGACATAGGCTGGATCCATAGAAATTATAGGAGGGAAATTCGTTGACTTACGACGTCCTAGCCAATTCAGACCTACCAAGAGATGAAAGGGAAAAAGAAGACCATTGAACCCAATAAATCCCCATGAAAAGTAACGCCATTTCTGAAGTTTATCACTACTAAAACGAAAGACAAGGAAATAGGTTGATAAGATCAGAAGGATAAGATTGAAGCTTAAGGGGGAAAGATAGTTCATGCTCGGTAATAGATAACTAATGTAAGAGGCGGCAAGAAATGATACAAACATAGATCCAAATAATACACTCGTATCCAAAAGTTGAGCAATCCTTCTGTGCCTTTCCATCCAAAGAAAAATCCTCTTAGTCCAAGAAGACTTTTCGTTTGTCTTATACTTCATTTGCCTACTCATCTTCATTTTCATCTACTCCTTTTTTTGAACCTTTAGAGAGAAAGAAGATTGCCAGAGTTAACATCAAGACTAGAAGGTAGACAACAATAGGAAACCAGATATAGGATGACTCCAGTGAAAACAAAGGTGACAGAACAACTCTTCCTCTTTTTCTCACGCCAATCAGTTGAAAAATGAAGCTAAGGATATTGATATAAATAAAGGGTTCACAAAATCTTTTAAGGGTCCTTTCTTTTTCAGTTTTCACTGACAAAAAGAGAGCATAGAACCTATTACCCAAAATAAAAAGATTCAATTGCAAGGGAAATAAAAGCTCTCTGTACCGAAAATCAGCTGGAATGCTTTTGTTCTGTGATGTTGTAAATTCTATAACTAGGAACAAGATGATATAAAAGACAATATCAAGCATAAATTTGACAAATCGATGCCCTTGTAACCAAAAACGAACAGAATCTAACCCTGATGACTTCTTATACTTCGTCTCTTTCAAATTCATAATAACTTCTTTCTATTTAAAATATCTGCTAAAACGTGATTTTTTGTTCATTGAGTAATCTGAAAACAAAATCGCAATTCTACCAGTATTTAAGTCTCAGATTTTGAGGATTTCTTACGTACCATTCTAATTTCAGTGATAGGTTTTCCAAGGTCAAGTATTTTTTCTTGCCCATCAAAAGTAAAACCCATTTTTTGATAGAATGCAATGGCTCGCTTATTCCCTTTTAATACCCATAAAAATATTTCAGAGAACTGTTCAAGAGTAGACAGAGCTTCCTTCATTAACTTCTGAGCAATACCTTTTCCATAATAGTCTTTTAAAACATATAAGGCAATAATTTCACCAGCTTGAAGAGTCTCATCACGAAAGTTTCCATAACTGATAAAACCAACTACCTTCATGCCATCTATCGCAATCAATGTATTTTTAGGATATTTTTGACTAAAGAATCGACATCTTTCTAATGTCATCGTCTCCTGAAATTCTGCAGGTAAAAGATCATCATAAGCCTCTCTCCACGTTTGCCAATGAACGAAGGATTTACCTTCTATCTCTTCAGGAGTTTCCATTTGTTTGATAGTTAGGTTCATTTATTTTACTCCATTCTTCTCTCAGAATACCATATTTAATACTATCAAAATATTTGCCTTGGTAATAACGAACTTTTGGAATATGAGCTTCTTTTTTCATTCTTAATTTTTCAGCAAGTTTTACCATACCAAGATTTCCTGACCAAGTTGTCAAACCAAGATGCTCCAACACCAAGTAATCCTTAAATGTCCGATCTATCCATTGTAGCATAGCAGCTTTTCCAATGCCAGAGTTCCAAAATTTGTTATCATAAATACAAATCCCCAATTCCATCCATCTTGTTTGTTTACATACCCAGTAGCGCGAAACAGTCCCAACTAATTTATCATCAACAAAAATACCAAGGCGATTTGAGTTGTTTAGAGTAGATTCTGATTTTTGTAGTTTAAATTCTTGAAAATTAGGAAAATGCTGATAATCGTCATAATAGGGAGCATCATACTGCTTCCAAATTGGATTAGATTGTGAATAAGCAATTTCCCACAAAGACACCAAATCTTCTTCATTTAGTTTTCTTAAATAAACCATACTTTTTCCTAATCCAACGCCTTGACTTCATCAGCTACTTTTTGTAGATATTTTTGTCTTGTAGAATTTGTATTCACCTCACGCCCTAACTCACCCAAAATTGAAACTTTCTTTGTTTTAATACCGCAGTGATTTAGGACAGCATTCTTTAATACTGATATTCCATAACTGTCTGGGATATTGATAGGACCTGAAAATACTTTGTACCACCATGTTGGTGCCATGGATGTTGCGTAAATACTAGCTGTTTTTCCTTTTAGTAACTTTTTAAACTGCTGACCCCTTAAGTAGTTTAAAATAAAACTTCCTTGATTATTGGCAGAGTACGCAATTCCTGGCGTGAAAACACGATCAATCCAACCCTTCAATAAACTAGGCATACTACTCCACCAAATTGGATAAACAAAAATGAAATGATCTGCCCACTGAATTAATTCCTGAGAGCGAAGTATGAAGGGGTCCTCTTCCATCCGTTTTCGATAACCATAACGTAATACAGGATCAAAATCTATCTCATTTAGGTTAATAGATTCAAGCTCATGATGATTTGAGTCAATATTTTCTACAATCGTTTGAAAAATTTCTTGACAGAAACTTCCCTTGTCATGATGTCCATTGATGACTAAAATTTTCATTCGTTTTCTCCTTCACTACCCCAACGCCTTGACTTCCAACATCATATCGCGTATCTGAGCTGCCAGTTCAAAGTCAAGCACTTCGACGGCTTCTTGCATTTGTTTTTCCAGTTTCTTGACGAGTTCTTTGCGTTCTTGTTTGTTGAGGCTATTGATATCGACTTCCTTGTCCTCTTCCTTAGAAACTGCCTTGGTCACAGCAATCAGGTCACGGATTTCTTTCTTAATGGTTTGAGGTACGATACCATGCTCTTCATTATAAGCCATCTGGATTTTCCGACGGCGAGCCGTTTCATCGATGGCACGTTGCATAGACTGAGTCATCGTGTCCGCATACATGATTACATGCCCTTCGCTATTACGGGCAGCACGGCCAATGGTCTGGATGAGGCCACGTTCGTTACGAAGGAAACCTTCCTTGTCAGCATCTAGAATAGCAACCAAGCTTACCTCAGGAACGTCAATCCCTTCGCGGAGCAGGTTGATTCCGACCAAAACATCAAAAACACCCAAACGTAGGTCACGGATAATCTCCGTCCGCTCCAAGGTCTTAATGTCCGAGTGCATGTACTTAACCTTGATGCCCATTTCCTTGAAGTAGTCGGTTAAGTCTTCAGCCATTTTCTTAGTCAAAGTGGTGATAAAGGTCCGTTCATTCTTTTCAACACGGGCATTGATTTCACCTAGGAGGTCATCAATCTGTCCCATAGTTGGACGAACTTCCACTTCAGGATCTAGAAGTCCTGTCGGACGAATGATTTGCTCAATCACTGTCTCGGTCTGTTCATTTTCATAGTCACCTGGTGTCGCTGAAACATATACAATCTGATGAACGTGACTCTCAAACTCCTCACGACGGAGAGGGCGATTGTCCAAGGCAGACGGCAAACGGAAACCATAATTAACTAGCATTTCCTTACGAGAACGGTCTCCATTATACATGCCCTTGATTTGCCCCATGGTCATGTGACTTTCATCAATCATGATCAAGAAATCATCTGGGAAAAAGTCGAGAAGCGTATAAGGAGGCTCTCCTTCACTACGACCATCCATGTGACGAGAGTAGTTCTCAACCCCATTTGTATAACCCATCTCACGTAACATCTCAATATCATACTCTGTCCGCTGTTTCAAACGCTGGGCTTCTAGTAGCTTGCCTTCCTTCTCAAAGACAGCTAACTGCTCCTCCAACTCTGCTTGAATCTTGGCAATAGCAACCTCCATGTGGTCATCATTGGTCACAAAGTGAGTGGCTGGGAAAATCGCCAAATGATCCACTTCTCCCAATACCTGACCTGTCAAAGCCTCAACTTCACGGATACGGTCAATCTCATCCCCGAAAAACTCTACTCGAAAAGCGTGTTCATCACGGGAAGCTGGGAAAATCTCCACCACATCCCCACGAACACGAAATCTTCCCCGTTGGAAATCAATATCGTTACGTTCAAACTGAATATCGACCAAGTCATTCAAGAGTTTATCACGAGAAATCTCAAGCCCTGGACGAAGACTAACAACACTATCAGAATATTCCTTTGGAGAACCCAAACCATAGATACAAGAGACTGAAGCCACAACAATGACATCATTGCGCTCCAGAAGTGCTGAAGTCGCTGAGTGACGGAGCTTGTCAATCTCATCATTAACCGAGCTATCCTTCTCTATATAGGTATCGCTTGAAGGTACATAGGCCTCAGGTTGGTAATAATCATAGTAAGACACGAAATACTCAACAGCATTTTCAGGGAAAAATTCCTTGAACTCCCCATAGAGCTGACCAGCTAGGGTTTTGTTATGGGCAATGACCAAAGTTGGTTTATTGACTTTGGAAATGACCTGACTCATGGTATAGGTCTTCCCTGTACCCGTCGCCCCCATCAGAATCTGAGCTTTCTCTCCACCCTCGATATTGTCAACCAACTGCTCAATCGCTTGGGGTTGATCTCCTGAAGGTTCATATTTTGATACTAGTTTAAATTTATTATCTGTAATTCGATTAATCATGATTGCCTCATCTGCATTTTTCTATCCTTCTATTTTACCATAAATTTACTTTTCAGACTCTTCTCTAAGTTGATAAGAGCAAGGATTCTATGTTATATTTTCTTACATAAAATTCATAAAATTTGCCTTTTCATTCATTTTCTGATATAATGGGAAAATATTCGGAAAAGGAGACTAAAAATGAAGAAAAAAATACTAGCATGTTTGCTCATTTTATTTCCCATTTTCTCACTAGGTATGGCAAAAGCTGATACTGTTAAGATTGTGTCTGATACAGCTTACGCACCTTTTGAGTTTAAAGATTCAGATCAAACCTATAAAGGGATTGATGTTGATATTATCAATAAAGTCGCAGAAATCAAAGGATGGAACATCCAAATGTCTTATCCTGGCTTTGATGCAGCTGTAAATGCAGTGCAATCAGGTCAAGCAGATGCTATTATGGCAGGTATGACAAAAACAAAAGAACGTGAAAATGTCTTTACCATGTCTGATACTTATTATGATACAAAAGTTGTCATTGCTACGACAAAGGCAAATAAAATCACCAAATATGAGGAACTTAGCGGAAAAACAGTTGGAGTTAAGAACGGAACTGCCGCTCAACGTTTCCTCGAAAGTATCAAAAATAAATACGGTTTCTCTATTAAAACCTTTGATACAGGTGATTTGATGAATAACAGTCTAAGTGCTGGTGCTGTAAATGCCATCATGGATGACAAACCTGTTATTGAGTATGCGATTAACCAAGGACAAGATCTCAGCATCAATATGGATGGTGAGGCTGTTGGAAGCTTTGCCTTTGGTGTCAAGAAAGGTAGCAAGTATGAACACTTGGTTACCGAGTTTAACGAAGCTCTAGCACAAATGAAGAAGGATGGTAGCTTGGAGCAAATCATCCAAAAATGGACAGCTTCTACAACTACGGCAACCCCAACGACAACTACTGCTGCTGGACAAAAAGCTACTCCAGTGAAGAGCAAGTACATTATTGCCAGCGACTCATCTTTCGCCCCATTCGTCTTTCAAAATTCAAGCAATCAATACACTGGTATTGATATGGACCTTATCAAGGCCATTGCTAAAGACCAAGGTTTTGAAATTGAAATTACCAACCCAGGATTTGACGCAGCCATTAGTGCTGTACAAGCAGGACAAGCAGATGGTATCATTGCTGGTATGTCTGTAACAGATGCTCGTAAGGAAACCTTTGACTTCTCAGAATCCTACTACACAGCAAATACGATTCTCGGTGTGAAAGAATCAAGCACGATTGCTTCTTATGAAGACCTCAAGGATAAAACTGTCGGTGTTAAAAACGGAACTGCTTCTCAAACGTTCCTTACTGAGAACCAAAGTAAATACGGTTATAAGATTAAAACCTTTGCAGATGGCGCATCTATGTATGACAGTCTGAACACTGGATCTATCGATGCCGTGATGGATGACGAGCCTGTTCTCAAATATTCTATCAGCCAAGGTCAAAAATTGAAAACACCAATCGCTGGAACTCCAATCGGTGAAACCGCCTTTGCGGTTAAAAAAGGAACAAACCCTGAATTGATCCAGATGTTCAATAATGGACTTGCGAACCTCAAAGCTAACGGAGAATTCCAAAAGATTCTTGACAAGTATCTAGCTAGCGAAACTTCAACTAACTCTACAAGTACGGTTGACGAAACTACTATCTGGGGCTTGCTTCAAAACAACTACAAACAACTTCTTAGTGGACTTGGAATCACTCTTGCTCTAGCGCTTATTTCATTTGCAATTGCCATTGTCATCGGGATTATCTTCGGTATGTTTAGCGTTAGTCCATACAAATCTCTTCGTCTAATCTCTGAGATTTTCGTTGATGTTATTCGAGGAATTCCATTGATGATTCTTGCAGCCTTCATCTTCTGGGGTATTCCAAACTTCATCGAGTCGATTACAGGCCAACAAAGTCCAATCAATGACTTTGTAGCTGGTACTATCGCCCTCTCACTCAATGCAGCTGCTTATATCGCTGAAATTGTTCGTGGTGGGATTCAAGCTGTTCCAGTTGGGCAAATGGAGGCCAGTCGCAGTCTTGGTATCTCTTATGGAAAAACCATGCGTAAGATAATCTTGCCACAAGCGACTAAATTGATGTTGCCAAACTTTGTCAACCAATTCGTTATCGCTCTTAAAGATACAACCATCGTCTCTGCTATCGGTTTGGTTGAACTCTTCCAAACTGGTAAGATCATCATTGCCCGTAACTACCAAAGTTTCAAGATGTATGCAATCCTTGCTATCTTCTATCTTGTAATTATCACGCTTTTGACTAGACTAGCGAAACGCTTAGAAAAGAGGATTCGTTAATGGCAAAACTAAAAATTGATGTAAATGATTTGCATAAGTATTATGGAAAAGACGAAGTTTTAAAAGGTATTACTACTAAGTTTTATGAAGGAGATGTTGTTTGTATCATCGGTCCTTCTGGTTCTGGTAAATCGACCTTCCTCCGTAGCCTTAACCTCCTCGAGGAGGTAACGAGTGGCCACATCACAGTAAATGGTTATGATCTGACTGAAAAATCAACCAATGTCGACCATGTTCGTGAAAACGTGGGAATGGTCTTCCAACATTTCAACCTCTTCCCTCACATGTCAGTCCTAGAAAATATCACTTTTGCACCTATTGAACACAAACGAATGACCAAAGAAGAAGCTGAGAAATTGGGGATGGAGTTGCTGGAGAAAGTCGGTCTTGCAGACAAAGCTAATGCTAACCCAGATAGCCTATCAGGTGGTCAAAAACAGCGTGTAGCTATCGCTCGTGGACTTGCCATGAATCCTGATATCATGCTCTTTGATGAGCCAACTTCCGCTCTGGACCCTGAGATGGTTGGAGATGTACTGAATGTTATGAAGGAATTGGCAGAGCAAGGTATGACCATGATTATCGTAACCCATGAGATGGGATTTGCTCGTCAGGTGGCTAACCGTGTTATCTTTACGGCTGATGGTGAATTCCTGGAAGATGGAACTCCAGATCAAATCTTCGATAACCCACAACACCGTCGTCTAAAAGAGTTCTTGGACAAGGTCTTAAATGTATAAAACAAAACTGTAAGGCTCTCCTTACAGTTTTTAATTGCGTATTGGATTTTTTGTTTTTTTTGAAAATTATGATAAAATAAAAACTATGATAATGAGGAAATCTCATCCCTAGTCCAACTAGGAAAAAATATAGAAATTAGGTAGCTAGATGTCATCAAAGGTTATTGTTACAATTTTCGGTGCGAGTGGAGATTTAGCTAAACGCAAACTCTACCCTTCCCTTTTCAGACTCTATAAATCAGGCAATCTCTCTGAGCATTTTGCTGTTATTGGAACAGCTCGTAGACCTTGGAGTAAGGAATATTTTGAATCTGTAGTTGTCGAATCCATCCTTGATTTGGCAGATAGTACCGAGCAAGCCCAAGAATTCGCTAGCCACTTCTACTATCAAAGCCATGATGTGAATGATACGGAACATTACATTGCCTTGCGTCAATTACAAGCTGAGCTCAACGAAAAATACCAAGCTGAACACAATAAACTCTTCTTCTTGTCCATGGCACCCCAGTTCTTTGGAACTATCGCCAAGCACCTCAAATCTGAAAACATTGTTGATGGCAAAGGTTTTGAGCGCTTGATCGTTGAGAAACCATTTGGCACAGACTACGAAACAGCGAGCAAACTCAATGAAGATCTCCTTGCTGCCTTTGATGAGGAGCAAATCTACCGTATCGACCATTACTTAGGTAAAGAGATGATTCAGAGTATCTTTGCTGTTCGTTTTGCCAACATGATCTTTGAGAATGTTTGGAACCGTGAGCACATTGATAATGTACAGATTACCTTTGCGGAACGCTTGGGTGTTGAAGAACGCGGTGGCTACTATGATCAATCTGGTGCCCTTCGTGATATGGTGCAAAACCATACTCTCCAACTCCTCTCTCTTCTAGCCATGGACAAACCAGCTAGTTTTACAAAAGATGAGATTCGTGCTGAAAAGATAAAGGTCTTTAAAAACCTCTATCATCCAACTGAGGAAGAACTGAAAGAACAGTTTATCCGTGGTCAATATCGCTCTGGTAAAATCGATGGCATGAAATACATTTCCTATCGAAGCGAACCAAATGTCGACCCAGAATCTACAACAGAAACCTTTGCATCTGGTGCCTTCTTTGTAGACAGCGATCGTTTCCGTGGTGTTCCCTTCTTCTTCCGTACAGGGAAACGCCTGACTGAAAAAGGGACTCATGTCAATATCGTCTTTAAGCAAATGGACTCTATCTTCGGAGAACCACTTGCTCCAAACATTTTGACCATCTATATCCAACCAACTGAAGGATTCTCTCTCAGCCTAAATGGGAAGCAAGTCGGTGAAGAATTTAACCTGGCGCCAAGCTCTTTAGATTATCGTACAGATGCTACCGCTACTGGGGCTTCACCAGATCCATACGAAAAGCTAATCTACGATGTCTTGAACAACAATTCTACCAACTTTAGCCACTGGGATGAGGTGAGCGCTTCTTGGAAATTGATTGACCGTATCGAAGAGCTCTGGGCTCAAAATGGAGTTCCGCTCCACGACTACAAGTCTGGAAGCATGGGACCACAAGCAAGCTTTGACTTACTTGAGAAGTATGGAGCAAAATGGACTTGGCAACCAGATATCGCCTATCGTGAAGATGGCCGTTTAGAATAGCAAAAATATCCTGCAAGATGACTTGTAGGATATTTATTTTGTATTAAATCAAGCCCTCTAAGAGACCTTTCATAAAGTTTTCTGAGTTAAATTCCCCGATATCATCGATTTTTTCACCAAAACCAATCAATTTTACAGGGATATTAAGTTCTTCTCGGATAGCCAGAACGACACCACCGCGAGCAGTTCCGTCAATTTTTGTCAAAACAATTCCAGTCAATGGTGTTATCTTAGAAAATTCCTTAGCTTGTACCAAGGCGTTCTGTCCAGTTGAAGCATCGAGTGCCAGGAAGGTTTCATGAGGTGCCTCTGGAACGACACGTTTAATAATACGACCAATCTTTTCCAACTCGGCCATAAGGTTGTCCTTGTTTTGCAGACGCCCTGCTGTATCAATCATGAGAATATCAATCCCTTCGGCTACGGCGCGTTCCATACCATCAAAGACCACACTTGCTGGATCAGCCTTTTCAGGCCCCGTCACAACAGGAACATCCACACGTCGACCCCATTCAGCTAGCTGAGCTACAGCACCCGCACGGAAGGTATCTGCCGCAACCAACATGACTTTCTTGCCAGCTTGTTTATATCGATGAGCCAATTTCCCAATAGAAGTTGTCTTCCCAACACCATTAACACCAACAAAGAGCATGACTGTCAAACCATCTTGGAAATGGATTTGTTCATCGTAGTTGCCATCCTTCTCATAGAGTTCAACCAATTTCTCGATAATGACACGACGGAGCGCATCAGGCTTCTTAGCATTTTCGAGTTTGGCTTCATAGCGTAGTTCTTCTGTTAAGTTTGAAGCGACTTGCACACCGACGTCGCTCATGATGAGCAGTTCTTCCAATTCTTCGAAGAATTCTTCATCGACAGAACGGAAGTTGGCAAAGAAGGCATTCAAACGAGCACCGAATCCGGTACGCGTCTTTTTGAGACTGCGGTCATATTTTTCCTGAACCGTTTCTTCAGACTGGTGACTTTCTTCTCCTACGTCTTCAGCCCCTAGCTCTTCTCCAGTTTCTAGAGATTCTTGGCTCTCTTCTTCGAAAAATTCTTCAGGTTCTTGGCCTTGCTCTGTCTCATCAACCTCTTCTTGAACCGTTTCCTCAACTGCTTCTGGTTCAATAACTTCTTCTGTCAAGATCTGAGGGGTTTCTTCTTGAGCAGGTGTTTCTTCCACTTTGTCTCTTGCTGTCTCTTCCTGAGAAGTTTCTTCGACTGAAGTTTGGTTTTCTTCAACCTCTTCTGACAAATCAAGATTTTCCAGAGCTTCTTTTACGATATCTTCGATTTTCGGCTCTTCTTTTTTTCCGAATAGACGGTCAAATAATCCCATATTCTAGTTCTCCTTTAGCACGTATTCTTCGATAGCCCAGGCAACGGCTTCCTCGTCGTTGGTCATTGGGGTAATGACATTGGCAACTGCCTTAACTGCTGGAACTGCATTTTGCATGGCAACTCCCAGACCTGCCCACTCAATCATGGAAAGGTCATTGGCCTCGTCCCCACAAGCAATGACTTGACTTTGGTCGATTCCTAAGTGTTTAATTAATTTCGCTAAACCTGTTGCCTTGTGGACATTTTTCGGTGACCATTCCAATAAGAGTTCACGCGATTTGAAGATCTCATATTGGTCAAACAATTCAGAAGAAATCTGTTGAATCGCTGTATCCAAAGGTTCTTGGGCAAAGGCAGTCACACATTTGTTATACGTCATCTGACTAGATAGATCCTCAAAAGCGACAGGTACGAAAGTCAAGGCTGGGTTGAACTTAGCATAGAGACTTTCTTGGTCCGACTGGATTTGATAGACGGTTCCTTCTGAAATAGCATCTAACGGAAGTCCGAGTTTTTCAGTTTCCTCGTACAAACGTGCCACATCATCGATTGAAAAGACGGTTTTATCGAGAATCTCTCCAGTATTTTTCTGTACCAGACCACCATTAAAGGTGATGGTGTACTCATCCTCCTGACCGTCAGTCCCTAGCTCATGGAGAAAGAAATCCATAGCTTTCAGAGGACGTCCCGTTGTCAGAACGACCTTGATGCCACGGTCACGCGCAGCTTTGAGGACCTCCTTGGTACGATCTGTCAGCTTTTTATCCGTTGTCAGCAAAGTACCGTCCAAATCCAGTGCAATCAATTTAATATCTGCCATTATAAGCCCTCCATATAAGTCATCACTGATTGGTCCTTATGGTGGCCAATCACTGTCTCTGCTAATTCTAAAATCTCTGGTCGCGCATTTTCAGGAGCGATTGGGTGGCCGACAACCTGCATCATGTGAAGGTCATTGAGATTATCGCCAAACGCCATAACCTGATCCATGGTCAGACCCAGTTTTTTTGCCAACTCAACAATGGCCACTCCTTTATCAACGTAGTCCAAGACAATATCGATGGATTCAAAACCTGTTGTCATGGCTTTCACACCAGGAACATTTTCGTTGACCCAGGCCTCACCAACTTCTATCGTTTCTTCAGTAAAGTTAGTAGTGAATTTAAAAATCTCATCCGTGATATCTTCCAAACTCGCTACTTTTTGAATATTTTCATTGTAGTGACGGCTAAACATCAGATAGGTCTCATCCACTGTATCCAAAACATAACAAGCTTTTTTCCCAGTCAAGAGCATTTTTCTTTCATCAAAATAGGGTGATTTCTTTAAAGCTTCAAAAGTACTCAAGTAAAAGTCCCGATACATAGTAGCCTCGTACATATTCTCCCCATGAAACTCAACGTAGCTGCCATTTTCAGCTATAAAAATCACTTCATCACGCACATCCGCAAACAACTTTTTCAGGGACAAGATACCGCGACCCGAGGCCACAGCAAAATAAATCCCCTTTTCTTTGTAAGAAACAAGCAAGTTTTTGAGACGTTCCATATCAAACCGACCCTCTCCGTCTAGAAAGGTTCCATCCATATCGGTTGCTACAAGTTTAATCATAAAATCCTTCATACTCCAATTGATAAATCTATCTTCTATTATACCATAGATAAACTGAAAAAGGACTAGTACAGTAGGATTGACTACTGGATAGTAGGTCTTTTTCAGTAAAGTAGAAAAGCGCTTAAAAATTAGAATCGTAGAACTTTTTTCAGATAGTTTAAAAAGATTGTTTTCCCCTACTCTTTTCTCTATAATGGAGAGAAAGGAGATGACTATGACAGAAATGAAACATGAAATTGATGCAAACTTTGCAGGACGTCTCAATATCCTGCGTGCAGGTGTTCTCGGTGCCAATGACGGGATTATTTCCATCGCTGGAGTCGTTATCGGTGTTGCCAGTGCGACGAGCAATATCTGGATTATCTTTTTATCAGGATTGGCAGCTATCCTCGCTGGTGCTTTTTCTATGGCAGGTGGCGAATATGTCTCTGTATCCACTCAGAAAGACACGGAAGAAGCCGCTGTTGCTAGAGAACAGTTGCTATTGGATAAGGACATCGAATCTGCAAAACAATCCCTCTACGCTGCTTACCTTCAAAATGGTGAGTGTGAAACGTCCGCCCAACTTTTGACCAACAAGGCCTTTTTAAAGAATCCACTCAAAGCCTTGGTTGAGGAAAAATACGGTATCGAGTACGAAGAATTTACCAATCCTTGGCATGCTGCTATCTCTAGCTTTATCGCCTTTGTACTGGGAAGTCTTCCTCCTATGCTTTCGATCACCGTCTTTCCAAGTGACTATCGTATTCCTGCTACTGTCTTTATCGTGGCCCTTTCCCTTCTCGTCACTGGCTATACCAGTGCTAAACTAGGCAAGGCACCTACGAAAACTGCTATGATCCGTAACCTCTGTATCGGACTTCTCACCATGGGAGTGACTTACCTGTTTGGACAACTCTTCAGCATTTAAGATAAAGAAATACCTCGATGAATATCGAGGTATCTTTTTTACATTTGCACAATCTTGCGATAACTTCTTGAGGTAATCATAAAGATTAAGACATAGACGATGAGGAAGATAGCACAGATGGACAATGTGACGGTCAACATCATGGTCGCATCTAGGACCCCAATGACTTTTAGGATGAGGCTAAGCATATGATAGGCAAAGGCAAGGTGTAGGAAGGCAAAGAGCAATGGAAGGAAGAAAACAGTTAGGACCTGTTTGTTGATGGTTTGCTTGATTTGTTTTTGATCGAGTCCAACCTTTTGCAAAATGATAAAACGTTCACGGTCTTCATAGCCCTCAGAGATTTGTTTGTAGTAGATGACCAGAATAGTTCCGACCATAAAGATAATGGAGAGGAAAACACCAATAAAGAAGACCCCACCAAAGAAAGCACTCATCTGTGCACTGCTATCAGCCAGATTGCTTCCGTAAACATAACTTCCTTCTTTACTTAATTCTCTATTGAAGTTATCAAGTGATTTTGTAAAGTCGTCAGCAAGTTTGATCTGTTCTTCCTCACTAGCTGTTACATTCATACCAGCATAAAGTTGATCGAAGAGAGAGGAATCCGGATATTGATCAATAAAGGCCTGCAGATTAGGAACAACAAGATAATTGTAGTCAGATGTGAGAATGTTATACTGATTTGGCACATGTCCCAGAATGAAATCAGTTTTAATTTCTTCTTTAACTGTGTAGGTCTGATTATTTAAAGTGAGTTCTTTCTGTCCTTGAAGTTCCTTATTCTTGGTAAACAACCCAACTTCATTGCCTGAAAGGGAGAGTTTTTTACCAGTCATGTTTTCATAGTCTTTTTGGTCAAAGACCATGAAAATGGTTTTAGGTTGGACACGATTTTGACCTTTCTCAAAAATTGTTAATTTCGTACCTTCTTGGTTTGCTACACCAAAGTTACTGTATGTAAGGACTTCTTTCTTTGTAACCGTTAATCCCTTATCACTAGCAAACTGACTCAAAAGTTTATCTAAATCTTCTTTTTCAACATTTCGCCCTGTAATTCCAAAATCATGTGGATTCATGAATTTCTTGAAAGTTTCAGAGCCCTTAAAGATACTGGTTGCTGCTGACATGGTTACCAAGACCATGGTTGAGAGAATAGCAATCGTTGCAAGACCCACCGCATTTTTCTTCATACGGAAGATGAGGTTGGATACGGAAATCATGTTGTTGGGTTGGTAATAGTAACGCTTGTTTTTCTTCAAGATTTGTAGGAATACTGTAATCCCTGCATTGAACAAGAGATAGGTACCAAAGATTACCAGTAAGACTGCCACAAAGAAAATCAGAACAGCAGAAAGTGGGTTTTCGACTGTTACTGCTAGGTAGTAACCTGCTCCCAAACTAATCAGACCTAGAATGGTTTGGACACCTAAGAAACGTCCTTTTTTCTCACCACTGGCTTTTTCACGAGAGAGCTGAAGGGCATTCATGCGTGCGATGCGAAAGGCATTGATAAAAATTAGACCTAGGAAGATAACTCCAAAGACGATGAGAACTAGGATAAAGACAATTGGTTGGAAAGTCGAAACGAGCTCTACTTTCATTTTCATCAACTTCAGAAGAAGGGCAAAGATTAGCTTATCAAAGAGAGCTCCTAGACCGAGACCAGCTGTCAAGGTTAAGGAACCAAAAATAAGAAGCTCCTTAAAAACCATACTGATCAAATGGCGCTTTTCAAGCCCCAGCATACCATATACACCCAGCTCCTTGGAGCGGTTCTTCATGACAAAACTATTGGCATAAAGCACGATAATGGCAGAGGCAAGTGTCACTACGATAAGACCTAGTTGTAGGGTAAATTGAATAGAAGATCCACCACGCATTTCTACCATTTTAGGATTAAAAGTTAATGAATAAAATAGATAGCTGATGGTCACAGCCAAGAGAACAGCTAAAGCAAAGGGATAGTAGAGTTTGCGGTTTTTGATTAAGTTCGAAACCGCTAACTTATTGGTCAATCGAAACATACTAATTCACCTCGCTTGCCATAACAGTCAAAGTATCAGAGATTTCTTGGAACATCTGACGCTCTGTCTTATCTCCACGGTAGATTTGGTTGTAAAGAATGCCGTCTTTGATAAAGAGAACGCGCTTGGCCCTGCTGGCTGCTGCCGTTGAGTGGGTTACCATGAGAATAGTTTGACCGCGTTCATTGATTTCATCAAATACATCGAGTAAGGCTGCAGATGACTTGGAATCAAGGGCTCCTGTTGGCTCATCCGCAAGGAGAATTTCAGGTTCTGTGATGATGGCGCGTGCTACTGCTACCCGCTGTTTTTGACCACCAGAGATCTCGAAAGGGTACTTCTCTTGCAATTGGTTGATACCCAAATTTTCAGCGGTTACTACCAATTTTTTCATCATCTCCGTAATGGGTTTTCGAGATAAAACTAGCGGAAGCAAGATATTGTCCTTAACAGACAGGGTATCTAACAGGTTAAAGTCTTGGAAGACAAATCCCAACTTCTCACGACGGAAACTCGAAGCCTGTGAATTCTTAATAGTGGCTGTGTCGGTTCCATTCAGGTAAACCTGCCCGCGAGTCGGTTTATCCAGCATAGCTAGGATGTTGAGCAGGGTTGACTTTCCTGAACCAGACTCACCCATGATGGCAACATAGTCACCCTTCTCTACGGTAAAGTGAATATCTTTGAGGGCCTCAACTTGGTTGCCTTGGAAACGTGTTTTATAGATTTTTTGAACGTGTTTTACATCTAAAAGTGTCATGATTTTCTCCTTCTTAATATCCCATCATTTGAAACTGTGCTTGCATCATAGCGCATCCGAGTTGAACACGCTCGATATCTTTTTGACTTGGTTTTCTTCTTTTCTTTTGTAAAATTCTTTTCATGGTTTTACTCCTTTGTTCTTTATGAGTCTAGTTTATCGCAAAAAAAGACAGCCTGCCATAACCTAACCTTACAAAAGAGACTTTAATCTTACATTTTTGTAAGATTGAAGAATATCAAGCAATTTCGCTATCAACATTTTACCATAAAAGAAAGGCAAGAAGAAAACCCTTGCTAATGCAAGGGTAAAGGTTCACTTCTTTTTCTGATGACTTTGAGAAATAAGGAAAATGTCTATAAACTATTTTCAAAACTGACTCACCAAAACCAGCCATCATTGTCTTCAATGGCTTGGGCTTCCTTACGTTTGCGTGGTCCTGTTCCGTACATTTCGGCATCGATTTCTTCCTTAGTTGGCAGGATAGAGGCAAGGATGATGTAGATTATCACACCAATTCCAAAATTTGCTACGGTAAAAATGGCGAAGAGAAAGCGGACTAGGGTTACATCAAAATTCCACTTGTCTGATAGCCCAGCTAAAACTCCTGACACCATACGATTTCGTCTCATTTTATAAAATTTTGTATTCATGATTGTTTCCTCTTTCGGTATTCTTACAAGTAGTATAGCATGAAACAGGTTCACAAACATCAGTCCTTAGGCCGATTTAAGATGACGAGTTTGCCACGGCAGACGCCACAACGATAGCGCTTGGTATCAATCCTACGCTTGCGCTGATAAGTTTGCTGGCAGGATTGACACTGATAGACTAGGTAACTACTTTGGGCTCTCAAAGGTGGGACAAAGCGTAGCCCATCAACTTCCTTCAAAAGTTTCTTAAAATCTCGGTCCTTATGTCGATAACCCTTTTTCTGAAAATAAAGGTGATAGTGACAGAGTTCATGGCGTACGATTTTGCGAAAGACTTCCAAACCTAGTTCCTGATAAACCTTGGGATTAAAGTCCAAGTGCCCATCCTTGGGGAAAAATCGTCCACCTGTCGTTCGCAGACGAGAATTCCACTGGACTTGGTGGGTAAAAGGTCTACCAAAGTCTTCGAGGGAAACAAACTGAACGTACTCAGTCAGTTTCATTTGGAGCTAAGAGCGACAGATTAACTTTTTCACGTTCAGTATCGATTTTTTTAACCCAAACCGTTACCAAATCTCCAACTGACACCACTTGGCTGGGATGTTTGATAAATTTACGACTCATATGGGAAATATGAATCAAGCCGTCCTCGTGAATCCCGATATCAACGAAGGCACCGAAGTCAACGACATTCCGCACCACACCTTCCAGTTTCTGGCCGACTTTTAAATCCTTGATATCCAAGACATCTTGACGGAGTACAGGTGCATCAAAAGAATCACGGAAATCTCGACCTGGTTTGAGAAGGTCGGCAATAATATCTTTAAGGGTTTCTGGGCCAAGATCTAGTTCTTGCGCCATCTCCTTAACTGAAAGGGACTTAAGCTTATTTTGTGCTTCTTCATTCAACTCCTTGATATCCAAGCGTTTGAAAAGCTCCTTAACCGCAGCATAGTTCTCTGGATGAACTCCTGTATTATCAAGGATATTGCTACTTTCAGGAATACGGAGGAAACCTGCAGCTTGCTCAAAGGCTTTGGCACCTAGACGAGGAACCTTCTTGATTTGAGAACGTGAAGTGATTTTTCCTTCTTCCTCACGGTATTTGACGATATTTTCAGAAATGGTTTTATTGAGTCCAGCTACGTGGGAAAGAAGAGCTGGGCTGGCTGTATTGACATTGACACCGACTTGGTTAACCACCGTATCTACGACAAAGTCCAGACTCTCAGACAGTTTCTTCTGACTGACATCGTGCTGGTATTGACCGACACCGATTGACTTGGGATCAATTTTGACCAATTCAGCAAGGGGATCTTGCAAACGTCGAGCGATCGAGATAGCAGAGCGTTTTTCAACGGTCAAGTCTGGAAACTCCTGACGAGCTAGTTCACTAGCAGAATAGACAGAAGCGCCACTTTCATTGACGATAACATAGCTGACTTCTGGAAAATCTTTCAGAACTTCCGCCACAAAGGCTTCACTTTCACGACTGGCCGTTCCATTTCCGATGGCAATAATTTCCACGCCATACTGACCGATCAAGTCGGCTAAGTCTCGCTTGGCTTCTTCGATTTGACGATCGGAGGCTGGTTTTACTGGATAAATGACTTGAGTCGTCAGCATTTTCCCTGTTGCATCAACGACAGCTAGCTTGGCACCTGTACGAAAGGCTGGGTCAAATCCTAGAACCACGCGCCCTTTCAGCGGAGCAACCAAGAGGAGATTGCGCAGATTGTCAGAAAAGAGTTGGATAGCCCCTTCTTCCGCTTTCTCAGTCAACTCTGTCCGAATGCGTCGCTCAATAGCAGGCAATACCTTTTTCTTAACTGACTGTTGGACAACTTCATCTATATAGGCATTTTTGACTTTAAAACGAGCACCAAAGAAAGATAAGATACGGTCCGTCGCATGTTCAAAGCCAACCTTCAAAATACCTAATTTTTCCCCACGGTTGAGAGCCAAGGTACGATAGCCCTGCATGTTGCCAACTGTCTCTGAAAAATCATAATAAATCTGAAAAACTTGTTTTTCATCGAGATTTTCACCCTTGACTTGCGAAGTGATTTTAGAGTGTCTCAACACTTCCTGATAGGTCATAGCACGTAGATTGACATCTTCGGATAAGGCTTCGACCAAGATATCAACCGCACCAGCCAAGGCTTCTTGACCAGTCGCAAATCCTTCACAGACAAACTTCTCAGCTTCTTTCTCCAAGTCAGCTACATCCTGCAAAATCAAGCGAGCAAGAGGAAAGAGTCCAGCTTCACGGGCAATGGTTGCCTTGGTACGACGTTTCTCCTTATAAGGAAGGTAGAGTTCTTCTACGTCTGCTAATTTTTCAGCTGCCAAAATAGCTGCTTCCAATTCCTTGGTTAGTTTGCCTTGTTCTTGAATCTTAGCTAAGACAGCTTCTTTACGATCGTTGAGATTTGTCAGACTTTTATCCAGATCAATAATGGCCTTAATCGCTACCTCATCCAGACTACCAGTCATGTCCTTGCGATAACGGGCGATAAAGGGAATTGTCGCTCCTTCAGCGGTCAAACTTAGAACGGTATCGATTTGCTTTAAGGTTACACCCAAATCTTGGGAGATTTTTTCATATTTTTTATCCATATACCTATTATACCATAAGGAACAGCCCTTGTTTCGCCCTACCCTTTTTTACCTCTTTGATTATCAAAATAATCCCTTTTCCACAAAATAATAGTATAATAGAGGTAGAATGTAGAAAAGAGGTAGGCCCATGGCTGTTAAATTTACAAAAACGGATGACTTGGACAAGATGTTTGAAGAATTCGCAAAACTTCCTGACTTAACACAAGTCACTTTTCCAGATGACAAAGATAAAAAAGAAAAAGTTGAGAAGAAAAAATAGATGACGATTTTCCAATCTCTTCCTCCTAGTGTATTACAAGCGGGAGCTATTTTTCTCTCCATCATGATTGAAGCCCTTCCTTTTGTCTTGATTGGGAGTCTCATTTCGGGATTGATTGAGGTCTATATCACACCTGATAAAGTTTATGAGTTTCTCCCTCGCAATCGTTGGGGGAGGATCTTTTTTGGTACCTTCATTGGCTTTCTCTTTCCTTCTTGCGAATGTGGTATCGTTCCGATTATCAATCGTTTTCTGGAAAAGAAAGTGCCCAGCTACACAGCGGTTCCTTTTCTGGTGACTGCTCCCATCATCAATCCTATCGTTCTTTTCGCCACATATTCTGCCTTTGGCAATTCAATAAAACTTGCCTTCTTGCGAGCTCTGGGAGCTATTGTGATTGCTTTGATTCTGGGGATTTTCCTAGGATTTTTCTGGAAGGAACCCATTCAAAAAGAGAATCCTATCGCTTGCCATGAACATGACTTTTCACACTTGGGTCCCGCTAGAAAAGTGTTTCAGATCTTTATACAAGCTATTGATGAGTTTTTCGATATGGGGCGTTACTTGGTCTTTGGCTGTCTCTTTGCGGCTATCGTGCAGGTCTATGTCCCGACTCGGATCTTGACCTCTATCAGTGCAAGTCCAGTCCTTGCGATTCTCTTGCTCATGTTTCTAGCCTTTCTCCTCTCTCTTTGTAGCGAGGCGGACGCCTTTATCGGAGCTTCTCTCCTCTCGAGCTTCGGCCTAGCGCCAGTCCTTGCCTTTCTGATCATAGGCCCCATGCTTGATATCAAAAATCTCCTCATGATGAAACACTATCTCAAAGTGCGCTTCATCTGGCAATTTATGGGTATTGTGACAGTGCTTGTCTTGCTTTATTCTTACATGTTTGGAGTGTTGCTATGATGCGATTTTTCATTTTACTGGGTTATTTTGCCCTAACTCTGTATCTGCAGCTTTCTGGCAAGCTCAGTCACTACATTAACCTCCACTATTCCTATCTAGTCTATATTTCCATGCTCCTTTCTCTTCTATTGGCTCTGGTCCAATTCTATATCTGGATCAAGAAAATCAACTCTCGCAGCCATTTAGAAAGTCGTCGAGCTAGACGAATCAGCCTCCTGTTACTGTCACTACCTCTGTTGATTGGGGTTGCCTTTCCGACAGTAAGTTTGGACTCGAGAACCGTGTCTGCTAAGGGATACCATTTCCCACTTGCTGAGGGAATCGATACTGCTATTCAGGCAAGCGAAGGAACATCCAGTCAATACCTCAAACCCGATACCAGCACCTATTTTTCCAAATCTGCTTATGAAAAGGAAATGAGGTCTACAGCTGACAAATACCTCACCCAACCAACCATTCAAATCACTGATGAAAACTATATGGAGGTCATGGAAGTTCTCTATGACTACCCTCAAGAGTTTGAAGGAAAGAAAATCGAATTTACAGGCTTTGTCTATAACGATCCTAGCCATCCAGATAGCCAGTTCCTCTTTCGCTTTGGAATCATCCACTGTATCGCCGATTCTGGTGTATATGGACTCTTGACAAAGGGGAACTCACGCCAGTATCCTGACAATACTTGGATCACCGCTAGCGGAACCCTGACTCTCCACTACCATAAAGAGCTCAAACAAAAACTCCCAACACTAGAGGTTGAGAGTTTCACAAAAGTAGACAAACCAGAAAATCCTTATGTCTATCGCGTGTTTCAATAAAAAGAGACAATATCAGAATTTCTGTATTACAGAATTCCAATATTGTCTCTTCATTTTTTTCTTATACTCATTTCAATCTAACAAACTAGCTTACTTTTTGTTCTTTTCTCTGACAGAATGTTCAGAAACCCATTTAGAATAGCTTATCATTTTTTTCAATTTGCTTTTCTGTTAAATAGACTGTCATCTTTCCAACAAAGCTTTGAAAACATCGTCGTATTCATCAAAAATTGTATCCAATTTCAAGTTAAAGGCATCATCAGATACATAAGAGACCTGATGATCCAATTCTTCAGGAGTAAAGATAATTTCACCACTTGGAATATTGAATTCGCCTGTAATCATATTAGTCTCTTTTCTTTGATTTTTAAAGTTATGAATATCACTATTTTAACAGATTTTCAATCAAGCTTCAATTATGTTTCTCTCTATAAAAATTTCTTTCAAAAATAAAAAAGCAAACCCATAATATGGTTCACTTTTTTAACTCTTCTACTCTCCATCCTTCCAGTTCCGAGCAATCTCTTCGTCTTTCTGGAGTTGGTCTACGAGTTCTTCTATGGAGTCAAATTTGACCATATCGCGAACACGGTCCAGCCAGTAGACCATGACTGTCTCACCGTAAATATCGTCTGAAAAGTCGAAAATATTGACTTCAAAACGTGGTTCTTCTCCATCGAAAGTAACATTTTTCCCAACACTTGCCATGCCACGATATCTCTGACGTTGCACTTCGATATCGACTACGTAAACACCGTCCGCTGGCATGTAAGTTCGGTCTCTTAGGACCAGATTGGCTGTTGGATAACCAATAGTCCGCCCACGAGCATTTCCATGAACGACCATTCCACGAGATGGGAGCGGAGTGCCGAGCAGATGCTTGACTTCCTTTACATCTCCATCAAGAATTGCCTGACGAATCCGTGTAGAACTAATCTTGCCCTTTTCATCCTCAACTGGAGGAACAATGATGATCTCTCCATCAAAATAGTCCTTCAGGTCATCCGCAGTTTTCTTATCTGAGCCAAAGGTATAGTCAAATCCTGCTACAATAATCGCTGGTTTTAAAGCTCGAACATAGGTATCAAAGAATTCTTGACCCGTTAGACTAGCAAATTTGCTACTAAAGTCAAGTAGGAAAAGAGCCTCTACTCCGTGCCACTTCATCTTGTGCTCTCGTTCCTCATGATTGACGATGTGAAGCATGAGTTCAGGTTGGTAAGGTTGTAAGGCAAGTTTTGGCGACTCTGTAAAGGTCATCACGACAACTGGCAGATAGTCCTTCATTGAAGCCTTACTGGCCACTTCAAAGAGTTTCTGATGCCCCTTGTGGATGCCATCAAAATAACCTAGTACAAGGACTGTATTACCTGGTACTGCAATATCTTTTTCGTTCTTAATAGGTACTGTTGTAATCATGAAACTATTATATCATAGAGAAAGTCTTTTCGCTAAGAGGAAATCCCAAATGTCGTTTTTTGCGCCTGAACTGACCTTAAGAGAAAATGTAGCACTTTAGTTTTAAAAATAGCACCTCCTAAGAGATGCTATCATTTAGTAACTAGTCTACTGTTTCTTCTAAATCTTTTAACTTAACCGAAACAATCTTAGACACACCTGATTCTTGCATGGTAACTCCATAGATAGAATCCGCTGCCGCCATCGTTCCCTTACGGTGGGTCACGACGATAAACTGACTATCCTTATCAAAGCGGTTGAGGTAATCCCCAAAACGTTTAACATTGGCTTCGTCCAGCGCCGCTTCTACCTCGTCCAAGATGACGAAAGGAATGGTCTTAACTCGGATGATTGAGAAGAGCAGAGCCAGAGCTGATAGGGCTTTTTCCCCACCACTCATAAGGTTGAGAGATTGGATTTTCTTACCTGGTGGTTGAACAGAAATCTCCACACCAGCTGTTAAAAGATCACCCTCAGTCAATATCAAGTCTGCCTGACCACCGCCAAACATCTGTTTAAAGGTCACTTTAAAGGACTCACGAATAGCCTCAAAGGTTGATTTAAAGCGTTCCTTAACCTCATCATTCATCTCTGTGATGGTCTCAAGAAGCAAGTTTTTCGCAGACAAAATATCATCTCGTTGGCTATTTAGGAAATCCAAACGATTGTGGACTTCTTCGTACTGTTCAATAGCATCCAAATTGACTGGACCGAGTGAGCGAATAGCCTTCTCAAGATCCTTAACCTCTTGCTCTGCCAGATTGAGGTCTTCCAACTCATGCGCTTTTTCTAGAGCCTCAGTGTAGCTGATCTGGTACTGGTCAGTTAATTGAGCTTGTAGATAGCGCAAGCGTTCGCTGACCTTTTCTTTCTTGGCTTCAGCACGTGTTTGTTTGCGAATCCACTCTTCGTTCTGCTGGCGAGCCTGATCCAAATGGCTGGCAATATCATCCAGTTGACCCTCGATATCATCCAATTCAAACTGCTTGCGAATCAGACCTTGTTGAAGATTGGCTTTCTGAGTTTTGGCCTCTTCCACCTGCTGACTTAGCAAATCCGTATCCACTTTCTCAAGATTATCAACCTTTTCTTGGAGAAGGCGCTGAATTTCCTCTTGTTCGAGATCCAGATTATCCAATTCCTTACTTAGTCGTTCAATATCAGTCACTTCATACCGCTTTTGTCCTTGCAGTTCTGACTTAAGCAAGCGTGCTTGCGCTACTTGTTCCTGCAAGTTTTGATAACGTTCTTGAATAGCGTTTTTGTTAGACTTAATCTCTTCAATCTCAGCTTCCAGATTTTGCTTTTCACTGGCGATAGTTGCAAGGCGCTCTTGGCATTTTTCCTTGTCCGCTTGCCAATCTCCTTCAGATAGGCGATTTAATTCCTCTTCTTGAAGTTTCCAAAGCGTTTCCAGTTCTTCGACCTGCTGATTGGTTTGTTGATAAGCGAGGTACAAACCTTGCTCCTGAATACGAGCTTGCTCACCCTGAGATTTGATGGCTTCTAATCTTTCTGCCAATACCGCCATCTCATCTTGCAATATCTTCAAACTTTCTTCTTCTGATCGCAAACTAGCTTCTTCTTCAGCAATTTCTTTTTGTAATTGCTCCAGCTCTGGCTTGATGAAAATACTATTGTTTTGACGATTAGCACCACCCGCGTAGGAACCACCTGTACGCAATTCGGTACCATCAAGCGTCACCATGCGAACCTGATAACGAACTTGGCGAGCTGCCGTACGCGCATGTTCTACGGTGTCAAAGATAGCCGTCGTAGCTAGCAAATTCTTAAAAATGGCTTCTAATCTCTTGTCAAACGACACCAACTCATCAGCCATACCAAGGAAGCCTGGACTTGCTGCGATAGCATCTTGATTCTGACTAGAAATCGTACGAGCCTTGATAGTCGTCAGTGGAAGAAAGGTTGCACGACCAGCTCTGTTACGTTTGAGGAAATCAATCGCCTTGGTTGCCGCATTTTCATCTTCTACGATGATATGCTGACTGCTAGCTCCAAGCGCAATCTCTAGGGCAGTTTGATAATGCACATCAAAGGTCAAATGTTCACTGACTGCACCAATGATCCCACCAAGACGGGCTTTTTCTTGAAGAACACTCTTAACACCCGCATAAAAATTACTATGATTTCTTAGGATGTTTTTCAAACTCTGGGCTCTAGCCTGCTTGTTTTTGAGACTGTCTAGACAATCAAAGAGTTGGCTCTGCTGGGCTTGGTAAGAAACTTTCTGCTCCTCTTGTTCCTTGGCACTAGCTTGGTAGTCAGCCAATAATTTCTGAACTTTCTCCTTGGCAGTTTCAAGCTCAGCCTGTTGTTGACTGGCCTTCTCTTTAGCTGTAGCCAGTTGTTCTTTCAGTTTCTCAAGTTGATCTGCTTGTTTTTGAGATAACTGACGGCTGTTCTCTAGTTCATTCTCGATGCGGGTCAACTGGTTTGAGACATCCGCTTCTTCTTGTAAAAGAGCCACAAAACGTTCACGCAAGAGCTCAATCATTTGGTCAGGATCATCTGAAAATGCCAACAACTCCGCTTCTAAACGATTGAGTTCCTTGTTGTTTTCAGCTAGACTTTCCTCTAACTGTTCCAAATTCCCTTCTTTTTCAGCCTTTTCCTTACTTAGAGCCTGTCTCTTATCTTCCAAAGTCGTCAAACGGGCTTGTGCTTCTTGTTGATTAAGGGCAACTTGCTCGGATTCCAGTTTTGATAGGGCTAGTTTTCGCTCTAAGTCACTGATTAGACTGGTCAAATCCATCAAACTTCCTTGATCCTTGGCCATTTCAGCTTGGAGATCCTGGCGTTTCTTTTTAAGAGTTTGATTTTCCCATTCTAACTCTTCACGTTTTTGGTAATAACTGGTCAAGAGTTCCTGAACTTGCGTTAGCTCTTCTTCTGTCAGCTCTAGTTCGGCCTTATTTTCCTTGATTTGAGCAACCAGTACATCCAAGTAAATCGCCTTGCGTTGACCATCCAAGTTAAGAAACTTACGAGCATTTTCAGCTTGTTTTGCAAGGGGCTTGATTTGATTATCCAACTCGAAGATAATGTCTTCTAAGCGGTCGAGATTGTCTTGAGTTTGTTGCAGTTTGCTTTCTGTTTCTTTTCGACGAGTCTTGTATTTTAAAACCCCAGCAGCTTCTTCAAAAATAGCTCGGCGTTCTTCGGGCTTGGAGTTAAAAATTTCCTCAACCTTCCCTTGAGAAATGATAGAGAATGAATCCCGTCCCAAACCTGTATCCAAGAAAAGGTCGTGCACATCACGCAAGCGAACTTTTTTGCCATCAATCCGATACTCGCTATCACCACTACGATAGATATGGCGTTCTACCTTAATAACTTGCCCCGCATCCTTGATAAAGCCATCTTCATTGTCCAAGGTCACGATAACAGAGGCATAATTGAGCGGTTTACGACTTTCAGTCCCAGCAAAGATAACGTCAGGCATCTTGCCACCACGAAGACTCTTGACACTGGACTCTCCCAAGGCCCATCGCAGACTTTCTGTGATGTTTGATTTCCCAGAACCATTGGGCCCAACGACAGCTGTCACACCTTGGTCAAAGACGACCTTGGTCTTGTCAGCAAAGGACTTGAATCCCTGAATCTCAATCTCCTTTAAATACATGAATCCAGCCCTTTCTCAACTGCATTTTTGGCGGCCTCTTGTTCTGCCAATTTTTTAGAACGGCCTTGACCTTTTCCGATACTCTTGCCCTCAACCAGAACTTCTACATCAAAAACCTTATCATGAGCAGGTCCCGTTTCAGAGGTCACCTGGTAGCGAATATCCACATCTCCATTGACCTGGAGTAACTCTTGAAGGTGCGTCTTGTAATCCTTAATCATTTCAAAGTCACCTGCTTCAACCTTGGGAATCATGACCTGATAGATGAACTCTTTTACTCTAGCAACATCCTTGTCCAAAAGCAATGCTCCCAAAAAGGCTTCAAAGGCATCTCCAAGAATGGTGTCACGGTTGCGCCCACCAGACTTTTCTTCTCCTTTTCCTAGCTTGATAAACTGATCAAACTGGCAATCACGCGCAAAACCAGCCAAACTCTCCTCACGGACAATCATAGCACGGAGTTTAGACAAATCTCCCTCTGGTTTCTTGGGATATTTTTTATACAGATATTCTGAAATCAATAATTGCAGAACAGCGTCTCCTAAAAATTCCAAGCGCTCATTGTGTGAAATTTTTAAGAGGCGGTGCTCATTAGCATAACTCGTATGAGTAAAGGCAGTTTCTAGTAGCTTTTTATCTGCAAATTCGATTGCAAAACGCTTCTTTAGTACAGTTTGTAATTCTTTCATACCAACCTCTTTCTAACTGATAACAGTCCCTTTTATTATATCAAAAAAAGCCCCCTGAGTCACTTTAAAACGGGACTAGAGGGGATTTGAGCATTTTTTAGAAGACAATTTTCAATTTTAGGGACAGTATAAAGAAAAAAGCCTTATTTAAGGCTTTCTTAGGCTATTTACATCCACCCTGAGGGAATCGAACCCCCATCTCAAGAACCGGAATCTTACGTGATATCCATTACACTAAGGGTGGAAACTTGTCTTATTATAACAGAAATTTGCTCTAATAACAAGTTTTTTATGGGTGGACTATCCATCCATTAGTGGGATGCATCCCCATTCCAGATAGAGTTTTTCACGATAACATAATCAACGTGTTTGAGGTCAGCAACCTTGCGTCCACCTGCGTAGGAAATAGCACTTTGCAAGTCCTGCTCCATCTCAGTAAGGGTGTCTTGCAAATGTCCTTTAGCAGGCAGTAAGATGCGTTTGCCTTCCACATTTTTGTAAGCGCCTTTTTGATACTGTGAAGCTGAACCATAGTATTCTTTGAACTGTTCCCCATCAACTTCGATCGTTTTCCCTGGGCTTTCGATATGTCCTGCAAATAGGGAACCGATCATGACCATGCTGGCACCGAAACGGATAGACTTGGCTATATCACCATGAGTACGAATCCCACCATCAGCAATGATTGGTTTACGCGCAGCCTTAGCACACCAACGTAGGGCAGCCAATTGCCAGCCACCTGTACCAAAACCAGTCTTGACTTTGGTGATACAAACCTTACCAGGACCGATTCCAACCTTAGTAGCATCCGCACCGGCATTTTCCAATTCACGAACAGCTTCTGGTGTCCCCACATTGCCAGCAATGACAAAAGTATCTGGCAATTCTTTCTTGATGTGTTGAATCATAGAAATCACGCTATCCGCATGACCATGAGCAATATCAATCGTGATATACTCAGGAGCATCAGCCTTGAGTTGGCTAACAAAATCATACTCGTAATCCTTGACACCGACAGAAATGGAAGCAATGAGGCCTTGGTCGTGCATGCGTTTGATAAAAGGAATGCGCCCCGCTTCATCAAAACGGTGCATAATGTAGAAGTATCCGCCTTTAGCCAGTTGCTCTGCAACATTCTCATCCAAAATCGTCTGCATATTGGCTGGAACAACAGGTAGTTTGAAAGTGTGATTTCCAAGTGTGACACTCGTGTCTGCTTCTGCACGGCTTTTAATGACACATTTGTTTGGGATCAACTGAATATCTTCGTAATCAAAAATTGGAAATTCATTTAACATATCGATGTCTCGTTTCTTTTGTAATGACCTACCTATGCTTGCGCATCCCTACGCCTTTTGCAACGTTTCCTTAATTTATTATAAACAAAAGTACAGTTTTTGTCAAATAGTTTCATTTATAAAAGAATATTGTTCGGGAATTGCTTATATAAATATCAAAAAAGTGAAGAGATTATTTTCTCCCCACTTCTTCATCAATAATCGCTTTAAAAATTTCTGCGGAGTTTTCCATCATTTTACAAAATGCACTATAGGATGAGGCATTCTGAGGGATTTGGATAGACCACTTCTTCAATTGAACTCCATAGCCAGCTAGTTTTCCTATTTCACTATTTACTGACTGCTCCATACTAGGGAAAATCAGTCCAGCTTTCTCAGCTTTTAAAATATAAGAATAGGAAATCAGCTGGAACAAGTCCTCGCGGTTAATTCCTTTTTCAGTGAACTCCAGTTTTTTATATTTTGCATCTAGAACTATCTTTCGTTCTCTGTCATAAAAATCTGGATATACCTTTCGTTTCCCAACAGAAAATACTGAAATTCCGTTCGTCTTATCTTTATTTCGTGGATGAATGAAACCTTTTGGCAACAAGGTATGAACATACTCTTCCCAAAGCCAGGCAACATCAAAGAGAATACCATGGATTTTTTGCTCTTGATATCCTAACCCATGCTTCTCTCTATTTAGAATCATCAGGCAAAGCTCTTGCAACTTTCTGTACTCTCTGAAGTATGCGTGTCGGATGGATTTCGTTTTATTCATTCTGATAATCTTAGCACGATCAGCGAGTTTATAAGATTGGGTTACTCGCACGATTTCTGCCATATTTTCACGATTACTATCGAGTAGTGCTCCAAAACTTTTTTGAATCTTTATGTACTCAATCGTATGCCGAATCAACTGCATGAGTGGATTATCATAGGTAAATTCCCTAGTAGTATAGGCAATATTTCCCATAAAAGGGAGATTTTTTTTCAGATGATTTCCAACATCTAGTACCCCCTTTACATGACTATCGTTATGGAAAAATCGCTGGTATTCCTTATAAAGACCTTTTCTGAGAGCAGCTTGCAGATACTTGGGAAAGAGGTAAACCAAGAGTTGATAGAGTTTATCTTCAGGAGATAGACCGACATCTAAACTAGTCAGATTGATATTGAGAACCTTTTGTAAAAGATAATGCAAAAAGTGGTCATTATATTCATCAGAAAAACGAGAGGAAATCGTTAATCTTTCCTGACCACAGCCCAGAAAACCAATCACATTCCCAGTCTTAATTTCCTGATTGAACGTTTCAAAGATTTTTTGATCCCTTTCTAAGTCAGAAGAATTCTTTAAATCATTTGGGAAAATAAAGATACTGTCCTCTATAGAAAGGTTATCCAGTGTTCTATCAAGAAGGGCTTGACTTAGTTTGGGAAATTCTGCGACAAAATCTTCTCTAGCAATTTTATAATGATTATCAGTTATCCGCATCATTATCACCAGTCTCTTGCTGATTTGTTTGCTCGTTATTTGTCAGATCAAATGCTTTTTTCAATGTATCCAGAGTTTCGGCCTCCTCATAAGAACCACGTAAGTAATCTTCCAATAGAGGTTTGAGGTAATCAGACCAGAGTAACTCATAGTCAAAATCCACATCCTTCAACTTAAGGAAATAACTTGGTCCGATATGATAATGACTGTTTAGCTCCTGAACATTTTCGATAGCAACATTCAAATTCCTTAGTCGAGTTTTAGCTTCTTCAGCATATTCACCTAGTTTTTCATCAAGTATGTATAGTTGGCTTTCAGCAGTAACTTCAACAAAACGGAAACGACGACGCATAGCAAAATCAAAGGTGTCCACTGAACGGTCAATATCATTCATAGTTCCGATAATATAGACATTTTCAGGGATATAAAATTTCTCATCAGTTTCATGTAAATTAGCATACTGAGTAGAAACACATCCCTCTTCACCACGATAGCCAGGGTCGATAGAGAAAAAGAGTTCACCAAAAATCTTAGAAATCTCCCCACGGTTGATTTCATCGATGATGAAGACGAATTTCTTGTCTGTGTCAATCGTTGGAGATACATAATCACATAATCCATAACTTTCTTTCATGTGATCCAAAACAATGTTTTGATAAGTTTCGTACTTTAAATTAGTATCTTCACCCTTGTACAAAAGATACACTTTTTCTTTGGTAGCAACAGGAGAATCAAACTTCACATTCCCTTGGCTATTTAAACTAGCTGGAACAGAACTACGAGGGAAGAAGTATTGTCCTTGCTTTTCATTGATAGCATCCGTTAGCTTAGCCCAAGCTTCATCAAAATTATCTTGACCTCCAGTCTTCTGAGCTTCTTTAGCCTTCTGGCAAAACTGCTTAAAAATACCATCTTGCAATTTAAACTCAATAGCTCCATCCCCATTTGATACTGGTCTTAAACCCTCCACAAAATCCGTATAGTCATAAGATGGGTGAAATTGTACAAAGTCGATTTGGTCTTCGTTGCCATTCGTTAATTCTTTGGCAACTTCTTTAGCAAGATAAGTTTTTCCTGTGCCAGGAGCACCACGGAGGATGAGGTTTTTGGATTTTTTTAATTTATCTAAATAATCGTTAATATTTTTATTCATAACAACTTTCTCTATATTTTTTCTGTATGTACCATTTAGAATGGATTTATATAAATTGATACGTTCTGAATTTCTATCCCAATACACTGTATGTCTGTTTGTGTTATTACCCATGTTCCATTCACCAATTTTCAACCATTCTACACCAATAGAATGGTTGAACTTTTCTTTTGATGATTCATAATAGTAGGATTTAATTACTTTTCCGATTCCATAAAATTTTGATATTCCTTTCTTAGCTATCACAATATCGCCAACTTTAATTTTATGTGCAAATTGCCATATAAACTTCTTTTGTTTATCCCCAGCAGGAAGCTCCCGATAATTGTTATATTTAAATAAATCTGAAATATTATAATTTGAAAAATCAATAGAAAGTTTATTATTTTTTATAAAATCATCCCATATACCTTTATGCGTAGGAATCGCAATTAACCAAAAGTTCACTATATTCTCCATAAAATTTTTCCATTTCAAAACACAATATTTAATGATAATTCATTTGACTTTTGCTAAATTATCTTCTAACCACAGTCCACTCCTAGAATATCATATCTATTTAAAAAAGAAAAGAATTTCTAAAGAAAAAGCCCAGCGTTAGGAGCTTCAATGTCTCTTAACACTAGACTTCTTTTTTATCTTAATAATACTCACCCTGACGGTAGTCCCATGAGTTAAAGGTATCTGACAGGTGCATCATGATTTTATCAATGTCAAGCCCTTTGCGGATCACAACTGGTGCTGGTGAAGTTGAACGGGCTCCTCCTTGTTCTGGGATGAGTTTTCCGTCCTTATCGACCATAGAAACCATCACACCTTGCTCGTAGCGCGTTTCAATCGTTTTGTCCGGTTGGATGGAAGCCACATAGTCATCTGCCTCGATGACAAGGTCCACTGCTCCTTCGATCCGTTCTCCGATACCTTCCACCTTACCGCGATTTCCTTTTCCAGATGGGTTTGCAGATGAGGCATAGACCATTTTACCTTCTTGCCAAAGTTTAGCAGCCAACTGTTCACCAGCTTTACCAAACTTGATGACAAAACAGCTAGTACCACGAACGTCTGTCATGAGTTCTTCACGACCATCACCGTATGCTTTCAATTTCTCAAAGGCTTCTAGTTTCCATGGAAGGATACAACCGAGGAGAATGTCTTCGTCCCAATGTTTTTGGTAGAAGGCTTCAATTTCTGGGTTGAGTTGTGCTAAAGCGCGTAGCTCGTCCATGCTACCACAAAGTACAACACCTGGTTTGTTACGGTTACGCTCTTTGGCTTCAAATTTGCGTTCAAGACCTGCCTTATCGCTCGTCATGATAATGTAACCAACTTTTGTAGGGCATACAATGCATCCGCCCTCACCTTTTAAAATGTCATAGCCTTCTTGAGAAAGTGTTCCGTTCCATTGAATGTGTTTTGTCATAGTTCTATATTTCCTTTTCTATTTTTCTAATCCTGCCAGTAGGCTGGTCGTTGTTTTTCATAGGTAGCAATCAAGTCTTCATACTGCAAAGTAATTCCGATATCATCCAAACCATTTAAAAGCTTGTGTTTCCACTCGCTATCTATTTCGAAAGTGAATTCTCCAACTGGTGAGATGATTTTTTGTTGTTCCAAGTCCACAGTTACCTGATCTGTCGGTTTGAGTTGGGCTAGTTTCTCTCTAACCTCCCTAGGCTGAACAATTGGTAACATGCCATTATTGAGTTCATTATTGTAATGAATGTCCCCGAAAGATCCTGCAATCACGACCTTAAAACCATAGTCAGCTAGAGCCCAAGCTGCGTGTTCCCTCGAAGAACCAGCCCCAAAGTTATCCCCTGAGATGAGGATACTGGCTTTACGGTATTCTGGTCGGTTAAAAACAAAGTCTGGATCCTCAGTATAGTTATCGTCCAGATAACGCCAAGCATACATGAGATACTTACCAAAGCCTTTCTTATCAATTAACTTGAGAAACTGCTTGGGGAGTATTTGGTCGGTGTCTATGTTATCGTTCATGAGAGGAACGGTCGTTCCCGTATAAACTGTAAATTTCTCCATATCCTCTCCTTACTGGGCCTCTGGCATTTGCCGAACATCTACGAAACGCCCTGCGATAGCTGCTGCCGCTGCCATGGCTGGACTGCAGAGATGGGTCTTAGCACCAAATCCCTGTCTATCTTCAAAATTGCGGTTACTAGTTGAGGCACAATGGACCCCATCAGGGACTTTGTCCGGATTCATCCCTAGGCACATTGAGCAACCAGGGTCTCTCCATTCAAAGCCAGCATCTAAGAAAACCTTATCCAAGCCCAACTTCTCAGCAGCTCGTTTCACAGGACGAGAGCCTGGTACTACGATTGCTGTTAGATTGGGAGCAATTTTCTTCCCTTTAACAAATCGCGCAGCCAGCTGTAAGTCACTGAGCCGAGCATTGGTACAAGACCCGATAAAGATATAGCCTAGTTCAATGTCCGCTGGCTTTTGACCAGGCTCCAAGTTCATGTAATGATAAGCTCGTTCATCATTCATATCCTTAATTTCTGGGAAGCTACTGTCAAAGTCGACGCCCATAGCAGGATTGGTTCCCCAGGTTACCATAGGAGCTAAGTCTGAAACATCCATCCGGATAACTTTATCATAAACAGCATCCTCATCGCTAACTAGGTTTTTCCAGTCGGCAACCGCCTCCTCAAAGTCCTCTGGAACACATTCCCGTCCCTTGAGATAGTCATAGGTGGTCTGATCTGGATTCATAATTCCCATCTTAGAACCAAACTCGATGGACATATTGCAGATAGTCATTCTCTCTTCCATGGTCAGTGCATCAATCGCTTGTCCACGATATTCGACCACATATCCTACACCACAAGCAACGCCATACTTGGCAATTAAGGCGAGAATGTAATCCTTAGAATAAACTCCTTTTTGAGGAACACCAGTGAATTCTATCAGCATTTTCTTGGGTTTGACCTGCCAAAGGGTCTGGGTAGCAAAGACATGCTCGACCTCACTGGTCCCAATTCCAAAGGCGATAGCTCCGAAAGCTCCGTGAGTAGCTGTATGACTGTCTCCACAAACGATGAATTTTCCTGGTTGCGTCCGTCCTGTCTCTG
Source organism: Streptococcus sp. D7B5 (assembly GCF_029691405.1). Lineage (NCBI taxonomy): Bacteria > Bacillati > Bacillota > Bacilli > Lactobacillales > Streptococcaceae > Streptococcus > Streptococcus sp. D7B5. The sequence continues at coordinate 597,492 of NZ_CP121467.1, forward strand.
GACCTACCATGTGAACGATGCCCTGCTTTTCAGAACCATGGGCAGCATGTTCAATCCCAAACTCCTCAACATTTTCAGCAAGCTTATCAATTTGGGCCTTAGAAATGACATCTCGAATATCATAGATGTTGACCGTTGGTACATTGTGGTCAAAGGTCCCAAATGTCAAGTCTGGTCGTCTCAATCTGCGGCCTGCATCTCGTAATCCTTGAAAAGCTTGGGGACTAGTCACTTCATGAATATAGTGCTGGTCCACATACATGAGTTGGGGCTGCCCTTCTTCTCCTGTGATGACATGACGGTCCCATAATTTATCAAAAATCGATTTTCCTGCCATCCATTACCTCCAAATAAAATATAAGGCTACTAGTGTGGTCACCATCCCGAGAAACCAAACTGTTTTAAAATACCATTTTCTAGTCTTGTGGTGAAAGATGATTCCTGCCAACCAGGCACCAAAACCACCAAAAGTAAAGGCTAAAATGAGTAAGATTTTCTCTGGGACGCGCCAAGCACCTCTTCTTGCCTTGGATTTGTCAATGCCATAAATCAAGAAAATCAGCAAATTCCAAATCAAGAGGGCAAGCGTGATTCCTTCATTTATCTTCATAATCTTTCAATGATGGCTTCTGTCATTTCCTTGGTCGAAGCCTGTCCTCCAATATCTCTTGTTAAAATGCCAGCCGCTAAACTAGCTTCAACAGCACGCTCAATACGCTCTGCATCCTCATAACGTCCAAAGCTATCTCTCAACATCATAGCAACAGATAAAATCATGGAAATAGGATTGGCAATTCCTTGACCTGCAATATCAGGTGCCGAACCATGAATAGGTTCATAAAGACTTGGACCTTTTTCAGAATGACTAGCTGATGGCATGACTCCAAGCGTGCCAGATAGAACGCTTGATTCATCAGATAAGATATCTCCGAAAAGATTCTCCGTTACGATGACATCAAACTTAGCAGGATTGGTAATCATGAGCATGGCAGCTGAGTCCACCAACTGGTGTTCCAAGGTCACATCTGGAAAATCCTGCGCAACTTCCTCAGCTACTATCCGCCAGAGTTTTGATGTCGCTAGAACATTTTGCTTATCGATACTGGTAACGAGTTTTCTGCGACTTCTTGCAATTTCAAATGCCTTGCGAATAATCCGCTCTACTTCTTCGTAGCTGTAGTCGTTGATATCACGCGCTTTTCGCTCTTCAAGGATATGATCCCCAAAGTAGATACCACCTGTCAACTCACGCACCACGACAAAGTCTACACCAGCAATTCGTTCCGGTTTGAGAGGTGATAAATGCTTAAGACTATCAAAGATTTTTACAGGGCGAATATTGGCATAGAGATTGAGTTCCTTACGAAGAGCCAGCAAGCCTTGTTCAGGGCGAACCACTGCTCCATCATACTGGGGACTACCGATAGCCGCTAGGAGAATAGCATCTGCTTCTCTACATGCCTTGAGGGTTTCATCAGGTAAGGGATGCCCTGTAGCATCAATACCTGCACCTCCAAAGGGGCGTCTATTTATTTCATAGTCAAAGCCTGTTTTTGAAGCTAGAGCTTCCAGAACCGTTAAACCAGCTTCCATGATTTCTGGACCGATTCCATCCCCTGCTAGTGCTACTATTTTCTTTGTCATAGCCTTCTCCTTTACACACTAGGCATGTCTCGGTAGGAAACGCTATGCCCCATCTCACCTGCATTCTCTTTTTGAACAAAAGTATTGGCATTGATATAGGCAATAGCCGAAGCCTTCAATACATCGAAGTCAAGACCTGCTGCGTTAAAGATAGTTTCTGTATCTCTGTTTTCAACAGTGACCAAAACCCGAGCTTGGGCATCGATTCCATCTGTTACCGCGTCAATAGTATAGGACACCAAGCGGACAGATTGGTTAAAGAACTTATCGATAGCGTTAAAGATTGCTTCAACAGAGCCTTGCCCTGTTGCATTGAATTCGACTTTCTCACCATCCATATTTGCTAGGCTAACGAGAGCTTCAATGTCATTATCTGCATGAGTTTGAAGTTGTAAATCATCAAAGTGGAAGCCTTCTGGGTTTTCAACCATGGTACCAGCGACCAGAGCTCGAATATCTGCATCTGTGATTTCTTGTTTCTTATCTGCCAACGCCTTGAACTTAGCAAAGAGTGGTTTGATATCCTCTTCTGTATAATCTAGGGCCAGTTCTCTTAGTTTTTCAACAAAGGCATGGCGACCAGACAATTTACCAAGCGGAAGACTATTACTCTTAACCCCGACCAATTCAGGTGTGATAATCTCATAAGTGAGAGGATTTTTAAGGACTCCATCTTGGTGAATACCAGACTCGTGGGAGAAGGCATTACCACCAACCACAGCCTTGTTTTTAGGAACTGGAATACCAGAGAAGCGAGAAACCATTTCAGACGTATTCATTGTTTCATCCAAAACAATATCACTAGTTGCTTGGAAGAAATCCTCACGAATCTTCAAAGCAACAGCTACTTCTTCAAGAGCAACATTACCTGCGCGTTCACCGATACCATTAATAGTTCCCTGGACACGTCCAGCACCGTGTTTAATTGCTATCAAAGTATTTGCAGTTGCCATACCGAGATCATCGTGACAGTGGACACCAAAGACAACTTTATGATTTGATTTAATATTTTCAGTCAAGTGATCAAAGATACGTGCAAACTCTTCTGGAGTCGTAAAGCCAACTGTGTCAGGGATATTGATATAAGATGCACCTGCATCGACCGCTGTTTGAACGACTTGCAAGAGGAAATCCAACTCTGTTCTAGTCGCATCTTCAGGAGAGAATTCGACGATTTCAAACTTAGAACGAGCATAAGAAACATGTTCCTTGATAGCTTCTAAAATCTCTTCCTTGCTTTTATTGAGCTTATACTTGCGGTGAATCGGACTGGTAGCGATAAAGACATGAATTTGTGGATACTTGGCATCCTTAAGCGCCTCATAACAAGCATCAATATCAGATTTTACAGAACGAGCTAATCCTGTCACTGCTGTTTTTTTCATGGCTCTAGCAATTTCTTGAACGGCTATAAATGAATCTGGACTAGCAGCCGGAAAACCAGCTTCAATTACAGAAATTCCCCATTTCTCTAGCTGTCTTGCAATGGAAACTTTTTCCTTTATTGAAAAGTTAACACCAGGTGTTTGTTCCCCATCACGAAGGCTTGTATCAAAAAATTCAACTTTACGCATAAGATTTCCCCTTTTCCAAATGTGGTTTTAAAAAAACATCTCGCTTAGAAGCCCAAGCGAGATGTTGATTTACTCCCGCTTGGTAAGCCAAACAGGACTAATGCTTTTGCACTAGCCCGAGTACCTCAACAACAAAGCAAATTGATTAAACTTAGCTGTTTTCATGTTTGACTTTCTCCTTCGTTTGATATCTTGTTTAGTATTTTAGCATAGCTAAAAACACTTGTCAAGAAAAAATCCATTATTTTCTGAAAATTTCTTCAGTAAAGAATATTTTGCTAATTGAAAGTATTTGAAAAATCAAGTAACTTTCTTTAATTTTTCACAGTCAAGTTCCAACTTCTTTCGATGAGTTCTATCACTTCTTCATCTTGCAAACTATCATCAAGCGCCAGACTAAGCCAGTAGCGTTTATTCATATGAAAAGCTGGATAAATACCCTTTTGTGAAAGCAAGTCAGCTACTTGGTCGTGTTTGATATTAACTGCTTCGACTAGCCCTTCTCTCCCCTTATCTAGCCTATCCCAAGGAATTCTCATTAAAACAGCATACCACTTTTGATTGCCTTCATGGCGCAATACAGCTGTATCAGGCGATTTTTCCCACAGATACTCCAACTGATTACCATACTTTTCCTGAACTTGAGCCATGATGCGCTTAGTCTGAGGACAGATAAAATCCTGCACATCAAAACAAGCCTTCCGAATCTGATAGAGAATCTCCAAACAAGCCTCACGGACACTTCCAACAAAAGTCCCTCTCATGCTTTCCATATGGACTTGAGGATAAAGGTCACCAGTCTCCTGATCAAAAACTTGAAAACTCACATTATCTGTAGTGATGGACACAATCATGACAAAGTCTCCATCCAAAATCTGGAAACTGTAGGACCAGACTCCCTCATTTTCTATAAAACCGAAGGCACGAACTTTTTCTTGATTAAACTGATAGGATTTAAAAATTTCAAACATAAGTGAAAACTGCTACCCAAAGCTAGCAGTTCCTTTCTATTTTTTAAAAGACAACCTTGGTACCGTGCAATTGAGTCACACCAAGTTGGTCGATAAAGGTTTGACGGTTGTCCAAGTCAATTCCTCCACCTGGTAAGATTTCAATTTTACCTTTTGCATGTTCCAAAATTCTGTGATAGTGAGCAAAACGTTTGTCTAGCGAGTCCTCAGAAACTCCAGCACGAGTTAAGATACGAGTGACTCCGGCTTGGCTGAGCCAGTCAATGGCTTCCAACTGGTCTTCATCACTTAATTCATCAAAGGCCATGTGAAAGACAATTTCCATTCCTTTAGATGCGGTAATCAGCTTCTCAAGATTAGGCTTATCCAACTTCTTATCAGCAGTTAATGCCCCAAATACAACCCCTTGACTTCCAGCCTGAGTAGTCAAACGAATGTCTTCTAGCATGATCGCTATTTCAAGATCAGTATAGACAAAGTCGCCACCACGGGGACGAATCATGGTCATGATGGTGGTGTCGTAGTTAGCTGCCAGTTCAACCGCCGCCTTGGTCACTCCATAGCTAGGTGTTGTTCCACCCACTGCTAGATTGTCACAAAGTTCGATTCGACGAGCTCCAGCCTGCATCGCTTTTTCAAGCAAGGTCACATTTTCAGCACAAAATTCGTAAATCATTTGATTCTCCTTGATGTTTTCTTTAAATTTATTATATCATATTATTTTAAATATGCTTTCATTTTTATCAAGGCAAATAACTACTATTTTTATCTATTCTTTGTCAGGAATGACTTTAAAGAGATAGTAGGTAATAAAGATAGTCAGGGCTCCCAGACCGATTTTGACTGGTAAAAGAGGGGCAAAATAAATAGAAATCCCCATCAAGATATAGATAGATACGATAATTTTTTTCTTTCGTTCACGCGCGATTGACTTGGTTTCCCGAAAGTCCGCTACATAAGTCTGATAAAGCTTTGTATGATAAAGCCAGTCTTCAAATCTCTTTGAAGACTTGGAAAAGCAAGCAATTGATAGCAAAAGGAAGGGTGTTGTTGGCAAGAGGGGCAAGACAACCCCAACAAGAGCCAAGGCTAAAGAAATAAAACCAATACTTAGGTAAATAATACGCATGTCTTCTCCTAATTGAAATAATCTTCTACTAGTTTCCCACAAAGTGAGGAAATTTGTCAAGCTTCAAGTAAAAAGAGCCTGAAATTTATTTTCAGGACTCTGCATTTTATTTAATTTTCTCTTCTTCGTAGTCGCCATTACTACATACAACCTGCTTACCACCACCACGGACTTTTTTCTCCACTAGGAAGTGTCCGCATTTTGGACAGTCACGGCCAATTGGTTTGTCCCAGGAAGTAAACTCACATTCTGGATAGCGATTGCAACCATAGAAGATACGATTGCGCTTGGTTTTGCGTTCGATGATTTGTCCTTGATGACAGCTTGGACACTCGACTCCAATCTCTTTGACAATTGCTTGTGTGTGACGGCAGTCTGGGAAGTTGCTGCAAGCATAGAATTTACCAAAACGTCCTAGCTTAATCACCATCGGACTGCCACAAACCTCACAGTCAAATCCAGCTGGCTCATCCTTGATCTGGATTTTTTCCATTTCAGCTTCTGCCTTGGCTACTTCTTTAGAGAATGGTTTGTAAAAGGCGTCAATGACCCGTTGCCACTGCTCTTTTCCAACCTCGACATCATCCAGTTTTCCTTCCATCTCAGCTGTGAAGGTCACATTTACGATATCTGGGAAATATTCAACAATGAGTTTATTGACAATTTCTCCCAGTTCTGTCGGTTCAAAACGTTTAGCAGCCAGACGAACGTAGTAACGTTTTTGGATAGTTTCAATGGTCGGAGCATAGGTTGACGGACGTCCAACCCCATTTTCTTCCAAGGTCTTGATAAGAGTTGCTTCCGAATAGCGAGCTGGCGGTTGGGTGAAATGTTGTTCTGGCTTGCTATTGACCTGTTTGACCACATCTCCAACAGCCATATCTGGCAACATTTTGTTCTTGTCAGAGTCATTATAAATAGCAAGATACCCATCAAACTTAACTTGGCTTCCATTCGCCGCAAACTGAACCCCATTTTGAGAGAGCTTAACAGCCATGGTATCAAAGATAGCAGCTGTCATCTGGCTAGCCACAAAACGGTTCCAGATAAGGGTATAGAGCTTAAGCTGGTCTTTGTCCAAGTACTTAGCGATGCTTTCTGGTGTGTTAAAGACGCTAGATGGACGAATGGCTTCGTGGGCATCTTGAGCACCTGAGGCATTCTTGACCTTGCTACCATGCTTGGAATACTTGCTACCAAAACGGTCGTTAATGTAGCTTGCCGCTTCATTCTGAGCCACAGGACTGATACGAGTCGAGTCTGTACGCATATAGGTAATCAAACCTTGCACACCTGATCCGATATTGATCCCTTCATAGAGCTGTTGAGCCACCATCATGGTCTTTCGAGTACGGAAATTAATTTTGTTAGCCGCATCCATTTGCATGGTTGAAGTCGTATAAGGCAGGGGCGCATTACGTTTGCGTTCTTTCTTATCTACCTGGTCTACTGTGAAATCTTTGCTAGTCAAATGGGACAGGACTTCTTTGACTTCTTCATTAGTGGTCAATTTCATCTTTTTGCCATTCATACCATAGAAAGAAGCCTGAAATTGCTTGGTTCCCTTCTTAAAGACACCATCAATTGTCCAGTATTCTTCTGGTTGGAAGGCATTGATTTCATTTTCACGGTCAATGATGAGTTTAAGGGCAACAGACTGCACGCGTCCTGCTGATAAGCCCTTCTTGACCTTTTTCCACAAAATAGGCGAAATCGAATACCCTACCAAGCGGTCTAAGACACGACGAGCTTGTTGGGCGTCGACCAAGTCCATGTCAATCTTGCGAGGTTCTTTAAAGGCATTTTTTACTGCGTCCTTGGTGATTTCATTAAAGACTACACGGTTGGCATCATTCTCATCCAAGTTGAGAATGTGGGCCAAATGCCAAGAAATTGCTTCTCCTTCACGGTCCGGGTCACTCGCCAGAAAGACTTTATTGGCCTTTTTGGCTTCTTTTTTCAGATCATTGATGAGAGGGCCTTTGCCTCGGATATTGATATACTGCGGTTCATAGTTATTTTCAATGTCGACTGACATACTGGATTTCTTCAAATCACGGATATGCCCGACACTGGCTAAAACCTTATAATTTCTGCCTAGATATTTCTCAATCGTTTTAGCCTTAGCAGGCGACTCCACGATGACTAGATTTTTTTTAACTGTTGATTTTTTCTTCTTTGTTGCCGTAGCCACACTATCACACCTTTTCAAAGTAATAAACTTTATAAAGTGTAAACCATTTTTCTATAGCTGTCAAGACCTAAGTCCTATATATAGAAGAAAAGTTTATCTGAGTGAACAAATTTCTCCTTAAAATTCAAACTCAGCCAGCACATCTTGACCACTGCTAATCAGCTTTGCTCCCTCTTGGATCAAGTGGTGACAGCCATCTGAATGGCCATCTAAAATATTTCCTGGAATGGCAAAAACATCACGCCCTTCCTCCATAGCTCGCTCACAAGTAATAAGACTACCCGAACGCATCCTTGCCTCTGCTACAATCACACCACGGCACAGTCCAGCAATGATGCGATTACGAGCTGGAAAGTGAAATTTCAAGGGTTCCTCACCTGGTCCGTATTCGCTAAGTATCAAATGGTGATTTCCAATGTGTTCCTGCAAACGTTTATTGTATCGGGGATAAAAAACATCCAATCCTGTTCCAATGACAGCAATCGTTCTTCCTCCATTCTGGAGTGCAGCCATATGGGCAGCCGTATCAATCCCTTTGGCTAAACCACTGACCACAATTAACTCGTTTTCCAAACCTTGGATAATTTTCTGGACTGACTTAGCTCCTTGGCTCGAACAAGAACGACTCCCTACAACAGCAACCTTTGGAAATTTCAATAAGTCTAGATTTCCTTTATAAAACAAGAGCGCTGGAGCATCATAAATCTCACTCAGATCCCAAGGATAACAGTCATCAAGAATCGAGAAGGATGGAAATTTCTGAAACTCCTTCTCCAACTGTGCATCATCTATCTGGAAATAGCGTTCCATAAAGACAGCAGGATTACGACATCCAGATATTTCTGCAATATCACCTAGCAAGAGCTCCTGATCTACAGTCTCGTCGTATTCAAGAACAGTTAAAATTTGTTGATTGGTCAGCCCAGCTTTTCTCAATTTGTAAATCTCATAGTTTGTGATCTTCATATACAACTCCATTTCTTTTTCTACTCATCTATCTATTCGTAAAAAAAATAAAAAGAAGACCAAGGATCTTCTTTTTTTCATTTATTCAGATTTAGTAATTGACCAGCTACTTTCAACCATCGGTAAGATTGTTTTTAAAGTTTCCCCATCCCCTTCAAGTGAAACATAGCGAATTTTACCATCATTTGATCGGAAAACCCAGGTAACGAGGTATTTTCCTGACTTAGCAATTGCATTGACAACATAGGCTTCATAACCTCCAATGGTCGATTTGGAACCCCAGACCTTACTGAAATCAGAGCTTTGTTCTTTGGAAGTTAAAATACTAGATGAGACAGTCACAACATCCAGTTTAGCATATTCTTCTTGGCTGATATTAAACTGCTCAGCCTTAAAGGTATTCAGCGTAACAATGTTGATATCTGTTCCATCACAATACTGTATATCATTTCCACCTTCTACTTCATGGAATCGAACCCATGATTTGGGTACCTTGACAAATCCATATTCATTCGAACCGATGATTTGCGTCTCTTCCTTTTTCGCTTCAGAAACAGCAGAACTAGTGCTACTCGTTTCCTGACTGCTTGAAGAACTAACAACCGCAGTCGAACTTTCTTCGGTTGCTGTTTGCGATTTATTGGAGCATGAAGCTAAAAAAGCACTAACAGTAACTACAGTACCTAAAATTAATAATTTTTTCATCCTACCACCTTTCCATCTGCATTATAAGAAAAATAAGGACTTCTGTCAAATTCTAACCTAATCGATTCTGTTAGCTTCCGATTTTATCACTCTCATTTAAAGCAAAAACTCTTGAAAAATCTTCAAGAGTTTTTTTATTTCTATTCTTCATCCATGCTCAAGACGCTAAGGAAGGCTTCTTGTGGGACTTCTACTGATCCGATAGCTTTCATGCGTTTCTTACCAGCTTTTTGTTTTTCAAGGAGTTTGCGTTTACGAGAAACGTCACCACCGTAACACTTGGCAAGTACGTTCTTACGAAGGGCCTTGATATCAGTACGAGCCACGATTTTGTGCCCAATAGCTGCTTGAATCGGCACCTCAAATTGTTGACGAGGGATGATTTTCTTGAGCTTATCCACGATGAGTTTCCCACGTTCGTAGGCAAAATCCTTGTGAACGATAAAGCTGAGGGCATCCACCTTGTCTCCATTGAGAAGAATATCCATTTTGACCAGTTTAGATGGGCGATACTCTGACAATTCGTAGTCAAAGCTTGCATAACCACGTGTCGAAGACTTGAGCTTATCAAAAAAGTCAAAGACGATTTCAGCAAGTGGAATTTGATAGATAACATTGACACGATTATCATCAATATAGTCCATGGTCACAAAATCCCCACGCTTGCGCTGAGCCAGTTCCATCACTGCTCCGACAAACTCCTGCGGTACCATGATTTGCGCCTTGACATACGGTTCTTCAATAGTCGCAATCTTGGTTGGATCTGGAAATTCAGAGGGGTTAGACACATCCATAGATTCACCGTCAGTTTGGTTAACCTTGTAAATAACAGACGGAGCTGTCATGATGAGGTCAATATTGAACTCACGTTCTAAACGCTCTTGAATAACATCCATATGGAGAAGTCCAAGGAATCCACAACGGAAACCAAATCCAAGCGCCTGAGATGTTTCTGGTTCAAACTGCAAGCTAGCATCGTTGAGCTGCAATTTTTCAAGGGCTTCACGAAGGTCATTGTACTTGTTTGACTCAATTGGATAAAGACCTGCAAAGACCATAGGATTCATCTGCTTGTAGCCGTCTAGTGGTTCTGCTGCAGGATTGCTTGCTAGGGTCACTGTATCACCCACACGGGTATCTTGAACCGTTTTGATAGAAGCCGCAATATAACCAACGTCACCAGTCGCAAGAAAATCACGACCAACTGCTTTCGGCGTGAAAATACCGACCTCCGTCACATCAAAGGTCTTTCCATTGCTCATAAGCTGAATCTTATCGCCAGGTTTAACCACTCCGTCCATGACACGAACTTGGAGGATAACCCCACGATAAGCATCATAAACTGAGTCGAAAATCAAGGCTTTTAATGGAGCTGAAACATCACCAGTTGGAGCTGGCACTTTCTCTACGATTTGTTCGAGTATTTCTTCAATACCAATACCAGCTTTGGCAGAAGCTAAGACTGCTTCACTGGCATCTAGTCCAATGACTTCCTCAATCTCTATACGCACACGCTCTGGATCCGCAGCTGGTAGGTCAATCTTGTTAATGACGGGCAGAATTTCCAAATCATTGTCCAAGGCTAGATAAACGTTGGCAAGCGTCTGCGCCTCAATCCCTTGGGCTGCATCGACCACCAAAATAGCTCCCTCACAGGCAGCTAGAGAACGCGACACTTCATAGGTAAAGTCCACGTGCCCTGGCGTGTCAATCAAGTGGAAAATATAGGTTTCGCCATCTTTTGCAGTGTAATTGAGCTCAATGGCATTCAACTTAATGGTAATCCCACGTTCACGTTCAAGATCCATACTATCCAAAAGCTGGGCCTGCATTTCACGACTAGAAACGGTCTCCGTCTTTTCCAAAATGCGGTCTGCTAGCGTTGATTTCCCGTGGTCAATATGGGCGATAATAGAGAAGTTTCGGATTTTCTCCTGTCGTTTTTTCAAATCTTCTAAGTTCATGATGCTCTTCCTTTCAGGGTATCTATTAATTATAAATTGTTTTTAACATTTTGACAAGACCATACCCTGCTAGGAGTACTAATCTTCGGCAACAAAACCATCATTCTCGATAAAGTGGTGTTCTGTCATTCCTTGGTCAGTAAAGACAATCCCATGCAAGACACCACCATAGACAGCTCCTCCATCCATGCCAATCTTGCCATCCTCTGTTATCCAAAGCTCAGCAGTACCTCGGTCTTGCTTTAGCAAACCATAAACTGGTGTATGCCCAAAGACAATGATTTTCCCAGTATGATTTTCGGCTTCGTGGAATGGCTTTCTGAGCCAGACTTTCTTGTAATCAGTCGTTTCATGCCAATCATCCAAGGTCAAATCAATACCTGCGTGAACAAAGATATATTTGTCTGTCTCTACCACAAATGGCATTTGACGAATAAATTCGACCAAGTCTGCCGCTTCAGTCGCAACACGCTTGGCATCTTCTACGCCATCAACTGGTGCATCCAAGGGACGACCTAAAATTGAGTTAATGGTTGTATCACCACCATTGCGACGATAATGGTCATAGCTTTCTTCTGGGTCATCAAGCCAAGTCAGAAACATATACTCATGGTTACCTGATAAACAAATAGCTCCTTGATTGTCGACCAAGTCTTTGACCATCTCTAGAACACGGCGACTGTCTTCACCTCGGTCAATCAAATCCCCTAGAAAGAGCAACTGAGTTTGACCATCCCAGGTCTTGAGCAGATCTTCTAGCATACCTGCCTTTCCGTGAACATCTCCAATTACATAATAGTCTGTCATTTATTTCATCCTCGTTTGCAATAATTCTCTGGCTTGGGTAAGGGCAGCTTCGGTTACATTTTCCCCAGCCAACATCTTAGCTACTTCCTCTACTCGCTCTTCTAAAGTCAAAAGGCGAACCGTCGACACCGTTGAGTGCTCATCGCTAATCTTCTCAATAAAGAATTGATAATCCGCGATGGCAATCACTTGTGGAAGGTGAGAAATAGCAAGAACCTGACCATGCTGACCAATCTTATGAATCTTTTGCGCAATGGCTTGGGCCACACGACCTGAAACTCCCGTATCCACCTCATCAAAGACAATACTAGTCTTGCCTTCTTTACGAGAAAAGGCGGATTTAATAGCTAGCATGAGGCGAGACAGTTCTCCTCCAGACGCCACCTTGACCAAAGGTTTAAAGTCTTCACCAGGGTTGGTTGAAATGTAAAACTCAACTGCTTCATTTCCTTCACGGCTGAACTTGCTCTTACTAAAGCGAACTTGAAATTGAGCCTTCTCCATATAGAGATCTTGCAGTTCTTGTTTAATCTCTGCCTCAAGCTGCTGGGCCAAATCATGGCGAGCAGATGCAAGCTGACCTGCCAAATTAACAAGATTAACTTCCAATTTCTTGAGTTCTGCTTCCATATCTTCGGAAGAAAGATTATTTCCAGTCAAGAGATTGTACTCTTCCGTAATCTTGGCAAAATAAAGCAAAACATCGTCCACAGTTCCACCGTACTTGCGTGTAATCGTATTCAGAAGATCTAGGCGATTTTCAACCTGCATGAGACGATTGCCATCAAAATCCAAGTCCTCAATAATATCTTCCAAACGCTTGGTAATATCTTCTAAAACATAGTAGGTCTCAGACAGAGAACTTGAAATTTCACGGTATTCAGGGTCATACTCTTCGACACTTTCCATGTCATTCATGGCTGAACGGACATTAGCAAGACTGGAGAATTCCTCATTGTCCAACATGCTATAGGCATTAGTTAGCGTATCCGCAATATTTTTATGATTGAGAAGCTTATCTCGTTCTTGGTTGAGAGCCAAGTCTTCACCAGCCTGCAAGTTCGCTGCATCAATCTCTGCCATTTGAAATTCCAACATCTCAATACGAGCCTTGTGTTCCTGTTGGTTTTTCTTGACTTCCAAAACCTGCTTGCGCATTTTGCGATAGGCATCAAAGCTCGTTTGATAGGTCTCCTTCAAGTCCAAGAAAGCAGCATCACCAAACTCATCCAACATCTGGATGTGCAGTTGAGGACGCATTAACTCCTCTTGGTCATGCTGACCATGGATATCCACAAGGTGTTGCCCAATAGAACGCAAGACAGAAAGATTGACCATCTGACCATTCACGCGACTAACACTACGACCATTTTGCAAAATCTCCCGACGGATGATAATCTCATCCCCCAATTCTAAACCTTGCTCATCAAAAAGTTCCTGTAAAAGGCGACTATTTTCAACCGAAAAAAGTCCCTCAATCTCTGCCTTTGGCGCACCGTGACGAATAACATCTGTCGTTGCACGAGCCCCCAACATGAGATTCATAGCGTCGATAATGATAGACTTTCCAGCACCCGTTTCTCCGGTCAAAACAGTCATACCCTTTTCAAAATTGAGTGAAATCGCCTCAATAATGGCAAAGTTTTTTATCGAAATTTCAAGTAACATACTGACCTACCATTTTTTGACTTGTTCAACAATTTCCTCAGCTGCCTCTGCTGTTCTAGCTACAATTAAGATAGAATCATCATCAGCTAGACAGCTAAAAATCTGTTCAGAAAATGCTTCAACCAACTGACTCTTCACAAAAATAGTATTTCCAGGAATGACAGCAAGATTGATCATATTTCCCATTAACTCAGAACTCACAATATTGTCCTCAGCCAACTGCAAACTTTTGACGACTGATTTTGGCAACTCATAGATATAGGTGTTGTTCTTCAAAGGAATTTTAACAATCCCAAGCTCCTTGATGTCCCTTGAGACAGTGGCTTGCGTAGCAGAAATACCTGCTTCCTTTAAGTGCTCAACGATTTCTTCCTGAGTCCCAATTTGATAATCTGTAACAAATCTTCTAATTTTTTCAAGTCTCTCTTTTTTATTCATCTTTAAATTCTCTATGTGCTCTCTCTACAACTTTTTCTATTTCAGGAGCAACTTGGTTACTTGCTCCATCTTCCTTTTTCAAATATGCCAAAAATTCGATGTTTCCATGTCCACCTTGGATTGGTGAATAGTCTAATCCAAACACTGAAAAACCTTGTTCAACTGCCATAGCAGTGACAGATTCAAGGACATGTTGATGAACCTTGGCATCGCGAATGATTCCATTCTTTCCAATCTGCTCACGACCTGCTTCAAACTGGGGCTTAACCAGAGCCACGACCTGACCTTGATCAGCCAAGACACGGTGCAAGGCAGGTAAAATCAGACTGAGGGAAATGAAACTCACATCAATACTGGCAAAGCTCGGTTCCTGCTCAAAATCAGTCTTTTCAGCATAGCGGAAATTGAACTGCTCCATGCTGACAACCCGTGGGTCTTGACGTAATTTCCAAGCCAACTGATTGGTACCAACATCGACTGCAAAGACTAACTCAGCACCATTTTGCAACATGACGTCAGTAAATCCTCCAGTGGAAGCACCGATATCAATCGTGGTCGCTCCATCAACTGACAACCCAAAGACCTGCAAGGCTTTTTCTAATTTCAAACCACCACGGCTAACATACTTGAGTTTTTCACCCTTGAGTTTTAGATCAGTGTCATCTGGGATTTTCTCTCCTGGCTTGTCAAAACGCTCCCCATTGAGGACTGCTACAACTAGACCAGCCATGACACCGCGTTTAGCCTGTTCTCGCGTTTCAAACAAGCCCTGTTTATAAGCTAGTACATCCACTCTTTCCTTAGCCATTGATTCTCAAACTTTCTACTACTTTCACAATCGGTGCTGTTTCAAAGGGAACCTGCTGGGCAATTTCTTCTAATTTAGCCTCGGCTTGATTCAGAGTTTGGTTACAAAAGGCAATGGCCTTTTCCAAGCCCAACAAGGCTGGATAGGTCGACTTTTCTGCCTGTAAATCCTTTTGCGGTGTCTTGCCGATTTCCTCAAAACTAGCTGTCACATCCAGTACATCATCTCGAACTTGAAAGGCAAGCCCAATCAATTCACCCACAGTTTTCAGTTTTACTTGGATTTCTGGTTCTAATTCAGCTATGATAGCGGCGGCTTGGAAAGGATAGGCTAGTAATTTTCCAGTTTTATTGGCATGAATGGTCTGGAGTTCTTCCAAAGACAAATGCTGGTGTTCGCCTTCCATATCTAAAACCTGACCTGCCACCATGCCTAGACTACCTGAAGCAAGGGATAAGTTGGCAATCAAATTCACCTTAATCCGACTTGGCAAATCTGCCTGCGCGATCAAGGCATAGGGATCTAGGAACAAGGCATCTCCTGCCAATATTGCCATTGCTTCGCCAAATTTCTTGTGATTGGTCAAGCGTCCCCGACGGTAATCATCATCATCCATGGCAGGAAGATCATCGTGAATCAAGCTCCCTGTATGAATCATTTCCAAGGCCGCAGCTACCTGTGCATGCGCTGGTCTAATAGCGACTTGCAAGGCTTCCAGAACTTCTAACAAGAGAAAAGGCCGAATTCTCTTGCCACCAGCATGAATGGAATAAAGAACGGACTCTCGCAAACTAGAGGCAAACTGCTGGTCTCCATAAAAATTTTCCAAAGCCGACTCAACAAGAGCTAATTTTTCTTGCTTCTTCATTCAAAATCACTTTCTGTTCCGTCTTCTTGCATGACCTTGACCAAGGTCTTTTCAGCCTTGTCCAGCGTCGCTTGGAGCTCTTTTGACAAAACCATGCCCTTTTGAAAGGCCGCAATCGCATCTTCTAGAGCGATTTCGCCATTTTCTAAACTTTGGACAATGGACTCAAGTTCTGCTAGATTATCCTCAAATTTCTTTTGTTTTGACATCTTTAACCTCTAATTCTACTTGACCATCTCGCATTAAAAGCGTCACTTGGTCATTTTTCTTCAAACTCTCAACCGAATCCACAACGGACTCTTCTTTTTTGACAATAGCATAGCCACGCGCCACAATTCGGCTCGTATCCAGCATCAGAAGAGCTTCCGAGAGTCGCTTGACCTCAGCAACCTTGGCATCATAAACCAGAGCTATTTGGCTACGGAGGAGCTTGTCCAACTGAGCAAGCCGATCCTGATAGCGTTGGATTTTGGGAACAGGTGATAATTGCACCAATTGGTGTGTCCTTGCTTGGACTAAATGTTTGCTATCAGAAATCCGTGTTCGCAAACTTTGTTTTAATCGCAGTTGCAGTTGATCCAACCGTTGCAAATATCCATCGTACAAGCGCTCTGGCTGTCTAAAGATGACTGACTGACTGCATTTTTTCAAAGCTTCTTGTTTCTTAGATAGGACATTTCGGACTGCTGTTGCCATCCGTTTTTCCTGATTTTGCAAATGGGTCAAAAGATCCAACTTGGTCACAGGCGTTGCCAATTCAGCCGCAGCTGTTGGCGTCGCAGCACGACGATCGGCCACAAAGTCTGCCAAGGTCACATCCGTCTCATGCCCAACACTAGAAATAACTGGCAAACGAGATTCAAAAATAGCCCGTACCACGATCTCTTCGTTAAAAGCCCAGAGATCCTCGATGGAACCCCCACCACGACCAATGATGAGGACATCTAGGTCCTCACGTTGATTGGCACGCGCAATATTCCGAGCTATTTCCTCAGCAGCTCCATCTCCTTGCACCTTGGTTGGATAGAGAAGGATATCGACACCAGGAAAACGTCTACTGACGGTTGTGATAATATCTCGAATAACAGCTCCACTGCGACTGGTTACCACACCGATTCGCTTAGCAAACTGGGGAAGAGGTTGCTTGAATCTCTCTTGAAATAGACCTTCTTCCGTCAATTTTTTCTTAAGTTGTTCAAACTGAATCGCTAGCGCCCCAACCCCATCAGGTTCAGCTTTTTCAATGATGATAGAGTAGCTACCGCTTGGTTCATAGACCTGCACACGCCCAATTACATTGATCTTCATTCCTTCTTCCAGGTCGAAACCTAATTTTTGATAAATCCCTGACCAGATGGTTGCTTGAATAACTGCATGGTCATCTTTCAAGGAGAAATATTGGTGAGTAGGTCGTTTACGAAAGTTGGAAACTTGACCAGTTAAATAGACCCGTTCCAAGTAAGGGTCTTTATCGAATTTCATTTTCAGATACTTGGTCAAAGTTGTTACCGATAAATACTTTTCCATCTCCACCTACTATTCATTTTCTTGCTTTTCCATGGGTATTATTATACCAAAAACATGCTTAAAAATCACCTTTTTCCTACTGAAACTAAAGGAAAAATAGAAAAAGGAGGCAAGGCCTCCTCATCTAATTATTTACTGTTTCGTGCTTCTTCCAAAATCTTTGCAATTTTTGTCGTCAAAAGGTCTATAGCAACGGTATTGCTGACTCCCTCAGGAATGACGATATCGGCATAACGCTTGGTCGGCTCGATAAACTGGTGGTACATGGGTTTGACCACGCCCAAATACTGCTCAATAACGCTGTCTAGACTACGGCCACGCTCCTCCATATCACGCTTGATACGACGAATAATACGCACATCATCATCTGTATCCACAAAAATCTTGATATCCATCAAATCGCGCAGACGCTTGTCCTCCAAGACCAGAATCCCCTCAACGATAAAGACATCCTGAGGCTCCTGACGATAGGTCTTGCTACTCCGCGTATGCTCTGTATAGTCATAAGTTGGAATGTCCACCGGACGTCCTGCCAACAATTCCTTAATCTGCTCGATCATCAAGTCTGTATCAAAGGCAAATGGATGGTCGTAGTTGGTTTTGACACGCTCTTCAAAGGTCAAGTGAGACTGATCCTTGTAGTATGAATCGTGCTCAATCATGGAAATCTTTTCATCAGGAAAGTGCGATAAAATGGCCCTAGAAACACTGGTTTTACCACCACCAGAACCACCTGTCACTCCGATAATGATTGGTCTATTTTGCATGCTATCCTCCGTTTTTTTATCCGTGGTCTATTCTATCACATTTTTTGCAAAATTTATAGTCTGATTTGGATAGTCTAGGGGAAACAAATCCATCCCCACACTCCAGTTAGACTAGCCCAAAACCTTCCTTGGTTTGTAGAAATTGTCTCGTTTTTCTAGAATGGCTAGCAATGTATCTCCTTCAAAGGCAGCTAATTCCTTATCTGACTGATCAAGCTCAATAAAACGACCAAAGCGCACTTCTGTAGCTTGTTCTGGAGTTAGGGTAACTTTAACAAGATCCCCCGTTCCAATCTCTAGAGGATGGAGAAAGTCCAACTGACCAGTCTCCACTTTTGCAGCAATTTCGTCCAAGGTAAGAGCATCTTCTAGTTGTAAACCTGCAGCACTGGTTCGAGTCAGATGGGACATATGGGCCGCATAACCAAGCTTCTCTCCCAAGTCAACTGATAAGGTACGGATGTAAGTCCCTTTACTGCATTTTACACGAAAAGTAAAGCGTGCAAGATGACCCTCATAAGAAATCGGACTTGTCCGCTCAAATTGATAAATGGTTACCAGGCGTTCTGGACGCTCTACTTCCTGACCAGCACGCGCATACTCATAGAGCTTGCGACCATTGACCTTAACAGCCGAATACATAGGCGGAATCTGAGTAATAGACCCAGTCAGACTTGCAATCGATTCATCGACAAGCTTTTCATCCAAGGGCGACAAAACAAGGGTCTCTGCGACCACTTCCCCACTAGCATCCTCGGTCGTCGTTGAATAGCCCAGAGTAATCTCCCCCTCATAGACCTTGCCCTCATCCTGCATAAATTCGACCATGCGAGTCGCCTTGCCAACCGCAATCGGCAAAACACCCACCACATCCGGATCCAAGGTCCCACCATGACCAATCTTTTTGGTTCCCAAAATCTTACGCAGCTTAAAAACCGCATCATGCGAGGTCATCCCCGCTTCTTTTTTTAAGTTGATAATACCGTTCATTCATTAACTTTCTAAAAATACTAAAACTCTCTTTTGGAAATCCTTATTCTGCTCATAAAGTGCATGGCCGCACTCTGGCAAAATAGTGAGCTGGCTATTTTTAACATGCTGATGCAATTCAACCGAAGCTTCTATGCCTAGAACATCATCTTTTTCCGCTCCAATGATTAGCGTAGGACAGTTGATTTTTTCCAAAACAGTTAGGCTATCATGTTTCAAACAAGATACAGTCTGAATAGCAATACGTTGTTTATCTTTAATGCGACCAAAGATTCCCATTATTTGATAAAGGTATTTAAACCTTCCAAAGGATTTAGTTGTGTAAGAGTGACTAGCAATATCAAACATTAGTTCTTTATAAGTCCCTGTTTGACTAAGGTCAAGCCAGCGACTAATCCGCTCTCTACCAAGATCACCAAGTTTTGGAGTTGTAACAGCTAAAATCAATCTGTCAACTTTTTCTGGAAAATCTACAGCTAGCCATTGAGCAATCATACCGCCTTGGGAAATCCCCATAACAGCAGAACTTTTTAGTCCTAAGGCATCCATTGCATCCGCTACATCAGCAGCCATATTTCGTGTTGTATAATTTTCTGGCAACTTATTGATGCGACTAAAAACATAAACTTTATAAACCTTGGCAAATTCTCGGTAAGTTAAAGCTAACATCTGAGCCATGCCTTTAACCGTCTGTAATCCATCCCCCAACCCTGGTATGATAACGAGAGACTTCTTTCCTTTACCAAAGGTTACATAATCCATGCTTTTCTGATCCAGCTGAAGAACCTTATTTTTCGAAAAGTAAAACATTATTTGCTTTCTCACTCTCCCTTCAGCGCTTCGAACTTCGCTTTCATAGTTGGATTTTTTCGGGTCAATTTTTTAACCGAAACATCTTCCAACTTATTGTTTGCGAGGCGGAGTTGGTTTTCGGATGTGGTTAGGAACTTCTTGACCTCTTCCATGCGTTTGATGGCCTTGTCGATTTCATCAATAGCTTTGCCAAAGTTGGTCGAAGCAGAGTTGTAGTTCTTGGCAAAAGCTAGTTTAAAGGCATCCAAATCTTCCTCAAAATGCGTAATATCGATATTTTGCTCGCGAACCAAGGCCAACTCCTGCTTGTATTTTAGAGAATTAAGCGCTGCATTACGCAAGAGCCCAATCAACTGAATAAAGAATTGAGGACGAACCACATACATCTTTTCATACTCATGACTGACGTCCACAATCCCAGTGTTAAAGTAGTCATTATCTGCCTCAAGCATGGTCACTAAAACCGCATACTCGCAGTTCTTTTCCCGACGGTCCTTGTCCAATTCCTTGTAAAAATCTGCATTCTTATGCTTCTTCTCCGTCCCATCCGCTTCGTTTTTCATTTCAAACATGATGGAAATGAATTCTAGACCATTTTCATCAAAATCACGGAAGATAAAGTCCCCCTTAGATCCTCGCGCAGAAACCTTGTTATCCTTCTCAAAGTAGGCATTTGGAAAGGCAAAACTACGAACCTTGTTAAACTCACTCTCTGCATACTGTTCCAAACTTTCCCCGATAGCTTTTGTGGATTGTTGGGCTTTGAAATTCTTATAGAACTCGACCTGTTCACTAGCCGCCTTGAGCTGGGCTTCGTAATTTTGCTTGAGGGAAGCTAGAGATAACTCATTTTCCTTTTCTTGTAAAAGGAGCTGGTTTTTGACCTGATCGCGCTCTTTTTCAAGGTTAGAAAGGGTCTTTTGCAGTTGATTTTCATGTTCTAAACGCAAGGTAGCCAATTGGTTTTCCAAGTCCTGTACTTCCTTGTCCTTTGCCAATAAAGCCTGATGACTGGTTTGTTCAACCTCTTTCTTAGCCAGTTCTTTCTCTGTATCAAAGTTTTGGATTTGACTCTGTAATTGCACAATTTCTTGATCCTTCTGAGCCAGTTTAGACTGTTGCTCATTCATGGCCTTTTGCTCAGCTAAGGCCAGCTCCTGCTTCATTCGATCGTGCAGTTCCTTATCAAACTCAGCCGTTCTCACTTGGGATAAGAGTTCGGCATACTGACTCTCATTTACTGTAAAGACTTCCCCACAGTTGGGACATTTAATTTCGTTCATAACTTTCCTCTTTCTAGACTTCTGTAACCATTATATCATGCCTGAGGGAAAATCAAAAACAGTGAGTCGAAACCCACTGTTTATATCAGTTACTTTAAATTTTTTCCAAGGCCAAACGCAAATCTTCAATCAAATCCTCTACATTTTCAAGTCCGATAGACAAGCGGATTTGGTTTGGTGTGACACCTGCTGCTTCTAGGTCTTTTTCTGACAACTGACCGTGGGTGGTTGTCGCAGGATGGACAACAAGAGATTTGGCATCTGCCACGTTTGCAAGGTCAGAGAAGATTTCCAAATTATCAATCACCTTGCGAGCTTCTGCCTCTCCGCCTTTAACATGGAAGGTAAAGATTGAACCAACACCTTTTGGCAAATATTTCTCAGCCAAGGCATGATATGGACTGTCAGCTAGTTTTGGATAATTTACCTTCTCTACCTTAGGATGATTTACAAGGAAATCAACAATTTTCTCTGCATTTTGCACGTGACGTTCCACACGAAGAGAGAGAGTTTCAAGCCCTTGAAGCAAGAGAAAGGCATTAAATGGCGACAAGGCAGCACCTGTATCACGGAGCAATTGAACACGAACAGCGATAATAAAGGCTGCTGCACCCACATCACGAGTATAGCTCAAGTTATGGTAACTTGGGTCTTCCTCAACAAATTGAGGGAACTTCCCTGAAGCTGCCCAGTCAAAACGACCACTATCGACAATCACTCCTCCAATAGTCGTACCATGTCCACCAATAAACTTAGTTGCTGAGTGAATGGCAATATCTACACCGTGAGAGAAGACGTTAATCAAATATGGTGTGGCAAAAGTATTGTCCGAAACGAGAGGAATCTGGTGTTTATGAGCAATCTCAGCCAATTTTTCCAAGTCAGGAATGTTAATCAAGGGATTCCCCAAGGTTTCAATCAAGACAAGCTTGGTATTGTCATTGATAGCTGCTTCTACTTCTTCCAAATTATCCACATCCACAAAGGTAGTTGTGATCCCATAACGAGGAAGGGTTTCTTTCAAGAGGTTGAAGGTCCCACCGTAAATAGTTGACGCAGCCACCACATGGTCACCTGCGTGAGCAAGCGCCAAAATAGTGTAGGTTACAGCAGCCATACCTGATGCTGTCGCAAGCGCTCCAACACCACCTTCAAGAGCAGCAATTCTTTCCTCAAAGGCTGCTGTTGTAGGGTTTGTGATACGAGTATAAATGTTCCCTGGTTTTCTCAAGGCAAACAAATCGGCACCTTCTTGCGTGTCATCAAAAACGAAGGATGTTGTTTGATAAATCGGTACTGCACGAGACTTAGTTGCTGGATCAACTACTTGCCCAGCATGTAATTGTAGGGTTTCAAATTTAAAATCACGAGTCATATGACGACCTCCAAATAGCTTCATTAGGGATATTGTATCATCTTGAGCTAGTCTTTTCCAATACCGTTTTTCTATATTTTGATATAAGGAACAACTATGACTAGTCTTACACATCAAACAAAAAAGCACGATTAATTCGTGCCCGTTTTTTAATCTACATAAGTATCTTCGTTTTTGTTGAGGAAAGCGTATGGCAAGCCCATCAAGAGGCCTCCTCCGATAAAGTTTCCGACAAAGGTTACACCCCAGTGACGAAGAATATTAGGTATGTCAAAATTAGCAATTGAATCTGCTGCAACACTGAACTTAACAATCGCAAAAGAAGCAAAGTTCGCAGCAATGTGTTCGTTTGTTAAGAATACAAACATGTAAATTGCTGACAAAACAAGCCAAAGTTTGGCCCCACCGTCTTTCACCAAAACAAATGAAAGAATGGCGATGTTTACAAAGATATTGGCTAAAATACCTTCAAGTAAGACAAGCTCATTGGAACGGCCTAACTTCATCTCGACAACCCCTGAAATGAAGCTATCATGTGTCAGATTTGCATAGGCTGCTGAGTGGGCAAAGCCCCAACCTGCTATCAAAGCTCCGATAAGGTTGAACAAGGTACAGTAAAGTAAAATCTCAGCTGTTTTTCTCCATGAAATTTTTTTCAAGAAACTACCTGCTGTCAAAAACATCATATTTGAAGTTACCAGCTCAGCATTCAAGAAAACAATGTAGGCCAATCCCCAAGCAAAAACGAATGGGAAGAGGAAACGTCCACTACCTGGAGCGATCTTATTAATCAAGTCAGCCCCAACTGCACCGGCAGCCGTACTAAATGTTAAAAAGGCACCTGCAAACATGGAACGAATCGCATACTTAAACTTACTTTGGCTATAAAGACTTTCTTTCTTCTTGCAAGCAAATTCAATCTTTGAAATAAATTCTGAAGAGACCATAAAAAACTCCTAAACTTTTATTTGTGATAATTATAACATAATTCTTGTTTTCTAGAAAGCGTTTTCTGTAAAATTCTAAAATATTTATCTTAAAAATCTTTATCCTAAGCCTTCCTGTCCTTTTTCATAAGAACTATTTTAATCCTATTTTGTTGACATAAAAACCAGTGAAATAGCACTTCACTGGTTCATTCATTCTTAATAACGTTGTCTATACGGTTGATTAAAGGCCTTCAAAATATCCTCAGAAGTCTCAGAATAAGCCTTTGATTCTTTAAAGATTCCTTTGACGATTATACGCTCAGTCGCATTATAATCAACACAGGTAACCAAAGTAATCTCTTTTACGCCATCACGATCTTCGATTTCATCTACACGGTCTGGTGTAACACGTTTAACTTCTGTAATCTCATAAGTATAAACTTTATCCTTATCCGTCAGGTAAATTTTCATACCTGCTTTGGCATTGACCAAAGGTGAGAAGAGCATTTGACTGGCATTTTCAGCAGTAAAGATATGGTGACTGGCTAGAGAATAGTTGCCTTCTCCCATTTTTTGGTCTGGTTTCATGGTCCCTGCTCCGTAGAACAAGTTTACATTATCCAACCCTTTGAAAATAGGGAGGTTAATCTCCACCTCAGGAATAGCGATACCTCCAATAACAGGAAGTTTCTGAGCATCCCATTGTGAAGCCAATACAGCTTCAGATGAAATAGACTTAACAGAGTCAAAATCAAAATTTCCCTCGGATTTTAGGTTTTCATCTATATTTTCCTTAGTGACTTGATTGACTTGGTATTTATTGGTATTCCATACCAAAAAGATATCGCGAATCTTTGAATTAAAAATCAAGGCTAAGGAAAGAAGAATTAAGAAACCCGCTAAAATATTGATAAATAGATTTCTGCGCTTATTTTTCTTACTCTTTTTATTTTTCGTTTTTTTATGAGACATTATGCTTCACCTTCTGTTTCAATTTCAGTCCCAACTTCTTCTTTTTCTGCCGCAGCAACCGTTGTAAAGGTTACAATCTTAGCATCTTGATCTAGACGCATCACCTTAACTCCCATAGTTGAGCGTCCCGTTTGTGAAATATTGGCAACATTCGTACGGATCATGACACCTGTATCTGTGATAATCATCAAGTCTTCATCCCCCTTAACAGTGAGGAGACCTGCCAGAGGACCATTCTTCTCAGCAACATTGGCAGTCTTCATCCCTTTACCACCACGGCCTTTAGTTGGATATTCAGTAGCAAGAGTACGTTTACCATAACCTTTTTCAGTGATGATAAGAACTTCGTCTTGGTTTGTAATCACACTAGCACCAACTACTGTATCTCCTTCACGAAGATTGACTCCTCGAACACCAGTCGCGATACGGCTCATGCCACGAACAGCTGATTGATTAAAGCGAACAGCATAACCAAACTTGGTACCAATGATAATATCCGTATCTTCTTCTGTTAGCAAGACATTGATCAACTCATCCTCATCCTTGAGATTCAAGGCTTTCAGTCCATTTTGACGGATGTTAGCAAACTCTTTAACACTGGTTCTCTTCACAATACCGTGACGAGTTGTAAAGAAGAGATAGGCGTCATCACTACGTTCAGACTCAACGTTGATGATGGTCTGAATGCTCTCACCTTCGTCCAACTTCAATAGATTGACAACTGGCAAGCCCTTAGCAGTACGACCGTATTCAGGGATTTCATAACCTTTTAGTCGATATACGCGTCCTTTATTGGTAAAGAAGAGCAGATGATCATGGGTGCTGGTTGAAACCAACTCACGCACAAAGTCATCATCCTTAACTCCCGTACCTTGAACTCCACGGCCACCACGTTTTTGTGCGGTGAACTCACCTTGGTCCAAACGTTTGATATAGCCCTTGTTAGATAGGGTAATCAAGACATCCGTTTCTTCAATCAAATCTTCATCTTCAAGAGTTAAGACTTCTCCGATCATCAACTCCGTACGACGCTTGTCACCAAACTTGCGTTTGACTTCGTCCAATTCCTCTTTGATGATTTGCGCCACGCGCTCGGGTTTGGCAAGAATATCAGCCAAATCTGCAATCAAGGCAATCAATTCATCATATTCAGACTGAATCTTATCACGTTCCAATCCTGTCAAACGACGAAGACGCATATCAAGGATAGCTTGACTTTGACGTTCAGAAAGCTTGAACTTGCTCATCAACTCAGCTTGCGCTTCCGCATCTGTTTCACTTGCACGGATAATACGAATCACTTCGTCGATATGGTCAAGTGCAATTAAAAGACCTTCTAAGATGTGCGCACGCGCCTCTGCCTTTTCCTTGTCAAAACGAGTACGGCGCACAACCACTTCTTTTTGGTGCTCGATATAAGCATCCAAAATTTGACGAAGGGACAAGATTTTTGGCACGCCATTTTGAATCGCGAGCATGTTGAAACCAAAGTTGGTTTGCATCTGGGTCATCTTGAAGAGGTTGTTAAGGATAACGTTGGCAGACGCGTCGCGTTTAACCTCGATTACAAAGCGGACGCCTTCACGGTTGGACTCATCACGTACGGCTGTAATGCCCTCAATTCGTTTTTCCTGAACCAAGCGAACAATATGCTCATGTACCTTGGTTTTATTAACCATATAAGGGAATTCCGTTACAACGATGCGCTCACGACCCGTCTTAGTGGTTTCAATCTCTGTACGAGAACGAAGGACAATGGAACCTTTACCAGTCTCATAAGCCTTATGAATCCCTGATTTCCCCATGACAAGAGCGCCAGTCGGAAAATCTGGACCAGGCAAGACTTCCATCAAGTCCTTAGTCGTCACTTCAGGATTGTCCATGACCAACTTCACTGCATCAATGGTTTCACCCAAGTTGTGAGGTGGAATATTGGTTGCCATCCCAACAGCGATACCCGTTGCTCCATTGACCAAAAGGTTTGGAAAACGAGCAGGCAAAACCAAGGGTTCACGTTCGTTAGCATCGTAGTTGTCTACGAAATCAACTGTATTTTTGTTGATATCACGAAGCATTTCAAGAGCAATCTTGCTCATACGTGCCTCAGTGTACCGCTGCGCGGCAGCACCGTCCCCATCCATAGAACCAAAGTTTCCATGCCCATCAACAAGCATGTAACGGTAGCTCCACCACTGAGCCATACGAACCATGGCTTCGTAAATAGAGGAATCTCCGTGTGGGTGGTATTTACCCATAACATCCCCTGTAATACGGGCTGATTTTTTATGAGGTTTGTCTGGTGTAACACCTAGTTCATTCATTCCATAAAGAATACGACGGTGAACAGGTTTTAAGCCATCTCGAACATCAGGAAGGGCCCGCGCGACGATAACGCTCATGGCGTAGTCGATAAAGCTGGTCTTCATCTCCTTTGTCAGATTGACATTCACTAAATTTCTATCCTGCATTCATAAATGCCTCATTTCACTATTAGTAATTAGATATATTATACCATAATTTGTCCTTCATTTCAGCCTTTGGAAATCGCTAAAACGTTTACATCGATAACCGAATAGAATATTCGTGACAAAGCTTTTTAAAAGTGATAGAATGAAAGTGTCTGGGGATTCCCCTAAAAAAAATGAAGGAGATGTTTAGATAATGACTTCAACTAAACAACACAAAAAAGTGATCCTTGTTGGTGACGGTGCCGTAGGTTCATCTTACGCTTTCGCACTTGTTAACCAAGGAATTGCACAAGAGCTTGGAATTATCGAAATTCCTCAATTACACGAAAAAGCTGTAGGTGATGCGCTTGACCTTAGCCACGCCCTTGCCTTCACTTCACCTAAAAAAATCTACGCTGCTCAATACTCTGACTGTGCAGACGCTGACCTTGTTGTTATCACTGCAGGTGCTCCTCAAAAACCAGGTGAAACTCGTCTTGACCTTGTAGGTAAAAACTTGGCTATCAACAAATCAATCGTAACACAAGTTGTTGAATCAGGTTTCGATGGTATCTTCCTTGTTGCAGCTAACCCAGTTGACGTTTTGACTTACTCAACTTGGAAATTCTCTGGATTCCCTAAAGAACGTGTTATCGGTTCAGGTACTTCACTTGATTCAGCACGTTTCCGTCAAGCACTTGCTGAAAAATTGGATGTTGATGCTCGTTCAGTTCACGCCTACATCATGGGTGAACACGGAGATTCTGAATTTGCGGTTTGGTCACACGCTAACATCGCTGGTGTAAACCTTGAAGAATTCCTTAAAGACACTCAAAACGTTCAAGAAGCTGAATTGATTGAATTGTTCGAAGGTGTTCGTGACGCTGCCTACACAATCATCAACAAAAAAGGAGCTACCTACTACGGTATCGCTGTAGCACTTGCTCGTATCACAAAAGCAATCCTTGATGACGAAAATGCAGTACTTCCACTTTCAGTCTTCCAAGAAGGTCAATACGGTGTTAAAAACGTCTTTATCGGTCAACCAGCTGTTGTTGGTGCACACGGTATCGTTCGTCCAGTAAACATCCCATTGAACGATGCTGAAACTCAAAAAATGCAAGCATCTGCTAAAGAATTGCAAGCTATCATTGACGAAGCATGGAAAAACCCTGAATTCCAAGCAGCTTCTAAAAACTAATGAAAAGAAGGTTCTCATCCGTGGGAACCTTTTTCTTTTTGCCCCAAAAATACCCCAAAGCAACAAAAAAAGCCTATCGACCAAGCAATGAAGCTTGATACAATAGGCTTTTTGAAAATTCATTATTTAACAGCGTCTTTAAGAGCTTTACCAGCTTTGAATGCTGGAACTTTAGAAGCTGCGATTTTGATTTCTTTACCAGTTTGAGGGTTGCGACCTTTACGTGCAGCACGCTCACGAACTTCAAAGTTACCGAAACCGATCAATTGAACTTTTTCACCAGCAGCAAGGTATTCAGTTACTGCTGCAAATACAGCATCAACTGCTGCTGCTGAATCTTTCTTAGTCAATTCTGTAGCTTCTGCTACTTTAGCGATCAAATCTTGTTTGTTTGCCATGTTAACAAATCCTCCAAATAATTTCTAATTAACAAATATAATCATATCCTAAAATCGACTATAGGTCAAGTCAAAAACACTATTTTGACCATTTTTTCTCTATTTTTTTAGGAATTGTAGCGAATTAGAATCGCCCAAGCATTCTCTCCAGTATGAGTTTGAATAATAGAGCCAGTTTCCAATACAGAGATTGGCTTCTCAACATAAGGTTGCAATAATGCCTTCATCTCATTCGCCCATTCGTTCGTTCCAGCATAGGAAATTCCAATCTCTGCAACTGATTTTTGAGAAAGAGTCTCGGTTAATTCCTCAAGCCACTTTTTGAAAGTTTTCGCTCCACGTCCTTTGACTATTGGTTGGAGTTCGTGGTTTTTCATCTGCATTACTACACGAATATTCAAGAGTGAGCTTAGTAATCCTGTCACACGTCCAATACGACCACCCTTAACTAAGTTTTCTAGCGTCGAAACACCGATATAAAGTTCTGTATGATTTTTTACATCCTCTACATGAGCTAAGATTGCTTCTAAGTCTTTACCTTCTTTAGCAAGTTTTGCGGCTTCAACAACTTGGAACTTCAATGCTTGATCTGTAAAGGAACTATCAATAACCGTTACATCAGCAGTTGAAAGACTTGCCCCTTGGCGAGCAGCTTCCACAGTTCCAGATAAGGCATGGGACATGTGAATGGCGATAATTTGACTACCATCTTTACCTAGCTCTTCAAAGACCTCAGCAAACACTCCAACAGGTGGTTGACTTGTTTTAGGCAGATTCTTACTTTGTTGCATAAGATGAAGAAATTCTCCCTCTTTCAAATCTGCATCCGAATAAAGCACACTATCAATCATAACTGATAGAGGGACAACGGTGATATTTAATTCTTTAACTACTTCTGGTTCGATAGTAACAGAAGAGTCCGTTACAATTTTTACTTGTGTCATAATTCAATCTTTCTATTCTTCTCGATAGGATTGGGATTTTCTCCTTTATTATATCAAAAAAATGATAAAAAATCATAAGTGATCCGATGAAAAGAACTGAATTTTTGGTATAATCTATCTATAGAAAAGTGAGGAACAGCCATGATTCGAAAACTTCAACCGATTATCACCATTATTCTTGGAGCCGCTATCTATGCCTTCGGTCTTACTTACTTTGTTGTTCCTTATCATTTATTTGAGGGAGGGGCGACAGGTATTACCTTGATTACCTACTATCTTTTTAAGATTCCTGTCTCATTGATGAACCTCTTAATTAATATCCCTTTATTTATCCTGGCTTGGAAGATATTTGGACCTAAGACCCTATACTCCAGCCTTCTAGGATCTATTTCACTTTCCGTTTGGCTAGCAATCTTTGAGCGCATTCCTTTGCACATCGACTTGCAAGGGGATCTCATCATTGTCGCTTTAGTCTCAGGAGTCTTACTGGGGGTTGGTTTAGGAATTATCTTTAATGCTGGTGGAACCACTGGTGGCTCTGACATCGTTGCCCGTATCCTCAACAAATACACCAATATTTCGATTGGTAAATTACTCTTTGGGATTGACTTTTTCATCCTGATGTTGATTTTGATTATCTTCCAGGATCTTCGTCTCGTTACCTATACCCTCTTATTTGACTTTATCATCGCTCGTGTTATCGACTTGATCGGCGAAGGAGGTTATGCTGGTAAAGGATTTATGATTATTACCCAATATCCTGATCAATTGGCCAAAGAGATTAACGATGAACTCGGACGTGGCGTTACCTTTATATCTGGTCAAGGCTACTACAGCAAAAAGGATTTAAAAATTATCTACTGTATCGTCGGTCGGAACGAAATCGTTAAAATGAAAGATATGATTCACAAAATCGACCCTCAAGCCTTTATCACCATCACTGAGGCTCATGAAATTCTGGGTGAAGGATTTACTTATGTGAAAGATTAAAAAAGCTGGGAATTCCCAGCTTTTATTCTTCTTCTGCGAGGGTTGAATGGCGGAACCCGTAAGTAAAGTAAATGACTAGACCAACTAAAAGAGCAATGCCAAAGGCAATCCAGGTATCTAGACTATATTGAAGCATAAAGGAAACACAGATAAGGATGGAAAGAATTGGCAAGAGTGGTACCAAAGGAGTTTTAAACTCTCCCTCTTTTGGCATGCCCTTATCCTTTCTGAGTTTTATTATTCCGTAGGCTAGCAAAATCAGATAAGCTAGCGTACAAATATTTAAGAAGGATGCAATACTGGCTAGAGGAAACACTCCTGCAGCAATAGCTGAAGCAACTCCTGTTAAAAGGGTCGCATTTTTAGGAACGCGACTAGTCTTGCTTAATTGTTTGAAACTTTGAGGTAAAAGTCCATCACGCGCTAAGCTATAAATCATCCGAGATAAAGCATAAGTCATAGAGATACATACGGTTATCAGGGTTAAAATGGCTACAAGCGAAACATAATTTGCTGCCCAGCCGATACCAATACTCCGTAATGAAAATGCTACTGCATCGTCCACATTGAGTTTACTGTAGTGAACAATCCCTGTCAATACTAAGGTTACCAAAGCATAGAGAATGGTGACGATTGTCAGAGAAAGGACAATTCCGCGAGGAATATTTTTTTGCGGGCTTTGAATTTCATCAACTGCCATGGAAATAGACTCAAATCCGAGAAAACCAAAGAACATCAAAGATGCGCCCGCCATAATCCCAGTACTTCCACCATATAGTTGACCAAAACCAAATGGAGCAAAATTCGTCCAATTTTCAGGCTTGATGTACCAAATACCAACTAGGATAAATAAGGCGAGAGCTGAGAATTTCAAGACCACTAAAAGCGAATTAAATCTCAAAGCTGCCTTAGAATTTAATAAAACCAATCCCGTTACCAAGGTAAGTACTAAAATAGGCAGAAGATCGATATAGGTTCCTTGTTCAGGGTTAAAGGTTCCATTCAAGGCTTGCGGCATCGAGATACCATAATTACTAAGCAATCCCTTAAAGTAAGCTGCCCAGCCAGACGCCACACCTGAAACAGCCGTCATGAATTCCATGATGGTCAGCCAGCCAGCAATCCAGGCTGGCAATTCTCCTAGAATCGCATAGAGGTAACTATAAGCACCACCAGTTGCAGGAACACGAGAGGCAAATTCTGCAAAAAAGAGGGCTGATAGAGAAACACACAGGGCAGAAATCACAATGGAAATCACTAGTGATGGACCAGCTAGGGTAGCCGCTGCTGTTCCTGTAATGGTGAAAATCCCCGTCCCCACCATAGCACCAATCCCTAGAAGAATCAAATCCCACAATTTCAAATGGCGATGCATCTCTGTCTGTCTCAGACTAACATCCTTGGTTCTAAAAATATTCATACTTCATCTCCACTAAATGTAATTGTTTTATTTTACCATATAAAAGTATTTTTGTGAATATTTATTAGGTTCTTTTTTAAAAAAATTCTGAACAGAAAGGATTCCTGTTCAGAATTTGCATTTTTACCCAGTAATTCTTTCAATTAGTTACTCATCAAGCGATTAAGCTCAACAGTATACCCCATTGAAAGTTTTTGGGGATTTGGGATTTTTTAAACTTCAAAGTAAGGGAACGGACGGTCACTATCTAAAGGACGATGTGGAACTTCTTGTTCCAGAATAGCGCGCCAACCAGATACCAATTCTTCAAAAGTCAGTTGTGCTTCTGGAGAAGCTGTTGTCAGCTTCCGACCAAACCAAGCCATGGTTGCAGTTTCAAATTGAAGCATAGCGTACTGGATTACTGGTACATTTGCCTCTTCATAATTTTCATTTACTGCACGCGCTACTTCTGCCGCTTGCGGAAGGAGTTGATTGCTGATTTTATCAACAACTGTCGCATCCATCTCTCTCCATGAAAGAAGTTGACCATTTACCTGATAAAAGAGCTCAAAGGTTTCTTGATTTTCCTTAAAATTAGCAAGAACAAATGCACGTTCTACTGCCTCAGGACCGCCAGCAGCTTTTACAGCGTTTATCAAGAGGTTTTGTTCCATTTGTCGCCAATAATCATCAGCTTCTGCTTCAAGATCAAAAACAAATGCCTGATCCAACTCTTCAATCGGGGCTTCTCCCTTATTCACTTTTTCAATCGTTCCAAATAAACGCTTTAAAAATCCCATTTGCTTCTCCTTTTGGGTTTTATCCGACTGACCCTTCCATTTCATAGCTAATCAAGCGGTTCAGCTCAACTGCATATTCCATTGGAAGTTCTTTTGTGAAGGGTTCCACAAATCCCATGACAATCATCTCGGTAGCTTCAGATTCTGACAAACCACGGCTCATGAGGTAGTAGAGTTGTTCTTCTGAAATCTTAGATACCTTGGCTTCGTGCTCTAATGCAACTTGCGAGTTGTGGATTTCATTAAATGGAATGGTATCTGAAGCTGATAAGTCATCCATGATAATGGTATCACACTCGATGTGAGAAACAGATTTCTTAGAGTTCTTGTTAAAGGTTACTTGTCCACGGTAGTCAACCTTCCCTCCGCCTTTAGCGATGGATTTAGAAACGATAGACGAGCTTGTATGCGGTGCGTTGTGGATCATCTTGGCACCAGTATCTTGGTGTTGACCAGCATTAGCAAAGGCGATAGAGAGCATAGTACCACGGGCCCCTTCTCCATCTAGGTAAACAGATGGGTATTTCATGGTTGTTTTGGCACCCAAGTTTCCATCAATCCACTCAACAGTCGCATCTTTCAAGGCTTTGGCACGTTTCGTTACCAAGTTATAAACGTTATCTGACCAGTTTTGGATAGTAGTATAACGCATATAAGCTCCGTCCAAAGCGAAAATTTCTACAATAGCAGCGTGCAGGCTATTACTTGAATATGTTGGTGCTGTACATCCTTCTACATAGTGGACACTTGCTCCCTCATCAACGATAATCAAGGTACGTTCGAACTGACCTGTATTTTCGTTATTGATACGGAAATAGGTTTGAAGTGGAATATCTACCTTGACACCTTTTGGCACGTAGATAAAGGTTCCACCCGACCATACTGCTGAGTTGAGGGCCGCCAACTTGTTATCAGTCGGTGGTACCAACTTCGCAAAGTATTGTTTAAACAAGTCTGGGTATTCCTTGAGGGCAGAATCCGTATCTGTAAAGATAATCCCCAATTTCTGGAACTCTTCCTTCATGTTGTGGTAAACCACTTCTGACTCGTACTGGGCAGAAGCACCTGCTAGATAAGCACGTTCAGCTTCTGGAATACCGATACGTTCAAAGGTTTCTTTAATCTTTTCAGGTACATCATCCCAAGAACGGGCTGGTTTATCAGATGGTTTTTGGTAATAGATCAAGTCATCAAAGTCAATCTCTGACAAGTCTGCTCCCCAGGTTTGCATAGGCATTTTTTTGAAGGTTTCATAAGACTTCAAACGGAATTCTAACATCCACTCAGGTTCTCCCTTAGCAGCTGATAATTCGCGAATGACTTCTTCATTCAATCCTTTTCCTGTCGATAGGACAGGCTCTACATCGTCATGGAAACCAAATTTATATTCACCAAGGTCAATTGGTTTTGGTTCTACTCTTTCTTCAGCCATAATATCCTTTCTTTCATTCTTCATTTCTACTGATTCGTAAGACAAAAGAAACTTGTCTTACTGTTTTTCTTTATCTTCAATTGTTTTCTTAAGGGCATTCCAAGCTAGAGTTGCACACTTAATCCGTTGTGGGAATTTGGCAACACCTGACAAGAAGGCACCATCCCCGAGTTGGTCTTGACGCTCATCTTTTTGCCCTTGAACCATTTCAGAAAAAATAGTTGCAAGTTCTAAAATTTCTTGTTTGGTCTTGCCCAAAACAGCATCTGTCATCATACTAGCAGAAGCAGTTGAAATCGTGCATCCTGAATTTAGAAAAGCAATATCTTCCAAACGGTCCTCTGCATCAAACTTGACAGAGAGGTTGATAACATCCCCACAGGTTGGATTATTGAGGCTGATTTGCTCAGCATCTTCCAGCTTCCCTTGGTGATGTGGATTTTTCGAATGGTCTGCCACCACTGCCATATAAAGGCTATCTAGTTTAGAAAGTGCCATTGAAAAACTCCTTTGTCTTTTGTAGGGCATCGACCAACTTGTCGCAATCTGCCTTGGTATTGTAGATATAAAAACTTGCGCGAGCTGTTGCTGGGACATCCAAATACTGAAGCAAAGGTTGAGCGCAATGATGACCTGCTCGAACAGCCACTCCTTCATAATCTAAAGCTGTAGCAAGATCATGAGGATGAAGATCACCTAGGTTAAAGGCAATGACACCTGAACGTTGAGCCAAGTCCTGCGAACCATAAATGGTCAATCCTTCAATGGATTGCAATTTTGGATAGACGTATGCAATCAATTCCTGTTCATGAGCTTCAATGGCATCCATACCAATCTTTTCCAGATAATCAACTGCTGCAGCAAGTCCGATAGCACCTGCCATATTTGGCGTTCCAGCCTCAAATTTCCAAGGCAATTCCTTCCAACTAGCAGATTGCTCATAGACGAAATCAATCATCTCACCGCCAAATTCAACTGGAGACATTTGTTCCAGATACTTTTCTTTACCGTAAAGCACACCGATGCCAGTCGGACCAGCCATCTTGTGACCTGAAAAGGCGAAGAAGTCCACATCCAAGTCCTGGACATCAATCTTCATATGAGGCGTAGATTGAGCACCATCCACTACCATGATAGCTCCAACTTGGTGGGCCAATTTCGTGATTTCCTTGATCGGATTGACCACACCAAGGACATTAGAGGCATGAGCTAGCGAAACAAACTTGACCTTGTCCGTCAATTTAGCGCGCAAGTCATCCATATCCAGAGCTCCATCCTTGAGATAGACATAGACAAGCTCTGCCCCAGTCTTGCGACAAGCTTCCTGCCATGGAATGATATTAGAATGGTGTTCCATGACAGAAATCAAGACCTGGTCTCCCTCAGTCAAAATCTCCTCAGCAAAGCGTGCCACCCAGTTAAGACTGGTTGTCGTTCCTCTGGTAAAGAGAACTTCCTTTGTAGAGCCTGCATTGATAAACTTACGAATGGTTTCACGAGCAGCTTCATAAGAAGCTGTTGCTCGCTCCGCCAAGGTATGAACACCACGGTGAACATTGGCATTGTCCTGCTCATAGTAGCGGTTAATCGTTTCAAGAACTGCTAGTGGTTTTTGTGTCGTCGCAGCATTGTCCAGATAGACCAGAGGTTCATCGTTGACAATCTGGTCCAAAATTGGAAAATCCTTGCGAATCGCTTCTACATCTAACATAGGCTTCCCCTTAGCGTTTTGACAATTTTTCTTCGATAGTTGCAATCATTTCGTCACGAACTTCTTTGACTGGAATCTCAACAATTACGGAGCCAAGGAAACCACGAACAACCAAACGCTCAGCAGTCGCCTTATCCAAGCCACGGCTCATGAGGTAGTACATATCTTCTGGATCCACCTGACCGATAGAAGCCGCGTGACCTGCAGTTACGTCATTTTCATCAATCAAAAGAATTGGGTTGGCATCTGAACGAGCCTGATCTGAAAGCATAAGAACACGACTCTCTTGTTGCGCATCTGCTCCCTTAGCCCCCTTGATGATGTGGCCGATACCGTTGAAGGTCAAGGTTGCTTTTTCAAGGATAACCCCATGTTGGAGGATATTTCCGATAGAGTTGCAACCATAGTTAGTCACTCGAGTATCAATCCCTTGAACCTGACGGCCACTTGAAAGAGCTACGACTTTAAGGTCAGCATGGCTACCATTTCCAATCAAATCGCTATCAAAATCAGCAACAACATTTCCTTCGTTCATGACACCGATTGCCCAGTCAATGCTTGCATCGTTGCCTAGTTTACCACGACGGCTAATATAGGCAGTGACATTTTCACCTAAACGGTCAATCGCTGCAAATTTCACTTGCGCACCTGAACGAGCAATCACTTCAACCGTGATATTAGCAGTTGCCTTGGCACTACCTTCACCTCGTGACTCTAGACGTTCAAGATAACTAATCTTAGAATTTTTACCAGCGATAATCATAATATGCTTGTTAAATGGCACATCGCTATCACTGTCTTGGTAGAAAATTCCTTCAATTGGCTCTGTAATCTCAACGTTATCAGGAATGTAGAGAACAGCACCACTGTTAAAGTAAGCTGTATGGTAAGCTGCCAACTTGTCATCGTCATACTTAACAGATGACATGAAGAATTCCTCGATAAGTTCTGGAATTTCTTCTAAAGCTGAGTGAAAGTCTGTAAAGACTACTCCTTGTTCAGCCAATTCAACTGGAGTTTGTTCAAAAACAGTCTGCGTTCCTACTTGCACCAACTTCAAGTGATTATCTAGAGCCGTGAAGTCAGGAACATTTGCTGAAGGTTCACTTTCTGTGATGGTTCCATCTCCCAGATTCCAACGGTGAAATTTGACACGCTCAATAACTGGTAATTCTAAACTCTCAATCTTATCAAAAGCTTTTTGACGGAGGTCAGCCAACCAGCTTGGTTCAGCGTGCATTTCTGAAAAAAGTTTAATATTCTCTTTAGTCATTTACTTCTCCTAAAAGATACGAGGGAATTACAATTCTTCCTTGTAGTCATAGCCAAGTTCTTCAGCTAGTTTCGCGTATCCTTCACGTTCCAAGCGTGCAGCCAATTCTGGACCACCAGAAAGGACAACACGACCTTCCATCATCACGTGGACCACGTCTGGTGTGATGTAGTTCAAGAGACGTTGGTAGTGAGTGATAATCATAGCACCAAAGCCTTCACCACGCATTGCATTGACACCTTTAGACACAACTTTAAGGGCGTCAATATCAAGACCTGAGTCAATCTCATCCAAGAGAGCAAAAGTTGGTTCCAACATCAAGAGTTGAAGAATTTCATTACGTTTTTTCTCACCACCTGAGAAACCTTCGTTGAGGTAACGCTCTGCCATTTCTTCTTTCATGTTGAGCAATTCCATTTTCTCGTCTAGTTTAGTGATGAACTCACGAACTGAAATCTTTTCATCATCTTCTTTACCAGCATTCATGGCTGCACGAAGAAACTCTGCGTTGGTAATTCCAGGGATTTCAGATGGGTATTGCATAGCCAGGAAAAGTCCCATACGCGCACGCTCGTCTACTTCCAACTCAAGGATATTTACACCATCAAACAAGACCTCCCCTTTAGTAACCTCATAGTTAGGGTTTCCCATGATAGCTGCAGAAAGAGTCGATTTACCAGTACCATTTGGTCCCATGATAGCTGCGATTTCTCCTGTTTTCAGAGTCAGATTGACCCCTTTCAAAATTTCTTTTCCTTCAATCTCAACGTGAAGATCTTTGATCTCTAATACTGACATGATAGTTCCTTTCTTTTTCTGGCCTACTTCCTTTATCCTTAAAGAAATCACTTACATTTCTCTAAAAATAAAAGAAAAGGTCCATAAATATACTCTACTAGTATAACAAAAAAAAGCCTAAAAGGCTTTGATTTTGTTTAGAAGCTAGTGACTAATCCTTGCGGTTTAGGTGCTGATCAATAGCATCTACTATTTTCCCCATTACATAACTTAACCTAAAATTTCGAAAAAGTAGAATGGCCCAAAAGGCTGCCATGAAATAGCGACCCGTCATCCAAGCTTCATTGAAAAAATAAGTCTCAGCAGCAGTAAATAGTGCTATCACGATAAATTGTTGTCTAGTCATAGGATTATTGTACCATGAAATCCACTTTTAGTCTTCTTCGACCATGACTTTATCAGCCAGAAATTCAAATCCCTCTGGAATTAGGCTTTCTTCTTCTACCTCTTGATCTGCCTGAGAAGACTTGTTTTTAGCTGAAAATGCTGCACGAACCTCTTTCCATTCCTCTAGGGAAATTGCCAGGATTTCAGGTGAAAATCCAGCCGCCTGGCTGAGAATATTGCCAAACATGGTATTGAGGTTATCCCGTTTCATGGTTTGCCCTGCATTGAAATTAGACTCAAAAGCTAAAATTGCATGGTGTTCGTTGGCTGCAACTGGTTGAGAACCAACAAGAAGAGCCTTATCAGGACCAGCTAAGCTTTCAATCACTTCTCCCCATGCATTCTGGAGTCTAATCAAGTTTTGCCGTGCCAATTCAGGATTTTCAACAGCTTCTTGTAGGATAGCCTGAACCTTATTACGGTCTACTCGATAGACTGTCTTGGAAGTGGCTGGACGGCTAGGGACTGGCGCCACTTGTTTAGGAGCTGTTTCAACATTGGCAAGTTCTTGTTTAAGACGGGCGACTTCCTGTCTCAGTGCAGAAATTTCACTTTCAACAGTTCCCGAAACCGCAGATTCAGGCTTAATCTCCGCTAAACGAATGGTCATCATCTCAGCATAAATCTTAGGTTGTAGACTAGCTTTCATATCTGCCAAGCTCACAGTCGCTATTCGAATCATTTCAAAGAGACTTTCCTGAGAAAGAGCTAGATTGTCCATAAAAACTGGACTATGATGAGTATTTTCACCACCTGTCTGAACAACCAGTAGATCCCGCAAATACTGCAAGAGATCCGTCACAAAACGAGTCATGCTCTTGCCATTTTCAAACAAAAGATTCAAAGAATCGAGTGCTTTGGGGACATCCTGTTGGGCCAAAGCGGCCACATAGTCATCTAGAGCTGATAGACTAATAGTGCCTGTAATCTCCTCAGAAATAGCTGTCGTTAAAGCATTCCC
This sequence comes from Streptococcus sp. D7B5, assembly GCF_029691405.1. Lineage (NCBI taxonomy): Bacteria > Bacillati > Bacillota > Bacilli > Lactobacillales > Streptococcaceae > Streptococcus > Streptococcus sp. D7B5. Next base: position 636,628 of record NZ_CP121467.1, read on the forward strand.
TTGCGTCAAACTCAAGGCTTGGTCCAGAATAGACAAGGCATCCCGCATCCCACCTTCAGCCCGTCTAGCAATGATTTCCACAGCCTCTGGTTCAGAACTAATATTTTCTTTTTCTAAAATATGATGAATATGTGCCGTGATATCTTGAGTTCGAATCGATTTAAACTCAAAACGTTGGACACGCGATAAAATAGTTGCTGGAATTTTGTGCAATTCGGTGGTCGCCAAGATAAAGACAACATTCTGAGTTGGTTCTTCAAGGGTCTTCAAAAGCGCATTAAAAGCTCCTGTAGACAACATATGAACCTCGTCTATGATATAGACCTTATACCGTGCTAAACTAGGAGCGTAAGTAGATTTATCACGAATTTCACGGATCTCATCGACTCCGTTATTCGAAGCCGCATCCATTTCGATAACATCTTCTAGGCTACCTTCTGTCACTGCCTGACAGATATAACAGTTATTACATGGTTCTCCGTCTACCTGGTTTGGACAGTTCATAGCCTTGGCAAAAATCTTGGCTACACTGGTTTTCCCAGTTCCACGAGGGCCCGAGAAAAGATAAGCGTGACTAATCTTTTCCTGCTCAACTGCTTGTTTTAGGGTTTTAGCCACAACCTCTTGACCTACCAGTTGTGAAAAAGTCTGGCTTCTATATTTTCGATAAAGTGCTTGATACATTAGGCTTTCTCCTCAAACATCGTAAAGTCCCATTCTGTCTTATCAAGCAAAATAGCGACAAATTGTTCCAAGTAATCACGGTCAATGGCATTGTAATCATCAATAAGTGAAGAATCCAAGTCTAAGACACCCAGCAATCGACCATTCTTGAGCATGGGAACCACGATTTCACTCTTGGCCATACTATCACAAGAAATGTAGTTTGGATAGGTGCTCACATCGCCAACCAAAACAGTCTCTTGAAACGCAGCAGCTTCTCCACACACGCCTTTTCCAAGCGGGATGCGAATGCAAGAAACCCCACCCTGAAAAGGTCCTAAAACCAACTCGCTACCATCAAACAGATAAAATCCTGCAAATACAGTATTGGGAAAGCGAGATTTTAGGAGGGCACTAGCATTCGAAAGATTGGCAAGAACATTACTCTCACCTTCAAGTAAATAAGAGAGTTCCTCATTTAACAATTGATATTGTGATTGTTTTTCTGAATCTAACATAGAACTATTATATCAAAAATGAGAAAGAGACAAAAGAAAAATCCCTTGTTTTAAACAAAGGATTTTGTGATTATCAATTTGATTAAAGTTCGATATCACCGAACAAGTCAGCCATTGAGAATCCTGTTTGTGTTTCTGGAAGTTCGAAATCACGTTTTTCTTGACGTTTTGGACGACGTGGACGAGCAGCACGTTTTTCTTCTTTTTGTCCTTCTTCTTGAGCTGGACGCTCTTCAAGAGCTTTGATAGAAAGTGATACACGTTCTGCGTCAGCGTTAACATCAAGGACTTTAACAGTAACTTCTTGACCAACAGTAAGAGCTTCTTTTGGATTTTCGATACGTTTGTGTGAAATTTGTGATACGTGAACAAGTCCATCGATACCTGGCAATACTTCAACAAATGCACCGAAGTCAGTCAAACGTTTAACTGTTCCTTCTACTACATCACCTTTAGCCAATTTTTGCTCAACGCCATCCCATGGTCCAGGTGTTGTTGCTTTAAGTGAAAGTGATACGCGTCCTTCTTCTTCGTTAAGATCAAGGATCTTCACTTCAATTTCTTCACCAACAGTTACAACTGATTTAGGTGATACGTTACGTTCGTGTGACAATTCAGTCAAGTGAACCAATCCATCAACACCACCAAGGTCGATGAAAGCACCAAAGCTAGTGATACGAGCAACTTTACCAGTTACGACATCACCAACAGCCAATTTACCGAATACTTCAGCACGAGCCGCTGCAGTAGCTGCTTCAACAACTTCACGACGTGAAAGGATGAAGCGGTTTTCTTTAGGATCAACTTCCTTGATTTTAGCATCAAATTCTTGACCTACGAAACGCTCAGTGTTACGTACGAAACGAGTATCCAACATTGAAGCTGGGATAAATCCACGAACACCTTCAAATTCTACTGAAAGTCCACCTTTAACGGCACGAGTTCCTTTAACAGTAACAACTTCTTCTTCGCGTCCTACAAGTTTGTCCCATGCTTTGCGAGCTTCAAGGCGTTTTTTAGATACAAGGTATGTAACTGTATCAGTATCTTTACCAACTACTTGACGAAGTACAAGAACATCCAATACTTCTCCTACTTTCACAAAGTCATTGATATCTGCATCGCGATCGTTTGTCAATTCGCGAAGAGTCAAGACACCTTCAACACCAGTCCCAGAGATTGCAACGTTAGCTTGAGTCGCATCAACTGTCAATACTTCAGCACTAACAACATCACCAGGCTCAACTTGGCTAACGCTATTTAGCAAATCTTCAAATTCGTTCATCTAAAAAATCCTCCAACAATCAAGTTTTTTCAAAAACTTGACATACTTATAATTTTTTTCCTAAGCACCCGCAAAGACATGTTCATATCGTTCACGTCTTTCAATTATAAAAATAAAATACCCTAAGATATTTTTCTTTTTATCTTGAATTTATTACCTAAGAACTGGGGTAGCTGGATTCGAACCAACGCATGAGGGAGTCAAAGTCCCTTGCCTTACCGCTTGGCTATACCCCATTGATAAATGGAGAGAGAGGGATTCGAACCCCCGAACCCGAAGGAGCGGATTTACAGTCCGCCGCGTTTAGCCTCTTCGCTATCTCTCCAATGTTTAACGAGAACTATTATATCATGAAATTTTCAATAAAACAAGTATTATTTTGTCAAATTATAGTTTTCAATCAAAATTTCCACAGCTTTTTCAAGTTTTTTATAAAAACTATCGACATTTCCATTCTTTATGATGGCAAATTGGTTATCTAATTCGGCAATTTCCCCAATAACCTTTTTCCCGATCGTCAAAACGTATCCTTCATAGCTGTCTTTTCCAACAGTCACTTTTGCATCCGTTAATTGGATTTCAATTTTCTTATCTTTTTTACTCATACTGTACCTCTTTTCACTTTTTCTATTGTACAAGAAAAAGCTAAAACTAGCAAGAAAAAACTCCATTTCAGCTATTACAACTGCTATGGAGCTCTTCTTTACTTCATGTCTTTTAGTCCACTTTGACAATCCATCCTTCAGGTGCATCTACATCACCAAATTGGATACCAGTCAATTCATCATAGAGTTTACGTGTCACAGGACCTACTTCTGTTTCACTATAGAAAACATGGAAATCATCGCCATGTTGGATGCCTCCAATTGGCGAAATAACCGCTGCTGTTCCACAAGCACCTGCCTCTACAAAACGCTCCAAATTATCAATTGGAACATCGCCTTCAATCGGAGTCAAGCCCAAGCGGTGTTCAGCCAAGTAAAGCAATGAGTACTTGGTAATAGATGGTAAGATAGATGGGCTTAATGGCGTTACAAATTCGTTGTTCTCTGTAATTCCAAAGAAGTTGGCTGATCCGACTTCTTCAATCTTTGTATGTGTAGATGGATCTAGGTAGATAACATCTGAAAATTGGCGCGACTTGGCCATTTTACCTGGGAGGAGGCTAGCAGCATAGTTCCCACCTACCTTAGCTGCTCCAGTACCATTTGGAGCTGCACGGTCGTATTCATCCTGAATCAAGAAGTTTGTTGGAACTAAACCACCTTTAAAGTAATTTCCAACTGGCATAGCAAAGATGGTGAAAATATACTCTTCTGCTGGTTTAACCCCAATAATATCCCCAACACCAATCAACAGTGGACGAAGATAAAGGGTTCCACCTGTTCCATATGGTGGGACGTATTCTTCATTTGCACGCACAACTGCTTTACAAGCTTCTACAAACATTTCTGTCGGAACTTGTGGCATCAAAAGACGGTCGCAGGTGCGTTGCAAACGCTTAGCATTTTCATCAGGACGGAACAGTTGAACACCGTCATCCTTGGTACGATAGGCTTTCAATCCCTCAAATGCTTGCTGTCCATAGTGGAGACTTGGAGAAGACTCTGAAATATGCAAGGTTGCATCCTCTGTCAATTCTCCTTGATCCCATTGACCATTTTTGTAGTGAGCGATATAACGGTAAGGTAATTTCATATAAGCAAATCCAAGGTTTTCCCAATCAATTGCAACTGTCATGTTTTTCTCCTTTATACTATTCAAACTATGTGTTCTATTCTACACTTTTCTAGTAAAATTTCAAGTATTATTTGTAATTTTCTGAAAATTTTTTCAACACAAAAGAAATCAGCCCTCTGGACTGATTCTTTTTACGAACTCGCTTTATCCTCTTTAAAGACTTCTTTGAGGTAAGCATCGAAAACTTCTTCATCTGAAATCGTGTCTGAAATAAAGCTTCCATTGCTAGTACGTTCTGACAAGTTGAGGTCTTGCAATCGGCTTTCATAGATTGTTCCCTTGTTAGATTGGACAAGCAGCGTTTGGACGTTTTCTTCTACTTCTGTACTAAAGAGATCACCAACGAAACCTTGCTCTGCAACTGCTCCAGTCAAGAAGACTCGGTGCGGTTTGTTTTTCAACTCACGCAAGACTTGTAGGCCTCGTTTAGCACGGCTGGTCGCTGGAATTTCCTCAATGGAAACACGTTTCAAGCTACCACGTTGGGTCAAGAGGTAGAAGGATGAAGTGTTACAGATAAAGGCAGCCTGAAGTGCATCATCTACTTTCAGGTTCATAGCCTTGACACCTGCCGCCTTGGCACCAACAACCGGAACCTCTTCGATATTGAAACGAAGGGCATAACCGTTTTGACTAATCAAAAGAACATCATCTAGTTTAATCGGAGCCACTGCTACAATTTGGTCTGTCTCGTCTTTGAGCTTAGCATACTTGACAGACTTCGACTTGTAGGTCCGCCATGGAGAGAATTCTTTGCGTTCTACACGTTTGATTTGACCAAGACGAGTTGCAGCAAAGTAGGTTGTCGCATCCTCAAACTGATCCACTACTTCTACATAAAGGATTTCTTCGTTAGTTTCAAAGTTTGTAATGGTCTGGCTCAGGTGCTCTCCGATGTCCTTCCAGCGAATATCTGCTAACTCATGGATTGGTCTGTAGATGACATTTCCAAGAGTTGTGAACATCAAGAGGTGCTGGGTTGTCTTGGCAGCTTGCACAAAGATCAGACGATCATCATCACGTTTGCCAATTTCTTCCAGAGTGGATGCTGCAAAGGAACGTGGACTGGTACGCTTGATATAGCCTGCCTTAGTCACGCTGACATAGGTATCTTCCTCGGCAATCAAACTAGCTGTATCAATCTCGATTGCTTTCGCAGTGTCTTCTAAAGTACTCAAACGTGGTGTCGCAAATTTCTTCTTGACCTCACGAAGTTCTTTCTTCATAAGATTGTACATGGTACGTTCATCACCGATGATAGCCGCAAGCATAGCAATCTTTTCACGCAATTCTGCTTCTTCTTCCTGCAAGACAACCACGTCTGTATTGGTCAAACGGTAAAGTTGTAAGGTCACGATAGCTTCAGCCTGCTCTTCAGTAAACTCATAGCTGACCTTGAGGTTTTCCTTAGCGTCAGCCTTGTTCTCAGAAGCTCGGATAAGGGCAATGACTTCATCCAAAATCGAAATCACGCGAATCAAACCTTCGACGATATGGAGACGCTTCTCAGCCTTTTCCTTGTCAAAGCGGGAACGCGCCAGAATCACTTCACGACGGTGGGCGATATAGCTAGACAAAATTGGGACAATTCCGACCTGACGAGGAGTGAAATTATCAATCGCTACCATGTTAAAGTTGTAATTGATTTGTAAGTCGGTGTATTTGAAAAGATAGTTGAGAACAAGCTCGGTATTAGCGTCTTTCTTGAGTTCGATAGCAATGCGAAGACCGTCACGGTCAGACTCATCACGAACCTCAGCAATCCCCGCTACTTTGTTATTGACACGAACATCATCGATTTTCTTGACCAGATTGGCTTTATTGATTTCATAAGGAATCTCAGTGATAACGATTTGCTCCTTACCGCCTTTTAGCTTTTCAATCTCCGTCTTAGAACGAACAACCACGCGCCCTTTCCCAGTTTCATAAGCCTTCTTTATTTCGTCACGCCCTTGGATGATAGCTCCTGTAGGGAAGTCTGGCCCAGGCAAGAATTCCATGAGTTTGTCCACCTTGGCTGTTGGGTGGTCAATCATGTAAACCGTCGCATCAATAACCTCTGCCAAATTATGTGGTGGAATATCTGTGGCATATCCAGCCGAAATACCAGTCGAACCATTAACCAAGAGGTTTGGAAATGCTGCTGGTAAGACAGTTGGTTCTTTCTCGGTATCGTCAAAGTTCCAAGCAAAGGGAACTGTCTTCTTTTCGATATCTTGAAGAAGATAACCAGCAATCTCAGACAAACGCGCCTCGGTATAACGCATAGCCGCCGGTGGATCTCCGTCCATAGAACCGTTATTACCGTGCATTTCGACTAGAATCTCACGATTTTTCCAGTCCTGTGACATACGAACCATGGCATCATAGATAGAATAATCCCCGTGTGGGTGAAAATTCCCCATGATGTTACCGACAGACTTGGCAGACTTACGGTAGCTCTTGTCAAAAGTATTGCCATCCTTATTCATCGAATAAAGAATACGACGCTGAACCGGTTTCAAGCCATCGCGAATATCTGGCAAAGCCCGGTCTTGAATGATGTATTTGGAGTAGCGACCAAAGCGCTCTCCCATGATATCCTCAAGGGACATGTTTTGAATGTTAGACATAGGATACTAAGCCCGTAAAATGCAAAGTGAAAATAGGAAACTCTTGCAGTGAGCGATGCTCACAAGAGAATTTATCTTTTTCACACAGTATTTAGGGCGTGTTCAACTCCTTTCAAAGAATATAGAGTGGTTTTTATAGAATAAGGGATAATTTACAGAAATTAGTCCCGTGTTCAGTTACTATATATAACTAAACTATCTTTTCTGTAGTTTAATCTTTTAAATTATATACTTCATTTAGTTAGTGATTTGAAAGTCTCTCCTCAGCATACTCAATCATCTTCTCAGCTACTTCCATATCATAGTCAAATCCCTCTTTTTGAGCAAGGAAATGAGCCTCTTGATGGAAAAGTTCCATGGTAGCAAATAAAGACTGAGTGAGTTTTTCTAAACTTGAGAAATCAAGTAGGTTCGAGAATTGTTTCTCTTTCTCAGCAGGTAGATAGTTAAAGAGATATTTATAGTTCTTACCAATATCAATCGTCCCCTTATCAGCTGCAACTTGCCAAGCCACGACCTTCAAGAGTTCTTGCTGACAAATCCCATAGAGATGGTCAGTAGCATAGATGACTTGCTTGCGACAGATTCCTTTGACCACGTAAGCTGACACCCACCAAAATTCATTGCAGGCTTTTTGAAAATCAATCGCACTAGCTGGGTTTGTCCAGTAACGTTGAGGATTTGGAGAATAGGGCACAAACAAGCCTTTCTCATCTTTCAAAACTGTATAATCAGCTTCACTATCCACCCACTCTTGAATATATTCCGTAGGACAGAGGGTCAAATCAATCCGATTTCCATCTTCAAAGAGCATGAGATAAAGTCGACGGTTACCTAGAACATTATGCTGCTCAATGATACGTGTTCCAAACTGGTCCAACCAAGCAAGATTACTCGTTAGATTATCTAAGTCGTCCACGACATAAACAACATCATAATCTTGAAACTCATCTTTTGGTGCTTTTGTATCAGTTCGTGAACCGGACATGGCGACAGCCTCGACTTTTAGACTTTTTGCGGTTTGTAAAATTAATCTCAGCATTTGCGCTTCACTTCTATGTTGTCTGCACATATCTTTTATAGAATTATTTTTCATTGCCGTCTTGCTCCTCTTGTTTTTGGATGCCTCGTATTCTTTTCTTCTCAAGCTCTCCTACGATCAATTGGATAGTTGAACAAATCCCCAAAACGATTAAAATAAAATATAACAAATTCATATCGTTTCTATGATATATTTGAAAGCTTCTCCATAATACAAAAGTATTTACTAATGAAAGAAGGAAAAGTAAAATAGCATTGAATCGAAGTGTTATAGCAAACTTACTCTTAAAAAACCTATAATGTTTTCCAATCCGATAGAGAGTATATAGTGAAAAAACAATCATCAAAGGTGTGAAGGCAAGTGCATAAAATAAGATAAACCCTATTCCTGAGTATGGTTTACTTTCCATTGGTAGATCTAATAGACAGATACCAATAGTGAGGATGTTCAATATAAACAAAGATACTGTACGAAAACACTCTTTTCTACCTTTATTGTTCATTAAATCATATATAATTCCAAAAATGGCCAAGAGAACAAGGAAAAAAGGCATCATTAATAACGTAATCAATCCAGCACCTCCAATAGTTTTAGCGATTGTTTACATGCAAAAGATGATCGTCGCCTTTACTTGAACTTTACAACTCCCCTGTATGGTAAAGTTTATACCCTTCGTAATAATATGAAGCATCCACCCCCTGAAAAAAACGGGCTTGAGTGAGGTCATCCGTCAGATTATTGAAGAGGAGATACTTGAGTTCTTATCAGCGTCAACTTTTAAAGTTTTAACTGTTCCTAAAATCAGTCCAAGCATTTAGGGTTCTGTTCTCATATTTCTCTCCTTCATCACTTAGAGCTGTTTGAAATTGTTTTTCATTATATATCGTAAACCATTTGCCATCTCTTACATAATCTAAGCAATTAATCACTATTCCCTACCAAAAAGTATTCTGTGTCTTACTGATTTCGTTTGGTGTAATGGAGATAGAGAGGAGGAAGATAGGAAACTAGAATCATCAAAATCATTACCAAGAATGTCAACAGATGGATCTGAACTAAATTTACCACATACCATCCCAGAATACCTACAGATAGGGGGCCTAAAACATAGGATAGGAAAATCAAAAAAGCCTTCCACCGTTTCTCCGGATAGACGTAACACAATCGAATAAGTGTGTAGACTAAGGCTCCTGCTATCAAAGGAAAACCAATAAACAGCATAATAGCAGTCGCTACTAAAGCACTGGATTCTGAGGAATCCATATTAAATAAAAGCATCAAGATCATAAATAAAGTAAATACAATCGGTGCATATAATCCTTGGAAACTTTTTTTTCGACTATTGATGTAGAATGCAAGAATAGCCGAGGGTAAAGAAACTAAGAAAATCAAACCCAAATAACTTCCAAAAATCGAATGTCCGGAACTATCCATTATTCATACTCCTTAAAACACTGTCGCTTCCTCCAGCGTAAACTTAACATTATCTTCAATCCATTTACGGCGTGGTTCAACCTTGTCTCCCATGAGGACATTGACGCGACGTTCAGCGCGTGCTAGGTCTTCGATGGTGACACGGATAAGAGTGCGGGTTTCTGGATTCATGGTTGTTTCCCAGAGCTGATCTGCGTTCATTTCACCAAGTCCCTTGTAGCGTTGGAGGGTTGCGCCTTTACCAAACTGTTTGCGGAGTTCTTCTAGTTCTCCGTCTGTCCAAGCATAAGCTACTTCTTCTTTCTTGCCTTTGCCTTTGGACATCTTGTAAAGAGGCGGAAGGGCAATATAGACATGGCCTGCCTCAACTAGCGGACGCATGTAACGATAGAAAAATGTCAAGAGCAAGGTCTGGATATGGGCACCATCGGTGTCCGCATCGGTCATGATAATGATCTTGTCATAGTTGGCATCTTCAATGGAGAAGTCTGCACCCACACCCGCACCAATGGTATAAATCATGGTATTAATTTCTTCATTTTTGAGGATATCCGCCATCTTAGCCTTGGCTGTATTAATCACCTTACCACGAAGAGGTAAGATAGCCTGGAACTTGCGGTCACGACCTTGTTTGGCAGAACCACCGGCAGAGTCACCCTCGACTAGATAGAGTTCATTCTTAGCTGGATTTTTAGACTGGGCTGGCGTTAATTTACCAGAAAGCAAGCCCTTGTCTTTCTTATTCTTCTTGCCATTTCGGCTCTCATCACGCGCCTTACGTGCTGCTTCACGAGCATCACGGGCCTTGATAGCCTTGCGAATGAGATTAGAAGCTAGTTCTCCATTTTCCATGAGGAAGAAGGTCAACTTATCAGCCACAATTCCATCTACAACAGGACGAGCCAGAGGACTCCCTAGTTTATCCTTGGTCTGACCTTCAAACTGGAGGTGTTCTTCAGGAACTAGGATAGAAAGAACGGCTGCAAGTCCCTCACGATAATCTGAACCCTCAAGGTTTTTATCTTTTTCCTTGAGAAGTCCCGTTTTACGAGCGTAGTCATTCATAACCTTGGTAATGGCAGACTTAAGTCCTGTCTCATGCGTTCCACCATCTTTCGTGCGAACGTTATTGACAAAGGATAGAATATTATCTGAAAAACCATCATTGTACTGGAGGGCAACTTCCACTTGGAAACTATTGTCTTCGCCTTCAAAGTATAGGACTGGCGTCAAGGTTTCCTTGTCTTCATTGAGGTAAGAAACAAAGTCTTGTACCCCGTTCTCATAATGGAATTCGATAGATTCATCTGTTCGTTTGTCTGTTAATGACAAGGTTACATTTTTTAAGAGAAAGGCTGACTCATTAAGACGCTCTGAAATGGTATTGTACTTGAAATCTGTCGTAGAAAAGATACTAGCATCCGGCATAAAGGTAACTTTAGTACCTGTCTTAGACTTAGGTGCTGTTCCAACCTTTTCAAGAGTTGTTACGGGCTTCCCACCATTTTCAAAACGTTGCTTGTAGACTGCACCATCACGCGTAATTTCCACTTCCAGCCAACTAGAGAGGGCGTTGACTACAGAAGAACCAACTCCGTGAAGACCACCAGAAGTCTTGTAACCACCTTGTCCGAATTTTCCCCCAGCATGGAGAATGGTAAAGATAACTTCAACAGTTGGAATTCCCATGGCGTGCATCCCTGTCGGCATCCCTCGACCATGGTCTTGAACGGTTAGACTGCCGTCTTTATTGATAGTCACATCAATGCGGTCACCAAATCCAGACAAGGCTTCATCGACTGCATTGTCCACAATTTCCCAGACTAGGTGATGGAGACCAGCACCGTCAGTCGAGCCAATATACATCCCCGGACGTTTACGGACCGCATCCAACCCTTCTAGCACCTGAATGGCGTCATCATTGTAGTTATTAATATTGATTTCCTTTTTTGACACAAGGAACCTCCTATTTGTTCATCTTTTCTATTTTACAGGTTTTCTAGCGATTTTGCAAAGCTTTTCCCTTTCAGCTGTCACAATTTCACAGGATATTCTCTGACTTTCTATACCGTTTCATGGTATAATAGTTCTATGATGACATTTGTATTATTAATTTTAGCTTATTTGCTAGGTTCGATTCCGTCTGGTCTTTGGATTGGACAAATCTTCTTTCAAACAAATCTGCGTGAACACGGCTCTGGAAACACCGGAACAACCAATACTTTCCGAATTTTAGGTAAGAAAGCGGGTATGGCAACCTTTGTGATTGACTTCTTTAAAGGAACCTTGGCCACTCTCCTTCCTATTCTTTTCCACCTACAAGGTGCATCACCTCTTGTATTTGGACTTTTGGCTGTGATTGGACATACTTTCCCTATCTTTGCAGGATTTAAGGGGGGCAAGGCTGTCGCAACTAGCGCTGGAGTTGTTTTCGGATTTGCGCCTGCCTTCTGTCTCTATCTAGCAATCGTATTCTTTGGAAGCCTCTATCTAGGTAGTATGATTTCACTGTCTAGCGTTACTGCTTCTATCGCAGCCGTTATCGGAGTTCTCCTATTTCCACTATTTGGTTTTATCCTAAACAGCTATGACCCTCTCTTCATTTTGATTATCCTAGCACTTGCTAGCTTGATTATCATTCGTCACAAGGATAATATCACACGTATCAAAAATAAAACTGAAAATCTTGTCCCTTGGGGATTGAACCTAACCCATCAAAATCCAAAAAAATAAAACGCCAGTTTGAAACTGACGTTTTTTTGTATGCTTATTTTGACTTGATGTAGTTGATACCGTCTGCCTTAGGTGCAACTGCTTTTCCAAAGAAGGCTGCCAAGACAAGGATGGTCAAGACATAAGGGGCGATTTGAAGGTAAACCGCTGGCACTCCTTGTAGGAAAGGTAATTGAGAACCGATAACTGCCAAACTTTGTGAAAGTCCGAAGAAGAGACTAGAAAGCATAGCACCGATTGGGTTCCATTTACCAAAGATCATTGCCGCAAGAGCGATAAATCCAGGACCGACAATAGTTGTCACTGAGAAGTTAACTGAAATGGATTGAGCATAAATCGCTCCCCCAATTCCACCAAGGAAACCTGAAATAACAACCCCAAGATATCTCATTTTGTAGACATTGATCCCCAAGGTATCCGCTGCTTGAGGGTGTTCACCGACAGAGCGAAGACGAAGACCAAAGCGGGTCTTGAAGAGGATAAACCAAGCAAGGAAAGAGAAGGCAATCGCGATATAACCTAGTAGACTGGTTGACTTGAAGAAGATATCTCCAATCACTGGGATATCAGCCAAAACTGGGAAATCAAAACGTCCAAAAGTTTGGCTTAAGTTATCCGTTTGTCCTTTGTTATAAAGAACTTTAACCAAGAAAACCGCTAGGGCAGGCGCCATCAAGTTCAATACTGTACCACTGACAACATGGTCCGCACGGAAATGAACTGTAGCGACTGCATGGATGAGGGAGAAAATAGCTCCCACGATACCAGCAACTAACAAGGAAATCCAAGGAGTAGCTGCTCCAAGTTGTTCTGCAAACTCAAGGTTAAAGACAACCCCAGAAAAGGCCCCCATAACCATAATTCCTTCAAGACCGACATTGACAACACCAGCACGTTCAGAGAAAACGCCTCCGATACTCGTAAAAATAAGTGGTGCTGAGTAAATCAGCATAGAAGAGACCAAGAGGGTGAGTAATGTTGTAATAGACATCCTTACTTACCTCCTTTAACTTGTTTTTTAGGTTTGACAAAGCGTTCGATAATATAGTGAACGCTGACAAAGAAGATAATAGACGCTGTTACAATGCTAACAAGCTCAGACGGAACTTGTGCTGCGTTCATCCCCGGTGCTCCTACTTGCAAAACTCCAAATAAGAAGGCTGCAAAGAGAATTCCAATTGGTGAATTTCCAGCAAGCAAACTAACTGCCATCCCGTTAAATCCGATAGCTAATGATGATCCCTGAACGTAAACGTTTTGGAAGGTTCCAAGACCTTCGACAGCTCCACCAAGACCAGCCAAAGCACCAGAGATAATCATTGATAGAATGATTGTACGTTTTGCTGAAATACCAGCGTACTCTGAAGCGTGGGGATTGAGACCAACTGCGCGAATTTCAAAACCGAGAGTCGTTTTCTTGAGCAAGAACCAAATCACGCCAACAGCAATGATTGCAAAGAAGATTCCGATATTCATACGAGAATTTCCAGTCAACTCTGATAACCATGGGGTCTGGTATGTAGCGTTGGCACTAACACGAATCGTTGAGTCTGTACTTTGCATAATATCTTTAGGAAAGGCATGAATAAAGGCATTTCCCACATACAATACAATGTAGTTCATCATGATGGTCACAATGACCTCTGACGTACCGAGATAGGCTCTGAGGATACCTGGAATTGCTCCAACAATTCCACCTGCGATCAAAGCAATGATCACTGTCAATGGAATCAAAACGAGACGAGGCATGTCTGGATTTGACAAGGCAAACCAACCACTGAGAATCCAGCCTGCAAGTGCTTGACCAGGAAGTCCAACGTTAAAGAAACCTGCTCGACTGGCAACTGCGAAACCTAGACCTATCAAGACAAGAGGACCCATGGCACGGAAAATTTCTCCAATCCCACGGAGGCTACCAAAAGCTGTATAGAACAACTCCTCATAGCCCCAGATAGCATCATATCCGAAGATCCACATGACAATGGCTCCGAGCAAGATTCCTAAGAATACGGAAATCAAGGGAACCGAAATTTGTTGTAACTTTTTAGACATCACTCTTCTCCTTTCCCAAGTTTCCACCTGCCATCAAGACACCAAGTTCTTGTTTGTTAGTCGTTTCTGGCGATACAATACCTTGAATCTTACCATCGTGAATAACAGCAATTCGGTCTGAGACATTTAAAATCTCATCCAATTCAAAGCTGACAACAAGGACAGCCTTACCGTTATCACGCTCTTCAATCAAACGTTTGTGGATATATTCAATGGCACCGACATCCAAACCACGAGTTGGTTGGCTGACGATAAGGAGATCAGGATCACGATCAATCTCACGAGCGATAATCGCTTTTTGTTGATTTCCTCCTGAAAGAGCTGCTGCTGGAACAAATTCGCTTGCCGCACGGACGTCAAATTCTTCCATCAATTTCTTGGCATGTGAAGTGATATTGGCATAGTTCAAGATACCATTCTTGCTGAGTGGTTCTTTGTAGTAGGTTTGAAGAGCAATATTTTCTGAAATCATCATCTCCAAAATCAAGCCATCCCGGTGACGATCCTCAGGAACGTGCCCCACGCTTAGTTCTGTAATTTGTCGAGGATGCATTCCCACAATTGATTTGCCTTTTAATTCAACGCTACCTGACTCAATCTTACGAAGACCTGTAATGGCTTGAATGAGTTCAGATTGACCATTGCCATCAATACCTGCAATACCGACAATCTCACCAGCACGAACATCCAAAGAAAGATTCTTCACAGCTGGTACACCGCGGTTTTCATTGACAACCAAGTCTTTGATAGACAAGACCACTTCTTTGGGTTGTGGTGCCTGTTTTTCCGTTTTAAAGGAGACTGAGCGTCCAACCATCATTTCTGCCAAGTCCGCATTTGTTGCCCCTGCGATTTCAACTGTCTGGATTGATTTCCCACGACGGATAACCGTGACTCGATTGGATACCGCACGAATCTCATCCAGTTTATGGGTAATCAAAATGATAGACTTCCCTTCTTTGACAAGGTTTTTCATGATTGCCATCAACTCATCAATCTCTGAAGGAGTCAATACGGCTGTAGGTTCGTCAAAGATAAGGATATCAGCACCACGATAGAGTGTTTTCAAGATCTCTACACGTTGTTGGGCACCAACGGAAATATCCGCCACCTTAGCAGCTGGATCCACTGCCAAACCATAACGTTCAGAAAGAGCCTTGATTTCTTTAGTAGCACCAGCTATATCTAGAACACCATTTTTAGTGATTTCACTCCCTAAAATGATATTCTCAGCTACTGTAAAAGCTTCAACCAACATGAAATGTTGGTGAACCATCCCAATTCCAAGACCAGCGGCTTTAGATGGTGAGTCTAGTTTTACAACCTGACCATTCACCACAATTTCACCACTCGTTGGTTCAAGAAGTCCTGCCAGCATATTCATCAGAGTGGATTTACCCGCTCCATTTTCTCCTAAAAGTGCATGGATTTCACCTTTTCGCAGTTGCAAGTTGATTTTGTCGTTTGCTACAAATTCACCAAACACCTTGGTAATATCCCGCATCTCAATGACATTTTCGTGTGCCATATGCTCTTCCTTTCAGAGGTTTATTTTATTTCAATAAAACCTGCTAATCACATTAACAAGCTCTATTGAGACAAAAATTGCCTCAATTCTTAAAGAAGCGACCAATGGCCGCTTCCTAAGAAATGACTTTTATCCATTATTTTTCAGGAACTTTTACGCTTCCGTCAAGGATTTTAGCTTTTGCATCTTCAACAGCTTTTTTACCTTCTTCTGAAAGGTTTGTTACTGCTAGCTCAACCCCTTTATCTTTCAATGAGTAAACAATCACTTGTCCACCAGGGAATTCACCTTTTTCTGTTTTGTTGGCAATATCTTTTACAGTTGTACCAACTTGTTTCAATGTAGATACAAGAACAAAGTTAGATTCTTTACCATCTTTAGAAGTGTATTTACCTTCTGCTGCTTGGTCACGGTCTACACCGATAACCCAAACTTTTTCGTTTTCATTTTTGTTTTCGTTCAATGATTTTGCTTCAGCAAAGACACCAGCACCTGTACCACCAGCTGCTTGGTAGACAACGTCTGCACCGGCAGCGTATTGAGCTGCTGCAATTGTTTTACCTTTGGCAGCATCACCAAATGAACCAGCGTAGTCAACTTGGACTTTGATAGATGGGTCTACTGACTCAACACCAGCTTTGAATCCAGCTGCAAAACGTGAAATAACTTCAGATTCGATACCACCTACAAAACCAACTTGTTTTGTTTTCGTAGTTTTCGCTGCTGCAACACCAGCAAGGTAAGCTGCTTCGTTATCCGCAAATCTTACGCTCGCAACATTATTTTGACCTTCAATCACATCATCAATCAAGACATAGTTTAGGTCAGAGTGGTCTTTTGCTGCTTCCTCAACTGCATTGTGAAGGGCAAAACCAACACCGAAGATCAGGTTGTAACTTCCAGCCGCTTGTTGCAAGTTGTTAGCATAGTCTGCTTCGCTTGTTGATTGGAAGTAAGTGTAACCTTTATCTTTAGAAAGATTGTGTTCTTTACCCCAGTCTTGCAAACCTTCCCAAGCTGATTGGTTAAATGATTTATCATCAACACCACCAGTATCTGTTACGATTGCTGCTTTGGTCTTCATTTCTGATGAAGATGAAGCTGCGTTACGAGAAGAGCGGTTACCACATGCAGCAAGTCCAACTGCTGCTACTGCAACTAGACCAAGGCCTAGCCATTGTTTCTTGTTCATTACTGAACCTCCTAAATAAGATGTGCAACGATGTTGCAAGTATGGATTGGTTGGCCACAAGGACCACAGCCACTACAAGAGCGGCCCAGACTAATTTAAGTCTGTAAATGAGTATGGAAGTAACTCCCCGACCGTCATCTCGACCGTCGATTTATCTTTAGCGACTAAAGTCACTTTTAGATCTTGTTCAAAAAATTCAACCATGACCTGGCGGCAAGCACCACATGGCGAGATGGGTTTTTCAGTTTGTCCGTAGACAATCAATTCTGAAAATTCCCGTTTCCCCTCAGAGACTGCCTTGAAGATAGCTGTACGTTCCCCACAGTTAGTCAAGGGATAACTAGCATTCTCGATGTTCACACCTGTATAAATACTACCATCCTTGGCTACTAAAACAGCTCCGATAGGAAAGTGAGAATAGGGCACGTAGGCATTCTTGCTGGTTTCAATTGCTAGTTCAATTAACTCAGTAGTCGCCATCAGCCAATTCTCCTTTTAAGATTGCTACACCAGCGGATGTTCCAATACGAGTAGCACCTGCTTCCACAAAAGCGACAGCATCCGCATATGAACGAGCTCCACCAGCTGCCTTAACTCCCATATCTGGTCCGACTGTTTTACGCATCAACTGAACATCCTCAATAGTGGCACCACCAGTTGAAAATCCAGTTGATGTTTTGACAAAGTCAGCGCCTGCTTTCTGGGATAATTGGCAAGCCACAACCTTTTCATCGTCTGTCAACAAGCAAGCTTCAATAATGACCTTCACCAACTTGTCACCACTTGCTTCTACGACAGCACGGATGTCCGATTCAACTAAATCCAGATTGCCTGATTTGAGAGCACCGACATTGATAACCATATCAATCTCATCTGCACCATTTTGGACAGCTTCTTTTGTTTCAAAAGCTTTCACAGCTGAAGTTGTTGCTCCCAAAGGAAAACCTACTACTGTACAAACTTTTACATCTGAGCCTTCAAGCCCTGTTTTCGCATGTTTCACCCATGTGGGATTAACACAAACGCTGGCAAAGTCATACTCACGCGCTTCAGATAGCAAACAATCAATTTGTTCTTGGCTTGCATCTTGCTTTAAAAGCGTATGATCAATATATTTATTTAACTTCATATTCGGATTCTCCCTGGTTTTATGAGATAATTTCTATAATTTCTCGTAAACTTTGCACTCCATCATTTATTTTAACATATTTTTGAAATTCTGTAACTAGTTCAGAAGAAATTTTTCCATTTGTATAAACTTTTGCAACAATTTCCCCTTTTTGAACGGAGTCTCCAACCTTCTTCTCAAAAACAATCCCTGTTTCATAGTCCAAGTCATCAGACTTGATTGCACGACCAGCTCCTAGTCTCATGGCATAGAGGCCAAATTCCATTGCAGGAAGAGCTGAAATAACACCCGTATCTTGAGCTGGAATTTCCACCACATGGGCAACTTTGACGGGGCGATAAAGATCTTCTAAATCACCGCCTTGTGCTGTTACCATTTCTTCAAACTTAGCCAGTGCTTGGCCATTTTCCAGGTGTTGACGGATTTCCTCGATCGTTTTCTCAACATCAGCCAATCCAAGCATAATCTGAGCTAACTCGCAGATAAAGTGACTAATATCTTCTCGACCTTTTCCTTGAAGAATCTCGATTGCCTCAAGGATTTCGAGACGATTGCCAATGGCTCGTCCCAAGGGTTGGCTCATATCGGTAATAACTGCTACCGTCTTTCGACCAACTGCCTTACCAAGATCCACCATGGTTTGAGCCAATTCGCGTGCCTCATCAACCGTCTTCATAAAGGCACCCTCACCGACCGTTACATCTAGCAAAATGGCATCCGCTCCTGCAGCAATTTTCTTGCTCATCACCGAACTCGCAATCAAAGGAATCGTGTCGACAGTTGCGGTCACATCTCGGAGGGCATAGAGAAGTTTATCTGCTTTAACCAGCTGATCTGACTGCCCAATGACAGATACACCAATGTCCTGTACCTGACGAATGAAATCCTCTTGACTTCGCTCGACTTGGTAGCCCTTAATGGATTCCAATTTATCAATTGTCCCACCAGTATGGCCGAGACCTCGACCACTCATCTTAGCAACAGGCACGCCGAAACTCGCAACAAGGGGAGCCAAAATCAAGGTCACCTTATCACCTACACCACCAGTCGAATGCTTGTCAACTTTAACCCCATCAATAGCTGACAAATCAAACTCCTGACCTGTTTTAACCATATTCATCGTCAGATCAGAAATCTCACGTGTGGTCATTCCTTTAAAATAAACAGCCATAGCAAAAGCAGACATTTGATAATCTGGAACAGTTCCAGCCACATAGCCTTCTACCAACCATTTGATTTCAGCCGTAGTCAGTTCTTGACCATCTCGTTTCTTTTGGATTAAATCAACTGCTCTCATTCTTTCACACTTCTAAGGATATAATATCCCTTATCTTTCTTTACAATTTCACAACTTCCAAAAACGTCTTCCATCTTATTTCTAGCACTTGGAGCCCCTTGTTTTTTCTGAATGACGATGGTTAAATCTCCTCCGTCTTTCAAGAAATCTCTGCTCTTTTCGATAATCTCATGAACAACCTGTTTGCCCGCTCGAATCGGCGGATTGGAAATAACATGGTCAAACTTCCCTTCAACTTGTTCATAGATATTGGATTGGAAAATCGTTGCTTCTACTTTATTACGTTCAGCATTTTGTCGCGCTAGGTCCAAGGCACGATTATTGATATCGACCATGGTTACCTGAGCTCCATAAGCCTTGGCTAACGACAAACCCAATGGCCCATAACCACAACCCACATCAAGGACCTTCTCTCCTTCATTGACCTCTAGGCACTTAAGCAAGAGCTGACTCCCAAAGTCAACCATTTTCTTGCTGAAAACACCCGCATCCGTCAAAAAGGTCATGTTTTCTCCCAACAACTCCACTCTCAACTCATGAATGTCGTGAGCAGCATCAGGATTTTCTGCATAATACATTTTACTCATAAAACTATTTTACCATAATTTGGCTTGAATTGTAAATCGTTTACAAAGTGATGATCAAATGAAAAAGACTGAAGAATCCTAGTCAAAAAACCTTTTCTTCAATCTCTTTCAATTATTAGAAATACATTACAATCTATCGGGAACTACAAATTATCATAGTCAGGAAAAAACAGTTCGTCTGCAATCGGGCGCATTTTTATTACTATTTCTTAACCTTAAAATACTTTATTATCAACAAGATTCCCAATATGATGTTTAGATAAAAACCCAACTGATAAGTTTGTGTCAAGATTTCCAAACTTGTCCAAAGTCGTATCAAATCTTCTAGTGACATACGGAATAGATATCCTTCTGTAGCAATCCACAAAATCAAAAATAGATAACTACCAGCAGCAAGCCATTTCATCCACCGTTTTTTTAGTAGCCAAGCAATCAAGAGCGAACAGATAAAGACAACTGTTACAATGGCATGTTCCATCAAAAAAGTAAAACCGTAATAGGTTTCTACAAAGCGTCTACCATTATCCGCATTCGCTCCCCTTATAAAAGGTAGTGCAAAACTTAAAATAAAACAGAGTTCCAATATATAACGTTTTAAGATTTTCATGACACACCTCCAATAAATTGTGAACCAAAAAGCTCACTTTTAATAACTGATAAGTCTTCAGAAACCATTCCCTATCTCATCATTAAATTATTCAACCTCCATCTACCTCTATTATACGATATTGACTTACTACCATCAAGAAACCGCTTTATCTTTTTAGCTTTTTATGGTATGATAAACAAAATATCTAGGGGAAAACAAATGACCAACGAATTTTTACATTTTGAAAAAATCAGTCGCCAGACTTGGCAATCATTGCATCGCAAAACAACCCCTCCCTTGACAGAGGAAGAGTTAGAATCCATCAAGAGTTTCAATGACCAGATTAGTCTACAGGACGTAACAGATGTCTATCTTCCCCTAGTTCATCTTATCCATATTTACAAGCGCACCAAGGATGATTTGGCCTTTTCAAAAGGAATTTTTCTCCAACGCGAAAGTAAATCTCAGCCTTTTATCATTGGGGTTTCTGGTAGTGTTGCTGTGGGAAAATCAACTACTAGTCGCTTACTTCAGATTCTTTTATCACGTACTCTCCCGGATGCTACTGTAGAATTGGTGACAACTGACGGTTTTCTCTATCCCAATCAAACCTTGATTGACCAAGATATCTTAAATCGCAAAGGTTTTCCTGAAAGTTATGATATGGAAACCTTGCTGAATTTTCTTGACCGCCTAAAGAATGGGCAAGATGTCGATATTCCTGTCTATTCTCATGAAGTGTATGACATCGTTCCTGGAGAGAAACAACGTGTCAAAGCTGCTGATTTTGTCATTGTCGAAGGCATCAATGTCTTTCAAAACCCTCAAAATGAGCGCCTTTACATTACTGATTTCTTTGATTTCTCCATCTATGTGGATGCTGCTGTCGAGGACATTGAAAGCTGGTATCTGGATCGTTTCTTAAAGCTGCTCAGCTTTGCCCAAAATGATTCCAACAGCTACTACCACCGTTTTACTCAAATGCCAATTGGAGAAGTTGAAGCATTTGCTCACCAGGTTTGGACCAGCATTAATCTCACAAATCTACAAAACTATATCGAACCGACAAGGAATCGCGCCGAGGTCATTCTCCACAAGACCAAAAACCATGAAATCGATGAAATTTACCTAAAAAAATAATTTCCCCTTGTCAAAACCTAAGTTTTCAGATATAATAGTATAGTTAGTAAATATGGAGGTAAGAACATTGGCAAACATTAAATCAGCTATCAAACGCGCTGAATTGAACGTTAAACAAAACGAAAAAAACTCAGCTCAAAAATCAGCTATGCGTACTGCTATCAAAGCTTTCGAAGCAAACCCTTCTGAAGAACTTTTCCGTGCTGCTAGCTCAGCTATCGACAAAGCAGAAACTAAAGGTTTGATTCATAAAAACAAAGCAAGCCGCGATAAAGCTCGTCTTTCAGCTAAACTTGCTAAATAAGAAACAGTCCATAGAGGCTGTTTTTTTGTCCTCTAATCAGAAAAGGTAGAAAATGAAAATCGCAATCATAGGATATTCTGGAGCCGGCAAGTCAACTCTAGCTGAAACGTTATCAAACTACTACTCTATCCCCAAACTGCATATGGACACACTCCAATTTCAACCTGGTTGGCAAGACAGTGACCGCGAATGGATGTTGGGCGAGATGAAAAACTTTCTCACAAAGCATGAAGCTTGGGTCATTGATGGTAACTACTCTTGGTGTTGCTATGAAGAAAGAATGCTGGAAGCTGACAAAATCATCTTTCTCAATTTTTCACCATGGACTTGTCTCTTTCGAGCCTTTAAACGGTATCTCACATACCGAGGCAAGGTCAGAGAAAGTATGGCTGCAGGTTGCCCTGAACGCTTTGACTGGGAATTTATCAGATGGATTCTCTGGGATGGGCGGACCAAAACTGCTAAAGAACGCTATCAACGGGTTCAAGAAACCTATCCAGAGAAAGTAATTGTCCTCCGGTCTCAAAAGGAGATGGACCACTTCTTAGAAAATCTCGCGCATAACAAGAAAAACCAACGTGTATAACGTTGGTTTTTTGCTTTTACCCAATCACACTTCCATTTGGTACAGCTGGATCAACTGTGAGAAGGGTTAATTGTCCATCATGTTCAGCTGAGAGGATCATCCCTTGGCTGACATATTTTTTCATCATCTTGCGTGGTTTGAGGTTGGCAACGATGTGGACCTTCTTGCCGACCAATTCTTGCTCATTTGGATAGTATTTGGCAATTCCTGAGAGGATTTGACGGTCTTCGCCATCACCAGCATCGAGGCGGAATTGGAGCAACTTATCAGAACCTTCCACTTTAGAGACTTCTTTGACTTCTGCGACTCGGATCTCAACCTTGTCAAAGTCTTCGAACTTGATTTCATCCTTGTTGAGTTTGAGTTCAACTTCATCTGGATTCCATTCTTTTTCGACGGCTGGTTTGTTGCCTTCCATTTGTTCCTTGATATAGGCAATCTCTTCTTCCATGTCGAGACGTGGGAAGATTGGTGTTCCTTTGGCAACTACTGTTACACCTGAAGGGAAATCAGCCAAGCTCAAGTTTTCTAGGCTAGAAACTTCTGCTAGACCAAGTTGTGCCAATACAGCGCGACTAGTTTCCATCATAAAGGGCTCAATCATGTGAGCTACAACACGAAGGCTGGCTGCCAAGTGGCTCATGACACTTGCCAATTGGTCACGGTGCTCTTCATCCTTAGCCAAGACCCATGGGGCTGTCTCATCGATGTATTTGTTGGTACGTGAGATAAGTGTCCAGACTGCTTCAAGGGCACGTGGGTAGTCAACTGCTTCCATGTGAGTATGGTAGTCAGTGATAGATTGCTCTGCTACTTGTGCAAGAGCATGGTCAAACTCTGTTACACCCTCTACATAGGCAGGGATTTGCCCATCAAAATACTTGTTGATCATGGAAACCGTACGGTTAAGGAGGTTTCCAAGGTCATTGGCCAATTCATAGTTGATACGGCCGACATAGTCTTCTGGAGTGAAGGTTCCATCTGAACCGACTGGAAGGCTACGCATGAGGTAGTAACGAAGTGGATCCAGTCCATAACGTTCTACTAGCATTTCAGGGTAAACGACATTCCCTTTAGACTTAGACATCTTGCCGTCTTTCATGACGAACCAACCGTGGGCAATCAAGCGGTCAGGCAATTTCATATCCAACATCATGAGAAGAATTGGCCAGTAGATAGAGTGGAAACGAAGGATGTCTTTCCCTACCATGTGGAAGACCGTTCCATTCCAGAACTTGTCGTAGTTAGCATGATCGTCTTGCCCGTAACCAAGAGCAGTCGCATAGTTAAGAAGGGCATCAATCCAAACATAGACAACGTGTTTTGGATTTGATGGGACTGGCACGCCCCAGGTAAAAGTTGTACGAGAAACTGCCAAATCTTCTAAACCTGGCTCAATGAAGTTTTTCAACATTTCATTGAGACGGCCATCTGGAGTGATAAAGTCAGGGTGCGATTTGAAAAATTCAACCAAACGGTCTTGGTATTTGCTGAGGCGAAGGAAGTAAGACTCTTCAGAAACCCATTCCACTTCGTGACCTGATGGAGCAATACCGCCCGTTACATTTCCAGCTTCATCACGGAAAACTTCCGCAAGCTGACTTTCTGTAAAGAATTCTTCATCTGAAACTGAATACCAACCAGAATATTCACCTAGGTAGATGTCATCTTGAGCAAGTAAACGTTCAAAGACTTGCGCCACTACTTTTTCATGGTAGTCATCCGTCGTACGGATAAATTTATCGTACGAGATATCAAGTAATTGCCAGAGTTCTTTGACGCCAACCGCCATGCCGTCAACATAAGCTTGAGGTGTGATGCCAGCTTCTTCCGCTTTTTGCTGGATTTTTTGACCATGCTCGTCAAGACCTGTTAGATAAAAGACATCGTAGCCCATGAGGCGTTTGTAGCGAGCTAGGACATCACAAGCGATGGTTGTGTAGGCAGAACCGATATGAAGTTTACCAGATGGATAGTAAATCGGTGTTGTAATATAAAAATTCTTTTCAGACATAATTTTTCCTTTCCAGGCTAATGAAACCTGTTTTTCTAACACTTCATTATATCATATTTTCGGTGATTTTCGATAGGAAAATCCATACAAAAACAAGACAGACAAATGTCCATCTTGTTTCTCCTGTTCTATATCTTATTCATAACGAAGGGCTTCGATTGGATCGAGCTTAGAGGCTTTATTGGCCGGCAAGACTCCGAAGATCATCCCAACACTTGCTGACACAGCCAAGCTAAAGAGAGCGATTGGGAGGGAAACCCCAACTTCAATACCTGCAATCATGTTTTGAAGCAATACTCCAGCTAACATGGTCATTCCAGCAGCAATCCCAAGACCGATGACACCACCTAGCAAGGTCAAGATCATAGACTCAATCAAAAACTGGACCAAGATATTAGCCCGTGTAGCTCCGAGAGCCTTACGCAAACCAATCTCACGCGTACGTTCTGTCACCGAAACCAGCATGATATTCATAACACCAGTTCCCCCGACAAAGAGAGAGATTCCTGCGATGGCACTGATAACAGTGGTCATAAAACCAAATAGTTGTTGTACCTCTTGGAAGGCGGCAGTGGCGTCCGCAACTTGGTACTCCCCTTGCTGAAGACCTGCAATCTCAGTCAGTTTTCGAGCCAACTCTGGACCCAAGGTCTGCGTTAGACTAGTATCATTGACACGAAAGACGATGTTCGAGATTTCATCAGTATTAAAATTGGCTGCGAGAGAGATATTGGTCGTAATTGGAAGACCACCAATCCCAAAGGCTTTAGCAGTTTTGGCTTCATTGCTTGTATAAACGCCAATCACACGGTAACTAAATTCATTGACAGAGATGACTTGATTAACCGCAGCTTCTGGACTATCAAACAAACTCTTGGCTAGTTCTTCGTCCAGCAAAATCACACTAGCAAATTCCTTGTAGTCTTGCGGTCTTAGACTTCTACCCGCAACGATTTCATTTTCAACTGCGTTCATGTAGGTGCTATTTCCACCAGTCAAAGTCGCTCGTTCAACCTTCTTATCCTTATAAGACAGGGTGACGTTGGTCGAGTTAGTGACATAGTAACTGTCTACTCCTTTGAGTTTAGCAGCCTCCTTGACCCAAGACTCTAGTGGTTTTGGCGGTTCAACATGAACATCCTCTTCTTTCCCACTGACTGTCAAAGCTGACTGACGCTGAGTAAAGGAGCCATCCTTGCTCTTGATAGGAGAGAAAAAGACATGGATATCCTTCTGCGATTTGGTCATGTTTTTATTGACCTGACGAGACATAGAGTCGCCAAGAGCCATGATGACAACGACAGACGAAACTCCGATGATAATCCCAATCATGGTAAGGAAGGAGCGCATCTTGTGGGCCATGATGGATGAAAAGGCAAATTTCAGATTCTGCATCTTAGTTTTCCTCCTTTTCTACCTGAGCACTGTCAGACGAGATGACACCATCACGAATGACAATTCGGCGTTTGGCATAGGCAGCAATCTCAGGCTCATGCGTGACCATGATAATGGTTTTCCCTTCCTTGTTTAACTCCACCAACAGCTGCATGATTTGATTTCCTGTCTTGGTATCCAAGGCTCCTGTGGGTTCGTCTGCTAGGATGATAGAGGGATTATTTACCAAGGCACGGGCAATCGCTACACGCTGCTTTTGACCACCTGATAACTCAGAAGGCAAATGATGACTGCGCTCCGTCAACTCAACCTTTTCCAGAAATTCCTCAGCCAATTTTCGACGTTTTGAAGCCGAAACACCAGCGTAAATCAAGGGCAATTCGACGTTTTGAAGTGCATTGAGCTTGGACAAGAGAAAGAACTGCTGAAAGACAAAGCCGATTTGCTGATTGCGGACCTTGGCCAGTTGTTTCTCTCCCAGGCCTGCCACTTCTTGCCCTTCAAGGTAGTACTCTCCACTGGTTGGTGTATCCAACATTCCGATGGTATTCATCAACGTAGACTTACCAGAACCAGAAGGTCCCATAATGGCAACAAACTCACCTTCATGAACTTCTAGATTGATATTTTTAAGGACCTGCAGTTCTTGGTCACCATTTCGGTAACTCCTGCAGATATTTTTGAGACTAATTAGTTTCTTCATCAGCCTTCACCTCTTTTCCTTCTTCCAAGGAAGATGTTGGATTACTGATGACCTTGGCACCGTCTGTCAAACCTGAAGTAATTTCTTGGTTGTCTGCGTCCGCATTCCCCAAAGTAACTTCTACCTTCTTCGCTTTTTTCTGGTCGTCAACGATCCAGACATAGTTTTTGTCATTTTCGGTAACAACACTTGTCAAAGGAACAAGGATGGCCTTACTCTTGTTTTTGACTTCCACACTGACAGAGAAGCCTTGTTTCAACTCACCGATATCGCTAGTCACATCAACAGTATAAGGGTACTTAGATCCAGTATTTCCTCCAAGGGCTGCATTTGCTGCTTCTCCATTGTTTTTAGGATAATCAGAAATATAGCTGATTTTTCCTGTCCAGCTCTTATCTTGGTAAACCTTCGAAGTAAAGGTAACTTCTTGGCCTACAGAAAGGTTAGCAAGGTTGTATTCAGACAACTCCCCTTTGACCTGCAAGTTTTCATTACTTACGACATGTACTACCACTTGGCTATTACCTGTTGGCGATTTGGAAACATTACGATTAACTTCAACTACAGTCCCTTCCAGTGTACTCAGGACAGTTGCAGCATCTAGCTGAGCTTGAGCCTTGTTGAGTTGAGCAACAGCATCTGCACGGTTATCCTTGGCATCACTGATTTGAGAATCAATAGAAGATACTGAAGAAGTCGCTGCTTGCGCTTGTTCTGGGAGTCCAGCTTCTGTTGGAACCTGTGGTGAAACTGGTGTAGCTGATGCATTCTCACGAGCTTTGTTTAACTCCTCGATATGACGGTCTGCCTTTGCAACTGCACGATCGGCTGCATCATAGGCAGCTTGAGCATCTGCACTGCTGTATTTGACCAAAGCTTGCCCTTCTTCGACCTTGTCTCCAACCGAAACGAGAATTTCATCTAAATCTCCCTTACTAGCATCAAAATAAACGTATTGTTCATTTTTTGCTGTAACCGTACCTGACAAGAGAACCGATGAAGCAACCGAACCTTCCTTAGCAGTAACGATATGAGAGGTTTCCTCCTTGACTGCTGACTGGGAGGGTTGTCTAAAAATCAAAATCCCCGCAGCACCGATAACAATAGCACTGGCAACACCAATTGCTGTATATAATTGCCATTTTTTTGCCTTTTTATTTCTTTTCATTTTCAAGCTCCTTTATTTTTTTGCCTTACAAAAACCATTATATCAGAAATACGAGACCTAAACAATGATCGTTCAGAGAGAAACAATGACAATTCAGGATCATTATTTCGTTCGGTATTCGTTTGTTGGATTATTGTGCTAGATATATAATACAATATCTTTTTGAATTTGGCAAGCCTTTTTATAATTTTTTTACCGTAGCAGATTTTTGCATTCAAAAAATAAAAACGATAGAATATGACTATCAAAGCTATAAGGAGTTTTCTATGAGAGAATATGATATCATCGCCATCGGTGGAGGAAGCGGCGGCATTGCCACTATGAACCGAGCTGGTGAACACGGTGCTAAAGCTGCTGTTATCGAAGAGAAAAAATTAGGTGGAACCTGCGTCAATGTCGGCTGTGTTCCTAAGAAAATCATGTGGTATGGAGCGCAAATCGCTGAAAGCTTCCACCACTACGGCCCTGACTATGGTTTTACAAGTTCAGATGTTCAATTTGATTTTGCTAAGCTTCGTCAAAACCGTGAAGCCTACATCGATCGTGCTCGCTCGTCTTATGATGGAAGTTTCAAGCGCAACGGTGTTGATTTGATTGAAGGTCGTGCTCATTTCGTTGATTCCCACACAGTCATCGTTAATGGTGAATTGATTCGTGCCAAACATATCGTGATTGCGACTGGCGCTCGTCCAAGCATCCCAACTATTCCTGGAGCTGAACTCGGTGGTAGCTCAGACGATGTCTTTGCTTGGGAGCAGCTTCCTGACTCCGTTGCGATTCTTGGAGCTGGCTATATCGCCGTTGAATTAGCAGGTGTTCTCCACGCACTAGGAGTAAAAACGGATTTGTTTGTCCGTCGTGATCGTCCCTTGCGTGGTTTTGACAGCTACATCGTTGAAGGACTTGTCAATGAAATGGAAAAAACAGGTCTACCTTTGCACACACATAAGGTACCCGTCAAGCTCGAAGAAACGGAGCAAGGTATTACCATTTATTTCGAAGACGGTTCTAGTCACACTGCCAGCCAAGTTATCTGGGCTACTGGGCGCCGTCCAAATGTAGATGGTCTGGAGTTAGAAAAGGCTGGCGTTACACTCAACCAACGTGGATTTATCCAAGTGGATGAGTATCAAAATACAGTTGTAGATGGCATCTATGCTCTTGGAGATGTTACTGGTGAGAAAGAACTTACCCCCGTAGCCATCAAGGCAGGACGTACCCTATCTGAACGTCTCTTTAATGGAAAAACAAATGCCAAGATGGACTACACGACTATCCCTACTGTTGTCTTCTCCCATCCTGCTATCGGAACCGTCGGTTTGACCGAGGATCAAGCTATCAAAGAATACGGCCAAGATAACATCAAAGTCTACAAGTCAAGCTTTGCATCTATGTACTCTGCCGTTACAAGCCATCGTCAAGAATCTCGCTTCAAACTCATCACTGCCGGTGCAGACGAAAAAGTTGTTGGCCTTCACGGACTAGGATACGGAGTGGATGAGATGATTCAAGGATTTGCAGTCGCTATCAAGATGGGAGCAACCAAGGCGGACTTTGATGCTACAGTAGCTATCCACCCAACTGCCTCAGAAGAATTTGTGACCATGCGCTAATTATCGCAAGAGACCTCTTGAGGTCTCTTTTTACTTGCATAATCGGCTGTTACAAAATTGTTACCTTTATTCAAAAAATAGGTTGACTTTTCTTTCTGAATTAGTATAATAGTTACTATAATTTTGAAAAGAGGTTAACAGTTTTGAAAAAAGCTCATATCTATGCTATTCCTGCTATCGGTGCTGCTCTCATCGCCGTATTAGCACAAATCAGTCTCCCTATCGGTCCTGTACCTTTCACTCTGCAAAACTTTGCGATCGGTCTGATTGCTACTGTTTTTAGACCCAGAGAAGCTGTTTTATCTGTAGCTCTCTACCTCCTGCTGGGTGCCATTGGTCTACCTGTCTTTGCAGGGGGAGGCGCTGGATTTCACGTTTTAGTCGGTCCAAGTTCAGGCTATCTTTGGTTCGACCTTGTCTATGCAGGACTTACATCTTATCTCATTCATCAAAACAGTGGCTACATTCGCATTTTCCTAGCCAATCTCTTGGGTGATTCTCTCGTCTTTGTAGGAGGTATTCTCAGCCTCCACTTCCTAGCTGGTATGCCACTTGAAGAAGCACTCGCTGTTGGCGTCCTTCCCTTTATCCTTCCTGATCTTGGTAAGATTATTGCCATTAGTTTCATTAGTCGTCCCCTACTCGAAAGATTGAAAAGTCTTCCATATTTTTCAAAATAAAAGAATAGTCCAGAACCATTGTTCTGGACTATTTCCTTTCTAAGAATCAACTGTACACTATTTAGCTACTTGACTATTCTTATACCAGTATGAATATTAATCGTTTTATTCTTCAAATTACAGCTATTCACGATATGCAAAGTAGAAAAGTATTCTAATTGATTCAAACCAAATATGCTTCCATTGATTTTGGATGCTTAGCAATTGTATACTTTTCAGAAAACGCATTTTCAATGATTGGGCTATATTTTATAAATCATTTGTGATACAATAGAGCTACCTAAAAGATTCAGAAAATTTAATGTTCATTGATTATTTATATTAACTTGATTATTTTGATTTCTTTTAAAACAAAAATGATTATAAATAATTATAAACAGAAAGGTAATTCTATGGCAAAGAATACTCGTGAGCTAATCATTAAAGCTCTCATCACACTAGCTAAGAAAAATCCTCAACGTAGTTCCTTTACAATGACTGAAATTGCTGCTGAAGCTGGTATTTCACGACAAGCGATTTATCAAAAGCATTTTAACAACTTTGAAGATATTATCGAATACATTCACGAAGAGACCAATCAGCACATTTTTAACGTCTTTAATAAGTACTGCCCTAGCAATGATGGAGATCCTATCAGCTTTTTAGCAGACCATATACTTCCTCTCATATACGAAAAAAGGGAAGTTATTAGCACCTTGTATACCACACAAGTCGACCCATGTTGGAAGGAATTTCTGCGTGGAATATACTCAGAGTGGGTACTAAAGAATGTCAATTACCAACTGAAATATAATTTTAATAAAGAAGACATCGCTTATATCATTACGACCATGGCCATCTCTTTCATTGAAATCTGGATTCGTAAAGATAATCCAATTCCACCTGAAGAGTATAGAGAGACTTTCATTCAATTGTCTAAGACTTCTCTCTGTGACTATATTGTGTCCTAAAAAAAGAATCTTGAGTTGCACTCAAGATTCTTTTTATTGTCCCCCTTTAAAGGCATCGACCATTACCTGAAATTCTTCATTGGAAAGCGTGATTCCTTTGCCCATTTTAGTATGGTCAGGACTCCAAGAACGAATATCAAACTTTGCTGGTGCTCCATTAAAGCTAACGCGATTTAGTTCTTTTGTCCATCCTTTGTCATTTTCAGACAAGGTGAGCAAGTGTTCTTCGATCTCAAATGTAAATTCTGCCATTTTAACTCCTTTATGTGATATGCTTTCTATAGTCTATTCGTAAAAATCTTGTGGTTTTTAGGAAAATTTTATATAATGTGGATATATAAGAAGGGAGGATTCTATGAGACAGACATTCAAACTAGTTCTAGATAAACTACATGGTTTTCTCAATGGGAATGATGATCATCCTCAAATCGAGGACAACTCCCTCACTGCTATGATTGAACAAGCCATCCAGAAAAAGACGGCTGTTCATGTCATACTTGCTGAGACAAGTTTTACGGGTGATATTGTCAAACACGATGCTAATCGCCAACAAATTATCGTCAAAAATTTTTCAAAAAACGTAACTCGAATCATTCGTATCAGTGACATTAAGCGACTTCGTTTCGTTCCCTCAACTGTACAAAAAGCTCAGAAAAGTCTATTTAAGAAAGAGTGAGATGTTCTTTGCATCCCACTCTTTTTCTTAACGGATTTGTTCAAAATGAAGATGAACTGCGATATGGTCACCATATCCACTTCTCTCCAAATCGCGTTGCAAACGATAAGAGATATAGTGTTCTGCAATTGTGATGTAACCAGCTCCAAGTAAGCGGTGCTCTACCATTGATTGGATCATGCTGATAGTAGCACGTTCTACTTTTGCTTCTTCCAAGTCCAAAACGACTTTTTTAGTAACTTGAGCTAAGTTTTGACGTAGGTCATCAGTCAAAACATAAACTGTTTGAGCTGCTTTTAGGACAGCTTGGTAAATTTTATCTGGATCAAATTCAGCAATTTCTCCATTACGTTTGATTACTTGCATAAGGTTCTCCTTTATTCTTTGTTTTCTTTGATTTCAGCCAGCATCTTTTCTTCTTCGGCTGTCAGTTGATAGTTTTCTAGCAGGTCAGGTCTGCGCTCGTAGGTCTTCTTTAGACTCTCATACAGCCGCCACTGGCGAATCTTTTCATGGTGTCCACTCATAAGCACATCTGGTACTACCATGCCACGATAGTCATAAGGGCGAGTGTACTGAGGATATTCGAGAAGTCCCGAAGAGAAGCTATCATCCTGGTGACTAGACTCCTTACCAATTACTTCTGGTATCAAGCGCACGGTCGCATCGATCATGGTCATGGCTGCCAATTCTCCTCCAGTCAAAACATAGTCTCCTAGGGAAATTTCATCGGTTACCAAGGTCTTGATACGCTCGTCATACCCTTCATAGTGACCACAGATAAAGATCAGTTCCTCTTCCTGAGCCAAATCCTCAGCGTAAGCTTGATCGAACTGTTTTCCAGCAGGATCAAGAAGAATGACACGGGGATTTTTCTTTTTAATTGCATCAAAGGCATCGAAAATAGGTTGGGCTCGGAGCAACATCCCCTGACCGCCTCCATATGGTTCATCGTCGACGTGACGGGCCTTTTCAGCGTATTCTCTGAAATTATGATACTGGATATCCAAGAGCCCTTTTTCTCGAGCCTTCCCAACAATCGAGTGTTCCAGCGGAGAAAACATCTCTGGAAAGAGGGTTAAAATATCAATCTTCATCATCTAGTCCTTCTAAGATTTCCACTTCGACCCGCTTGTTTGGAATATCAACATTGAGAACTACTGGCGGAATGTAAGGCAAAAGCAAATCTCGCTTACCTTTTCGCTTGACCACCCAGACATCATTGGCCCCTGGTTGTAGGATTTCCTTGATAGTTCCAATCAAGTTGTCACCCTCGTAAACATCCAAACCGATAATCTCGTGATAGTAGAATTCTCCATCGTCTAAGTCATTTAGGTCTTCTTCAGCAACCTTGAGACTGTAACCCTTGTACTTTTCAATCGCATTGATATGGTACATGTCTTTGAATTTGATAATGTCAAAGTTCTTATGCTTGCGGTGGCTGGCGATGATCACTGTTTGGACAAACTGGTCTTTTTCATCAAATAAAGCTAGCTCTGCCCCTTTTTTAAACCGTTCTTCAGCAAAATCCGTCACAGACAAGACTCGCATCTCACCCTGTAGACCCTGCGTATTGACGATTTTTCCAACATTAAAGTAGTTCATCTTGTCTCCTGTATCTATTTCTATCCTTTATTTTATCACGTTCCAGGGATTTTCACAAGTTGGATAGGTCCTATCTTACAAGGCTACTACTTCTTCAAAAAAATCACCAACTATCTGATTAAACTCTTTAGGGTGGTCATTCATCGGTTGGTGTTTGCTGTCTGAAATCGTTACTTGACGCGCATTGGGATTTAGAGCAATGATACCATCATAGATTATTTTTAGGTGTTTGGGGAAATCATTTTCTCCTCTTACTAATAGCATGGGAGGATTTCCTTTATATCCTTCTATCTCGTGGACTGCCAAGAAACCTGTGATTCCAAGATTCAAGAAAACATCTCGCCCAGTTTCTATAATGGCCGTCTTGACCAATTCTCTTGTGATAGGGTTATCAGTACACATTTTTGAGTTCTTATCAGCAATCACCTTCCAAGGAATCGTTTTGTACATAAGAGAACTATATTTGATTCGACCTCTTTCTTTATCTGATAGGTAACGATGCTGTCCCCAACTATCTACCATGACCAAGGCTAGGACTCTTTCTGGATGGCGATAGGTATACTCTTGAAGTGGATTTCCTCCCCAAGAATGACCAACCAATATCACCTTATCCAGCTTAAAATAGGACAAAATGGCATCTACATCTTGAATAGCGCCTTCCAAGTCGGGTAGCCCAACTTTCATAGGTGATTCACCCTGCCCTCTAACATTTACAAAGTAAAGGTCAAATCCATCAAAAGCATCATACTGGTGAGCCCACATCTGACTGCGTCCACAAGCTCCATGATAAAAAATAATATGCCCTTTACTTGCGCTTCCAGGACGATGATAAACAACCAAATCACAATCTACGACTGCTATAAGATGACGTTTCAACATCTCGTGTTCTCTGTTATAAAAAGCAATAGCTTCAGCAATATCATTTGGCTTCATTTCTACATTCGCTCCTCTTTATCCTGATATCATTCTTTGTATCTATTTTATCATGCTATATTAAAATCATAGTTTTCTAAACTTGATTTCATTAAAAATTTTGAATTTTCTGCATTATTTAGATAAAGAAAAAGACTGCTAAGCAATCTTTACTTTTTTCTCATCAGATTCATGCCTAAGATTCCAGCAATAATCAAAGTAGCTCCAATCACATGGTAGCTATAAATCGGTTCGTGGAGGATAAGGGCTCCGGCTAGAATGGTCAAAACTGTTCCAAGATTGCCAAAGACACTGACGGTTGATGCGCCGAGGCGAACGATAGCATAGATAGAAAGACTACCAGTCACGATAGATGCTAAAATTCCCAAATAGAGGATGGAAAGCAGATAGGGTACCTGTCCAAGTGGCGCAAAGTAAGCTAATATGTTCCCCTCTAGATAGTGAGAGGTCAGACTCAGCGAATTAAAGGTGACGAAGCCAACAAATATCACAACAACTGTCATATCCATAGCCCGATAGCGACCTCCTTTAGCCTTGCTGAGGATATTGTTTATCGCATTGGCGAGAACAGATCCCAACATCAAGAGAAAGCCCAAGCTAGCAGTTTCAGTGCTAAAGTTTGCTCCTTTACTAAGGAAGATGAAAACTACTCCTGCTACGGATAAAAGTAAAAAGAACTTTTGTAGCAAACTTGTCTTCTCCTTGAGAAAAACCGATGCTAAAAGGAGTGTAAAAATTGGGACAAGAGCTTGTAAAATTCCCGCTTCAGAAGACGATATATACTGTAAGGCAAAAGATTGAAAAATAAAAAAGAGAAGTGGATAGAAAAGACTCATAGGAAGAATAGAAAAAATATCTTTTCTACTTAAACTCACTTTGATAAGTTTGGTTTGATGAAGGATGACCAATACCAGAGCAGCGATTGTATAGCGATGCGCTAAGTTGGTGAGAGGACTGGCATAGCCTAAAGCAATCTTTGTAAATAAAAAAGAAAATCCAATGATTGCTGAAAAGGATAAGGCTGCTAGGTAAGCTTTTGTTTTCTCGTTCATAGAATGTTACTCCCTTTAAAAATAGCTATTCTCAAGATTAATTGACTAGAATTCTTTGAGACTGTCTATCCATTTTAGCATAGTAAAATCCTAGATGCTATTTCTAGGATTGGTATTTTATTCCTTCTTTCACCGTTTATCTATTACATTAGCTAAAAAGGATTCAGCCAGTCTGATCTGCTTTTCTCGTTCTTTTCTTACAAGTTCTAGCTTGTCTGCCTCTTGGAGATTCCTTACTTTGATAGCATAATCCGCGGAAACGATGGCGTGTCCTCTCATATGGGCTGTTGAAATAGCTTGTACAAAGACTCTGGCAGCGTACTTAGCGATTTGATTTTGGGCATTTTTAGAGAGGAGATTTGCTGCGAAACCTGCTTTTCTCAACTCATGAGGTGAGAACTCATTTCTCAATCGTGCATCAAAAGCCTCATAAGTTTGCCGAATTATTTTATTTTTCTCACCTTCATCACCGATATCAATTAAAGATAAGAAATCTTGCGAGTTCTCTAATGCCCATCGAGCTAGTTCTTTCTGAGGAAGTCTATCCAGTATTTGTTCTAGCTCCAATCTTTTCTCAGAGTCATCCCAAATGGCAACTTTGTAAGGACTGGGTAGGTGATTCATTTTAGTCTTATAGGCAGTTCGTTCAAACTCATTCCATGCATAATCCTCTGGTTTCATTGCTTTCACTATTCTTTCTTACTAGCTAGCGTAAGCTAGGAGAAACCTTTCATATTAGTGAAAAGAGATTACTCCTAGTTCTCTTGGAAGTTATCCAAAAATTCTTCCAAATCTTGTTTGTGCTGATACTTAATGGCTGCTTTTTTATCTTTGTCAAAAATGGTTTTGGTTAGGTCAATGTCGTTGATAGCCGCAATAGCGACCGTGTAGTGAATAATATCTGCCAGTTCTTTGGCTAGTTCCTCATTTGAGTCCTGGACACCCTCTTTTCGACCAGAGCGCCCATTCAAGACCTCGGCTACTTCTCCGACTTCCTCCACTAGCTTGATAAAGAGGCCTTCATCAGTTCGAGATTGCTGGTAATGTTCGAGTAAGTAAGCTTGTAATTGTCTAAAGGTTAAATCCTTCATCTTCTCCTCCTCACAAAAAAGCGAGACATCTGTCCCGCTTTTTTATTTTTCATCGATAACGATTCTTACTTTTTTGTCTTCAGTTGGGACAGAGTAGACAATCGTTCTTATCGCTGAGATAGTGCGACCCTTACGACCGATAACACGACCGACATCGCTTTGGTCAAGATCCAAGTGATACTCCAAAAACTCTGGTGTGTCTTCAATCTTGATAGTTAAGGCATCAGGTTGTGAAATCAAAGGTTTCACAATCGCAATAATGAGATTTTCAATCGTATCCATCTGTCAACCTACTTTAAACTTATTTTGAGAATTTAGAATCGTGGAATTTTTTCAATACGCCTTCTTTTGAAAGGATGTTGCGAACTGTATCTGAAGGTTGAGCTCCATCAGCCAACCATGCAAGAACGCGGTCTTCTTTCAAAGTTACTTGGTTTTCAGCAACAAGTGGGTTGTAAGTACCAACTGTTTCGATGAAACGTCCGTCACGTGGTGAACGTGAGTCTGCTACGTTGATACGGTAGAAAGGTTTTTTCTTAGAACCCATACGAGTCAAACGGATTTTAACTGCCATTTTTTTAATGTCTCTTTTCTTATTTTTTATTTCGGTGAAATAGCTGAGCTATTTAGCACATGTTCTATTATAGCAGATTTCTGACAGGTGTCAAGAAAAAAACTTGACAGAGTTTTATTTTTTTAACTACTAAAAATTTTTAGTAAAATCTTTTACATTTGAAATCAAACTCCTTTTAAGGTACAATGGTAGAAATGAATTTTTGAGAGGTTAACAATGAAAAAACTAGCAACCCTTCTTTTACTATCAACGGTAGCCCTTGCTGGATGTACTAGTATCCAACGTGGTCTCCGTGGTGATGAATATGTCGACTCCAGCATCTCAGCTGAAGAAAGCTCAAAAGCAGCTGCTCAGGCTGCCAAAGATTTGAATGACGCATTGACCAATGACAATGCCAACTTCCCTCAACTTTCTAAGGAAGTTGCTGAAGACGAAGCTGAGGTCATTTTACACACAAATCAAGGCGATATCCGCATCAAACTCTTTCCAAAACTAGCACCACTAGCAGTTGAAAACTTCCTCACTCACGCTAAGGAAGGCTATTATAACGGCATCACCTTCCACCGTGTCATTGATGGCTTTATGGTCCAAACTGGAGATCCTAAGGGAGATGGTACAGGGGGCCAATCTATCTGGCATGATAAGGATAAAACGAAGGATAAGGGAACTGGTTTCAAAAATGAAATCTCTCCTTACCTATACAATATCCGAGGAGCCCTTGCTATGGCTAATACTGGTCAACCAAACACCAACGGTAGCCAGTTCTTCATCAACCAAAACTCAACAGATATTTCAGCTAAACTCCCTACCAGCAAGTATCCAAAGAAAATCATCGAAGCCTATAAAGAAGGTGGAAATCCAAGTCTAGACGGTAAACACCCTGTCTTTGGTCAAGTCATCGAGGGCATGGATATTGTTGACAAAATTGCCAAGGCTGAAAAAGATGAGAAAGACAAACCAACATCTGCTATCACCATTGATAGTATCGAAGTGGTGAAAGACTACGACTTCAGTAAAAAATAAGCCATCAACAGATAAGGAGACGATGACATGATTTTATTTTGGGGTTCTAAAGGTTATCAGAAAGACTTGGGACATACGCAAACTGCGATCGAATGTGGTCACTGTAACAATGTCGACACTTGGGAGATCATAGAAACTGGGCGCAAATTCACCTTCTACTGGATTCCACTTTTCCCTTATGGTAAAAGTTACTTCGTTTCTTGTCCGATTTGCCACTACGGTAAAGAAATTGAGAAATCTGAAATTGAAAACTATTTAAATTACTAGTCAAAAAAGCCAAGTCATTTCGACTTGGCTTTTTTACTGCTTTTAAGTTAGCTTGTTAAAGTCCCAGATTTGGTCCATCCAGCCTTCATAAAAGTCTGGTTCGTGACAAACCATAAGAATCGATCCCTTGTATTCTTTGAGAGCGCGTTTGAGTTCATCCTTGGCATCTACATCCAAGTGGTTGGTCGGCTCGTCCAGTACTAAGACGTTGTTTTCACGGTTCATCAAGAGACAGAAACGCACCTTGGCCTGTTCCCCACCTGACAAGACCTGAATTTGACTTTCGATGTGCTTGGTTGTCAAACCACAGCGGGCAAGGGCTGCACGAACTTCTGCTTGGTTAAGGGCAGGAAAGGCATTCCAAACTGCTTCGAGAGGAGTTTGACGATTGCCCCCTTCTACTTCTTGTTCAAAGTAACCAAGTTCAAGGTAGTCGCCACGTTCAACTTCTCCAGCGATTGGTGGAATAATGCCCAAGAGAGACTTCAAGAGAGTTGTTTTCCCAATACCATTTGCCCCAATAATGGCAACCTTTTGATTGCGTTCAAAGGTGAGGTTTAAGG
The DNA here is from genome assembly GCF_029691405.1 of Streptococcus sp. D7B5. Taxonomy (NCBI): domain Bacteria; kingdom Bacillati; phylum Bacillota; class Bacilli; order Lactobacillales; family Streptococcaceae; genus Streptococcus; species Streptococcus sp. D7B5. The sequence continues at coordinate 675,366 of NZ_CP121467.1, forward strand.
GTTTGGTAAGTGGACGGTCATAACCAATCTGTAAGTCCTTGGCTTGGAAGATAAAGCGCCCAGGCGTACGAGCTGGTTTGAAATCAAAGGATGGTTTTGGCTTCTCACTTTGAAGTTCGATGATGTCCATCTTATCGAGTTTCTTTTGACGGGACATGGCCATATTACGCGTTGCAACACGCGCTTTGTTTCGAGCCACGAAATCCTTGAGGTCTGCAATCTCTTTCTGTTGACGTTCATAGGCCGCCTCCAGCTGAGATTTCTTCATGGCATAGACTTCTTGGAACTGGTAGTAGTCTCCAGAGTAACGAGTCAATTGTTGGTTTTCAACGTGATATACGATATTGATAACATCATTCAGGAAAGGAATATCATGCGAAATAAGGACAAAGGCATTCTCATAGTTTTGGAGATAACGCTTGAGCCAGTCAATGTGTTCGGCATCCAAGTAGTTGGTTGGCTCGTCCAAGAGCAAGATATCTGGCTTTTCAAGGAGGAGTTTGGCTAAAAGCACCTTGGTTCTTTGTCCACCTGACAAAGAGGTTACATCCGTATCCATACCATAGTCCATGACACCGAGGGCACGCGCCACTTCATCAATCTTGGCATCTAAAGTATAAAAATCACGACTCTCCAAACGATCTTGGAGCTCCCCAACTTCTTCCATCAGCGCGTCGATATCTGCTCCTTCTTCTGCCATTTCCATATAGAGGTCATTGATACGAGCTTCTGCTTTAAAAAGCTCATCAAAGGCTGTCCGCAAAACATCACGCACGGTTTGGCCTTCTTTTAGTACAGCGTGCTGGTCCAGATAGCCAGCAGTCACATATTTAGACCACTCCACCTTTCCTTCGTCTGGCAACATCTTACCAGTCACAATGCTCATAAAGGTTGATTTCCCTTCACCGTTAGCACCAACTAGACCGATATGCTCTCCCTTGAGGAGACGGAAGGACACATCTTCAAAAATTGCACGGTCACCAAAACCGTGACTCAAATTTTTAACTTCTAAAATACTCATTCTAATTCCTTATCTTGTTTTTATGCAGTCCTTTATAGAGGACCCAAGCCAGATAGCCTCCCAGGGTATTGGTCCACAAATCATCAATCTCAAAGACGCGATTAAAATCAAAGAAAAAGTCTAAGACCAGTTGCGTACACTCAATTCCCAGGCTCAGTAGAAAACTGAGAAGGAGGATTTTTTTGGTTTGCCGCAAGTTTGGACAGAGATAGATCAGTTGAAAGACCAGAGGGAAGAGCAAGAAGACATTTAAAATATTCTGCAAAAAGATCCAAAGGACTTGTCCCAAACTAGTCACTTCACCCAGATTCCAAAGGGAGTTTAAGGGAGTTAAAAGAAAAACCAGGCGTCCAAAAGTTTGAATACCTGGAGTTTCCACTCCTGTAGGAAGTTGAGGCTGGGGAGTAAAACAAAAACAGACAATGCATAGGCTGTAAACAGCCACTCCCAATCTTAAGATTAATTCTCTTTTTTTAGTCATTTTATGGATTTACCGCTGCGACTGCCTTCTGGCGGTCACGTTTCATTGTATTGGAGCGCAATTGTCCACAAGCTGCATCAATATCTGTACCATGTTCCTGACGGACAACACAGTTAATCCCTTTTTTCTTGAGGGTATCATAGAAGGCCATCACGCGTTCTTTAGGGCTACGGCTATATTGGTCATGTTCACTAACTGGGTTATAAGGAATCAAGTTTACATAAGACAATTTTTTGATGTTTTTGAGCAATTCAGACAATTCCAAGGCTTGTTCTACACCATCGTTGACTTCATTGAGCATGATGTATTCAAAAGTTACACGACGATTGGTTGTTTCGATATAGTACTCAATAGCTGCGAAAAGTTTTTCAATCGGAAAGGCACGGTTAATCTTCATGATGCTTGAACGCAATTCATTGTTTGGTGCGTGAAGGGAAACAGCCAGATTGACCTGTACACCTTCATTAGCAAAGTCACGAATTTTATGGGCCAAACCTGAGGTTGAAACAGTGATGTGACGAGCACCGATAGCCATTCCCTTGTCATCATTGATGGTACGGACAAAATTCAAAACATTGTTGTAATTATCAAATGGTTCACCAATTCCCATAACAACGATATGGCTGACACGTTCGTCCTGACCACGTTCATCAAAGTATTTCTGAACCAACATGATCTGCGCTACGATTTCCCCGTTATTAAGGTCACGTTGCTTCTTAATCAAGCCTGATGCACAGAAGGTACAACCAATATTACAGCCAACCTGAGTGGTCACACAGACTGACAAACCGTAGTGTTGACGCATGAGTACTGTCTCAATCAACATGCCATCTGGCAACTCGAAAAGATACTTAACAGTACCGTCAGCTGACTCTTGTACAATCCTTTGTTTCAAAGGATTGACCACAAACTGGTCATTGAGCTTGGCAATTAAATCCTTAGAAAGGTTGGTCATTTCTTCAAATGACTGGACACGTTTACGGTAAAGCCATTCCCAGATTTGATCTGCTCGGAATTTCTTTTCTCCTTGTTCTAATACCCATTCTTGCATGGTTTGACGTGTTAAACTATAAATAGAAGGTTTCATCTCTTCTCCTTATTCTCTATCTATTTCTGACGAATGACAAAATGGCGCTGTCCCTTGTCCTCTTTCTGAGACTTTTGGTCCTTATGACGACGTCTATTTCGCTTATCCGCATTTGGTTTTCTCTTGTTTTGCGAAGGTTTCTTGCCTCTTCTAGGAAGGTTTTCCTCTTCCTTTTTACGCGATTTCTTGTCAAATGACGCACGCTTCGGTGCTTGATTTTCTAGGACAAAATAGGCACAACCATAACTACAGTACTCCAAAAGATAATCCTGTAAGCGACTGATTTTTTCAATTTTTTCCTCTGTTCGATCGTCTTTGTAAAAACCGCGTAGGCGAAGCTGTTCATTGCTCCAGTCCCCCACGACATAATCAAACTTGGTCAACACTTCTGAAAAGCGCTGATTAAAGACGGTCACATCAAAAGCATCCTTGATATTTTCAACCAAGGTAAAAGCAATCCCTTCAGTCTCAACCTTATCCCCATTCACATGAAATTCTAGGCCAGGAAACTTGTTATAGTTGTATAATTCAGGTGCAATTTCTTTACGCATAGTCTTCCTTTTCCACGATTACTTAACACTCTATTTTACCATATTTTCTACAAGTTGGCACGAATATCCTGAAAATGAAAAAAGTCTGACGATTTTGTCAGACTTCTGCTTTATAACCTTAAAAAGAGAAGATTGATTCTTCCCTTCCTATTTTTTATTTTGCTGCTGCGTAAAGCTCATCTACTTTGTTCCAGTTGATGACTGAGAAGAAAGCTTTGATGTAGTCAGGACGCACGTTGCGGTATTTCACGTAGTAAGCATGTTCCCAAACGTCCAAGCCCAAGATTGGTTTTTTACCTTCTGAGATTGGTGTGTCTTGGTTTGCTGTTGAAGTTACTTCAAGTTTTCCTTCTTTGTTGACAACCAACCAAGCCCATCCAGAACCGAAGCGAGTTGTAGCTGCTGCTGTAAAGGCTGCTTGGAACTCTTCAAATGAACCAAATGTTGCATCGATTGCTGCTGCAAGTTCTGCTGAAGGAGCTGTTTTCTCAGGAGTCATCAATTCCCAGAAAAGAGCGTGGTTCAAGTGTCCACCACCATTGTTGATAAGTGCTTGACGGATATCAGCAGGGATAGATTCAACATCTGCAAGCAAGGCTTCAAGGTCTTCCCCAATTTCAGGGTGTTTTTCAAGAGCTGCATTTGCGTTGTTTACGTATGTTTGGTGGTGTTTGTCATGGTGCAAGTGCATTGTTTCTGCATCGATGTATGGTTCCAAAGCGTCGTATGCGTATGGAAGGTCTGGTAAGATAATAGCCATCTGTAATACCTCTTTTTCTTTCTATATGAAAATGATAACGCAATCATCCTCTTTTTTCAAGTTTTTTGCTCAATTTGCCTCTGTCGCAATCTGCAAGAGTGCCTTTTCAAACAAGTAACTTTTTTCATAGACACCTGTCTTAATCTGGTAGTCTGTTTCAATCAAATAAGAAATCGCTCGCTTGAGAAAAGCCAAGGAAATCCCTCTCGAATCTCTCAATGCAAACTTGATTTGATAAGGATTAGGATTGCGCCCCAAATAAGTCCCCAGACTGCTTACAATCTGCGATTCCGTCTGACCAGCATCTGATAAGATTTTCACTTGGATAAAGGTTCGGAACTGTCCTAACATGACAGCTATGAGTTTGATTTCGTCTTCCCCTTGCAGAGTCAAGTCTCTAACTAAGTCACGGGCCTGATCAATCTTCTTAGCTAAAATAAACTGAGTCAAATCAAAAATATTGTCTTGTAAAGTCTTTGGAATAGCTTCAACAATGTCCTTTTCCTCAATCAGGCCATCTGACTTATAAGATTGTAAAAAGAGGAGATTCTTCTGGATTTCGCTAAACTGAAAACCAGACTTGATGAATAGATTTTCAAAAGACTTTTCCGCAAACTGCAGACCTTGTTTCTGACTCCATTTTTGGAAATATTGGCGAAGTTCTTGTTCCTTAGCCTCGATAGCATCAAATACTGTCGCGTCACGCTTGAGCAGTTTGACCAATCGTCTCTTGCTATCCAGTTTTCCTTCTGAAAAAATTAATAACTTGGTTGTCGGTGAAGGATTGTCAAGGTATTCCTCAAATGACTTAAGTTCATCATCTGTTAAAAACCGTTTCTTGGCTGTTGTAATATCGAGAAAATGGTCTAATATCACGATTTTCTCATCTGCAAAGAAAGGGAGACTGACCAGCTCCAGCTCTAAATCCTTATAGGCTACTTCTTTCATGTCAAAGTAGGCAAAATTGAGGTCGGCTGGATCATAGCCGATCTGTTTCAGGACCTGATCCTTCATAACTTCAAACTGACCTTGGTCCGAACCTGTAAATAAGGTCAGGCTAGATAAGTTAGATAAAGACAAGTTTTGACTCTCTTCTATGGCTAGCATCTTCTCTCCTTTCTTCTTGATTTTCTATTTCATTTAGTCAATATAGCGCAATTTCCCACGGAAATCTTCTAGGTTTTCGTACCCTTTTTCCGCCATAATAGCTTTCAGTTCATTGGTAATGCGTTCAAAAGCACTGATACCTTCTTTGTGAAGAGTGGTCCCTACTTGCACCATACTCGCACCGCAGAGGATATGTTCAAAGGCATCACGCCCCGTTAAAACGCCACCCGTTCCGATAATTTGGATTTGGGGATTTAAACGTTGGTAAAAGGCGTGCACATTCGCTAGAGCGGTCGGTTTGATATACTCTCCACCAATTCCACCAAAACCATTCTTAGGACGAATCACGACCGACTCGTCTTCTATATAAAGGCCGTTTCCGATAGAGTTAACACAGTTAACAAACTTGAGCGGGTATTTGTTGAAAATAGCTGCCGCTTGATCAAAGTGAACAATATCAAAATAAGGTGGCAATTTGATTCCAAGAGGTTTGGTAAAGTAGGCAAATACTTCTGCCAAGATACAATCTGTTGTCTCAAAATCATAAGCAATCTGAGGTTTTCCTGGAACATTTGGACAAGAGAGATTAAGCTCTGTCAGTCCTTTGAATTCACTCTCTTGCACTTTTTTCAAGATGGTATGTGTTTCTTCTGGAGACATGCCAACTAGAGATAGGAAGAAAGTTCGGTTTGGCTCTTTTTCCTGCAAGTCCAAAAGATAGTTCAAATAGTAGTCTAAGCCATTATTTGGTAAGCCCATGGAGTTGATAGAACCAAGTGGAACATTCTGGTATCGTGGCTCAGGATTGCCCTGACGAAAGTCCAAGGTCGCAGTCTTCGTAACAAAAGTACCCGCCGCTGAGTTTTTGACTCCTTCAAGCTCTTCTATCGTCATACAAGCCACACCCGCCGCATTCATCAAGCAATTGTCAAACTCAAAGCCAGCTATTTGTGTTTTCGTTGATACCATGATTCTGATCCTCCAGATTCCTTTTATTTCTAATATTATACCATACTTTAAGATTTTCTCTTTGAGAAACTAATTTCTATATAAAACGTTCGGTTTTGTAAATTGAAAGAATTTTTAGAAAATTTCTGTTTTTTTCTTTACACTCAAAAAAAATTCTGCTATAATGGCTCATGTAATAAAATATAACAACAAAAGGAGAACGATATGACATCTGCTAAAGACTATATCCAAAGCGTGTTTGCAACTGTGAAAGCTCGTAACGGGCATGAGGCTGAATTTCTCCAGGCGGTTGAAGAATTCTTCAGCACTTTGGAACCTGTATTTGAAAAACATCCCGAGTATATCGAAGAAAACATCTTGGCACGCATCACTGAGCCTGAGCGCGTGATTTCTTTCCGTGTTCCTTGGGTTGACCGTGAAGGTAAAGTCCAAGTCAACCGTGGTTACCGTGTTCAATTCAACTCAGCTGTTGGACCATATAAAGGCGGACTTCGTTTCCACCCAACTGTAAACCAAGGGATCTTGAAATTCCTCGGTTTCGAACAAATCTTTAAAAACGTCTTGACTGGACTTCCAATCGGTGGAGGTAAAGGGGGATCAGACTTCGATCCTAAAGGTAAGACTGATGCTGAAGTGATGCGCTTCTGCCAAAGCTTTATGACAGAATTGCAAAAATACATCGGACCATCTCTTGACGTACCTGCTGGTGATATCGGTGTTGGTGGACGTGAAATTGGTTACCTATACGGACAATACAAACGTCTTAACCAATTTGATGCGGGTGTCTTGACTGGTAAACCTCTTGGATTTGGTGGTAGCTTGATTCGTCCAGAAGCAACTGGTTATGGTTTGGTTTACTACACTGAAGAAATGCTCAAAGCTAATGGTAACAGTTTTACTGGTAAGAAAGTGGTTATTTCAGGTTCTGGTAACGTAGCTCAATACGCTCTTCAAAAAGCAACTGAACTTGGCGCTACTGTTATCTCTGTATCTGACTCAAATGGTTATGTCATCGACGAAAATGGTATTGACTTCGATCTTTTGGTTGATGTTAAAGAAAAACGCCGTGCTCGTTTGACTGAGTATGCAGCTGAGAAAGCAACTGCTACTTACCATGAAGGTTCTGTATGGACTTACGCTGGTAACTACGACATCGCTCTTCCATGTGCGACTCAAAACGAAATCAACGGTGAAGCAGCTAAACGTTTGGTTGCTCAAGGCGTTATCTGTGTATCTGAAGGTGCTAACATGCCTAGTGACCTTGATGCGATTAAAGTCTACAAAGAAAACGGAATCCTTTACGGTCCTGCCAAAGCTGCCAACGCTGGTGGTGTAGCTGTATCAGCGCTTGAAATGAGCCAAAACAGCCTTCGCCTTTCATGGACCCGTGAAGAAGTTGATGGACGCCTCAAAGACATCATGACAAACATCTTCAATACAGCTAAAACAACTGCTGAAACATACGGTCTTGGTACTGACTACCTTGCAGGAGCAAATATCGCTGCCTTCGAAAACGTAGCAAACGCTATGATTGCACAAGGTATTGTTTAATTAGTCGATACATCCTATTGGAGGACAAATGATGAACTTACGGCCAATGGAAGTGAGAGACAATTCAGCTGTAGCGCAGCTCATTCGAGCCAGCCTAGAAGAATTCGGGCTTGACAAACCAGGAACTGTCTACTTTGATTCTCATCTAGATCATTTGGCCGACTATTATCAACAGCAAGAGAGAGCAGCTTACTTTGTTCTGGAAGATGAAGGACAGCTGGTTGGCTGTGGTGGCTTTGCACCTGTGTCTGATAAGATTGCTGAATTACAAAAACTGTACGTCACTAAGAATAGCCGTGGCAAAGGTTATTCCAGCAGGTTGATAAAGCGGATATTCCAGGAAGCCCGTCTAGCTGGTTATGAACAGCTTTATCTAGAAACCTCTACTGAACTGGCTACGGCTGTGGCCATCTATCAACACTATGGTTTCAGATCACTGCAACAACCACTTTCTAACGCCGCCGGCCACCCAGCTATGAATATCTGGATGATAAAATCCCTCTTATCAGATGAATAGATGGCAGTATACTAATGTAGCCAATGCTATGATAGTAAAGGTATTGTTTCAATTTATTTTTCAATCCTCAATCACTCTGATTGGGGATTTTTATATTGGTTTTAAAAAAGCTCACTATTTTTAATAGTAAGCTTAAAAATCAAAATTCACTTTACTTCTACTAAGGCAAAAGACAGGCATTCAACAATTTCGTTTACTGCTTCATCTATGTTCACATCTTCCTTATCATTCAACATCATTGGAATAACATAAGAAAGACTCAAGGCTAGAATATAACGAACCATTCTTTCATTTGACCAATCTCGAATAACACCATTTTCTTTAAACTGATTCAGAACTGGACTAATTGACTTAATGATAGAGTGAACAATAACATTCCCTAACTGCTCAGAAATAGTTTTATCAATAAAAGAACGACTCAAGAGAATTTTAACTTGCATTTGATTCTCCTGAATGAAAACTAGTCTATCTCGAACAATGCTTCTCAAAAACACTGGAAAACTCTCTTGGTTTGCTGTAAATTTCTTCTCAGAAAAATCAGCAATCACATCTGGAATAACCTGTTCGAGAAAAGTTGACAGAATAGCTTCTAAGATGCCTTCCTTAGTTTTAAAGTAACTAAAAACTGTCCCTTCTGAAACTCCAGCCTCCTTAGCAATAAGGCTTGCTGTTGTATTCTCAAAACCAATTTCTGAAAATAACTTTAGACTTGATAATAACACTTGACGTTGTTTTAAACTCAAGTTGCTATTTTCTAATGTCTGAGCGTACTTTTGTTCTAAACTTTCCATTGCTAGCACCTCTCTGCTACTCTCTTACTTTTACAACTTTCTTACCTCGAGTGTGTCCCGACTTCAGACTACGATATGCCTCTCTAACTGACTTTAGAGAAAAATCATAAATCTGATCAATATTCAGCAGAACCTTCCCATCTGAGACCATTTCCGCTAGAACTTTAAAATCATCATATGTTGAATGTCTAGGACCCGTGAACTGAGCTCCTTTTATCATAACATATGGTGAAGGTACTAGCGTTCCAATAGCCGTGCCCTTCAACCCCAAACTGAAAGCCAATTTAACATAATCACTTCCATAGCAATCCAAGAATTTTGTAATTGGCTTTGTACTTGCTGATAGAAGAGCATTCTGGATGTTCTCTTCGTAAGCTACTGGTATGGCACCTAAGGACTTCAGATAATCTGAATTTTTCTTACTTGCAATTCCAATAACTGTCGCACCCTTAGCAACTGCATACTGTACTGCGATACTTCCAATACCACCTGCTGCTGCTGAAATAACTACAACATCTTTAGAGTTTAGCTCAATCTTTCTAAAAGCACCTCCCACTGTTAGAGAGGCTACACCCATAGTAGATGCATGGTTCATATCAATCATCTCTGGTTTCAACACAATTTCTGATTCATTGACACAAACTTCTGTTGCCAAAGCTCCCCTCTTGGTCCCCAATCCAGGGTCACTGATCATTGTTCCAAAAACCTTGTCCCCTACTGCAAACCGACTTACTCCTTCACCAATTTCTGTGATAACTCCAGCAAAATCCCGACCAACACCTCTTGGAAAGAGAGATGATTTTGACTCAAACCAACGACTTGGCTTTCTTAGTTTCGTCATAAAAGATAGAAAACGAAGTGGCTTTGCCCCCTCAAAAGTCTTATAATCAATAGGATTTAAACCAACTGCATAAACTTCTACCCTAACTTGATTCACTTCCAAAACATCAGATTTAATGTTCACCAAATCTAGCACTTCTTCATCACCGAAACGACCATACTGTATTGCTTGAACAACCATTTCATGAACTCCTTTGTTTATCTATATATTGAGTGAGCACTCAATCATTTTTCTCTGATTATACGCTTATTCTTCATAGATTTCAACTATACTGTTTCCAAAACTTCTAACTAAGTTAGCTGTTCATGATAAAAATAGATCTATTTTCCCTTATGAAAAATTATCAAACTATAAATTAGAGAAATCCGACTGCTTATGAAAGCAGTCGGATTTTTATATATCTAATTTTTCAAAAAATTTGCCTGCTGACCGCTTTTCTTTTAGCTTCTCCAGCAGCTCATCCTCTATAAAAGGAGTCAGGTCGTCAAAATCTTGGCAAACCTTAAAAACCGTCTCTCTATCCATCTGACCATAAGCTAATTCATAATAGTCCTTATGATGATACCAGTTCTGGTCATAGTTGATATCTGTCCGTTGATAGTAAACAATGTTTTGCTTCGGTGTCAGGTAAAGCTTCTGTGTTAGAATGCTTTTCTGATCTTTGGACAGCTTGCTACGACTGAAAATCTTAACACCTTGAAAAATCTTGCGCTCATGGATACCCTGATTTGCGACTTTTAATTCAACTCTTTTATAGTGCATATAGTCACCTCCAAAAATTACCTACATTATATCAAACTCTGGCAGATTTGCAAGCAAAAGTGTCATTTCCAAAAGTCTTTCGTCGCCTCTAGAATCTCTTCCGTTGATGTCACAGTAGCCTCAATAATGCTCTTGCCAGTCTTTTTCAGATAAGCTTGTATCAGATGATAACCATAAGCATAGCCCGCAGCATAAGGCATTCCAACTGGTATCTGACCCTGTATCTTAGCTATTTCATCACCGTAGAGATATGGTGCCATTTCCGCCATCCCTGTTAGCTGAAGCTGACTTGAGATGATGGGCTTAATCTCTTCTAACTGCTCTGGACTGGTTGAAGTAACCCAAGATCCGATTAGATCTTTGCCATAAAGCTCAGCTGCAAAAGACTCTGCCAATCCCTCACTGACTACCCAGTCTGCTAATGTCGTCTGCTGATTCCATTTGACAAATTGGAAACGGACATTGTGATTACACTCATGGGCCAACGCAGCCTGCACACGTGGTAAAGTATAGTCATTTGGTAGCAGACTAAGCATGAGGTAGCCTGGGATTCCGCCATCTCCGCTATAACCCTTATTGAGCTGTAGCATAGGCTTTTCTGGATTGCCCAATAAAATAGTAAAATGGTAATCCTCAACATCTAAGTCATAGCCAGCCTGTTCAAAAAGGCCAATACTTCTTTTAATGGTATCCTGGCAGTCTTGCCAGAGTTGATCAGAGCTCAGGGCATCAATAGCCGGTCTATCCTTTCCCGAGAGAGTTGCGGGCAACAGATTCATAAAGCCAAGTAGGAATAGAGCATCAAATCCTCCAGGGTACTTTGCTTTTAAAGGAATGTGTTGCGTTTGGTATTTGGTTGCAAAAGGTGCTAATATTTTAGCTCGAAAGCAACCTTCTCTTTTTTCTAAAGGAAGCTCGAGCATCTCTTGGTAAACTTTATCTGAACGAATCATATTGATTTGCATGGTAATCTCCTTTCTTATCTATTATTAGTATAATCCCTTACCTAAGATCAGAGTCAAGAAGAAAATTGAAATATCTATTAAAATTTCATTGAAATTACCTCAAACCGTTCGAAAATTACCTTCAATAAAGTTCTTTAATACTGAGATTATAATATCCGGAGTATCAATAAATTAAAAACTTACTTTTCTACTGTTCATAGGAATGATGATACTAGAAAAAAATAAATCCTGAAGGGTAAAAACTTGTATCATTTTTTATGGAAAGCCTATTATTCAAAACTTGTTTGTCTCCTAGATAAACTATATAATTAGTTCGCCCCTTTTTTGCCCCTTCTTGAACCAAAAGAAAAAACCGCTACTCCTAAGAATAGCGGTTTAATCATGTTTTTAAGCTACTAATGTAGTTGCTCTATTATTTAAGAGTAACTGAAGCTCCAGCTTCTTCCAATTTAGCTTTGATTTCTTCAGCTTCTGCAGTTGGAACGCCTTCTTTGATGACACCTGGTGCACCATCAACAAGTTCTTTAGCTTCTTTAAGTCCAAGACCAGTGATTTCACGTACAACTTTGATAACGCCAACTTTTTTGTCACCAGCAGCTGTCAACTCAACGTCAAATGAGTCTTTAGCAGCACCAGCGTCAGCAGCACCAGCTGCAGCAACAGCTACAGGAGCAGCTGCAGTTACACCAAATTCTTCTTCGATAGCTTTTACAAGGTCGTTCAATTCAAGGATTGAAGCTTCTTTAATTTCAGCAATAATGTTTTCAATGTTCAATGCCATTGTTATTTCCTCCAAATAAGTTTTTAATTTTATAATCGTTTTTCCGTAGCTAGGCTACGCTGCGTAGCTTAAGATTAAGCTGCGTCTTCTTTGTTGTCTGCAACCGCTTTGACTGCAAGAGCAACGTTGCGCACTGGCGCTTGAAGTACAGAAAGGAGCATAGAAAGAAGTCCTTCGCGGTTTGGAAGAGTTGCAAGAGCAACGATTTCTTCTTTAGATGCGACAGCGCCTTCGATTGCACCACCTTTGATTTCAAGTGCTTCAGCGTTTTTAGCAAAATCGTTCAAGATTTTCGCTGGTGCGATAACATCTTCGTTAGAAAATGCTACTGCAGATGGTCCAACAAAAACAGATGCAAGATCTTCAAGACCAGCTTTTTCAGCTGCACGACGTAAGATTGAGTTTTTAATTACTTTATACTCAACTTCGCTTCCACGAAGCTCACGACGAAGAACTGTATCTTGTTCAACTGTCAAACCACGAGCGTCTACAACGACGATTGATGCAGCAGCTTTCATTTTCTCAGCTACTACGTCAACTAGTTCCGCTTTCTTAGCAATAATTGCTTCACTCATTAGTGTGTTCACCTCCGTAATTATTTTGCTTGGGGAATTTTTCCAAAAGAAAAACGCGCCCAAACCTAGACACGAAAGTACAATACGCTTCTTTTTACATGATACGTTTTGTCCTCGGTAGGATCTTTATGAGTCGAGCTCCCCTACTGTCTTAGGCAGTTTTTTCAAACCGTATATAAGTATAGCATAGACAAAAAAAGAATGCAAGATTTTTGCAAACTTTTTTTAAATTTTTTTAAATCTCTACTGTCAAAACTTTGCCTTGCTTAACCACCTGTTCTCCAGCGATATAAACATCATCGACATCACTGGATTTGACAGCATAAACCAGGTGAGAGAGTATATTTTCCTGAGGTTGAAGATGGATTTTTCCTTGTGGTTGAATGACCAGAAAATCTGCCTGTTTGCCGACTTCTAGGCTTCCTATCTGCTTTTCCATTCCTAGAACCTTAGCTCCTTCGATCGTCAGTGCCTTAAGGGCTGCCTCGATAGGGAATTGGCTGGCATCTCCACTCTTCATTTTCTGAAGAAGGGCTGCGGTCCGTCCTTCCTCAAACATATCAAGATTGTTATTGGAAGCAACCGAGTCTGTCGCAATTCCGACTGCTACTCCTGCTTTTTGCAGTTGGATGATTGGAGCTATCCCTGAGGCCAGTTTGAGGTTACTAATAGGATTATGGGCGATAGCCACATGAGAAGTTGCCAAACGTTCAATTTCTCTCTCGTTTAATTCGACCCCATGAGCAAAGACAGACGGATGATCTAAGTAACCCAGTTCTTCTAGAAAGGCGAGGGGGCGTTTGCCGTATCGTTTGAGGATAATTCCTGATTCCTCCTTAGTCTCCGCCACATGGATATGGATAGGAATGTCCAGCTCTTTTGCCATATCTAAGCTCGCTTCCAGCAAGTCTCTACTACAGCTATATGGAGAATGAGGAGCTACCATAACCTTGAAATTTGGGTTTTCATATTCTAAGATTTCCTCTATGATGGCACGTGTTCTGCTTATGGTCTCAGCAGTTGTTTCTGCCTCTGAAGAAAAGAGGGTCGGTGAGAAATAACAACGCATCTTAGATGCCTTGACTGCCTGATAAATTTGCTCAATATCCACACCATTGGGATTATACATATCGTTGAAGGTTGTTGTCCCTGACTGGAGCATCTCTGTCAGAGCTTCTTTGACTGCCTTGGTAGTCATGTCGGGAGTAAATCCTGCTTCTGCCGGCCAGATATAGTCATTGAGCCATTCATGGAGGTTGCTGTCATCCCGAATCCCTCGCAAACCTGTCATAGCAGAATGGGTATGGCAATTAACCAAACCAGGCATGATCCAGGCTCCCTGATAGTCTATAATCTGCTCAGCTTGCTCTAAAATCTCTGGTTTCTCTTGACCGACATAGATGATTTGAGAGTCCTTAACGGCTAAGATACCATCCAAATAAACATGGAAATCTTGGTCACAAGTCACGATATTTACATGCTGATATACTTTCATTATAGGCTCCTTTTCTATAAGACAATATACAGTGAATAATTTTTCTAGCTATTGTAACAAAAAAGTCACCCGAAGGCAACTTTTTTTGTCCATAAGATTTCAAAATAGAAAGGATTATTCAGAGCTAAAAGCCGCAGCTTTTTGCATTTGGTAATACTTGCCCTTTCTAGCCATGAGGTCATGATGGTTACCATGCTCCACAATGTCACCATCTACCAAGACAAGAATCAAATCCGCATCCTGAATGGTTGACAAACGGTGAGCAATAATAAAGCTTGTGCGCCCCTTCATGAGTTTGGCAAAGGCATCCTGTACTAGCACCTCTGTCCGTGTATCGATGGAGGAAGTCGCTTCGTCTAAGATAAGAATCTTTGGAATAGCTAGAAAGACTCGGGCGATGGTCAAGAGCTGGGCTTGCCCAACGGAGAGGGATTCTCCTGCATTTTCCAACTTGGTATCGTATCCCTGTGGTAACTGTTGGATGAAAAAGTCTGCATTGGCTGCCTTTGCAGCAGCAATCACTTGTTCCCGACTGGCTTCAGGATTTCCAAAGGCAATATTGTCATGAATGGTCCCTTGCTTGAGCCAGGTTTCTTGGAGCACCATGCCAAACTGCTGTCTCAATGATGCTCGGGTATAATCGTAAATAGAACGACCGTCTAACAAGATATCTCCTGAATTAATAGGATAAAAACGCATGAGGAGATTGATAAGAGTTGACTTACCAGCACCTGTCGGACCAACGATGGCTACCTTGCTACCAGCTGGGATATCGATGGATAAGTCCTTAATCAAGATCCTTTCAGGATGGTAGCCAAAAGAAACATGTTTAAAGGAAATAGCTCCCTTGACTTGGTCACTGGTCAAGACTTCCTTACCTGTTTCAGCAACCTCAGGACTTTCTAAGACAGCATAGACACGCTCTGCGCAAGCGAGAGCACTTTGCAACTCAGCTAGCACTGAAGAAATATCGTTAAAGGGCTTGGTATACTGTTGGACATAGTTCAAAAAAGTCACTAAACGCCCAATGGTCAAGGTTGAACCCATCATGATACGATAGGCTCCCACTCCAGCAAGAAGGGCATAAATGAGCGCATTGACAAAGCGAGTTGAAGGATTAACCGTTGATGAATAAAAGATGGCTGACTGAGAATAGCCTGCATAGTTGGCATTCGCCTCGTGCAGTCTTTGGATAAACTCTGTTTGAGCATTGAAGGACTGGATAATGGTCTGCTGGCTAAGCGACTCTTCAATCAACTGAGTCTGAATCCCCCTGGTCTCTGTTTGCTTCTGAAAGAGATGATAGGACCGTTTGGCAATAAAGCGTGAAATCACCATGGACAGGGGCGTCAACAGCAAGACCAAGAGGGTCATGAGAAGGTGAATTTGGAGCATGGCTAGAATACTAACCAAAATCATCAAAACACCAATGAAAAATTGATTGAAAATCATGGTCAAGCCAGCTGCCAACTGTTCTATGTCTGTGGTCACACGACTGACCATCTCTCCACTACCCTGCCGATCCACAAAAGCAATCGGTAAACGATGGAGCTTATGAATGATTCGCTCTCGCAAGTCTTTGGTATAAGAGAAGATTAGACGATTATAAAGAAGAGGATTGGCCCATTGTACCAGAGTATTTCCTATGACCACCAAGATCATCTGGATAAAAATCTGCCAAAAAACTGGTGAAGAACCAGCCACTAGAACTTGGTCAATGACCTGTCCAATCAGAATAGGTAGGTAAATTGATAAGCCAACTTGGGCAATCGTTCCTAGAAAGGCTAGGAAAAGGAGGAAGGGATGGCTTGCTAAATCTATGGCCAAACGTTTGAGCGTCTGGTTTGCGGTTTGTCGTCTCATGCTAGTCCTCCTTTCCATTTTGAGATGCGTTGATTTCGCGATAGACTTGGCTAGTTTTCATCAAGTCCTCGTGCTTGCCAACAGCTAGGAGCTCACCTTTTTCCAAGAGGAGAATCTGGTCAGCCATCTGAAGTGTCGAAGTCCGTTGAGAAATCAAGATTAAGCTCGTGTTAGGTAAGTTTTCTCGAATTGCTTTCAAGAGCTTGGACTCAGTGATGGTGTCGAGGGCCGAGGTCGCATCATCTAGGATGAGAAATGGAGCTTGTCGCAAGACTGCTCGGGCAATAGATAGCCTTTGTTTTTGTCCACCTGAGAAATTTCGTCCTCCTGCCTCAACTAGGGCATCCAAAAGTCCTTCCTTTTCACTGACAAAATCCTTAGCTTGCGCAATCTCCAAGGCCTGCCATAATTCCTGGTCAGATACTTCTCGATTGAAACCTAGAGTCAAGTTGGAACGAATAGTTCCCTTAAAGAGTTCGACCTTTTGGGGTACATAGGCAATCCAAGACCGCCACTGCTCAAGATTAAGAGGACTACATCCATCTCTATAAATGTCAATGCTTCCCTTATCTGCTGGATAAAGACCAAGTAAGACTTGCACCAAGCTTGATTTACCTGAACCAGTTCCCCCGATGATACCAAGGATCTGCCCTTGCTTCATATTAAAGGAAATGTTTCTCAGAGAAGGCTGGGCCGCATCAGGATAGGTAAAGGTTAATTCTTGGACTTGTAAAACATTATCGCTGGTAGCTTGTTTTTGTTCTAATTCTGAAAAAATATCTTCTGGAGCTTCGGTAAAAACTTCCTCAATTCGCTTGGCTGAGATATAGGACTGGTTGAGGGAATTGATCAGCATGGCGAGCTTAACCAATTCCACCAAGATTTGCAAGAGGTAGTTGATAAGAGCAATCAGGGCACCTTGACTGAGTAAACCTCCTTGAATTGAAATATAGCCCTGCCAGATGATGACGAGAAGAGTTCCATTGACAATCAGATAGGTCAGAGGTGTTAACAAACTTGACCAGAAACCTGTCTTTTCTTGCAATCTAGCATAAACTTGGTTAAGGGTTTGAAAAATCTGTAACTCTCGTTTTTCCTGGTCAAAAGCACGAATAACTCGCATCCCTTGCAATTGCTGACGCGTTTCCTGAACCAGCTGGTCCGTTTTTTTTCTCAGACTACTGTAGAGAGGATTGACAAGTCTAGATAACCCGACAATGACAATCGTCAAAATGACAACCATAACTAAGAACCAGAAAGTCAGCTCAGCCGAGATGCGATAGGCCATAAAAATAGCCCCAAAAACGATAATAGGCGCTCTCAAAAAGAGGCGCAGGAATTGATTGATACCAGTCTGAATCTGGTAGGTATCTGAAGTCAAGCGAGTCACCAAGCTAGAAGTTGTCAAACGGTCTCTGCTGTCCTTAGGTAAAGAAAGAATATGACGATAGAGGTCGTTCGTCAATTCCTTGGCAAAACCTACCGCTGCCTTTGCTGAATAAAATTGAGCAATCAAGGCTACTAAAACGCCAATCACTGCAAAGATAAGGAGCAGGCCAATCTGTATCCAGAGATGCCCTTGATCTCTCTGGGGCAAGGACTGGTCAACAATCCCTGCAATCACCATGGGAACCAGGAGCTCAAAAACTGCTTCTAGCAGCTTGAACAAGGGTGCTAGAATCGACTCTTTGATGTAGGGTTTGAAGTAAGATAGTAAGTGTTTCATAAATCCCTTCTATTCTTATTCTGGAAATGAAGAAAGTGGGAAGCCCCACCCTCAGTTTTATTTGTTTAAGTAAGGTAATAGATAGCCATATCCTGCTTTTTCCATCTCATCCTTGGCTACAAAGCGCAAGGATGCAGAATTAATACAGTAACGCAGGCCACCTAACTCCCGAGGTCCATCTGTGAAAACATGACCCAAGTGAGCATTTCCTGACCGAGAACGAACCTCGATTCGCTCCATTCCATGGCTCAGGTCCTTGTAATAGTGAATCAACTCCTTAGAAATCGGACGGCTAAAACTTGGCCAACCACAACCTGAAGCAAACTTATCCTTAGCGAAAAAAAGCGGTTCACCCGTCGTGATGTCTACATAAATCCCCTCTTCAAAGCTTTGGTCGTAGGCATTGCTAAATGGAGCCTCTGTAGCAGCTTCTTGCGTAACACGATAAGACTCTTCAGTTAAGCTTTCCTTTAACACTTCTTGACTAGGTTTTTCATAGTTAGATGCGTCAATCAATGGCTTCTCAGCATCGGTCACATCGATATGACAGTAACCGGAAGGATTTTTCTTGAGATAGTCTTGATGGTAGTCTTCTGCTAAAATGTAGTGGCGAAGTTTCTCCACTTCTACTGCAATCTTTCGACCCAGCATACGCTCCTGCTCCTGCACCACTGTGTAGATAGCTGGCAAGTCTGCTTCATCCTGATAATAGATCCCCGTTCGATATTGGCGACCACGGTCATTCCCTTGTTGGTTAATAGACAAGGGATCAATAACACGGAAATAATAAAGTAAAATTTCTCTAAGTGACACTGCCTTCTCATCATAAATCACTTGAACAGTCTCTGCATGGTCTGTTTCCTTGAGCAGCTGGTAATTGGTTGTTTCGACTTGGCCATTAGCGTAGCCGACACTGGTAGCTAGCACTCCCGAAATTCGGGAAAAATATTCCTCTAAACCCCAAAAACAACCACCTGCTAGATAAATTTCTGCCATCTTTATTTCTCCTTTATCAAGTTTTTAACTAATACTCTTCGAAAATATCTTCAAACCACGTCAGCTTACATCTGCAACCTCAAAACCATGTTTTGAGCAACCTGCGGCTAGCTTCCTAGTTTGCTCTTTGATTTTCATTGAGTATAAACTTCTTTTCAAAAAAAGGATAGGAAGGCCTCTGGTCGAGAGTTTCCCCATCCTATCTTCTATTCTTTAGTTTGCTTCGACACGGACACCTTTGGTATCAACTTTCAAATCATGCAGTTTGCCTTTGAAAGACTGCTTTTGCAATTCTGCCTTAATCGCTGGCATCTTGTCATGAGAAGCCAAGACCATAACTGTCGGTCCGGCACCAGAGAGATAGGTTGCATAGGCACCATTCTCTTTGGCTACTTGCTTAATCGTCGCAAATTCACGGACCAGACTTTGACGATAACGCTCGTGGAAGAGGTCCCCCTCGATTGCTTGACCAGCTGTCACCATATCTCCTGCTAACAAGGCTGCAACGGCCACATTGGCGATAGAACTAGCTGCAACAGCTTCCTTGTAGGACAATTTCTTAGGCAAGACACCGCGGCTGTCTCGAGTGCGCAATTCATAGTTGGGAATATAAGCTAGAAAACCACACTCTGGGAAAGCAGCCACAATCGCTGAAACATTTCCTTCAACAGAACTTGCAATAACGAGATTGCCGTAAATTGCTGGAGCTACATTGTCAGGATGTCCTTCAATCTTGGTAGCCAACTGCAATTTGTCGTGGTTAGATAAGTTGAGATTGCCCAGTTGGTTAGCCAGTTCAATTCCAGCAACGATAACCGAGCTAGAAGAACCCAAACCACGCGCCAAGGGAACATCACTGGTCATTTTCAAGCGTCTCGGTTGCAAGTCAGGCGCAATTTGCAAGGCAATCTTAAGCAAAAGATTACGCTCGTCATGGGGAATCCATTTGCCAATCTGGTGTTCAATCAACCACTCATCCCGTTCTTCACAGACCTCAATTTGAAGATACTTGGTTACAGCTACACCGACCGAATCAAAACCTGGCCCAATATTGGCACTGGTTGCTGGTACAATAATCTTCATCCTATTCTCCTAACACCTTGAAGGTATTCAAGAGGTCAAATTCTGAAGCTTTGGCCAACTCAGCTGAAACATTCTCAAGCTGCGCTTTATTAATCTTATGAGTGATAATCACTACACGCGCCTTGTCACCCTCTTTGCCATCTTGGAGGATTTGCTTGAAGGAAATATCTTGAGCATTAAAGATTTCAGCTAGTTTCAAGACCTGACCTTTTGAGTCTGGAGCCAAGATTGAGAAGTAGTAATTAGCTTTGACATCTTCTGGATTAGCCAAGACCAAGTCACGGCTGTATTCGTTGAAGTCTTTACCAATGGTACCATCATTCAAGCGACGAACGATACGGACAATGTCCGCTACAACACTTGTTGCAGTTGGTTTTTGACCCGCACCTGGTCCGTAGTACATCGATTCACCGATGCCGATAGACTCCACAAAGACTGCGTTCATTACCCCATTCACACTAGCAAGCGGGTGCGCTTTAGGTAGGAAGGTTGGAGTCACTTCTGCAGCAATACCTGAAGGAGTTTCCTCGATAGAACCAACCAATTTCACTACATAGCCAAGGTCTTGGGCTACAGCTACATCTTCTGGTGTGATGTTGCGGATTCCCTTGTGGGCTACATCGTCAAAGGCAACCTTCATACCAAAAGCAAACTGGCTCAAAATCACCATCTTGTAGGCTGCGTCAATCCCATCTACGTCATTTGTAGGGTCGCTTTCTGCAAATCCTAGTCTTTGTGCTTCCGCAAGAGCATCATCATAAGACCAGCCTTCTTCGACCATCTTGGTCATCATGAAGTTAGAAGTCCCGTTAACGACGCCAAGAACGCGCGTGATTTTATCAGAAGCCAACGAATTTGCCAAAGTACGAAGAATTGGAATCCCACCAGCTACTGCTGCTTCATAGTAAAGTGCTACATTATGCTCTTTAGCGATTTCTAACAATTCTGCACCATGAACAGCCAAAAGGTCCTTGTTAGCAGTAACAACGTGTTTCCCAGCTTCTAAGGCACGAGTGATAAAGGTCTTAGCTGGTTCGATACGCCCCATCAATTCCACTACGATAGTAATGTCCTTGTCTGATAAAATATCATCTACATTGGTTACGAAGTTAAAGTCATTTCCTGCTGCAAGCAAGCGGTTCTTTTCATCTTCATTCTTAACCAATACCTTGGCTACTTCAATCTCTGAATGAGCTGACTGAACGATTTTTTCTCCATTTTCCTTTAGGAGGAATGGCACGCCACTTGCAACGGTACCAAATCCAAGTAAAGCAATTTTAACTGTCATGTTTGTCTCCTAGAAATTTTCTGATATAGCCATTATAACAGAATTTTATGAAAATTCCTATTATAGTAAATCACTATTTCAGTCTGATAAAGAAAAAACGAATCCCATGATTCGTCTTTCTTGATAAATGAAAATTGATTTTAAAAATTATGAACGAATCTTTTGCAGACCGAGAACTGCATCGTGATTGATCAAGATTTGCCCATACTCTTGCAAGACTGAACGACTGATGTCACTGTCGTCTGCAAACTCACGCATACGAGCCAAGAGCCAGGCTGGATATGGACTTGGATGATTTTCTACATCGACTAAGATTGTCAAATAATAGTGTCCATTCATCTTATAGAGTTCAGAGGTTTCCATCTGGTAGTTAACCGTCTTTGCAAAAGCAACTAAGTCAGCAAGGCTTACAAAGCGCAGGATATAGTAGATATAAGGTTCTTTCTTACTCTCAGTCTCCTTGTCTGCCTGCTCTTGCTCTTCTTCCTTTGCTTCGACCTGCTCTAGAGATTGGATGGCCTCAATATCGTCCTTGGTTTTATCTGCAATGCTCTTTTCCAAGGTTTTGAGAAATTCATCCGGCGACATTTGGGCTAATTCTTCCATGTCTGGTAGATCCGCCAAATCTTCAAAATCCAGATTCTGGTCAATCTTGGACTTGGTCACAAAGACGTCCACCTTATCAGGTTTTGGCGTCACGCGGAAACTCAGCATGCCACTATCCAAGAAATTGTCTGGCATCTCTAACTCATCTAAAATAGCATAGAAAAACTCTTCAGTTTTTTCCTGAGGAACGAGAAAGTCTGCAATCTCCATTCCTCGGTCCATCAAATCATCTAAAGTCATTGTGATTTTCAGTGTTGTATCACTAATTTGTTTCATCTTCATATCTAGTAACCTCATACTTTCAGTCTATCTATTATACTAGATTTTTACGATTTTATCAAAAGAATGAAGCGAGAATGTGATATAATACTAGATATGATTTTAGATTTAAGAAAGAAAGTTCAATGAAAAATATAAAAGTAAATGCCTTGGCCAGCTTGCTGGTCAATATTCTCAATATCGTTTTTCCACTGATAACCAATCCTTATCTGACGCGGATTCTCAGCAAATCTAATTACGGTTATTTCAATACGGCCAATACATGGGCAAGTTTCGTTATTCCACTAGCTGCCTTTGGAATATACAACTACGGGATTCGAGCTATCAGTAAGGTCAAGGATGACAAGAATAAAATCAACTACGTCTTTTCTAAGTTGTTTTATATCTCGGTTTTCACCTCTCTCCTGACGACAGGTATCTACTTCCTCATTATCTTCTTTGACACCAGCATTGAGAATCTGAAAGTCCTCTATTACATCCTAGGGGCTCAAGCACTCTTCCAATTTCTCAATATCGAATGGATGAACGAGGCTTATGAAAACTATGCCTTCATCCTCTATAAAACATTAATTATTCGAATTACCATGCTGGTCGCTATCTTCGCCTTCGTTAAAACGGCAGATGATATTGTTCCTTATGCTATCGTTATGACAGCGACCACTGTCCTCAACTACCTGCTCAGTTTTCTTTGGATTAAGAGAGAAGTTTCTTTTGTTAAGATTGGTTTCGTCGAATTAGCTAAAGCTTCTAAACCGCTCTTCACTATGCTTCTCTTAGCAAACGCTAATATGCTTTATACCTTGCTAGATAGAATGTTTATCACCAAGGGACCAGATGAAAACTACATTTCTTATTATACAATTGCCTATAGTATCGTCATGTTGATTGCCAGTGTCTTGAGTGGAGCTATCAACGTCAGTATTCCACGCCTTGGCTACTATCTCGGTAAAAAGGATTACAAGTCCTATAATTATCTCGTGAATCAAGCGGCATCCTTATTCTATTTCCTTATGGTTCCAACTAGTATCGGGATTATGATATTGGGACGGTACGCAACTGTTATTTATTCTTCTGAAAAATATCTTGAAGCGGGTATCGTAACTAGCGTCTTCGCTTTTCGTACCATCATCTGGGCTATTGAATTGATTCTTGGTAAACAGATTATCTTTATCAATGACCATGAAAATCGCTTAACTGCCTTCTACTTCCTTGGTGGTGGTGCCAATATACTATTAAATAGCATCTTGTATTTCAATAATATTTTTGCACCTGAGTATTACATCGCTACGACCATTATCGCAGAAACTATCGTTGTTTTACTTGAAATTCATTTTATCAAGAAACACCAACTGATTAGTTTAAAAGAAATTTTTATAACCTTAACACGTTATAGCATTATATCCCTTGGTTTTATCCCAATCTTCTATATTTTCAAGATGATTTTCCAAATCAATTCTTACACAGTAAACTTCAATATGATTCTCATGGTTCTGTCTACCGTAGCAACTTGTGGTATCTATTACCTCTTGACTCTCTTTATTACCAAAGACAAAACACTCCACTATGCACTGAACCTTGTACTTGCTAAATTAAAACGAAATTAAAAAAATCCCCTACTGATAAATTAGTTGCCAGTAGGGGATTTCGTCTTTATTCTTTTTCTTTCTTTTCAGAAGCGTTGGCTTCTAGATTTAAATCTTGTTTAGGTTGTTCAACAATAGAGGAATTAGCTTCTTGTTTCTGTTCTGGCTTGACTGCATCGCTATTTACAGCATCAACAGCCTGTTTCCAGATACCTTCTTCGTTTACTTTGTAACCATCAGGTGTTGTTGCGTTCTTCAACAAAGAACCATCAGCTTGGAAATAGTACCAATTACCATCATGCTGTTTCCAACCTGTCTGCATAGCTCCTGATTCATCAAAGTAATAATGATTACCATTTACTTTATGAAGGCCAACCAACATGATGCCATCTTCAGGATTTAGATAATACCAGACGCCTTTGTCTTTTATCCAACCAGTTTTCATAGCTCCACTTGATTCAAAGTAACGAT
Organism: Streptococcus sp. D7B5; assembly: GCF_029691405.1. NCBI lineage: Bacteria > Bacillati > Bacillota > Bacilli > Lactobacillales > Streptococcaceae > Streptococcus > Streptococcus sp. D7B5. The sequence continues at coordinate 699,515 of NZ_CP121467.1, forward strand.
AATGATTATCAAACCATTTCCAGCCAGTTTGCATGGCTCCAGATTTGCTAAAGTAATATTGCTTACCATCTACTTGATGGAGGCCGACTAACATAACGCCTTCCTTACCTTCAAGATAATACCAGACATCACCATCTTTCAACCAACCAGTTTGGAGTGCTCCCGACGTAGCGTAGTAATGCCAAGAATCATTTGACCACTGCCATCCAACTTGCATAGTACCTGCAGAGCTGAAGAAATAGTTCTTACCGTCAATCTCTTTAGATCCTACAGCCATGATACCTGTTTCTGGATCCAAATAATACCATGATTCTTTATCTTTCAACCAACCAGTTTTCATAGCTCCTGAGTTCGTATAGAAGTACCAGCTATTGTCTTGCCACTTCCAGCCAGTCTGCATGGCACCACTAGCATTCAAATAGTAACGAACACCATTTATATCTTGTCTACCAGTTAACATGATGCCATCTTTATCCAGATAATACCATGTTTCCTGATCCTTGACCCAGCCGGTTTTCATAGCTCCAGAACTTGCAAAATAGTTCCAGTGACCATCAACAAAGACCCAGCCAGTTTGCATGATACCTTCTTGATTAAAGTAGTATGTGCTTCCATTGATATTCTTTTTACCGATGGTCTTTAGCCCATCCTCATCATAGAAATACCAATTTGAATCAATCTTTTGCCATGTTGAAGGCTTACCTGCTGTTTGGAGTGCACCACTTTCGCTAAAGAACATCTTCTTGCCATTATAAACTTGATGTCCTGTTAGCATCTTGCCATCTGCCGCAAAGAGATACTTTTTCCCTCCAATTTCAGAGAGCTCGCTAAATCGTCTAGCACCATTTGATTGGATATAATACCAAGAGTCATCTAGTTTGAACCAACCACCAGTTTGCATTTTACCATTTTGGTTCAGATAGTAATCATTCCCTTTGGCATTTTCTCCCCAGTCGTCGTTAAGGTGAAGCCAGCGACCTGCTTGCATTTGTCCTTTTCCATTAAAGAAATAAGTGGCTCCGCCAATCTCTCTCCAGCCGATAGCCATTTCTCCGTCAGTCAAACGATATTTCCAATAACCATCTTCTTGATACCATTTTTCGTCAACTACAGGGATATTAGGGAAGGTATTTGAAACATTAGCAAATCCTTTATCGCTAATATCAAAAACGGTAGCGTCTTGAGTTTGGCTAGCAGCATGAAGAACCTGAATATTTTTCTTCTGAAGGTATTCTCTGGTTGAAGCAACATTAATATCTCCACCAGTTGTCTGAATAATCATTTTTGGTGATAAGTTTTCAAGGAAATTAATCGTATTTGAAATTGTCGCATCATAATGGTGGTTCCATTTCATCATATCAACCTTGCCGATAACTGGACCTAACTTATCTTCTGCTCCCTCGGCATTATCCAAATCTCCACCAAGATAGATTCTCTTTCCTGCCACAGTCACTACTGAAACAATGGAGTTGGAGTTATCATCTCGAACTTTTTTCAGATTCCCGTCAGCATCATATTCATTCTTATAGTTGTAGAGTTGAATATCCATATCACCTAATTTTAGGTGGCTATCCTCATCTGAAATATTCTGGATAAGAGTAACTCCTCGTTTTTGAGCTGCTCTCAAAGCATTATCATAATTGAAAAGATTATCCCATAGTCCCCAGTTTGCTGTGATCCGATCATCTGAATATTTTTTCAAATAAAACTTACCGACCTGATATCGATTGAGTATTTCGTCTGCTCCACCAATATGGTCACTATGAACATGAGTTCCTATAATAAAATCTAATTTTTTTACACCTATTTGATCCAAGTGGCGAATCAATCGATCCTCCAATACTTGATAATTTCTCATGGAAATTCCCCAGCGGCTTGGATAGCGTGGGTCACTCCCATCAGGGAAGTCATAGTCTTCACCCATATCAATCAAAGCATAGTGACCATTGCTTTCCAGAAGGATGGCATCACTCCCAGATTTTGCTTTAGTATTTATGAAATGGATACGATTGCCCGAACCTGCAGAGATGGTATCTGCATCTACTCCTTGCGATAACTGAATCAGTAATAGAAAGAATGCGAGAACACTATAGCTGACTGATTTTAATAACCATTTATTTTTCACCTTGAAAACTCCTTTATCTTAACATTAAGCAACTTTTAAAAATCTAATCAATCCAATAATTTTTATCCCCTCCTGGGACTTGTTGCTCAATAGGTGGTGGAGTCATATAGTTTTCTCCAAATTCGTAGACAAGTATTTCATGGTATTTTCTCGGAACCTTGAGCACAATGTTTTCATAAGGCATATCAATCAAATCATAGAGCCATTCTTTTTTTATACCATTTGGATAATAAGGGTCATAGATAGTACAAGTAAGATCTGTTGCTTGATCTACACTATACTTTAAAGCAAGGCTCTCTAATTTTTGATTCCATAGCTGTGGGGAAGTTAAGCGGAAAATAGCTGATCCCATATAACGAGGGAGGTTTTTTAGTCCACCATTCTCAGACTTGATCCCTTTAAAATTCAAAGAAGAAAGGCGAATGAAATATTTGTAGAGCTTCATTTTTTTACGGTCACTTTCCTCTGTGACGACACCATCATATGGAAAAATGTCAACGCAAGTTCCCAATACGACCGTTGGGTCTACGAGGTTAGCATCTCGACGAGTCCTTACATCATAGACTCTCATATAACTGTATGGATATCCCTTTGTTTCTCTGAATGAAATCAATTTATAGTAGGGATGATTTTCATTTTGTAAAACCTTGTACAGTTTTTCAAATTCATCACGCGCCAAGGAAATATCTGTATCATCATCCCAAGGGATAAATCCTTTATGGCGTACAGCTCCTAGTAAGGTTCCAAAATCAATAAAGTATTTGATTTGATGTTGTTCACAAAGATCATGTAGATACTTTAAAATATCCAATTCTACTTGCTTGATTTCTTCAAGAGTTAAAGTTCTTTCAGACATAGGTTCTATTCTCCTAAATTTGACTATATTTTTAAACGTTTCTTAATCCCAATCCCGTCATTTAGACCTTTTAACAATCTTCCATAATTTAAAATCATGATGAGATACTCTTTGTTCAACCGGCGGCAATTGCATATAGTCTCCGTAGTCTGAGGTCAAAATTTCATGATAATTTTTCGGAATGGTAAATTCCTTACCTTCAAATGTTCCAGTAGTAACTTGTTCCAACCATTCACGTCTCCACACTGGTTTGTTCATATCCTTGTAGATAAGATAATCCACTTGCTCATAATCTGAGACTTTACGGGATTTTGCAAGCTCTTCAATCTGGGCAACGTATTTGTTCGTATTGGTGAAATAGAAAATAATAACTGACACATAACGTAGCAGTGAATTCAGTACACTTTTCGTATTAGTAATGCCTTTAAAGGTGTAGCAACTCAATTGACGTTTCTTTATCAGTTTCGTCATCTTGTTTTTAAATTCTACGTCATCCTCGTAGCCATCTACAGGGAAAATATCGACATAGATTCCCATATTCGAATCAATGCGAACATCTTCTTCCAGCAAGTAAGTATGGTTATCCTGCACTTTCATGAAGGGATAGACATAGTTGAGATTATTTTTATAAGACATGACCTCGTAACGTTCATCAGGGTTAGCGATAAGGTAGTCTTGCAACTTTTCATAATCTTCTCGTAACATGCAGATATCCATGTCATCATCCCAAGGGATAAATCCTTGATGGCGAACAGCACCAATTAGACTTCCATATGCTAAGAAATACTTAACCCCAATTTTCTGACAAACTTCATGAATATACTCCATGATTCCAAGTTCCATCTGTTGAATTTCATTGACATCTGTTACTTCTTGGTACCGAACTCCTTCATCGCGTTTGCAGACTACGAGTCCATAGCCAATCGCTAGCCAGAAGATGATATTAATAAAGTTGGTTGAATACATAATCTGACTTTCAAATAATTGACCAAACAAGATACCAAAGAAAAGGATCATGATCAATTTATCAGTATGTTTCTTGGAAACAATCAAATACGTTAAAAAGCGCTTGATGACATAAGCCAGTACAAGAAGGAAGGATACCAAACCTAGAACTCCCGAACTGACAAATATGGTCACAAAAATGTTATGGAAATTCCCACCGATAAGGGAGTTTTGAATCTCAAATTTACTGAAATATTCTGTGTAGTAATCTGGAACATTTCGTACACCATAACCAAAAATTGGTTTGGCACTTCCCATCTTGATGGCATTTTTCCAGATATAGGTTCTACCACTTGGTGTTGTTTCAATCAGATGGAGCTCACCGTTCTTCTTAGTAACAGACGAATCTGTCTCAGCATAGGATTGTCCTTTGTTTAAATCTAAGACAGTCGCTGTTTCAGATGAGATATAGATTGAAGTTACATAGCTTAATCCAATATTAGTTGCAGTAATCAGCAAACCAGCAATTATAAAAGTGAGGAATCGTTTAACGATACTTCCTCTAGTAGCAAAGAAACTATAGAGTCCAATCATGAGAAGTAAAGAAAGTAAGGCTCCTCGACTTTGCATGGTAGCGAAGTAAACGAATTGAATCACATTATTCAGTTTAAGATAAACAGAATATTTACTTCCTTTATGGATCAAATACATAGCCAAAATAATGCTAATGTATGAAAATATCGCACTAGCATTTGGATTGACAATCCCCCACAGACGGCCGTTCATGACACCATAGTAATAAGATTGTTCACCAATCTTAAATAGGATGAGGACTCTACTTATCAATAAACCAAACGCAAAAATTGCTGAAGAAAAAGATACAATTTGAACCGTATAGGCAATCCAGTCAAATAATTTTTTAAGTTGCCCTGATTGTAACATGGTAAATAATAAAACATAGGTTACCATGAAGAGAATTTCAATCACATTTCCAATCAGATGTCCAGAGCGATTGAAAACAGCTGATAGCAGATGACTTCCAGCTAAGAGTCCAAATAAGGATAGAAATTTGCGATCTGCTGTGATTTCTTTCCACTTAAACAATAAGGTATAGCAAATATAAAGCACTACAATCGCTGATAATCCCTTGTAGAGGGGATTTGCTATCTTATAAACCAGTGAACTCATACTTAAAATCGAAATGAAAACAAATAGATACGCAATCCATAGTTTTGATTTTTCAAAGTATTCATCCATTTTTGAAAAATTCATTTTCAACTCCTTCTCATGATATTAGTTTTTTAATCCAACAATTTTCTTATATAGCCATGGAGAAATGACAAGTGAAAGGATAGCTACCTTGCGAAAAGTGGTGAAATAAGCATCTTTCCATATTTCGCGTCGGTGCTGAACAATCCAAGTCCTCAGCTCGGCTTTCTCCTTTTGATACTCTTCACGTGAAGTAAAGATAATTTTATCGTAAACTGTGATGTACGACCAACATTCTCTATTTATTAATTCGTATTTTAAATTAGGGAAGGCTTGTGAAACTTGAGCAATTATTTGCTGATAAACTTCTATCGTGTCAAATACATATCGATTAACAGATGTTGTTGCACTTCCCTCACGATGATCATAATAATAAACAGGTTTGTCAATAAATACGCAACTGCATCTTGTCTTTAGTAGCAATTCAGTTAAAAATAGAGCATCTTCAGCTAGGTGATAGTTGGTATTAAACTTTTCATACGCTAGCAGGTCTCTCTTAAACAGTTTTGCAACTGGAAAAAATGACGTTCTGGTAGTCATCAGTAGTTCCTTCATGGTTTCTTCTGTTGACCAGAGTTCTGTTTTTCCTGAATGTGGAGGTATATCAGTTACAATGCCGTTTTTGATATGGTGCAGAGGAGCAATAACAAAGCCTACATTCAACCCTTCAACTGCACTTGCTAAAGTAGCTAGGTAATCTTGGGTAACGAAATCATCGCTATCAATAAAGGTAACCCAAGAACCCGTCGCTAGCTGAATTCCCATATTTCTAGCATTTGAAACACCAGCATTTTCGATATGATAAACCTTGATATTCTCATACTGAGATGCTAAGTGATCACAGATCTGTCCACTAGAATCAGTAGAACCATCATTGATTAGGATTAACTCAAAATGGGTATAAGTCTGTTGAAGAATCGACTCCACACATCGCTCCAGATAGGCTTCTACATTGTAGACTGGAACGATAATGCTTATTTTTTTTCCCATCATGCTCCGTATTCTCCCTTGTACTCTGTGTAGCTCTTGTCCATGTCTGCTATAATGGCGTCATGATGCGGTACTTGCTTGTCCGCTGGTGGCGGTGTCATATAATCCCCAAAAGCAGTGCTGAGATAGGCATCGTAGCCAACTGGGATAGGCATCTCTGTTCCTTCAAATGGCAAGAAAAGATTGTCTTCAAAGGATGCGATTGGGTATTTGTTTCGCATGTATCCGGGACCTGAGCATAATTCCGTAATTCCATCGCTCTCAGCCAGACCATACTTGGTCATTTCTTTTTCAGCTTTTTTCCAAATGCGATAACGTAGAGATTTTGGAGTCAGGCCGAGTAAGATGCGACTTCCCCATTTCATGATGGCACCATGCTTTTCTGGGACAGTTTGGGCGCAAAAGAGTGAATAAATCAAGGCCCAACGAACCTGTTTCTTACGCTCAGCTAGATTTTTAGGATAATAATCCAAAGGTAAAACATCCAAGGCCAAACCGTGTGGCAAATCCAAATCCTTCTGATAAGGCTTGATACAAGTGGTTTCCTTGTCACGAATGGTAATAAAAAGGTTACGGTCTACAAAATCTTTGTTACTCTTTGACAAGAAATAACGCTCGTCTGCATAACGTGGCCACAGTTCTGCTAATTTTTCATAGTCCTTACGTGGCATGAAAAAGTCCAAATCATCATCCCAAGGAATGAAACCTTTGTTACGTAGGGCACCAATGGCTCCTCCACCACAGAGATAGCACAACAAATCATGTTTTTTACAAAATGCAACGAAATATTCAGCCATTTCCAGACTACGAGCCTGAATCGCTTTCAAATCACTCATGTCTCTCCTCTTCTGTCCAATAACGAGTTATATCGTTTTATTATACCATAAAAAAGCCCTAAAAATCCATCAGATACTAAGAAAAATCAAAGCCTAAACCACTTTTTCACTTGTGATTCAAACTTTGATTTTTTTATAGTATTCTATCTCATTCCCATTTGGGCGAGTTTGGTCTGATATTTATTTTGATCAACTAGAAGTCCTTGTCCACCATAGATATCATAAGCGTCTACCCAGTCACCAAGTTCTGGGACGGTGAGTCTTTCAATGCCATTTTGAGCACCTTCTAGGACAGATAAGCCATTGGTCAACAAGAAGCTATATGGTAGATTTGTTGATGTCATGCCAAAGACTTTTCCAAGTGCCTCTGACCCCGTAAAGAGCTTGGTTGGATCTTTGATTTGCTCAAGAACAGCTGACATGACTTGTTGCTGACGTTTGGTACGGCCATAGTCTCCCTCATCATCATCACGGAAGCGAGCATAGTTCAGCAAGGTGGAGCCATTCATCTGCTGTTTTCCAACTTTGATAGTTTGAGTTGGGGACTCTGTCTCTGTTGCATGAAGGTCATCTCCGACTGTGGCTTCTGTCAGAGGTTGACCATTCAATGTTGAGAATTGAGCATCAATCGTTACTCCGTCAGGGAAGAGGGTATCAATAGCTGTTGCAAAGGCTTGGAAGTCAACTAGAGCATAGTACTTAATATCCAAATCAAAGTTGTCTTTTAGAACCTTGCGGACCATTTCAGCCCCCTTTTGCCCTTCTTGTTCCCCAAGTTCATAAGCAACATTTAGTTTGTTATCCGTTTGTTTCTGGCCATTTACAATCTTACTGTACCCGTCGATATAAACTAAGTTGTCACGCATAAAGCTGACTAGTTTGATCTTCTTATCCGATCCACTGACATTCAGTACCATGATCGTGTCGGTACGAGTCTCCGCACTATTTTGACCGATACGGCCATCTGTCCCCATGACTAAAATATTCACACCATCTTTGGTATCCTGACCGTTAAAGACCTCTACTTGAGCTGCCTTGGCGTCAGCTGGCTTATTTGTTGGATTGGCTGCTGACTGGAACCCTCGAAGAAACATAAAAATCATCCCTACAAGCACACAGGTAATCAACAGCAAGAACCAAGTCAGTATTCGTTTGAAGCGAATTCTTCTCTTTTTCTTTTTGACTTTAGGTTGAGGAGCTACCTTTTCACGTTTCTTAGACCGGCTTCTACTGCCATAAGTCGGAAGATCAATATCTCTACCCCAAGTTTCTTCTTGGTGGAAATGGTGAACTTCAGACTTGGGACCTGCCATTTTCTGTTGCAGATAATCAAACTCCCTCCGTTCACGGTCGTTGAGGTAATGAATATTTTTGAAGAGATAGTCATAACGTAACTGCTCGTGATGACTTAAAGGATTTTCTTTGCTCATTGACTCTCCTTTTCTAAATCAGTTATGGTAAAAATCGGGTAGGTCCCCAGAATCTTATGCTGGATTCCAATAGCTTCTAGTTCTTGTCTTGCAAAATGAACCAGTTCTTTGTCACTATAGTCTACATCGATAATGAAAAAGTATTCTCCCAAGGCTGTTTTAAGGGGGCGACTTTCAATCTTTGTTAAGTCAATCCCTCTCCAAGCAAAGGTCGAAAGTGCCTTGTAAAGAGCACCAGGTAGGTTGTCTGGTAAGGTCAAGGCCAAACTCATTTTTTCAGCTTGTGAGTTCAAAGGAATCTTCGGTATCTCTGCCCCTAACACCCAAAAACGTGTGAAATTGGCTTCCATTTCCTGAATATCCTCTGCAATCAATTCCAAGCCATATTCTTCAGCTGAACTTTTAGGAGCAATAGCTGCATAAGGCTGATCTGGATGTTCTGAGACAAAGCGAGCTGCATAGGCTGTGCTTGCCGTCACTTCAAGCTGGGCTTCTGGATAATGCTCCTCTATGAACCTCTTTCCTTGAGCCAGAGCCTGAGGATGAGAAAAGATCTTTTCAATTTTTGAGTGACCTGGAACCACCATCAACTGCTGGTGAATGGGCTGGACGATTTCTGCAACTGCTTGGATGCGAGCTTGATGAAAAAGATAATCCAAACTTTCATGGACACTACCTTCAATGGAGTTTTCAACAGGTACCACAGAATAATCCACCAAGTCTTGCTCATAAGCCTTGATAACATCTGTGATATTGGCAAAAGCCTGCAATTTCTCTTTGGGAAATGCTGTCTGCACAACATGATGCGAAAAAGATCCCTTGGGACCTAGATAGGCAATTTTCATCTCAGTTCCTCTATAATTTCCTCTGGACTTAACTTGGTCACATCCAAAACCCGACTGGCTACTTCCTCATACCAAGCTTGTCTTTCTTGGAAAATAGCTACCAGTTCTTCCTTGCTATTATTTAAAAAAATGGGGCGCTGATTGTCCTTATCAGCTGCGATGCGTTGGTAGAGGGTTTCAAAATCGGCTTTTAGGTAGATGTTATCAGGATTGGTTTTGAGCAAGTCACGATTTCTCTGAGAAATGACGACTCCTCCGCCAGTTGACACAACTCGGTCCGTTTTTAGTAAGTCAGCTAGAGCTTCTGACTCTACTTGACGAAAGGCCACTTCTCCTTTTTCAGCGAAGAAATCCGCAATGGACATGCCCAAATGTTCCTCGATTAAGGCATCCATATCGATATAGTCTGGGTCCAAGCCTCTAGCGATTGTCGACTTGCCTGCCCCCATAAATCCAAGTAATACCTTAGCCATGAGTCATGCTCTCCAAATCATCAAAGAAGCTAGGATAGCTAGTGTTGATGGCTTCAGCACGGTCAAGTTCCACTTCTCCATCCGCAACCAAGAGGGCTGCAATGGCTGTCATCATTCCAATTCGATGGTCACCAAACGTATTGACTCTAGCGCCATGAAGGGCTGATTTCCCTTTGATAATCATCCCATCTGCTGTGGGGGTGATGTCCGCTCCCATGCTATTTAAGGCATCAGCCACCACTTGAATGCGGTCTGTCTCCTTTACCTTGAGTTCCTCAGCATCCTTAATGACCGTTACACCTTGTGCTTGTGTCGCTAAAAGGGCAATAATGGGCAATTCATCAATCAAGCGTGGAATCAAAGCTCCACCAATCTCTGTTCCTTTCAGGTCTGAAGATTCGACAGTCAGGGTTGCTGATTTAGCGACTGGATCGATTTCAGTTATTTCTAGTTTTCCACCCATGGCGCGAATGACATCAATAATACCAGTACGAGTTTCATTGATGCCCACATTCTGCAGCACTACACGAGAGTTTGGAACAATCAAACCTGCGACCAACCAAAAGGCTGCACTGGAAATATCTCCTGGAACAACTACCTTTTGTCCGGTCAGTCTTTGTGGTCCTTGAACTGTGATTTTCTTACCATCCACACTTAAATGGCCACCAAATTGTTGCAACATATCTTCGGTGTGGTTACGAGTACATTCTTTCTCGATAATAACGGACTCCCCCTGAGCCTGCAAGGCTGCAAATATCAAGGCAGACTTGACTTGCGCAGAGGCGATTGGCAACTCATAGTGAATAGGTGTTAGGTTTTTCATCCCTTTTAAGTGAAGAGGGGGCAGGTCTCGCTCTGTTTGCCCTGAAATGCTAACGCCCATTTTTTTCAGTGGAATCGTCACACGATCCATAGGACGTTTAGAAAGACTATCATCTCCAAACATCTCTACTTCAAAATCCGCACCAGCAAGGACACCTGAAATCAGGCGAATCGAGGTGCCAGAATTACCCATATCCAAGGCATTTTGCGGAGCTTTTAAGCCATCCATTCCAACACCTTTAATGGTAATAACCCCATCTTTGTCCTCAATTTCAACACCAAGGTCACGAAAAACCTGCATGGTTGAAAGTACATCCTCTCCACGCAAAATATCATATACCTTGGTTTCTCCCTCAGCCAAACTTCCAAAAATAATCGAACGGTGACTGATAGACTTGTCACCTGGAACTCGGATACTGCCATGTAAGTGGCGAATGTTTGTTTTTAGTTTCATAGTTGACCTCATACTTGCAATACTTTTTCTTATTTTATCACAAAAAAGCCAGAAATTCCTGAAATTTCTGGCTTTTATACAGATAAAATACTATTTCAACAATTCTGAAACAGGCTCAAAGACAATTTTTTCAATGTCTGAAAGGTAAATGGACAATTGTTGCTGTTTGGTAAAGAAATCTGACAAAAGAGCGTTCTCTTGGATTTGCTTACTGAAAGACTGCATCCTTTCTTGGAAAGAGGCGTCTGGCATTTGTCCCGTTTGCGCCATGACTTGGATTTCTTGCTGGAAGGCAAGGTAATCTGCAAAAATCTTGCTGGCTTGTTCATCTGCTTGAATGGCATCTTTTGCCGCCTTGACCGCCTTGTATTCTGGTAATTCGCGAAGACCGCGACTGAGTTCATTTGCACTATCGTAAATATTTGACATGATTTTCTCCTTATTTGATGACGACTGTGTAGTCCGTATTTTCTGAAATTAAGCGCTCAGCTCGTTCCAGATCCTGAGCATTTTTAAAGGAAATTTGGAGAATCCCGTGAACATCCTCACGGTTTTCTTCATTAATGTGGATATTGACCAAGGAAGTACCACGTAGCAATTCCAAAATCCGCAAGATAACATCTTCTTCATCGGGAACGTCAACATAGAGGTCGTAAGAGCTATCCACACCACCACGCTTATGGATTTCCATGGCCTGACGTTGCTCACGCGCTTGGTTGAAAAAGTTCCAAATATGCTCTTCTTCCCCCCTGCTAATAGCCTGACCAATCTCATCTAGGCGCTCCTTGAAATCCTCAATCCGCTCTAGGATGGTCTCGCGATTGGACAAGAGAATAGAGGTCCACATACCTGGTTCACTCTCTGCAATCCGTGTCATATCTCGAAAACCACCCGCCGCAAAGCGCCTTGTCATCTCATGTTCTTGAGCATAGACAGCTGTCTGCTCCATGAGACCTGATGCCAAGATATGGGGAAAATGGCTAATCTGTGAAGTTACTCGATCGTGCTCCTTAGCATCAATTTCAATGAAGCGAGCATGGAGACCAGAAAGTAGGTCCTTCATTTCTGAAAGAGTTTCTGGAGTGGTCAAACTCGATGGAGTAAAGATATAGTAGGCATTTTCAAAGAGATTAACATCAGCAGATGCAGCTCCTGTCTTGTGGCTACCAGCCATTGGATGGGCCCCAACAAAGCGAACAGGCTTACCAGCCAAATACTGCTCAGCTGCTTCCACAATGGCTGACTTGGTCGAACCAGCATCTGAGATAATGACGCCTTCTTTCAAGTCTATAGTTGCCAACTCCTGGATAAATGCAATGGTCTGCTTGATTGGCAAGGTCAGAATGATGACATCAGCCAGAGGAGCAAAACTGGCAAAATCATCCGTTGCACGGTCTATCATTCCTCGCTCCAAGGCAATGTCTCTCGAAGCCTGACTGCGATTATAACCTAAAATTTCATAATCCGGATGATCACGCTTGATACCGAGCGCCATCGAAGCACCAATCAAACCGAGACCTGCGATATAGATGGTTTTTGCCATAAAGACTCCTTAATAGTTCTTTGTATAGTCTCGGTGCTTGTCAACTGCCTCTTTTAATTCCTCAAGATTATCTGATGAGAATTTTTCAAGAATTTCCTGCGCCAGAACCGTTGCCACAACAGCTTCCATGACCACACCTGCTGCTGGAAGAGCGGTCGGATCACTTCTTTCCACAGTTGCCTTGTAAGATTCGTGAGTCTCGATATCCACACTCATAAGTGGTTTATAAAGAGTGGGAATGGGTTTCATGACACCTCGAACAACGATGGGTTGCCCGTTGGTCATACCACCTTCGAAACCACCTAGATTATTGGTACGACGAGTATATCCGTCTTCTTTAGACCAGAGAATTTCATCCATAACTTGGCTGCCTTTTCGGTAACCAGCTTCAAAGCCGAGACCAAATTCCACCCCTTTAAAGGCATTGATAGAAACAACTGCTTGGGCCAATCGCGCATCTAATTTTCTGTCCCATTGGACATAGGAACCAAGACCAACTGGTACGCCTCCGACGACTGTCTCCACAACCCCACCAATGGTATCACCGTCACGTTTGATTTTGTCAATATAGTCCTTGATTTCCTGTTCTCGTTCTTTGTTGACAATAGAAACTTCAGACTGGGCAGCTCGTTCCTTAATCTCAGCCACTGTCAGATTTTCAGGTACATCGATTTCCTTGCCACCAAAGACCACGACATGATTGGCAATCTCCATATCCAGTTCAGCTAAGAGACGTTTGGCTACTGCTCCAACTGCTACTCGCATGGTTGTTTCACGAGCTGATGAACGCTCCAAAGAATTTCGCAAATCGTCAAAACGGTACTTGATGCCCCCAACCAAATCGGCATGTCCTGGACGAGGATGAGTGATTTTCCGCTTGCTTTTAAGTCGGTCTTCAATGTCCTCAGCAGACATGATATCCAGCCATTTCTGGTGGTCCTTATTGATAACATCCATGGTAATAGGAGCCCCTGTCGTCTTCCCGTGACGAACGCCCGAAGTAAAGATAACCTGGTCACTCTCAATCTTCATACGACCACCACGACCGTAGCCACCCTGACGGCGTTTAAGGTCCTCATTGATGTCCTCTACTGTTAAAGGAAGGCCCGCTGGAATTCCTTCAATAATTGCCGTCAAACGGGGACCGTGTGATTCTCCTGCAGTTAAATATCTCATTCGTTCTCCTTATTTTACCAAGTAGTCTTTCATCTCTTCCAGAGAAACTGGGTGAATGGTCGCTGAACCAAGCTCTGGTACCAAGACCAATTTCAAGGTGTTGCCACGTGCCTTCTTGTCATGAGTCAAAGCCTGATAAAGCTTGTCAACATCCCAGTTTTCATAATCAACTGGCAAGCCAAATTTCTGACACATAGCTGTAATGGACTGAGTTATGCCAGCTGGCATAAGGCCTTTTTCCTCAGCAACCTTTGAAATCTGCACCATTCCCATGGCCACAGCTTCTCCATGCATGACCTTTCCATAACCAGCCGTTGCTTCAATGGCATGACCAATAGTGTGCCCAAAATTGAGGTAAAGGCGAACACCATTATCCAACTCATCCTCAACTACCATCTTGCGCTTAACTTGACAAGAATGTTCAATCAAAGTCTCTGCATGTTCCAGAATGCTCTCTACAGAACCATCTAGCTCCGTTAAGAGAGCCCACAGTTCTGGATCCTCAATCAAACCGTACTTGATAACCTCACCCATCCCTTCAATCAGCTCTCTTTTCCCAAGAGTTTCAAGGACAAGCGGATCAATCAGAACCCCATCTGGTTGGGCAAAAGTTCCCACCATATTCTTAGCAAAAGGAGTATTGACACCTGTCTTTCCACCGATAGAAGAATCAACCTGGGCAGTCAAACTAGTCGGAATCTGAACAAAGTGAATGCCCCGCATATAGGTAGAGGCCACAAAACCAGCCAGGTCCCCAACGACACCACCACCAAGAGCCACGATCCCATCGCTACGAGTCAGACCTTGCTTGACTAAAAATTCATAGACTTTCTGAACAGTCGTTAAATTTTTTCGTTCTTCGCCTTCTAAAAAGTCAAAAACAGCTACCTGAAAATCAGCATCTTCTAGGCTGAGTTTAACCTTCTCTGCATAGAGAGAAGCTACATGGTTGTCGGTTACAATAACCACTTTTTGAGGTTGCCAGAGTTCTCGCAACCATTGACCAGCCTGAGCTAGACAACCTTTTTCAATCTGAATATCATAAGGATGATGCGGAATATCGATTCTGATTTTCATAGTAGGGTCTCCTTTTCATTATTGGTATTTTTCTGACAAGGACTGCCAAATCTCGTCTGTCGGCATTTCTTTACCTGTCCACAGTTGAAAAGCTTCAGCAGCTTGATAGAGCAACATTCCAAGGCCATTGATTGCTGGATTGCCCTGACTTCTAGCCCATTTCAAAAATGGCGTCTCAAAGGGTTGGTAAATGATATCTGCGACCAAGAGAGCCTCTGGCAAATTGATACTTTCTGGAACTGGCGACGACTGGCCATCCATCCCTACACTGGTCGCATTGACGAGCAGGTCCGACTTGGCAATCTTTTCTTGCAGCTCAGAAATATCTTCTAAAGCATACAAGTCCACTTTAAATCCTGTTTGGTTCTGCAACTTGTCTAGGTAAGGTCTTGTTTTTTCCATGGAAACTGAACGAACAAAGACTGAAATCTGACTAGCGCCATCCAAAATAGCCTGAGCCAAAATGGACTTGGCTGCACCACCTGCTCCCAGAATGGTCATTTTCTTATCCGAGATTGTAAAAGAAGGCAAGCTCTTAAAGAATCCCTTGCCATCTGTATTATATCCAATTAAAGTGCCATTATGATTGACAACAGTATTGACCGCCCCAATCAAACGAGCCTCATCACTCAACTCATCCAGATAAGGAATCACTTGCTCCTTGTAAGGCATAGACAGGTTGATGCCAAACATCTGGTAACGGCGAATATTGGCGACTGTTTCTGCCAAATCACCCGCTTCAATCTCCCAAGCTACATAGGCACCATTAATAGCTGTCGCCTCAAAGGCCCTATTGTGAATAAAGGGTGAAATAGAGTGTTTAATGGGATTGGCAACAACTGCAGCTAAACGCGTATAGCCATCAAGCTTCATCCAAAATCTCCCTGATTTTCTTCATGTTTGATAGCGAAATCTGACCTGGGGCACTCGCTTCATCCAGACTAGCAAATGACCAACTTGAACCCGTCACATCTGAAGTAATACGTGATACCTTGCCCATTTTCCCCATGGAAATGGTCACGTACTCTTGCTCAGGGTTGAGTGTCTTAAATCCTCGAGTGTAGTTCATCAGGTCTAAAACATCCTGCTCCGTATGGGCCATAACTGATACCTTGACCACTTTCGGAGAGAGACTGGTCAACTCAGACAAAATTTCCATCATGTTTTCAGGTGTCTCCTGGAAATTATGGTAACTCAAAACAAGATTTGGAAAATCCAACATTTCCTCAAAAACATCCTTGTAGCTGAAATACTCAAAATCTACATAATCCGGCTGATAGAGCTGAGTAACTTCCTTGATGATTTGAACATACTCTTCTGAGGAAAGTTCGATTTCTCCTCCCTCAGCGCGAGTCCGAAGGGTAAAGACAAGTTCGCGTCCTGCAAATTTCTCAAAGATAGCGGGTGCTACCTGTAAAATAGCGTCCTTTGTAAGAAAGTCCGCACGCCACTCAATGATATCGGCATCTTCATACCTAGTAGCATCCAGTTCTTGCGCTTCTTCTAAACTTCTTGGCATCACTGAAACGATTAATTTCATCTACTAACCTTCATACTAATCACCTTGAGGTAATTACTGCTTTCATCTTTTTTATTATAGGCAAAGTCTGCTGGAAGACCATATTGGTTTAAAATTTGATATTTTCTTCCTGCAAAACCTTTATCAATTTGTTCTGTAAATTTCTGGCGGGAAACATTGGCAGCATTGGTACTGGCAATGATAATGCCTCCCGGATTTAAAATCTCTAGACTCTGGGAAATCAACTTGTGATAGTCCTTAGCTACAGAGAATGTTTGTTTTTTATTGCGGGCAAAGCTCGGCGGATCAAGCACAATCACATCATAGGTCAAGCCTTTTCGCTTGGCATACTTGAAGTACTCAAAAACATCCATGACGATAAAACGATGATTGTCCATGCTGAGTCCATTTGCCTGAAAATGAGCTTCTGACAGCTCTCTAGACCGTTTGGCCAAGTCGACAGAAGTTGTCTCACTCGTACCTCCCATAGCTGCAGCAACTGAAAAGGCCGCCGTATAGGAAAACATATTGAGCAAGGATTTGCCCATGGCTAGACCGTCAACCAGACTCCCACGAACCTCATGCTGGTCTAGGAAAATCCCGGTCATCAAGCCATCATTCATAAAGACTTGATAGAGCACGCCATTCTCAAGAACAGTAAAGTAATCTGGCGCTTCCTCACCATAAACATAGGCAGACTCGTAGTCTAGACCTTTAGAACGAATCTTTTCATAAGCACCCAAGACCTCAGGAAAAACTTCCTTAAAAGCCTTTACAATCAGCTCACGAATCTGGTAAACAAAGGAGTTGTACCAAGAAAAAACAGCATAATCTCCATAGAGATCAACAGTCAGACCCCCAAAACCATCCCCCTCTTGGTTAAAAAGGCGAAAGGCAGTGGTCAAGTCATCTTGATAATAAGGCTTTCTAGCTTCCTTGGCCTTACGAAACAGGATTTCAAAAAAGGCTTGATTGAAACGAACCTTTTCCTTGCTGATGAACCAACCGATTCCTTTATTCTGTTGAGAAAGATAGGCGCTCCCTAAAAACTTCCCGTCTTGACTAAGAACTTCTACTGCCTGATCCGTCAGTTCAATATCTGTTAAATCACTTGCTTCCAAAAGAACTAGACCCTTAGCTAGCTTTTTTTCAACACGTCTGCTGACCCTAATTCTATTCATAGCTACTATTATAGCAAATTTTGTGACAATTCTCAAAAAAGAAACCGTTTAACCATATGTACTTTAGTTTACTGAGTGTCATTTTTGTTCAAATAAGTATATGCCATTTACTTTTTCAGCAAAACATCCTCTCCCTTGTGATGGAAATAGAGATTTTATTCGCTAAAAATAGACAATTTCAGAAATGAGTATAGAATCTTGCGCAAACGTTTGCCTAGTTCTAAACTTTATGGTAGAATAAAACACAACATTGATAAGCAAGAGGAAAAACAATGCAAAATCAGACACTTATGCAATACTTTGAATGGTATCTGCCTCACGACGGCCAACACTGGACGCGACTGACAAATGACGCAGAGCACCTAGCAAACCTTGGCATCAGCCATGTCTGGATGCCACCTGCCTTCAAGGCAACCAACGAAAAAGATGTCGGCTATGGTGTTTACGATCTTTTTGACCTAGGTGAATTTCACCAAAAAGGGACTGTCCGTACCAAGTATGGGTTTAAAGAAGATTATCTTCAAGCCATTCAAGCCCTAAAGGCGCAGGGAATTCAACCTATGGCCGATGTGGTGCTCAATCACAAGGCTGCTGCCGATCATATGGAAGCCTTTCAGGTTATTGAAGTGGACCCTGAGGACCGTACCGTTCAATTAAGCGAGCCCTTTACTATCAATGGCTGGACTCACTTTACTTTCGATGGTCGCCAAGATACCTACAATGACTTCCACTGGCACTGGTACCACTTTACAGGTACAGACTACGATGCCAAACGCCGTAAGTCTGGTATTTACCTGATCCAAGGAGACAATAAAGGTTGGGCCAACGAGGAATTGGTCGATAACGAAAACGGTAACTACGACTACCTCATGTATGCCGACCTAGACTTTAAGCACCCTGAAGTCATCCAAAACATCTATGACTGGGCTGACTGGTTCATGGAAACGACTGGTGTAGCTGGTTTCCGTTTGGATGCCGTTAAGCACATCGACTCCTTCTTTATGGGCAATTTCATTCGTGATATGAAGGAAAAATACGGTCAAGATTTCTATGTTTTTGGGGAATTTTGGAACCCAGACAAGGAAGCCAATCTAGACTATCTCGAGAAAATAGAAGAACGTTTTGACCTTGTCGATGTTCGCCTCCACCAGAACCTCTTTGAAGCTAGCCATGCTGGAGCAAGTTACGACCTTCGTAACATTTTCACAGATAGCTTGGTTGAACTAAAACCCGATAAGGCTGTGACCTTTGTAGACAACCACGATACCCAACGAGGACAGGCCCTCGAATCGACTGTTGAAGAATGGTTTAAACCAGCAGCCTATGCCCTTATTCTATTACGTCAAGATGGGCTTCCATGTATCTTTTACGGAGATTATTATGGCATTTCAGGGCAATTTGCTCAACAAGATTTCAGAGAAGTTCTTGACCGTCTCCTAGCCATCCGAAAAGATTTGGCCTATGGAGAGCAAACAGACTACTTTGACGATATCAACTGCATCGGATGGGTTCGTTCAGGCGCTGAACATCAATCACCGCTTGCAGTCCTTATCTCAAACGACCAAGAAAACAGCAAGTCTATGTTTGTCGGGCAAGAATGGGCTGACCAAACCTTTGTTGACCTCCTTGAAAATCATCCAGCACAAGTCACTATCAATGCTGAAGGTTATGGAGAATTTCCAGTAGCAGCGGGTTCAGTCAGTGTCTGGGCAGTTAATACGATCTAAAAAACTAAGCCAAGTCCACTAGGATTTGGCTTTTTTATGTATGCAGAAAAGACCTACCCTAATGGATAGATCTTTATTGTCTTACAATTTACCTGCTACGGCATCCAGCAAGTCCTGAATCTTAGCTTGGTTGCTTCCTCCTGCCATAGCCATGTCTGGTTTACCACCACCACGTCCATCGACGATTGGAGCCAATTCTTTAACCAAGTTACCAGCGTGGATGTCTTTTATCTTGCTTGCAACAAGGATGTTGACCTTGTCACCGATTGCTGCGACTAAGACAAGAAGGTCAGAGTAGTCTTTTTGTTTCCAGTTATCTGCAAAGGTACGAAGGGCACCTGCATCTGATACAGAAACTTGGCTAGCAATGTAACGGTGGCCGTTGACCTCCCTCGCATCCTTGAAGACATCACCTGCAGCAGCTGCTGCAGCTTTTTCCTTCAATTCTGCATTTTCTTTTTGGAGTTGACGGAGTTGCTCTTGAAGACCTTCAACTTTGTGAGGTACTTCCTTGAGTTGAGGTGCTTTCAAAGTAGCTGCAATGGCTTTAAGAGCGTCTTCTTGCTCACGGTAGGCTTCAAAGGCTTCCTTACCAGTCACTGCCAAGATACGACGAGTTCCTGATCCGATCCCTTCTTCTTTGATAATCTTGAAGAGACCTATCTCAGAAGTGTTGGCTAAGTGGGTACCACCACAAAGCTCGATTGAGTAGTCACCAATGGTTACAACACGAACTGCTTTACCATATTTTTCACCAAAGAGGGCCATAGCTCCCATTTCCTTGGCCGTATCAATGTCTGTCTCAACAGTCTTAACTGCGATAGCTTCCCAGATTTTCTCATTGACCTGTTGTTCAATGGCGCGCAATTCTTCAGGAGTTACTGCTTGGAAGTGTGTGAAGTCAAAGCGAAGGAATTCGACTTCGTTAAGGGATCCTGCTTGTGTTGCATGGTTTCCAAGGATATTGTGAAGGGCTGCATGGAGCAAGTGAGTTGCTGTGTGGTTTTTCATGACACGAAGGCGACGGTCAGTATCAATTGCCAAAGTATATTCTGCATTCAAATTAAGTGGAGAATGGACTTCAACCGTATGGAGTGGTTGTCCATTTGGTGCTTTTTGAACATCTGTCACTGTAGCTACAAGGTTTCCTGCAGCATCCAAGATTTGACCATGGTCAGCTACCTGTCCACCCATTTCAGCGTAGAATGGTGTTTCCGCAAAGATAAGAGAGGCAGTTCCTTCTGAAACAGCTTCAACTTCAGCATTGTCAGCTACGATAGCCACCAACTTAGAAGGCAATTGACTGGCATTGTAGTTGAAGACACTTTCCACTGTAATGTTTTGGAGGGTTTCATTTTGCATCCCCATAGATCCGCCTTTGACAGCTGACGCACGCGCACGATCTTGCTGTTCTTTCATGGCTGCTTCAAAACCTTCACGGTCGACAGTCATACCAGCTTCTTCAGCGATTTCTTCTGTCAACTCCACTGGGAATCCGTAAGTGTCGTAGAGTTTGAAGACATCTTGCCCCGCGATAATGCTTTGACCTTTCGCTTTCAAATCAGCTACAATGGTTTCTGCAAAGTGTTGACCTGAATGAAGGGTACGGGCAAATGACTCTTCTTCGCTCTTGACGATTTTCTCGATAAAGTCACGTTTTTCAAGCACTTCTGGGTAGTAGCTTTCCATAATCTTTCCAACAGTTGGAACGAGCTTGTAAAGGAAAGGCTCGTTGATGCCCAATTTTTGACCGTGCATAGAAGCACGACGGAGCAAACGACGAAGGACATAACCACGGCCTTCATTTCCTGGAAGAGCTCCATCACCGATGGCAAATGAAAGGGAACGGATGTGGTCAGCGATGACCTTAAAGCTCATGTTGTCGCCATCTTGATCGTAAACCTTCCCAGACAATTTCTCAACTTCACGAATGATCGGCATGAAGAGGTCAGTTTCAAAGTTTGTCTTAGCTCCTTGGATCACCGCCACCAAACGCTCCAAACCAGCACCCGTATCAATGTTCTTGTGTGGCAATTCCTTGTACTCGCTACGAGGAACAGAAGGGTCTGCGTTAAATTGTGACAAAACGATGTTCCAGATTTCGATGTAACGGTCGTTTTCGATATCCTCTGCAAGCAGGCGAAGACCGATATTTTCTGGGTCAAATGCTTCTCCACGGTCAAAGAAAATCTCTGTATCAGGACCAGAAGGTCCTGCACCGATTTCCCAGAAGTTGTCCTCGATTGGAATCAAGTGACTTGGATCCACTCCCACTTCAATCCAGCGGTTGTAAGAATCTTTATCATCTGGATAGTAGGTCATGTAGAGTTTTTCAGCAGGAAAATCAAACCATTCTGGGCTTGTCAAAAGCTCATAAGCCCAAGTGATAGCTTCATCACGGAAGTAATCCCCGATAGAGAAGTTCCCCAACATTTCAAACATGGTATGGTGGCGAGCCGTTTTTCCAACATTTTCGATGTCGTTGGTACGGATAGCTTTTTGCGCATTGGTGATACGTGGATTTTCAGGGATAATGGTTCCGTCAAAGTATTTCTTAAGGGTTGCTACCCCAGAGTTAATCCACAAAAGAGTTGGGTCATTTACAGGAACCAAGCTGACTGATGGTTCTACAGAGTGACCTTTGCTTGCCCAGAAATCTAGCCACATTTGGCGTACTTGAGCACTAGATAGTTGTTTCATAATATCTCCTTATTTACTTGTTTAATTTGATTGGCTTTCCAGCATCTCCACATAGTCAATCGCGACACAGAGGGAAATGACTAGGTCTGCATAAGAGTCTTCATAGACGGTTACGGTGTAAGTTGAGGTCAAATGGAAAATCTCTTTCCGAATCTCGGCAATCACTTGGTCACGATCATCCAGCAATTTGAAATTCAAATCCCAGATATTGCCCTCGATACGAAGCCCCAGATTGTCAAACTCATACTTATCTCGAAAGAAGGTCAACTTCTTACGAATAACGAAATTGGAACCGTTTCGTAGCTGAATAGTAAAGCGAGGAAGCAAGGTGAAAAATTCTTTACTAATCTCACTGACTTGCTCACCATAGGCGTCATAGATGGTAAAGGTCTTAGGAATTTGGAAGAAAGATCCCTCCACTTGATAGTTCACTACTCCTCTGTCATCCTTGATATCAAAACGTTCGCCTCCAAGACGAAACTTTTGTTTGACAAGAAATGTCTTCATAAACACCTCCAAAAATCAAAAGACAAGTCCATATCACGAAGGGCGAAAAACCGCGGTACCACCTTCATTCAATGAACTTGTCATTCTCTTATTCTTATGCAATTGTCTGATTGAGTAGCATGACTTCCTAGCTTAGATGGCTTGCAGCACCGCCAATTCTCTGGACTAAGACAACTGAAAATCAATTCTCAACTTTCTTATTATATCGTTTTTTGAGTTCTGCGTCAACTGGGAATCATCTCCATTGAATCAGACCCATTCCCTACATCTCAGATTACTTTTTCAGAATATATTTTTTCTTACTGCTATCACTCTTTTTATCCCAACTTTTATCCCAAAGTTTTGAATTGCTAAAGATAGCTTCGAAAATATTTACAAATATAAAGTACCCTATCACCAAATATATGGAATCCGTTGTTAGGTATTGTCTATCCAAGCCATCCTTTAAATGGATTAGTATAGCTGTTTGTTGAACAATCAAAAAGGTTGGCCAATAACTTTTTTTGAAAAAAGTAGATATTTTCATCTTTGTTACCGCTTTCTATTCGTATAAACTTAGTATACTACTAGGCAAGCAAATAAGCAACTCGAATAGAAAAAGATAAGGCTGTAAAAGTTAACTTCTATTAAAAAAACGAACCAGCTTAACTGATTCGTTTTATTACGTTTATCTCCTACTTCCGATACATTTTAAACTGTAGGAAGAGGTCGCTATATTTTCCTGTCCATTTATGGTCAAATTTCTCATAAACTTCTAGATGTTTCATGGTATCAGCGTCTGGATAGAAGGATTTGTCCTCACGAGTCTCCTCTGGGAGCATTTCCTTGGCTGGTAGGTTTGGGGTTGAATAGCCCACATACTCCGCATTTTTCAGAGCATTTTCGGGTTTCAACATAAAGTTGATAAAGGCATAGGCCGCATCTTGGTTTTTCACGGTTTTTGGAATGACCATGTTATCAAACCAGAGATTGCTGGCCTCAGTCGGAACGACATACTTGAGGTTAGGATTTTTCTCCAACATCTGCCTAGCTTCCCCAGAGAAAGTCACACCGATAGCAGCGTTGTTCTGAATCATGTAACCCTTCATCTCGTCCGCCACAATGGCCTTGATATTTGGAGTCAGTTTGTAGAGCTTATCCACTGTCTCTTCCAGCTGCTGAGGATCCTTGGAGTTGAGACTGTAACCGAGTGAGTTAAGCCCGAGTCCCAGCACCTCACGCGCCCCATCAAAGAGCATGATGGAATCCTTGTATTCTGGTTTCCAGAGGTCATCCCAATGCTCAGGCGCCTCCTCTACCATGGTTTCATTGTAGACAATTCCCAAGGTCCCCCAGAAGTACGGGATGGAGAATTTATTGCCCGGGTCAAATGACTGGTTGAGGAACTCTGGTCCGATATTCTCGATTCCTTCAATTTTTGAATAATCAAGAGGAACTAAGAGGTCTTCGTCCTTCATCTTGTTGATCATGTACTCACTTGGGATGGCAATGTCGTAGGTCGTTCCACCCTGCTTGATCTTGGTATACATGGCCTCGTTGGAGTCAAAGGTCTCGTACTGGACTTGGATTCCTGTTTCTTCTGTGAATTTCTCCAAGAGTTCTGGATCGATATAGTCCCCCCAGTTGTAGATAACCAATTTCTGACTATCTCGGCTATTGATTTTACTGTCTAGATGAGTCGCAATCCCCCATAAGACAAGGATAATTGCTGCAATTCCTGCTAAAAATGAATAGAGTTTTTTCATGCTTGCTCCTCCTTCTCACGTGAGATAAAGTAATAGCCAACAACTAGGATAATACTAAAGAGAAAGACAAGGGCAGAGAGGGCATTGATTTCTAGCGAAATTCCCTTACGAGCACGAGAGTAAATCTCGACTGACAGGGTTGAAAAGCCATTTCCCGTCACAAAGAAGGTCACGGCAAAATCATCCAGCGAATAGGTGAAGGCCATGAAATAACCTGCAATGATAGACGGAGTCAGGTACGGTAGCATGATTTCCTTAAACATCTGAAACTGGCTGGCACCCAAGTCATAGGCCGCATGAATCATGTCATCATTCATCTCCTTGAGACGAGGCAAAACCATCAAGACCACGATAGGGATGGAAAAGGCCACGTGACTAGATAGAACCGTCAAAAAGCCAAGTGAAAACTTAAGCTGGGTAAAAAGAATCAAGAAGCTAGCACCAATCATAACGTCAGGCGCAACCATGAGGATATTATTGAGTGATAGAAAGGCTTCTTGGTATTTCTTACGAGACTGGTAGATATAGATAGCACCGAAAGTCCCGATAATGGTCGCAATCAAGGCAGCTAGAAAGGCCAAGAAAAAGGTTTGGGTGAGGATCAACATGAGGCGACCATCACCAAACATGGTTTTAAAATGGCTCAAGCTAAAGCCTGTAAAGCTATTCATATCATCGCCAGCATTAAATGCATAGCCAATCAAGTAAAAAATTGGCAAATAAAGGACGATAAAGACAAAGGCTAGGTAGAGATTCGCAAATTTTTTCATCGTTCTCTCCTTTCCTTGGTCACCCACATGGTGATGAACATGGTCAGGATGAGGATCACACCAATGGTAGAACCCATACCGTAGTTGTCATTGGTTAGAAAGTTCTGCTCAATAGCCGTTCCCAGCGTGATAACACGGTTCCCACCAATCAAACGTGTCAGCATGAAGAGACTCAAACTAGGGATAAAGACTGATTGGACACCACTTCTCACCCCGTTCATCGATAAAGGGAAGATGACATGGCGGAAAGTTTCCCACTTGGTCGCACCGAGGTCATAGCTGGCATTGATGAGATTGTTATCCATATCATCCAAGACATTGAAAATCGGCAAAATCATAAAGGGAAGCTCAATGTAGCTTGCGACAAAGATAAAGGAGAAGTCCGTAAAGAGCAACTGCTGCGAACCGATTCCGATGAATTCCAAAAATTGGTTAATAGAGCCATTTTGACCAAAAATCCCGATAAAGGCATAGGCCTTGAGGAGCAAATTGATCCAGGTTGGCAGGATAATCAGCATGAGCCAGAGTTGACGGTGCTTGAGACGGGTCAAAAAGAGGGCTGTTGGATAGCTGATGAAAAGTGTTACCAAGGTCACAATTCCAGCATAGAGCACAGAGTTGAAACTCATTTTAAGATAGGTCAAGTTTTGTGACGCAAAGTAGGATTTATAATTTTCTAAACTAAACTGGCCTTCAATGTTGAAAAAGGATTGACCGAAAATCAAGACCAAGGGTGCGAGAACAAAGAGGGCTATCCAAAGCATGTAGGGCACTACAAAGAGTTTAGAGGTTGTTTTCTTCATCTCTTTCCTCCTCGATCGCGTTAATCAGACCTGCTTCTTGCTCTTCGATTTCTACGTACTCTTCGATACGAGCATCGAACTCTTCTTCAGTTTCGTTGAGACGCATGATGTGGATATCTTCTGGTTCAAAGTCCAGACCAATTTCCTCACCCACAATGGCCTTACGAGTCGAGTGGATCATCCATTCATTTCCAAGCTCGTCATAGGCGATAATCTCGTAATGAACCCCACGGAAAAGCTGGGTATCAACTTTAACTTGGAGCTTGCCTTCTTCAGGTAGGGTAATGCGCAAATCCTCTGGACGAATGACAATCTCGACAGGCTCATTTGGCTTCATCCCCCCGTCGACCGCTTCAAAGCGTTTGCCGTTAAACTCGACCAAGTAGTCCTCAATCATAGTACCAGGCAAGATGTTGGACTCGCCGATAAAGGTGGCAACAAAGTGGTTGATTGGCTCATCGTAGATGTCCACTGGTGTTCCAGACTGAACAATCTCACCATCATTCATAACGAAAATCCAGTCACTCATGGCGAGAGCTTCTTCCTGATCGTGAGTGACAAAGACAAAGGTAATCCCCAATCGTTGTTGCAGTTCACGCAGTTCATACTGCATGTCTGTTCGCAATTTCAAGTCCAGCGCTGACAAGGGCTCATCCAACAAAACCACACGGGGTTGGTTGATGATGGCACGGGCAATGGCCACACGCTGACGTTGTCCTCCAGAGAGTTTACGAATGGAACGCTTCTCGTAACCTTCCAACTGAACCATCTTGAGAACTTCCGCTACGCGTTGTTCGATTTCTTTCTTGTCGATTTTACGCAAGCGGAGTGGAAAGGCAACATTTTCAAACACATTCATATGTGGAAACAAGGCATAGGATTGGAAGACCGTATGGACATCTCGTTTATTAGTTGGGATATCGTTGATCCGCACCCCATCCAGTAAAATATCCCCTGTCGTCGCATCCAGTAAACCTGCAATGATGTTCAGGATGGTTGATTTTCCTGAACCAGATGCGCCCAAAAGAGTGTAAAATTTCCCTTCTTCCAACTCAAAGTTAATGTCTTTGAGAACCTTGGTGTTGCTGTCTTCAAAAACTTTAGAGACGTTTTTGAATTCAATAATTGGTTTTTTCAATTGTCATAAATTCCTTCTTTTTCATAAATTAACAGATCAGGGCTCTGTCAGGCCGCTACTACCTCGTGTAGGAGATTAAACTGCCTACATACATCTTCACTCACGATAGGCTTTCACCCCCTTTACAATGGTTATAGCAGCAATTTTTCAACCCCAACCTTATTCCTTCTCGCCCAAGATTCGGACTTCTCTTTCAAGAGTGACACCTGAGTGTTCCTTGACTTTTTCAATAACAGATTGGATCAAGTCCTCGTAGTCTTTGGCCGTTCCGTCAGCAACATTGATCATGAAACCTGCGTGTTTTTCAGATACTTCCACACCACCGATACGATAGCCTTTCAAGCCAGCCTCTGAAATCAACTGACCTGCAAAATGCCCAACTGGACGCTTAAAGACTGAACCACAAGACGGGTATTCTAATGGTTGTTTGAGTTCACGTAGGTGCGTCAAGCGGTCCATTTCTTGCTTGATAACCTGATGATTCCCTGGAGATAGGGCAAATTTAGCTGACAAAACAACAGCCCCAGAATCCTGAATAGCTGAATGGCGGTAACCAAAAGCCAAGTCCTTGACTGACAAGGTCTCGATTTCCCCTTCCTTGGTCAAAACTTGACAAGACTGCAAGATATGAGCAATCTCTCCTCCATAGGCACCCGCATTCATAAAGACAGCTCCACCGATGCTTCCAGGAATCCCACAAGCAAACTCGAAACCAGTCAAACTATGACGAAGAGCAATTCGTGTTGTTTCGATCAAGTTCGCTCCTGCTTCTGCTTCGATGGTATAGCCATCAACCGAAACGTTATTAAGCTTATCACACAAGATGACAAAACCACGGATTCCACCTTCACGAACGATGATATTACTAGCATTTCCTAGCACCATCCAGGGAATATTCTCTTGATTGGCAAATTGAACGACACGGGCCATCTCATAGCGATTGCGTGGCAAAACAAGATAATCCGCTCGACCTCCTACCTTTGTATAGGTATAGGTCTTCAAGGGTTCCTTAAAACGAATATCGATTCCTTCTAGGATTTCAAGCATTTTTTCTTTTACTGACATGTCACTCTTCCTTTTTCAAAATTCATTCCATTATACCATTTTTAGAGACATTTGACGACCATAAAAAGAGCTTGTTTTATCTTTACATAAAAAAAGAGGTCGCCCCTCTTTTTATGATTTTTTCCAAAATGTAGATTTGGTTAGCCAGATAAAGGCTAGAAGTTCTACGAGAAGAATAAACTCAACTAGAAGCGGATTTGCAATCCATCCCACTTGAGATAAGGCTGGAGCCAAGTCAAACAAGGCATGCAAACCATAGGCAGCAAGGAGGTAGATCCATTTCTTTTGACGGACACTTTGATATACCCAGATGGAAAGACCAATTTGTAGAACCAGAGCAAGCACACGTTCAACTCCTAGTAAATAAACCTGCCATACAGAAAGAGACTGAACCGTTTCGAGTGTAGACTTTGGAAGAAGATTGGCTACATCAGTATTTGAAGACTGGATGAGTGAAAAGAGAATCAAAAGACTGATCAAGCTTCCCATTCCGAGATAGAGCATCTCCAAGCCCCCATGTCCCAAACCATAGGCCAAAGCATCTCGATCTTCTAGCTTTCTCTTTTTCTCCAACCATTTAAAAAAGATAAGACGAGCCGTCTCTTCAAAGAGGGCTGCCATAGCGATCCCATAAAGGACGTATAAGAAAGGCTGCTCCTGCATAAGCGGAATGGTTCCATCTTTTTGCGGATGGAGTATCAGAAGGTGAACCATCTTCTCTAACACTTGAGAAGAAACAAAAAATGCGATTGCCCCCAAGCCCATCACTGCAAGAGAGATTTTAAACCGTTTTTTGGCATACCAAGTCCCACTTACTAGAATGAGAACCAAAGCGATCATGGTAAGGATAATATGTACTGTCATCTTTTTCTCCTATTCTGACTTATCAATATCTTTCTTCATCTCGTCAACGTTAAATTTGGCAAATAAATACTGGCGATCTTGGACTGGAAAACGTTGGTCCAACTGGTCGACTGCCCCAACCTCAATCATTCCTTCTTTGATAACAAAGTCCATCACATGCCCACCAAAGGTCAAATCATCTGAGATAAAATGCAAATGGTAGCCTGCAACACTCACCCCATGGAAAATCTCCGGTGTCCAAAATCCAACAATGGTTCCCGATACATTTTCACGGCTATATTCAGGTTGGTGAGTCGCTACATCAGCAAACTTGGTATCAGGTGTGGATTTAGGAATCATCCGCACGTGCATTTGTGAAAATTCGCCATGAATCTTGATGGAACGAAAAAGATTTTCCCCATCATAGTAGGACTCAATTCGTTTTTCCAATTCCTTATCCGTCATCTCAAAGCGCTGACGAAAAATCACTTCTGCCTGATGAGGAACCACTGCTGCATAGGGAATAAGGGCATCCGCTGCCACTTCAACGATTTCAGGTGTTTGACCAGACCCCTTGGCTTGATAAGCCTTGCCATCAAGGACAATCAACTCCCCATCAATCGAATCAAGGGTTCCCAAACCAAGATCACCATGTTCTAGCAATTCTCCCACTGTCATGGTTCCGCCATAGAGACCTGCCATTAGGGCACCTAGAGTATTGTATTGAAATAATTTAACCGGTTCCTGCACTTTTCTATCCATTCTCTTTCTTATCTTCTTTTCAATGAATCATTATACTTTCTAAGTATACCACATTTGCTCCTAGTTGTGAAAGGGAGAAATGCTTTTCCCATTGCAAAGGAGGCAAAAAAAAGGTACAATGTAACAAAATCAACGGAGGTCTGGAATGAAGAAAGAAAGTAAATACCAAGCAGTCGTTTCCTTTCTAAAAAAGGGGATCGAATCAGGAAAATTCCCAACTGGTAGCCGGCTTCCCTCTATCCGACAATTGAGCCAAGACTTCCACTGTAGCAAGGACACTATCCAACGAGCCCTACTAGAATTGCGCCATGAACAATACCTCTATGCCAAACCCCAAAGTGGCTACTATGTTCTAGAACAGGGACAGCACCAAGACTTGGAAATCGAAGTCACTGACGAACACGCCAGTGCTTATGACGATTTCAGACTCTGCATCAATGAAACACTGATTGGAAGAGAAAACTACCTCTTCAACTACTATGACAACCAAGAAGGCCTTGAGGAACTGAGACAATCTGTCCATCAACTCCTCTTTGACCAAGCCCTCTACTGCAAACCCGACCAACTGGTTCTAACATCTGGCACCCAGCAAGCTCTCTTTATCCTTTCTCAGATTAACTTTCCGAGCGAGGGAGCTGAGATTTTGGTTGAACAGCCGACTTACCACCGGATGAACCGCCTCTTGGTCGCTCAGGGATTAGCCTACCAGACCATTGAACGCCGAATCGATGGGATTGACCTTGACGAACTAGAAGAACAGTTCAAATCTGGGAAAATCAAGTTTTTCTATACCATTCCTCGCTTCCACTATCCCCTAGGTCATTCCTATTCTGATCAGGAAAAAAGAGCCATTCTGGATCTAGCAAATCAGTATGGTGTATATATCGTAGAGGATGACTATCTAGGAGATTTAGACCCTAAAAAAGGGCAAACCTTCCACTATCTGGATACTGAGAATCGGGTCATTTATATCAAATCCTTCTCAACAAGTCTCTTTCCAGCCCTTCGTATTACCGCTCTCATTCTCCCAAATGCCCTAAAAGAGGCCTTTGTTTCCTACAAAAATATCCTGGACTATGACAGCAATCTCATCATGCAAAAGGCTCTTTCTCTTTATATCGATAGCCAGTTATTTGAAAAAAATCGTCTAGCTCGATTGACCCTTCAAGAGAACTATCAGGCTCAGATAAAGAAAGTGCTTGAAGAAAACACCTGTTCCTTACCCCACTATCCTCTACATGATGGCCTTCTCCTTGATTTGAGACACTATCCTAAGATTGCCAGTTTGAAACACAGCTCACTCAAATTAGACTTTTTTGAGAAGGCTTATTTGGACGCCTGTCCTTATCAGTTTGCCAAAGTCACTCTTGAAAATCTAGAAGAGCTATTAGAATACATAAAAGCAGAATTGGATTAAAGTCCAACTCTGCTTTCTTTTTATTGTTCAACTTCTGTTAGTTTCGCTGCTTTTTCAAGATAAGTTTGATAGGTTCCGTCATCTTTCAGTTTTTGGATAACCTTATCGACTACTGATTTCAAGTCTGATTGATTCTTCTTGATAGCTACGGCATTGGCTTCGCCATCTTTCATCGTCAAGTTAACAGATGCAACAACAAGGTCTGAGTTTTTACCTGCGTAACTAAGAGCCACTGGTTCATCCATATGAACAGCATCCACTTTTCCAGCCTGCAATTCATTGACTGCTTCACCCATATTGGTCAAGGATGTCAATTGAGCATTTGGCAATTGTTCCTTGACCATGGTTTCTGGAACAGTTCCCTTTTGAGCTGCGATATTGGCACTTGCGAGACTTGAAAGATCCTTGTACTTGTCTAAATCGGCTTTTCTAACCAAGAAACTCATCTTGTTTTCATAGTAAGGAATTGAAAAATCAAAGACTTCCTTTCTCTCATCAGTGGCACTAATTCCTGCAATAGCCAAGTCAGCCTTTCCAGTTTGAAGACTGGTCAAGACATTGTCAAAACTCATACTAGAGATTTCAAGTTTAACTCCAAGTTCATCCGCAATCGCTTGAGCCATATCAATATCTGCACCAACCACTTGGTTTTTACCATCAACCAAGGCTTGGAATTCAAATGGCGCATAGTCTGGGCTGGTCGCAACAACTAGCTTCCCTTTTTGTTTGATAGCATCCACAGCAGACTGGGAACTATCCGTACTGGATTGACAAGCTACTAAAATCATGCTGGCTAGCATGCTACACACAACTAATATCCATTTCTTGAATTTCATAAATAAACATCCTTTCTGTTATTTCTGAATAATTATAACTCATTTGAAACTACTTGTCAACGTTTTTCTTGCATTTTCATAAAATATAGTTACAAAAAATAGAAATTCAGCGATTAGTTTATCTGTCTATTGGGAACTTATTTTCAAAAAAATCATTTATCATATCTTGATGTTGCTGGTTTACAATTGCAATATTTTGTACGTCCCTATGATCAAAAAATCCTAATTCTAAAGTTTCATCACTTGAAAAAGAATTTGTAGAAATAAAAGTTTCAGATGAAACTAAATACAAAATTGTAAGAACTTGAGCCTCATCACCATTCGGATAACTATCTGAATATTTAGTATAAACATTTAAGAGTTTTTCCGCTCTCACTTCGATTCCCGTTTCTTCATAAAACTCTCGCACTAAAGCTTCTAAAGCCGATTCACCTAATTCAATAGCACCACCTGGTAATCCCCACGTTCCTTTATCTGCTCGTTTTTGTAATAATATTTTTCCTGATTGATTTAATATTCCACAGGTGAAATTTAAAATAATTTTATCTTTCCCAACTTTTTTTCTTATATTCTGTATGTAGTCCATTACTCACCTCTGATAAAAAAACATCAATACAACGAAAGCTTACTATTAAAAAGTAAGCTTTCACAATCATTTTATCATTTGAATACTTTATAATTCAACAATCTTACCTGTTTCAAAGTAAACAACCCATTCACAGATATTTTTTGCGTAGTCTCCGATACGTTCCAAGAAGGAAATGACCTGGAAGTAATCACGGCCTGTAACAATGGCTTCAGGATTTTTCTTGATTTCCTCTGTAGCTAAATCACGGATGCTATCAAAGTAATGGTTGATTTTTTCGTCCATCGCCGCCACTTCATATGCTTGATCCACAGAACCGTTCAGATAAAGATCTAGAGCTGCTTCGACAAAGTTCTTCACATCGCGTCCCATCTTTTTGATTTCTTCCTCAACGGCAGGGATACGTTGCTCCCCTTTCATACGAATAGTCGCTTCAGCGATAGACACTGCATGGTCTCCCATGCGTTCCAAATCGGATACGGCCTTGAGAACTGTCAAGACAGTACGAAGGTCTTGTGAAACAGGTTGTTGAAGAGCAATCATTTCAAATGATTTCTTTTCCAACTTCACTTCGTATTCATTTACTTCTGCATCGTCTTCAATGACTTCTTTTGCCAAATCACGGTCGTGCGTGACAAAGGCGCGCACTGTACGATTGATCTGCGAAAGCACTTCTTGTCCCATTGCGTAGAACTGGTTGTGCAATTTCTCTAAATCTTCTTCAAATTGAGATCGTAACATCATTCAACTCCTTATCCAAATTTTCCTGTAATATAATCTTCTGTTTCCTTGTTTTGTGGGTTGAGGAACATCTTCTTCGTATCGTTAAACTCGATTAAATCCCCATCTAGGAAAAAGCCAGTTTTATCAGAGATACGAGAGGCCTGCTGCATGGAACGAGTTACCAAGAGCATGGTGTATTTATCCTTTAGACCATACAAGGTTTCCTCAATCTTACCAGCCGAGATAGGATCCAAGGCTGAAGTTGGTTCGTCCAAGAGGATAATTTTAGGGCTGGTTGCCAAAACACGAGCAACACAGACACGTTGCTGTTGACCTCCTGAGAGACCAATAGCCGAATCATGCAAACGATCCTTGACTTCATCCCAGATAGAAGCACGTTGCAAGGCTTTTTCTACTGCTTCATCAAGGACTTGTTTATCCTTGACCCCATTGATACGTAGTCCGTAAACAACATTTTCGTAGATAGACATAGGGAAGGGATTGGGTTGTTGAAAAACCATGCCGATTTCCTTACGCAATTCAACCGTGTCGGTACGGGGGCTGTAGATATTGTGACCATTGTAAATTACTGTCCCCGTTGTTGTCACCTCAGGGTTTAAATCTCCCATCCGGTTGATGGCCTTGAGAAGAGTTGACTTCCCTGAACCTGATGGACCAATGAGGGCGGTTATTTCCTTGGGTTGGAAAGAAAGGGAAACACTATTCAAGGCCTTCTTTTTGTTGTAATAAACGGACAGGTCTTTAACCTGCAAAATCGGTTCTGTCATGCTGTTTCCTTTCTAACCAAAGTGTCCCGTTACATAGTCATTGGTTGACTGTAGCTTGGCATTTTGGAAAATATTGGACGTCTTATCATACTCAATCAAATCACCCAAGTAGAAAAATCCAGTATAGTCACTCGCACGGGCAGCCTGTTGCATACTGTGGGTAACGATGATGATGGTAAAGTCTTTCTTCAACTCCAGCATGGTTTCTTCCAGTTGGGCTGTCGCAATCGGATCCAAGGCTGACGCTGGCTCATCCATCAAGAGAATATCTGGCTTGACAGAGATGGCGCGAGCGATACAGAGACGTTGCTGCTGACCACCAGAAAGCATCAAGGCTGATTTGTGAAGGTCATCTTTGACCTGGTCCCAAAGGGCAGCTTGACGGAGAGAAGTTTCCACAATTTCATCAAGAACTTTCTTGTCCTTAACACCTGCACGTTCATGAGCAAAAGTGATGTTGCGGTAAATAGACTTGGCAAATGGATTTGGACGTTGAAAGACCATTCCGATATGCTTGCGCATCTCATAGACATTGATTTCAGGACGATTGACATCAATACCTTGGTAAAGGATTTGCCCTGTCACCTTAGCGATATCAATAGTATCATTCATCCGATTGAGACTGCGAAGATAAGTAGATTTCCCTGATCCAGAAGGACCAATCAAGGCTGTAATTTTATTTTTTTCAAATTGCATATCGATGCCCTTGATGGATTCATTTTTACCATAGTAAACATGTAAATCCTTGGTAGAGAGGGCCACTTTTTCTTCAGGGAAGGTGATGATATGCTTTTCATCCCAGTTATATTTTGACATGGCTTCTCCTTTAGGCAGCGGTTAATTTCTTGTGTAAATAGCTTCCGAGTTTGCGTGCTCCAAAGTTAAAAATCAAGATAAAGATGAGGAGCACGGCGGCAGAACCAGCAGATACAATGGTAGCATCAGGAATGGTTCCTTCACTGTTGACCTTCCAGATGTGGACAGCCAAGGTTTCTGCTTGACGGAAGATTGAGATAGGGCTGGTAACACTGAGGATATTCCAGTTAGACCAGTCTAGGGCTGGTGCAGACTGTCCCGCCGTATAAATCAGAGCGGCAGCCTCACCAAAGATACGGCCAGATGCCAAGACAACACCTGTTACAATACCTGGTAGGGCTTCTGGAATGACGACATGGACCACAGTCTCCCAACGAGAAATTCCGAGGGCCAGACCAGCCTCACGTTGGGTATGGTGAACGTGTCTCAAACTGTCTTCAACATTTCGAGTCATCTGAGGCAGGTTAAAGACCGTCAAGGCCAAGGCACCAGAAATAATGGAAAATCCATACTCAAACTGGACTACAAAGATTAAGTAACCAAAGAGACCCACAACGACCGACGGTAGAGAAGACAAAATTTCGATACAGGTACGGATAAAATTGGTCACAGGACCCTTTTTGGCATATTCAGCAAGGAAAATCCCCGCTCCCATGGATAAAGGAACAGAAATAACCAAGGTAATGACCAAAAGGAAGAAGGAATTATAAAGCTGAATCCCGATACCTCCGCCTGCTTGATAGGAAGAAGATTTCCCAGTCAAGAAGGACCAAGAGATGTGAGGTAAACCACGAACTAGGATATAGAGAATCAAGGACGCCAGAATGGTCACGATGATACCCGAGATGGTATAGAGGACAGCTGTTGCAAGTTTATCTAATTTCTTAGCGTGCATAGTTTTTCTTTCCTCTTTCTTTCGTAATCAATTTAATCACACTGTTAAAGGCCAAACTCATCAAGAGCAATACCAAGGCCAGTGACCAGAGTACGTTATTATCAACTGTACCCATGACGGTATTTCCGATACCCATAGTCAAAACAGAAGTCAAAGTCGCAGCTGGCGTTGTTAGCGAGGTTGGGATAACTGCTGAGTTTCCGACCACCATCTGAATAGCAAGGGCTTCACCAAAGGCACGTGCCATCCCAAAGACCACTGCTGTAAAAATACCTGAACGCGCTGCTTTCAAGGTCACACGCCAGATGGTTTGCCAGCGAGTCGCTCCCATAGCTAAACTAGCTTCACGGTAGTGACGGGGCACAGCACGCAAGCTGTCTGTTGTCATAAAGGTTACAGTTGGCAAAATCATGACAAAGAGAACGAAAATCCCTGACAAGATTCCAAAACCAGTTCCACCAAAGACACTACGAACAAATGGAACCACAACCTGCAAACCGATAAATCCATAGACAACTGATGGAATCCCAACGAGAAGTTCAATGGCTGGTTGCAAAATCTTAGCACCTTTTGGTGATACTTCTGTCATAAAGACTGCAGCACCAATGGCAAATGGAGTTGCAATCAGGGCTGACAAAATCGTTACAATAAAGGAACCCAAAATCATTGGCAAGGCACCAAATCGTTTGCCTGAAGGATTCCAAGTCTGTCCAAAGAGGAAATCAAAGATGTTCACTCCATTGACAAAGAAGGTCGATAAACCTTTCTGCGCTACAAAAATCAAAATCATAGCCACAATGATAACAATTAAAGAAAGACAGGCGAAGGTCAATCCTTTACCAAACTTCTCAAGGCGAGAGTTCTTTGAAGGAGAGAGCAATTTTTTAGATAATTCTTCTTGATTCATTATTGACCTCCTTCTACTGCTGTAACGGTACCTGACGCATCTTTTTGGACTTTCATTTCATT
The DNA here is from genome assembly GCF_029691405.1 of Streptococcus sp. D7B5. Lineage (NCBI taxonomy): Bacteria > Bacillati > Bacillota > Bacilli > Lactobacillales > Streptococcaceae > Streptococcus > Streptococcus sp. D7B5. Next base: position 736,146 of record NZ_CP121467.1, read on the forward strand.
GATGGAAATATAGCCCATTCCCTTAACAATTCCAGTCTGGGCTTCGTCTGAGAGGATGAATTTTAAAAATTCAGTCGCCAACTCATTTGGCTGACCTAGGGTATACATGTGTTCATAAGACCACAAAGGCCAGTTGTTGGTTGTTACATTTTCAGTTGTCGGCTCATAGCCATTGAGCTTCATGGTCTTGACTGAGTCATCCACATAGGCAAAGGCAAGATAAGAAATGGCTCCTGGAGTTTGGGAGACAATCGACTTGACCATTCCATTAGAATCCTGTTCTTGGCTCTGCATAGCCGCCTGACCATTCATTACGACATTGTCAAAGGTTGCTCGCGAACCAGAACTTGCTGCACGGTTGATGATCGAAATAGCTAAGTCTTTACCCCCAACCTCTTTCCAGTTAATCACTTCACCAGTAAAGATTTTTCGAAGTTGCTCAATTGTCAGATTTTCAACAGTCACTTCTTTGTTCACAATTACTGCCAGACCAGCTACTGCAACCTTATGGTCCACAAGCGCTGAAGCGTCAATTCCATCTTTTTCCTCAGCAAAAACGTCAGAGTTTCCAATATCTACCGCTCCTGACTGCACTTGGGAAAGTCCTGTTCCCGAACCACCGCCTTGAACGTTGACTGTTTTTCCAATGTTTCTTGAACCAAATTCGTCTGCTGCGGCTTCGACCAGAGGCTGAAGGGCAGTTGAACCGACGGCTGTCATGGTTTCTCCACGATCAATCCAGCTTGCACATCCGGCTAGAGAACCTACAAGCAAAAGTGTCGCAAGATATAGGACGAGCTTTTTTCTTTTTTTCACTATTTTTCTCCTTGAACATAATGATGAATGTTCTGATTTCTTTCAGTTCCTATCATGACAATCAGTGATGATAAGATTTGGTTTACGATTTATAGACTGGAAGCCCCTTGAGGACCAGTCGGTTTATCACATAATATAAGTAAAAATGAAAGACTATCAGAAAAAACTCATACTTCCAATATAACATAGAATAGATTCTTTGACTAGCTTTTTCACTTGAATCTGAGGCCTTTTGGATAATAATTTTTTAAAACATTTCCAGTAACTTTTGCAAAGCCCAGACCGTTTCCTTGAACCACAACTTGATACCAGCCATTTGGTAGACTTTCAGCTAGCTGAACTGTTTCCCCAGCCACATATTTTACAAAGTCCTTATCATTGATTTCGACACTTTGTTTTACTTGGCTTGGTTTCAAGGCTAATCCGAGAGCAAAGCTTGGTTCGAAGCGTTTCTTCTTAAAAGTACCCAGATGGAGCCCATTTCGGGCAATTTTGAGTTTCCCTAGATTAGGTAGCATCTCTGGCAAGAGATAGAGCTGGTCTCCAAAAGTTTGCAAGATACCAGTTAGATTGACTCGCAAGTATTTTTGAACAAAATCATGCCACAAGTTCTGCTGTTCCCGACTGAGATTGCTTTTGCTAGCTTTGAATTTAGGTGCGGGATTTTGTCCCTTAAACTGCAGGTGGGCAACAAACTGGCCTTCTCCCTTGAAATGATGAGGATACATCCGCGCCGTTTCAGGAAGGTTAATTCCTGCTACCATACCGTTCACATGCTCGACTGGAAGCAGTTCAAAATCATAAGTATCCAGTAACCAGTGGACGATTTCTTCATTTTCTTCAGGTGCCCAAGTACAGGTAGAATAGACCAAACTGCCACCTTCTGCAAGCATGGTCACTGCATCTTCTAAAATTTCTCTTTGAAGACTAGCACATTGGCTAGGATAATCGGTACTCCAATAATCCATGGCATCGGGCTGCTTACGAAACATCCCTTCACCCGAGCAAGGTGCATCAAGGACAATCACATCAAAGTAACCTTTAAAAACCTTGGCCAAGCGGTCAGCAGATTCATTAGTCACAACAACGTTTGTAGCTCCAAATCGCTCCATATTTTCCACTAAAATTTTAGCACGCTTGCTTGAAATTTCGTTGGAGACAAGGACTCCTTGATTAGCCAGATAAGCTGCTAGTTGAGTGGATTTTCCACCTGGAGCCGCCGCCAAGTCCAAGACCTTCATGCCAGGAATTGGTTGAGCCACCTGGGCTACCATTTGGGCTGCAGGCTCTTGCGAATACACGAGACCGGTCGCGTGCTCTGGTGACTTTCCAGAAACCTTACCATAATGTCCCCAAAGTGTATTTGGAATAGCATCTGCAAACGATAACTGACTTTCTTTTAAGGGATTGACCCGAAAAGCCGAAACTGCTTCTTGTTTAAAAGAGGCAAGAAAGTCTCTTGCCTCGTCTTCTAGTATCGCCTCATATTTTTCAACAAATCCTTCTGGAAATTGCATTTAGTTCTCTTTCCTTTCGTAGATATAAGACTGAATCTCCTCTTGCATCTCGATTGGCACCATCATGACAGGCTGACGCGTTTTAAAATCAGCGGGCTCACCTGATACCGTAAGAAGACGATAACCCAGACTTTCCCCTAAGATACTGGCCGCAGCGTAATCCCATGGTTGTAAGTAGGTAATATAAGTCAACAGACGACCAGACAAAACCTTGGCAAAACTAATGGCCGCACTGCCATATACACGGACACCCAACGCTGCTCGGCCCAAATCTGCCAAACCCCACTCATTGCTTTCAAACATACCTGAGTTACCGGCAACTAAAAATTCTTGAAGAGGCTTCTTTTTAAAAGGGGGTAAGGGCTCATTATTGCGACAAGGAGGAAAGGCACCACCACCATAGTAACAATCGCCTTTCATGACATCATAGATAATGCCAAATTTGCCCACACCATTCTCAAAATAAGCCAACATAACGGCAAAATCTTCCTGCTGGGCGACAAAGTTATTGGTACCGTCAATGGGATCAATCACCCAAACAGAACCTTGACCGACTGCAGCACGTAAACAGCCCTCTTCCGCGCAAATCAAATCCTCAGGATAGGTGGACTTGATCCGATCAACCAAGAGTTCCTGGACCTCCTTGTCCAAACGTGTCACCAAGTCAGTAGGGGAAGACTTGCGCTCAACCTGCAAATCTTCTTTCATGTGAGCCAAAATATAGTCCGCAGCTTCCTGCACAATCTGTTTGGCAAATTCAAATTTAGTTTCCAAGAGAAATCTTCCCTTCTCTTTTTTCTTTTGCTAATTGAACTGCATGATAGAAGGAATAACCGCTAGCCGTCTCAAATTCGCGACCTAGGCGCTTTTCTTCACTTTTGCTCGGGACAACAGACTTAAATTCCTTATAGGAATCTAACAGTTTTTTTGCTTCTACCTTATCTTCATAAGCAGCTTCAACATCATTAAAAAAAGAAAGCACTGAAGCAAGTTCTTCAGTGCTCCACGACAAATCTAGTGGGTAACTATACTGTTTGTTCATCTATCCAATACCAGCTCTCAATGTTGCTTCTTTCAATTCTTGTTTACGGTAACTACGAGGGAGAAAAGCACGAATCTCATCTTCATTAAAACCGATCTGCATGCGTTTGGTATCTATAATAATTGGACGACGCAAAAGACTAGGATATTGCTCAATCAACTGAAGCAACTCCGATACCGAAATACTCTCTACATCAATATCCAATTTTTGGAAAATTTTTGAACGAGTTGAAATGATGTCATCAGTACCATTTTCGGTCAAGGAAAGAATGTGTTGCAATTCTTTTCTTGTTAAAGGACTGGTCATAATATTATGCTCTTGAAAGGGCACTTTATGCGTCTCTAACCAGGCCTTTGCCTTACGACATGATGTACAGCTCGGTGATAAAAATAGTGTAATCATGCTTTTCTCTTCTTTATCTAAACTTTGCTGTTTCTATTATACAAAAAAATAAGGCGCTTGGCTAGCTATTTTGGGAAAAAAAGCCTATTTTTTCATAGAAAATAGGCTTTTTCTGATAGAATTTGAAGGCTTTACAAATTTATCTTTAGGATAACCTATCAATAAAAATGAAAGCGATTAGATTCTCTCATTATTTATTAAAAGTAGAGAATGTTATCTACTATTTTCTTAAAGCTTTGACAAGAAGGAAACTGAATATTCCTTCATACAAAACAAAGAAAAGTACAAAGGCATGAAGAAAGAAAATCTCTGGTAAAATCAGAATAACTCGATCCTTTGCTGGATCAAAAAGCCAAGTATCATCTCCCCAAAAGAGAATCTGATGGAAAAGCGTAAAAAATTGCTCGAACCCAATCAACACTCCTACAAGCCCAATGGCGAGAGGCAATAGCACTAGGGTCAGGATACTTTTACGATATAGTGCTAAAAAGCCTTTTTTGACAATCTTTTTAACAAAGAAATAGAAACTTGGAAGTGTCACCAAAGTGACCAGCTGAACCAAGTGGAAGAGATTCTTCACCACCGCAAAGTGGTGTAAACCAGCCGCTGACGAACGGAAATCTGGCATCTCTAAGACCTGACTAAAGGGATTGGTCAGGTAATTCATCAAGATATGAAAATTGTACTGAATGGTTTCGGGCTTTAGATAGACTCGATCCGCTAAGTTCAGCCACTGAATCTCCATGGGATAGAAAATCCATGCCAGATAAATGGTTAAGAGAATAGAAATGGAAAGGAGAAAGAGCATACTTCCCCAAAAAGTCAGTTTAGTTCTCATCAAAATTCCACTCCGCAAGGCTAGACACCACATGAGTTGGTGCGATTGGCAGGTCCGCTACTTCTTCTGCCTTGGTAAAACCTGTCGTCACCAAGAGCGTTGGAATACCATTGTCAATCCCTGCTCGGATATCTGTCAGGTAGTTGTCCCCAACCATAAGCAATTCTTCTCTTTTCAAACCCAAGTGCTCAACCGCCTTGTCCATGATGATGGCATTCGGCTTTCCGATATAAACCGGTTTGACCCGTGTTGCCACTTCAAGCAGGGTTACCAGTGAACCAGCTCCTGGCAAGAGACCACGTTCCGTCGGGATATTGAGGTCTGGATTGGTTCCGATAAAGTGGGCACCCTTTTGAATGGCTAGAGTTGCTGTCGCAAATTTTTCATAGTCGACTTGCCAGTCCAGTCCAACTACCACATAGGCTGGGTTTTCCTTGTCTTCGACATAACCAGCTGCCTGAATGGCATCCTTGAGTCCTGCTTCTCCGATGACATAGACCGTCTTTTCCAGTCCCAAGTCATTCATATAGTCGATGGTTGCCAAAGTTGCCGTGTAGACAGTTGATAGAGGCGTGTTGATATTAAAATTCTGAGCCAACATCTCTTGAACACTCTCAGGAGTACGAGTTGTATTATTGGTCACAAAGAGATAGGGAATTTCTCTTTTTTGTAACTCATGGACAAAAGCCTCACCCGCCGGAATCCGGTCTTTTCCCTTGTAAATGGTTCCGTCTAAATCAATTAAATAACCTTTATATGTCATCTCTCTTTAGTCCTTTTTTATTTCTTGCCAAGTAATCATAGCTTGGGCATTGATCTCACCATCACTGATAATCTGATGCTTGCTTTCTAGTCCCTTGAGTTCATAAGCTGAGGCAATCATGCCACCTGGCCGCACTTCTTTGACATACTTGAGATTGATTTTCTTTGGAATATAGTTGGTTAGAAAATCGGCCCCCATGACCTCAAAAATCCAATCTAGGTATTTACTATTATTGACATGACCATTCATATCCAAATCGTAAAAACGAACATGGTAGTCTTTACTGATAGGATCTTCTAGATTTGCATACTTCGGCCCACGGATCAGTTTTTTATCAAATTCTGACTGGTAAGGCGCAACAATCTCAGGCTCGACTCCATGAACTTTTCGACTATCGCGATCCATGAGAACAAAGGTTGCCATCATGCGAATCATTTCTTGACCTGCTTCATCGTAGAGAGTGAAGCGACGATAGCAAAAGAGACGATTGTAGCTCAAGGCTTCCGTTTCAATCGTAATCTCCTCAGCAAAGCGAGGCAAACGTACCACGTCAATCTCATAATCTGTGATAATCCAGACCAGATTGTAGCGTTCCAAGACGTCCTTGTCACTGACTCCCAGCTCAATCGATTGCATACCTGATACTTGCAGGGACAGCAAAATCACATCTGGCAGCTTGATATGACCGTTCATGTCCGCCATATCAAAAGGAATTTTCATTTTCATCTGATAAGTTAAGCCCATTGTTCTACTCCAAAATAAATCGTTCTGCTACAGTGTCTCCCAGGAAGAGACCCCTCTTTGTCATTCGGACGCGATCACCATCAATCTGCATAAGACCTTGTTGAACCAAGTCTCTGATGATTTTTCCATATAGTTCATCAAAGGACCGTCCAAATTTTTCCTCAAATCGCGCCATGGAAACCCCAGATTTCTTGCGGAGTCCCAAAAACATTTCTTCTTCCATCTGCTCCTTTTGACTCAGGTGTTCTTCTGTTATCCGAGCATTTCCTGCCTCTACCGCATTGAGATAGTGGCGGATAGGACCGTGGTTTTTATAACGTACCCCGTTCACATAACCTGACGCACCCGCACCGATACCATAATATTCAGCATTGTCCCAGTACATGAGATTGTGACGACTTTCAAAGCCAGGCTTAGAGAAATTGGAAATCTCATAATGCTCAAAACCAGCTCGCTCAAGCTCTGTAATGATGTATTCAAACATTTCAGCTTCTAGCTCCTCCTTAGGCAGGGGCAATTTCCCTCGACGCATACGGTTCATAAAGACCGTATGGTTTTCCAAAATCAAGCTATAAAGGCTCATATGAGGAATGTCAAGCGAGATAGCCTTAGCTACATTGTCCTTGACCTGAGCCATAGTTTGACCGGGTAGAGCATAAATCAAGTCAATGGAGATATTGTCAAAACCAGCCAATTTAAGACGGTCGATATTTTCATAAATATCCTTCTCCAAATGACTACGCCCAATCTTTTTCAGCATTTTGTCATCAAAGGTCTGCACACCTAGAGAGACACGATTGACTGGCGACTGTTTCAAAACCGCAATCTTATCCTCGTCCAAATCTCCTGGATTGGCTTCAATGGTTAATTCTTCTAAGACCGACAAGTCCAAGTTTTTATTCAAGCCATCCAGAAGCACTTCTAATTGCGGAGCTGACAAAGCCGTTGGCGTCCCACCTCCAATGTAGAGAGTTCGCAATTTTTGGATATCATAAGAACGAAACTCTTCTAGCAGATGCTCCAAATAACTATCTACTGGTTGATTCTTGATAAAAACTTTTGAAAAGTCACAATAATAACAAATCTGTGTGCAAAAGGGAATATGCACATAGGCTGACGTTGGTTTTTTCTGCATAGTATTTATTATACCACAAAGACTGGTTTCCAGATAAAAATCACCATCTCCAGAACCAGAGATGGTGATGTTTTATTCTTCTGTAATATCAATAATAATCTCTTCTTCGTCTTCTACGATATCTGGAGTTGCTGACTGTTCTTGCCATTGCTCCTTGAGATTGTTAAAGGTTTCTTTTGATGCTTCTGTCGCTTGTCGTGCACATGTTTTGGCTTGATCAAGGACACTGTCAAAAGTAATTTCACCAGATTCTACTTGTTCTTTTGTTTTCAGCACAAAGTCCGTTGCCTGTTCCTTCACTTCTGTCAGTTTCTCACAGACTTGCTCTTTGGCATATTCTGGATCTTCTCTCAAATCATCTAGAAAATCTTGAGCTTGACTGCAAACTTGCTTGCCCTTGTCACTGGTTAAGAACAAGGCCAGAGCTGCACCTGAAACAGTTCCTAAAAGGATAGAGGATAGTTTTCCCATGAGATTTCTCCTTATTTATTTTTTGAAAAATTTACTTGCAACACGGAGTGCAGATAATCCAGCACCCGTCTTAAGTGTTTTTGATCCAGCTGATGAAGCTTTCTTGCTCAAGACACGCGCTTGGCTATTGAGGTCAGATACTGACTCAGACAAGTCAGCCACCGCCGTAAAGAGTGGATCAATCGTCGCAACCTTAACATTGATATCGTCAACCAAGACATTAACTTTTACCAACAATTCATTGGTATGATGTAAAGTAACATCTACATCTGAAGACAAGGTTTTGATAGTTTTCTCCGTCTCATCAATCATTCGACCTGCTTTTTGAATGGTAATCGTCAGATAGACTAAACAAACAATCAAAGCAATGGCAACAAGAATATAAGCAACTTCTAACATTTAGTTTTCCTCCTCAGTATGATAGAAAGGGGCTTTCTTTCGATTTTGATAAAGTATGATAAAAATACCGAGTCCGATAAGGACAACTGATAACCATTGGGAAACTCGCAAACCAAAGAACATGAGGCTGTCTGTCCGCATCCCTTCGATAATCATACGACCAAAGCCATACCAAATCAAGTAGAAAGCAGTGATATGACCACGTCTGATTCCCTTTAATTTTCGTCTAAAAATCAGAATCAAAGCAAATCCAATCAGATTCCAAACCGACTCATATAAGAAGGTCGGCTGACGGTAGCTACCATCAATGTACATTTGGTCACGAATGAAGCCTGGCAAATAATCCAGACTATCTACTGCTGCACCGTAGGCTTCTTGGTTAAAGAAATTTCCCCAGCGGCCTAAACTTTGGGCAATCAGAACGCTCGGCGCCGCAATATCTAAAAAGTCCCAAGTATTGATGAGTTTTCTATCCGCAAAGATATAGAGTACAATAGCTCCAGCTATCAAACCACCATAAATGGCTAAACCACCATTCCAGATGGCGATCACATCACCTGGATTTTGAAGATAGTAATCTAAGCGGAAGAGTACATAGTAAAGTCTGGCACCTAAAATTGCAATAGGAAAGGCAATTAAGATGAAATCTAGAATGTCATCTGACAAAATCTTCTTTTTAGGAGCTTCTTTCATGGCAAGATAGACTGCCAAGACCAAGCCTGCCACAATACATAGGGCATACCAACGAATGGAAAAAGGTCCGATTTCAAATGCAACTGGATTAATCATGTTTCACCTCATTTTGAGCGATCAGATTTGTCAAACGTTCTTCAAATAAACGTGTCGCATCAAAGCCCATTTCCTTAGCACGATAGTTCATTGCTGCCGCCTCAATAACAACAGAGATATTGCGTCCTGTTTTTACCGGGATGCGGATACGTGGAATAGCTACACCAGAAACTTCTAATTCTTCTGCATTGTTTCCTAGACGGTCAAAAGTCTTATGGGTATCGTAATTTTCCAAATAGACAGCTAGTTGAACTTGTGAAGAATCTTTTACAGCACTTGCTCCATAGAGACTCATAACATCGATAATCCCAACTCCACGAATCTCAAGCAGATGCCTTAAAATTTCAGCTGGTTCTCCCCAAAGAGTCATCTCATCCTTAGAATAAATATCGACACGGTCATCCGCTACTAGACGATGGCCACGCTTCACGAGTTCTAGACCTGTCTCACTCTTACCGATACCACTATCCCCTTGGATCAAGACTCCCATGCCATAGATATCCATCAAAACACCATGTACACTGGTACGTTTAGCTAAACGGGAATCAAGATAACTAGATAACTCTCCAGACAAACGGCTGGTTGCTGTTCGACTGGTCAAAATCGCAATCTTACATTCTCTAGCAGCCTTCAACATTTCTTCTGGAACTACCAAACCACGAGCTACGATGACCGCTGGTGTTTCTGGCAGAAACATTTTTTTCAAAACTTGATAACGGTTTTGAGAAGGCATACTAACCAAATAGGACCACTCCTTCATCCCCAAAAGTTGGATCCGTTCTGGAGTGTAGTAATCAAAATAGCCCGTCATTTCAAGACCAGGTCTCGTAATGTCCGCTGTGTTGATTTCTTTTTCAAGCAATTCGCCTTCGCCATATACAATATCTAGTCTGAGCTTTTCAATTACTTCTCTTACTAAAACCGACATAATTTCCTCCTTCAATCGAGTTCTCCTTACTATTATATCAAATTGTAGTTGGAAGTTTCCTTTTTTTGCAGGATTTACAGTATTTATTTAAAAATAAAAAGACTAGACAAGTCTAGCCTTTCATTTCAAATTAGAATTTTTTACGTTTACGAGCTGCTTCTGATTTACGTTTACGTTTTACAGAAGGTTTTTCATAGAATTCACGTTTGCGTGTTTCTTGAAGAGTACCAGCTTTAGTAACCGCACGTTTGAAACGACGAAGTGCATCGTCAAGAGATTCATTCTTACGTACTACTGTTTTAGACATTTTTTTCACTCCCTTCAAGTTCAAGATCTATTCTATTTTACATGCAAAATGAATAAATGTCAAGAGGAAACCTACATTTAATCCTATTTCTCAGTCCATTAATGACTTTCTTGCTTATACTTTATCAAATCTAGTAATTTTTACATCAAATCGTACAACTTTGTTACTGCTTGTTCAAAAGGCTCAATATATTCCCAATATTCATCAGGAAGATTCGAAATCTTACTCAAGTCATTGCTATCAAAATGATATACCAGATGACGAAGAATTTGATTTTCAATAAAATGCAAATCCCTCATCTGATCTATACTAATAGAATCAAGATTTTCTATGTAGCGACATAAATCAGCCAGCGACTGCGTATCAAATATATTTTCCTCATGTAAATAATAGAGAAAACTTTGGTTTTCGGCTCGTATATTGTCTTTTATCAGATCATTTTCTAATAGCATACTTTCATTCTCTTCTTGTATATCATAAAATAGTAAAAATTGAACCTAACTAGGTCTAGTTGTTCTACAAATCTATTATACCACTTCTTCTATTGACTTATGAAAGCTATAAAAACCACTCACTCCAAAGAGCAAGTGGTTGCAAATTTATTTTTCAAGTAAGCTTAACGCTTCTGCATCTGCAATGATGGTCACATCAGGGTGGTTTTGTAGGCTACTTGCTGGTAGACTTTCAGTTACTGGGCCTGACACTGTTCCAGCAATGGCTTCTGCTTTTGACTCACCATAAGCAAAGAGAAGGATAGACTTGGCATCCAAGATGTTTTTAATTCCCATTGAAATGGCTTGGGTTGGGACATCTTCAATCTTGTCAAAGAAGCGAGCATTGGCTTCGATGGTAGACTGGTCAAGTTCGACTAGATGCGTTTGGCTATCAAATGGAGTTCCTGGCTCGTTAAAGCCGATATGTCCATTGCGACCAATTCCCAAGATTTGCAAATCAACTGGATGGTCAGCCAAAATTTGATTGTAGCGTTCTACTTCTGCTTCTGCATTGTCCTTAACCCCACGAGGCAAGAAACTTTCTTTAAATGGTTTTTGGTTGAACAAGTTTTCTTGCATGAAGTAACGGTAAGACTGCGGATTGTCCCCATCAAGCCCTACATACTCATCAAGGTTGACACTGGTTAGATTTGAAAAATCAAGGTCACTCTCAACGATTTCCTTGTAAAATTCAAGCGGGCTACTTCCTGTCGCAAGTCCTAACGTTTGAGCACCATTGGCCAATTTTTCCTTCAAAATCTCAAAAGCTACTTTTCCACCTTCGATTTGGTTTTCAACTTTAATAACTTTCATCTTTTCATCCTCCATTTTAATCTATATTTATTATATGGTATAGACCAATTTTTGTCAAGTGAAAACGATTTATTTTCCAAAAAAAGAGCGTCCAAACTTGAAACGTGTTATAATGGATAAGATTAGAAGTTAGAAAGAATGATGAAAAAATGAATACAGCTGATTTTGATTTCCACTTACCTGAGGAATTGATTGCTCAAACACCCCTTGAAAAGCGAGATGCCTCCAAACTCCTCATCGTCAATCGTGAGACGGGAGAATTTCAGGATAAACACTTCCACTCTATTATTGATATGTTGGAACCAGGTGACGCCCTTGTCATGAACGACACCCGTGTTCTCCCAGCCCGCCTCTATGGTCAAAAGGAAGAAACTGGAGGCCATGTGGAGCTTCTCCTTCTTAAAAATACTGCTGGTGATGAGTGGGAGGTCCTAGCTAAACCTGCCAAACGCCTCAAGGTCGGTACTCGCGTCAGCTTTGGAGATGGTCGTCTCAGTGCTATCGTTACAGAAGAATTGACCCACGGAGGCCGTATTGTCCGCTTTGAATACCAGGGAATTTTCCTAGAAGTCTTGGAAAGTCTGGGTGAAATGCCACTGCCGCCTTATATCCATGAAAAACTGGATGATCGCGAACGTTATCAAACGGTCTACGCTAAAGAAAGTGGCTCTGCTGCTGCACCGACTGCTGGCCTCCACTTCACCAAAGAACTGCTAGCAGAAATCCAAGCCAAGGGTGTCCATTTGGTTTATTTGACCCTCCATGTCGGACTCGGAACCTTTAGACCTGTCTCTGTTGACAATCTGGACGAACATGAAATGCACTCAGAGTTCTACCAACTTTCTGATGAAGCAGCAGCCACCCTTCGCTCAGTCAAGGAAAATGGAGGCCGTGTCATCGCTGTAGGAACTACTTCGATCCGCACACTGGAAACCATCGGCTCTAAGTTTGACGGACAAATCCAAGCAGATTCTGGCTGGACCAATATCTTTATCAAACCTGGTTACGAGTGGAAGGTTGTAGACGCCTTCTCAACCAACTTCCACCTTCCAAAATCAACTCTGGTTATGCTAGTTTCAGCCTTTGCTGGTCGGGACTTAGTCCTAGATGCTTACCACCATGCCATCCAAGAACACTACCGCTTCTTTAGCTTTGGTGATGCTATGTTTATCTATTAAGAAAATCCCTATTAGGAAACCTAATAGGGATTTTTCTAATTATTCCATACTAAACTTTGGATCCTTCAAACTCTGCACACTGGCATTGATAACTGCTCCGATAATTAAAATCTTTGCGATGAGAATAAACCAGAACATCATGACTACCACAATAATGGAACTGAAGAATCGAACATCGACCAGATGATTGACATAGTTATTGAAATAGACAGAAAAGATATTCAACAGAAAGACAAGAGTCAGCAAAACGAAGATACTACCAGGAAAAACGTAGCGAATACGAGGGACTCTAACGTTTGGAAGGAAATAGTAGAGCATGACCAAGATTGCAAAGAGCAAGGCATAAATCAAAGGGCCTGTAAAGTCCTGTAGATAATCAAAGAAAGGACTGTCTGATTGCCAGTAAGTTTTGAGGAGGTTGAGCAACATACGTCCAAACATACTCAAAAATAAGGCTAAGGCAAAAAGAATTTGCAAGCCAAAGCTGACGAGTAAACTCATCAATTGATGGGAGATAATTCCTCGGCTCTTGGCCACTCCATATGCCTTATTAAAAGCCTTTTGGAGAAAATCCATCGATTTAGAGAAGGTCCAAAGAGCAGATAAGACTGCAAAACTCAGCAAACCAGTCGATGGTTGAGTCAGGACTTCTCGGACAATCTTTGCGACCACATCATAGACTGTATCTGGTACAAATTCCTTGATGGTGAGCAAAAAATTTGAAATCGGAATTTGAAAGTAGGGCAAAATATTGACCACTATCATCAGCAAAGGAAAGATTGAAATCAACCAATAGTAGGCAACCGCAACACTGGTCAGTTCACTATCGGAAGCTTGATAAAAATGTAAAAAAGCTTTCAACAAGGGCCGTTCCATCAGCTCTTTCCACCACTTTTTCATGTTGCGATCCTCCTAATACACTTTGATTTTCTAAACTAATTTCTTCTGACTAATTCCATCATATCATAGGGTAGGGTATTTGCGGCTTCTTTTAGAGAATAATTTTCAAGATTGTTGACATTTTGCCGTAATTTCTTGGCATACTTGGTCGTAATCAATTTCTTCTCTTCGTATTCAAAGATTAACTTACGTTCTAGGTAGTAACCTCTTAGCATTTCATCGATATTGTTAGGTTTGATACGAGTAATAACACGTTCGACAAAGGCCCCACTACCGATAATAGCTGTTTCACGCAAGCGAGACTCCTGCATAAAGCTGATCAGACTACTCTTGTAGATTCCTTTTAGGTTTTCCAAACTTTCGATAATCAACTCCGTATTCTCCAGATAAAGTTCGGATATTTGATCATAATCAATGGCTCGAAGGCGACGTTGCTCCTTGTCATTCCAACTACGGAAGGTCTGGCCAAAGGTCAGCAATTCATGCAGGACAAAACGCAAGATACGGAGGGATACAAGGAAGTAATATGTTAGGCGGGAAGCCACCTTGCGATTGATGCTCTGTTCCATATTTTTCAAATAGCGTTGGTAAACTTGATAACCACGCTCACCGATTTTCCCTTCCTCGTAAGCCTGCTCCAAACCATCGCTTTCGATACTCAAGATGAGGAGTTTTAAAGCCTCCCAGTCCTCTTGGGCGCTTCTATTTTCTTGACTAAGAATTAGGTTTTCAATTCGACCGTGATAATTATCAATAGCCGCATAAAGGGGTAGTTTGTTCTTATGCCCTTCCAATTCTTTTTCTAACTCTCCTGTGACCTCATTTAAAATTGCAATGTGCATGAGGTAATCCTTGGTTTTTTCTTGCTCCTCGGAAAGGTGGGGAAGAACTAAGAGACCTGTTAGAAAGCTTAATAGCGTGACACCTGCTACAAGGAAAAGTAAGAGGGGATACTCCTGCTCTAGATTACTAGGTATGAGAAGAATAGTTGCAATAGAGACTGTTCCTTTTACACCAGAGAAGGTCAAAAGAAACATATCCTTCATGTAATTACGAAGATTTTTCTTAAGCCGTCGAGTTCTCCAAATATAGAAGCCATAAATCATGACAAAGCGAATGGCAAAAAGTAAAAGTGTCAGTAAAACAACCGATACCAATAAGAGTAGGGGATTATAAAGGGGATTGGTCAGGATAGGTTCTGCTATCATTTCCAATTCCATTCCCAAAATGACAAAGACAGAACCATTGAGCATAAAGGTCACGGTATGCCAAACAGTATCAGTAACGGTATCTACTTGGGCTTCGAGGAGTGTAATTTTCTTGAAACGACTGGCCTTCAAAATCCCTGCAACTACAACTGCGATAATCCCTGAAACATGTATTTCTTCGGCGATAAAAAAGGTCATAAGAGGCAAACTCAGTTCAAGTAAAAGTTCACTCGCTATATCCGTCGCTCGCACACTCAGTAAAAATGTATGTAGGAAACGATTGATCATTGCCGTCACAAAACCGACCGCAAAACCACCAAGGATAGAAAGCGCTAGGGAAGTTCCAGCCTGACTGAGGGAAAAAGCGCCTGTTGTCCATGCAGCCAGAGCCACCCGAAAGGCAACCAAGCCAGAAGCATCATTTAAAAGTCCTTCTCCTTTGAGGATATTGGATACCCGCTTTGGGAAACTAAAACGCTCAGACAGAGAAGCAAAAGCAACTAAATCCGTCGGACCAAGCGCTGCCCCAACAGCCACGCAGGCAGCTAAAGGAAGTGTCATCCAAAGGAAATGAGCCAAGGATCCCAAACTCAGGGTAGAGATGAAAATCACTGGAAAAATTAAATAAACAATGATACGCCAGTGTTTTAAAACAGATGTAATATCTGCTTCTTGAGCTTCACGAAAGAGTAGGGGACCAATAACAACTGCCAAAAACAGCTCGGTATTGAGATGAAAGTCAGTATTTGGCAAAAAGAGACCAATGCCAATTCCCAAAAGGATTTGTACTAGGGGAAGGGGCAAAAAAGGCAAGAGTTTATTAGTCGTACTGGAAACAATTAAGACAAATAAAAATAGAATCAGGTAAATGAGTAATTCCACGCAATTCCTCCTTAGTCTTTTTTACAGCAAGATTCAAATATCTCCTTCTGCTCTTGGATTTTCTGATCAATCTTGGAACAATCTTTGTGCTCAATTTTTTTCTGGCACCGTTCCATTTCAAGAGCCACTAACTTTTTCTTGATTTTGAGCATTTTCTTACTCATATGCTCTTCGTCGAGTACTCCTACCGCTCGCTCATGCTGCGTTGACTCGACAAAATTTTGGCGCATGGCCTCTAATTTCTCACGAAGGTATTGTTTATCCATGTCTATACCTTTCTAATTTTTCAATCATAACTAAAAATGGTGGATTGTTAACTTGGTTGAGAGTCCGATAAATGGCAGCTGTATACTCTTGTTGGTTCAACTGGCTAACAAAATCCAACACAGCATCCCTCTCGGTGTCTCCTCCCTCATGACCATAATAAATCATAATGGCAATCCGTCCACCCTTGACAAGCAAATGACAGAGCTTTTCAAGTGCTTCCATGGTAGTCTGAGGTTTGGTGATGACGGATTTGTCAGCAGAAGGTAAATAACCCAGATTAAAAATCCCTGCCTTAGCTTCTGTCACAAACTGGTCAAGTGTCTCATGTCCTTGCAAAATCAACTGGACATTTTCTAAACCAGCTTCATTTAAACGGTCTTGGGTTTTCTCCAAAGCTTGCTCCTGAATATCAAAGGCATAGACTTGCTTGGCTAGCTTGGCTAAAAAAAGCGTGTCATGTCCATTCCCCATGGTCGCATCCACTACGATATCCTTTTTTGTCACAACTTCAGCCAAAAATTCATGTGCCATCTCAAGTGGTCTTTTCATTTTTAAACTCCTGTTTTACAGCCTTGCATACTTCCACGACGGCGCATCTCAGTTTCAATAGCATTTAGCACTTCCCATTTATTGAGACTCCACATGGGACCAATCAGCATATCTCTAGGCGCATCTCCCGTGATTCGGTGGATGACGATATGCTTAGGAATGATTTCCAGTTGGTCACAGATAACCTTGACATACTCATCCTGACTCATCAGTTGCAAGCGTCCTTCGTGGTAATCTCTTTGCATACGTGTATTGGTCATAAGATGGAGCAAGTGCAGTTTAATTCCTTGAATATCATTATCCGTAACACAGCGGCGGACATTTTCAATCATCATCTCATGAGTCTCACCGGGCAGACCATTGATCAAATGGGAAACAATCTCAATCTTGGGATATTTCCTCAAGCGTTTTACTGTTTCAACATACAATTCATAAGAATGGGCACGGTTAATCAGGTCAGAGGTTGTCTCATATGTAGTCTGCAAGCCCAATTCTACCGTCACATGCATTCGTTCTGACAACTCAGCCAAATATTCGATGGTTTCATCGGGTAAACAGTCTGGACGTGTTCCGATATTGATTCCCACTACACCAGGTTCGTTGATGGCTTGTTCATAACGCTCCCGAATCACTTCCACCTTTTCATGGGTATTGGTAAAGTTTTGAAAATAAACCAGATACTTTTTAACATCTGGCCACTTGCGATGCATAAAGTCGATTTCCTTATAAAATTGCTCACGGATAGGGGCATCTGGTGCTACAATGGCATCTCCAGAACCCGAAACCGTACAAAAGGTACAGCCCCCATGAGCCACAGTTCCATCCCGATTAGGACAGTCAAACCCCGCATCAATAGGAACTTTAAAAGTCTTTTCTCCAAAGAGTTTTCGATAATAATCATTCAAGGTATTATAAGATTTCATAACTTTCATTATAACAAAAATCACTAACAATCTCAAAAGCCTGCCTTTGCCATAAAATCCTCTGTTTCTCGTTTCCTTTAGTGATTTTTTATGATACAATATGGGTATGATTTTAATGAAAATAGCATCTATTTTATTATTGATTTTAACCTTGGTTGTTTGCTTTATTGTCACCAAGCTTTTCGGACTTAGGAAAATAGGATTTAATTTCGCGGATCTAGCTTTTCCACTTTTGGTATTTGAGTACTATCTGATTACTGCTAAAACCTTTACCCACAACTTTCTACCGCGACTTGGTGTCGCACTTTCTCTCCTAGCAATCCTCCTAGTTGTCTTTTTCCTCCTCAAAAAAAGAAGTTTTTACTACCCTAAATTTATCAAATTCTTCTGGAGAGCAGGTTTTCTCCTTACCCTGATTATCTACATAGCTATGATTGTCGAATTGATGATGGTAAAATGATCACTGACCCTGTATTTAATTACCGGGTTTTTCTTTTACTCCTATACTTAAAAAGAGACTGAGACAAAAATCTAACCTTAAATACAAAAAGCGAACAAAATCAGTTATCTGACACTCAGAGTGCTGTATTGTTCGCTTTTTTGTCTAATCTATCGATTTAAAAATTTATAATAAAGAATTCCTAAAATCAAAATCTTTTTGTCTCAGCCTCTTTTAAGCTATAAGGCATTCTACAGCCTAAAAATACTAAACTCTAATCTTCTTTTTTGCCTTTAGTGGCGACTAATCCTGCCCCCAAACCGAGAAGAGCTAGGCCTGCTGCTAGAGCTGCTTGACTTTCTGCACTTCCTGTATTTGGCAACTGCTCTTTTTGAGCTTGATTAGCTTTACTTGAAGCAATTTCTTTTGTATCTGCTTTTTCTGATACTTGTGGTTTTGTTGCTTCTTGAGGTACTGGTTTGGTCGTTTCACCAGCTGTACCGACTTCGACGATGCGATCCTGAGCTATAACTTTATCATAGCTTTCTTTTTCAGTTCGCTTACCATTTTCAACTTCGATTAAGTGAACACGGATACCTTGTCTTCCTTCTTGAAGGATGCGAGTTTGACCTGCTGGAAGTTTGTCATTCTTTTGTTCCTGAACTTTGAAATCAATGATTTCTTCTTCTGAGATAAGCTCTGGAAGATTAAGAACGAGATTTTTCACTTCATCTTCTGGAAGAGAAGTTCCTGGTTTAGTACCAACTTCTACTATACGATCTTGAACAGCGACTTTATCGTAAGTTTCTTTAAGCTGACGTTTTCCATTTTCCAATTCAATCAAGTGAAGACGGATACCTTTTTGACCTTCTTGGACAACACGAGTTTCTCCTAGGTACAACTTATCAGTCTTACGCTCCTGAACCTTGAAGTCGATGGTTTCTTCTTCAACTACAAGTTCTGGTCTGTTAAGGACTAGGTTCTTCACTTCGTCTTCTGGAAGAGAGGTTCCTGGTTTTGTTCCGACCAAGACAATGCGGTCTGTCGGAGCCTCTACCACTTCCCGAAGTTTTTCTTTTTTACTTCCATCAGGATTAATCGCTGTAAAGATACGTTCTTTACCAACTTTTCCTTCTTGTTCTACACGAATTTCTCCTAGATACAGCGTTGAATCCTTTTTCTCAACTGTCTTATAGGCCAAATCGTTTTCAACAAATTCGAGTTTTGGAAGTTCTTCTTGTACAGCAGCAACTGTCTTCTCAGAAACTGGTTTTTCCTTGGTCAACTGGATACGGTATTCCTTGACTTGTTTTCCACTTTCTGAAACAAGACGAACAAGTACTGGAAGGCTATCGTCCCCGCTATCTACAACTGTTGAAGCCACTTGGTCTGTTTCCTCAACTGAAACTTTTGGACGTTGTCCGCTGTAGGTTACTTGATAGTCTTGGCGGTTTTCATCGAAATCAGGAAGTTCTTTTCCATCTACAAGAATCTTCGATTGAGTGCTTTCTTGAGGCAATTCGCTTGGAGCAAGGAAGGTCATCTCAATTATCGCAACACCCTTCTTATCCGCTTTGCGCTCCATACGCCATCTCATGGCTTTGGCTTTGACAGCTTTAAAGGTAACGTTAATTTCATCACCGGCTTCAATGTCTTTATCCGCACGATAAGGAACAGCTTCCCAATTTTCTGGATTGTTGAATGGATGGTCTGCGTCGTAGGCTTGGTAGTTTGAATAGTAGGTTGGCACTTCAAACTCTGGACCGACATAGCGTTCCAATACGAGTTTAGATGGTGCATCCGTACCACTATCTGCAAAGAAGTGAAGTTTAGCTTGAGCAACAGTCCGTTCTACAATCTTACCATTTTCACGGAAGATCACACCCGCTGATACTTCTGGATTAGAAGATGGTGTTGGAGACCAGTTTGTCCAACGACGATTTTCAGAATGATCTCTATCATTGATATAGTCAACACGGTCATGAGAACTGTCGTCAATATCATTAGTTGCTGAGGCAAAGGCTTGGTTACTATTTTCATCATAGTTAGGGTTTTCTGAGAGAGCCTCACCAAGTTTGTCTGTCACTCGTACAGAGAATTCCGCAACGAGGTCACTACCAAGGACACGACCTCGAACTGTAAATTGACCTGCTTTTGTCAGATTTTCTGCTGGAACTTCTTCCCATTCAACTGCCAAGTCTTTTGTTTCATAGCCATCTTTACCTGTGAAGTAAACCGGAACCTTAGTTGGCAATTCAAGTGGTTGACCTACTTGTACCAAACGTGCTTGTTTAACCGCAGCAAGAGGTTTACGAGAAAGTAAGTCTTTGTCCTTAGTGAAATGTAGACGGTATTCTCCTAAGATGTCACCATTTTCAGCTTTCGCGATGACACGAACTGGCTCACCTTCACGAACGCTTGGAACAACCGTCGCAAGACCATTGTTGCTAACACTTGCTGTTGCTGTAGGAACTTTTCCATCTACAGACTCAAGATAGTAGTCTGTCAAATCAGGGTTGAAGTTTGCTAAGTCTTTACCGTCAACTTGGATTCTCGTTTGTCCTTGTTTGGCTGCTGCGACTTGTTTCGCAAAGATTTGTACCTCTGTGATAGATGTTCCTTTCTTGCTATCAAGTCGAACCATACGAATGCGAACCGCATAGGTATCAACTTTATCAAAACTGAAATGATTCATTTCTCCAGCTTTTAATTGAGCTGGTGCTTTGAGATTGCTTACCTCTTTCCAGTTTGCAGGATCGTTAAAGACATGGTTTTCCTCACCTACAAAGCTAGGATTTTTAGGAGCTGTTGGAACAGTCTTACCAACATAATACTCAATCACATAAGACTTAGGTACACCAACTCCGTGGTCTTCGTGGAATCCGACACTTAGATTATCAACAGAACGTTTGCTCAAGATACCTGAATCTCCGAATAGGACACCGACTGAAGCTTCTGGATTAGTACGATTCCAGTTTGTCCAACGGTTGGCTGGTCGGTCATTAAAGGAAATCAATTTATCGTTGACATTTGAAACAGGATCGCTTGGATTTGAGTCTGAAGCAAAGGCAAGTGGCAATTCTGAACCTGTCCATTGGTCAGAAATATTTGCTCCTTGCTCAGTTTGAGCAGATACGCGAACATGAAGTTTAGTTGTTAATTGCGTACCTTCTAGGCGACCATTAACTGTAAAGACACCTTCCTTGGCGTATTGCTCTGAACGAATCGTATCCCAAGTAACCTTAGCTGATGAAACGTGACCATTTGAATCGTAAGTACGAACACTTTCTGGTAATTGTGGCGCTTCTGCGATTGGTGTTGTCACACTGACTTCTTCAACTGAAACGATACCTTCTACAGAGACTTTAGCACGCGCCTCAAGGTCAATTCCTTCAACTTTACCTAGAACTTCAAAGGTTTGATAGGAGTCTAGTTTTTCTTTCGGAATAGCTTGCCAAATGACTTTATGAGTTTTAGGGAAACCTTTGTCATACTCAACAGTTACTGTTGTTGGAAGAGTAGGTTCTTGATGCAAGTCTGTCACTACATTTACTGGACGGATAGATTGCGCAACCTTCGTCTCAGTATTGGCCTGGATAGTGAGTTCAACTTGGCCTTTAGCTCCCTCATATTCCGCTTTCAGAGTGACTGCTCCTGGCTTATGTAACTCAAGCATTCCTTTACGAACTGCGACTTCCCCTTCACCACTTGTAGAGAAGGTTACTTTATCAGCTGGTAAAACTGCTTGTGTTCCGTCTTGATAGTGAGCGAGTACAGACAATTTCACTGTTTGGTCTTCTTTAAGACCGTCAGCTTGCTCTACTTGCAAGCTCAAGTGGTCAATTTTTGGTGCTTCTTCAAGGAATTGAATTGCATAGGTTTGAAGAGGGCCACCATCTTTTGGTTGAACATAGATGCTTGCGCGCATGCCGTTTGCTGCACTTGCTTGGACTACAGTAACATCCGCATTTTCAGCACTTGCTACAACTTCTGGCAAGGATGCACCGTAAGCAAGAGTTCGATATTGCATTGGATTTTGAGTAGTAAGACCAGTGACAGATTCGCCACCTACAGTTACATTTGGTGTTACAGGTGCTGCAACATCACCGTCTTTTACTACAAGGGTAGCGTGAATAGTCTCACCACCCAGTTGGCCAGTCATTGGAATACGTGATCCTGCAACTGACAGTTTAGCTTTATCTGCTTCCGCAATCTCCCACTTATCAACTTCGTATTCTTGGACGCTTCCATCCGTAACAGCAATAGAAACGTATTTGTCAACAGCGCTCAAGTCTGTTCCTGGAGCAACACGCTTAACAGTTGGAAGCTCATTTGCAATTGCTAGAATTTCGACACGAGCCTCAACTTCGCGTCCGTCTGCCATACCTTTAACAGTCACAACTCCTGCTTGGCTCACATCAACTGAAGACCAAGTTACTGGACGTTTTTCACGACTGCCATCACTGTAGATAAAACCGACTGTCTTCGGCATTTTTGGCTCTTTCTCAATAACAGTACGTACTTTTGGTACTTCTGTTCCGAGAACAGTCTTTTCTTGACCTTCTTTTTTACCAGTAAAGACCGTCACTTGACTAGATTTCAAGAGATCAGAGTGGGCAGTAAGGGTGAATTTACCTGCTTGTTCAGTTGATTTGACAATGGCAACCCCTTTACCGTTAAAGGCTCTGCGAATCCAAGAACCATCTGCTTGTGCCTTATAACGTTCACGGCTGGCTTGTTCCCCATTATCTACACCGACCAATTGACCTTGGCCATGCAATTGGAAGCGAACCAGATTATTAGCAGTTGGAACTACATTCCCTTGGCTGTCTACGATTTCGTAGTAGATGTAAGTCAAGTCTTTTCCATCTGCAGCGATTGCGTGTTCTTCCTTGATGAGACGAACACCTGCTGGTTGACCTGCAGTGGTAATCTTGTCACGTGCAATTTCTTTACCAGTTTCATCGCGAGCTACAGCTTCTAAAGTACCTGGTTGGTAAGCAACCTTCCACTCAAGGTAGAGTTCCTTGGCATTGGCACCCTCTTGGTAAGTTCGTCCATCGCTAGTTTGTTTTTTGTTGAAGGTCTTAACTCCGAGAGATTGACCGTTCAAGAACAATTCAACACTTGCAGCGTTAGAATAAGCACGAACTGGAATCTTTCCTTGTGCATCTTCTACTTTAGAGGCCAAGTCTCTATTTTCCCAGTTCCAGTGAGGAAGAAGATGAACCATTGGTTTCTTCTTGACAGAAACCCATTGGCTTTGGTAGAGGTAGAAGTCATGTTTTGGAATACCCGCTGTATCTACAATACCAAAGTAAGAACTCTTAACTGGTGTATGGTTTTGGTTGTGCCATGGTGTAGGCTCCCCGATATAGTCTGTACCAGTCCAGATAAATTGTCCTGCGTAACCAGCATTGTCACGGTCAAAAGTCCATGAAGCGGTTGCAGTTTTACCCCAACCAACACGGTCATTTCCATAATCGGACTGTTCGTAATGACGCTCAGGTCCGTTACTATGTTTCAATTCCTGTTCAGGGCGATAGTAACTTCCACGTGTACGGGTAGCTGAAGATGTCTCAGAACCGTAAATCAACCAGTTTGGATGTTTCGCACGAAGTTTCTTGTAGTTGTCTTCAGAATAGTTGAATCCAACCGCATCCAGTTCATCAGCAATTTTCTCATGTCCACCACTACCATTACCGAAACGGAACTTATCTGCACCCATGGTAACGTAACGAGTCTTATCAACATCCTTGATAACTTTGACCAAACGTTTAACAGTTGCTAGAGAGTGGGCATCACCATTAGCTTCACCGATTTCATTACCAATTGACCACATGAAGATAGCAGGGTTGTTTTTGCCTCTTTCGACCATGGTACGAAGATCGTAGTCAGACCATTTTTCACCTTTTCGAGCTTCTGGGTGAGTGGCATCTTTTTCAAAGAAACGTCCGTAGTCATAAGGTTTCTTACCACCATACCAAGTATCAAAGGCCTCTTCCTGAACCAGCAAACCAAGTTCTGCAGCGATTTGCAAGGTTTGCTCACTAGCAGGGTTGTGGGTTGTACGGATGGAGTTGACCCCCATCTCCTTCATTTGTTTGAGACGACGGTATTCTGCCTTATAGTTTTCTTCTGCTCCAAGAGCTCCGTGGTCATGGTGCAAGGAAACACCATGGAATTTAATGCGTTCACCATTCAAAGAGAAGCCTTCATTTGGCGTCCAGTGATAGTAACGGTAACCAAACAGATCCTTCTTAGCATCCACCAATTGACCATCACGGTAAACACGCGTAATCAATTCGTACAAGGCTGGTTTGTCATTTAAAACTGTCCAGAGTTTTGGTTGTTCAACTTCTAAAATAGCATCAAGACTTGTTGATTCATGTGCTTTCAAGGTACGACTCGCTGTACGAACCAAGCCTGTTACAGCCTGACCACCACGTTCAACGATTTGATACTCTGCTACAAGTTCATGGTCTTTATCGTCTGTATTGACGATTTTGCTGGTCACATGCGTTTCAACCTTGCCATGTTGCTGTTGTTCTAGTTTTGGTGTTAAGATGGTTGTACCATTTTTCTCAACATGAACCTTATCTGTCACTTGCAATGTCACATCACGGTAGATACCGCTACCTGAATACCAACGGCTACTTGGTTGTTTGTTAATTGCATGGACAGCAATCACATTCTCACGACCATCTTTGTGAAGGTATTTGGTAATATCGTATGAGAACTGGTTATAACCGTTTGGATAATGTCCCACTAACTGGCCATTGACATAGACTTGAGAATCCATGTAGACCCCATCAAAGGTCACACGAACATTTTTCTTAAGGTCTTTTTCATCAAGTTTAAAGGTCTTACGATACCAAGCTTCACCACCATTGAGCTGTCCACCTTCGTTTTGGGCAGGTGATTGATGGTCAAAGTCGTTAAAGATACTCCAGTCGTGTGGTAGATCCAATTTTTGCCATGACGAAACATCTGCATCTGGTTTCACAGCTTCTTTAGAGTTCGCATTGAGTTTAAAGTGCCAATTTTGATTAAAATTCACTTTTCTATCTTCAATCATTTGATTCACTTCTTCATTTGTTGCAGCTTTCAAATCTTCCTTGACAGGCTTTTCTTGACTTGAAGCTTGAGATTCTACCTTTGGAGCTGTTTCTTCAGGTTTTAGAGATGCTTTCTCCTCTTTTGGAGCTACAGGTTCATCTTCTTTCACCTCTTGTTTGCTTGCTTCAATTTGAGCAGCTTGACTTTGATCGACACTTACAGCCTCGTTATTCTCTACTACTGCTTGATCCTGTTTTTCCTCCACTGCTGGACTTTCCTCTTTTGCTTGTTCTACAGTGTGCGCAATGGGAGTTTCATCGGCAAAAACTGGTGATTCTCCAACAACACTTCCTCCAAATAGAACAGCACAGGTTCCAATCATGACAGAGCAAGCTCCTACAGCAAACTTACGAATACTGTATACTCTTTTACGATTCCAAAAGCCTTTTTCCATAAAATCCTCCTTTAGTAACCGCTTCCATTTCTTTGTAAGCGCATTACTTTTTCATAGCCTTTTATCCTTATTTTATAAAATAATATAGGAAATTTCAATACCCTAAACACAAAAAATCATATTTTTGATTGTTTTTTCTAAAATTTGTAGAAGATTCAAAAAATGTGAATGTAGATTTAGAACAAAAACAAACATTTTTTGACACTCAGTTCAATATTATAAAAAAAGTTCCTTTTGTAAGGAACTTTTTTTATAATTAAAGATTCCCCCTGCCAACTTATCAGCTAACTTGGGAAAGAGGGTATAAAACTTATGGGCTAGGTTCAACAAAACTGGGAGATTGAGTTCCCGTTTGTTTTTTCCTATGGTTTTGACAATCTTTCTAGCCACTGCATCTGGTTCTAAAAGAAAGCGGTCAACAGACTTGAGGTAGGTACCATCTGACGTCAAATGAGGATTTCCATTAGCAAAGCGTTCTGGGAAAATCTGGTACCAAACGGTATTTGAAACCCAACTAGGAACCTGACATCCGTCGATTTCGTGATTATAAGGAAGCTTAAAGCCGTTTCCATCAGCATCCAAGTTTTCTTGAGTATGTTCTACGCAACCCTTATCACCGTAAAAAACACTCTGACCTTCCTCATCAAGGAGCTCAAAGAGATACTGAATCCGTGCAAAATCAACCGATACCGTAACCTGCCAATAGTCAAATAGAGCATCTGAGGTTACTTTGGTCATTTCTTTCTTGGCTTCATACTTATCCTCAATGAAAATAAAGGGATCTCCATAGTGTAAGATAACCTTCTGGACATCATTTTTCTTCGTTCTAATTCAGATATGTAGCTGACCTTCTTTGTAAAGATAAGCATACTCTGATTCTGGTCTATGATAAATGGCTGTTAATCCATGTATTGTCTCCTAAATAATCAGCAGCAGCAAAAACGCAAACGTTTTCATAAACGATAGAACTAGTATACTATTTTAAGATTCGATTTGCAATACTTGGTCAAATTTGACAAGAAAACAGCTCAAAATAGATACTGTAGAATAGTACCTATCAATAAAAAGCTCCCAAATTCAGCCTCACAGCCTAGTCAATCTGACAAAGGGCAAGTTCTTTTAATCCTCTGTCGTACAGGAAGATTAAACAAATGTTATCTGTTATATTTTGAACTTGGTACATTTGTCCGTTTATACGATCTCATCCATTATCCCTTCAATCAGATTTGTAAGGCTTTTAGCCGCATAGATCACCTGGTCTGGATCATGGATATAGCAAATAATCTGCCCTTCCTGCCCCTCCTGGTCTGGATCAAAATCCAGCATAAGATAACAAGAGTCACAATACTGAGCAAAAGGAAGCCATTTTTTATTAAAAAGATAAGGCTTAATTCTATGATCATGCATGTTTTCTAGGTCTTGACTAGAAAAATAGTCGGGAAATTCGGTTAACAGAGCATCTCTATTTTGAAAGTACTTTTTACAAGTCTCAATTTCCTGTAGACTCATGAGAGAAAAAGTCAAATCTCTCTGATCAATTACACAAGGTAAAATAGAGAGGTATTTACTCCCATTTTTGTAGCTATAAAGCTCTTTGAAGTCACTAGGTAGACGAATACCAAATATTTTCTCAAAGGCTTGAAGCTCTTCCTCGGAAGCACCAGAAATGTCCTGATAATCTTCCAGATATCCTTCCTCTACAGGATCATCCAAATCCCAGTCTTCAAAATACTCACAAATATAAGTTTCTATTTTTTTAACTTGGTCAATTACTTGCATCATTTCACCATGACTTCTTTATTCTAACTAGCTTCAAATCCCTTTTACCTCTTATAACTTGGTTCTTTTAAGTCAATTGGGTTAGGATTTTGCTTAATCCAATCAATAGCTAACTGACATAGACGGTCTAGACGAGGCTCGTCATCAAAATCTTTCCCATGAACTTGAGCAATAAGCTCTTTAGTCTCTTCCAATTCTTGTTCTGAAAGAGAGCTTCCTAGAGACAAGTATTGGGGAAGAGCTTGAAGCATTCTTCTATAGTCCCTGTCCCAGTTGACCCCACCATTGCGATCCAGTTCATCTCGGACTCGACCTGGTATACGGATAACTTCTCCCTGAACAGTTTTGGCTGCCCCACTTGAAGGAATCAAGAAAGACCATAGTTCCTCATATTGCTCCTCCCAACTACCTTCTTTTACAAGAATCGGAGAAACTCCATCATGAGTTATTCGTTTGGCTACTGGCTTGACATTAAACAAAGTATAAAGTTTTTCTAGACCCTGATCTGCTGCTTCTAGATAGTCGGGATTGATCCCTTCTCTATGAAATTCAAAATCCTTACCAATATTTTCAACCTTTTCTTTCATAGCAGATGTTTTCTTAGCACCTGCATCCAGCAGCATAGAGGCAATTTCAGCTGTTTGGGCAATATAGATTCCTCGACAGACAGTGAGTACGGAGTCTAGTGGGGTCTGTCCCCTATCATTTTTAGGGTTAACATTTGCTCCCTTTTCTATGAGAAGTGCAACGGTCTTAGGATGAAAAAACTCAGCAGCCACATGCAAGGGTGTATTGCCATAAGTATTGGTTTTTTCAATGTCTGCACCCAATTCGAGCAATAGTTTTACAGTATCTCTTCCCATGGTTGCCTGACGATACAAAGGAGTTGCTCCATAATAATCAGGGGTATTGATATCTAAGCCCTTTTCTACCAGCCAGATAACCAGTTCATCAGGTACACCACCGAAATGGAGAGCCGTACTTAAGCTATATCTACCATCATGGGCAGTTAACTCACACTTATCATATACGGCCTTTAATTGGTCAATATTGCCATCAGTTAGTAGTTCATTAAAGTCCTTGGGTAAGGTAACTCTTTTCTTTGCCATTTTTTTCTCCTGTATCCATGATTCTATCTTTTTGTACCTAGATTATACTCTAAGTATCTTCTTAATCTCTTTTATTTGTATTATACCCTAAAAGCTATGAATAGTCACGAATAAGCTTGGTTTTGAACTTTAAAACACTCTTCTTTCAAGAAATTAAATCAAAAAAGCTATTCCTTAAAGGAATAGCTTTTTTACTTATAATTAAAAGTTTCTCCTGCCAACTTATCAGCTAGCTTGGGAAAGAGGGTATAAAACTTATGGGCTAAATTTAACAAGGCTGGGAGATTGAGCTCGCGTTTGTTTTTTCCGATGGCCTTAACAATTTTTTGCGCGACAGCATCTGGCTCCAGTAGGAAGCGGTCAACCGATTTGAGGTAGGTCCCATCTGGGTCTGCCTGGTCAAAAAATCCTGTACGGATAGGTCCTGGATTAACAGTTGTCACATAGACACCATAGGGCATGAGCTCAAGGCGAAGAGCATTTGAAAAACCAATGGCCGCAAACTTGGTCGCTGAATAGAGGCTAGACTTAGCTGTTGCAATCAAGCCAGCCATGCTGACGATATTGATGATATGGCCTTTTCGACTTTCCTTCATTCGACACCCAATGCGACGAGACAGATTCATCAGAGCAAAGGTATTGACCTCGAACATCTGGTGAATGTTTTGATCAGAAATCTGGTCAAATTCTTCAAAAATTCCATAGCCAGCATTATTAATCAAGACATCAATCTTACCATAACGGAGATAGAGGTCAGCTACCAGAGTTTCTAGGGCCGAGTCATCGGTAATGTCGATTTCAATCCATTCCACATGGGTATGGTTTCCGTAGAGTTGGGCTAGTTTTTCCTTATTTCTACCTAGCAAAATGAGTTGGTCATCTGGCAAAAGTTTGACTATTTCTTGAGCTAAGCCACCGCTAGCACCTGTAATGAGAATGGTTCGCATATTTCTTCCTTTCTGTGGCACTTAAATTTCCACTTCTTCCAAGTCTTTAACCACATGGACATTCTCAAAAATACTAGCTGCATCTTTCTTAAGCTGGCTGATATCTTTTGAAAGGAAACGAGCACTGATATGATTGAGCAAGAGGCGCTTGGCACTGGCTTCTGCTGCTACTTGTGCTGCCTGCATATTGGTTGAGTGACCGTGATTGCGAGCAATTTTTTCATCTCCCTTGCCATAAGTCGACTCATGGACAAGGACATCGGCATTGACAGCTAAACGCACACTAGCATTGGTTTTACGGGTGTCACCCAGAATGGTGATAATCTTACCTGGACGGGGAGCTGAGATATAGTCTGCTGCCTTGATTTGAGTCCCATCTTCGAGAACAACATCCTGACCGTTTTTGATCTTTC
Organism: Streptococcus sp. D7B5; assembly: GCF_029691405.1. Classification (NCBI taxonomy): domain Bacteria; kingdom Bacillati; phylum Bacillota; class Bacilli; order Lactobacillales; family Streptococcaceae; genus Streptococcus; species Streptococcus sp. D7B5. The sequence continues at coordinate 765,711 of NZ_CP121467.1, forward strand.
CAAAAAGTGGGCCAAATGGGACACCAGCAGCCTTAAGCTTTTCAGCATCCAAGGTTCCTTCAAGGTCCTTTTGCATGACACGATAACCCACACAGAAAATAGTGTGATCCAACTCTTCCGCATACACCGTGAATTTATCTGTTTCAAGAATTTTCCCTAGAGAATCTTGGTCGAACTCATGAAAATGAATCTTATAGGGCAGGCGTGAACCTGACACACGTAGGCTGGTTAAGACAAATGACTTGATTCCTTGCGGTCCATAGATTTCCAAATCTGTCTGTTCTTCATTGGCCTGAAAGGCACGGCTAGAAAGAAAACCTGGCAAGCCAAAAATGTGGTCTCCATGTAGGTGGGTAATAAAGATTTTGCTGACCTTACGTGGTCGAATCGTAGTTTCCAGAATGCGATTTTGCGTTCCTTCACCACAGTCAAAGAGCCAGACTTCGTTAATCTCGTCCAAGAGTTTGAGGGCGAGGCTTGAAACGTTGCGGGCTTTGGAGGGCTGACCAGCCCCCGTTCCTAAAAATTGAATATCCATTCGATACTTTCTAATTAATCAAAATATAACATAGCTGTGCGGTTTTCCGAGCGATAATAAAGCTTGCCAGAAAAAGCTCTAGCTTCTTGTAGTAAATCCTCTTGGCTGTAACCTTTGAGACGCTTACGACCATCTGCTAAGGTTTCCAGGTCTGTCAAAACTGTAAGACTTTCCACACTAACAACTTCTTCATCTCCGACAGCTTTCATGTAAATCTTGCCAGACTCTTCAAAGACGAGTTGATGGGGGAAAATTTGCGCAATTTCAAAAAGCAAGTCAGCTGTGATTACTTCCTCAGCTTCTGAGAAAATCCGCCCCAGTCCCTCACTCTCATAGCAAAATCCAAAAGATTTACCCGACAGGTTCAGACGGATAAAAGGCTTATTTTCAAAGGTGAAACTTGGCTCAGCATTGTAGAGATTCAGTTCCTGACTGAGTTCTGCAAAATAATCCGTCGCAGCTTCAGGACTCTTTTTCTGGTAGAGTTCTGCAAAGTAGGCATTGACGACACTAGGTGGAGGGGTGATGAGAGTCAAATGCTCTTGCTCTGTTTTGCCAGCTAGAAGTTGATCCAGATAAACCTTATCCAGACTTGTATAGCCTCCATACTTTAGAGCTAAGGTTTTAATATCAGTCATAAAATTCCTCTAACCTCCATTTATTTTTCTCGGAAATGTAGCCTGTAATGACTTCGCCATCCTCCTGATAATCACGTTCTTCCAAAATCGCTACACTTTCCAAATCATGAATCTTGTAGGACTTAGAAAAAGGCACCCGTAGAGTAAAGGATTCAAAAATTTCCTTAATCTTATCTAGCAATAAAGCCTGCAACTGTTCTCGACTATCTTTAGACTTAGCAGAAATCAATGCATAAGGCGTTTGAGTAGGTGTGAAATCCTCCAGCAAATCCGCTTTATTATAAAGGGTCAAGCGAGGAATATCCTCCATGTCCAAGTCTTTCATGATAGAAAGAACCGTTTTTTCATGCTCCTCGTGATAAGGATTGCTGGCATCAATGACATGAACCAGAAGATCCACATGCTTGCTTTCTTCCAAGGTTGACTTAAAACTTGACACCAACTCAGTAGGCAAATCTTGGATAAACCCAACAGTATCAGTCAAGGTAACCTGTAGATTGCCCCCAAGATGGATACTCTTAGTCGTCGCATCCAGGGTCGCAAATAATTCATCTGCTTCATACTGGGTCTTACTGGTTAAGGTGTTCATGATGGTTGATTTCCCAGCATTGGTGTAACCAATCAAACCAATCTTAAAGGTGCTTGACTCCAGACGCTTTTCTCTAACTGTTGCTCGATTTTTCTCAACGACCTTGAGCTGACGTTCAATGTCTGTGATTTGGTTGCGAACACTACGACGATTCAGTTCCAGCTGGCTTTCACCAGGTCCACGGGAACCAATTCCCCCAGCCTGACGACTGAGCATGATTCCTTGACCAACCAAGCGAGGCAAGAGATACTTGAGTTGTGCAAGATGAACTTGTAGCTTACCTTCATGGCTTCGAGCTCTCATAGCAAAGATATCCAAAATCAACTGCATACGGTCAATGACCTTGACACCTAAGACTTCTTCTAGATTGACATTTTGCCGTGGAGTTAAGCGGTTATTGACAATGACTGTGGTAATTTCTTCTGCATCCACCATCCGCGCAATCTCTTCCAACTTACCAGAGCCAACAAAAGTTTTGGAATCATATTTTTCACGTTTTTGCCTGTAACTACCTACTACGACTGCTCCAGCAGTCTTAGCCAGACTGGCCAATTCTTCCATGGAGAGGTCAAAATTGTCCATGCCCTGCAATTCCACACCGATGAGTAGGACACGTTCCTCTTTTTTCTCCGTTTCAATCATTTAAAAACTCCTCAATCTGGCTTAAAATGCGGTTTTGAACTCCAGGCTCTCCTATCTGATAAAAGGTCACCTGCATGCGATTACGGAACCAGGTCAACTGACGCTTAGCAAAACGGCGGGTTGCCTGTTTGAGACTATCGCTGGCTTCCTCAAGAGTTTGCTCCCCACGGAAATAAGGAAAGAGTTCCTTGTAGCCAATGCCTTTGGCTGCCTGCACATCTGGATAATGGTCAAAGAGCCACTTAGCCTCATCCAAAAGTCCAGCCTCAAACATCAGATCTACTCGACGGTTGATACGTTCATAAAGCTGACTGCGTTCATCATCCAAGCAGATAATCAAAGCTTCATAAGGACTTTCCTGATTTTTCAAATCCTGACCAAAATGGGCAATCTCCAAGGCGCGCATGGCACGACGACGATTAAACTGGGGAATTTCAAGACCTGCTTGCTCCAGCAAATGGACTAATTCCTCATCTGAATAAGGCTCCAAACTAGCCCGATAAGCTACAATCTCCTCATGAGGTGTTTCCCCACCTAGATGATAGCCTTCCAGCAAGCTCTGGATATAAAGTCCAGTTCCACCAGCGATAATGGCTAACTTGCCACGGCTTTGAATATCCTCAATAGCCTTCTTAGCTTCTGAAACAAAATCAAAAGCCGAGTAAGACTCGGTCACCTCTCTGACATCAATCAAATGATGAGGAACAGAAGCTTGCTCCTCTGAGCTAGCCTTGGCCGTCCCAATATCCAACCCTCTGTATACTTGCTGACTGTCACCACTGACCACCTCTCCACCAAAGCGCTTGGCCACTTCAATAGCAAGGGCTGTCTTCCCAACAGCAGTCGGTCCAACAATCACAATTATTTTTGTTTTCATCTTTTTTCCTTGAAAAATTTCCATTTTTTCGTTACTATTATTATATCACAAAAAGGTCAGTCAGAAAAATGCTACCACTTGAGGAGCCTGACTGATCGGGAAGATAAAGGAGGAAGACTCATGGCTAAAGGATTCGCTAAAGGTCTTGTAACAGGTGTCGCAGGAACTGTCGCTGCCGTTGCAGGTGCAGTATACGCAATTAAAAAGAAAGTGATTGAGCCAGAAGAGCAAAAAGCAGCTTTCATCGAAGAAAACCGCAAAAAAGCAGCTCGCCGCCGCGTATCACATTAAGCAACAAAAGAAGTTGGGGATAAACTTAATTTGAGGAGAATGCCCAATAAATATTTCCACAATAAAACACATAGTATCAGGTATTCAAAAAACTGATACTATGTGTTTTTTGATTTCGACGACTTTTAACCCATACTTTATAATTAAAAAGTAGAAATCGAATTGATAAATAAAGTATGAATCTATATTACGAAAGTTAGACAGAAAATTTCATGATTGAGGTGTAAATTAAATATGTTTGCTACTATTCTTTACTTATATTATTCATAAAAAGGCAATATTGAATCTATTAAATTTACAATATCAGATTTTGTAATAACGTATATATACACAATGATGTTAACTGTCATCCAAATGCAAACAATTCGCGTACTAATAATTTTACAAATGAACGAGACATACTTTCCTCTTTTTATTGATTGTCACTGAGACAAATTAATTACTTTGTCGTATTGTGCAAGTGTCTCCTCATCATAATGGTGGATTACCTCAACCAAGGTTTGTGGAAGGGTTAATAAGATATTTGAAATTTGTTTTGAATTCACTTTATCAAGATTGGCTTTAACCTCGTCTGCCAAAATCAGATCACTATTATGATACAAACTGCGAGCGATTTCTATACGTTGCTTTTCCCCACCAGAAAGATGATTTCCATAAAGAAGATGTCCCTTTAAAAATTCTAGATTTACTCGATTAAGAATCAGGTCCATCTTTATATTATCCATCGACTCTCCAAGGGTAATATTCTCCTCAAGTGATAAACCATCAAAAATATAGGAATCTTGTAAAATATAAGAAGCTGATTTGGCAACTTGCTCTTGATTTAAGATCTGACCAGCATAAGTCACCTTCCCCAAATCTGGAGATAGTTGCCCATAGATGAGGTTAAGTAAGGTTGACTTACCACAACCACTTGCACCTATTAGAGCAATTTTTTCTCCTTTTTTAATTTCAAATGATAGATTTTCAAAAAGTATATTATCTTCAAAACTTAAACTGACGCAATCAACTAAGATAGGAAAAAGTGATGTTGAAGACAGGTCATCTGTTTGTATAATCGCATCTTGAAGTAGAAAATCATAACGATTCCTAAGCTGCTTGCTTGATTTATAGGTATTGATAAAATATGACAATTCATTGAATTGATAGCCTATGTTATGAGATACTAGATAAATTGCAACAAAACTAGCTCCTGACAAATAATTATAATAAGTCATTATACCACCGATAATGATGGGAACTACCGAACAAAATGCGTCAATACTATTAATGAGAATATTATTAATCGTACGTTGTTGTTCATAACGAATGTCCTGATCAATTCTCTTCGACAAGGCTCTTCTGAAAAGAGAATAGAAGAAATCCATAGCACCGTAATTTTTAATCACACTCTCTCCACCAATGATATTCGTTGTCTGAGACAAGTACTCCTGATTCGACGTCGCTTTTTCCTCAGAAATAAGGGCTAATTTTTTACTACCTATACCACTACAGAGTACAGGCATAGAGTAAAAAAAGATAAATATCCAGCCCAACCAAAAATTTGTTGTCAATGCATATACAATGGAAACTATTGTAAAACCAACTGAGGAAATAATAATGACTGCTGGTTCGAGATAAGACGTTTCTAATTGTTTGACATCGTTTTCAAGATTGGATAGGATATCCTCTTTTTTACTATTTTTATTATATAGAAAATGCTCAAACAATTTATATTTCATGATCCAAGTGAAATCTGCTACTAACTTGGCATAATAATACCTTTTCCCAGCCAATCCAATAAGAATAAATAAATTACCAATTATACCTACAGTAAGGGCTATCCATAAATCATCCAGAATCTTCTTCTCAAAACTGGCTATAATCATCGATACCAAGGTTGGTGTGATGATAGCCTCTAACCACGTAATAGCAATGAAAATAAAATAGAGCACCAAATGTTTTTTTGTGATGAACTTTTTAAGCATATCTAATGAACCTTTCAAAATTGTTAACTAATTTTGTTAAACGCTCTTTATCCTTACTCAATTCAATAATTTTATAAATACAGTATTCCATTAAATCTTGTTTTTTACACTCAATAAATTTTCCTTCTTCAGAAATAATTGATGAATAGCCATCAATCATATTTGCGACACATTCCATGCACATTCCTCTACACCAACAATCTTTACACTTAGAAAAGTTATCCTTATTATTGAATTGTGTAACTTTATCACTGCTATGGGTCCCCCAAAATCTAAAGCAAGATTTAGTTGATCCATCAACATCAAATGTTATTGTTGTTTCTGGATCAATATCATCACAAAACGATTCTATCTTACTTTTAAAAATCATTGAAAGTAGCACATCATAAACAATCGGGCTAATGTAGTTTTTAACATTATTATTGATAATATCTTCGAATGACTGATCGATAAATGTTTTTCTATTTTCTTCAGTCATTTCCATTTCTTTAACTATTAGAATTTTATTTTTGCTAAATACATTATTGATATTAAATCTAACACCCATATCAGTAAAATATCTATAGATATCCCCTTTTTGAAATCCAAGTATTTGATGCATCCGCGTGTAAGTAGAAGCGACTTCAAAATTTTCGTAATCTATTTCTTTTAAATACTGAATAAAATTCAATGTTCGTCTATGACTTCCCTTGCCTCTTAACTTATCGTGAATCAATTGTGGGCCATCAAGGCTAACTGTTAAAAAAGGATGATAATTGTTAATCATCATTTCAACTTTCTTATTTAGGATGGTACCATTTGTCACAGTTTCAATTTTTTGAATCTCAATATTTTTAGATAGCTTTTCAATAATATAAACAAACAAATCAATATTTAAAAACGGCTCGCCTCCAAAAAGGATTAATCTCTTTATACATTGAATTCTGCGAGAGACTAGCTGATCAATAATTTTATCTGCTGTATCAATATTCATCAGTTGATTCATCATTCCGTAATTACCACCATCAGCATAGCAGTATGTACATGAAAGATTACAGTTATTTGAAATATTGATTACTACTTTTTTTAAAATATTATAATCGTTTTCTTTTTTGATATTATTATTCAAATCATCTATTGAAGTTGATAAAGTAAAGGTTTCAGAATTAAAATAAAGAGTATCGGATTCTGTAATAAATGCTTTTAACATAATTATTCCCCCTATATAACATAGAGAGGGAATAAAAATCCCTCTCACAATAAAAATAAGATAGTCGTTACCGACCTCCACCACAAGAATGACTAGGGCCGCAATCATGAATAACATAGGCTGATTTATTGGCTAGTAATTCTTCCAAATCGATAATTTTGAGATTATCCATTTTATTGTCCTCCTTTATTTGATGATATGATTATATCATTCAATAGTTCAGTCAAAATTTCTTTCCCATATCTGCTTGACGACTGTCCTCCCCTAAAACTTTTTTTAAATGTCCTTCATAAATCTTTGCTAAGTGGTTACTGCCTGCTAATTTTATTGCTCCAATACATTTTTCCATTTCAATAATTGCAATCTTATTTCCGTTTTTTTGATAGCGATAAAGGTTTTGAGCATAGAGAAAAATGAGTCTTTCATAAATTTCTGTCTCGATAAAAAAGCATTGTTTCAATTGTTTTTCAAAATACAAAGCATCCATAAACTTTTTCTTTTCAATACAGGTAATATAAGCATTAAGCAACATGGTTGAAATCAGGCGTCGATTAATAGGAATTTCTTTATAAAAATCTGATCGTCTAGACATTTCTCTTGCTAAAACCATAAAAACATCATGTTTTAGAACATCCAAAGTATTCATGAAAATCAACAATTCATAATATCCCCAATATTCAACACCAAATAGATAATCGGTTAAATCATCCAAATCTGTTTCATTATAGTATTTTTCTCCCGATAAATCCTGAAGGCGAATTTTAACTAAAATGGTATTTATATGATGAAATTTCTCTCGTTTTCCTTCATTTTCCATTTGAGATATCAACAATCTCTTCATCCCTTCAATGTCGCGAGTCGTTACACATTTCCTAACCTGAGCTAATAGTTCATTTAGTTCATCACGATGAAAATCATGAACGGCATACATAAATTCATCAATTGGCATGTTAATTTCATTTAGAATATGTATAAACTTTGAAATGGTTAAATCCGTTTCTCCTTTTTCGAAACGTGAAAGCTGAGATGTTGATATACCAGCCTTCGTGAGATCCTTTAACCGCAATCCTCTTGATTCTCTAAACTTTTTAAAAATTTCTCCAAAATTTTTCATTCTGAACCTCCATCACGCATATATGGGAATATATTTTATTCACCCCAATAATAACATATAATAAAAAAAAACAAAAGTGAGGATTACACATGAAAAAACAAAAAATATTACCACTCCTACTCTTTTTACTAGAAGGAATTATTATTATCGGAGTTGGATAATCTTAATTTCTAAGGAGAGTTTTGCCTAGACTGCTCAGCGATAAGTACTGCTGAGCGCAGGCTTATAGTTTGGAGGCAGGTAATGTACGTAACAGTCAGGTATTGCCTGCCCTCTTTAGCTAGATAGAAAACATCAAACTTTCTTACATTATCGCGAATTCCAGTTACAAAACTCCCATTAAACTTAAGTTCTTACTGAATTAAGACATCACTCCTATCTCTCCTTACACTCGTCCTAGCAGACAGAAGGATATGCTTAGTCCGAAAAAGTTTAACTATAGTCAGCACAATGACTCCTATACCTGTCTTAAAAAGGCTTTTCGCTAGACCACTACAGTTGACGAAAAGCCTGCTTTTGCAGATTATAAATTTGAACTTTATCCTCATAAATTACAACATAAGAAAACACCTCATAAGTTAGATTTTTCTGTCTAACTTATGAGGTGTTAGTCATAGAAGGATATTTACATTTTTCTTAAATAGCCAAATCAAACTTCAGCTGTGGCTTAACCGGATCATAGTCAACCAACTCAAAGTCCTCGGCTTTGATGTCAAAGAAATTAGTCTTATCTGGTACATTCAAGACCAAACGTGGTTGGCAGTTTGACGACTCACGACGGAGCAATTCCTCTGCTTGTTCAAACTGATTATCATAGATATGAAGGTTGTTGATAAAATAGAAAAACTTCCCAACCTTCCATCCGAAATGCTTGGCAATCATCATTTGAAGAGCCACATACTGCATAGCATTGATGTGGTGGGCCACCAGCATATCATTCGAACGCTGGGTCAAGGTCGCATCCAGATAGATGTCCCCATCAACCCGACGGACATCAAACATGGTCTGAAAGGCGCATGGAAGAAGACCATCTGTCTCCTCAAAAGCTTGGTAATCCCAGAGTGAGATGATATTGCGACGATTCCAAGGGTTGGCTTCCAACTGTTTAAGTATCTTATTGATGATGTCGTGTTTCTTAACGACTGCCCCATAGCGTTCACCGATGGTTCCCGTATCTCCCACTTCCCAGTCATTCCAGTAGTGAACATTGTACTTGTCATTGAGAACATCTAAGCTATTAGACTGATCTTGGTAGATCCAGAGTACTTCCTTGATGGCGGATTTGATCGCAATGGGACGCAAGGTTGTGATGGGAAATTCCCCCATAGCCAAGTCATACTCGGCAAAGGCACCCGTTACGTACTTGGAGTTGGCTACGGTCCCATCCTTATACTTGGGACGTGCCTGCTCAGAAAAGACACCGTCTTTGAGGATTCGTTCAATATTCTCTTTAAAAATCGTATCAGCTTTTGTCATTTACTCTCACCTCATTTATTGTCCTAACTAGTATAGCATAAAAAAAGAAAGGAGGAAATTCACTGGCTTTAAAGTAGTGTTTTTCTCCTTTTATGATCTTATTGCAATACAAGTGATGCTGCCCCGATAACTCCAGCGTCATTTCCTAGAGTTGCAAGAGCCAATTTAGTTGTTGTGCGTACTTGTGGGAAGGTGTTTTCGTCATAAACCTTTTGAACACCTTGTAGAAGAAATTCTCCCGCTGCTGATACTCCACCTCCGATAACGATTGTTGAAGGGTTGAGGATTGAGCCGATATTAGCACACGCAATACCCAAGTAACGTGAGAAGTTACGGTAAACGATCAAGGCGAGGTCGTCCCCTTCTTTTGCAAGGTCAAAGACAGTTTTAGCAGTTACTTCTTCTCCGTCATCAATCAAGCGTTTCAAAGCTGCATCGCCTTCGTATTCATCTGCATAACGACGAGTCAAGTTGACAATCCCTGTTGCAGAAGCAACTGTCTCAAGACAGCCTTTTTTACCACAGGTACATGCGATTGGTTGGTCAAAGTCAACAGTGATGTGGCCAAGCTCACCTGCTGCACCAGCAACACCGTGAAGCAATTTGCCTTCTGCCACGATACCACCACCAACACCTGTACCCAGTGTCATAAAGACAACGTCAGGTTGATTATCACCAGCCCCCATCCAGCGCTCACCAAGAGCAGCTACGTTGGCATCATTATCGATGAAGAATGGAATGCCCAAGGCTTTTTCAATCTTTTCTTTAATCGGTTGAAGGGTTTTCCAGTTGAGGTTGTATGCACCGATAACAGTCCCTTTTTCACGGTCAACCACACCCGGTGATCCCATTCCAATACCTCGGAAATCCGTAGCTGACAATCCAAGCAAGTCCAAACGATGCTGAATAGACTCAATCATATTATCTACGATATGGCTTCCCTCATCCAAAATATTGGTCTTAATAGACCATTTTTCTTGGATTTCTCCTTCTTGAGTTAAAATTGCGAACTTAACAGATGTCCCACCAAGGTCAATCCCAATAATCTTTTGACTCATCGTCTTCTCCTTTTTAATTGAAAATGCTTACAGATATAGTATAACAAAATCATTAGATTTGTGCAAAGGTTTGCAGGCTACAAGCCAAAATTAAAACATCTCATTTGCTTCACTATTTGTAAAAATTAGTCACCTAAATGTTGAATTGCATAGTTTGCTTCTTCTTTTGTAAATTTTCCAACATAAGAAGAAGTTAGCCACTCATAAATCTCTGTCTTTGATAAATGGTTATTCTTTCGGTATTTTCTTGCTGTAATCAAGGCATTTGCTTTGTAATCTGCATTCAAGTGATCGATGGCATACTGCGCTGCTGAACTTGAAAAACCATTCCACGTTAATTGGTTATAGAGATCTTTTTTTGACATATGTAAAACCGAATTATAGCTTTTCGCTCTATTTAAAGCAACATTGTACTGCTTCCCATCTAGTTTTGGTTGCCGCACACCATCGTATCCTACATAGTGACGGCCACCATCTACCCATTTATCCCTAGCCATTTTACCATCTGATTCAACATAATAACGGCCACCATCTACCCATTTGCCCCTTACCATTTTGCCTTCAGAATCAACATAGTAACGGCCACCATCTACCCATTCATTCTTGGCCATCTTTCCATCTGATTTGAAATAATAATTTCCTACCCATTTATTGCGAGCTTGGCTGCCTTCTGATGGTAGATTAAGTTTTTGAATTGCATAGTTTGCTTCTTCTTTTGTAAATTTTCCAACATAAGAAGAAGTTAGCCACTCATAAATCTCTGTCTTTGATAAATGGTTATTCTTTCGGTATTCTCTTGCTGTAATTAAGGCATTTGCTTTGTAATCTGCATTCAAGTGATCGATGGCATACTGCGCTACTGAACTTGAAAAACCATTCCACGTTAATTGGTTATAGAGATCTTTTTTTGACATATGTAAAACCGAATTATAGCTTTTCGCTTTATTTAAAGCAGCATTGTACTGCTTCCCATCTAGTTTTGGTTGCCGCACACCATCGTAGTCTACATAGTGACGGCCACCATCTACCCATTTATCCCTAGCCATTTTACCATCTGATTCAACATAATAACGGCCACCATCTACCCATTCATTCTTGGCCATCTTTCCATCTGATTTGAGGTAATAATTTCCTACCCATTTATTGCGAGCAGAGCTTCCTTCTGCTGTTAGATAATAATATGAACCATAGTTTTTATCATAAATCCAGTCACTTTTAACCTTTTTTCCATCAGAATCAACATAATAACGACCACCATCTACCCATTCATTTTTAGCTCTCTTTCCATCTGATTTGAGGTAGTAATTTCCTACCCAGCCAGACTGAACTTTAGATTGTGATTTATCCTGTTTAGGAGTTGTTTCTTTAGTTTTTTCAGCCGGTTTTGGTGCTGGTGTTTTTGGTTTCTCAGCAGGTTTTTGTGCTGGCGTTTTCGGTTTCTCAGCTGGTTTTGGTGCTGGCGTTTTCGGTTTCTCAGCTGGTTTTGGTGCTGGCGTTTTCGGTTTCTCAGCTGGTTTTGGTGCTGGCGTTTTCGGTTTCTCAGCTGGTTTTGGTGCTGGCTTTGGCGCTGGTTTTGGTTGCCACAAACCATCGTCTCCTACATAATAACGACCACCATCTACCCATTCATTTTTGGCCATCTTACCATCTGATTTTAGATAGTAATTTCCTACCCATTTGTTGCGAGCGTAGCTGCCTTCTGCTGTTAGATAATAATAGGATCCATAGTTTTTGTCATAAATCCACTCAGCTTTAGCCATCTTACCATCTGATTTTAGATAGTAATTGCCTACCCATGTGTTGCGAGCGTAGCTGCCTTCTCCTGTTAAATAATAGTATGACCCATAGTTATTGTCATAAATCCATTCATTTTTAGCTCTCTTCCCATTTGATTTGAGATAGTAATTACCTACCCATGCGTTTCGAGCGTAGCTACCTTCTGCGGTTAGATAATAATAGGATCCATAGTTTTTATCATAAATCCACTCAGCTTTAGCCATCTTACCATCTGATTTAAGATAGTAATTGCCTACCCAAGCATTTTGGACATAGTTTCCCGAAGCATTTAGATAGAAATAAGAATTAGCTTTTTTATCAAAAATCCACTTATTAGTAACTTTAGTACCATTTTCATAGTACGATGAGCCTACCCAACCAGACTGAGCTGTAGATTTGGACTTATCCTCTTTAGGACTTGTATTTTTAGGTTTCTCAGCAGGTTTTGGTGCTGGTTTTGGTGCTGGCTTTGGCGCTGGTTTCGGCGCTGGTTTTGGTTCTGGTTTTGGTTCTGGTTTCGGTGCTGGTGTTTTTGGTTTCTCAGCAGGTTTTTGCGCTGGTGTTTTTGATTTCTCAGCTTGATTTGACGCCGAAGTTGTATTCTCTTTTACAACCTTACCATTTTTAGATGCATCCTTTTCTTGAGCAGAAACATGCTGAGCCGAAAAAGGAAAGTCTCCAGTTGTATCTGATAATGCAATAAGTCCCAGTGTTGCAGTTGCTAAGCTGGTTACTAAAATTTTTTTTGATTTTTTCATAAAAATCTCCATTGTTTTTAATGATTTATACTTATTAGTATACCATATATTTTATTTTTTTACACTCAAATAATAACTATCTATGAAAGCCCTATTTTAAAATGAAGTGCAACACAAAAGTCATGTTCATCTGATATACTGGAGTTGCGAAAAACAGTATAAAGGAAGATGAACATGTCCACTAATTATTCTCATACAAGCACTTATCTGAAGCTGAGCGACTAGAAATTGAAGCTTATTTAAACGTAGGACTCAAACCTGCTGAGTTTGCTCGTAGACTGGGGGAAACTGCTCTACTATTACTCGTAAAATGAATCGTGGTTCCATAACACAAGTGAAATAGGTCAATGGGCAGAATATCTATTACCTACACCATTATGCAGATGCTACCCATAACCGTTATCAGTATGCTAGAGAAGCCAGCTATTATTTGAAACTAGATCGTTTATCGGACGACTTTCTGAAAGAATTTACAGAAGTAATGGGAGAGAAACCAACGGGACATAGCATAGATGCCTTTGTTCACACCTATAAACTCCAACCCCTTTTTGAAATTGGAAAATCCATTCTGTTCTGAGTGGAAAGACAATAGGAGAACCTTCTATTTTGAACTTGGCTATAGTCCGCAAAAAAAGCTGTTTGAGCTCACTCAAACAGCTTTAAAGATACTCTCTTAATTAGAGGAACAACTTTGTTACACTTGACTTGTCAATCAGTGTTAAAATAGTTATTCTAAATAATTAGTCGTCAAGATGTTGAATTGCATAATTAGCTTCTTCTTCTGTAAAGCCATCTATATAAGAGGTCAATTGATTGAAAAGACCAGATTTAGACATATTAAATAATTTTCTATAGTTCTTAGCATTAAACAATGCATTATATTTATAATCAGCTTTTAGATGATCAATAGCATATTGAGCTGCATCATTTGAAAATTTTTCTCCATATTAAGAAGTCAATTGTTTGTACAAACGCTTCTTAGACATATTTGCCCACGAATTGTAATTTTTTGCTTTCTCAAGAGCATTTGTATAGTCTGTTTTAGTTTGGTTAGAGCTGGACTGGCTAACTGAGTGATTTTGCCATAAGCCATCAGAACCTACAAAGTAACGTCCACCATCAACCCATTCATTCTTGGCCATCTTACCATCGGACTTGAGATAGTAATTTCCTTGCCAACTGCTTTTAGCATATGATCCGTCAGATTTGAGATAATACCAACCTTGGTAGCCTCCATCATAAATCCACTCGCTTTTAGCCATCTTACCATCGGACTTGAGATAGTAATTTCCTTGCCAACTGTTCTTAGCATATGATCCATCAGATTTGAGGTAATACCAGCCTTGGTAGCCTCCATCATAAATCCACTCGCTTTTAGCCATCTTACCATCGGACTTAAGATAGTAATTTCCTTGCCAACTGTTCTTAGCATATGATCCGTCGGATTTGAGGTAATACCAGCCTTGGTAGACTCCGTCATAAATCCACTCGCTTTTAGCCATCTTACCATCGGACTTGAGATAATAATCACCTTGCCAGCTGTTTTTTGCATAAGTACCATCTGATTTGAGGTAATACCAGCCTTGGTAGACGTTGTCATAAAGCCATTCATTTTTGGCCATCTTGCCATCTGACTTGAGATAGTAATTTCCTTGCCAGCTGTTTGTAACGTATGATCCGTCGGATTTGAGGTAATACCAAGCACCGTCACGATTCACCCAACCACTAGTTGTTCGACTAGATTGAGAATGAGATTGGCGTGGTTTAAAAACACCTCGAGGAGCTTTTGAGCGTTCACAGGCAACTCCATCACCATCTTTGTCTAGTCTTGAAGAATATCCAGGCTCTCCTCTATGGATATCAGAATAGCCATTTTCCCACGCTTCTGTACAATTTGAAAAGTGAATTGTATCATTAGCAAAAGTCGGTTGAGCGAGCATCATCAACGCAGACAAGCTAGCTAGACCAGCTTTAAAAAGAACTGTTTTTTTCATCATTTCCTCCCATAAAATGACATCGTTTTCTTTTTATTTTATCAAACTTAATTCAACAATTCAAATTATTTAACATATTTATCATGTTGTTTTTAAATTTAAAGAATCATTTAGGATTCACTTCCAACTCATACAAACCTCTGACTGCGTTACAGCCATAGATAGCTTCTGCTTGGTTCAAGTCTGCCAAAGTCAAGACTTTTTCCTCTACCTGTCCTGTTTTTAGCAAATGCTGACGATAGATTCCTGGCAAAATTCCTTGACTGGTAAGTGGTGTATAGAGTTTACCATTAATTTTTAAGATCAGATTTCCAATAGAAGTCTCAAGTAGTTCTCCTGTTGCATTATGGTAAATGATTTCCTGTTCCCCTAGACTTAAGTGTGGTCTATTAGTTGTTTTAAAGTAGGTAAACGCTTGATTCAAATCTGCTTCTTGCAGACAAAGTTGAGCCTGACAGAAACTTGGACTAAGGGGTGTTAAGATTTGGCTACTGAGTTCTATCTCTCCAGATTTGCTGAGGATGATTCGCAAGCGGTAGTCTTGATTAGCATCACAAACTTGGCACTCTTTCTCTATCTTTTGTCTCAGTTCTTCCGGATTAAAAGGATAGGCAAAATATCGACTAGCCTTTGTCAGTCTTTCCAGATGTTGTTCTTCAAATAACAAGTTTTTCTGGCTGATTTTCCCAGTTGTAATCAATTGGAAACGTGCTTGTTTACGATAGAGTACAGCCGCCTTTTGATGAACCTCTCGGTATTCAGATTCCCAGGTGCTATCCCAAGTAATCCCGCCTCCAACTCCATAGATGGCTTTCCCTTGATGCAGTTGAATGGTCCGAATGGCGACATTGAAAATCCGTCGTCCATTTGGAAGTAAGAGACCAATCGTTCCGCAGTAGACTCCGCGTGGTTGGGGCTCCAAGTCCTTAATAATTTCCATGGTCGCAATTTTGGGAGCTCCTGTGATGGATCCACATGGAAAGAGCGAACGGAAGATTTCAACTAGGTCCACATCCGGTCGCAACTGACTCTTGATGGTCGACGTCATCTGCCAAACGGTTGAATACTGTTCCACTTGGCAAAGACGCTCCACGTGCTCACTCCCCACCTCAGAAATACGGTTCATATCGTTGCGCAAAAGATCCACAATCATCATATTTTCAGAGCGATTTTTAGGATCCTGTTCTAGCCAGCTAGCTTGGGCAAGGTCTTCTTGGTCAGTCACTCCCCGCTGGGTTGTTCCTTTCATTGGGCGAGTCGTTAATTCACGGTCATTTTGCTCAAAAAAGAGCTCTGGGCTCATGGAAATCACCGCCATCTCGTCATGTTCAACATAGGCATTGTAGCCCGCCTCCTGTTCTACCACCATGCGATTGTAGATGGCAAAGGGATTGGCACTTAGGTCTTGCTTGAGTTGGACAGTGTAGTTGACCTGGTAGGTATCCCCCTGACGCAAATGATGGTGAATCTGAGCAATCGCCTTTTCATAGTCTGTCGCAGATGTTACTTCTTGCCACTTTGAAGGCAGATCTACTTCCTCATAAGTCAGAGGAATAGGCGATGTTTCTACCCTATCATGAACTGTAAAATATAGCAGATACTCGCCCAGTAAAGGAGCTTTATGAACTGCTAATTTCTCCTCAAATGCAGGTGCAGCCTCGTAACTAACGTAGCCCACCACATAATAGCCTTGCTCTTGGTAGCTTTCCACTTGTGCTAGCAAATCCGCCACTTCTGATAAATCTCTCGTTTTTAACTCTTTAATCGGCTGGGTAAAAGTGTATCTCTCCCCCAAAGCTCTAAAATCAATCACTGTTTTTCTATGCATATCTTAAGTATAGCACAAAAAAGCCGACCTAGAACAGCTAAATCCAGCTTTGTTTACTGATTTCTATAACGAAAAAAATTCTCTACCTTGTTTTTTTCTACTTTTTGGCAATTCTCCATCAGATAGTACCCCTTCTTCTTGTAAATACTGGTCTTATTTGGAGCACTTTGCACAAGAATTCAACAAAAAAGAACAGAGGAAGTCATGGTATCTATACCATTTTTCCTCTGTCTTTTGCTTTTCTTCTGTTACTACAGAAGAATTTCATGACTTTCTGATAGAATCTTGTGGATACTGCGCACGCGCACCTCCGATTAATTTGGGACGACTAGCTAGAGCCGTTACGTGGGCGTGCCCAATCTCTCTCAAAAGAGGGCGAATCGGAACCTGAACATGCTTGACATGCATGCCAATTGCGGTATCTCCGATATCTAATCCAGCATGGGCCTTGATAAATTCAACCTCAACTGGATCCCGCATAAACTTGAAAGCTGCCAACTGACCTGAACCTCCTGCATGAAGTGTCGGAAGGACACTAACAATTTCCAGGCCAAACTGCTCTGCAACCTGACGTTCCACAACGAGGGCCCGATTGACATGTTCACAACCTTGAACGGCTAGATGAATCCCTTTTTCCTCTAGGATATCTAGAATAGTCTTCACAATGACTTCCCCAATTTCTTGACTGGATTCCTTACCAATCTGACCACCCATTACCTCACTAGAAGAAAGGCCCAAAACAAAGATAGCTCCTTGCCTCAAATTAGCCTTTTCTATTACATCTTCTACAATCTGGCTTGTTGCTCTTTGAATGTCTTTTTCCTTCATACTTGATACCTCTTTTGTCACTCTCTATCATATCTTTTTTTACTGATTTTATCAAGGCCAACTAATCATTCTGATTTTTAAAAGCAAAACTCCCAGAATAGACTGGGAGTTAGCTAATTACTATTTTATTAATGCATATTTCAACTGTCGTCCCTTTTTCGGGTGCAGAATTGATCTTCATCTGGTAATTGTCTCCAAAATGAAGTTTGAGTCGTTGGTTGACATTTTGAAGGCCAACTCCTCCACGTTTGAGCTGACTTTGACTACTATCGCTAGTAGCTTGGAAACCAACACCATCATCCTCAATGCGGATGACAACCCCTATATCCTGTCTCTGAACAGAAACTTTAATATGGCCCTGACCTTCCTTCTCCTTAATACCATGGTAAAGAGCATTTTCTACAAGAGGTTGCAACACCAACTTGGGTAAGACTAGGTTACCAAAGTCAGGATTTTCATCAATCTCATACTCCAGCTTATCACCATAGCGTTGTTTCTGGATAAAGAGGTACTGGCGAACATGATTGATTTCATCAGAAAGAGAAATCAAATCCTTTCCTTGATTGAGCGCCAAGCGGAAATAGGTTGCCAAGGACTTGGTCACCTGAACCACTCGCTGACTATCCTGAAACTCAGCCATCCAGATGATAGTGTCTAAAGTATTATAGAGGAAATGGGGGTTAATCTGGCTCGACAGTGCTTGAAGTTCATACTGCCGGGTCGCTTCTTCCTGCCTGCGCACATCTTCCATCAACTGATCAATCTGATCCAACATGGCATTGAACTGGCGAGTCACTTCTCTCAGTTCATAGGCACCAGCTTCTTTAGCACGAAGATTTTGTGTACCAGAAGCAATTTTCAGCATGGTTTCTCTCAGGTCCTTCAAAGGCGCAATCCAGCGTTTGAGACTGAACCACACCAAGCAGAGACAGGCAAGAAGAGATAAGGCACTAGCAGCAAGCAAGGTCCACATGAGTTGACTCCGAACCTGGTCTAGCTTCTCCAGCGAAGACACGCCTATAACCGTCCAATCAGTCCCTGCAATCTGTTCCTGACTGACGTAGGATTGATGATCCAGCGTATAGCCCTGCCCCGTCTCGATGTAGGGTTTCATGGCCTCCATTTCACTCGCTGAGCTATAGACAGTACGTTTAGGATGGTAGACAAATTCATGCTTTTCATTGATGATAAAGGCAAAACCCTGCTGACCCAACTGGAGTTGGTTAAGATAGGCTTCCAGAGTTTCGTAGGAAATATCCAAACGAAGCACGCCAAGATTGCCCCCCTCTGCATCAACAAGTTCCTGAGTAACAGAAATGACCCACTGACTGTCTGATTTACGAGCTGGTGTCAAAACTGGCTTAGCTCCCTGATGAATAGCCTTTTGGTACCAATCCTCAGCCATCATATCAGAGGAAGTTTTCATCTGCACACTGTCATCAGTGGAAATGACCTGACCGGATTTGGATACCAGTACCACCGTTTTCAAGTCCTGATCTGCCTTTAAGATAGTCAAAAACAGATCTCTGATTCCCTTGGCTTGGACTTGGTTAGGATTCTCAGCATAGGTTAGGATATCCTTCTGCTGGGTCAAACTGGTAGAGGTGGTTTCTAATTTTTTGATATAAGACTGAATAAAGTGGCTAGTTTGGCTAATGGTCGTTTGGCTATTGCCCTCAATAGTGGCCTCAATAGCTGATGAACTAGATTGATAGTAGAAAGTCCCAACCAGAGCTAGGAGAATGAGAAAGACCAGAAAGATGGAAATAACCATTCTGACTAAAAGAGAAGAACGCTTCATCGGCCTTCCCCCTTCTTAAACTGACGAGGTGTCACACCTGCAATCTGTTTAAAACGCTGGGTAAAGTAGTTCATATCTTCAAAACCAACCTTTTCGGCTATCTCATAAATCTTTAAATCTGTGGTCAGAAGCAAGAGCTTGGCCTGTTTGACACGCTCTCTCACCAGATAATCCTGAAAAGGCAAGCCCAACTCTTTCTTAATTAAGGAACTCAGATAAGTCGGACTAAAACCTAGGTCACTGGCCAAAGACTTCAAACTAAACTGACTGTCAGCTAGATGGGACTGGATTTTCTGAGCAATATTTCCCTCAAACTTATCGGTTAATAAATCTTGTAACTGCTCTTCTTTTTCTTCCTTGTCTAGTTTTTGCTTGATTTTCCCCAACATTTCCTCAATATCCTGACGAGAAAAGGGTTTGAGCAGGTAATCATCTACACCGAGTTTGACAGCAGACAAGGCATAATTAAAATCATCGTAACCTGTCAAAAATACCAGATGCACCTGAGGATAGGTTTCTCGTACCAGACTGGCCAACTGGATTCCATTCAGCTGAGGCATGTTGATATCGGTTAAAATGATATCTGGCACCTGCTTTTGAATTAAGTCCCAAGCCTGCCTTCCATTTTCAGCCTGACCGATGATTTCCATATCGTAGGCTGCTACATTGACCAGCTTGGTCAAGCCTTGTCTTACCAGATACTCATCTTCTACGATTAAGATTGTGTAGGTCATGCTCTGCTCCTTTACCACTTACTAGTATCAGTATAGCAAAATTCTCCTCTAACTGCTTAGGAAAGACTTCTTAATCAACATAATCTAGTAAATAGGCATAGCCTTTTTCTGCCATTTGGTCTTTGGGAATAAATCGGATAGAAAGACTATTGATACAGTAGCGCAAGCCACCCTTGTCCTGAGGCCCATCTGTAAAGACATGGCCAAGGTGAGAATCTCCAACTCGACTTCTCACTTCCATGCGCGTCATATTGTAAGACTTATCTTCCTTGTAGGTAGCAACATCTGGGCTGATGGGTTGGGTGAAACTAGGCCAGCCACAACCAGACTCAAACTTGTCCTTTGATGAAAAGAGGGGTTCACCAGTAGCTACATCCACATAGATACCAGATTCAAATTTATCCCAATAGCGGTTTGAAAAAGCTCGTTCTGTTTGATTTTTCTGGGTAACTGCATACTCCTCAGGTGACAAGGTCTTTTTCAATTCTTCATCGCTTGGTTTAGGATATTTACTGGCATCGATGACAGGGTAGGCAGCCTGATTAACATTGATATGACAGTAGCCATTTGGATTTTTCTTGAGGTAGTCTTGGTGATAATCCTCCGCCACCACAAAATTCTTCGAGTTTTCCTTTTCAACTGCCAGAGGTTGGTCGTATTTCTTAGCCACCTCATCAAAGACTTGGTTGATTACCTCCAAATCCTTTTCATCTGTGTAATAAACGCCAGTACGATACTGGGTCCCCACATCATTTCCTTGTTTATTTTTGCTGGTTGGATTAATGATGCGGAAGTAATGAAGCAGGATTTCCTTGAGGGAAATTTGATTAGCATCATAGGTGACATGGACAGTCTCCGCATGTCCTGTTTGATTGATCAATTCGTACTTGGTTGTTTCCCCTCTACCGTTCGCATAGCCTGAAACGGCATCTGTCACTCCAGGCACGCGTGAGAAGTATTCCTCCACTCCCCAGAAACAACCTCCAGCTAGATAAATTTCGTGCAAGTCTGCGTCTTTACTAATTTCTGTTTTTTTCACTGTTTTTCCTCCTTGGCTAACGGATGCTTTCTCAATTTGCGAGCTATCTGTCTGCCCTGCATTTCGCATCAATAGAAAATAGAAACCGGTTATGGCTAGGAGAATAACCCCTGCCAAGACAAAAAGTTTTACTTTATCATTCATAGCCTTTCTCTACCCCATTTCTTTCAATTCTTTTAAAATCATATCCTTATCCATAAAACCTGGTTGTGTTTTGACCAGCTTGCCTTCCTTGTCTATAAAGGCTTGAGTCGGGTAGGAACGGACACCATAACTTTCCAAAAGTTTGCCTGATGGATCAATTAGAACTGGAAAATTTTTATAATCCAAGCCCTTGTACCAATTCTTAAAGTCCGCTTCAGATTGCTCCCCCTTATGACCAGGAGAGACCACTGTCAAAACTACATAGTCATCACCAGCATCCTTAGCGATTTCGTCCGTATCTGGAAGGCTGGCTAGACAGATGGAACACCAAGAAGCCCAGAATTTGAGATAAACTTTCTTGCCCTTGTAATCAGATAAACGATAGGTCTTGCCATCTACACCTGTCAATTCAAAATCAGCGACTTCCTGACCTTTAGTCGCAGTTTGTGAACTAACTTGTTCTGTTTTGGATTGCTCCTTCATAGTAGACTCGTCTGACATGTTTTTAGCCGAACAGGCTGCCAAACAACAGATTGAGCCTACTCCAAGGAGACATGTTTGCCATTTTTTCATTTCTTTTTCCTCTCTATTCAAATAATGTAGTCAAAATGGAAGCATTTCCCAAAAGCACCAAGATTCCCATCACGATAATGAGGAAACCACCTACTTTTTTGAGGGTTCCGAGATAAGGATGGAGTTTTCGGAAATGTTTCAAAACATAACTGGAAGCAAGAGCTAGAACCAAAAATGGTAGCGCCAAACCCAGCGTGAAAACCAACATGAGACCAGCACCCTGCAAAGCTCCTGAACCACCTGAAGCCGCCAAGGCCAAAACAGAGCCCAGAACTGGCCCCACACATGGCGTCCAAGCAAAACTAAAGGTCAACCCCAGTAAAAATGCCTGACTATAGCCGTTACCCTTTTGCCCCTGTCTCTTTAATTGTAGCCTTCTTTCCTTGTAAAGCCCCTGCAAATGTAGGACTTCCATCTGGTGTAAGCCCAAGAGAATGATAATCGCACCTGTCACATACTGAAACCAGGAAGCATACAGCAAATTGCCTAAAAAACCAGCTCCATAACCCAGTAAGATAAAGATAAAAGAAATCCCCGCTATAAAGGCCAAAGTTCGCAATAAACTAACAAGTGAGATTGAAAATTTTCCACTAGAAGCCTGAGCATCATTCTTATCATCCAATAAGACTCCTGCATAGACTGGCAACAAGGGTAAAATACAAGGAGAAAAGAAGGAAAGAATTCCAGCAAGAAAAACACTAATAAAAAAGATTACATTGTCCATTGCCTTCCTCCATTCTTTGATTTGATAGGTCTATTATATCCCCAAAACTCCAGAAAAAACAGGGACAATGATAGGGAAAAATAGGAATTTAATCAGCTTATTTAGAAATCTGGCACAAAAAAAGCCAGACAAGGTCTGACTTTGGTAGAAACAGAAAAGAGAATCACCTGTCCTCCCTACTTATCTGGTAATAAATAAGGTCCGCAACGTAGTCTTTTCTCTCCACACCATTGGCAATGGTTTTTAGATAAGACATTCCCGCTTTTTCCATAACACGGCCTGAAGCTAGATTGAGACTAGCGTAACGAGCTCTGACTTTTTGAAAGCCTGCTTGAGTAAAACAAAAATCTAACACAGCTTTCAAGGCCTCTGTCATCATACCTCGGCCCCAAAAGTTTTTTCCTAAAACATACCCAATTTCACAACTTAAATCTTCCTCGTGCATTTCAATGATGCTGATATCTCCTATCACATGCTCTGGGTTCTCTTTGAGACAAATGGCCCATTTGTAATAGTTGGGATTAGTATAGGATGCAACCCAATTTCGAATCGAGTTCCGAGTCGCTTCAACATCAGGATGAGGATCCCAGGTGACATAGGTCAGATTCTCAGCAGACGAAGCCCAATTTTGAAACATGGCTTCTGCATCACTCTCCACAAATCTTCTCAAAATTAAACGTTCTGTCTGTAATATTTGCGTACCGATTGCTTTCATAATGTTACCTCGCTTTCTAAGCTTAAGGCTCAAGATAAAAAGACTATACTCAGTAACAGCTAGAAAACAAGTTTTTCATCTAGTTACTTGACGCAGTCGCTGTCTGGTTTGAAATGCACTTTACCAAGCTTCTTCAAACCTAGTCATCGTTGCGGGGGTGAGACAAGGAAAATCGAACTCTTCGAGTTACCGAATCTGCCTCGTTTTCCTGTTTCTAGACTCGGGCTAAAAAGGTCCCCCGGACCTTCCTCGCTTTCTCATTTCTAGGCTCAGGGTAAAAAGACTATACTCAGTAACAGCTAGAAAACAAGTTTTTCATCTAGTTACTTGACGCAGTCGCTGTCTGGTTTGAAATGCGCTTTACCAAGCTTTTTCAAACCTAGTCATCGTTGCGGGGGTGAGACAACGAAATCGAACTCTTCGAGTTACCGATTTCTGTCTCACTCCCAAAAGTCATCAAATACGGTGATTGGTAGGTGGCGTTTGTGTTGGCCTTTGTACCACCAGTTTTCGATAGTCGCTTGAGCTTCTGGGCTGATTGTTTTGCCTTCAAGGTAATCATCAATTTCATTGTAAGTGACTCCAAGTGCAACTTCGTCAGCAAGTCCAGGTTTGTCTTCTTCTAGGTCTGCTGTTGGGATTTTTTCATAAAGAGCTGAGTCTGCACCAAGTTCCTTCAAGAGTTGTTTCCCTTGGCGTTTATTGAGGCGGTAAAGAGGGAGAATATCTGCACCACCGTCACCAAACTTGGTAAAAAAGCCTGTGATATTTTCCGCAGCATGGTCTGTTCCAATGACCGCTCCGCTATGGGCACCCGCAAGGGCATATTGGGCAATCATACGACTACGAGCCTTGATATTTCCCTTGTTAAAGTCTGAAACAGGACTTCCTGTCGCTTCGACTGCAGCTGTCATAGCATCAGCTGATTCCTTGATATTCACAACCAAGCTGACATCTGGCTGGATGAAAGCAAGAGCTTTTTGAGCATCTGCTTCATCAGCTTGCACTCCATATGGCAGGCGGACAGAAATAAATTGGTAGCTGTCATCTCCTGTCTCTGCTCGCATTTCTTCCATAGCTAATTGCGCCAAGCGCCCTGCCAAGGTTGAGTCCTGACCCCCAGAAATCCCTAGTACAAAGGTTTTAAGGAAAGGATATTTTTTCAAGTATCTCTTTAAAAAGTCAATGGAACGACGAATTTCCTCTTGGGCGTCAATCACTGGTTTGACACCTAGTTGCTGGATAATGACCTCTTGCAAACTCATTCTTCTTCTCCTTCACCAAGGGCTTCTTTGCGCATCTTGTCAATCAAGTCCATTTTGTCCTGCCAAATATCACGCGCCAAGTCCACTGGATAGTGTTGCGGATTGAGTACCCGTTTATACTCATCCCAAAGCTTGTCAAATTCCTTACGAGCATAGGCTTGAATCTCAGTTAAACTAGGCAAGTTGTAAACTAATGTTCCTTCTTTGAAAATTTCCACCAAGAGAGGAACGGCATCAAAATTACGAACGGTCTTTTTGATGTAAGTATAGGTCGGATGGAACATTTTGATTTCTGTCATGCTGGCAACATCCACACCGTCATAGGTGATGTAGTCACCTTCTGACTTACCTTTTTCACGACTAGTAATGCGCCATACTTGCTTCTTACCTGGGGTCGATACTTTTTCAGCATTGCTTGAAAGCTTGATGGTATTGCGCATCTTACCAGTTTCATCTTCGATAGCTACAATCTTATAAACCGCTCCAAGGGCTGGCTGGTCATAGGCCGTAATCAGCTTGGTACCCACCCCCCAAACGTCAATCTTAGCGTGTTGCATTTTGAGGTTAAGGATGGTATTTTCATCGAGGTCATTGGAAGCGTAAATTTTGGCATCTGGATATCCAGCCTCATCTAACTGTTGGCGAACTTTCTTGGAAATATAGGCTATATCCCCTGAGTCGATACGAACGCCTTTAAAATTAATCTTATCACCCAACTCACGCGCTACCTGAATAGCAGCTGGCACACCGATTCGAAGCGTATCATAAGTATCTACTAGAAAGACACAATCACGATGGGTTGATGCATAGGCCTTAAAGGCCTTATAGTCGTTTCCATAAACCTGTACCAAGGCATGGGCGTGAGTTCCTAGTACGGGAATTCCAAAGAGCTTCCCTGCTCGCACATTGCTAGTCCCGTTGGCTCCACCAATCACGGCTGCGCGTGTTCCCCAGATAGCCGCATCCATTTCTTGCGCACGACGTGTCCCGAATTCCATCAAGGGCTCATCTTCAATGACTGAACGAATACGTGCTGCCTTGGTCGCTATCAAGGTTTGAAAGTTAACGATGTTTAAAAGAGCCGTTTCGACCAACTGGCATTGGGCAAGAGGGCCTTCAACCTGTACAATCGGCTCATTAGCAAAAACCAAGTCCCCTTCCTGAGCGGAACGAACTGTTAATTCTAACTTGAGATTTCGTAGGTAGTCCAAGAATTCTCCATGATAGCCAAGCGACTCCAAGTAGTCAATATCGCTATCTGAAAAGCGCAAATCTTCAAGATAATGTACAATTCTTTCCAAACCAGCAAAAACCGCATAGCCGTTCTGAAAAGGTTGCTGGCGGAAGTAAACCTCAAAAACCGCCTTCTTATTGTGAATTCCTTGGTCAAAGTAAACTTGCATCATGTTAATCTGGTACAAGTCCGTGTGCAATGTCAAACTATCATCTGGATACATCTGTTTTCCTTCTTCCTACTTTACAAAGGTATGAATGTATTCTACCACTTTCACACCATCCGATAAATTAGTACTATTATAACACATTTTACTGAGATTGATAAAAAGCTAACAAGCTATTCTCCATTCTCCAGTTCATCCATATCTTGCTCAAACTTTTTTTGAGCCCATTCGCCATAACTTTTAAGGCCAAGATTGCCGATAAAAACCCAAGGAAGGTAGATCAGATAAGTGATGGCCCAAGCAGACAAATATTTAACGTTCAAAGGATTGTGCTGATAAATTTCGATATTGAATTGATAATTCTCCAACATCAAGAGAGTCGTAATAGCGAGAGTCACCAGCAAACACCCTCCAATCGTAAAATGAAAACGACTATAGTAGGTCACTCCAAGTTGTCGTGTACGATTGAAAAAGAAGAAAATTCCTAAAAGAAGGGTAACCAGAAGAATATTAGGATTAAAAAGAGCAGGTGATAATACAGCCACCAGATAGCTTAGCAGAATGAGCCCGATAAACACATTAAAAGACTCTGTCCCAGCTTTGTTAATCAGTTGTTCTTCTCTTTCGTCTAATAATTGATAATAAAAAAATCTATTTTTCATCTTCTTCCTCCCAAAATAATTGATCTAAAGTTTTGCCTAAACATCTGCAAATGGACTGGCAAAGGGAGAGACTAGGATTGTATTTCCCAGCTTCAATCAAACCTATAGTCTGCCTAGTAACACCTACAGCCTCTGCCAAATCCCCTTGTGTTAAATCAAGCTCCACACGAGCTAATTTTAATTTTAAGTTTTTAGCCACTAGCATCCTCCTTCACATTTTTAAAAAGTTGCGCTTCTTTTTAAATATATTATACCATATATCTAACTTAATGCAATATATAAATGTCATTTTGTAAGATTTTATTAACAAAAAACTCTCTACCATCTTACATGATAAAGAGTATTCGTTCTTTTTTTGATACTTAGCTAAGTTCCTCTTCAAAGGAAAGAAGTCTAGATCACAAATCCTTTTGGTAATAGTATCTTTGCCCTGTGTAGGGATAGTCTTGCAAGGTAAAGACTTCCTTGTAGCCATGGCTTAGATAAAAATCTGGCGCTTGAAACTGGTAAGTATTCACGAAAGAAAAACGACAGTTTCGATTCTTGGCTTCATTTTCTGCTCGCTCCAATAGTTTTGAACCAATTCCTTGTCCCCTCAATTCCTCTTTCACAAATAAATATTCGATTTCCAACCAATTTCCGAAAGTCTCAGCTACTAAGCCCGCCATGAGATTGCCCTTTTCGTCTTCAACATAAAGGTTCAGTGGCTCGCTTTCAGCCTCTTCTCTTTTAGAACGATTATAAGCACGAATCAAATCCCCTATTTCTTGCGCTTTAAGCGATTCCTTATTTTCCAATCTAACGTGCATCCAAACCTCCTAATAAACTACTACAGCTTGATTATAGTCTTATTTCGATGGACTGTCAAACTAGAAAAACTCACCAAACAGAGTTGATGAGTTCATGATTTATTTTCTAAATTTCCACTGACTATAAATCCCAAAAACAAGGATCCAGATGGCAGAACCAACTGCCCCCATGAAGGTAGACTCTTGCAAAAAGAGAGTCACGAAAACAAAGACAAAAAAGAGAATGGTTAGGGGATTAAGCAAGCGATACTGAGGCATGAGGTAGCCATCAGCCATGAAGTCTTGTGACTTACGGTATTTGAGATGGGCCACCATAATCAAGATATAAATCGCGATGTAAACACCTGATGAGGATGCGGTGATCAAAGCAAAGGCATCTGAAACACCTGGTAGCACGTTGATAAAGGCAGCCAGAGCAATCAAGATCGCTGAGGCGATGATGGCATTTTGAGGTACATTGTGGCGAGAAAGGGTATCGACCTTGATGGCCTTTAAGAAACGATTGGGCGAATCATGGGCAATCTGATATAAGTGTCTCCCTGTTGAGTAGAGAGTTGAGTTAAGAGCAGACGCTGCTGAGGTCAAGACAACAAAGTTGATTAGAGCCGCCGCCCACTTGATCCCTGCCAGTTCAAAGACCGTTACAAATGGAGAATCTGAAGAATTAAGATAAGACCAAGGAATAATGGCCATAATCGCAATGAGAGCTCCCCCGTAGAAGAAGATAATTCTGAGAGGAATTTCCTTAACAGCTTTGGGCAAGACCTGACGAGGGTTCTTTGTTTCAGAAGTTGTCACCCCGATAAACTCAATCATCAGATAGGCAAAAAATACCATTTGAAAGGCCATGACAAAGTTCATAACTCCGTTTGGAAAAAGAGAGAACTGGTCGCTGATATTTGCCAAACTTGCAACACCATGCGGTGTCTTAAAGCCTGTCAAAACCATAAAGACCCCAGTGGCAATCATGGCTAAAATCGCCACAATCTTGACCATAGCAAACCAAAACTCGACTTCTCCAAAGAGCTTAACCGCAATCAGATTGACCAAAGCCAAAATCGTTAAAAAGACAAGCTGAATCAGCCAGCTAGGCCAGGTAGGGAACCAGAAGCGGACATAGTCTGAGATGGCAGTGATTTCTGCCATACCGATAAAGACAACTGACAGCCAATAAGACCAAACTGAGAAATATCCCCAGCCTTTCCCCAAATGACGGGTGATAAAGTTGATAAAGGTATGCTGTTCTGGATCCTGATACAGCATCTCCCCAACAGCCCTCATCATCAAAAACATAAAGGCTCCTGTGATCATATAAATCAGAATGATAGAAGGTCCAGTAAGGCTGATAGAGCGACCAGCACCTAGGAAAAGTCCGGTTCCGATTGTTCCCGCAATGGCCATCACCTGAACATGGCGATTGGTTAAACCACGCTCCATTTTATTTTTCTTCTTATTTGAACTCATATAGTCTCCTATTTATCCAAAAAACCAAAAAGGAGTTGAGCAAGGCAAAACCTTCACTACTCCTTTTTCATCCTATTTAGGCTGTTTTCTCAACCTTTAAGATTTTGACATCATAGCTACCAACTGGTGTTTCAATCGTTGCAGTATCGCCAGTCTTCTTGCCAATTAGAGCACGGCCAATCGGACTTTCATTTGATACTTTACCAGCAAAAGCATCTGCACCTGCAGAACCGACGATGATGTAGACCTCTTCTTCGTCTTCACCGACTTCTTGGATTGTTACTGTTTTACCGATTGCTACCTCATCTTGGGCAACTGCATCGCTATTAACAATTTCAGCATAGCGAATTTTTGTTTCTAGACTTGAAATTTGTCCTTCAACAAAAGCTTGTTCATCTTTCGCTGCTTCATACTCACTATTTTCTGAAAGGTCTCCATAGGAACGAGCAATCTTGATACGCTCTACGACTTCGGGACGTCGAACGAGTTTCAACTCCTCTAATTCTTTTTCTAGTTTTTCCTTTTCTTCAAGGGTCATTGGGTAAGTTTTTTCTGCCATTTTTTTAACTTTCTTTTCTATTTCTTTTTTAAAACAAAATTATGTGGAAAACCACATAATTTTAGTTTGAACTACTTGCTTGAGGTAACTTGCTATTGATATGCTCTGCAACGTTTTGATCATGTTCTTCTTTTGTTGTTGCAAAGTATACTTTACCGTCTTCAACATTGGCTACAAAGTACAAGTACTCACTCTTTGTCTGGTTTACACTTGCTTCAATCGCATCCGAACTTGGGCTATCAACCGGTCCAGGCATGAGGCCAAGGTGTGTGTAAACATTGTATGGTGAATCAATCGTTGTATCAATTCCAGCGTCATCTGCTAAACTAATCTTTTGACCAAGTTTTCCTTGAGCATATAGGATAGCGATATTACTTTGAAGTGGCATACCGACATTCAAGCGGTTATAGAAGACACCTGCGATTTTCTTGCGGTCTTCGGTCTTAGCACCTTCTTTTTCGACAAGAGAAGCAATGCTGAGCAATTCATTAACTGTCAGATTCTTTTCTTTGATCGTAGCGTAGTATGGTGACATAGCCTTGTCCATAGCAGCTACCATCTCATCAATCAAACTTTCAACAGTTGTGCTGTCTTTGATCGTATAGGTTGCTGGGAAAAGGTAGCCTTCAAGACGATAACGAACGCCACTGTCTTTTGTTGGAAGACTTCCAAGTAGGTTTGGATACTTGGCTACTAATTGTGAGATAAAGGTCTCATCTTGAACTTTTGCCAAGAAAGCATCCGCAGTAAGAGGTTCTTTAAATTCACCTTGAAGTTGTCCTACTGTTTGAGCGATTTGCTCTAATGTATAGCCTTCTGGAATGGTCAAGTTTGCAAGAACAGGTGCCTGAGCTTCAGGAGTCCCACCTTTTTGCAATTCTTGAATCAACTCATCCGTACTCATACTCTTCTTCAAGTTGTAATAACCTGACTTCAAGTTAGCATGGCTATAGTATTTAGCATAAAGGCTAAAGATCAGTCCATGTTTAACCAAACCAGATTTTTCCAAGGTGCTTCCAATTTCTTGAACGTTTGCTCCGTCTGGGATTTGAACCGTTACATAGTCCTTAGAGCTCGCATCAACAGGTTTCAAAGAATCTTGAACGTAACCATAACCAAAGTAACCACCGACTGCAACGAGTACTAGGAGAACTAGAACTGTTACTAGGCAACCTTTGGCTTTTGATTTTTTCTTTTTCTTAGTTGATGTTGCACCTTGACGACGACTACGACGCGGAGCATCAGCTAATCCACTGCTAGATTCTGTAGAAACAGGCTCTACTCTTTCAGGCATCCCTAGGGTGATTTCCTCTTTCTTGTCTTCTGTTTTATAGGTTACGGCAACCTTAGTCGGAGTATCGTTAAATTCTTTTTCTTCGGGTTTAAGCTCAACTGGTTCTACCTTAGGTTGAACGGGTTCCACTACAGGTTCTTCAGCCAGATGAATCGGCTCTACTAGAGGTTCTTCAGATTCTACAACTTCAATCTTGTCGATGATTGGCTGTCTAATCTCTTTCTCTTCTTGGTCATCCGTTTCATCAGTTCTAGCACTTGAAAGTGGAGGAACACTTGGTGCATTCTTTAGAATTTTATCGACAACAGACAGGGAATCAGCCATCAACTCTTCTGTTGATGTTTCTGGTTCAAGATCTGAAGGAGTTGCTGAACTAGCTTGAGATGATGAAGCCGTCAGATTTGGAATCTCTACTTCTTTCTCTCTTCTATCTTGTTCTTTTACTCTTTCTAAATCACGTAGAATCTGCTCTTTAAAGCTTAATTTTTCTTCTTCTCTTGATTTTTCAGTCAAAAGCATTACCTCCTTGTTGACAATCCATAATATTATATCTTAAAAGTCGTAGAAAAGCAACCAACTAGGGCATTCCCTAGCTAGTTTTATTGATTTTCAGGCTGCCAGACCATATCATACCATGTTTCCCCAGCAAAGTTTGACTGGGATATTCCTTCATTAACAAAGCCGTGCTTTTCATAATAGGCGATAAGGTAATCATGACACGTCAGATTAATGCCCTCTCGCTCATGTTCTAAAGCGACTTCTTTCAAAGCCCTTAATAGTCTTTTCCCCACTCCCAAAGCTTGTGCTTCCTTGGCAATAGATAGGCAAGTCACAGAAATATAACCTCCAGGTTGATGGCTATAGTCTTTTATTTCTTCTGTAAATGACTGATCATGTAGATGGCGGTGTGGGACGACTGGACCTTCGATATAACCAAGAATATTCCCCTCTTTTTCAGCTACCAGAAAACTGGTCTGAATTTCCTGCAAATGGGCCTCAAAGACCGAACGAGGAATGGCTTCCTCCAGTGAAAAATTCTCCAGCTCTATCTCTATAATCCGATCTAAATCCGAAAATCTTGCTTGTCTGATTTTCATATTTCCTCCTGATAAAAGGGATTTCCCCAAATCAGATACCATTCAGAGCCACTGCCATAATGACTCTCGGTCACTTCTTCTTCAACAAAGCCATTCATTTCAAAATATGATAGTAGTTCATCAGGACTCTGCAAAAGAATACCTTGATAATCTAGTTCGACTGTCACCTGTTTCAAGGCTGCAAGAAGAAGAGTTCCCAGCCCCTGTCCCCAATGGTCAGGATGAATAGTCAAGGATTTTACTTCTATCCATTTGGGATGAAGAGACTGAGCTTCTCCCAAAACATAGCCCACGAGCTGATTTTCATCCCCAGCTACAAGAAAGGTACCCGCAGTCTTGCGGATACTCTCTTCTAAGGATTGGTGGCTAAGTGTCTCTTCTGATGAAGGATTGGCTTCTTCAATCGCCAACATTTCTTCTAAATCTGATAGGGTAGCTTGCCTTATAGTGATTGGAATTTCCATCTGTTTTCCTTATTGGACATTGCTTGTCAAGTTAGACAAGAGACGTTCAAATGAATATTCATAGGTTTGGATATCTCCAGCACCCATAAAGACGTAAACAGCATTATCATGGTCTAGGAGTGGAGAAACATTTTCAACAGTGATAACCTGGTGTTTCTTGTTAATTTTATTGGCTAAGTCTTCTACTTTGACATCACCATGGTCCACCTCACGAGCTGATCCATAGATTTGCGCTAGGTAGACGGCGTCTGCTTGATTCAAAGCATGGGCAAATTCGTCCAACAAGGCAATGGTTCTTGTAAAAGTATGTGGTTGGAAGATTGCCACGATTTCCTTGCTTGGGTATTTTTGACGAGCCGCATCCAAGGTCGCAATGATTTCTGTTGGATGGTGGGCAAAGTCATCAATAATCACTGTATCATTGACAATTTTCTCAGTGAAACGACGCTTAACACCTGCAAAGGTTTTCAAGTGTTCACGGACCAAGTTCAAATCAAAACCAGCTGTGTAAAGAAGACCAATAACAGCTGTCGCATTCATAATATTGTGACGACCAAAGGTTGGAATGTGGAATTGACCCAACTCTTGACCACGGAAATGAACGGTGAATGTTGAACCAGTCGTAGAACGAAGAAGATCGCTAGCTACAAAGTCATTGCCCTCAGCTTCAAAACCATAGTAATAGATTGGCGCATTGGCTGTGATTTTACGCAACTCAGCATCCTCACCGTATACAAACAAACCTTTAGTAATTTGTTTGGCATAGTCGTTAAAGGCATTGAAAACATCCTCTAGACTTGTAAAGTAGTCTGGATGGTCAAAGTCAATGTTGGTGATGATAGAGTATTCTGGGTGGTAAGGCATGAAGTGACGCTCATATTCGTCTGATTCAAAGACAAAATATTTGGCATTTGCTGAGCCGCGACCTGTCCCGTCACCAATCAAGAAGCTGGTATCTGTGATGTGAGACAAGACGTGTGACAACATACCTGTTGTTGAAGTTTTTCCATGAGCTCCTGCCACTCCCATGCTGACAAAGTCGCGCATAAAGCTACCTAGGAATTCATGGTAACGTTTGTAGCTGATACCATTTTGATCCGCATAGGCGATTTCAACATTGTTATCTGGACGGAAGGCATTCCCCGCGATAATCTCCACATCACCTTGTAAGTTCTTTTCATCAAAAGGAAGAATCGCAATCCCTGCCTGCTCTAGTCCACGTTGAGTAAAGTAATATTTTTCAACATCTGAACCTTGAACCTTGTGTCCCATTTGGTGCAACATCAAGGCTAGGGCACTCATCCCTGATCCCTTGATTCCAATAAAATGATATGTTTTTGACATGCTTTTCTCCCCTACTCAGTAATTCTTGTCAGATTCAACTCTTGGGCAACCTGACGTTCCTGTTCTGTTTGCTTATTCTTTTTATTATAAATCTGGCTCTTCTTCAGAAAATCATAGTTGTTCTTTTTAGCTTTTCCAGCTTGATTTTCTAGACTCGGAGTCGCTACTTGTCCAACTTCTTCAGCTAAAATATAGTGGGACTGGCTCAAGTTTTTACTAAATTTGGCAAACTCACCAGGATTTTCCTTTTGAAATGGCGCTGTTGGTTGGTTTCCTTGACG
Organism: Streptococcus sp. D7B5; assembly: GCF_029691405.1. NCBI lineage: Bacteria > Bacillati > Bacillota > Bacilli > Lactobacillales > Streptococcaceae > Streptococcus > Streptococcus sp. D7B5. The sequence goes on from NZ_CP121467.1 coordinate 799,643, forward strand.
AACAAGTGTTGAACCATTGTGTCGTCTAGTATGACTAACATCCTGAGTCAAATACTTGGCTGAACGTTTCTTCTTTAAGTCCGCACGCGCCTCTTCTCGAGCCAATTCAGCATACGTTTTTTCAACTTTTTTAGGTTCTGGACTTGGCTTTGACTCCTTATTAACCACTGGAGAAACTACGGTTTCTTCCTCATTGATAGGAGACCATTCCAAATAGTTCTTATCGCGGTAATCACCTTTGATATTGCTAATAAAGTCTGACTCATCGTACAAGTCCATGACTGGCATTTTGGTCAGCATGATCTCGTCATCTGACACCAATGGAAATCGATCTTGTTTCATTTTGTATTTCCTTTCAACACTTCATTATAGCGTATTGTCTTGATTTTTCAAGTGCTGGCTTCAGAAATTCCCAAAATTTCACGAATTTCTGCCAGACTGAGACTCGCACGCGACTCCGTACCATCTAAAACCTGGGAAACCAAATGTTTCTTTTGTTCTTGAAGTTCTTGGATCTTTTCTTCAATGGTTCCCTTGGTAATCAAACGATAGACTTCGACCATCTGCTCCTGCCCCATGCGGTGGGCTCGTCCGATAGCCTGGGCTTCGACAGCGGGATTCCACCAAAGGTCAACTAAAATAACCGTATCAGCTCCCGTTAGATTGAGACCAACACCACCCGCCTTAAGGGAGATGAGAAAGGCATCTCTTTCTCCTTGGTTAAAGGCCTTGGTCATCTCCTGTCTGTCATGAGCAGGAGTTGAACCTGTGATTTTGAAGGAGGTCAAGCCCAAGTCTGGGAGTTCTTGCTCGATTTTTTCCAACATTCCTTTGAACTGGGAGAAAATCAAGACCCGATGCCCACCATCAGCCACTTGTAGCAATAAATCTCGGAGACTATCCAATTTACCACTAGCTCCCTGGTAATCGTCCATGAAGAGAGCTGGCGTATCGCAGATCTGGCGCAATCGCATGAGGCCAGATAAGATTTCTACCCGACTTCTTTGGAATTCTTGATCTGTCACTTGCGCTAGGCGGTCTCGCATCTGTTGCAACTGGGCGAGATAGATGGCCTTCTGCTGATCTTCCAGTTCATTTTTATAGACGACTTCAATCAAATCAGGCAGTTCTGTAAGAACTTCTTCTTTCTTACGCCTCATGACGAAGGGTTTGATAAACTGCGCGACTCGGTCAGCCGGTAATTTCATAAACTCCTTTTTACTTGGCAAGAGCCCCGGAAGCACAATTTGAAAGATGGACCACAACTCTCCTAAATGGTTTTCGATAGGCGTACCTGACAAAGCAAAGACTGCCGGCACCACAAACTGGCGCAAACTCTGAGCAATCTTGGTCTGGGCATTTTTCATGACCTGGGCTTCATCTAAGAAGAGAAAATCAAAAGCCATCTCTTGATAAAGCTCGCTGTCTTGACGAAAGGTTGCATAGCTAGTTACATAGATTTGGTGATTTTCAGAAAGAATCGCTTCTCGATTCGCTTTCAAACCATGAACGACAGCCAAATCCAACTGTGCGGCAAATTTCCTGAATTCATCTGCCCAATTGTAGATCAAACCTGACGGCGCTAAAATTAAGACTCGACTATCTTCGGTCACCTGACTAGTCAAAAAAGCAATAGTTTGCAGTGTTTTTCCCAGTCCCATATCATCGGCTAGGATGCCACCAAAGCCATAGTGGTGAAGCATCTGGAGCCAACGGACTCCCTTTTCCTGATAGTCTCTCAAACTCGCCTGCACCCGTATATCTCCCAAAGGAAAATCCTCTGGATGGGTCAAATCATGAGCTAAATGCTGAAATACTTCCGAGAAGGAGATCCGATCTCGACCTTCAAAAAGCTGAGAAAGGCTATAAGCCAGAGATTTTCGCGCTTTGAAAGAACCATCTTTTAGCTCAACCCCCAGTTCCTGCAAATTTTGACGAATCTGCTTGGTTTCCTCATCAAAAAAATATACTTGGTCAGAAGAACTGATATAGAAATCCTGATTGCTACTCAGTGCTTTGAGAGCTTGATCAATCTCTTCCTGGGCAATCCCTTGGAAATCAAACTGAATCTCCAACAGTCCTCCCTTGGACTCAATCTGAACCTGAGGAGCTTGGACGCTGTAGAGCTGATTCATCTCATCAGACAAGAAAACCTGGCCCAATTTCTCAAAAGCTGGAATCGTATGGTGAAAGAAAGAATAAACTGCCTCTGGCTTCAAAGCCTGTCTCCAAGACTGAAAATCAGCCTCAAAACCAGCCCCTAAACAGACTTGAAATAGTTGGTTTTCCAAGACGGCATCGCTTGAAAATGGTAATTGTTCCAGCTGTTGGCGACTAGTCACCTTAACATCTCCATAGTCAAACTGGATATTCAAGCGGATGCGGCCGTCATCCTCCCTATCAAAGTAAAAGATTGGTGAAAAGGGTCTGATTTGCAAGCGCTCAGGAGCAGAAACTGTGCCCAGCTGTCCAAACAAAGGCAAACAGGTGGCTAGGCGATCACGATCACTGTTGTCAAACTGGAGGCATTTTCTCCCTCTCTCCTCCTGAGGAAGCTCCTTGATTTCCTTTAGGAGGCTGATTTGTTTAGGGTTTAAGAGATAAAGATTCCCCTTACGAAAGAGAACCACTCCCCCATAGAATATGTTGATTCGCTCAGTCTCAGAAATTTCCATCTCAAAATAATCGGGATACTCCTTCACGGAAAAAGAGAAAAGGTTTGCATCTGGATCTAAATCATGAAAGAGAAGATTTTCATAACTAGTAATCTGGTGTTCGAAATGAAAATCCTCCAAGTTCATCAGCAACTCCACTCCCTGCTCAAAAAAGGGCAGAGGGAAAAAGAGGTGACGACCTTGATTGGGGAAAAAGAGCTCTTGACTCAGTCCCTCCTCAATCAAGCCACATAAAAAAGTAAGAACTTCTTGACTAGCTGTATCAAAAGCATCCCAAGACAAGTCGTTTTCATAGTGTTTCCCAATCATATATGGCTTTCGATGGACTAAGACCTTCAAAAAGAGAGGAATATCACGGATGACATAATATTTTTGACTATCAACTAAACCGATTCGGAGTGTCCAAAGGAGGCGATTGGTTCCAGCTTCTACCTGACCTTGAGCCGACAAAGTGTAGATTTTTTCTCGCTTCTGAGGTTGGATCCGCTCCAAAAAACTACCGCCAAAACTAACCTTGGTTTCGACCTCTTCTTGCTCTTCATGTCCTTTTTCTAAGGCTTGTAAAATCACCTGGCCTTCTTCATCATTTTTCAGATAATGCTCGAGCGCTGCGAGGTGAACACAGTAACCTCTTTTTTGGAAAAAATCGCAAGCACAAAAAACCAGATCATCCTCTAAACTGTAGCGCAAGTCTTCTCCCGCCACACGAGTATAGAGGCGATTCCCTTTTTCCTTGATAATCTCAATCTTGCCCGTTTCATAGAGTGTAACCCCCTCCATGCGCAACTTTCCAGGAATCAATTTAGCCATAGTTACCCCTTTATCTTATCTTTTCATTATACCACATTTTCCCCTACGAAAATAGCCTTCCAGGAAGACTTTTCTTCTAGAAGGCTGGATTTTTAAAGTGTAGCAAAAGTGGTCACGATGCGTTGGCAAACCTCTTCCAGTACTGACTTCGGCATGGCTACATTGAGGCGGGCATGAAGAGTTCCCTCCTCCCCAAAGTCCAAACCTCGGTTCAAGATAACCTTGGCTTCATTCTTCAAAAGCTCTTGCAAGCGGTCATCCGTTAGATCATAGGCTGAAAAATCAAGCCAGATCAAGTAGGTACCTTGTGGTTTCATGACCTTAATCTTGGTTTCGTTGCCCAAAATATCCACTACATAGTTAATGTGGTCCTCGATAACTTCTTTTAGTTCTCCTAACCAGTCCTTACCATAACGGTAGGCGGCTTCTGTCGCCAAATAACCCAAGCCTGAGATTTCATGTTGGTTATTGGCCAACTGGCGTTTTTGGAAAGAAACACGAAGCTTTGGATTTTCAATAACTGCATAGGAATTCTTGGTCCCAGCAATATTAAAGGTCTTGGTAGCACTGCTCAAAACAAGAGCAAAGTTTTTAAAGTCTGGATTAACGGTATTAAAAGACTGGTGTTTGTGACCAAAGAGGGCCAAATCTTGGTGAATCTCATCTGAAACAAGCAAAACACCGTGTTTTTGGCAGAGATGTCCAATCTTTTCTAACACTTCCTTTTCCCAAACACGACCACCAGGATTGTGAGGATTGCAAAGAATATAGAGTTTGACATCCTCTTCCACCATTTCCTTCTCCAACTGGTCAAAGTCAATCTCAAACAGCCCATCCTTTTCCACCAAAGAATTGGTAATCAATCTGCGATTGTTCAGTTTGACACTGCGGGCAAAAGGAGGATAGACCGGTGTGTTAATCAGAACAGCCTCTCCCTCTTTTGTAAAGGCTTGAATGGCTGTTGAGATGGCCGGTACCACTCCCTCAATAAAGACGAGGGCATCCTTGTCAAAGTGATAGCCGTGTTGACTGGCTTCCCAGTCCTGAACCGACTCAATCAAATCATCACTAGCATAAGTATAGCCATAGACCAACTGATCTGCGTAGGCTTGTACAGCTCGTCGAACCTCAGGCAAAACCACAAAGTCCATATCTGCTATCCAGGCTGGTAGAACTTCGCGATCAGCTTCCGCTTCTTTCCATTTATAGGTATGGTGCCCAAAACGATTGGGCAGGCTTGTAAAATCATATTTTCCCATATCTATCTTATCCTTCCAAAGCTTGGTGCAAGTCCGCAATCAAATCTCTAGCATCCTCAATCCCAATAGACAAACGCAAGAGGTCATCTGTTAAGCCATAGGAATGGCGCACTTCTGCTGGAATATCCGCATGAGTCTGAGTTGTCGGATAGGTGATCAGACTCTCTACCCCACCCAAACTTTCTGCAAATGAGAAGACCTTCAAGCTATTTAAAATATGAGGAATACGTTTTTCATCCACTACTTTAAAGGAAATCATACCCCCACGTCCAGTATAGAGCACTTCCTTGACAGCAGGTGAATCCTTCAAAAAGGCAACCACTTCTTGGGCATTGGCTGTAGAACGCTCCATACGAAGAGGCAGGGTTTTGAGACCACGAATCAACTGATAACTATCAAATGGTGACAAGACCGCACCAGTCGTATTTAGATTGTAGAACAGTTGTTCATATAGTTCTAAACTATTAGTCACAACCACCCCAGCCAAGACATCGTTGTGCCCTGCTAAGTACTTGGTGGCTGAATGAAGAACGATATCCGCGCCGTCTTCAATCGGACGTTGGTAAATCGGACTGTAGAAGGTATTGTCCACCACTACCTTGGCACCCTTGGCATGAGCTAGTTTGGCTAGTTTGGCAATATCAAATTCTAACATCAAGGGATTGGTTGGCGTTTCGATATAGAGAACATCCACATCTTTCTCTAACTCAGCAATCAACTCTTCTTCTGTATTAGCATAGGTAAAATGGAAGCGGCCTTCTTGCTCCACTTGGTTGAACCAACGGAAAGAACCCCCATACAGATCGCGCACAGCCAAGACTTTACTCCCTACTGGAAAAACACTAAAGGCCAGTACAATCGCAGCCATACCTGAGCTCGTTGCTAGGGCATAGTCCGCTGATTCGATTGCAGCCAAAACCTCCTCCGCCTTACTGCGAGTTGGGTTTTTAGTACGGGTATAGTCAAAACCCGTAGACTGACCGAACTCTGGATGCTGATAAGTGGTTGAAAAATGAAGCGGTGTTACCAAGGCACCTGTAGCCTCATCTGACTTGATCCCAGCCTGGGCCAAAATTGTGTTGATGTGTAGTTCTTTGCTCATACAATACCTCCAAATCTATAGTAACTATTGTACCACTTATTTTCACTAACTCATTTTCTTGTTTTCAAGAGCTAGTTATAGTTTCAAACTATATAAAAACGATAGTTCCTTGAGAAACTATCGTTTTTCCTGTTGAATAGACTGGTTATTTAACGTGTTTTGCCAGTTCTTCTTGGGCTTTTTTATTTGATTCTTCTTTTTCTTTCAGCCATTTTTCTTTAGCTTTTTCATACTCATCAGCCGTTACAGTCTTATCTTGCAACTTGAGATACTTGTATGATTCGACACCCTTATTTCCAGCTTGTGAGAATGGTGATGAGAATGGAACTGTCTTTCTCAAGGTCGGTGTTCCACCCTGAGAAACGTTTGGAATTGCAAGGGCGCTATCAACGAGCCAAGCTTGAATTTCAGCATATTTTTCATAACGTTTTGCTGGATCTTGCTCCTTGTTCGCTTCTTCTAACATTTGAGTGTAAGTATCCAGACCAACTGCCTTAGCCTTGTCATTGACCTCACCTGGTTCTAGACCAATGTTTTGCAACATACCACCGTTATTGACATTTAAGATATCAAGATAACTTGATGGATCCAAGTAGTCCGCACTCCAACCGCCATTATAGATATCAAAGTCTTTTTGAGCTGCAGTTTGAGCTAGATAGCTAGAGTTGTCAAAGTCATCTGTTGATAGCTGTTGGATATCGATAACCACATTCTCAGCTCCTAGAACAGATTCGATGGATTGTTTCAAAGAGCTTGCTTCAAGTACACCTTTTTTAGCTGATTGGTCGACTGATACGTCCAAGTGGATTGGGAATTGCACACCCTTAGCTTCCAATTCTTTCTTAGCTTCTGCAAATTTAGCTTTAGCCTTGTCAGGATTGTAGTATGGATCTTGCGCATCTGCAAAGTTGATTCCTTGCCATTCTTGGCCATAGTTGACCATCTTTTCTGAAACAACATCGCCAAAGTCTTTTCCGTTGATACTTACAAATGTTGGAGGTACAACCAAGTTACGAATAATCTTTGTTGCTCCGTCCTCCCCTTGAGATTGTGCTCCATAGGCTGTACGGTTATAAGCATAGTTGAAGGCTTGACGGAAGTTTTTATTCAGAACTGCTTCTTGGGTTGATTTCTTTTCGATATCTGAGGATTTAGAAGTGAAGTTATAAGATTTTCTGTCCAAGTTGAAGTTCAAGTAATAAGAAGTTGCATTTTGCATACTATAGATGATGTTATCCTTGTTCTTCTCTTTAATGCCTTCAAAGCTTGAGCTATTTGGATAGAGACGCGCGTAGCTATAGACTCCTTCTACAAAGTTACGTGCTAGTGCATCTTGGTCACTACCATCATAATAGGCCAATTTCACATCATCCACAAAGACATTTTTTTCATCCCAGTAGTTGGGATTTTTCTTGAATTCGATAACAGATTTTGAAACAAACGATTTCATCAAGAAAGGTCCATTGTACAAAATACTAGAAGGGTCTACCTTACCAAAGTCATCCCCTTTTGATTTTAAGAAATCTGCATTGACAGGGAAGAGAATGGTTGAAGTTGTTTTAGAATTCCAATAAGATTCTGGACGTGTCAAAGTGTACTGAACCGTTTGGTCGTCAATCGCCTTAACACCGACAGTTGAAAAGTCAGTTGTTTTCCCGTTGATATAGTCATCCAAACCTGCTACCGAGTCTTGAACCAGGTACAAGGCTTCGGATTTTTTATCAGCAGCATATTTCAAACCTGTCACAAAGTCTTGGGCCGTTACAGGGGCGTATTCTTCACCCTCATAAGTATACCATTTTGCATCCTTACGCAATTTGTAAGTATAGGTCAAACCGTCCTGAGAAACAGTCCAATCCTCTGCCAACGATGGAACATAGTTACCGTATTGGTCATTTTCCATCAACCCATCCACCAAATTGGTCACGATGTCATTGGTTGTTGCACGGTTTTCTGCAAGATAGTTCAAACTAGATGGATCGCTCGAATAAACATAGTTATATGTTTTAGAAGCGCTACTTGAATTTCCACATGCGCTCAGTAGAATACCAGCGCTTAACACGACACTTGCAAGTGTCAGATACTTGGCCTTAGACTTTTTCATTTCCAGAACCTCCTGTTTAAAAGTTTTGTCTTATTATACAGCTTTAGTTTTATTTAGTCAAGTAATTTCTAAAGAAAAACTTAAAAAAACATATTTTTTGCTCTTGATTTTAGAAAAAGTTCTCTTTTTTTAAGAAAAATGTAGTATAAAAACCTTTCTGTTAAAGAAAGGTTAAATTCATTACTTTTATTTATAAATCTTTTTACGATATTTTCAATCGTGTACGTAGCCGGTCTGCTTGAGCTTTGCCGATTATCTTGTCTAAGAGTCGTGTCCGTAGGCTCATCAAACCATAAAGACCTCCTCCAAGCCCTCCGATGAGAGCCACATAAAGGAAACTCCAGAAACGTCCACTTGGTTGGAAGACAAAACCGAGTAGCCACTGCAAGAAGCCAACTAGGATAAACATGACAAGGGTCAAGATGGTAATCAAGATGGTTCGCTTCAATATAATCTTTCGACGAGCACCTGTTACCTGGCAGATGTCTCGGTACATCAAGACATTTGGAATAATCAAGCCGATAGTCGTTGAAATCAAAGGACCGTAGCTGTGGAAAATAGCTATGGTTGGCAATTGCAAGACGATCTTAGCAATGGAACCATAGATGAAGTAAAGAACTGCCTTGCGGTTTCGGAACATGGCCTGAAGCATAGGAGACAAGACCATATACAATCCTAGGATAGTAGACTGCAAAACTGCAAAGACAAATAAGCCCATGGCCAGACTATCTGGCTTACCGTAAAAAACTGTATAAAGAGGCTCCCCTACCATGACCACTCCAACCGTTGCAGGCAGTAGAAATAAGAAGAGCATGGTAAGGCTATCTTGGACTAGGCGAGCCGCCGCCTGCAAGTCGCCTTTTACATAGTTTTCCGTCAACAGCGGCAAGCCGACACTCCCGATTGAAACTCCCACAGAGATTAAAATCATAGTAATTTTATTAGGATTGGCTGAGAAATAAGAAAACATGACAACCAAGTCTTCATTGCTGTAGTTAGTAAACCACTTCATACTATTGATAAAGGTCATCTGGTCTAAGATTTGGAAGAGTTGAATGGCTGATCCTGTCAGGATAAAGGGAATGGCTTCCTTGATGGTATCGACTAAGAGTCGCTTACTATTGATCTTATCCCGTGTTTCAAAAACTCTTTTAAGCAAACCTTCTTGGGCAAGGAAATAAATCAAGACTGCAAAACTTGCCACCATCCCCACAAAGGCCGCAAAGGTCGATTGGGTAACGGCTGATAAGTAGTCACCAGAACCCATCTTCATAATGAAGAAGGTTGCCATCAACATCCAGATAACACGGATTACCTGCTCGGCGATTTGACTCATAGCATAGGGTTTCAGGTTATTCATCCCTTGGAAGAATCCTCTGATGACACTCATAGATGGGAAAATCAAGACTGCCCAAGCCAAGCTATGCATGATGGGAATCAGGTCTTTCCCCACACCTGACAAATCTGCTAACCAGGGAGAAAAGAGATACAAGACCAAGGCAAAGACCAGTCCCAAGCCAGTCATAAAGCCTAGGAAACTCCGAATCAAGGCAAAGCTGTGCTCTTCTTCCCGCATGGTATTGTATTTAGCCACTTGTTTTGCGACCGCAACTGGGATACCCGCTGTTGAAATCAGCAAGAACCAAGCATAAATATTATAACCCATAGTAAAGAGTCCATTTGCCTTAGCGGCATAAGTCCCCATCCAGATATACCAGGGAATAATATAGATAGCACCAAGGAGGCGACTAATAAAGTTACTAGCTGTTAGCCAAGCAGTCCCTCGCAACATCTGGGCTTGCTGGTGATTGTTTTCGTTAGACATAGCTTCCTCATTCAATTTTGATAACTAGGAAAAGTTCCTTATCTTCCATTATAAACTTTTCCTTGTTACTTGTAAAATTCAGACTTTCGGTTTACAATAGAAAGTATGATAAAGATTGAAACTATATTAGACATTTTAAAAAATGATGGTCTCTTCCGTGAGATTATCGACCAAGGACATTACCACTACAACTACAGCGATGTTATTTTTGACAACATCAGTTACGATAGCCGAACAACCAAAGAAAATACTCTATTTTTTGCAAAAGGCGCTGCATTTAAAAAAGAATACCTCATTTCTGCTATAAGTCAAGGTTTAGCTTGGTATGTCGCAGAAAAGGACTATGAAGTCGGTATCCCCGTCATCGTTGTGAACGATATCAAAAAAGCCATGAGTTTGATTGCTATGGAATTTTATGGTAATCCCCAAGAGAAACTCAAAATTCTCGCTTTCACAGGGACAAAAGGAAAAACAACAGCAGCTTACTTTGCATACAACATCCTATCTCAACGCTACCCAACAGCCCTTTTGTCAACTATGAACACAACTCTAGATGGCAAGACTTTCTTTAAATCTTCCTTTTCAACACCTGAAAATATCGATCTTTTCGACATGATGGCTCAGGCTGTTAAAAATGGTAGAACCCATCTCGTAATGGAAGTCTCTAGTCAAGCCTATCTAGTCCATCGAGTCTATGGTCTGACCTTTGATGTAGGAGTCTTTCTTAACATCACTCCTGACCATATCGGACCAATTGAGCATCCGACTTTTGAAGATTACTTCTACCATAAACGTCTCTTGATGAAAAATAGCCGAGCAGTTGTCATTAACAGCGACATGGACCACTTTTCTGTCTTGAAAGAGCAAGTTGAACATCAAGAGCATGATTTCTACGGTAGTCAGTCGAGCAACCAAATCGAGAATTCCAAAGCCTTTAGCTTTTCAGCTACAGGTAAACTCGCTGGTGATTATGATATCCTACTCATCGGCCACTTTAATCAAGAAAATGCAGTCGCTGCTGGACTTGCCTGCCTTCGTCTAGGTGCTAGTCTAGAGGACATCAAAAAAGGAATCGCTGCAACCCGAGTTCCTGGACGTATGGAAGTCCTCACACAGAAAAATGGTGCTAAAGTCTTCATCGACTATGCCCACAACGGGGACAGTCTAAAAAAACTCATCAATGTAGTTGAAACTCATCAAACTGGAAAAATCGCTCTGGTTCTCGGTTCGACTGGAAACAAGGGGGAGAGTCGTCGCAAAGACTTTGGTCTCCTCCTCAATCAACATCCTGAGATTCAAGTCTTTCTCACAGCTGATGACCCCAACTATGAAGATCCAATGGTGATTGCGGAAGAAATCAGCAGCTATATCAGTCATCCTGTTGAAAAGATTGCCGATCGCGAACAAGCCATCAAGGCAGCGATGGCCATCACAAATCAAGAACTAGATGCCGTGATTATTGCGGGTAAGGGTGCTGATCGCTACCAAATCGTCAATGGAGTGAAAGAATCCTACCCTGGTGACGCAGCTGTCGCAGAACGTTACCTATAAAATCAAAAAATCAAGGGAAGTTTTCCCTTGATTTTTTAGTCTTCTTTCTTAAATGAGTTTTTAAGACCTTCAACGGCACCTTCTACAGCACCTTTAGCATCTTCAACAACTTCTTTTGCTTTGGCAACTGTTTTTTCTACAGCACCTTCTGCTTCAGTTTTGCTATCGCCAGTAACTTTACCAAATCCTTCTTTGATAGCACCAGTTGCTTGTTCCAATTTATTTTCAAGTGACATAGCTCTGTCTCCTTTTGTTTTAATACGATAATGGTTATCGCTTACATTTAGTTTATGCTTATTCTTTAGCAAAGTCAAACAATCTGCTCAAAATGAAGCAATTAAGGTAAATAGAAAGTCAATCGTTCCTTGTCAAAGTCAACAGCCAACTCATACTTCCCTTCTTCGTTTTGCACAACATAGCCCAAGACGACTAGACTCTCAACGAAGATATCACGGCGTTTCTGTATCAGCTGGTCTTTTTTGAGAAACTTCAGTAAAAAGGTCGTCATATACTTGAGGGCATACTCAGGATTGACATCTCCCAAAATGGCATAGAGTTCCTGCTGCTTTTCTGTCAAAGGATATTGATTCTTGACCTTGTAGAAATAATTAGACAGGGTCATCTTTTCTCTAGCAAAATCTGTAGATTCGACTAAAATGGCAGCATTGGTTTGATTGCGCAATTCTGTCTCAAAAGTCTTCTCTAACAGAGCATGATAAACTGGACTGTCCTCTCTGATAAAAATTTCTTGGTCAAGGGTTAGATTGTCTATCGATTCTAGAAAAGAGAGATTGAGAAAATAGCGTTTGTTGTCCCTTCGGATCAAACCGGCCTTAATATACTCTTCCATGAGTTTATCAACTGCTACATCTGGAAACTGGGCCTTGATTTCTCGAAGGATCACATCGTCATGCTGGTCCAGATAGTCCACCAAATCTATAAAAAATGGCTGCCGAGTCAAACGAGAGGGATTAAAAATCTGAATCATGAAGATTCCTTTCTTTACATTCTAAAAGAGGGGATGCTGCTAGTTGACTAGGATTGGTCCCTGGCTGATTCAGAGGCACAGGAAATTTGAGTTTCCTGTAATATTCCCTCCAAAAATCACTAATCTCCTGCTCCCCATCACCAAATTTCATGGGAATAGTTTCAAAAATCGGTAGGATTTCAGCGATATACTGGGAGCAATAAAAGCCATTCCCATCCGGATAAAAAGAGGCATTATAGGGTGCACCCAAATGTTTGCTAGCTCTCTCCTTTACCAAGTCAGCTTCCAGCTCTGGATAGACATAAAGATCGTAGAGATGAGTTGGTTCAAAAAAATCAGCTGGTTCTTGACAAATGACACCAGCTTGCCCACTAGCATGGTAGATGAAACCGTCCAAAAAAATGGCTACATGACTATAGTTACCGGTAGAAGCCAGGATGGCCTGCCCCATATCTGAAAGGTCCTTCACAAAAATCAAATCACCATTTTCTAACATCTTTCTCTCCTAGAAAAAAAGGAGCCGAAACCCCTTTAGCTATATGGAAAACACTGTTTTCTCGTGTCAATCTCCAGTCAAATAATTACCATTTAAATAATTCATTAAATATATTATAAGAATCACTCTAGCTGAAAATAATAAAGCAGACCCAAACTTCCAAAAGACAGAGCTAAGTATAGGATTCCTATTTGCAATCCATACAAATGCCAAAAACTACCACTAACTAAAATAAAAATCGATGTCTCAGCAACGAGGCGATGCCATTTTTTAAAAGCATGTGGAGATTTTGGTGCCATATATCGTGCCCAAAATAAGATTAATAGAACTGCTAGAAGGAAAAATAGGAATTTTTCTAGCCAAGAAATTTGTATCACAGACACGGAGAAAAGACCAAGAATTGCGACAACTTCAACCAAAAAGTGCAGTCCTTCAATCAATCGCATCATGCTATCACCTTCTATAAATAGTCAAATTAACAGTTCCAAATATTCCTTAAGAATTACCCATTAAAGCTTTCTGTCAACTGAGGCACCACTTGTTTCTTACGTGAAACAGCACCTGGAAGGAAAGCGTGGTTGTTTTCAAGTTTGAAGTTGAAAGCTGCTTCGACCTTGTCCATGTTTGATCCAAGAGCAAGGATTTCTGAGTTTGAGTTGACGATGTCTGTAATCATCAAAACAAAGTCAGAGTAGCCGTTTGCTGTATTGGCAGCTTGCATTGCTGCTTCGATTTCAGCTTGGCGTTCCAAGACTTCAGCAATATCAACTGTGTTAACCTGAGCAACACGAACCTTATTTCCGTTGAGTTCAAATGTCTTAGCATCGATGTCAATCAATTCTTCAGCAGATTTACTAGCCAAGTTTGTACCAGCTTTCAGCATAGCCAAACCGTACTCTTCCAAGTTGACACCAGCTAATTCTGCCAATTCAGGAGCAATGACTTTATCAGATGGGTGAGTTGTTGGTGATTTCAAAAGAAGAGTATCTGAAATCAAACCTGAAAGCATCAAACCTGCGATTTCTTTAGGAACAGCTACACCATGCTCTTTGAACATGCGATAAACGATAGAAGACGCTGATCCAACTGGTTCCAAACGCATGTAAAGTGGGCTGGCAGTTTCAAAATTAGCCACACGGTGGTGATCCACAACTCCGTAAACTTCTACTTCAGCGATATCTGACACTGACTGTTGGAATTCATTGTGGTCAGTCAAGATGACTTGCTCTGCACCTTCTGCTTTAGCAGATGTGATGACGCGTGGTGCTTCTACACCAAAATAGTTCAAAACGAAGGCTGTTTCTTCATTAGGAGTTCCAAGTGCTACTGCTTCTGTGTCCAATCCATAAGCCTCTTTTGCAAGGTAAGCAAAGGCTACAGATGACCCGATGGCATCTGAGTCTGGATTTTGGTGACCAAATACTAGAATCTTAGACATGATAATACCTCTTTAAATTTATTCATCTTATTGTAGCACTTTTTTCCTCTTTTGACAAAAGTAAGAGGAGCCAAAAGACTCCTCCTTAGACATCAATATGGTTGACTAGATTTTTCTCTTGATTTTCAGATAAAAATCGTTCTTTCTGAGGACGTTTCTTTCGTTTGAGGAGAGCCTCGGCAGACATGGCTTCTTCCTTACTGGCAAAACCCTCTACATAGATGAGTTTGACTGGCAAGCGAGCTCGGGTATACTTGGCTCCCTTACCACTATTATGAACGGCAAGGCGCCTCTTCACATCCGTTGTATAGCCCGTATAGTAAGAACCGTCGCGACACTCCACCACATACATATAGGCCTTATGATCCATAGTAAATCTCTTGAATTTCTGGTGTATAAGAACCATCATCATTGTGAACGATGAGTGGTGGCAAGACCTTAAAGCCACTGGTCGATCCATCCTTGATAGCTTCGATTAAGAGCATATTAGCCTCCTTCTCACGTTTAGGATAGACAAATTGCAGGCGCTTGGGTGCTAAATTATGGCGTTGAAGCATGTCTAAGATATCCAAGAGCCGATCTGGACGATGAACCATGGCCAAACGGCCATTAGACTTGAGAATACTCTGAGCACTACGGCAAATTTCTTTTAGGTTAGTCGTAATTTCGTGTCTGGCCAGAAGGTAATGTTCACTCTCGTTCAGATTGGAATGCGGATCCACCTTAAAATAAGGCGGATTGCACAAAATCATATCCACCTTACTTCCCTGAATGTGGGCAGGCATATTTTTCAAATCATCACAGATGACCTGCATCTGCTCTTCCAAGCCATTCAACTGAACCGAACGCTCTGCCATATCCGCCAAGCGCTCCTGAATCTCTACAGATATTATCCGCGCCTGAGTACGTGAACTAGCAAAAAGTCCCACTGCACCATTTCCAGCACAAAAGTCCACAATTAAACCCCGTTTAGGGAAGCGAGGAAAGCGTGATAAAAGAACACTATCCACCGAATAGCTAAACACCTCTCTATTTTGGATGATTTTGATATCTGTCGAAAAGAGCTGATTGATTCGCTCTCCTGGTTTTAATAATTGTTCTTCTTTCATACTTTTATTATAACAAATGATGTTAATATTACAAACGATTTAAATAATCGTATTTATGGCTTCTTCTTTAAATACTCTAGTGCCTCACGCGTCCAAACAGGCATCATTCGCCCAAGTGGTGCAAAACCGTGCTTGATCCGATCATTTGAAAAACGTCTCCGTCTTGGCAATTGATGTTTTTCCTCTTCCAAGGTACGGATAGAAAGACTAGCCTTCCCAGTGTATTCGTCAAAATCCACCACCTGAACTTGGACTTCATCACCAATTTTTAAAATGTCATAGATATTTTCAATAAATCCCGTCCGAATCTCCGAGATGTGAATCAGCCCTGTCACCCCTGTCTCTAACTCAACAAAGGCACCGTAGGGCTGAATTCCTGTAATACGCCCAGTCAGCTTATCACCAATTTTCATTCTAGTCCTCAATTTCAATCGTTTCAATTACTACATCTTCAACTGGTTTGTCCATTGCACCAGTCTCAACAGCTGCAATGGCATCCAAGACCGCAAAAGATTCAGCATCTAGCAACTGCCCGAAAACAGTATGACGACGGTCAAGGTGAGGAGTTCCACCTTGTTCTGCATAAATCTCAGCGATCGGTTCAGGCCAGCCACCACGCGCAATCTCTTTCTTAGAGTACGGCAAGTGTTGGTTTTGCACGATAAAGAACTGGCTACCATTGGTATTTGGGCCCGCATTGGCCATAGAAAGGGCACCACGGATATTATAGAGTTCTTCAGAAAATTCATCTTCAAAAGAGTCACCGTAGATTGACTCGCCCCCCATACCAGTACCAGTTGGGTCTCCACCTTGGATCATAAAGTCCTTGATAATTCGGTGGAAAATGACACCATCATAGTAACCGTCTTTTGACAGAGCAACAAAGTTTGCTACTGTTTTGGGAGCATGTTCAGGGAAGAGCTTGATACGCAAGTCTCCGTGATTTGTTTTAATGGTCGCTAGCGGACCTTCTACTGTTTCAATGTCTACTTGTGGGAAATGCAATTCTTTTTCTACCATACCAAATCCTTCTAAGGCATCAAAAATGCCATCTTCTTCTACTGTTTTTGTAATATAATCTGCTTTTTCTTTGATTTTATCATGAGAAATTCCCATAGCAATACTGATTCCAGCATAATCAAAGAGTTCCAAGTCATTGAGACCATCCCCAAAGACCATGACATTCTCTGGTTTCAAGCCTAGATGTTCTACAACCTTGGCTACACCAGTTGCTTTGGATCCTGAAATCGGCACGATATCAGATGAATGTTCATGCCAACGCACCATGCGAAGTTTATCCGATAAAGACTCTGGTAGGTGCAAGTCATCCCCTTTATCCTCAAAGGTCCACATCTGGTAAATATCTGCTTTTTCATGGAAGTTAGGATCCACATCCAAGTTTGGATAAATCGGATCAATAGCTTCACTGATCAGTTCTGTTCGCGTGGAGAGTTTGGCGTCATGACTACCAACCAGGCCGTACTCAATTCCCTCTTCCTTCGTCCAAGAAATGTACTCCACAACATCTGACTTGTCAATCTGATGTTGATAAATGACCTGACCTTTTTTATCTTCTATATAGGCCCCATTTAGGGTTACAAAAAAGTCCGGTTTGAGCTCACGAATCTCTGGAACAACACCGAAAATACCTCGCCCAGAGGCGATACCTGTTAAAATCCCTTTCTCTCGCAACTGCTTAAAAACAGTGGGAATTGTAGCTGGAATAAAGCCCGTCTTTGACGTACGCAAGGTATCATCAATATCAAAAAAGACAATTCTAATCTTCTTTGCCTTGTATTTTAATTTTGCATCCATCTCTCTACCTCTTTTTTATCACTCTTTCCATTATACCATAAAGCTGATGAAATTCCCTTTTTGAAAAAAGATGAAAATCCTATCAAAAAGAGAGCCAGTAAAACTAGCCCTCTCTTTTCATCCTAGAACATCTCTAGAGCAATCATGGTAATCATCGTTGCATCATAGTAGTTGTCCAAAGGTAAATCTTGTGTGAAAATGTATTTATTTTGCTGAAGAAGTTTTAGATAACCTTCTCCCTTGTCAGATGCATAGGTAATCGGTGCCAAGAAACTACCTGCCTGGTATTGATTGAGGGCAGATCCATTCAAGTCATATCCAGCATAAATGCGTTGCTCTTTCATAAAGAAATCCATCATCTTTTGAACGAGTTTTTGGCTTCTTTCATCCTGGCTCTGTGACAGGTGATAAGGCAAACGACAAGCGTTATAAGAATACGCTCCATCGTATTGAGATTCGATAGTGTTGGCATCAACAAGACGTGCCTCAGACTTCTCAGCCCAGATAAAGTCTGGCAAGAGACCCGTATCAGAATGAGAACTGATTTGCTCCAATTGCCCAAGCATCTTATCCTTAACATCTAACCACTGTTTGTTTCCAGTCAGGTCATAGAAAGATTGGAAATAGTGAGGAAGAGTATCAGACGTCCGCATCAAGTAATAATAATCAGAATCCTTGTTTGCCCAGTTTCCTACTGTTAAAACACCTGTCTCTTCATTGTAGTTGTACTTAAGGATATCATCCAAGATTTTTTTAGCTTGCGCTTGGTATTCCTGCGCCTTATCTGGCCACTGCTTGGCAGCTTCAATCAAAGAATAAGCGATGTAGAGATCCCCATCAGTTGCGTTCTGCTTCTCAACCGTTTCACTACCATTTGTGATCACTTGCTTCCAAGACATCAACTGCGTTCCCTCGATACGATGATTTTGATAATAGCGATAAAGACTCTCAAAATCTGCTTGACTTGCTTGCCCTTTTTGGGCTGCTAAAACCGTTATGAGCATGCCGTAACTTTGGGCTTCTGATAGAACTGTCGTTTCCTCAGAATCATTTGTCGTACGAACATAAGACTGATCACCTTTTGTAACAAGGAACTGTTGGCTCCATTGGCTGTAAATTCGATTACGCATCTCGACTTTACTCCTTCCTCTTGCTAAAAACAAGGCTAAACAAAAGATAGAAAGGATGAGCACAAACCAGACATATTTTAATTTATTCGTTTTCATAGAACCTCCTATCCTGCAAATCGTTTGGTTTTAACCCACTTGGTTTCTTTTCGTCGGAGTACTTTATCCAGCACGATTGAAGAAATGGAATCAACGGATACAACGATAAACATCTGTGCATAAGAGAAATAGGCTGCCAGGGCTAACCAGATTTGTTTAGTTGTCGCTTGTCCAAATTGACTTGCCAATGCTGTCATAATTTGCATCAAATAGAGACCAATCATGAGAATCCAGTTAAAGAGCATGAGCTGGGCGATGTAGATATTGTCCGCATCAAAAGCAAATGGAACCCTGACATCTGGGAAGAAAAGATTAAGACAGATCGCTAGCACATTCGCTAGGAAAATCAAATCCGAAAGAACAATAGCAAAGTTAAACCAAAAGAAAACACAAGAATAGTTAAAGACTTCTAGTTTAACGCGCCAGTTTGCTCTGCCAAATAAATGCTTAAAGTTCGAGAGAACAACTTCATAATTTCCTTTCGCCCAACGTTTCCGCTGCATATAGTAACTCTTTAAGGTCTCAGGTTCTTGTTGGAAAGCCTCTGAATTATAGGCAAGGGCAATCAATTTACCACTCTGCATGATTTTGAAGGAAATATCGGTATCCTCAGTTAAGGCACCATTTTTCCAACCACCGATACTCTTTACAAAGTCGGTTTGAATGATAAAGTTGGTTCCTGGGATACGCCCAATTTTAAAGAGATGCCACATCCCAACGTGGTGCACGCGCTGAGTAACAACGATCTCTTGGTTGATACAACGAGTCAAGAAATTTTGGTTGGCGTTTCGAGTCTTGTTGCGGCCAAAAGATGCCACGTGGCGTTCTGGGTCCTTCATCACTTCTTTGACAAGGAAATAAAGGGCGTTCTTTTCAGGCATAGCATCCGCATCATAAACACAGATGTATTCGCCTGTTGCCATCTCCAAAGCATCGTTTAGAACGCCCGCTTTTCCTCCCGTACCAGTACGGTCTATAATGGTTAGATTTCTTTCAGCATATTCTGGCATGGCTTGTACAGACAAGCATTCAGCATAAGTGTTATCCGAACAGTTATCCGCAAATAAGAGCAATTCCACACGATCGTGAGGATAATTCATATCCAAGATAGCTTTTGCCGTTTGGGCAATAACCACATCCTCATTATGAGCAGGAACAACAATGGTGACCTTAGGATAATAAGGTAGCGGCGAAGTGTCTACACGAAAATCACTGTGTTTAAACCAAAAGTGTACTGCCGAAAAGAGAATTACCAAGCCCCAAGCTAGAGAAATCCAAATTGTAAGCAAGGTAAAAATCATTACCATTTGACTAATCATGATTCACCGCCTTAAAATTTTTGTTCACTCGATGGTAAAGAATATTGTATGCAATAAATAGTATGATAAAACAAATGCCAAAGGCGAGACTGAGTGCCAAAGCAATACCAAAAAATAGTTCGGTTAAAGTCATGTTTCCCTCCTAATATTCTACAATTACATCTGTCTCTAGTTGACGTTTGAGATGACTGGCGACATCCGCGTAGTCTTGGTATTTATCTTTATTATCAGAGTTAATCACCAAATAGCCTGTTTGGAACTGAATTCCTTGATTGCCATCTTCTCCATGAAAAACTAAACTGCTCAGTTTCTCCTGCAAACCATTCAAATAAAGTTCCTTCAAAGAATGTTGGTTAGTACTCGATAGAACGAGAAAATTACCATCCGAAACGTAATAGAGCTTATCATTGTAACTCAATTCCTGAGCAATTCCCTCTTGAATACGACTGAGCATCTGGTTATGTTCTTTTGGTTTAATCTGGAAGAACAAATCTTCATGTGCCCAATGAATCAATAAAGATTGAACCGTAACATCACTTTGTTCAGTGACCATAGCTTGGTAATCTGCTCGAGCTGCGTCTTCCTGTTCTTGGACCTTTGAGGCCACCTTGAAGAAATAATAACGAACCTTAAGTAGAATCCCAATCAAAAGAGGAAAACTGATTAATAAGAAGATCAGTTGCATGATTGGGATGTAAACCACACCCGCAACCAAAACGATAAGTCCAAAACCAAATGCTAAGATAAGGGTCCAAGTAAGCAAAAGGTCAGATAATACCAACACGGCAAACAAGGCTAAAGCCAAAAACAAGATTTGTTCTAAAATGATTGCTCGAGCATACAAAAAACAAAGCACCAAAAGAATGACCTCACAAGCAAGCAAAGCCATAAGCCAGTTTTTAAATTGACTCCAATTTTTCATTTTATCTTATTTCCCCCCTTTGAATTCAGATACAGAAGTCGCTGCCCCAAAGTACTGTTGAATGGATTGTACGATTCGTTCAGAAGCTCTTCCATCTCCATAAGGATTTGGTGCCTGAGACATTTGTCTATAAAGAGTTTCATCTGTTAAGAGTGCTGCCATTGCTTCTTTCACACGTACTGGATACGTACCAACTAGCTTCAACGTACCTGCTCTTACTCCTTCTGGACGTTCCGTCGTGTCACGAAGGACAAGGACAGGTTTGCCGAGAGAAGGTGCCTCTTCCTGAACACCTCCAGAGTCAGTCATGATAAAATAGCTTCTTGAAGCCAAATTATGAAAATCAAGTACATCTAAAGGCTCAATCAAGTGAATACGATCGTGACCAGCTAAGATATCGTTTGCTGCTTCTTGCACGGCAGGACTGAGGTGAACAGGATAAACAACCTCAATTTCCTGATGAAGATCAACCATCTCACGTAAAGCTGTAAAGACATTTCTCATTGGTTGACCTTGATTCTCACGACGGTGCATGGTTACCAATACAAGTTTCTTATCTGGATCCAATTGATCTAGAACTTCATGATAGTAATCCGATTGAACGGTTAGTTTCAAGGCATCAATGGCTGTATTCCCCGTAATGACAATAGCAGACTCAGGGTGATTTTCCTTGAGGAGATTTTCTTTACTCTCACTAGTTGGAGCAAAATAAAGATCCGCAAGGTTATCAGTCATCTGACGATTCATTTCTTCTGGGAAAGGAGAATACTTATCAAAGGTCCTTAGCCCGGCTTCAACGTGGCCGATACGTACCTGATTATAGAAAGCAACTAAACTTGCTGCAAAAGTTGTTGTTGTATCTCCATGAACAAGAACCATATCTGGAAGTTCTTGCTTAACAACTGGATCAAACTTTTCTAAAATTTTTCCAGTAATATCTAAAAGGGATTGATTTTTCCCCATAATATCCAGGTCATAATGTGGCTCAATGCTAAAAGTTTCAAGAACTTGATCTAGCATTTGGCGATGCTGAGCTGTCACAACTGTGATCGTCTCAATGCTGTCACTATGTTTTTGCAATTCTAACACTAAAGGGGCCATTTTAATAGCTTCTGGTCGTGTCCCAAAAACAACCATCACTTTCAGTTTCTTCATTATGCTATCCTTCTACTATAATAAAATTTGACACATCAGATTAATCTTTATATCGAATTATTGCGCAAATCAATTAATTTGATTATCTTAATTATTTTACCGTCAATTAATTTATATGTCAAATTTTTTCCAAATTATATTATTGCATTTAATTTAATTTTAACAATTTGTAACCTTTTTGTAACAATATTATTTACAACCTTTAAAAAGCCTTATTTTAGGAAATTTTAAGACCTTTCAAAAGAATTCGTATTTAAAAAAACTAAACCTTATATGTTTTTTTCGATATTTATTTTTATCTTGACATTTCAAACAATTATATTTTATCACTTTGAGGAATAAATCAAACAATTTCAAACAAAAAATCCCTTTTTCGAATGAAAAAGGGACTGTGATTGTTGTTTACTATATTTAAAATTTAAACCTTATAAAATCTGTCTTAAAACAAATTTTTCGACAGATACAAAACCAATTCTCCGATATCTTCACAAACCGCATTCATGCCCGGTTGATGGTTCTGATACCAAACACCCGTCCCATCTGGAATATAGCCTCGTTTGATGTACAATCTCTGGGCAGGTCCATACCCTGAATGGAGCCCAACACCAAGGGTCACCTTATCCGATGTGAGCCTAACTCGTTTTTCTGCTTCTTCCAGCAAGAGATTTCCAATACCTTGATTTTGAAAAGGTTCAAAGACATTGAAATCTGAGAGTTCTGGATAGATTTCTGCAAAAGGCCCCTGCTTAGCGCAGGGCAAAATTGTGATATAACCCACTAAAGCACCCTCAACCTCTGCAACTAAGACTTCTCTCTCCCCACATTCTTGTTCAAGAAAATACCTAGCCAAAATTTCTTCTCTACCCGGCCAACCTTGATTGATAAAACCTTGGGATAGTTCTTTAACATCAGATGTTTGCATTTTTCTAATCAGACACGTTGTTTCCATAAGGTACTCCTTAAAAGCCTTCTTCCACTATTATAGCACGATAATAGAGATAAAAAGAAAGACCTAGCAAACTAAAAATAGAATCCTACTAGGCCCAGAAATATATGCTTTTGATTGTTCACAGTAAGAATCTTAATTCGCTTTCTTATTTTCAAACTCATGAAAAAGAGGTCTACCCGGACCCAACTCGCTCTCTCGTTTCAAAGCTCGTGAAAAAAAGACCCACCCGGGTCTTAATTCGCTTTCTTGTTTTCAAGCTCATGAAAAGAGGTCCACTGGACCCAACTCGCTCCCTCGTTTCAAAGCTCGTAAAAAAGACCCACCCGGGTCTTAATTCGCTTTCTTGTTTTCAAGCTCATGAAAAAGAGGTCCAGTGGACCTCTTTTTTAATCTTCGTTTACGAAAGGCATCAAAGCCATTACGCGAGCGCGTTTGATAGCTGTTGTTACTTTACGTTGGTTTTTAGCTGAAGTTCCTGTTACACGACGAGGAAGGATTTTCCCACGTTCTGAAACAAAACGGCTAAGAAGCTCAGTATCTTTGTAATCAACATATTCAATTTTGTTTGCTGCGATGTAATCAACTTTTTTACGGCGTTTGAATCCGCCACGACGTTGTTGAGCCATGTTTTTTCTCCTTTATAGTATTAATTGTCCATTAGAATGGTAAATCATCATCTGAAATGTCCAATGGATTTGTTGCTCCAAATGGATTTTCAGAACGTGAAAAGTCTGGTACTGGGTTTGCAGGTGCTGATTGACCAGCAGTTGGTGCGGAATAAGCTCCACCTGAATGTCCTTCACGCACTCCGCGGCTTTCCAACATTTGGAAATTATCCGCCACGACTTCTGTTACGTAAACACGTTGTCCTTGCTGGTTATCGTAACTTCGAGTCTGAATACGACCTGTGATCCCGATAAGAGAGCCTTTTTTAGCCCAGTTAGCAAGATTTTCAGCTTGTTGGCGCCACATAACGACATTGATAAAATCAGCCTCACGTTCGCCATTTTGACTCTTAAATGTACGGTTTACTGCAAGAGTAAAAGTCGCAACTGCTACATTTGATGGGGTATAACGCAACTCAGCGTCACGCGTCATACGCCCTACAAGTACAACATTGTTAATCATAATCTACCTTCTTACGCGTCAAGTTTGACGATCATGTGACGAAGAATGTCAGTGTTGATTTTTGAAAGACGGTCAAACTCTTTAAGAGCTACGTCATCGTTTGCTTCAACGTTAACGATGTGGTAAAGTCCTTCACGGAAATCTTGGATTTCGTATGCAAGACGACGTTTTTCCCAATCTTTTGATTCAACAACAGTTGCACCGTTGTCAGTCAAGATAGAGTCAAAACGTGCTACCAAAGCGTTTTTCGCTTCTTCTTCAATGTTTGGACGAATGATATAAAGAATTTCGTATTTAGCCATTGATATGTTCCTCCTTTTGGTCTAATGACCCCCAGTCTTTGCAAGGGGTAAGTGAGGTTCGCTCACAATAAACCATTATACTAGAAAAACTGACAGATAGCAAGATAAAAGTGAAAAAAGAAGATGAAATTATCTTCTTTTTACTAGTTTATGGTTTGATACGGTGCAACATACGTGGGAATGGAATAGCTTCACGGATGTGTTTTGTACCTGCTGCGAAAGTGACCATACGTTCAATACCGATACCAAATCCACCATGTGGTACTGTACCATATTTACGAAGGTCAAGGTAAAATTCATACTCTGTACGATCCATTCCAAGTTCTTCCATTTTAGCAACAAGAGCATCGTAGTCTTCCTCACGCATAGAACCACCGATGATTTCTCCATATCCTTCTGGTGCGAGCAAATCTGCACAAAGCACGCGCTCTGGATTTCCAGGAACTGGTTTCATGTAGAAGGCCTTGATGGCTGCTGGGTAGTTCATAACAAATGTTGGCACACCAAAGTGGTTTGAAATCCATGTTTCGTGTGGTGAACCAAAGTCATCGCCATGCTCAAGATGCTCGTAGTCAGCATCTTCATCATTTTCATGCTCTTGCAAAAGGTCAATGGCTTGATCGTAAGTGATGCGTTTGAATGGCTCTGCAATGTAGCGTTTCAAGAGCTCTGTATCACGTTCCAAGGTTTCCAAGGCTTGAAGTGCACGGTCAAGAACACCTTGAAGAAGGGCTTTTACGTAAGCTTCTTGCAAGTCAAGTGACTCATCATGTGTCAAGTAAGAGTACTCCGCATCCATCATCCAGAACTCAGTCAAGTGACGGCGTGTTTTTGATTTTTCAGCACGGAATACTGGACCAAAGTCAAAGACACGACCAAGAGCCATAGCCCCTGCTTCTAGGTAAAGCTGACCTGATTGACTCAAGTAGGCTGGTGTTCCAAAGTAGTCTGTTTCAAAGAGTTCTGTTGAATCTTCAGCCGCGTTTCCTGAAAGAATTGGGCTATCAAATTTCATGAAGCCGTTCTTGTCGAAAAACTCATAAGTTGCATAGATGATAGCGTTACGGATTTGCATCACTGCTACTTGCTTACGAGAGCGGAGCCACAAGTGACGGTTGTCCATCAAGAAGTCTGTTCCGTGTTCTTTTGGTGTGATTGGGTAGTCTTGAGATTCACCGATCACTTCGATGTCTGTAATATCCAACTCATAGCCAAACTTAGAACGTTCGTCTTCTTTGACAATTCCTGTCACATAAACAGAAGTTTCTTGACTCAAGTGTTTGATCGTTTCAAATTTTTCAAGACCTACCTCTTCACCAAATTTTTCTACAAAGTTTGGTTTAAAGGCTACACCTTGGAAGAAGGCTGTTCCATCACGCAATTGCAAGAAGGCAATTTTCCCTTTTCCTGATTTATTGGCAACCCAGGCTCCGATGGTCACTTCTTGACCAACGTAGTCTTTTACATCAATAATTGTTACACGTTTTGTCATAATCTATCTTCCTTTTTTCGTTTAACTTGTCCGAAGACATCATTACCCACTATTTTACCATAAATAGACTGTGATAGCTAGGTTCTACTAGATAAAAATCGCGAGATTTTCGTTACAAAAAATCTTCGCTAAAAAGGCGAAGATTCTAAGTTTTATTTTTCCATAAACTGGTGCAAACGACGAATAGCTTCTTTCAAGGTATCCAAGTCTGTGGCATAGCTGAGACGAACATTTTCAGGCGCACCAAACCCTGCTCCTGTAATCAAGGCCAGACCGACTTCTTCGAGAATAGCCGTTGCAAACTCTGTCACATCGGTATAACCCTTCATTTCCATCGCTTTTTTAACATTTGGGAAAAGATAGAAGGCACCTTGGGGTTTGACTACTTCAAATCCTGGCACTTGGCACAAGAGAGGATAGATGGTATTAAGGCGTTCCTCAAATGCTTGGCGCATGGTTTCGACAGAGTCTTGTGGCCCAGTTAAGGCTTCAATGGTAGCATATTGTGATACAGCAGTCAGGTTGGAGGTTGTTTGTCCTGTTAGCTTGCTCATGGCAGCAATAATTTCAGGATTTCCTACTGCATAACCTACCCGCCAACCAGTCATGGCATAGGCCTTAGATACACCGTTAATCACGATGGTTTGCTTGCGAATGGCTTCTGACAGACTAGAAATTGGAACAAATTCGTTCCCGTTATAAACCAAACGACCATAAATATCATCTGCTAAGATAAGGACATCATGCGCAACAGCCCAATTTCCGATAGCCAAGAGTTCCTCACGAGAGTAAATCATACCGGTCGGATTCGATGGTGAATTGAGAACTAAGATCTTGGTCTTATCTGTTCGCGCTGCTTCTAGCTGCTCTACTGTTACTTTAAAGTGATTGTCTTCCTTTGCCTGGACAAAGACTGGCACTCCTTCTGCCATTTTGACCTGGTCTCCATAGCTGACCCAGTATGGTGTAGGGATAATGACTTCATCACCTGGATTGACCACAGCCATAAAGAAGGTGTAGAGAGAGAACTTAGCACCAGTGGCAAAGGTAACCTCGTTGGCTGCAACAGAATACCCATAATAGCGTTCAAAATAGGTATTAACCGCCGCTTTTAACTCTGGTAGGCCTGAAGCAACTGTATAAAAGGAAGCTCGTCCATCTCGAATCGCTTCTACCGCTGCATCCTGAATGTTTTCAGGAGTATGAAAATCAGGCTGTCCCAAGGTTAAGAAAAGAACATCCTTTCCCTGAGCTTTTAATGCTTTGGCTCTTGCATCACTAGCTAGAGTGATGCTTTCTTCCATTTCTAGTACACGTTTGGATAGTTTCATATGCCCTCCTTATTGGATCACTGCTCCTGTTTCAAAGTCAACCAGATAGTACTGTTTTCCTGACTTAACTTCCCAAATCGGCTTGTCCTGATAGCGACCAAAAGTAATCTTGTCAATGTCGCTAGCTCCTTTTTCCCTCGAAATCGTCGCTGCCTTGTCTTGAGAAATCCCTTTATCAAGCTGATAAACATAAATCTTGTGGTCATTCTTTTCAATCAGTACGGCAATGGCCTCTTGCTTTTTATTATGTCCTAAAACGCTGTAATAACCTTCTAGTCCATTATAAAAATCAACCTGATCTGCCTTTTCCAATTCTGCATACTGCTTGGCTAGTTTTTCTCCCTCAACTCTAGCATCTTGATAGGGTTTCATGCTGAGTGATATCAGATAAAGGAAGGAAGTGGTCATGACTAGTACTACCAGAGCAATGCCGATTCCATACTGTAAAAGTAGCTTGTTTTTTGCTTTTTTCTGTCTTAGTTTCACTCGTCTATTTTACCATCTCTCCTTCTTTATTACAAGTGAAGACGGGAACATTCTAAGATTCTTTTCCTATAAAATATAAGTTCTTGTTTTTCTCTCTCATTATTGATAAAATAGCCTTATGAAACAATATTTGAAAGAGAAAATTTCCGATAATCAACTAGACTTAAAAACGGCTATCGTCCTCAATAAAGCCATACGAACTTTTAAACCATATGAAGCCAAGGCTGCTAAAGAACACGGGCTAACACCCACCCAATTTTCAGTTTTGGAAACCCTCTATAGCAAGGGGGAACTACGCATTCAGGATTTGATTGAAAAAATGTTGGCCACTTCTGGAAACATGACTGTTGTCATTCGAAATATGGTTCGAGATGGATGGATTTCTAGAACTTGCGACCCCAAGGATCGTCGCTCCTTTTTCCTGAAATTAACACCTGCAGGACGCAGAAAAATCGAGGAGGTTCTTCCTGACCATATCGATTCTATCGTAGAAGCACTCAGCATCTTGGAAGATGGCGAAAAGGAAGACTTAATCCAGATTTTAAAAAAATTTAAAAATTTGTGAGCAAAATTATTGCTAATTAGTATCATTTGTTGTAACATGGATGGTAACAAAAGAGTTCGCTCTTTGAATTTTAAACTAAAGGAGACACATCATGTCTAAAAAAGTATTATTTATCGTCGGTTCACTACGCCAAGGTTCTTTCAACCACCAAATGGCCCTCGAAGCTGAAAAAGCACTTGCTGGAAAAGCAGAAGTTAGCTATCTTGATTACTCAGCTGTTCCTCTCTTCAGCCAAGATTTGGAAGTTCCAACTCATCCAGCTGTAGCTGCTGCTCGTGAAGCAGTCCTTGCTGCGGATGCTATCTGGATCTTCTCTCCAGTCTACAACTTCTCTATCCCTGGAACAGTGAAAAACTTGCTTGACTGGCTCTCTCGCGCCATTGACTTGTCTGATACACGTGGTGCTTCTGCCCTCCAAGACAAGTTTGTTACTGTCTCATCTGTAGCCAATGCTGGTCACGATCAACTCTTTGCTATTTACAAAGACCTCTTGCCATTTATCCGTACACAAGTCGTTGGTGATTTTACAGCTGCTCGTGTCAATGACTCTGCTTGGGCAGACGGAAAATTGGTGTTAGAAGAAGCAACTGCTTCATCACTTGCAAAACAAGCGGACGACCTTCTTGTAGCCATCAACTAATCTAGCAAAAACCAGCTCGAATGAGCTGGTTTTATGCTTGTTTCACAAAGACGAGTTCTAAATCATTTGATAAATCAGGTCGGTAGTCAAAGCCTGCAAAACTGAGCTTGCGAGCTTGTTCGACTGTATGGATTTGCCCCTCTATCAAGGCGGTCAAAAAGGCACCACGGGCTTTTTTTGAAATGGTTGAGTGGATTTTCAACTGGCCTGCCTTGTCCTCCATAAATTTGAAGGTCACCATCTTTTCTCTAATTTCCTTCGAAAATACGGTTTCAAACTCTGATGATAGGAGTGAGAATATCAAGTCCTCGTCCTGAAGTGCCTCATCATAGGCTGATTTCCAATGAGTCTTTAGGGTTTTTCTAGCCACTTTTAACTTCATCAAGAAGTCCAAACGGTGAGGAGCCATGGGAGATAAGGCAGGGACAACACCGTATAAAGCCGAGGTAATCAGGACATGATTTTCAAGATAGGTTTGTTCAGCCTCGGTTAACCCATCTCGTTTGATGTGGCGATACATGAGACCGTCAAAGAGTTTCAAGGCTGGATAATGCTTAGCCCTTCGATCTTTTAGAGCTTGAATATGGCTGTACTCTTCTTCTGCTTTCTCGGCAGATACCTTATAAAAAGTCTCTAATTCACTAGCTGAGTAGTGCGCCAGTGAGTCAAGAACTGCCTGACTTTCTTCCCTCAAGGGAAGCGCTTCGATACAAGGATGGTTTGTGTTCATTTCTTTTGCTGTTGGGATTAAAATTTTCATATTGTTAGTGTAGCATATTTTTCAATCACGACCAAGAATTTCATCTTAAAAACCTCGGTTCACACCGAGGTTTCTCTGTTTATTTTGGCCATTCTAACCAGATAGCCACGAGAACAAGGGCTGTGCCAGCTAAGCTTGTTAAGATAGATAAGAATTTATCTTTTTTCTCCTTGAACTGAGAAAACCTATTTTTATACTCAATGAAAATCAAAGAGCAAACTAGGAAGCTAGCCGCAGGCAGTACTTGAGTACGGCAAGGCGACGCTGACGTAGTTTGAATTTGATTTTTGAAGAGTATTATTGTACTTTAAAGGTCTTGAGATAATTATCTTTTCCAACTTGACCTTCAAAGGATTGGCCATTTTCAAGGTAAGGAAGGTCGTCTGACACGGAAGCCTTGACTTTATAAATCTTGCCATCAACTTTGAAGAAGTAGACGGTGTCACCCTTGATAACAGCTGATTTAAGGTCTGAAACCACTCCCTTGATGTTTTCTACCGTTTCATTATCCAGCTCGAGGTCGTTTTTATTGGCATATTTGCTGAGGAGTTCATCTACTGTAGCTGCTACGATGACGTTTTGGTACTCTACTGCATCAACCAAAGCATACTCCTTGACCAAACCTGCATTGTCCTTCAATCCCATGATGTAGAGCGGTTTGTCATTGAGATTGACAAGGATAGGGAAGGTCGCCTTATAGGCTTTTTCCTGCACTGCTCCTTCTGCGGAAGCACGGGCTGATTCTTCGGTTGCTGAAGCTAGATTGTACTTGGTGATTTCACCAGTGCGCATATTTTCAAGGATAAATCCTAGATTACTTTCGTCAGCGTTGGCTGAAGTCACCCCAGTGTAGAGATAAATGTCATTTCCGATAGAAAGATAGTTATAGCCCTCGGTCGTTTGGGTAACGTTTTTCTTAGAAATCAAGGCATTCCAGAAGCCGTCTTTATACTTGCCGTTATAGTTGATTTGCTGGATGGTTTCTTCTGCTGGATAGACACGATCCACCCATTCTGGTACTTCATCCAAGCTGTATTCCTTGGTTTCTCCATTGGTGGCGTCTAAGATAATAACAGACGAAGGGCGAGGAACTCCTAGACCAAACTGCTTTTGATAAACGGTTGCTACATAGAAAGGATTGCCTTCATCATCCACCTCAAAGGAGGGCGTTTTAAAAATCTTGGTTGGGTACTTGATCCGAAGATGACGTTTGACGTCTCGGTTAAAATACTCGGAGTCTGAATACTTCATTGGCGTTTTTAAATCCACCAATTCCGCATTTCCTGTCACCATATCAACCTTGATATACTCGCCAATTCCCTTGGACTGATTATTAAACCATTTGATCGGGTCGGCATACTCCAAAGGAGTTACTCGATAAGGTTTGCCATCAACCGTCAGCTGGGTATAAGTATCTGCTGCTACGTACTGGGAGACCTTATCCGTCAGAGAGCCTAGATAACGATCTCCAATCTTCTCTGCAGTGCTCCGATCTAGGATTGGAACCTTACTGGTATCACTCTTAGGAAAATCTTTAAAATCTTTTTCTGTGATAGACACTACATTAGCATAACTTTTTGCTTGGAAAAAGCTAGAGGTTACTAGGCTTACCAGACCAGCAAGGGCAAAAATGATAGCTGCAGTCAGAAACAATCCTCTACTAAGTTTGGTAAAAAGGAATCCTTCTAGATTGAGATCTTTGGTAGCCTTGCCATGGCGTAGGTGAACAGTTTTGAGGAGATTGGTATCCTTGCGGAAACTAAACAAAATCCCCATCACCACCAAATGCCCACAGAGAAAGAAGATGAATTCCCAACTAGTCAGATTGAAGGGTGGTAAAAATATATACCAGGTCGTTGCGATAAAAACAAGTTCAAATAGTATGCGTTTCATCTGAATTCCTCCTAAATAATCCGTCCTTCCAAATGATCCAGTTCATGTTGGCAGATCTGAGCTGGAAAACCTGTTAACGTAATGGTCTGTTCCTGCCACTTACTATCTCGATAGGAAACCATAATCGTTTCATAACGAGTTGTTGATCGCACCCCAGTCAAGGACAAACACCCTTCCTCTGTCTCGTAAGGTCCTATGTAGGAAAGGAGAACGGGATTAAACATAACCATGGGAACCAAGCCAAGATTAAAGATAATGACACGCTTCTGCACACCAATCATATTGGCCGCTAGACCGACACAGGTCTCGCGATTAGCCAGCAGGGTATCCTGCAAATCCTTAGCCAGATAAAGGTCTTCCTGACTTGCAGGTTTCGAGACCTGCGACAAGAATAAGACATCTCGGACAATTTTCTTTTCCATTCTCTTACGCTCCTTACATCTTTACTTTATTATAGCACAAAAGGGGGCAACTTCTAGTCCTTTCCCTCAAATGCAAAAAAAGCCATCCGAAGATGACTTTCTTTTTAAATCGCGTTCTTATCAAGACCAAGTTTACGTTGAACAAACTTGACGATTTCGACGATAAGTATCATTGAGAAGCTTCCAGCTAGAACAATAGCCCATTGTGACAAGTCTAGTTTGGTTACGTGGAAGATACCTTCAAGTGGTTCTACAACGATGGTCGCCATCAGAAGGATGAAGGATACCAAGATGGACCAGTTAAAGGTCTTAGACTTGAATGGGCCAACTGTCAAGATGGATTGGTAAACAGACTTGACATTGTAGGCATGGAATAGTTGAATCAAACCAAGGGTTGCAAAGGCCATAGTAAGGGCATCCGCATGAATGGCATGATTGTCACCCACATGAACTGGGTAAGCAATTGCAAGTCCATAAACACTCATAACAATAGCTGCTTGGAGTACACCTTGATAGATGATAGAACTCAAAACACCACCTGAGAAGAAGCTTGACTTATGTCCACGAGGTTTGTGGGTCATAACACCTGGCTCAGCAGGTTCAACACCAAGAGCGATAGCTGGGAAGGTATCGGTTACCAAGTTGATCCACAAAAGATGAACTGGCTGCAAGACGTCCCAACCAAACAAGGTTGATAAGAAGATAGTTAATACTTCAGCAGTATTGGCAGAAAGTAAGTACTGAATAGTCTTTTGAATGTTTGAGAAGACCTTGCGTCCTTCTTCAACTGCGACGATAATGGTCGCAAAGTTATCATCTGCAAGAATCATGTCAGAAGCCCCCTTAGAAACCTCTGTACCAGTGATTCCCATACCGATACCGATATCGGCTGTTTTCAGAGCTGGCGCATCATTAACACCGTCACCTGTCATAGCAACAACCTTACCTTGTTTTTGCCAAGCCTTGACGATACGAACCTTGTGTTCTGGAGATACACGCGCGTAGACAGAGTATTGACCAACGACTTTTTCAAATTCTTCATCAGAAAGTTCGTTAAGCTCAGCACCAGTCAAAACATGGTCTTCCGAGTCATTTTCGTCGATAATTCCCAAACGTTTGGCAATAGCTTCTGCTGTGTCTTGGTGGTCACCAGTGATCATGATTGGACGGATTCCCGCTTCCTTAGCGACACGAACAGCTTCTGCTGCTTCGGCACGTTCAGGGTCAATCATTCCAATCAATCCAGTAAAGATCAAGTTGTTTTCAAGCTCTTCAGAAGTAAGATTTTCTGGAATACTGTCGATAGTCTTATAAGCACCTGCAAGGACACGCAAGGCTTGGTGAGCCATTTCCGAGTTATTTGTATGGATTAATTCAGTGACTTTCTCATCAATCGGAGCAACATCTCCAGCTTTATCACGAGCAACACAGCGTTTCAAAAGTTGATCTGGAGCCCCCTTGACTGCCACGAGGAATTTACCATCTGGCAATGGATGAACCGTTGACATGAGTTTACGATCTGAGTCAAACGGCAATTCAGCTACACGAGGATATTTCTCTAAAAATCCTTTAACATCGTAGCCCTTGTCCAAGGCATACTGGATGAAGGCTGTTTCCGTTGGATCCCCGATCAGGTTACCTTCAGCATCAATCTTGGTATCATTGGCCAAGACAACCGAACGAAGTAGGGGCATGTCCAAGCCAAGTTCAATATCATCAGCTGAGTCATGTAGGACTGCGTCGTAGAAGACTTTTTCGACTGTCATCTTGTTCATGGTAAGCGTACCAGTCTTATCAGAAGCGATGATTTCTGTTGAACCAAGTGTTTCTACTGCTGGCAACTTACGAACGATAGAGTTTCGTTTGGCCAAAACTTGAGTACCAAGGGCAAGAACGATCGTCACGATAGCAGGAAGTCCTTCTGGAATGGCTGCAACAGCAAGCGCAACAGAGGTCATCAACTCACCAAGTGGATTTTTACCTTGAATGAAGACTCCAACTACAAAAGTAACAAGGGCAATAACCAAAATCGCATAGGTCAAAACCTTAGAAAGGTTGTTCAAGTTTTGTTTAAGTGGTGTATCCGTCTCATCCGCATCTTGGAGCATGCCAGCGATATGACCCACTTCAGTGTACATACCTGTATTGACAACAACACCAAGACCACGACCATAAGTCACATTTGAGTTTTGGAAGGCCATATTGACACGGTCACCAATACCAGCATCTGCAGAGAGCTCGACAGTCAAGTCTTTTTCGACTGGAACAGACTCACCTGTCAAGGCTGCTTCTTCAATTTTAAGAGAATTAGCTTCTAGCAAACGTAGGTCTGCTGGCACTACATCACCAGCTTCAAGGGCAACGATATCACCTGGTACCAATTCTTTGGAATCAATCTCAGCCATGTGCCCATCACGAATAACGCGAGCAGCTGGACTAGACATAGACTTGAGGGCTTCGATGGCTTCTTCTGCTTTTCCTTCTTGGTAAACACCAAAGGCAGCGTTGATGATAACCACGGCTAGGATAATGATGGCATCTGCGATATCTTCCCCACCAGAAGTTATGACGGACAAGATAGCCGCAGCAACTAGGATGATAATCATCAAATCCTTAAATTGCTCGATAAACTTGACTAGGAGAGATTTTTTCTCACCCTCTTCCAGTTCATTGCGTCCATATTCAGCTAGACGTTTCTGCGCTTCGCTTGACGAAAGACCTTGCTCAGTTGCTTCAACTGACTTCAAGACCTCTTCAGGACTTTGAGTGTAAAACGCTTGGCGTTTTTGTTCTTTTGACATGTGTCTCCTCCTTGACATTGTGTGCAAAACAAGTTCTCTTTTAGTTTTATGACAAACAAAAAGAGACCTGTTAATCATAACAAGTCTCGCTGTTTAAGATAGTGCCGGAAAACATACTTTTCAGTATACAATTCGGAATGACGACACTATCACAGGTTTCTGCCAGCTACTCCCTTGAGTAGTACTATTATATCAAAATTTGAACAATTTTCAAGGGTTTAAATCAGATGAAACAAGACTAAATTTGAATTTTCCCTTGAAAACCAGTATAATGGTAGAATACTATATGACTAGAAAGGAAGCCCGATGAACCAATCCATGTCAAATCTCAAATTGGCAGAGCGCGGAGCCATTATCAGCATTTCGACCTACCTCCTCTTGTCTGCTGCAAAATTGGCAACTGGCCACCTCCTGCATTCTTCCAGTTTGGTGGCAGATGGTTTCAACAACGTATCGGACATCATTGGAAACGTTGCTCTCTTGATTGGGATTCGGATGGCCCGCCAACCTGCAGACCGTGACCATCGCTTTGGTCACTGGAAGATTGAAGATTTGGCTAGCTTGATTACTTCCATCATCATGTTCTATGTTGGTTTTGATGTGCTTCGGGACACCATTCAGAAAATCCTTAGTCGGGAACAAACACCTATTGATCCTTTGGGAGCGATTCTAGGAATCATTTCAGCAGCGGTCATGTTTGCTGTTTATCTCTATAACACACGCCTCAGTAAGAAATCCAAATCCAAGGCTCTCAAGGCAGCTGCTAAGGACAATCTTTCCGATGCTGTCACCTCGCTTGGGACGACCATTGCTATCCTAGCCAGCAGTTTCAATTACCCTATCGTGGATAAATTGGTCGCTATCATCATCACCTTCTTTATCTTAAAAACAGCCTATGATATCTTTATCGAGTCTTCCTTCAGTCTTTCAGATGGTTTTGATGACCGTCTGCTAGAGGACTACCAAAAGGCCATCATGGAGATTCCAAAGATTAGTAAGGTCAAGTCCCAAAGAGGGCGTACCTACGGTAGCAATATCTACCTTGATATCACCTTAGAAATGAATCCCGACTTATCAGTCTATGAGAGTCACGAAATTGCGGACCAGGTCGAATCCATGCTGGAAGAGCGTTTTGGAGTCTTTGATACCGATGTCCATATCGAGCCAGCTCCCATACCTGAGGACGAGATTTTAGACAATGTCTATAAAAAACTGCTCATGCGTGAGCAATTGATTGACCAAGGAAATCAGCTAGAAGAACTCCTTGCTGAGGACTTTCTCTATATCCGTCAAGATGGAGAGCAGATGGATAAAGTCGCTTATCAAGCCGAAAAAGAACTTAAAGCTGCTATTAAGGATATTCAAATCACTTCCATTAGTCAGAAAACCAAGCTCATTTGCTATGAGCTAGATGGCATCGTCCATACCAGTATCTGGCGTCGCCATGAGACTTGGCAAAACATCTTCCATCAGGAAACTAAAAAAGAAGACAAACAGTGACCCTATCCAGTGGATAGGGCCTTTTTGATTATTCTACTTTAAGCAAAGACAGACTATGACGGTTTGGAAGATTTGCTTTTCGAAGCTTGTTTTGCCTTTTTTCTTGCTTGACGATTTTGTTCGATGCGCCATTCTCTTTCATAGTACTTCATGGTCTCGTAGACCCTTTCAGGAAGTCCTACATCTAGCAGAAAGATAGGGATGATCAAATCTGCTGACGGATAAAAAGGGAGAATCCTTCTCTTCAGCAGTGTTAGAAAGGATTGGGATTTCACATTTTCCTTGTTTTTAAAATAGACTTCAATCCGATAAGAATCCCTATACTTCCCTCGAATCCGAGAGAAGGAAAAGTCCTCTACATCTGCCCAAGCATAGAAATGACTAGGTTTCTTTGGATTTTGTTTGTAGTAAAACCCCTCGACAGTACATTTCAAATATTCCTTATCGGAGCTTAACAACCTGTATGTCTGATAAACGACTACTCCTGCACAAAAGAGGACAAGCAGTATTAATAACAGACTTATCGTATGAAGTCTGGTTCCCTTTTGCGAATACAAATGGAGATAAGAGAGAGGTAACAAGAAGAAAAACACCGAAGCTAGGCCAAACAAGGCATTCCAAATGATTTTCTTGGGACTACGTTTAATGACTTTTTCTTCCATCATGCCAACTCACTTAAATATTCATAGCGTTCGTATTTTTCAAGAAGTTCTTCGTTTTTCTCGTCTAGCTCTTTTTGAAGCGTCGCCAGTTTGCCAAAGTCAGAGCCATTTGCCTGCATTTCTTCTTCAATAGCAGCAATACGATTTTCCAAGGCTTCAATATCCCCTTCAATGCTTGCCCACTCCTGCTTTTCTTGGTAGGTCATGCGTTTCTTGTCTTCACGGACCTTGACCACTTTCTCCTTTTCTGCCTTTTGCACTTGATTGGCCATATCAGTTTCAAAAGCTTTTTCATCAAGGTAGTCGGTATAATGACCAAAGAAAGTACGGATGCTGCCATTCTCAAAGGCGAGAATCTTGGTCGCTACCTTATCTAGGAAATAACGGTCGTGGCTAACTGTCAAGACAGGACCCGCAAAGCCCTGCAAGAAATTCTCCAAAACTGTCAAAGTTGCAATATCTAGGTCATTGGTCGGCTCGTCCAAAAGAAGAACATTGGGTTTTTCCAAGAGCAATTTGAGAAGATAAAGGCGTTTTTTCTCTCCACCTGACAATTTCTCAATCAAGGTTCCATGCGTCGAACGTGGGAAGAGAAACTGCTCCAGCAACTCTGCAATGGAAGTCGTAGAACCACCACTGGTCTTAATCTCTTCTGCTACTTCCTGCAGGTAATTGATAACGCGCTTGCTCTCGTCTAAGCCTTCGATTTGTTGAGAGAAATAGGCAATGCGAACCGTCTCACCGATGATAACTTGACCTTTAGTCGGCACAAGACTTCCTGCGATGAGGTTGAGAAGAGTTGACTTCCCGACACCGTTGTCCCCAACAATTCCGATACGGTCTTTGGCTTGCACCAATAGATTAAAATCTTGCAAAATGGGCTTGTTTTCATAGGCGAAGGAAACATTCTGAAACTCGATGACTTTTTTCCCAATACGACTGGTTTCAAAGTTCATGGTCAAGTCTGTATCAGCAACGCCACCTGAAACTTCTTTTTTCAAATCGTGGAAACGATTGATACGGGCCTGTTGCTTGGTCGCACGGGCCTGCGGTTGTCTACGCATCCAGGCTAATTCTTGCTTATAGAGTTGTTCCTTTTTGTGGAGAAGTGCTGCATCACGCTCATCTTGTTCCGCTTTTAGGCGAACATAGTCCTGATAATTCCCCTGATACTCGGTCAAGCCTGCTCGGTCCAACTCGAAAATCCGTGTTGATAGTGCATCTAGGAAATAACGATCGTGGGTGATAAAGAGAACTGTCTTCTTAGAATTTTTCAAAAAGAGGGTCAGCCACTCAATGGTCGCAATGTCCAGGTGGTTGGTCGGCTCGTCCAGAAGCAAGAGATCGTGGTTTCCTAGGAGAACTTGCGCCAACTGGATACGTCTTCTTAGACCTCCTGACAATTCACCAACTGGAGTCGACAAGTTCTGAATACCTAGCTTGCTGAGGACCGTCTTGACCTGGCTTTCAATTTCCCAGGCTTGGAGAGAATCCATCTCTGCCATGACCCGTTCCAAACGAGCCTGCTTGTCCTCACTGTAGTTGAGCATGATTAACTCATACTCACGAATCAACTGGATTTCCTTGAGGTCGCTAGAGAGAACCGTATCCAAGACCGTCTTGCTATCATCAAAATCAGGATCCTGGGTCAAGTAGCCAATCTTATAGTCATTCTTTGCCGAAAAGGGACTGACATCCCCATCAAAGCCAGAAACGCCAGAAAGGACGTCTAAAAGGGTGGTCTTACCCGTTCCATTGACACCTATTAGACCTATTCTATCCAAGTCATGGATGATAAAAGAAATATCCTTAAAAACGGTCTTGTCTCCAACGGATTTGCTTAGTTTTTCAACGATAAAATCACTCATTTTTTCTCCCTCAGGTAAGCATGGATGGCTTGACGATCATTTTCCAATTCTCCATCGACAATGGCAAACTCAATCTCTGTTAAAATCTCTCCCAAGTCTGGTCCTGGCTGGTAACCATATTCCTTAATCAAAATTCCACCGTTAATCTGAATTTCTTTCTTGTCATGAATGGTCAAACTCTGGTAAGTTTCTTTGATGGCTTGTGGGTTGACTTCTTTCCCTTGAGCCTGACGAAGACTTTCGGCTTGTAGAAGGGAATCCAAATCAAAGCGGTAACAATCGCGCTTGCTCAGCTCTCCTTCTTCTCGCAAAGTCAAAATAGTCAGCAAATCCTGAACCTGCTTGGCAAACTGGCGTGAGGTCTTCCAATATTTCAAAAATGGCTGTGCATCTTTAATCTCCAAAGCCCACAATAGAGCTGCCCAAGCTTGTTCAGAAGATTCAAAAGTGAAATCAGTCTCCAAATCAAACAGTCTGTTGAGCTTGTCTTGGCTTCCTGCCATATCTGGAAGATAGTCATAAGCTTGACTTTCAATCATGGAAGACAGACCAACTCGCCAAAAAGGTGCCAGCAATAGTTTATCAAACTCAACGAAGGTGCGCTCCACAGAAATTTTCTCCAAGAGCGGAGTCAAAGTCTTCATCGCTTCAAAAGTTTCTGACTCAAGTTTAAAACCGAGACTGGACTGAAAACGGAAACCTCGCATAATTCGCAGAGCATCTTCGTTAAAACGCTCACTAGCTACTCCAACTGCTCGCAAGACTTGGTTTTTCAAATCTTCTAAACCATGAAATAAGTCAATGATTTCGCCTGTCTCATCCAAAGCAAAGGCATTAACCGTGAAATCACGGCGCTTGAGGTCCTCTTCTAGCGAACGCACAAAGGAAACCGCACTGGGTCTGCGATAGTCCACATAGACATCTTCGGTCCTAAAGGTGGTTACCTCATACTCCTCGTCCCCTTCTAAAACCAAGACAGTTCCGTGCTCGATTCCGATATCAGCTGTTCGTGGAAAAATCTGCTTGGTCTCCTCTGGGTAGGAAGAAGTTGCGATGTCCACATCATGGATGGGACGATGGAGGAGGGCATCTCGAACAGAGCCCCCAACAAAATAGGCCTCAAAGCCTGCTTCTTTAATTTTTTCTAATACTGGTAAAGCCTTCTGAAATTCAGAAGGCATTTGCGTTAATCTCATAATAAGTGTTCTAATCCATAGACAAGCTCATGACGCTTGACAACTTCTTTTATTCCCAAATTGACCCCTGTCATGAAGGAGCTGCGATCATAGGAGTCATGACGAAGGGTCAACCCTTCTCCCTGATTGCCAAAGATAACTTCTTGATGAGCTACTAAGCCTGGCAAACGAACTGAGTGGATCCGCATGCCATCAAAATCAGCACCACGGGCACCTGCAATCAATTCTTCCTCATCAGGCGCACCTTGTTGGATAGACTCTCGCACTTCCGCCATCAACTCAGCCGTTTTAATGGCTGTTCCGCTCGGAGCATCTTTTTTCTTGTCATGATGGAGCTCGATAATCTCCACATTGGGGAAATATTTGGCAGCCTGCGTCGCAAATTGCATAAGCAAGACAGCCCCCAAGGCAAAGTTAGGGGCAATCAAGCCACCCAAATCTTGTTCACGGGAAAATGCTTTTAATTCTGCAATTTCTTCACTAGTGAATCCAGTTGTTCCTACGACAGGAGCAAAGCCATTTTCAAGGGCAAAACGCGTATTTTCGTAAGCAACGGCTGGTGTAGTAAAATCCACCCAGACATCCGCTTCAAAACCAGCCAAGTCAGCCTTATCATTAAAGACAGGAATCCCCTGCCACTCTGACTCAGACTCAAAAGGATCCAAAACTGCGACCAAGTCCAAGTCTGGATCTGACAAGACCATCTGACAAGCAGCTTGGCCCATCTTTCCCTTAAAACCGGCAATAATTACTCGAATACTCATCTCTACTCCTGACTAAGATACAAAGGACGTTAGCTGCCCATGAAAAATAGGGAATGGCGCTGACTTTCTACGAAAGGCAAGACAGGCATCTTTTTTCAAGAGGCAGGTAGGCCGTGTTCAATTGCTAAGATACAAAGCCTGTAAGAACAATTTAGACGATTGGTGTATAGCTCAAGGCGATACTACCTTCTCCAAGGTGGGTCCCAATAACACTACCAAAGGTTTCAATTGGAATTTCAGCAGTCACACCACTCTCCATCAAAAGCTGACGTAAATCCGCTGCCTTTTGAGGAGCGTTCCCATGAATGACTGTTATACGGTAGTCCCCATCTTTTGTCAACTCCTTGATGATTTCCACCAAACGTTTGATTGCTTTCTTTTCTGTACGAACTTTTTCGTAAACTTCAATCACTCCTTGGTCATTAAAGTAAAGAATAGGCTTGATACTGAGGAGATTCCCTAAGATGGCTGCCCCATTTGACAAACGTCCTCCTTTAACCAAGTGATCGAGGTCATCTACTATGATAAAGGCTGAATTATCAGCAATTTGAAGAGCTAATTTCTCCTGAATCTGAGCAAAATCATCGCCTTGTTCTGCCCATTCAAAGGCACTCTCCACCATAAATCCTAGAGGGGAACTTGTGATATGGGTATCTGGAAAGGCAATGGTCAAGCCATCATATTCATCCAACATGTATTGGATGTTCTGATAAAAGCCTGAAATTCCTGACGAAAGAAAGAGTCCCAAGACATGGGTATAGCCTTCATCTTTCAAGGAACTTAGAATCTCATCCAATTTGGCAATACTTGGTTGACTAGTTTTAGGCAATTCTCCAGACTGAGCCATTTTTTGATAAAATTCCTCAGCAGTCAGATTGACACCTTCGACATACTCTTCCCCATCAATATTGACAGGAATATCCAAGATAAATAGATTCTCTCTTTGCAGCGTCTTCTCCTCTAAATAGGCTGAAGAATCTGTAATGACAGCTAATTTCATGACTAAAACTCCAAATTGATCCCTGGAAGATCCAAGGCGATTTCTGTTACTTCATACGTCAAACGATTGAGCATGTTCAAACATGGACGTGCCAAGGTTTCGACTTCTTCTTGGTTAAATTCGCTTGGTTCGTTGACAATACGACCTTCCACATGGTTCACTTGGGAAATTGTTCCGCTGATGACAAATTTGTCAAAGACAATCATAAAGCTCAAGATAACGACTAAAGAAGTCACTTGGTTTTCTTGGTCATGTTGGAGTAACTGAAAGTTCACGTCTACCTTGGTTTCAGGAGCTCCATTTTCATTTTCCCATTCAAAGTTACGAGCATCAAAGTGATACTGGCTAACAAATTCTTGTTCTCGTTTAAGATTCATTTTTCTCTCCCATTGCTACAATTTACTATGCAATTGTACCACATTTTTATCATTTCATCTAGTTTTCTAGGCTTTAGTCAATTCCAATTTCATCTTTAACAACAGCAGCAATCGTATCTACGTAGTAGTTAACTTCTTCTGTTGTTGGGGCTTCTGCCATGACACGCAAGAGGGGTTCTGTTCCACTTGGGCGGACAAGGATACGACCGTTCCCTGCCATTTCTTCTTCCATCTTTTCGATGATTGTCTTGATGGCTGGTACTTCCATAGCCTTTTCTTTCATGGCATTTTTCACTCGGATATTGACCAGTTTTTGTGGGTAAATCGTCACTTCTGATGCCAGTTGAGACAAGCTCTTGCCTGTTTCTTTCATGATTTTAGTCAATTGGACAGCTGATAATTGACCATCACCAGTTGTATTGTAATCCATTAAGATAACGTGACCAGACTGTTCACCACCAAGATTGTAGCCTGATTTTCTCATTTCTTCAACGACATAGCGGTCACCAACAGCAGTCACTGCCTTGTTAATACCGGCACTCTCCAAGGCCTTATGGAAGCCAAGGTTAGACATAACGGTTGTCACGATGGTGTTTTGAGCCAACTGGCCTTTTTCAGAAAGATATTTTCCGATGATGTACATGATCTTATCACCATCGACGATGTCACCATTTTCATCAACAGCAATCAAACGGTCACTATCTCCGTCAAAGGCCAAACCAATAGCTGACTGGCTTTCTTTGACCACTTCTTGAAGAGCTTCTGGATGTGTAGAACCCACATTCAAGTTGATATTCAGACCATCTGGTGTCTCCCCAATAACAGTCAGTTGAGCACCCAAATCAGCGAAAATCTGACGAGCACTCGTAGCTGCTGCACCGTTGGCTGTATCCAACGCAACTTTCATTCCCTCAAGAGGAGTTCCAGTTGAAACAAGGTATCCTTCATACTTACGTAAGCCTTCTGGATAGTCCACCAAGGTTCCCAAGCCCTCTGCACTCGGACGAGGAAGTGCGTCTTCGGCAGCGTCCAACAAGGCTTCGATTTCTGCTTCTTTTTCATCATCAAGTTTGAAGCCATCCCCACCAAAGAACTTAATTCCATTATCAAGGGCTGGGTTGTGACTCGCAGAAATCATGACACCCGCACTAGCTCCCTCAGTTTTAACCAAGTAAGCTACTGCTGGTGTTGCAAGGACACCGAGTTTGTAGACGTGAATTCCTACTGATAGAAGACCTGCCACCAAGGCAGATTCTAGCATTTCTCCTGAGATACGTGTATCACGTCCTACAAAGACTTTAGGGGCTTCCGTTTCATGTTGACTAAGAACATAACCACCAAAACGTCCCAATTTAAAGGCCAATTCTGGCGTCAGTTCTACGTTTGCTTCTCCACGGACTCCATCGGTCCCAAAATATTTACCCATTTTGTTAATCATCCTTTTCTACTTTTTTATTTATTCTTGTTTAGACGAGTCTGGTTTTATTTCTGAACTCGTTGAAGACGAGCTGCTAGTCGAGGATCCTGTTGATGAGGTCGTTGACGAAGAACTCGAGCTAGACGATACTGTTTTGGTTGTAATTTTCATTGTAGTGTCAAATGGCATAATGACGCTTGGTAAGACATTTCCATTTTTATCGACTGCTTGTAGAGGAACAGAGGACGAGTAGTTTCTAGTTATCCGTTCACTCGTCGGTAAGATGGCAATGACACGATCTACTTTGGAGAGAGTCTCCTCGTCACTAATAACCGTTACTTTTTCATCTGATACAGTAACGGTATCGATTTTCACGCGAGAATCAATCTGACTAGGATCAATCTCCGGCACAACAATGACATTGTCTCGTTTTGCTTTTTTACCAACCTTGACTGTTATCTTTTGCGGAGTTGCAACAGCCGTCAAACCACTCGGTAAATTTTCAATAGTCAGAGGAACTTCGATGGTTCCTACACTAGCATCAGAAAGATCAGCCGTCACCTTAAATTTGCGGGTACTTTCCTGCATCTCACTCGCTAAAGCAACTCTGTTTGACCCTGTTAGAAAGACCGTCACCTCAGATGTAAAACCACTGATAAAATACTGATCACTGTCATACTGAATATCAATTGGGACATTAAGAACTGTGTTTGTATAAGTCTCCGTCCGCACCTGTCTGGCACTGTTGCTATTCTGATAGTTTGTCAATGTTGCATAGATAAAGAGAATGCAGGCGAAAAAGAAGGAAGAAATGATGTATAGACTATTTTTTCTCATGTTTCAATCCTCCTAGCAAGCGCTCTTTCAGACCTTGCTTTTTCTCTGATTTTGGAAGTAAGATTCTTCTTAACTCCGATTCAAACTCTTCCAAGGTCAAATCATGCTTAAAGACTCCATTATAGGTGATTGAGATTCCACCCGTTTCTTCCGAAACCACAAAGGTAAGAGCATCTGACACT
This sequence comes from Streptococcus sp. D7B5, assembly GCF_029691405.1. Lineage (NCBI taxonomy): Bacteria > Bacillati > Bacillota > Bacilli > Lactobacillales > Streptococcaceae > Streptococcus > Streptococcus sp. D7B5. Next base: position 844,009 of record NZ_CP121467.1, read on the forward strand.
TCCGACAAACCAATCGCCGCCCTGTGACGCGTTCCAAACTCCTTGGAAATCCCGGTATCTTCGGTCAGGGGTAGATAGGCTGAAGTGACGGCAATCCGGTCTTCCTTGATAATGACAGCACCATCATGCAAGGGAGTATTAGGGATAAAGATATTAATCAATAACTCGGATGAGATTTTCGCATCTAGAGGAATTCCAGTAGAGATATATTCCTGCAAGGTTCTCACTCGCTGAACAGCAACCAGAGCACCTATCTTACGCGGACTCATGTACTCGACTGATTTGACAAAGGCACGAACCATTTGCTCTTCTGCACTAATAGGGGCATTGTAGAAGAAATCAGTAGCTCGACCTAATCTCTCCAAACCAGTCCGAATCTCTGGCGAAAAGATAACCACCGCTGCGATAACCCCGTAGGTGATAATCTGATTGATCAACCATGAAATGGTCGTTAAGCCAATCATATTGGACAGAATCTGACCTAGAATAAAGACCAAAACTCCCCGAACCAAGATCATGATTTTAGTCCCTGCAATCGCTTTGGTAAAATGATACAAAATATAAGTCACAATCAAAATATCAATCAGATTGATGACTATCGTCCAAGGACTTGAAAACAAACTCGTCCAGTATTGCAAATTGGATAATTGTTGAAAATTCATCCCTGGCCTCCTCCCTGTCAAAACACTTTCCGTACTATTATACCATTTTCTGCTCATTTTTTCCCCATCCTACTTCATTTTAAATTAAGCAAAATTATGATAAAATAAACTGACTAGAAAAAACGAAGGAGAAATCATGTCTCAACTCTATGATATTACCATTGTAGGTGGCGGTCCTGTCGGCCTCTTTGCTGCCTTTTACGCTCACCTACGCCAAGCCAAAGTCCAAATCATCGACTCTCTTCCCCAGCTCGGTGGTCAGCCTGCCATCCTCTACCCTGAAAAGCAAATCCTTGATGTGCCAGGTTTTTCAAACTTAACTGGAGAAGAGTTAACCAAGCGTTTACTTGAGCAGCTAGATGGCTTTGACACACCTGTTCACCTCAACGAAACTGTTCTTGAAATAGAGAAACAAGATCAAGGTTTTACCATCACAACCAACAAGGGCAGCCACCTGACCAAAACAGTCATCATTGCCATGGGTGGTGGTGCCTTTAAACCTCGTCCGCTCGAATTAGATGGCGTCGAAAACTATGAAAATATCCACTACCACGTTGCCAATATCCAGCAATACGCTGGTAAGAAAGTGACCATCCTTGGTGGTGGGGACTCAGCAGTAGACTGGGCTCTGGCTTTTGAAAAGATTTCCCCAACTACCCTTGTTCACCGCAGAGATAATTTCCGCGCCTTGGAACACAGTGTGCAAGCCTTGCAAGAATCATCTGTGACCATCAAGACACCGTTCGTCCCTAGCCAACTTATCGGAGATGGAAAAACACTCGACAAACTAGAAATCACCAAAGTCAAATCAGATGAAACCGAAACTATCAAAGTAGACCACCTCTTTGTCAACTACGGCTTCAAGTCCTCTGTCGGTAATCTTAAAAATTGGGGGCTGGACCTCAACCGTCACAAGATTATCGTCAATAGCAAACAAGAATCCAGCCAAGCAGGTATCTATGCTATCGGCGACTGCTGCTACTATGAAGGTAAGATTGATTTGATTGCGACAGGACTGGGTGAAGCTCCAACAGCTGTTAACAATGCCATTAACTACATTGACCCTGACCAAAAAGTACAACCCAAACACTCGACCAGTTTATAATAAAAGAACCACGGATCAACGATTCGTGGTTTTATAGTTCATCTGCAATCTTGTTTATTTTTCTGAGTCTGTGGTTGACACCACTTTTGGTCAGGGGATTGCTCAGGCTATCCGCCAACTGCTGGATAGAGTAGTCTGGGTGCTGGATCCGTAAGCGAGCCACCTCCTGCAAATCCACTGGTAAATTTTCCAAACCCATTCTATCTTTGATTTTACTGATATTATTGATAGTCTTTATGCTGGCAGAAACTGTCCGAGCGATATTAGCTGTCTCGGCATTATTGGCTCGATTGAGATCGTTACGAGTTTCACGCAAAATCTTGACGCGCTCAAAGTTATCACGCGCCTGCATAGCCCCAATCACGATCAAGAAATCCATGATGTCCTCTGCACGCTGGAGATAGGTAACTGCACCTTTCTTTCGCTCAATAACCTTGGCATCCAGTAAAAATTGCTGGAGGAGAGAGGCTAGTCCTTGGGCGTGGTCCAGATAAACGGAACTGATCTCCAACTGGTACTTGCCAGACTCAGGATCTCGGATGCTACCATTTGCCAGAAAGGCCCCACATAAGTAAGCACGACCAGCCTCTTCATCTGCTAAGATATCGGGATCAATACCCGTCTCCAAACCAAAGAAGGAATCCGCAAGTCGCAAATCAGCTAAAAGCTCCTGCACCCTCTCATCTGTATAGACCGTATAGACACGATTCTTGCGAAGATTGCTTCTCTGATGGTGACGAATTTCTGACTTGATCTCATAAAAATGGAGAAAGGACTCATAAAGGTGCCGAGCTAACTTAGCATTTTCAGTTACGACGGACAAGGTCAAGCCCGAACTAGATAGACCGATACTGCCAGACATCTTGATAATGGCCGATAGTTCATAACGACTGAGATGGTGTTGACCAAGAATTTCCTCTTTTACTGCAACTGTAAAACTCATTTTCTCACCTGTATAATGCGCATCAATTCATCTACAATCAAATCGCCATCATGGAAGGCTCCTCCATTTTCCAAACGAAGGAAGTTGGATGAAATCACACGAGGGACCTGCTTGCAAAGACCAGCAAAATCATGCTCTACCTGAACCAAATATTCATCAAAACGGTTGGTATCCATGTATTCTCTAGGAACCTTTTCGATATTAACCAAGACCGTATCAATAAATGGCCGACCTAAGTGTCGATGGAGGACTTCCACGTGGTCACTGTCTGAAAAGTGCTCTGTTTCCCCACGCTGGGTCATGATATTGCAGACATAGGCGATCTCCGCCTTGGTCTCCAAGAGTGCCTGTCCAATCTCCTCGATGACAATATTGGGCAAAATCGATGTAAAGAGGGAACCAGGCCCCAAGACAATCATGTCACTCTCGAGAATGGTATTGACTACTCGACGGCTGGCTTGGGGTGTTTCATCATCCAAGGTATTGGTCACATAGACATGGTCGATCATGCCTGGATGATCTGCAATGTGGCTCTCACCTGCCACCTCAGAACCGTCTCTAAAGACTGCATGCAGTGTCAAAGGCTGATCGCTTGAGGGGTAGATTTTTCCTGTTGTGTGGAAAAAGAGACTTAGTAGCTGCATGGCATTGTAAGTAGATCCCTGCATTTCAGAAAGGCCTGCGATGATGAGATTCCCTAGGGGATGACCAGCAAAAGCGCCAGCCTCTTCTGAGAATCGGTACTGAAAAACCTTCTCATAAAACTTGGGCATATCCGACATGGCCACCAAAACATTACGAAGATCTCCAGGCGGTGTCAGTTGTTGGATATTCTTTCTTAGCTCACCAGAAGATCCACCATCATCGGCGACTGTTACGATGGCTGCAATCTCAACATCCTTTTCCCGCAAACTTTTCAAAATGACGGGGATACCAGTTCCTCCACCAATCACCGTTATTTTAGGTTTTCTCATGAACGGTTTACCGTTTCCTTTCTTCGGTCTTTGTCACGATGGCTTTCATTGACAGGCCAGTTTTTAGCTAGGTCCTCTGCGATTCGCTTGGCAAAGGCAACACTACGGTGCTGTCCACCTGTACATCCCACTGCAATGGTCAAAACGGACTTGCCTTCTTTTTTGTAACTTGGCAAAATGGGTTCAATCAAAGCGAGTAAGTGCTGATAGAAACTTTCAGACTCTTCATGATTCATCACATAGTCATAAACTGCTTGATCCTCACCTGTCTGATTGCGGAGTTCCGGAAGGTAGTATGGATTTGGCAAAAAACGGACATCAAAGACCAAGTCTGCATCGATAGGAATACCATACTTGAATCCAAAAGACATGACCTCGATACGGAAAGACTGGGCTTGTTCTTGGTCTGAAAATTGCTCAGCAATGGTTTTACGAAGTTCACGTGGGGTGAGTTCTGTCGTATCCACCACATTTTGGCTCATGTTTTTCAAAGGTGCCAAAAGTTCACGTTCCAGCTTAATGCCATCTAAAATTCGACCATCTGCAGCAAGTGGGTGACTCCGTCTGGTTTCCTTGTAACGGGCTACCAATTCCTTATCTGCTGCGTCTAAAAAGAGGATTTTGAAGTCCAAATCATCTTGGTTTTCCAATTCATCCAAAACGGCCTGAATCTCTGAGAAGAAGGAACGGCTACGCATGTCCACAACCAAGGCCAGTTTGTGGTCATCATCCTTGGTCTCTACCAACTGCAAAAACTTTGGCAAGAGGGCTGGTGGCATATTGTCAATAGTGAAATATCCCAAATCCTCGAAGGACTGAATGGCTACTGTTTTCCCTGCACCACTCATACCTGTCACAATCACCAGGTGAAGTTGTTTCTTTGTCATCTATCTCTCCTTATATCAAAAAAAGTTTGGCAGAGCCAAACTTCAACTAGCTTATCCAATCTCTGCGATCACTTCAATTTCGACTTTTACATCACGAGGAAGACGTGCAACCTCTACAGCTGAACGAGCTGGAAATTCCTCTTTAAAGGCAGTCTGGTAAACCTCGTTAAAAGGAACAAAGTCATTCATATCGCTCAAGAAACAAGTTGTTTTGACAACATGGTCAAAGTCTGTTCCTGCTTCAGCCAAAATAGCAGCAATGTTTTTCAAAACTTGTTCTGTCTGTTCTTGGATCGTTTCTCCTACAATTTCTCCAGTTTCAGGAGATAGGGGAACTTGACCGCTAGCAAACAAAAGATTGCCAACGATTTTCCCTTGAACATAAGGTCCGATTGCTTTTGGAGCTTTGTCTGTATGAATTGTTTTTGCCATTTCTTTCCCTCACAATTTTTCTAATATTGCGTCCCAAGCCTGATCCATCCCTGCCTTGCTGACAGATGAAAAGAGGATGAAGTCGTCACTGGGGTCAAAGTTTAATTTCTTTCTGATTGCTGATTCGTGCTTATTCCACTTACCACGAGGAATCTTGTCTGCCTTGGTCGCAACGATGATAACCGGAATCTCATAATACTTGAGAAATTCGTACATCTGCACATCATCTGCTGACGGGTCGTGACGGAGATCCACCAGACTGACAACCGCACGGAGATTTTCCCTAGTCGTCAGGTACTCCTCAATCATGCGCCCCCACTTTTCACGCTCCTTTTTGGAAACACGGGCATAGCCATAACCAGGCACATCCACAAAGCGCATCTTGTCATCAATGTTGAAAAAGTTGAGTAACTGGGTCTTCCCAGGTTTCCCCGATGTACGAGCGAGATTTTTGCGGTTGAGCATGGTGTTGATAAAGCTAGACTTGCCAACATTTGAACGCCCTGCAAGGGCAATCTCTGGCAGTTCATCCTGCGGATAATGAGACTTATTGGCCGCACTGAGCAGGATTTCAGCATTATGTGTATTGATTTCCATAGTCACCTCTAGGCTGTTTCTAGGATTGGTTTTTCCGTTCCATCGACAGCTTCTTTCGTGATGCGGACCAATTTCACATTTTCTTGACTTGGCACTTCAAACATAACATCTAGCATGGTTTCTTCGATGATGGAGCGAAGACCACGCGCCCCTGTCTTGCGTTCGATGGCTTTATTGGCGATTTCTTGAAGGGCTTCATCGTCAAATTCCAACTCAACATCATCATAAGAAAGTAAGGTTTGGTATTGTTTCACCAAGGCATTTCTTGGCTCCTTCAAGATGCGAACCAAATCATCGACCGTCAATTGCTCAAGAGCTGCAAAGACAGGTAAGCGTCCAATCAACTCAGGGATAATACCGAATTTTTGAATGTCTTCTGCGATGATTTCTTGCATGTAAGAGCTGTTTTCGTCAATCGCTTTGTTGTTTTGTCCAAAACCGATAACTTTTTCTCCCAGACGTTGTTTAACGATTTCTTCGATGCCATCAAAAGCACCACCCACGATAAAGAGGATATTTTTAGTATCCACCTGAATCATCTCTTGTTGCGGATGTTTGCGTCCACCTTGAGGCGGTACGCTGGCTACAGTTCCTTCGATGATTTTAAGAAGGGCTTGTTGCACTCCTTCACCCGAAACATCACGTGTGATAGACACGTTCTCGCTCTTCTTGGCAATTTTGTCAATTTCATCTACGTAGATAATCCCACGTTCTGCACGTTCGATGTTAAAGTCAGCAGCCTGCAAAAGTTTGAGGAGGATATTTTCCACGTCCTCACCCACATACCCAGCCTCAGTCAGAGCTGTCGCATCTGCAATAGCAAAAGGCACATTCAAGCTCTTAGCCAAAGTCTGAGCCAAGAAAGTTTTCCCTGAACCAGTTGGACCAATCATCAGGATATTTGACTTCTGCAAATCCACATCTTCTGACTCTTCACGCGTATCATGGAAATTGATGCGTTTATAGTGATTGTATACAGCCACTGCCAAGGCACGTTTGGCACGATCCTGACCAATCACATAGTGGTTTAAGATATTGAGGAGTTCGATTGGTTTTGGTACTTCAGACAAGTCTGCCAAGACTTCCTCAGCCAACTCCTCCCGAATGATTTCCTGGGCCAACTCCACACATTCATTACAGATAAAGGCGTTGTTCCCAGCGATTATTTTCTTTACTTCTTCTTGGCTTTTGCCACAAAATGAGCAATAAACCATCATATCATTTTTCCTATTTGTAGGCATGATTTCCTTCCATTCTAATTTATCATTCTATCTAAAATAAGGTCATATAAAAAGCGTGGACACTGTTGACCAGATTGGTAAAAGCATTCAACCAGAGTAAGGCAGACAGTCCATAGCGCTTCTTACGAAAAGCCTGTGCTCCAGTCAAAATACAGATCACACACAAAAAAGCTGTAAAAAATCCAAATATACTGCGCTCCATTAGACTTCCTTTCTATCTCGGTATTCGATGGTAAAATCATAGACATTTTTCTCATCTTTGGAATAAGATTTGCTTGCAACAGTCTCAAAAGCAGTCAAGTCAAAATCTTCTGGGAAATAGGTATCCCCTTCAACTTGAGCATGAATTTGTGTCACAATAATCTCATCGAGATAAGGTTCAAAAAGCTGAAAAATCTGCTTGCCACCAAGGATATAGAGATTCTTAGCCTGATGATGATACCAGTCTAAAACATCCTCAACATTTTGGAAAACCAGAGCACCTTCAATTGACTCTTCAGGATTGCGCGTCAAAATCAAGGTCTCACGTCCTGGAAGCAAACGTCGTCCTATTCCATCAAAGGTTACACGGCCCATTAAAATGGCATGATTCAAGGTTGTTTCTTTAAAATGTTTTAACTCTGCTGGCAAATGCCAAGGCAAACGATCCTCTTTCCCGATCACACCCTTTTCATCTTGAGCCCAAATGGCTACGATTTTCTTTGTCATGCTTTCATCCTTTTTATTGATACTACTATTTTATCAAAATTCTCCCAAAAAGGCTGTTTTGAAACGCGCGCAAAAGAGAGAAAAGGAGCAGGCTTCATTCAGCCTGCTCCTCTCGCCCTTAGGACATATATTTTTTTGCTTCTGATTCGATTTTTTCAACCACTTCTTGGATACTTAGTCCAGTTGTGTCAAGGTAAACTGCATCCTCAGCCTGTTTGAGAGGTGAGGTTTCACGATGACTGTCCTTGTAGTCACGCGCAGCAATCTCTTCTTTCAACGTTTCCAAATCTGTCTCAATGCCTTTGGCAATATTTTCCTTGTAACGACGCTCTGCTCTTTCTTCAACAGAAGCCACTAGGAAAATCTTGAGTTCAGCTTGTGGTAAAACAACTGTCCCGATATCACGCCCATCCATGACGATACCACCTTGCTGAGCAATCTCTTGCTGGAGCGAAACCAGTTTCTCACGCACCTCAGGAATGGCAGCGATGCTTGAAACCTTGTTGGTCACTTCATTTTCACGAATCGGATGGGTAATATCAACGTCTCCTACAAAAACAAGTTGCTCACCAGTTTCTGAACGTCCAAAACTAATGGGGTGTTGGTTAAGAAGCTCAAGAAGTTGGTCTACATTTCCTGCATTCAACTGGTGTTTGAGCGCTATATAAGTCGCAGCACGGTACATAGCACCTGTATCGAGATAAGTATAACCAAAATCCTTAGCGACAATCTTTGCGACCGTACTCTTACCACTCGAAGCTGGACCATCGATAGCAATTTGAATTGTCTTCATGACCGACTCCTATCTTGTCTTAATCACATCACCTGGGTTGGCAAACCAAGATCCAGATGACATATGAGAAGGATTTAGGGCTTCTAGCTGGGCAATGGAAATCCCTGCACGTTGAGCAAGAGCTGCTTCTCCCTCTCCAGGCTGTACTGTAAGTGTTCCTTCACCCTCTGTATGTTCTTCCGAACTGCTCTCTGAAGGTGTTGATTCAGAAGAAGCTGTTTCCTCTACCTTGCTACTTGAAGATGATGATGCTTCCACTTTAGAACTTGCACTTGTAGAAGGAGACGATGCATCATAGAAGTCCTTCAAAGATGAAGTACGATTGCTTCCTCCGGTTGATAGGTAAATCAATACAACTACCATCGCTACAACGATTACAAAGAAGAGGCTGGCTAGAACCGTCAAGACACGATTCGCAACAACGCCTTTCCCTTTTTGTTTCCGGTGTCGACGCTCTGATCTTGTTTCTTCCTCATTGTTTTCGTAAATATCTTCTTGCCACGGTTCTTTTTCCATACCTTACTCCTTGTTTTTTTTACATTTTCTTATTACAATATAAATATGAAAGTCACACTTATACCCGAACGGTGCATCGCCTGCGGGCTTTGCCAAACTTATTCTGAACTCTTTGATTACCATGATAATGGAATCGTTCGATTTTACGATGATCCAGTTGAATTGCAAAGAGAAATCGCTGAGACCAGCGATGTTCTGGAGGCCATCAAAAATTGTCCTACACGTGCACTTCTAAAAGATCCATCGTAGGAAGCAGGGAATGAATGTTATTGATTTTTTCTCATTTTTCCCACACTTATTAGTTTAGCATATTTCTAGGTAAAATTATAGTCTTTTTTGGTTATTTTTTTCCTTCAATAATAGAAAGGTCACTTTTTTCTTTGACGAGATAGAGTGGTCTTTTTTTGGTCTCTAGATAAATCTTACTAATATACTTACCGAGAATCCCAATCGTCAGGAGTTGAATCCCTCCAAGAAAGAGAATGACAGCCATCAAAGACGTCCAACCAGATGTCGGATTTCCCAGAATAAGAGTCCGAAACACTACAAAAACAGTCATCACAAAAGAAAGAAAACAAGATAGGAGTCCCGCTACAAAGGCTATACTCAAGGGAAAATCTGAAAAGTTAAGAATCCCTTCAATCGAGTAGAAAAAGAGTTGTCTAAAACTCCAACTGGTCTTGCCAGCCTGTCGTTCAACGTTTGGATAGTCCAGATAGTGCGTTTTAAAACCCACCCAGGCAAAGAGTCCTTTAGAAAAACGATTGGATTCGGTCAGGGTTAAAATAGCATCTACTACAGACCTTCTCATCATGCGAAAATCACGGACACCTGAGGGCAAGGCTACTGGGCTAATTTTTTGCATGAGGCGGTAAAAGAGGTTCGCACAGAGACTACGGAAAAAGGGTTCTCCCTCCCGACTAGTTCTCCGTGTCCCAACACAGTCCAAGTCTGCATTTTGGTCTAGTAAGGCTTTCATCTCAAGTAGCATACTAGGAGGATCCTGAAGGTCTGCATCCATCACGACCACCAGGTCTCCAGTTGCATGCTGTAAGCCTGCATACAGAGCTGCTTCTTTCCCAAAATTTCGCGAGAAAGAAATGTAATGTACCGCAGGATTTTGCATCCGATAGGCCTTTAGCAAGTCTAAGGTTCCATCGCTAGACCCGTCATCCACAAAGACATACTCGATCTCTGCTCCCAAGTCAGGAAGCAGAGCTTCCACAGACTGATAAAAAAGAGGAAGTACTTCCTCTTCGTTTAAACAAGGGACAATGATTGAAATCATCATCTTAGTCTTCAAATCCATTTGGATGCTTGCTTTGCCAACGCCATGCGTCTTCACACATTTGGGTGATGTCGAGTTCTGCTTCCCAGCCCAGTTCTGCTTTGGCTTTTGCAGGGTCTGAGTAGCAGGCAGCAATATCACCTGGGCGGCGTTCTACGATGCGGTATGGAATAGGACGTCCCACCGCTTTTTCCATGTTTTGGATAATTTCAAGAACTGAATAGCCTTTACCTGTTCCAAGGTTGTAAATGTTAAGGCCTGAACCTTTTTGGATCTTTTGTAGAGCTGCAACGTGACCTTTGGCTAGATCTACAACGTGGATATAGTCACGAACACCAGTCCCATCTTCCGTATCGTAATCATCTCCAAACACTTGCACTTGCTCTAGTTTACCAACTGCTACTTGCGCAACATAAGGTAAGAGATTGTTTGGAATTCCATTTGGATTTTCTCCTAGGTCTCCACTTTCATGCGCTCCGATTGGGTTGAAGTAACGAAGCAAGACCACGTTCCATTCTGAGTCTGCCTTGTAGATATCGGTCAAAATTTCCTCTAGCATGAGCTTGGTACGGCCATATGGATTGGTCACTGAAAGTGGGAAATCTTCTAGGATTGGCACTGTATGAGGATCTCCGTAAACTGTCGCCGAAGAACTGAAGATGATGTTCTTACAGTTGTTTTCTTCCATGGCTTTCAAAAGGCTGACAGTTCCAGCGATATTATTGTCATAGTAGGCAAGAGGGATACGTGTTGATTCACCAACAGCCTTCAAACCAGCAAAGTGAATGACGCCAGTCGGCTCTTCCTGCTTGAAAATATCTCTGAGGGTATCCGTGTCACGGATATCTGCCTCATAGAAAGGGATTTCAACACCTGTGATTCTTTCAACAACTTCTAAACTCTTACGATTGCTATTGACAAGATTATCCACCACAACGACTTGATGACCTGCTTGGATCAATTCAATAACAGTGTGGGTTCCGATAAATCCGGCACCGCCAGTTACCAAAATCTTTTCTTGCATCTTTTTTCCTCGATTCTCGGATTATTTTTTCTTATTTTATCATTTTTGATAGGGAATGTCATTTGACATCCTAAACTATCTGCTAAAATTTCAGTAAAATGCTTATACTCTTCGAAAATCTCTTCAAGCCACGTTAGCTTCGCCTTGCCGTGGGTTGGTATGGTTACTGACTTCGTCAGTTCTATCCACAACCTCAAAACAGTGTTTTGAGCTGACTTCATCAGCTCTATCCACAGCCTCAAAACAGTGCTTTGAGCAGCCTGTGGCTAGCTTCCTAGCTTGCTCTTTAATTTTCATTGAGTATCATTCGCTTTTTACTCGTTTGACATAGTTTGCAATTGGATAGTTTACTGGGTCCAAGGTCAATTCCTTGTCTTGGATCAGTTGAGCTAAGTGGTAACCAATGATAGGCCCAGTTGTGAGGCCTGATGAACCTAGGCCACTAGCCGCATAGACACCTGCTAAGCCAGGTACTTCCCCAAAGAAAGGCGAGAAATCACTGGTGTAAGCACGAATTCCCACACGCTCACCCGATGATTTCGCTCCTGCCAAGGCTGGATAGTGAGGCAAGGCCGCATCCTCCATTTGCTGGAGCAAGGTTTCATCCACCGTCAAGTCAAATCCCATGTCGTTTTCATGGGTAGCTCCTAAAGACAATTTCCCACCTGCAAAAGGGATCAAATCCCACTCTCCTTCCGGCATGACAACAGGGTAAGATGCTAGGTCTTCGGAGAGTTGATAATCTCGGAGCTGTCCCTTTTGGGGACGAACATCTACCTCATACCCTAAAAGCTCCAAAATGTCACCCAACCAAGCTCCCGTCGCTAAAATAACCTGATCAAACAAGTCTTCACCAATCTGATAGCCGGATGCTAAAGGTGTCAGACTCACTTTTTCTTTGACCAGCTTGACTTGACTGGCTTCTAGCAAACGAGTTACTAAGAGGTGACCATCTACTCTCGCTCCACCAGAAGCATAGAGCAGGCGGTCGAATCCCTGCAAACCAGGGAATAATTCATCGGCAGATGCTTGATTCAGAACATCTAACTGGCCTATCAAGGGAGATTCTTCTCTACGCTGGAGGGCTAGTTCATAAAGTTCTTCTAGTTTGGATTCATCCTTTTTCAAGAGAAAAACTCCTGAGCGTTGGTAAAAGTCGATTTCCTGACCAGACTTTTCTAAATCAGCCAACAAATCCACATAAAAGTCAGCTCCCAAGCGCGCCATCTTGTACCAGGCTTTATTACGGCGTTTGGAAAACCAAGGACTGATAATTCCCGCTGCTGCTTTGGTAGCCTGACCTTGTCCATGGTCAAAAACGGTCACCTCTAGGTCACTTTCTTTAGAAAGGTAGTAGGCAGCAGTTGCCCCTACAATCCCTGCTCCAATAATGGCAACTTTTTTCATTGTCTTCACTTTCTAACTAGATATGGTGGAAAGGATTGGTCGATGCTTGACTAGGTAAAATATCAATGTCCCAGCCTTTCTCTTCCTTCCATTGAGTAAGAAGTGCTGCGACTCTTTCCACAAAAAGCACTTCTATATAGTGACCTGGATCCAATGCCAACAGGCCATCAGACAACATATCCTGGGCAGTGTGGTAGTAGATGTCACCAGTAATGTAGACATCTGCCCCCTTAGCTAAAGCATCCTTATAGAAAGATTGACCACTACCGCCACAGATGGCCACTCTTGAAATAGGCTTCTGCAAATCACTCTCTTGATAATGCACCATTCGAAGGCTATCTAGACCAAAGACTTGCTTGATATGCTGAGCAAATGCTCCAAAAGTCTGTGGTTGAATGTCACCAATACGCCCAATCCCACGTTCTGGACCTGTTTCCTGGAGATAAGTCGTCTCCTCAATGCCTAGCATCTGGCAGAACCAGTCATTGAGACCATTCTCAACGATGTCAATATTGGTGTGACTGATATAAACGGCGATGTCATGCTTGATAAGGTCGATGTAAATCTGATTTTGCGGACGGCTGGCTACCAAGTCCTTGATGGGACGGAAAATTGGCGCGTGCTTGACGATAATCAAATCCACACCCTTTTCAATAGCCTCTGCCACCGTCTCTTCACGAATATCAAGGGCAACCATGACCCTTTGGATATCCTTGTCCAAAGTTCCAATTTGCAGGCCACGGCTATCTCCCTCCATTGAAAATTCCTGAGGGCAAAAGGCTTCATATGCGTTAATTACTTCACTTGCTAACATGGAGCACCTCCTTGATGGCTTGAATTTTATCTACTAGAACTTGACGTTCCTCCAGATTTTTTTCTGGGATTTGGCTAAGAGCGAACTCTAGCTTAGTAGCTTCTTTTTGCCATTTTTTGATAAAGACTGAGCTGACTTCTTTGGACAAGAAAAGTCCAAAGCGAAGGTCACTGGTTGATAGCTTCATTTGTCCTGCTTCCACAACTAGAATTTCATAAAACTTGCTAGCCTCTTCTAGGATGCTTTCTGCTACGATTTGAAAACCGTGGTCTTGTAGCCAGATGCGCAAGTCGTCTTCACGATTATTGGGCTGGAGGATTAAACGTTCTACATTCGCAAGCTTGTCCAAGCCTTCTTCTAGGATCGTTGCAATCAAGCGCCCGCCCATACCAGCAATAGTGATGACCGATACTTGATCAGATTCTTCAAAAGATGCCAAACCATTGGCTAAACGGACTTGGATTTTCTCCTTTAGACCGTGAGCCTCTACATTTTTGACCGCAGACTGGTAGGGACCAACCACCACTTCGCCTGCAATGGCACCTTCAATTTGCCCTCTCTCGACCAACTCGATAGGCAGATAAGCATGGTCACTCCCCACATCTAGTAACACAGCACCTTGGGGCACAAAGGACGCCACCAATTCTAATCTCTTTGAAATCATCTTCTCTCACTTTCCAAAACTCTGTTACCTCTTATTATACCACATTTCATACTCTTCAAAAATCAAATTCAAACCGCGTCAACGTCGCCTTGCCGTACTCAAGTACAGCCTGCGGCTAGTTTCCTAGTTTGCTCTTTGATTTTCATTGAGTATCAGCTAGCAATCTTGCACCTAAAAAGACCGCAATCCACAGATTGCAGTCTTTCTTTATTTTCTGGATTGGTAACGACTAGTTAGAATGAAAATCACGGTAAAGACCAACATCATGGCCCCATAGACAGGCAATGTTTGTCCTGTTAAGGTCGAAATTTCAAGCAGCTTTTGGATTCTCGGGAAAAGAGCCGTAGCCAGGAAGCCACCTACCGACCAGACAATCAAGAGCACACGCCAGAGGGTAAATGGCATGCAGGCTCTAAATACGGATAAGAAACCGATAGACCCAAGGAGATAATAAAGTAGGGTTGAGATTTCTAACTCTGACCAACCCTGACTCGCGCCAAATATTTTCACAAAGAGAACGCTGAAGACGACCATGAGGGCACTTGGTAGGGCACGAAGCATGGATCTTCTGAGGAAGTTAGGCTCAACAGGCTTGATATTTCTCTCAAAAGTCAGGACGAATGGTGGGAAACCTTCCACGAACTGGTCAATCATGGTAATCTGAATCGGAATGAAGGGGAAAATCAAAATCCACTCAGACCGTCCTAGAAGAGCACTGGCGATACAGATGACTGCAAGCAAGAAGGAATAGATGGTCTTTATCAAGAAAATCGGTGCAATATGGGCAATGTTATTGACCACACGACGACCTTCAAAGAGAATCTCAGGAACATCATTAAAGTCTGAGTTCAAGAGAACCAGATTGGCAATCTGACGTGTTGCCGGATCTCCTTCTGCCATTACAATCGAACAGTCTGCTTCACGAAGAGCCAGAATATCATTGACTCCGTCCCCTGTCATGGCCGTTGTATGCCCTGCTTTTTTCAGCGTTTGGATGATGAGTTTCTTTTGATGAGGGGAAACACGACCGAAAATAGCTGTCTCTTCAGCCATGGCAATCAATTCCTCATCCGTGATTTTTGAGCAATCTACATAGCTGTGATAGTCTGCAAAACCAGCCTTTTGGGCAATGCTGGAAACCGTGACTGGATTATCACCAGAGATAATCTTGAGGCCTACTTCCTGGGAACGAAGATAGTCTAGTGTCTCAGCTGCTCCTTCTCGAATCGGATCCAAGATTTCCAGCAAGGCCAGGGCCTGAATATCAGATGGTTTCTGTGGTTTGTGGTGGTCTAGTTTTTCCTGACTAAGGGCTAATACCAAGACACGTGAACCTCTCTCTAGAGCCTCTCTGGCTTCAGGGACTTCATTGTCCAACAACATCTCGGGCGCTCCTAAGAAAACAGTTCCCAAATCTTCCAACTCCATAGCTCCCCACTTACGGTCGCTTGAGAAAGGAAGATTCGAAAGCATAGGATAGGAAACCTGACCTTGGAAACGCTGGCGAATGGCTTGGGCTGTTGGATTTTTATCCTCACTATGAGCTATGTAGCTGGTCAGAATGTTAGTAATAGCCTCATCATCATAAGTTTCCGTCAGAGGAAGAACCGCCTCCACCTGCATCTTTCCTTGGGTGATGGTGCCCGTTTTGTCCAGACAGAGCATATCCACGCGCGCCAAGGTCTCGACAGAGTACATCTCCTGCACCAAGACCTTTTTCAAGCCCAGCTTAATCACCGCAGTCAAGAGCGAAGTAATGGTCAAAAGGGCGATTCCCTTAGGCAACATTCCCAAAAGGGCTGTTGACGAATTTACAACGGATGACTTGAGGGGCAAGCCTTTTAACATCAAGGCTTCTAACAAGAGAGCTAGACCAAAGGGAATGATAATTTTCCCAGTAAAACCAGCTAGCTTGTCTAGCGATTTCATGATACGGGAGTTGATTGGTTTCACTGTCTTAGCTTCCAGCATGAGTTTGGCAGCATAGTTTTCTGCCCCGACATGGTGGACTTGAGCCAAAACTGCGCCACTGGCTAGGAAACTCCCTGATAAAAGCAAGACATCCACTTCTTTTTGCACCAAATCACTCTCACCCGTCAACATAGCTTCATTGACTTCCGCAAAGCCTTCTAAAACCCGTGCATCACTAGGAATCTGCTCCCCAGCCGACAGACGAATCACATCTCCTAGAACCAATTCTTCTGGATTGATGGCAATTTCCTGACCCTCACGGATGGTTTTGACCTTTTCCTTGGTCATGAGATTGAGCTTGTCCACCATGTGTTTGGCCCGTAGTTCGGTCACAATTCCAGAAAAAGCGTTAAAGCAAATAACGGCAAAGAAGACCAGATTGCTCCAAGCCTGCACAAAGGCAAGCGCTAGGGCAATAACAAAGTTTAATGCGTTAAAAAGTGTAAAAACATTTCGTTTGATGATTTGCCAAGTACTGGTACTGGCTGAAGCGGTAAAGTCATTGACCAAACCTTGAGCCTGTCTTTCCTTGACTTCTCTTTGGGTTAATCCCATAATCTTATTTTTATCCATAAATTCTATCATATCATTTTTTTTAAAAGAATTCTAATCCAATCTAAAACTGTTGGCTGATAACTGAAAAAGTTTGCCAGCAGTCTTTTGATAAGGTATAATAATAAAAGCAATACAATCGAAGGAGATCTCATGTTTTATACTTATTTGCGTGGACTAGTCATGCTGATCTTGTGGTCCATCAATGGCAATGCTCACTACCACAATACTGATAAAATTCCTAGTAAAGATGAAAACTATATCCTGGTCGCACCTCATCGTACCTGGTGGGATCCAGTTTACATGGCTTTTGCGACCAAACCAAAACAATTCATCTTTATGGCCAAAAAAGAGCTGTTTAACAACCGCATATTTGGCTGGTGGATCCGTATGTGTGGGGCCTTTCCTATCGACCGGGAAAATCCTAGCGCCTCTGCTATCAAATACCCTATCAATGTCCTCAAAAAAAGCGACCGTTCCCTTATCATGTTTCCTAGTGGTAGTCGCCACTCGACAGATGTCAAAGGCGGAGTTGCTCTGATTGCCAAAATGGCTAAGGTCCGTATCATGCCTGTCACCTACACAGGTCCCATGACCTTGAAAGGCTTGATTAGCCGTGAACGTGTCGACATGAACTTTGGAAATCCAATCGATATCTCAGACATCAAGAAAATGAATGATGAAGGGATTGAAATGGTTGCAGACCGTATCCAAGCAGAATTCCAACGTTTGGACGAAGAAACCAAGCAATGGCACAATGATAAAAAACCAAACCCACTCTGGTGGTTTGTCCGCATCCCTGCCCTTATCCTTGCAGTGCTTGTTGGTATCCTAACGATTCTCTTTACCTTCATCGCAAGCTTTATCTGGAATCCAGATAAGAAGAGAGAGTCTCTTGGTTAAAAAATACAATTATCCCTTGGCTTTTACCAAGGGATATTTCTTTTATTTGATTCCCCATTCTTGGGCCAACCAGCTGGAAAAGGCTAGGAATCGTTCAGTCACTTGCTCATGATGCCCATAAGGGTCAAAGACAAACTGACCAATTGGATAGCGTTTCTGAAGACTGGTATGGATCTGCTCAGCATAGACTGTTGCTTGAGCCAAGCGATTGGTATGATGGGCTCCTTCTGTTTGACCATTCTGTAAATACAGTAAACAGTCCAAATTTTTCACCTTTTCTTCCCTGCAATAAGTCGTAAAATCAGGATACCAAAAGGAACCACAGATAGAAAAGATACAGGAGACCTTGTCAAAATGGAAAAGACTGTATACTGCTGTCAAACCACCTAGTGAGTAACCCCCATAGGCAAGGCGATTTTTGTCCAGGCGATAAAGCGACTGCAACTTGTCTAAAAGACCTCCAAATAAATGACCATGATAGGCATTTGCCTGACCACCAAAATCTGGAGCCTCCTCTCTCAGAGCAGCTGCCTTCCAGGGAGTGTATGCGTCTAGGCGATTTTTAGAGGTCAAGCCCACTAAAATCACAGATTCTGAAAGGGAAGATAGGAAATCCAAGTTTCCATCATTCAAGAGAATCGCTGGATAGGTTTGATTGGAATCATAGGTCGAAGGAAGGCTGACCTTGACTTGGATCCCTTCCCAATCAAACTCATTATTTATTGATAAAGTCATTGATTTTCTCAAGGGAATCAATCACTGCTGGACCATAGTCCATCAACTCATCGTAAGAGATGGTCATGATTTTTTGATTCTTAATTGCAGGAACATTTTCTAAAACTTCATTTGCCTTCATCAACTCTACTGCGTTAGCATCCAATTTTTTATTGCGGTCGCTGGTCACATAGATAATCAACTCAGGATCCATTGACACGAGATTTTCCAAGGTCAAGCCTGATGTTCCCGTTGCAACGTTTGTATAACCAAGTTGATTCAACAAGCTCTCTTGCAAAGCAGACTTGTAAGCACCGAAGGTTTCGTCGTTATAAGCAACCATAATCAAAGCCTTTTTCTTTTCACCTTGGCTTGCTGGGTTTGCTTTCTTAACAGCATCAATTTTAGCTTGTAATTGGGCTGCGTATTCATTGGCCTTGTCCTGCACATTAAAAATCATTCCAAGATTTTTGACATCTTCTACGATATTTCCCAAATCTTGCTGAATCGTTGAAAGAGATGCTTTTTGTGTATAGACTGGGATTTTATTTTCATTCCAAGTGCTAACTGTCCCCAAGGATTTTTCAGAAAACATCATGTTTCGACCCATCACAGCGTCTGGCTCATAAGAAAGGACTGTCTCTTGTGAGACTGTTTTTTTGTCCCCAATTTGAGGAATCGTCGCAATCGCGTCCTTGTATTTGTCCGTCACAGCATTATCAGGGTTGAGCATGCCAGCAATTTTATCCTTCAAGCCTAACTCCAATAAGATTTCAGTGGTTGACAGATTGTTGGTGATAACTTTTTCAGGTGCCTTCTCAAAAACTTGTTCGACTTCGTTCCCTTTAGCGTCATAGGTTTTGACCGTTAGTGGATAAGTTGTCTCTGTGCTCGCCTTTTGACTTGTTTCTGCGCTAGATTGTGTGGTAGCCTTTTCAGTGGTAGTGTTGCCACAAGCTGCCATAGTTAGGGTAGCTACTGTTACTAGTAAAATGCTTAGTGTTTTTTTCATCTTGTTTTCCTTTTCTTTCTTATAAATAGTGAATCATAGCTTGCTGATCCTCGGTCCAAGTAACCTGACTTTGAACTCCATATACAGTTTGCAATGACTCTGGGGTGATGGTCTCCTTTGGAGTCCCTTGGTAAAGGATTTCTCCCTCTTTCATCAGATAGAGATAATCCGAATAGCGACAAGCAAGTTGAATGTCATGTAGGACAGCTAAAACATTGACCTTGAGATTCTTCACAATGGCCAACAAGTCTAGCTGATACTTGATATCCAGGTGATTGGTTGGTTCGTCCAGGAGCAAGAGAGTCGGTTCTTGCGCCAAGGCGCGGGCTAATAAGACTCGTTGTTTCTCTCCCCCTGACAGGGACGAATAGAGACGAGTTTTCTTCTCAAGCATATCCACCTTGACGAGAGCATCTTGAACAAGGGCATAATCTCTTTCCTTTTCCTTCTGTAAAAAAGAGAGGTGGGGAGTTCTTCCCAGCAAGACGATTTCCTCAACTGTACAATCAAACTGCAATTGATTAAACTGGGTTACAACTGCCATTTGCTTGGCTGTTTCTTTGAGTGACCAATGCTCCAGTGGCTTTCCATCTAGGCTTATCAAACCTTTGTCCGCCTTTTCCTGACGATAGAGGAGTTTAAGCAGGCTGGTTTTTCCACTTCCATTTGGCCCTAGTATCGTGTGAAATTGATGCCCCTCAACCTTAAGAGAAACTCCTTTGAGGATTTTTTTCTCTCCTAGTTCAAAGTGGACATCCTGACAAATCAAGTCCATATCAGGCCCTCACCTCCCTTCGCCTACCTCCAACAATGTAGATAAAGAAGGGAGCACCTACTAAGGCTGTGAAAATACCAATCGGCAGCTCAGCATTTGGAATGATGACACGAGAGAGTACATCTGCCCAGACGACAAAGAGTGCACCCAGTAAGGTCGCAACGGGAAAAAGTCTCCTGTAATTCGTTCCTACTAACCCTCGAGCTAAGTGAGGAGTAATCAAACCAACAAATCCAATAATCCCACAAGTTGCTACTAAGACTGCTGTCAGAACAGCCACCATAGTCACATAAAGATACCAATAAAAGCGTAAGGGAATCCCCAAAGTTAAAGCAGCCTCATCTCCCATCATCATCGCATTAAAAACACGATACTGGGTAGCGAAAAATAGAAAGGCCAATCCTACTACTATAGTTGGCAGGACTAAGTCAGACCAAGTAGTCCCAGCAAGCGAACCCATGGTCCAAAACTTAATGGTCATCACACTGTCAGCATTAGCGCCAACTGAGATAATAAAATTGGAAAAAGCTAGAAAGAGAGCATTGACCACCGTTCCTGATAAGATCAGACTAGAAGTCGTCATCCTTCCCTGCATAGAGGCAATGATAAGGACAGCGATTGTTGCCAAAATAGCTCCAAGGAAAGCTCCAAGGCTAATCACCAATTTTAAACCAAGAATGATGCTCAAAGTTGCCCCTAGAGTTGCACCCGCAGAAATTCCTAAGACATAGGGCTCTGCGATGGGATTGTTCACTGTAGACTGCATCACGCTACCACACATAGAAAGACCAGCCCCTACTATCAGACCTAACAATACTCGGGGGAATCTCATGTTCCATACAATGGCAAGAGTGGACTTGGAAACCTCTCCTATCTCAAGAGGAAATCCCAATCTGCTCAAAATGATCCGATAGGTATCTCCTAGATCAATCGCAACAGACCCCATAGAAACAGCTAGAAAGAGAGAAATTCCTAAAACGCTTAGCAAAATAACCAAAAACAACACAAATTGCAAATCTTGTCGGCTTCCAGAAAATTTGGAAAGCATGAAAACCTCCTTATACAAAATTAAAAATTTAGAAAATTCTCATAAAAAGTATACCATATTTCTATTAAATGAACAAGGATAGGGACATATATAGAAAAATCCCTCTGATAACAGAGAGCTGATTTGAACTAGAGCCAGAATCCTAGTGAAACAAAAAATCTCCCCGAAGGGAGATGATCTGGTTTATTTTACCTTACAGTGCTAGGAACCGTAACCAAAGATTATACTTGAGTATATCGAGGTAGGGTGACAAAAGTAAAAAAGCTCTCTGAATATCAGAGAGCTTGATTTGAGCTCGGGCTAAAATCCTAGTGAAACAAAAAAATCTACACGATCAGAAAAGTCTCTATCGTGCCATTTTCATACATGATGTATAGTCCAAGTAGAATGAATACTATGGGCACAATGATTCGCTCGTATTTTTCAATTGTCTCGAATATTAACGGAATAGAGGATAACATCCGACTAATCTCGCAAAAGATAATTATGCCGATTACAAACACAAGCAACGCCACGAGGGTCTGTGACCAATCTAACGAAGCAAAATAAGGTATATAGATACCTAAATTATCTCCGCCAGACGCAATTGTCAGCAATGTAACTGTCCAAAACAGTTGATTTGCCTTGCTTTGTTCTAATCTTTCAATAATTTCTTCCTCTTCTTCCTCACCTTCTCCAACAATTGCAAAGCGAATCCCTAAATAGATAGGGATTAAACCAAGCAATCCAACCATCCATTCTTCAGGCACGAAATTAACGACATAAGCAGCAACTAAACTCGCCCCTACAAGTAAGCCTGTTCCTAGATATTGCCCCGCATAAATATGCCATTTCTGTTTATTCTGTGATAGCTGTGCAAATAAAATAATTAAAATAATTAAATAATCGATACTGGTGGAAATATAAACACCAATAGCAGATATGATTGTCTGTCCCATAAAAACCTCCTGTATTAGTCAGTAATAAATCAGTAGATTTTAGGAGAGCACAGACACATTAATTTAGCTATCGCTAGTGGGTAATGTCGAACGTAGGAAAGCATTTTACTCCTCCTCAAAACGTAGTTACAAAGTAATTTCTAACTGGAATTCGGTGACTACTTCCATGTAAAGTATAACATACTATACTTTACTTCGTAAAGTGTGGGCTCTCCGAGGGGGCTTGCAGACAGTTACTCGGCTTGAAAAGCCGAGTAACTGCGCACCTTCATGGTGTCATTAGCTGATACCATTTGAGGTTTTTGTAGTCTCCAAAATTATGACCGATAAAACACGCGCCACAGATTTATGAGATGATCATAAGTTTTTGTAGTCTCCAAAATTGTGACCGATAAAACCTCAATAAAAAAGCTCTCTGAAGTCAGAGAGCTGATTTGAGCTCGGGCTAAAATCCTAGTGAAAAAGATGAAACTCCTTGTGTTCATCGAACACTGTTTCCTTTCCCTATTTTCATACGGATTTTTGGAGCCCTTAGCATCATAATTCTTGCTGGATAAAACGTTTATAGACTAGGCGACGAGGCGAAGATTGTACTAATGGTACATCGAGCTGAAGCCAACGAAGTATAGAAACGTTTTAGACGCAAGATTAGCGACGAAGTCCAAGAGAGTTGATTAACTCACGGTAACGGTTAACGTCGTTTTTACGCAAGTATGCAAGCAAGTTACGACGGCGACCGATTTTCTTCATCAATCCACGGTAAGTAGCGTGGTCTTTTTTGTGTTGTTTGAT
Source organism: Streptococcus sp. D7B5 (assembly GCF_029691405.1). Classification (NCBI taxonomy): domain Bacteria; kingdom Bacillati; phylum Bacillota; class Bacilli; order Lactobacillales; family Streptococcaceae; genus Streptococcus; species Streptococcus sp. D7B5. The sequence goes on from NZ_CP121467.1 coordinate 866,769, forward strand.
GTGTTCGTTAAGGTGGTTGATTTCCCAAGTAAGGACAGCAACTTGAACCTCTACTGAACCTGTATCACCTTCGTGACGTGCATATTGTGCGATGATTTCATTTTTTTTCTCTTTTGAGATTGCCATGATGTTTCTCCTTTTTATTTGGCTTCATCCGAGTGACAGGTTGGCATGCCTGTAACCAAGAAGAAGTTATTTGTCTTTACGACAGTTCTTATTCTACCAAGAAGCAGAGACTTTGTCAACTGATTTACTGTTTAAAACCTTGAATTACTCTACTGATTTCAAGGCTTCGAGCATATCCACTTTTCTCAAGCGGTGATTAACAAATAGGCCTAATAAGGCTAAGATTACAGTCGCTGCGACGATTGGAAGAGCATAGACTTCCCAGCTGACCTGAGGATAAAAAAGTATGGTGGCCGGTGAAATCATTTGAATCAAAAATTGATGTAAATAGTGGCCGGCTACCAAACCGAGAGCAATTCCCACAAGGGACAGCACCATAGTCTCGCGGTAGATATAGAGAGTCACTTCTTTATTATGGAAACCAAGAACCTTAATAGTGGAAAGTTCACGGATACGTTCTTCCACATTGATATTGGTGAGATTGTAAAGAATGACAATGGCTAGTAAGACGGAAACAAGGACAAGGATTGCCATGGTTTTATTGAGAGAATTGGCTACAGATTCAAAGAGATGGATAGCCGTTGCATTTTGGACGACCCCAGAAACAGCAGCTTTTCCCATGAAAGTAGCCGCTTCTTTCTCCGTATTGGAAGGTGTTGGGTCTTTTAATTTTACTAGGTAGGTATTGTCTTGCGGACTGGTTCCATAGACTTGTTCGTAAGTCGCACGGTTTAGATAAACAAAGTGTCCAACATAGTTTTCAGAAATAGCCGCAACCTTGATTTCCTTCCCGTCAAGCTCCAGCTTGTCTCCAACCGTAACACTTGCTAATTGGGCTAATTTTTGACTCACGACCGCTCCATTAGTGACCTGCAACTCTCGCCCATTTTCCTCTAATGTGATAAAGGGATTGAAGTCTTCTCCACTAGTAACCATCATGGTGATGGTTTGAAGTCCTGCTTTTCCTTTGAAATCTTTTTCAATGGATTTAGAGTAAATCTTTTGATAAGCGTGGATCGATTCAGCTTGCAAGGCACTTTCCAGATCTGCTTTTTCTTGCTCCGTTGCACTGCTCTTTTCTGCTACAATCATCTGGTATTGCTGGATTTGTTCAAATTGGCGTTCGGAAACTCCTCCCACAGATGACTGAATACCAAGACCAGCAAATAAGAGAGCAACTGAACCTACAACTCCAAAAATGGTCATCAGCATCCGTTGCTTATAACGAAAGATATTTCTTGCCGTAACCTTATGAGTAAAACTCAAACGACTCCAAATAAAGCTCAGTCGTTCCAGCAAAATCTTTGATCCCTTAACGGGAGGTTTGGGAAGTAAGAGTTGGGCTGCTTCATCGTGCAACTCCCTTCGCGCCACCAGATAAGCCGGCAAAACACTAGATACCCAACTCAAGGCTAGGGCAAGGATACTATAAGACCAATAGAAATACTCGTGACTTTTTCCAACAACCATCCCAGCTGTTATAACATCTGAAATCACCCCTGCAAGAAGATAATGTCCAAGAAGTGTTCCTATAATGGTTCCCACAGTTCCTGCAAGAAAACCATAGAGGACAAACTTGGCAACAATATCTCGGTTGCGGTAACCCAAGGCCTTGAAAATACCTGCATTGGTGCGTTCTTCATCTACAAAGCGAGTCATCGTTGTAAAGGTCACCATTGCAGCGACCATATATAGCACCACTGGGAAGATATTTCCGACTGAACGAATGCTTGATGATGCATTGCTGTACATGAGGTAGCCTTGACCACCTGGCATGGTTTGGCGATTGTATACGTGGTATTTCGGCTCTGCCAGTTCATCAAGCTCTTTCTGACGCTGTTCAAGCTTCTCTTTTTCCTTAGTTAGATCACTCTCTGTCTGAGCCAGTTTTTCTTTTTTTGTCGCCAGTTCTTCCTTAGCTTTTGTCAGCTGTCCCTCGATTTGACTCTTTTGCGGTTCTGGTAAAGCGGTCGCTTGTTCTTCTTGCGTTTTCAAGCGACTTTCGGCCTGCTCTAACTGACTCTTGCCATTTTCAAGGTTGCTTTCAGCAGTTTGGAGCTGTTCTTTGCCCTCTTCCAAGCTCTTTTGCCCATTTGATTTGATACTTGCCAATCTTTTTTGACCATTATCAGCAAGTAAGTCTTGCAACTCTTCCTGATGTTGGGCTCGTTTGGTCTTATAGTCTGATGAAAAAGTATCCAGATTTTTTAAATCGTTATAGCGCACACGCGCAATACTATAAACATCTGAGTCAAACTGACTGGGTAAAATTACTCCATAGCCAGTCAAGTTACCATTTCCACTACTAGCACTTCCTAAATCTTCTTTAGAAAGCATCTCACCCGACTGAACAAATCCAGTAATTGTAAAAGTTTGGGATTTTACGATGGACTTTTCTTCTTTCTTAGTAAAGGTAATGGTCTGCCCAATCTGATAGCGGTCTTTCCAGAAGTCGGCTAGGGCAATTTCCTCATCAGCTTCTGGCAGTCGCCCTTCTGTCACTTGAAAGGTTGAAATGCTCTCTGGTTTGGAATAAAGTCGAACTGCTTCCTCACCATTTTCAACGGTTAGGTCTGCCATATAGCCAAACTCAACACTTGCTCCTTGAAGGGTCTTTAGTTCGTCTTGGTCTTCTTTGTCCAACCCATAATCAGCTATTACGGCCAGATCCAGGGTATTGGCTTTACGGAGATAATCCCCTGCCGTGCGTTCCATGTTTGGACTGGCTACTTTAAGACCTACTAGGGCTAAAGAACCCAGCATCATCAAGGTCAAGATAGAAACAAAGCGTCCCTTTGAAGTCGTCACTGACTGAAATAGGTCTTTCCGATATGTTTTTTTCATGCTAATACTCCAATATATCGATATCCTGTGGATTCTCATTAATCGTCACACTCTTAACCGTGGCATCACGCATATGAATCACGCGATCTGCAATAGGGGCTAGCGCGCCATTGTGGGTCACGATAATCACCGTCGCTCCTTTTTGACGAGACATGTCTTGGAGAATTTTCAAGACTTGCTTCCCTGTCTGATAATCCAAGGCACCTGTCGGTTCATCACAAAGGAGGATTTTGGGATTCTTGGCTACAGCGCGTGCAATGGACACTCGCTGTTGCTCCCCTCCAGAAAGCTGGGCTGGAAAGTTATTGAGGCGATGAGCCAGACCTACGTCTGTCAAGACCTGCTCAGGATCCAAGGCATCTGTCACAATTTCTGAGGCCAATTCCACATTTTCCTTGGCTGTCAGATTGGAGACTAGATTGTAAAACTGAAAAACAAAGCCCACATCATCTCGACGATAGTTTGTTCGTTGGTGGGAATTGTAGTCAGCGATATTAACACCATCAATCCAAATCTCCCCCTCATCATTGGTATCCATACCTCCTAGGAGATTGAGAATGGTTGATTTTCCAGCACCTGAAGCACCAAGGATAATGACCAACTCCCCTTTTTCAATTTCAAAATTCACATCACGATTAGCCACAATCTCCGTATCTCCAACCTGGTAACGCTTGTAGCTGTGTTTCATTTCAATATAAGCCATATCATTCATCTCCTTTTCAAAGCTCGTTTCCTTAAATCAACAATATGTTGATTCTAAATCACAAATATTATATAATGGGCTAAATCAAAAAGCAATAATCAAAAATCAACAAAGTGTTGATTTAAGAAAAAGGAAGAAAAAATGGTTCAGAAACGAAAAACTACTACTAAGGAAGACATCAAGGAAGCTTTGATTCAGTTGCTATCAGAGGAGAAATTTGAAAATATATCAATTAGTAAGCTCTGCAAACGCGCAGGGATTAATAGGGGAACTTTCTATCTACACTATGAAGATAAATATCAAATGATTGACAGTTTTAAAAGTGAAATTATTTCCCAGCTCTACATTTTTTTAGAAAAAGAAAGAGAATCGCCTAGAAAGTTTATGTTAGCCAACTTTTATATATTACGTTCGAACGAACGCCTTATCAACGCCTTGTCCCAAAGTCATTACATAGACTTTCGTGGTGCAATTCGTGAATTTCTAAGTAGCATTATTCTAACTGAAAATCAAAAAGAAAAGACTCGTCATTTCTTATCAGAAAACTTCCAAATTCCTCACAAATACGCTTTGGAAATCTTCTTATCAAGTATTGAAGGAATTATTTCTCTTTGGATTGCTGGGGGAGCTCAAGAAGAACCAGAAGAAATCACGGATATGATTTTATCAACCTATAACTACGAATACTGGAGCTACGCATCAAAAGAAGATTAATTCATACAACCTGCTACAGCATAATCTCTATCCTCTCATTTTATACTTTTTCAATTAGCTAAATTGCCCTTTTTTAAACTTAGATACAAAAAAGCCTAGGAATCCTAGGCTTTCTGTTTATAGATTATTTTCCAAGGTAGTATTCAGAAACGACGTTCAATTTTTCGTCAAATTCGAATACCAATGGTGGGAAGTTAGGGATTTCCACGTCCATAATTTCGTCGTCTGACAAGCGTTTGATGTGTTTTACAAGGGCACGGATTGAGTTACCGTGAGCTCCTACGAATACGTTTTTACCATCTTTAAGTGCTGGAGCGATTTTGTCTTCCCAGAATGGAAGGGCACGTTCCAAAGTCACTTTCAAGTTTTCAGCATCTGGAATAACTGAGTCGTCAAGTGAAGCGTAACGACGGTCAGTGTGAGCTGAGTGCTCATCATCACGATCCATGTTTGGAGGCAATACATCGTATGAACGACGCCAGATGTGAACTTGCTCATCACCAAATTGTTCAGCAGCTTCAGCTTTATTTTTACCAGTCAAACCACCGTAGTGACGTTCGTTCAAGCGCCATGATTTTTCAACTGGAACCCACAATTGGTCAGCCGCTTCAAGAGCCAAGTTTGTTGTTTTGATCGCACGTTTCAATACTGAAGTGTAAGCTTGGTCAAATTCGATACCAGCTTCTTTGATCAATTTACCAGCGTCAATCGCTTGTTGTGTACCTTTTTCAGACAAATCAACATCAGCCCAACCAGTGAAAAGGTTAGCTTTGTTCCATTCAGACTCACCGTGGCGAGCAAAAACCAATTTTACCATTAGATGGATTCTCCTTTTATTTTTCGAGGTTTCCCTCGTTTATCTATTCTATTTTACACAATTTTTCACAAAAAAGCTAGTTAAAATCAATTAAAAAGAGAGAACAGTGTCCTCTCATCTAGTCATTATTAATTCGCGATATTCAATCAAGAAACAATTGCAATTATTTGTTATTTAAAGCATCAATTAAACGATCAGTATTCTAAGTTACATTAGTATCATTGTAACGATTATGAATGAGACCTTCAATTGTTTCTTTGCAATTTTCAAGATTAGCTTTTTCAAATACTACCACACTGACAACATGTGTTCCACCAGAAGTAAGATGCAAAACTAGTAGAGTTTGAAAAGCACTTAGTACTGTTAATACACCATAAGCCGCTAATATCAATCCTCCGATAAATGAATTTTGCATCATTGAAAGGCCAATAAGAGCGAAAATTATACCCCAAGCAAATGATTTGAAATCAAGACGAAATGAACTATCTACACTTGCAACATGATCAACAGGAATTGTTTTATTTTGAGAACCCAGTGAAATAACTTTTAAAATAGTATTAGAGCTAGAAGTTTTTATAAAGACTCCCTCTAAAGCAATGGAAGCTTTTAAATAGAACGTTAAATACGATGTAATGAAAGATTGTTTCATAATATTCTCCTTTTATTTTTTCAAGTTGTATTACATCATGTTTTCTTATAAAAAAAGCATTTTGCTAACATATTCTTTCGCCAGATCATTCTTTAAATGAAAAAAACAACCCTCCAACGGATTGTTTCACTAAATTATCAGACAAGTCCACGGACTTCTTTCAAAAATTTAGCAAAAGAAACAGCTCCTTTAATGATTAGAAATCCTCCTATCCACTCGGTCGCTGAAAGAAATCCCATCACGCCACCAATGATATATAAAATAGAAGGCAACTTTCGAAGTTGTTGATCTTCTTCGAAATAGATTAGCATAAAAGTACCTAATGCGATTACCAGAATTTTAAAAAATGTCAGGAGCAAGGAAAAGGCAACCGTGACGACCAGCATCTTTGAAGGATCTTTATAGATGAGGGCCCCACTATAGGATAGCAAAAATCGTAGGACAGGCCCCAAAAGTAAAGTTATTCCTGCCACCATACCCAGTTTCCAGTTGAGCCGAACCAATCTATCTCTCTCCATAAAAACCTCCTTCTCTCGTAGCTATCATTCTACCATATTTGCCTTAGAAACAAAAGACCTTCTCAGACACAAACAAATCGCCTACCAGCTGTCAGACAGCCAAACATCAAAAGAGAAGATCTGTCGATCCTCCCTTTTCATTTTCCAACCCTTATTTCTTAAAAATAGAGGTTCTGAAGTCTTTTGTTTGGTCAAGATAAGCCTTAAAGATTGCTCTCTTCAACTTATGAACTGCACTGTCAATCTCTGGCTTATAGTCACTCCAACGAGGAGCCACTGCATCCTGTAGCACAGCTTGGTCCATGAGGGCTTGCAATTCAGTCACACTATTGATGGTCTTTGTCGCATAACTTGGCCATGGTTTTGTCGGATCTTTAAAGGTCACCTGCTTCAAGTTTCCAAACTGATCCACACGTTCTTTATACATGGCTTTCTTAAAGGCAGCCCAAGATGAATACTTGCCTTCAAATACCTTGTCCAGTACAAGATCATCTGTCACCAATCCGCGTTCTTTACCATAGAGATTGATAGTTTTACCTTTTTGTTTGGCAGCTTCTTCGTATTGATTTGAGATATAAGGTACCATTCCATCCTTAAAGCCTTTGGCAGCCAGAAGTTCGTAAGCGATCCGACGTCCCATAAGGTCCCCTGGCGTGCCTTTCTCACTGCTGAGAGCTGAATAGATTGGGGCAAAGAGTTTAATGGTATAGTAGCCATTTCGTTCATAGTCGCCAGACTGGTACTCACGAGCTGACAAGATGTTATGGTCAATCAAACTCTCAAAGCTGGTCAATTTTTGGGCCTCTTCTGCTGTCAATTCTTTGACTACGTTAGTGGCATAAACCTCATTTCCATCTGCTGGATCTTTCACATACTTGTTCTCAATTTTTCTGAGAGCCGCCATTTTCTGGTAAACATTCAGTTTCTTAACGATTGACTGGCCTTCGAGATATTCCAGCATGTAGATGAGGTCAAACATGTTGTGAACATAGTTTTGAAGATCTGCTGCATTTTGGAATCTTTCTGTCGGATCCAAGACTTGCAGACGAGATCCTTCTGTACTATCTGATGTTGAGTGTTTCAAGATGGAGTTGATGGTAATGGTTGCGTCACTTGGTTGGTCAGGGGCTTGCAATAAACCTTTTGCAAAGAACTCTGGTCCCAAGCCACTTCTTCGACCATAGCCACCAAGGTAGATATCCTGATCCGAATCATGGGTCATTTCATGGGTATACGTAATGGCTCCATCCTTGTCTAGCATACGGTAAGACATATAGTAGACGCCATCTCCTGTTGCGTAGGCTCCATGCTGATTGTGCACTACCTTATTACCAACTGGGCCAAAGAAATTCTTCATGGCTGGATTGGAGCTATCAAACTTAGCCTCCACTGTAGCTTTTCCAGAGGTTGTGTCATCACCAAACTTATAGGCATCATAAAGGAGAATCGTACGATAGAGTTTTTCACGTCCCTCATTATCTAAAATGCGATACCAATAATCGTAGTGATCACGCTGACGTTTGGCTGTTTCACGTGCATTTTCTTCTACAAAATCATTGAGAGCCTTGCCCGCTTTATGCTCGCTATTGCGGTAGCGATCATAGGCTCCAAATCCTAAACTAGACATAGTTGAGATGACAAATACTGATTTCTCTGGCAAGGTTAGGAGAGGCAAGACCATATTGCGGTATTTCCAAGTGGCACTCGTGATGCGATCATAAACACCGATAGAATATTTGGTGCCAGCTAGTCCTTGCTTAGTTTTCACCTCTTCGATAGTGGATTTTTCTTCGACGATGTAAGCCTTAGTCTCTGATTTAAACCAGTCATTGTTGCTTTTCTCTGGTAGAAAGACTTTTCGGTAATGTTCCAGTGTACTAAACAAATCTGTCGTTCCATGCTGGCTGGCTAAACTAATAGAATAAGTATCAACGTTGTTCTTAGCTAGAAGATTGTTAAAACCAGATTTACCCAACTCAATCAGAGTATCTAGTGGTGAAGCATTTCCCTTACCAAAGAAGTCCAGGTGGTACAGAACCAGGTCTTTGACGTTTACTTGACCGTAGCTGAAGTTATACCAACGTTCCAGATATGTCAAACCAAGTAGCAAGGCTTCCTTATTGCGTTTGATTTTATCTACAAGATAGCCCTTGGTAACTTGGTTGTCACCAGCCAGTCCAGCGTCCGCTGACAAGAGTTTCTTCAAACTGTCTTCCAGATGTTCCTTGGTTTTGGCGAACTGGTCCTCTAGATAGAGCTCAGTTTGCTTGACGTTTGGAGAAATACCGAGCGTCTTTCTGATGCCTTCTGAATGGTAGTCCACCTGCTGCAATTCAGGTAAGACTTGTTTGATGATAGAGCTTTGGTCATACAAGAATTGGTTTGGTGTATAGAGAAGACCCGTATTTCCTAGACTATATTCCGCTAATTTGGCAAAATCAGCCTGGTACTTGAGATCGATTTTCTCAGATGAATGGTCCTTGTAGTGCAGCAAGAGTTTGTTTGCAGTCTGTTTGTTTGAAACAATGTCTGTGATGACTTGGTTATCCTTCATCATAACTACTGACAAGACTTCTTTTTGATACAAAAGACTGTTCTCATTGACCAGATTTCCGTATTTGACGATGGTTGCCTTGTTGTAGAAAGGTAGTAATTTTTCAATATTCTTATAAGCCAAGGCGCGCTTAGCTTGATAATGGGCCACCTTAGAAAAGTCACTGTCCTTCTTGCCACTTGTTGAGAGGGGCTCCACTGTTGGTAGAGTGAGAGGATTGATGACTGCTTTTTTGCTTTCAATTTGGGAAGCATCTAGCATTGTTCCTCTTTCTTCAAAGGATTCCTTGCTGACGACCTCATCCTTGACCAAGGTGACATTGTAGACTCTGTTGGCCTTGCTGCTGAATGTGTCCTTCACCTTCATATCATTATAGTGGTAACCAGTGATGGCATTTCCGTTGGTTACATTGACATCGCTGAGGACATTGGTCAAACTTCCAGCATGCTTTTCTAGATTAGAAGTTCGGTCCCACAAATAGCCTGCTACTCCCGCAACTCTACCAAAGTGTTTGACATTGTTGATATCCCCCTCAGCATAGCTATGCTGGATTTTCGCATCTCGGTCTACTAGACCTGCAAGACCACCCACAGTCTGATCTGAACTATTTGTGTTGGATGAAATGGCTACTGTCGCTTTTGACTTCGTCAGCAAAGCCCTGTTTCCTGTCAAATGACCGACCAGACCACCGATATTGTAGGCAGCAGTCGTTTCATAAGTGTTGATAATTCTTCCCTTGAAACTGCTCTCTGTGATGCTTGATTGGTCCGCCTTAGCCAGCAAACCACCGATACCACGTTCACCAGCCAGAACACCATCGACGTGAACTTGCTGAATCTTTGTGCCATTCTGGGCTTCATAGGCCAGTGAACCAATATCATCTTTCCCTGAAATGGAGACATTTTTCAGACTTAATTTTTCTACTTTAGCGCCACTCAAGGTTTCAAATAGAGGCTTTTTCAAGTTATAAATAGCATACTGCTTGCCATCTTTTTCACCGATCAACTGACCAGTAAAGGTGCCTTTGATATAGGATCTTTCATCAGGTCCCAACTCTACTTCGTTGGCGTTCAAGCTAGCTGCTAAATGATAGGTTCCAGAGAGATTCTGCTTGATAGCATTGACCAGGTTGCTAAAGGAAGTAAAGGTTGTCGTTTCCTCTCTAGCCTTCTTAGCTAGGTAGAAGGTGAAATTGTCAGCATATTTATTTTCTAGCTCTTGCTGGAGTTTCTCGGCCTTGGCTGTAATTTTATAAACTGTCTGACCATCTTTCGTTTCAGCCGTTATTGAAGCGACTGGTAGATAGACATCTTTAAATGACGAAGATTTAACCTTGACAAAGTAAGTGTCTGGATTACTTGGAACACCGTCTAAAGAAACGTGTTGTTTGTAAGTGCCATTGGTCTGACTATACAACTCCAGATCCGAAACGTTTCTTAGCTCAAGCGTCTTCTCTGGATCTTTTTCTTTTGGTTTTTCTGTCGGAGTTTCCGGTTTTACTTGCTCGGTATTGCCAGTATATTCTGGAAGAGGAGCGACTTGTTCCGGTTCAACGATGGCTCCTGCTTGAGTTCCTGTATATTCTGGTAAGGAAGATTGAGTCTCAGGTTCCACAATCGCACCTGATTGAGTATCTGTATATTCTGGTTTTTCAGCTATCTCAGGGTCAACAATCGCTCCAGCTTGAGTTCCTGTATACTCTGGTGTTGGCGTCACTTGTTCAGGTTCTACGATTGCTCCAGACTGCTCGCCTGTATAGGCTGGTTTCTCAGTCGTTTCTGGTTCCACCAAATCCCCTGACTGGACACCCCCAACCTCTGGCTCAACTTTTTCCGGCTCAACGATGGCACCAGCTAGAGTTCCCTGATACTCAGGCAATGGAGCGACTTGCTCGGGTTCAACGACTGCTCCTGCTTGGGTACCTGTATATTCTGGTCTTTCAGCTGTCTCTGGGGCTACAAACGCTCCCGCTTGCTCGCCTGTATATTCTGGTAATGGAGCCTGCGTCTCAGGCTCTCCCTTTTTTGCAGACTGAGGTGCTTCACTTGCAGCTACTGCCTTCTTAGTCCCTTTCTCTACTATACGTGGCAAAGCTTCTTCTACTTTAGTTGAGAGAACTTCCCTAGAAATTTCTTGGTTTTCAACAGTGAAAATGCGAACGAGTTCGACCTTCTTCCCAGCACGACCTTCTTGTTTGACATGGATGGTTCCCTCAGTTAGTTCTGGATTTTCCTGCACCACTTCTGAAACATCTAGTTTGGTTACAATTTCTTGGTCCTTGTATAGGAGCTCTGGTTTATTCACGCGACCAGCCAAGACTTCATCCTGAGGATCCACACTAGCAAGACCAGACGGTTTTAGATCGGATGAATCTTGAGAAGGGATTGGTTTTTCAGCAGGGAGTGTAGGAGATGGAGCTTTCTGCTCATCTCCTGCCCTTTGTCCACCTTCGTTTGCTTGGAAATGAGGTTGAACAGTATAGTCAAGTTTCTGATCCCTAGCAGCAGTTTCTTGCTGATTAATCTCTTTGTCTTGCTTAATATAGCCTAGATAAGTATAACCTGATAAGGCACGTGGCAAAGGCAGACTATCTCCTTGGGATAATTGGTATTCCTGATTGTACTGGAGCAAAAGTTGATTTTCAATAGCCTGAACTGAAGAAGCCAAACCACTGCCCATCCCTGTTATCAAGACAACTTTCAAGAGAGCCTTCTTTTTGCCTTTCTTTTTCGATACGACAAAAATAAGGAAACCAATCGAAGCCAGAACTCCACCTGATAAAACGCTAGTAAGGCTATTCTGCCCACCTGTATTGGGCAACTGACCTAGCTGAGCTTTCTCATCCATACGGTAGACTAGATAATAGGTACTCTCACTATCTTCAGCAATTTTCGGAATATCCTTGACAATCAAGTCCTTTTCTTGCCCACTCAGCTCCGTTTCCGTCACATATTTGTAGTGAACAGCTGCATTTTCTTGAGCAAATACGGTCCCACTACTCGCAACGGACACAAAAAATAGGCTTGAAATCGAAGCTGACACAAGTCCAATTGCTAATTTTCGTAAGGAGAAACGATGCTGCTTCTCTCCAAAAATCTTTTTCATTCTATATCCTCTCAACTTTTCAACCTCTATCAAGAAAATAACTAGTATTATATTTTGATATAGGTATTTCACATCCACCATTATACTATAAAAATACTTCCTTGTCTCAAATAAATGCTTTAGATTTCACGAATGTTAAAGCTTATTTATCCTGTAAAATTTATCTGTCGTTGATGACAAAAAAAGAAGGCTAATCGCCTTCTCTTATTTGAAAATATTCCTAACAAAAAGTCATTATTCTTGAATCTCGAATTTTTTCAAAAGTCCAAAATAGAGGGATCCACCAATGATTGTCAGAATTCCTCCTACCCATCCCAAGAATGGGATCAATCCAACAGAACCACCCACGATAAACAAAACAGACGGTGCAGGAGTCACACGCTTATCGTCCTTGTAATATACAATAGACACAATTCCTAAAACCAAGACAGCAATTTTTACCAATGCCAAAATGATTGAAAAAATCGTCAATATACCAACTGTTGCATCAGAGTCCTCCGTCGCCGCAGCAGCCCCAACAGCTATCATAAACATAACAAGAGGTGCCAACAGCAAGACGATACCTGAAATAAGACCAAAAATCGCATTTACGCGAGCAAGTGTTTTTGTTTTCATCCGAATCTCCTTAAAAAATTTTTACAACTATCATTTTATCACATTTTCATGAAAAACAAAAGAAATTTCAAAATGAGTATACTAGATGGTGAATGATTTCAAATTTCTCTCCAGACATTTAGACTAAGAACTCTGTCATGTATCAATTTGTTTGTAAATTCATTCGTCTTCTCCACTGAGCAAGCCATTCACCTAAAAAAAGAAGATCACTTGGATCTTCTTTTTCCGTATCTATCTTTGCAAAAAGCTTATCTTTCAAAGATAGACTGTCTGAAATCATCTGTGGCACGTAGATAAGCGTTGAAAATACGATACTTGAGTTGGGCGACGCTACTCTTGGAACTGTCTGATAAGGCACGATCAATGTTCTTAGCTGAGGCATCCGCTAGTACTGCTAAGTACATATAATCTTGTAATTCCTCATAAGAAGAAATCGTAATTTGTCGTTTGCTATCTAATTTTCCTGCTTCAAACTCGATAGTGATGGGGCGAAGGAAGTTTTGAGCCTTGTTGTATCGCTCATTTAGCATAGCTTTCTTCAAATCCTTCCATGATTCATACTGACTACCGTAGAGATTTTTAAGGATCAGATCATCTCCAACTACTCCGACATCTCCTCTGTTCCAGATTGAGTAGGTCTTGTTTCCTTCTTTGAGGGCTTGGCCAGCGTATTGACCAGATACATATGGGACAAATCCTTGCTGGTAACCTTTGTCTCCGAGCAATTCATAGGCTCTACGGCGGAACATAAGCCCACCAGGTGCACCAGTTGGATTGTCCAGAGCTGCATAGAAGGAAGCAAACATATTGATGACATAGTAGCCATTTCGTCCAAAGCTAGCTGTATCCCAACCATCGCGACGACCAATGATATTATGGTCAACCAGAGCATCGACAGATTTTAGTTTGGCTGCTTCTTCGGCAGTTATAGGGACAATTCGATCATCAGCGTGAGCTTGTTTACCATAAGACGTATTCTCAAATTTATAATTTTCAGCCTTACGGTACCATTTCATTTTCTGTTGATCAGTTAGAACTCCAGTAACAATATCCCCTTCTACATAATCCAGAAGGTTCAGTACATCAAAGACTCCATGCATGTAGTCGCGAAGAGCATCTGCTGAGGAGAATCGGGCAACAGGATCATAGGTATGGTAACGTGTGGTCGAATCTTTATCTCCCTGATAGAAGCTATTGAGCACGAGACCTTTTTCGCTAACATTGGTTACAGACTCTAACATTCCTGTAGCAAAACTCTCAGGTCCTTCACCCTCACGACGACCATGTCCTTCAAAATAGATAGAACCATCCGAGTTGTGGGTCATTTCATGGGTATAGACCATGGTTCCAGAAGCTCCCAGCATCTGGTCATAGACGTAGAAGACTTCATAACCATTGGCAAAGGCTCCTAGTCCATTGTCTCCGTGATATTTGCCAGCAGGGCCAAAGAAATTGTACATAGCAACTGAGGTCTTATCATTACGCGGAGCCCAATATTGCTGGCCTTTATCATTATAAAGAAAGAAACCGTCTGTAACGATCACCCGTCTGAATAGAGTGTCTTTCCTGTTTGGACTTAGAATGTTGTACCACATGTCATAGTGGTTTCGTTGCCATTCAGCTGATTGATCCACAAGTTTTTCAACGTGTCGATGGAGTTCCTCACCTGAGAGAACTCTGCCACCTTCTTTCCTGTAGCCTCCAAAGCTACCAAAGGCAATGGTCGACATATTGCTGATGATATAGACATCTCTTTCAGGTAAGGTCAGAAGTTGGAGGACCATTTGCTTGAAGCCCCAATCTCCCTGAGTCAGTCTGTCGTAGACCTTGATTGTATACTTACTCTTACGATCTGCATTGTCTTGCTTAGCCTGAATTTCTGGCAGACTTGAACGAGCCTCTACGATATAAGCCTTAGTATTTTCCTTGAACCATTCACTGTTGGTTTTGTGTGGCAAGAAGAGTTCACGCAGACTTTCTAAGTAAGCAAAGAGGTCTCCTTTGCCTTTTTCCTTGGCTAGAGATTGTCGGTAGGCATTGAAGTTGTTTTGGGCTCGAAGATTGCCCATTCCAGAGTTCCCGAGAGCGATGATAGTATCCAGTGTCGAAGCTGCTTGATTGCCAAAGAAATCAAACTTATAGGCATTAAGATCTTTGGTATTGAAAGTTCCATAGTTGACATTGTACCATCGGTTGAGATAGGTCAGACCAAGCATGAAGGCCTCTTTGTTCTTCAGAATTTTTTGGCTAATCGCATCCGCTACGGCAGGGCCTAGGGTGTTGATCGACTTGTCAACTGAAAGTACCTTGAGGAGCTCCTGACCTAGTTCAGCTTTGATTTGTTCAAAGGCTTTTTCCAGATAAAGATCATCTAAGGAAGCTGTTTCACCAATCCCTAATACTTTACGCACTGCAGCCGAGTCATAGGTCACAGATTTGAGTTCATCCAAGACACTCTCTTTAATAGACTGGTAGTCAGATAGGAAGACTTCTGGCGTATAGAGTAAATTCTTATCAGCAATGCTATATTCTGCAATCTGGCCATTGGCAAAATCACCCTTGTAGGTCAGATCAAGATAAGCGATCGTCTTATCTGCATAATGCAACATCAGTCTATTGATTTCACCCTTATGGCTGTTGACATCTGTTATCAGTGTCTCATCTTTCATCGGAACCACATCTAGCAGGGCTACTTTGTTGAGTTTATCATCTTCAGCTAATTGGTTAGCTGTATGAACGATGAAGTCTTTGTTGTAGAATGGTAATAGTTTTTCTACATTTTCGTAGGCTTGCTTTCTGGACTCCTGAGCTCCCCTCACTCGACTATAGTCTGTTTGATGCTGGTAAGCTTGCTGCAATGGCTCTTGGTCCGTCAAGTTCGAAGTGATTCTAAAGGACTGACGTTTGGCTTGCGCATCGGCCTCTGAAATAGAACGGACAAAACGCTCATCTTTTCGATTTGCTGTAGTTCCTTCAAGAACATAAGAGTCCCGAACAGAAGCCTCAGGATAGGGATCTCCTGTCATCGCATGACCATTTTGAACCTTGACACTGGTCAAGACATTTCGGACCTGTCCATTGTTCCAAGTAGACCCGATTGCTCCACCGACTTGGCCAGAATGACCTCCATTCTGGATAGAACCACTCACATAAGAAGTTTCTAATCTAGCTCCATTTTGCAAGCGACCAATCAAGCCTCCAACACGCTGGTCTCCGTTTCTACCCGTTACTTGGATAGATACATCTGCCTGACTCTTCTGCGCCAGTGATTGGTTGCCGTGGAAATTACCGACCAGGCCACCAATATTGTACTCCTGCCCTCCATCTTGGGTGCTGGTGATGGATCCTTTAAAGGCAACATTGGTTAGTTTTGTGTTTTGGGCAACTCCTACGAGTCCACCGATATGCTTGTTCCCAGATAGACTACCACTTACAGAAACATCCGTAATCGTTGCGTTCTGAGCGTTGCTAGCCAAGGCCCCTATAGAATCCTTGCCTGTAACTGCAGTCGATTTCAAGGTCAGTTGCTGGATGGTGGCATTTTTCAAGGTTGCAAAGAGTGGTTTTGCCAAGTTGTAGATGGTATAATCTTTGCCATCCACTCGGCTAGTTAGGCTACCTGAAAATTCTTCTGGTACATAGCTTGTCGCAGACTGTTCCAACTGGAGTTCATCTGCTGAAACATCCGCTCCTAATGTGAAGTTTCCAGTCGGGTTTGACTTCATGGCCTCTACGAGCGCTTTGAAGGACGTATAGACACCTTCTTGACTAAGAGGCGTTTTCGGCAGTTCAAAAGAGTAATCTGGACGATAATGATCCCCTTCTCCCTCGACGAGCTGATTAGCTGATACCGTTACGGAATAGGCATTGCCCTTATCTGTAATCTTAGTAACAGGTAAGAGCATATCCTTGAACTTGTCTGACTGAATGCGGACATAGTAGTTGTCCAAATCAGACGGCACTTCCGACAGGGATAGGTAACGTCGGTAGCGACTACCATCTTTACCGTACAGTTCGATACGATCAATATCTTTGATTTCAACCTTCTTATAATCTAGCTGAACTGGACGTTGATCCTCTATACTAGTTTGTTCCCCTTGACCCAGGTCATATTTCATGACAGTTTTGAGGGTATAAGGAGTATAGTAGTCCAAGTCATCAAGCGTCAATTTTTGAGTGAGATCCACAAGGTCGACTTCCTTAATTAACGTTTCACCCTTGTATAGCTGCACTTTGGCTGATTGATAGCTAGCTGTAGCATCCGTCAAGTGATAGCTAAGAGAAACTTGGCGTTTGTCTTCTTCCTTCTCGACACGGACTAGAGAGAGGGTTGGTTTTCTCTTGACACCATCCAGAGCTTGACGAGCGGCCTCGAGATCCGTCCGAACTTGATCGACCAAGGCTTGATTGGCGAAAGGATTGTCCAAAACGAGCTTGGCCTGATCTAGAGCACGGCGATAGCGGAGTTTGGTTTGTTCATCAGCATACTGGTAAGCAACTGTAGACTGAGTCACATCCTTCATGTCAAATTCAACTCCAAGAGTTTTCTTATCAACAGGTTGGCCGTCTAAATTATTCTTAGCAGTTTCAAGGGCTTTTTTCAAAGAATCAACCTGTTCTTGACTAGCATGAGATGCCTCAAAGAGAGCTTGGGCATTTGCGACTGCCTGTTTATAAGACTCTTGATCTGCAGTGGTATCATTGAAATACTGATGCGTTTTCTGAATGCTATCGGCCTCCTCCACTAATTGGTGTAAGGGTTCGAGGTCGAGAGTTCCTTTTTCTGGTTCCACAGGAGCGTGATCCACATTTGTAGAAATTGGTTTTGTACCGACTTTGATAATCTGAGGAACTGCTTCTTTTGTGATAGTGTTAGAGATTTCCTCTGTATTTTCGACTTTTCCATCTACTAAATACTGACGAGTCACAATCGTACGGACGCCCTCTTGACCAGCTTGGCTAACTTCCCTTTGCCCCAAAGGCAGGTCTGCACTTTCCACTTCCTTAGTTGGATAGGGTTCGGCCACTGTTGTGGTAACGTCCTTTTCTTCAACGTTTAAGCTTGGAACTTCATTTACAGGAGCGTCTGTTGGTTTCTCGCTAACAGGAGCTGTTCCGACCGTTACGATCTCTGAGACCGCTGGAGTCGTCACTTCGTTGGAGATTTCCTGGCTTCTCTCTACTTTGCCATCTACTATGTACTGACGGGTGACAATCGTACGGACGCCATCTTGACCAGCTTGGGTTATCTTGGTCTGGCCAACTGGTAAGCTATCACTCTCTACTCGTTCTCGAGTGTAGGGTTCTGCTACCGTCGTAGTAACATCCTTTTCCTCAACCTCTAGACTTGGAACTTCATTTACAGGAGCGTCTGTTGGTTTCTCGCTAACAGGGCCTGTTCCAACTGTTACGATTTCTGAGACCGCTGGAGTCGTCACTTCGTTAGAGAGTTCCTGGCTTCTCTCTACTTTTCCATCTACCATGTACTGACGGGTGACGATTGTACGCACGCCATCTTGACCAGCTTGAGTTATCTTGATTTGGCCAACTGGCAAGCTATCACTCTCTACTCGTTCTCGAGTGTAGGGTTCAGCCACTGTTGTGGTAACATCTTTTTCTTCAACGTTTAAGCTTGGAACTTCATTTATTGGAGCGTCTGTTGGTTTCTCGCTAACGGACTCCCCTGGGCTTGGTTTTGTAGGAGAAGGGATCTTGCTTCCGACTTTTCTAATCTCAGAAGTCGGCTCAGTCGTTACCTGATTGGAAACCTCCTCTGTATGGATCACCTGACCATTTAAAAAGTAGCTGCGGGTCACGATGGTACGACTACCATTTTTCCCTGCCTGAATCACCTCAGTTTGACCTTGCGGCAAATCATCCGCCTCTACTTCCACCACTTGGAAAGGAATAATCTCTGTACGACTGGTATCTTTACTATCAACCTTTAACTCTGGTTGTTCAAATACAGGAGCATCACTTGGTTTCTGAGAACGATACTCTTCCTGCGCTTGGCTTCCGTTCGAAGTTTGGACTGGAGTATCAATAGGAGCCGAATGATTCAACTCTTTCTTGCCATCAACTGGAGAGTTTACTTCTTTTTGAGATTTCAAATACCCTACATATTGGTAGCCTTCAATCGTAAGTGGGGATTGCAATGTTTCCCCGACCTGTACAGTCAATTCCTGATTATAGTCTGCCAGCATTTGATTTGTCAAAGCCAAGGAAGTTGGCGCAATCAGCTGACTTCCTAGACTGGTCAAAAGCATGAATGAAGCAAGTTTCTTGCGATCATCTCTGCCCAGTTTAATCGCTACGACCAGTAGCACAATGCCTGCCCCTGCTGCAATTGAGCTAATGAGTTGGCTGTGACCAGTTGCAGGCAGCTGTCTCGTCGGACGATAAATCAAATAGTAAGTATCATCTGTTTCCTCAGCAAACTGTGGCAATTCTTTGACTACCAATTGCTTTTCTTGGTCCGTGAGCTCACTTTCTGTCACATACTTATAGTGAATCTGTTTTGTGACGGATGGCGTCTGTTCACTGGCTGCTACACTTGCAAGAGAACCTCCTCCACTAAAAAGGTAGAAAACCCCTACCAAAGCAGAAACTAAACCAACCGAAACTTTTCTCAATGAAAAACGTTGGTGCTTTTCTCCTAAATAACTTCTTTTCATTTCTAATCTTTCCTTCATCATGATTTGAATCCCCTCTATTCTACCGAAATTTACTAGATTATTCAATTTATTTGCTATAAATAATAGCCACAAAAAACTGCTAATCTTTTCAGTTCATTTACGCTTTCAAAATCCTTATCTAATCAGGTATTGAATGCACAAACAAGATCATGGAGAAACCACAGAAAAATTCCTAGGTAGCCTTAAACCTAGGAATTTTTCAAATTTTAATCAAACAGAATCGTTTCCTTATTTCTTGAAAATAGACTGCCTGAAGTCGTCTGTCTCACGAAGATAAGCATTGTAAATCTTCTTCTTGAGCAGGTTAACCCAGCTAGCTTCGACACGGCTAGTAGCATTGGTAATGTTGCGTACATCCTCTGCCACGGCTGCGTCCATCAACTGCTGCATCTCTGCATAAGAACGAATGGTTACTTTCTTGGTACTGTTTGGATTTTTAAGCTCGTACTCAATGGTAATTGGCTTCAGCTTGGTCAGCTGATCAATCCGCTCCTTGTACATGGCCTTCTTGAAGGCTGCCCAAGAGGTGTATTCACCTTTAAATACATTTTCCAAGACTTTCTGGTCTGTCACGAGACCGACATCTCTTCCAGACCATCCATCCCACGTTTTCATCCCTTCATCGAAGGCTTCCTGAGAGTACTGACCAGAAACATAAGGGACAAATCCGTCATGATAGCCCTTGGCTGCCAGTAATTCATAGGCTGTGCGACGGAACATAACGTCACCTGGCGCTCCATTTGGATTGCTCAAGGCTGAGTAAATTGGTGAGAAGAGGCTGAGACTGAGGTAGCCATTTCGACCATATTTCCCACTTTCCTTATTCTCCCGACGAGTGATCACATCATTTTCAATGAGAGAGTTAAAGGTCTTTAATTGCTTGATTTCTTCAGCAGTGAAGCTTCTCGTCTGGTTACCAGCATGAGTCTCCTTACCATACTTATCTGTAATATAGTAATTCTCCATCTTTCTGAACCACTGAAGTTTCGCATCATCACTCTGCTTCAGCATAGAGGTACCTTCTAGATAATCCAAGGTGTAGATCATGTCAAACATACCATGGACATAGTGTTGAAGGTCTGCTGCATTTTGAACACGTTCCTTGAAATTATAGGTATGCATACGTGTCTTAGAATCCTTGTCCACCTTGAAGAGAGTATTGAGCGTAATAGTTGGTTCATCTGGGCTTGGCGAAGACTGCAAGAGTCCGCGAGCATAGAGTTCCGCACCTAGTCCCTCACGACGACCATATCCTTCAAAGTAAATAGCACCGTCAGAGTTATGGGTCATCTCATGCGTGTAAACTGAGTTACCATAGTCTTCCAACAATTTAGCAGCATCAAAGTGGGTTACACTACCCGTAGCATAGGCATTATAGCCCTTGCTTGGATACCACTTGCCAGCAGGTCCGAAGAACTCCTGCATAGCTAGAGATTTTTTATCATTAGCTGGAGCCCAGTATTTTTGACCATTCTTGTCAACCAATGAGAATCCATCATAAACCAGAACAGAACGGAAGAGCTTGTCCTTGCTTTCTGGACTGAGAATCTTATACCAGAAATCATAGTGATCACGTTGCCATTCAGCTGACTTTCTAACACGGTCTTCGACATATTCAACTAGTTCTGCGTCTGTGCGCACTCTGTTATTAGCATCCAGACGATAGCGATCATAAGCCCCCATAGAGAGGGTAGACATATTAGAGATAGCATAGACACCTTTTTCAGTCATGGTCAAGAGTGGTAGGAGCATGCCCTTGTGTTCCCAATTATCTGCTGTAATCTTGTCATAAACACCGACAGAGTACTTGCTCTTGCCCTCGGCTGCATCCTGAAGCTGTCTAGCCTCTGCTACATCGGACTTAGCCTCAACGATGTAGGCTTTTGTATTGGTTTTGAGCCATTCATTATTGGTCTTGTATGGTAGGAAGAGCTGACGGTAGCCTTCAAGGTAATTGAAGAGTCCTCGCTTGCCAGTTGCTTCAGAGAGCGAATTATCATATGCTGTATAGTTGTTCTTAGCCTTGAGATTCTCAAGTCCTGATTTCCCTAAAGCAATGATTGTATCAAGAACCGAAACGTCATTTTTACCGTAGAAATCCATCTTGTAAGCCGATAGGTCCTTAACATTAAAGGTATCATAGTTGATATTGTACCAACGGTTAAGGTAAGTCAGACCCAATAGGAAAGCTTCTTTATCAGCAAGAATCTTCTTAACAAGATAATCCTTAACTACT
This sequence comes from Streptococcus sp. D7B5, assembly GCF_029691405.1. NCBI lineage: Bacteria > Bacillati > Bacillota > Bacilli > Lactobacillales > Streptococcaceae > Streptococcus > Streptococcus sp. D7B5. The sequence goes on from NZ_CP121467.1 coordinate 888,345, forward strand.
TCTCCTTCAGTATTGATAGCCTTATCCATAGCCAGCACTTTGCGAAGCTCACCTGATAGCTTACTTTTCACTTGCGTAAATGCAGTGTCTAAGTATAGTTCATCCAAAGAAGTATCTGCGGCTACTCCGAGAGCTGTACGCATAGCTGGCGAATCAAGAACTACCTTGTTTAACTCTGGCAACACTTGATTTAGAATGCTAGTATAATCTGATACGAAGGCTTCTGGAGTATAAAGAAGGTCTAATCCCTTCATCCTATACTCAGCAATACCCTGGTTGACGAAATCTCCCTGATAAGATATTTCTAGATAGTCAATGGTATTGTCCATGTAGTGCAGCATCAAACGATTGATTGCAGTTTTATTGCTATGGATATCAGTGATAATCTGGTCACCCTTCATCGGAACAACATCCAGTAGGTACTCCTTGTTCAACTTATGCTCTTTCGGAATCTTGTTAGCAAACGAAACAATGGTTTCTTTATTGTAGAAAGGAAGCAGTTTCTCCATATTTGCGTAAGAATATCCGCGGTCAAATTGAGCATTGTTTACTTCACCATAGTCGACAAAACGCATATTTAGATTCGTGTCATCTAGGCTAGTCGTGATGTCCATAGCAGTCAGTTTTTCTTCCATTTCTTCTTGAGTAATAGTAGAAGTAATAAACTGATCGTTTTTCAAGGTTTCACTTTTGGCAACTTTATAGGCTTGCGTAATGCGGTCGTTTTTGTATCCCTGATCCCCAGAAATACTGTAAACATTTGTACCGCTAACATTACTGATAACATTATCAACTAAACCATTGAAGTAGTTCGAGCCGACCACTCCACCGATTTGACCGTTAGTGGTTGAATTATATAATTTTCCTGTCACATAAGATTTGGTGATTCGAGCATTGTTTTCTAGACGTCCAACCAAACCACCAATACGTTGTTCATTTGATCGAGCACCACTAATAATCGTTACATCTGCTTTACTTTGGCTAAGAAGAGATTCTTCTCCTTTAAGGCTTGCAACCAAACCACCTACGTTATAAGCTTTGATGTGTTGATTGTTAGATAGGATGGTACCAGTAAAGGAACTATTGGTAATTTGCGTATTGGTTCCATTAACTACTAGACCCGCTACGTTAGAAGCGTTGCCTACTACCGATACTTTCCCCTGAACAGAAACATCTGTGATTCGAGCATTTTCCGCATTGCGTGCCAGCGCAGCCGAGTCATAGGTACCCACGATATTCACATTTTTAAAGTCTATATTGGAAATGGTAGACCCACTCTTGAGATTTTCAAATAAAGGTTTGGCTAGATTGTAAATCGCGTATTGCTTACCATTATGACTACCTGTCAGACTACCGGTGAAGTTCCCTTTGAGGTAGACATAATCCGCAGGAGCTAGGTTGACCTCGCTCGCATCCAAATCAGCTCCCAACACATAGTTTCCTGCCATATTTCGCTTCATAGCGTCTACCAATCCAGCAAAGCTAGTGTAGACATTTTGCTGACTAGGGACTGCCTTACTGATGTAGAAGTCGTGCCCAGACTTGTAGCCCGCTTCACTTTCTTGGACGAGTTCAGGAAGGGTTACATTAACCTTATAAACCGCCTTGCCATCTTTCTCTGCTTCAGAAATGCTGTGAACTGGTAGGAGAATTTCCTTGGATTCGCTTGACTTGATTTTGACGAAGTAGGTAGACAGATCCGTAGGCATAGAGCTCATCGATACAAAGCGCTTGTATTGGTCATTTTCTTTATGATAAAACTCAACGGAATCAATATCACGGAAGGCAATCTTCTTGTATTCTAGCTCAAAGTTACGACTGTCTGTTTCAAACTCAGTAAAGCTGCCATTATCCAGTTCATAAGTCAACTTGGTTTTTAGAGTGTAGCCTGTGTAGTAGTCTAGGTCGCCAATTTTCAAGCTGCCAGCGAAGTTGGTAATTGGAAGGGTGCGAATCAGCTGGTCTCCCTGGTACAATTCTGCAGTCGCTGAACGGAAGGACTGGGTCTGGTCTTCCAATCTATATTGGACCGTCACCGACTTATCATCAGCATTCTCAGTCAGACTTAGAATGGAAACAGTCGGCTTGACTTTAGGCACTCCATTTAGAGCTTCTTTGGCTGCTGTCAGGCTAGCAAGAACTTGATTGACCTGTACTTGTGTAGCAGTTTGATTGTTCAAAACTCCCTCTGCCTTGGTCAATTCGTCAGTATAAGCTGTCTGCTTTTCTGAATCCGCATTCTTATATTTAACCGAAGTTTTAACTCTTGGATTTAAATCGTACTCAGTCTGAAGAGCTGTTTTAACAACTTCAGGACCACTTAATTGAGCCTTGGCTTGATTGATTTGTTCCACCAGTTGATTGACTTCTGATTGGCTGGCTTGGGATTGACTCAGAATCGTTTGACCTGCCGTCAAAGCAGCATCATAGTTAGCTTGATGACTCTGACTATCGTTGAAATAACGGGCCTGAGCTTTAATCTGATCCGCTTCTGCCAAGAGATTATGCAGTGAAATTAAATCGAACTCTTCTAAAGCGTCTGCTTTCGGTGGATCGTTCGGTACCATGTTTGGCTTAGCCGTGCCGACCTTGACCACTTGCGTTACGGGAGCTAGAGTTTCCTCATTGGACAATTCTTGGCGGTCAACCTCTTGACCGTTAGAACTGTAGACGCGAGTCTTAATAGTTCGTTCGCCTTGGACTCCTGGAGTGGCGATTTGACGAGCATCTCGAACAAGCTCATCGGTTTCTTCTTCACGAATGTTAAAGTTGATTTTTTCAACGCGCGTTTCGTCGGTATAAGTCAACGGATACTCTGGTAAAGCATCTGCTTTCGGTGCATCACTTGGTACCATATTTGGTTTAGCTGTTCCGACTTTGACAATTTGCGTTACAGGAGCTAGGGTTTCCTCATTAGACAACTCTTGGCGGTCAACCTCTTGACCGTTAGAACTGTAGATACGAGTCTTAATCGTGCGCTCTCCCTCAACACCTGGTGTTGCGATTTGGCGCGCATCTTGAACAAGCTCATCGGTATATTGCTCCTCGATATTGAAGGCTATTTTCTCTACGCGGGTTTCATCTATATATGTCAGCGAATACTCTGGTAAAGCGTCTGCTTGCGGTGGATCGTTCGGTACCATGTTTGGTTTAGCCGTACCGATCTTGACCACTTGCGTTACGGGAGCCAGAGTTTCCTCGTTGGACAACTCTTGGCGGTCAACCTCTTGACCGTTAGAACTGTAGACTCGAGTCTTAATGGTACGTTCGCCTTGGACTCCTGGAGTTGTGATTTGACGAGCATCTTGAACAAGCTCATCAGTTTCTTCTTCACGAATTGTGAAGTTAATTTTCTCAACCCGAGTTTCGTCGGTATAAGTTAGTGGATACTCTGGTAGAGCTTCCGCTTTCGGTGCTTCATTTGGCACCATGTTTGGTTTAGCCGTGCCGACCTTGACGATTTGTGTGACAGGAGCCAGAGTTTCCTCATTGGATAATTCTTGGCGGTCAACCTCTTGACCGTTAGAACTGTAGACACGAGTCTTGATAGTTCGTTCGCCTTGGACACCCGGAGTTGTGATTTGGCGGGCATCTTGAACAAGCTCATCCGTATATTGCTCTTCGATATTAAAGGCTATTTTCTCTACGCGCGTTTCATCGGCATAAGTCAGTGGATATTCTGGCAGAGCCTCTACTTTCGGTGAATCGTTCGGTACCATAGTTGGTTTAGCCGTACCGACTTTGACGATTTGCGTTATGGGAGCTAGGGTTTCTTCATTAGATAACTCTTGGCGATCGACAACTTGACCGTTGGAACTGTAGACTCGAGTCTTGATAGTTCGTTCGCCTTGGACACCCGGAGTCGCGATTTGGCGGGTATCACGAACCAATTCATCCGTTTCTTCTTCACGAATGTTAAAGTTGATTTTTTCAACGCGCGTTTCGTCAGTATAAGTCAACGGATACTCAGGCAAAGCGTCCGCTTTCGGCGCATTGTTTGGTACCATGTTTGGTTTAGCCGTACCGACTTTGACGATTTGTGTGACAGGAGCCAGAGTTTCCTCGTTAGACAACTCTTGGCGGTCAACCTCTTGACCATTGGAACTGTAGACACGGGTCTTGATGGTCCGTTCACCTTGGACTCCTGGAGTGGCGATTTGACGAGCATCTTGAACAAGCTCATCCGTATATTGCTCCTCGATATTGAAGGCTATTTTCTCTACGCGGGTTTCATCTGTATATGTCAGCGAATACTCTGGTAAAGCATCTGCTTTCGGTGCATCACTTGGTACCATGCTTGGTTTAGCCGTGCCGACTTTGACGATTTGTGTTACAGGAGCCAGAGTTTCTTCGTTAGATAATTCTTGACGGTCAACAACTTGACCATTGGAACTGTAGACTCGAGTCTTGATAGTTCGTTCACCTTGGACTCCCGGAGTTGCGATTTGGCGCGCATCTTGGACCAATTCGTCCGTTTCTTCTTCACGAATGTTAAAGTTGATTTTTTCAACGCGCGTTTCGTCAGTATAAGTTAGTGGATACTCAGGCAGAGCGTCCACTTTCGGCGCATTGTTTGGTACCATGTTTGGTTTAGCCGTACCGACTTTGACGATTTGTGTGACAGGAGCCAGAGTTTCCTCGTTAGACAACTCTTGGCGGTCAACCTCTTGACCATTGGAACTGTAGACACGAGTCTTGATGGTCCGCTCACCTTGGACTCCCGGAGTTGTGATTTGGCGGGCATCTCGAACCAATTCGTCCGTATGTTGCTCCTCAATGTTGAAGGCTATTTTCTCTACGCGCGTTTCATCTGTATAAGTCAGTGGATACTCTGGCAGAGCGTCTGCTTTCGGTGCTTCATTCGGTACCATAGTTGGCTTAGCCGTACCGACCTTGACAATTTGAGTTACGGGAGCTAGGGTTTCCTCATTAGACAATTCTTGGCGATCGATTTCCTGACCGTTGGAACTATAGACACGAGTCTTAATGGTACGTTCGCCTTGAACACCCGGAGTTGTGATTTGACGAGCATCTTGAACTAGCTCATCCGTATATTGCTCCTCGATGTTGAAGGCTATTTTCTCAACGCGAATTTCGTCGGTATATGTCAGTGGATACTCTGGCAGAGCGTCTGCTTTTGGCGCCTCGCTCGGCACCATGGTTGGCTTAGCTGTGCCGACTTTGACGATTTGCGTTACAGGGGCTAGTGTTTCCTCGTTAGACAACTCTTGGCGGTCAACCTCTTGACCGTTGGAACTGTAGACACGAGTCTTGATGGTCCGCTCACCTTGGACTCCCGGAGTTACGATTTGACGACTTCCTTCTGGAATCTCATCTGTATATTGCTCGTCAATAGAAAAATCAATCTTTTCTATTCTAACCTCATCATTTGTAGTCAATTCCAACTCAGAGTTCTCTTGAACAGGCGCTGTTTCAGGAGTTGTACCATATTCCGTCAGTTCTGGAATCTCTTGAACTGGTGATGTCTCGGGACTGGTGCCATATTCTGCCAATTCCGGAACTTCGTGAACAGGCGCTGTTTCAGGAGCTGTGCCATATTCCGTCAATTCAGGAATCTCTTGAACTGGTGATGTCTCGGGACTGGTGCCATACTCTGCCAATTCTGGAACTTCGTGAACAGGCGCTGTTTCTGGACTTGTGCCATATTCTGTCAATTCTGGAATCTCTTGAACTGGAGTTGTCTCGGGACTAGTGCCATACTCTGCCAATTCTGGAACTTCGTGAACTGGCGCTGTTTCTGGACTTGTGCCATATTCCGTCAATTCTGGAACTTCGTGAACTGGCGCTGTCTCAGGACTTGTACCATATTCTGTCAGTTCTGGAGTCTCACGAACTGGTGCTGTTTCAGGAGTTGTGCCATATTCTGTCAATTCTGGAACTTCGTGAACTGGCGCTGTCTCAGGACTTGTGCCATATTCTGCCAATTCCGGAACTTCGTGAACTGGAGTTTCTTTTGGTATCGAGTTAGCTGGAGCTGTTCCAACTAAAATAATTTCAGAAACAGGTTCAACCGTCACTTGATCAGAAATCATTTCGCTTTTTACGATTTCTTGATCCTTACGAAAATGACGAGTCACTACTGTACGTTGACCTCGAACACCTGATTGTATGACTTTTGATTGCCCTTGAGCCAATTCATCGGAATATTGGTATTTTGTCTGATAAGGAAGTTCTTGAACTGACTCCTGCTCACTAATTTTTAGTTCTGGCAAGTCATAAACGGTGCTTAGACGAGCAGACTCTCTCTCCTTAGCAGCTATAGCTTCTCTTCCTCCCTCAGTTAAAGCATCCCCCTTATCTGAAACAATCTCTTTCATATCAAGATTTGTTTCACTCGGTTTAAGTTCACTTCCCTTCTCTTTCTCCCAGTCAAGTGTCGGATTTTCCTTCAGAGCAGAATGAGCTAAATGACTATCATTTTGTTCTTCATTCTTTAGATAACCGATATAGTCGTAACCGTCAATTTTCAATGGCGCTGGAAGTGCATCTCCAAGACCCAAGTTAAGACTTTGATTATATGCCGCAAGTTCGATATTCGTCACTGCTAAGACTGTTGGAGATAGCAGTATGGATCCCATTCCAGTTACCAACAAGATAGAAGATAAATACCTCTTCCCGTTCCTGCCTCTAACAACTACAAGCACTAGTAATGCAAGACCCATCGCTGTAAAAGTTGATTCCCAAAGACCGGAGTGACCTGTCTTAGGCAATACTCCAGATGAATCCCCTTGAGTAGTCGGACGATAAACTAAGTAATAGGTCTCTGAAGCATCCTCAACATACTTTGGAATCTCCCTGATCAAGGCACTCTTCTCTGCCTCCGTCAATTCAGACTCCACTACGTAGTGGTATTTGACCTGAGCAGACTGCTGACTTTGAATTTCTGCTGCCTTTACAGAAGTCAAGTCCCCAGTTATTTGCCCACTCAAAAAGAAGCTTCCAATAGTCGCCGAAACGAGCCCAACGGACAACTTCCGGAAAGAAAAGCGCTGTCGTTTTTCTCCATAAAACTGATGTGTCATTCTAAAGATTTCCTTTTCAATATATTATTCAATCCTTTCTATTCTACCTGATTTCACTTGATTATTCAAATTATTTGTCGCGATTTTTAGAAGCAACACATGCTTTTTAAAAGTACCGAAAAACGACTCCTCTTTTAAAAAAATCTCAAAAATCAACTTAAAACTCTTCCTAAAAATGTTAGATTTACCCCCTTTGTCCTAAACTTTTTCCAGCAAAAAAGAGAGAAATGACTTTCTCTCTTTTACCTTTCCTCTCATCTTAAACTATGAGAAGACATATTTCTAATCTGATTATTTCGCTTCAAATCCTTCTGCGACAGCGTCTGCAAAGTTTTCTTCTACAATACTTGCACAGTGGTCACAGATAACTGCATGGTAGCTACGTTCTGCAGTAGTTGGATCGATACGACGGCAACGGTCACAGACTTCACCTGCAGCGCGTTTAACTGTAAAGGTTACATCTTCGAAGCTAACGGCACCTTCTGGGGCTGTACCTTCAGCGATGGTCAATTCTGACACGATCAAGAGTTGAGCCACATTGCTATCCACTGCTCCAAGAAGAGTTTTCACCACTTCATTTGGATAAACTGTCAAGTGGGCTTCGAGTGATTTACCGATTACTTTTGCATTACGCGCTTCTTCCAAGGCTTTTTGAGCTTGTCCACGGAAATCCATGAAGGCTGACCATGTATCCAAGATTTCTTCTTGGTTGGCAAAAGTTTGAGCTTCTGGTAATTCAGACAATTGAACGAAGTCTTCAGCTTCAAACTCAAGATATGACCAGATTTCCTCTGCTGTGTGCGGAAGGATTGGTGTCAAGAGTTTGGTGATTTTCACAAGAATGTCATAGAACACAGTCTGCATTTGACGGCGTTCGAGTGATTTGGCACCTTCGATGTAAACAACGTCTTTAGCGAAGTCAAGGTAGAAGGCTGACAAATCAACGTTGATGAAGTTCACCAAGGCCTTGTAGATTGTCAAGAATTCAAAGTTGGCATAAGCATCACGAATCGTTTTCACAAGCTGGTTAAAGCGGATGGTCATGTACTTGTCAACAGAACGAAGCTCATCGTAAGCTACTGCGTCTTGAGCTGGGTTAAAGTCAGATGTGTTGGCAATCAAGAAACGAAGAGTGTTACGGATCTTACGGTAAGTTTCAGAGACTTGGCTCAAGATATCCATAGAGATACGCACGTCATTGCTTGAGTCCACACTTGTTACCCAGAGACGCAAGATTTCCGCACCAAATTGTTTTTCAACATCACTTGGAGCAATGGTATTCCCAAGAGATTTAGACATCTTCTCACCTTTACCATCAAGGGCAAATCCTTGTGACAAGATTTGTTTGTAGGGAGCAACGCCATGGTTAGCAACAGATGTGATAAGTGATGAGTTGAACCAACCACGGTACTGGTCAGAACCTTCAAGGTAAAGATCTGCTGGATATTTGAGTTCTGGACGGTTGACCACTACTCCATTCCATGATGAACCTGAGTCAAACCATACGTCCATGATATCTGTTTCTTTCTTGAACTCGCCATTTGGTGAACCTGGATGAGTAAATCCTTCTGGCAAGAGGTCCTTAGCATCACGTTCCCACCAGATGATAGAACCGTGTTCCTCAAAGAGTTGAGCTACATGTTCAATCGTTTCAGCTGTCATGATAGCTGTACCATCTTCTGCGTAGAAGATTGGAAGCGGAACACCCCAAGCACGTTGACGAGAGATAACCCAGTCGCCACGGTCACGAATCATATTGTAAAGACGAACTTTCCCCCATTCTGAGTGGAACTTCACTTTTTCAATTTCATCCAAGATTTCTTGGCGGAATTTAGACACAGAAGCAAACCACTGTGGAACAGCACGCCAGATGATCGGTTTTTTCGTACGCCAGTCAAATGGGTATGAGTGAGAAATTTCTTCTTGAGCAAGGAGCAAATCACCCAGTTTTTCGATAACAGTCGGCACAACCTTGTCATAGAACTGACCCGCAAATTCAGGACCAGCATTTTCCATCATAATACCGCGTTCGTTAACTGTTACAGCAACTTCAAGGCCGTTGGCAACACCGACATTGTAGTCGTCCTCACCAAAACCAGGGGCTGTATGGACAATACCAGTACCAGAGTCAGTCGTAACGTGGTCACCAAGGATTACCAACTCATCTACAGCCGTATCCCATGGGTGGACTGTTACGATGTGATTCAATTCTTGACCACGGTAGGTTGCCAAGACCTGAACATCAGCCCAACCAAATTTCTCAGACAAGCTATTCAACAATTCTGAAGCAACGACAAACTTACGAGATTCACCAGCTGGTTGTACCAATACATAATCAATATCTGCTCCAACTGTCAAACCACGAGATGCTGTGATAGTAAATGGTGTAGTGGTCCATACGACAATATAAGTATCCGTATCTAGAACACCTTTTCCGTCTTTGACGCGGTTAGCATAGTAAAGGGAAGTTGAAAGCAAGTCATGGTACTCAATTTCCGCTTCAGCAAGGGCTGACTCAGAAGACCATGACCAGTAAACTGGCTTGGCACCACGGTAGATATAGCCTTTTTTAGCCATCTCACCAAAGACACGGATCTGAGCTGCTTCATAGTCTGGAGTCAAAGTCACATAAGGATTTTCCCAGTCACCAGAAACACCCAAACGTTTAAAGTCTTCACGTTGTTTATCAACTTGAGAAAGAGCGTACTCGCGGCAAAGTTTCAAGTACTCAACCAAGTCCATTTCTTTGCGTTTAACACCCTGTTTTGCCAAGACTTGTTCGATTGGCAGACCATGAGTATCCCAACCTGGGATGTAAGGAGCGTAAAATCCAGACATAGACTTAGAACGAACAATAATATCTTTAGAAATCTTGTTCATGGCATGTCCAACGTGGATATTTCCGTTTGCATACGGAGGTCCATCATGCAAGGTGAAATGTGGTTTTCCTTGGTTCAATTCTTGACGACGTTGGTAAAGTTTTGCTTCTTCCCATTCTTTTTGCCAAACTGGTTCTTTGGTTGGAAGACCAGCACGCATAGGAAAGTCTGTTTTCCCTAGATTGAGGGTTTCTTTAAGTTTCATTGTTACTCCTTTAATTTAAAATGACAAAATAAAAACCACGATTCGCAAAAAGGACGAAAATCGTGGTACCACCTTTGTTCGAAAAAAGACAGGGTCTCTTTTCCTCTTTTCCCGTAACGTGGGGGACGTCTAGTCTTACTGTTTTCGGACTGGATTGCTTGAGAGGATAATCTAACCACTAGGGATTGCAGGACTCTCACCATCTCCCGCTCGCTGAAAATATAGTTGGTTGGATCTTGTTCTCACATTTTTTTATAGGATAAGAACAGATTCTTTGTTTGCATCGTCCTCAGTTGTTGCAGTAGCTTCTACTTCAACTGACTCTTCATGCTGGTCACTTTCTTCTGTCTGTTGATTTTGTTGAGCTTCAAACTCAGCTAATTCTTTGTTGCCAGCCTCGATACGAGCTTGTAATTCAGCAACCTCTTCTGGTGTGAATTGACGAGTCATATCAATAGGTTCTTCCTCTGGTTGTAAAGATACAGTTTCACCAAGAACTTCACCCACCACTTCTTTAAAGGCTTCATCACTTGTCTGAAGGTAAGTAGCTGTTGGGCGAAGAATATCTTCCCAATCAGATGACTCAACAATTGCTAACTGACTTTCAATCGTAGACTTGAGGCGTTGATGGAATACACGGCTCTTGTTCTTCAACTCTTCTGTCTCAACAGCCACTCTCTTCGCATTATCTGTAGCCTGACGGAGAATTTCATTTGCCTTGTATTTCGCTTCTTCAAGCAAACGCTGAGCATCTTGTTCAGCTTGTTGAATAATATTGTTTGAACGTTCTTGAGCAGCTTGTTTAACACGCTCTGCAGTATCTTGAGCAATCAAAACTGACTGACTCAAGGAATCCTTCATCTCATCAAAGTAAGACAAACGTTCTTCCAAACTCTTGATGTGTGTCTCTTTATCGTGATTGCTACGAACCAAGTCTTCGTAGTCACGAACAACGATATCCAGAAATTCATCTACTTCTTCTGGATCAAAACCTCTAAATCTTGTACCAAAGGTTTTATCTTTAATTTCTAACGATGTAATTGGCATACTTTTCCTCACTTACTTAATAAAAAATAGAATCATTAATTGCTTCTGGTTCTTGCTCGCTTGTTACTGTTCTCTTAGGAATATCATTCGTATAATAGGAAAGACGTTCTTCTAGTTTTTTGATATAGAGTTCAGTTTCATCTTTGTATCGAATCATCTTCTCTAATTCAAAGTAAATCTTATCTAGAAAGAGGTCAACTTCTTCCTGATTGTAGCCTCTGAATGTTCTTGAGAAAGCTTTATCACTTATTTCTTGTGGTGTAATCGACATATTTTTTCTCACTTGCTTAAAAGTAGCCGGACTATTAGTTTTTTCTTATCCTTTTTGGTCTGACCATTGTCTTTGACAACTTTCAAACGACCAAACTTTCTCACACTGATCAAATCTCCAACTGCGACCTGGTAATCACTTTTTTCAACCAGATGATAGTTCACCTGGACAGATTTTTTCTCAATCAGTTGACTAGTTTGATTTCTAGATAATTTCAAGGCACTTGATAAGAGGGCATCCAATCGAAAACTCGAAACTAAAATTTCTCGTTCTCTATAATCAATTTTAGACAAAATCCTATCGGTAAAAGGACGTTCCTCCAGCGATACAGGAAGTCTGCCAATCTTTCTTATTCCATCCTGAAAAAGAGGAATGAAATCACGATTGACAAAAATCTGTGCTCTCTTTTCATCTACCAAGATATCACCAAATAATTTACGGTCAATTCCTAGTTGGTTGATGATTGTTCCCAATATTTTTCCATGACTCAGTTGTTCAAACTTACTCGGATAGCAAATTTCCAACAAGGCCATTTCAAAGTCTGATATCTCCGGTTCAAAGTAATCTGGATAGAGAAGAACTCGAACCGACTCTGTCGGAAGAAAATCACCACTACTTTGGCAACCCAGTCCATATGTCCCAGCTAGCACCCTTAAGATCTGTTCCTGATGGGGATTGATAAAAGGAGTAAGTACCGGTGCATATGTATCTTCTACCCGCTTGATCCACTCTAATCCCTTATCAATAAAGGGAATATCATCTTGGGAAAAATGCTGATAAATGGCTCGATTTACTGTCATAGTAATAGGACTAGTCGTGTTAAGAGATTTCCAACAAACTGAATCAAAATCAGCGCTGCCCAAACTGTAAAATCAAGACCAGCAAATTGTAGATTGAGCTTACGAAGTGGCTCAATAACTGGGCGAGCAAGTCTGATAACTAAGCGACCTAGTTGGCTTTCATAGGCATTTGGAAACCATGAAAGAAGAGCAAATGCAACGAGAATGATGGAATAAATGCTAACCGCATTTTGGATTAAACGGATTAAGAAAATCATTATCTTGCTCTATTTCGTTTAATATCAAAACCAAACTCAGCGCTTTGTGATTCATCTGGAAGTTTGATATCTTCAATATTCACGATAACGTTGACAGGCGTCAATAGATACATCGTACTCGCAACTTTTTTCATATTCCCAGCTAAGACATGGCGGGCTCCGTCCAAGTAATCAAGGCAACGACGGGCTTGAACCTCTGTCATATATTGGAAATCAATCAAAATACTTTCATTTCCAGCCAACAAATCTACAATCTCAGTTGCATCTTCATATTTTCTTGGATAGCGAACGTCAATTGTCACTTTCTCATCTGAACGATGGCTTTGCATTGCCAATTCTTGCTGTCGCGCATGAAGACGAGTAATATTTGCATCTTTTGCTGATCCTGACTGAGCAGGTGCTGGTAATTCTTTAGAAGATGAGATGGCTGGGCTAACTGTTTCCTCTTGTTGAGTCTGGTAGTTAGTCGTTTCTTCTCCGTCTTCTGTAAAATAATCTATAAATTTATCGAATCTATCTTTTAAAGACATAGCTCTCTCCTATTTAAAAAATGCTGTACCAATTCGAACAAAGGTTGAGCCGAACTGAATCGCTTCTTTAAAATCACGACTCATTCCCATGCTTAGCTCTGTCATCGGTATATTAGGGATTTGTTTTTCTCTAATTTCTGCTTGCAGAGCCTGCGTATCCTTGAAAATTTCTTTCAATTCATCACTGTCTGCCTCAAAAGGAGCCATGGTCATTAAACCAACATACTCAATCTGATCTAACTTAGCCAATTCTGGCAAAAGTTCTAGCAATCCTTCTTTTGAAAACCCATGCTTGCTTTCTTCTCCAGAAATATTGACCTGCAAGAAACACTTGATAACATGATCTGTTCTCTTTTGAATTTCCTGGGCTAACTTAAGGGAATCTAAAGCATGAAAGTAATCCACATATGGGATTACTTCTTTCACTTTCCGTCTCTGTAGTGTTCCTATTAAATGCCAAGTAACTGGGTAATCTTTCAAGGCCTGATATTTTTCTAAAAATTTATCGACTCGATTTTCACCTATATGACGGACACCAAGCGGAAGCAAGGCTTCCGCTGTTTGTACATCTACATACTTTGTCACTGCGATTACTGAAACAGCATCTAGAGCACGGTTGGCTTCTTGACTAGCATCAGCTATTTGCTGAAAAACTAATTCAGTATTTTTTTTCAAATTCATTGATTAACGATTTTTGAAGAATGGAGGTGTATCCAATTCATCTTCATCTTGTGAAACTGGTGTTTCGAAGCGTTCTACTGGTGAAACAACTGGATCTGTTTGGCGAACAATTGACTCACGACGCAAGTCCCAGTCTCCAAAAGCAGAGGCTTGGTTTGTTTCAAAACGACGTGGGCTTGATTTAGGCATTTCTGCTGTCTCTTCCAAGTCGAATTGACGGTCAAATGTGTGCGCTTGTGGAGCTTTAGTTGATGGACGTCCAACTGGTTGGTTGTTACGAGCTCCAACTACTTTTTCCACTCGCTCTTGACGAACACCTGTCGCTACAACAGTAACACGGATTTCATCCTTCATGCTTTCGTCAATTGATGTTCCAAGCCAGATGTTTACACCTTGGCCAGCTGCTTGGTTGACAATTTCTGAAGCTTCTTCTGCTTCAATCAAGGTCAAATCAAGACCACCAGTAACGTTGACGATGACATCCTCTGCACCATCGATTGTTGTTTCAAGAAGTGGAGAGTAAATTGCTTTACGAGCCGCTTCAACAACGCGTTCTTCACCACTACCGATACCGATACCCATAAGAGCATTCCCTTTGTTGGCCATTACAGTTTTCACGTCAGCAAAGTCAAGGTTAATCAATCCTGGGTTCGTGATCAAGTCAGTAATCCCTTGAACACCTTGGCGAAGAACGTTATCTGCTTCGCTAAGAGCTTCAAGAAGTGGCGTTTTCTTATCAACGATTTCAAGCAAGTTGTTGTTAGAGATAATCAACAAAGTATCAACATGCTCGCGAAGTTCGTTGATTCCTTCTACAGCGTACTGACCACGTTTGCTTCCTTCAAATCCGAAAGGACGTGTCACAACACCAACTGTAAGAGCACCAAGATCTTTAGCGATACGTGCAATAACAGGGGCTGCACCTGTACCAGATCCACCACCCATACCTGCAGTGATAAAGACCATGTCCGCTCCAGTGATAGCTTCCGTCAAAGCTTCTTCACTTTCTTCTGCAGCTTTACGTCCAACTTCTGGACGACCTCCAGCACCCAAACCACGAGTCAATTTAGGACCAAGTTGGATAACTGTTTCTGCTTTCGTACTGCTAAGGGCTTGTACATCAGTGTTGGCTGCGATAAATTCTACACCAGCAACACCTTCGTCAACCATGCGGTTGATGGCGTTACCACCACCACCACCGACACCAATTACCTTAATAACTGCGCCTTGAGCTGCTGCTGTATCAAATGAAAATGTCATAATTTCTTATCCTCTTTTATTCATCAAACATGCTTCCGATCAAACCACGGAAACGTTCTGTTAACTTCGGTTTACTTTGAGAACTTGCTTGGAATTCTTCCTTGGGAGCAACTGGAGTTTCCTGCACAGTTTCAGCTGGAGCTGTTTGTGCTGGACTTGGTTGCGTTACTGGATTCAAACGTTGATTTGGAATGCCAAAGTTGATTGGTTTTTGACGAAGGAATTCATCTCCTTTAACTGCTTTTTGAGCAAGAAGATTGACTTCAGTCAATTTACCAGCAAACTCAGACAAGCTAATCACGTGCGCAAATGCAGGGTTGCGAATTCCAACTTGATTTGGTACATAAAGTTTTACGCGAACACCAAATACTTCTTGGGCTAATTCAACAATTCCTGGCAAAATTGCATTTCCACCGATAAGGACGATACCTCCTGGCAAATCTAACAAGTGTCTTCTTTCCAACTCTTGTTTGATTTGGTCAAAGATATGTTTGATGCGTGCTGAGATAATTTCTGCCAAGTAGCTTTCGGTTACTTCAACAGGTTCTACTTCACCAATTACTTCAACTTGGAAAGTTTCGTTACTTGCAAGTGGAACGTAAGCTTCACCATAGTTCAGTTTCAAACTTTCTGCAATTTTTTGAGATGTTTTCAAGACTTTAGAAATGTCTTTAGTAACGTAATCTCCACCTTCTTGGTAGATGTTAGTGAACTGCAATTCTTGGTTGCGAATAGTCGCTACAGTAGTCTGACCTCCACCCATGTCAATGACAGTCGCACCAAATTCACGTTCACCTTCATTGAGAACGGAGTTCACGATTGCCAAAGGTGAAATAATCACGTTATCAACATGAATACCTACACGCTCAACCGTCTTGCGAAGATTGTGTAGAATCGTACGAGGACCTGTGTAAAGCAGACCACGCATTTCCAAGCGGACACCCATCATACCACGAGGGTCACGGATGCCTTGGAATCCATCCACGATGAATTCTTCTGGAATAAAGGTAATCACTTCACGGTCAGGAGTCATGCTCTTTGTCAAAGCTGATTTGACAACATTTTCAACATCTTGATCTGTGATTTCTTTGGTATCTGAAGTTACAGGAATCATTCCTTGTGTTGGTTCAACCTGCAAGAGGTTTGCTGGAAGGCCAACGTTAACAGACTTAATAGAAATACCAGCTTTCTCTTCTGCCTGTGTGATTGCGGATTTGATCGCTGAAGCAGCTGCTTCAATATCAACAATAATTCCGTCTTTTACACCTTTACTTTTGGCATTGCTAACACCAATTACATTTACTTCGCCATCTCTATGCTCAGCTACTAGCACTTTAATCGAGCTAGTTCCGATATCTAAGCCTGTAAAAAAACCATCTCTAGTCATTACATCGCATCCTCTCTGTCTTCCAAGTTTCTCACTTCTATTTAATAACTATGTTTGGGCATAGCTATTCAAAGAATATTATAACACAAAAAATCCAATCGTGCTTAGTTTTTGATAAAATTCCTGCATGTTTTTTGAGAAAATTCTAGAAAAATTCTTCTTCTAAGAGATTATTTGAAGTTAACGTTCACAATTTCTTTTTTGTTTCTTAAAAATCCAAAAAAGAGAAGATCATTTTAGATCTTCTCTTGAATAAATTCTTCCGATTTTTGTTGTAAAAAATTTTCTACTAATTTCCCTGTTAAGCGAATTGCTATCACGATAACAGTCGAAACAATGAGATAATTTAAGGGCTGGCCGAAGCTTCCAACAAGTGGTGGTTTGTTTAAAAATCCATAATCTCCACCTACAACTAAGTTGACAACCCATATCAAGCCATTTAAGGCGAAGGTAATCACCACCACATTCTTCAAATCGAGAAGGGAAGGTTGATAGTTTCTAAACAAGTATAGGAGCGCATTTCCTAAAAGGGCAACATGTCCGATAATGAAGGACAAAATGGTCACGTGTGGAAATGGGTAGGGATCAAAGAGTGGGTAAGCCAGTGCTGCTGTTGCTCCAAAAGTTCCTAAAAGGGCAAAGTACTGTTTGTACTTGGATGTCCCTGGAATTAAGAGCATCACAAACATGGCGATACGGCAATGATAGAAGGGCAAACTTTCTGACAGAGGCATGAGATTCCCCCAATACCAGCTATACAGAACAATCAGTTGAACAGACTGAAGAATCTGAATAAAACGCTGGTAAGCAACTTTGTCGCGAAAACGATAAGAAGCATAAAAAGTAAGAGCCAATAAACATAACAAACCAATGTACCAGTGAAGTTCAAACTGGGGCGGTTCTGATATCTGTGTGGTAAATAATTTATCCCACAAATTCATATTCTATTCCTCGTTCATCTAGCTAGAGGCAGTAAAAAAAATTCACTCCCCCCAGCTTTTAAATTTTTTGAAAAAACTTGATTCTATGCCATGCATAGAATACTTGAGTCTTAAATTCGCAACCTATTATATCATTTGTATTGCAGAAATGCACCTTGTAGATACCCTTTTTTGATTTGTCAACTTCTCTAGCATAAACTAATCAACATATTGGTCTCTTTGTCCTTTATAAACTTGCCAAAGAATCTCCATTTGCTCCTTGGTGATGCGTTTTTCAGATAAAACTGGCAATTGGTCAATGGCAAAAAATTGAAGCTCAGCAATTTCTTGATTCTCTTGAAATTGTCCATCAAGAAGTTGGCATTCAAAGACAAACTTTGCATATTGTTTGCTCTGTAGTTGGAAACGATTGGTATCAAAAACTGCAAGTAACCTTTCAGCTTTTGCTGTAAAACCGGTTTCTTCTTCAATTTCTTTGAGAATATTTTCGGTTGGAGAGTAGCCGACTTCACCAAAACCACCTGGCAAAGCCCAACTATCCTCCCCTTTTCCTCTAACTAAACAGACTTTTTCATCCTCAACAATCCAAGCACGGACGTCCATCAGAGGAGTTGCATAAGCGGACGTTGGTTTCAAGACTTCTGCCACTTCTTCTGCATCGAGGTCTGATACCTGATTCAACATTTCAGATAAAAGGCTTCGCAAGTCTTCGTAACGCTCGCGGTCAAAAGGATCTTTTGTAAAGGTTAATCCAGTATCTGTAATGGCAATCATTCTTTGCAGATACTTGGCAAAATCACTTGCATTCATTTTCTAAACTTTCTACCAACCTGGCTAGATTCATGGAGTTAGAGCCTTTGAGCAGGATTTGATCATTCGCACCGAGACTTTCCTTGACTTGCTTTACTAGGTCTTCAAATTGGTCCTCGTCGGCTGTTTTTTTGAAGTAATAAACGTGGCCGATTGGGAACATTTGACTAGCAAGTTGGCTTAATTCGGCAATGTCTTCTCCATAGAAAATCACGGTATCCACCACATCTGGCGATAGGCTCAAAATCATCTGGTTATGGAGTTGGACAGACTGGTCTCCGAGTTCCTTCATGTCTGCCAAGACAGCGATTTTCTTGCCTCCTTCGTTGGCTGGGATGGCAGAGAATGTCTCCAAAATCAACTTCATAGCTGTTGGATTAGCATTGTATACGTCAGACAGAATATCTGCTCCATTGGCTGCTTTCTTCCACTCAGTACGATTGCGGGTCAATTCTAGGTTCTGAAAGGCCTGATGAATTTGCTCCTCTGACACTCCTTCTTGAAGAGCCACATAAGCAGCAATCATAGCATTGGTGGCATTGTACTTACCTGTCACTGGCAAATCGAGGGCTTGCTCCAAGAAATTGGCCTTAAAGGTCAGACTATCCTTGCGCTCAATCAAGTCCGTGATTTCTAACTCAGCTCCTGGCCCAAAACGGACCACTTTTTTATCTGTAGGCAAGTAGTCCTCTACAATCGGGTCAGCTGGTGCCAAAAGCAAAGAACCTGGTGCCATACCATCAGCAATTTGCATCTTCCCTTTAGCAATCTCCGAACGGTCTTTGAAAAAGGCCAAATGAGCCTCTCCAACCAAGGTCACAATGGCTGTTTTTGGATGAGCTAATTCAGACAAGAGATGGATATCTCCCAAGTGATCCTGCCCCATCTCCAAGACCAACTTTTCAGTCTCCTCAGGCATATGGAGAACCGTATAGGGAAGACCAATCTCGTTATTGTAATTGCCTTGCGTTTTGTAGGTCTTGTAGGTTGTTGACAGTAAATGCGCCAACATATCCTTGGTCGTCGTCTTGCCATTTGAACCCGTTACTGCAAAGACATCAACTGCCGTTTTTTCAAGATAGTAGGCTGCAAGGGTTTGAAAGGCAGTCAAAACGTCGTCTACTAGAATGTAGGGATGATTTGCAACCTCTTTCTCAGACAAGGTTACTACTGCACCATTTTCAAAAGCTGTTTCGATAAAGTCGTGACCGTCACGCGCACCTTTAAGTGGCACAAACAAATCACCTGTCCCAATCAAACGACTGTCAAACTCAGCCTTTTCTAACTGAACGTCCGCAAAAAGACTAACGTCATTTTTAGCTCCTACAACTTGGGCCACTTCATGGATTGTTAATTTCATTTCTACTCCTTTAAAAAGGGTTGAAGTCCAAGAACTCTAGTCACCATGCAGTGATCGTTCTGACTTCTACCCCTTCTTTCATTTTTATAGCAAATGCGCTTCGCGCTTGTCAAAGCTTTCCTTAGCAAGGTCAACCAAATGCTCGATTAGTTCTGGGTAGCTGAACCCCATATTGTCCCAAAGCAGTGGATACATAGACCACTGGGTAAAACCTGGCATGGTATTGAGCTCATTTAGGAAAATCTCGCCCTTATCGGTATAGAAGAAATCACAACGAGACAGACCGAGGCCACCGATTGCACGGAAGGCTGTTTCTGCATTATGACGCATGACAGCTACTACATCATCACTAATCTTGGCTGGGATGTCCATGGTAATCTTGTTATCGATATATTTGGCATCGTAGTCATAAAAGGCAACATCCTTGACCACTTCACCAGGAAGCGTGCTCTTCACTTCGTAGTTGCCCAAGAGACCAACCTCGATTTCACGGGCATTTACCCCTTGCTCTACCAAGACACGGCTGTCATATTGGAAGGCAAGTTCTAGAGCTTGGCGGAGTTCTTCTTGGTTTTCAGACTTAGAAATACCGACACTGGAACCCATGTTTGACGGCTTCGTGAAGACTGGATAAGTCAGTTTTTCTTCAACTTCAGCGATTTTAGAAGTCACATCATCTCCTTCGACAATGGCCACATAAGGAACTTGAGCGATCCCGACAGATTCTAACACACGCTTGGTCGTGATTTTATCCATGGCAAGACTTGATGACAAGATATTGCAACCGACATAAGGCATTTTCAAAACTTCAAGGAATCCTTGAACAGAGCCATCTTCTCCCATCGGACCATGAAGAACTGGAAAGACCACTGCGCCTTCTTCGTAGATGGCACTTGGCGCTATTTTCTTATCCCAGTCAATAGTCGCATTGGTCATGAGACGATCCTCTTGACCTGGAGTCTGGCTAAATTCCTGTGTTTTGATAAAGTCACCTGACTGGCTGATGAAGAAAGTCTTGACTGTGAAACGGTCGTAGTTGACCGCACGCATCACACTTTCAGCTGAAAGGACAGAGACTTCACGCTCTGCACTACGCCCACCGTATAAAAGAATAATTGTTTGTTTCATATTGCTTGTCCTAATTCTAATAGAATACTCGTTCTTTAGTATATCATATTTGCTTCTTTTTTGAAACTTGAACATGGTACTAGAATTTCAGAGAGATAAAAAGAGACCGTTAACATCAAATTCGGTCTCCTTGGTTTTTAACTAAATGAATTGAAGTTCGTAAATTTGTCTACTCCTACAACTCTGTCCGATTTTCAATGGCTCGTAAGAGTGTGACTTCGTCTGCATACTCGATATCTGCTCCCACGGCTAAACCTCGTGCTAGACGAGTGACCTTGATACCAGCTGGTTTGAGAAGTCGAGAGATATACATGGAGGTCGCCTCACCATCTGCTGTTGCATTGGTGGCTACGATAACCTCTGAAACTTCGCTATCCATGAGACGAGTCATGAGACTTTTGAGGTTTATGTCATCTGGGCTAATTCCATTCATAGGGGATATCAAACCGTGTAAAACATGGTAAAGTCCGTGGTATTCTTGGATGTTTTCCATAGCAGCAACATCTCGGCTATCCTCCAGAACCAGAATCGTAGACTGGTCACGGCTAGGATCGGTACAGATAGAACAAGGATCATCATCGGTCAAGCGTCCACAAATAGAGCAATAGGTCAATTCACGCTTGGCTGCAAGAAGATTTTTTGCAAATTCATTGACGTCATCATCCGACATCCCAATGGTATAAAAGGCCAGTCGAGTTGCTGTCTTAATCCCGATACCCGGAAGTTTAGAATAACTGTCAATCAGCTTAGCTATAGGTGTTGGGTAAAGCATGGCTTCCTTTCTAGTTCATTGGATGGTGTTGGTTGTATAGATTGATAATGTCGCGAGCAATCGAAGGTCCGACACCATTAGTTAGATTCGTATTATGCGGGAAAACAACTGCGACTGCAATCTGCGGATTATCGGTTGGCGCATAGGCTACGGCGTTGGTATTGTCGGAATTTTGGCCGCCATTGACGTAACTTTCGGCTGTACCGGTTTTTCCGCTGATGGAGACTGCTGCCCCATTTGAAAAGGCACGACCTGTCGTAAGAGCACTTGTCCCGTGCGATACTTGGTAAAATCCTTGTTGCAAGATAGACATGTCAGACTCAGAAATATTAATCTTATTCATTTCCGTGCTGTCATTTTGCTTAATGAGTTCTCCTAGACCGCCTTGTTCGTTGTTGTCGTAGACTCCTTCCACGATATGAGGAGCTAAGCGGACACCATTATTGGCAATCGTTGCTACATACTGAGCTAACTGCATCGGTGTGTAGTTATCAAACTGCCCAAAGGCATTATTTAGATAGTTGGCCAAATCGTAGTCTTTAGGAATAAAGCCTGTTGACTCATCTGGTAAATCGATCCCTGTTGACACGCCCAAACCATATTCACCAAAGGTTGAACGAAGTTTTCCCATGGCAGATTCAAGATTGTTGGTTCCTACTGTCATATTCGGCTGATAAGTTTGCCCCATGATGCCAAGAGCTGTCTGGACCATGTAGGTATTGGATGAATACTCCAAGGCCTCAACGGCTGTAATCGGGAAAGAACCGTAATAAGGGGTATACCAGGAATTGATCGGAGCAGAACCTTGGAAGACGATTGGTTGATCTGTCAGGGTTTGATTTCCTGACAAGACCCCATTTTCCCAACCAGAGCTAAGGGTTGCCGCCTTAACGACAGATCCTGGTACAAAGACATTGGTTATCGTTCCAAGCGAATCTGAACTTAATTCACCGGATTCGACATCATGCTTGACACCCGACATCGCTAGAACTGCACCGGTTTTAGGATTGAGGGCTACAGCGTAGACTCCTTCAGAGTATTTGGCTCCACCGTTACCCAACTCTGAGTTGAAGTAGCTCTTGAGTAGGTCGTCCACACCATTCTGGAAAGCTAGGTCAACCGTTAACTTGATGTTGTTTCCTTTGCTTCCTTCTTCGACATTTTCCACACTTTCCATATTTCCGTGTTTGTCGAGGTGGATTTCTTTGACGGAGCGTTTCCCTTGAAGAACATCTTCATATTGCTTTTCAAGATAGGAAGTTCCCACTCGGTCATTGAGAGAATACCCTTTTTTAAGATAGGCATCGACTTCCTCTGCTGGAAGACCTGATTTTTCACTTGATACACTACCGACGATTGTCGATAAAGAAGTATCTAGGACTTTTCTATCCCATGAGGTTGAAATACTGATACCTGGTAATTCCTTGGACGCTGATGCAACGAGAGCAACTTGGGTATCATCTAAGGCATCCGTAGAAATGGTACCCGTCGCAAAATTTTCAACGGCATTGAGCTGACTAAAGAGATAGATTTCCTTTTTCTGGTCATCTGTATAATTGAGTTGACTCACGTCAATACTTTCAACCGCATTATTGTAGAGAGTCGCTTCAGATAAGCGGTTCCCATCTGAATCTAGGCGTTTATCACTTGGCAAGGATTCGACTGTTTTTTTGTAAACGTCCTGGTCCGCCAAGTAGTAGTCTGCAATCTGACGGTCTGTCAGATTAGGGGAGGTCACATTCACATATGTGAGAAGTTTCTTGGCTGTTTCCTTCAATTCAGCTGCTGTCATTTTATTGTTTCGTGTGAAAGAAACAACCTGCTTGACAGTGTTTTCTACCAAGGGTTTCCCTGCCGCATCATAGATCTGTCCACGAGCTGAACTGGTTGTTACCCTTGTTTGGCTGGCTGAGGCCAATTTTGTTTCATAGAAATCTTTATTGAGCACCTGCATGTATAACAATCGACCAATAATGGCCATAAACAACAGGATAACAATGGCAAACAGTAAATTAAGCCGAATAGGAATCGAATGGCTATTAAATTTTCTCATACAACTAAGACTCTTTTCTAGAAAAATTTCCGATTTTCACCTTTATTTACATATAAAATAATAGAGCAAACAGGTGATGTTCAGTACATTTCATTGTACCATATTTTACGGAGAAACTCTTGGAAAAGTCGAAGCATTTTTTGACTTTTAACTGAAAATGCCTTTTTATTTGGTTATCCTATTTTCTATGATATAATGATAGTAATAGTTAGGAAAGCGTTAACTTTTAAGACTTTGACTCATAAAAAGGAGCCTCATGAACAAGCCAGATATCGCAACCATAATCGATCTCCATTTTGAAGAATTAACCGAGCTCGAGCAAGAAATCGCTCGCTATTTTTTACAAGCTGAAACGATCCAAGATGATCTCTCTTCTCAGCAAGTTACCCAGAAATTACATATCTCCCAAGCAGCCTTGACCCGCTTTGCCAAAAAGTGTGGTTTTACAGGCTACCGAGAGTTCGTCTTTCAATACCAGCATCAGGCTAGTAAACCGGACACTCATTCGCACAAACACAGTCCTTTGACCAAACGTGTTTTACGAAGCTACAGTATCATGCGAGAACAAACACAGGATTTGATCGACGAAGAACAACTGGAACGAGTTGCCCAATTAATCGATGACGCAGAACGAGTTTACTTTTTTGGAACGGGAAGTTCTGGTCTGATTGCCCGTGAGATGAAACTCCGTTTTATGCGATTAGGTGTGGTCTGTGAAGCTTTGACCGATCGGGATGGCTTTGCATGGACGACCAGTATCATGGATGAAAACTGTCTGGTACTTGGTTTTTCCCTATCAGGCACTACCCAATCCGTCCTCGATAGTTTGTTGGATGCCAAGGAAATGGGTGCCAAGACTATCCTCTTTACCAGCGCTCCAAACAAAAACAGTCAGGCCTACACCGAAACGGTCCTTGTCGCAAGTCATAGTCAATCTTCTTACATCCAGCGTATTTCCGCTCAACTCCCTATGCTCATTTTAATAGATTTGATTTATGCCTACTTTTTAGAAATCAATCGCGAGAGCAAGGAAAAAATCTTTAACAGCTATTGGGAAAATAAAAAGCTCAACGGCTATCGTAGACAAAAACGCGTTAGAAAATCCTAGTTTGGTTGAGCCAAACTAGGATTGTTTTGTTTTGAAATGATAATAGGCGCCCAGCATTCCTGCGGTATTTTGGTGATGGGCAAATTCTAATCATAAAATAAAACGAGCTATTCTCCAGAAGTACGTTCTATAAGTTTATAGTTTAATGCAAAGTGTAGCTATATAGTCATTTCCATAACGTGATAATCTATTTCTTTTATCACATGATTCATAAAAATCTATCATAGCGAGACCATTTTTCAGTTGTCCTCTAATCTGACTTTCTAAGGTATGGCTAAATTCATATCCATATTCTGAATTGATGATGATTTTGCCTTCCTCTTCAAGCTCTCTTGAATTAAAAGGGAGTGAAAACTTTAACAGTAATTCCTCATCGGGTTTATCCCATACAGTGTCAGCATCATACATGTAAATCCAAGGATTCATAAATCCAACCATTAACAAACCGCCCTTTTTCAATACGCGAGAGGCTTCTTTATACATGTTATCTAAATCTTCTATGTATACATTTGAAACCGGATTAAAAACAATATCAAAAGTTTCATTTTCAAATGGAAATGGTTTTGTCATATCGCTTTGAACAGTATTGATTTTTAAACCTTCTCTTTTAGCAACCAACTCATCTCTTTCTAATTGTGATTTCGAAAAATCCATAATGGTGACATCATAACCTTTTAGAGCAAAAACTGGTCCTTGCTGTCCACCACCACAAGCTAAGCCTAATATCTTTTTCCCGTTGGCTTTTTCAAACCATTCTTTGGGAACTTTTTTCCCAATCGTTAATGCAACTGAAATCGGGACTTTTCTAGCTTCTTCCAATTCTTCATGTGTCAATGGCTCAGTATAGGCATTTTTTACATTATTCCATCTATCTTCATTTAATTTTATATAATTACTCATCTTACAATCTCCTCGTAATTTTATAGTATTTCGATTTCAGGTGAATAGGTTGCCATTACATTTTTTCACCTCTACAAATTCTAATTTGTCAATTTTTCGTCCATCTCATTATATCATTTTTCCATTTACTCAAGCTAAATATCAATTTAATGGATGATAGAATTGCTCTCGCTTCAACCTTTCATACAAGATGCTTATTTTCTCCTAGTTTCTCACGATTACCTCCTTTGGCTTAAATTTTTCAATAAAAAAAGAATTAAGCAAAACAGTTTTCACTCAAGTAGTGATTAAGTGTTTTTCTTAATTCTATAGTTCCAAACTAGGATTGTTTTGTTTTGAAATGATAATAGGCTCCCAACATTCCTGCTGTGTTTTGGTGATGGGCAAATTCCAATCGTGTTTTTTCAGCTAGGCTTGGCACCAAGGCCGCCTTCAAGGCTGTGCGGATCTTCGGTTTGAGGATAGCCTCTTGCCCCATGATCCCGCCACCGAGAATGAGCACTTCTGGATTGGCAACGTAGCAAATATTTGCCAGACCTTTTCCTAAATAGTCTACCATGCGGTCAATACCAGCCATACAAATCTTGTTTCCTTCAGTAGCTTCCTTGAAAATGCGTCGGCCATTCCACTGATCAACTGGATCGCCATGAGCTGTTGCTACATATTCTACCAAGGCTGTCGTAGAAGCAAGATCCTGAAAAGCTCCATCCTGCATGTGCATGTAACCGACTTCGCAGGCCGAATTGCTAAATCCATGGAAAACCTTCCCATCCATAATCAAGCAACCACCGATACCTGTTCCAATGGTCAAGCAAAGTGTGACACTCGCTCCCTTGCCTGAACCAGATACTGCCTCAGCCAGACCTGCACAGTTGACATCATTTTCAATCTCACAAGGAATCGCAAAACTCGTCTCGATTTCCTTCTTGAACTGGGTTCCTGCATAGTTGGGAATCTGAGGACCAGCATAGAAAATCTCACCCTTATCTGGATCCACCATTCCTGCAGAAGAAATGGCAACACCTGCTACTGGGCCTTTTTCTAAATAGCTGGCTACGATATCTTTTGTCTTTTGTAAGATATGAGGTCCACCCTTATGCGCCTCGGTTGGCATTTCATGCGATTCAACAAGTTGGCCTTCTTGGTCAATCAAACCATATTTGATGTTGGTTCCACCGATATCAATTGCAACGTAGTGTGTCATAAATACCTCCTTATGAATTAGAGGAAGCGCTCCTTGGTTTCACGAATCAAGGCTGCAGCTGCTTCTACAACTGGTCGATCTTCTTCAGTCACTGGCGTCAATGGTGAACGAACTGATCCAATGTTAAGTCCTTCATTGATCTTCAAGACTTCTTTGATCACACCGTACATATTTCCATGTGCAGAAGTGAGCTTGCCAATGATTGCATTGATAGCGTATTGCAATTCACGCGCTGTTTCCAAGTCTTTCTCAGCAATCAACTCATTGAGTTTCAAGAAGAGTTCTGGCATCGCACCGTAAGTACCACCAATACCAGCTTTGGCACCCATGAGGCGTCCACCTAGGAACTGTTCATCTGGACCATTGAATACGATGTGGTCTTCTCCACCAAGGCTGACAAAGGTTTGGATATCTTGAACTGGCATAGAAGAGTTCTTAACACCGATAACACGAGGATTCTTCAACATTTCAGTGTAAAGGCTTGGAGTCAAAGCAACACCTGCCAATTGAGGAATATTGTAAATCACGTAGTCTGTGTTTGGAGCTGCAGCACTGATATCGTTCCAGTATTTGGCAACTGAGTATTCTGGCAAGCGGAAGTAAATCGGCGGAATCGTTGCAATGGCATCTACTCCCAAGCTTTCTGCGTGGCGAGCAAGTTCCATACTATCCTTTGTATTATTGCAAGCAACGTGAGCAATGATAGTCAATTTTCCTTTGGCAACTGCCATGACTTCTTCCAAAATCAACTTGCGGTCTGCCACACTTTGGTAGATACATTCACCAGAAGAACCGTTGACATAGAGACCTTGAACTCCCTTATCAATGAAGTATTGGACCAAGTCGCGCGTACGCTCTGGACTGACTTCTCCTTGATCATCATAACATGCGTAGAAGGCTGGAATGACACCTTCGTATTTTTTCAAATCTGACATAGATTTTCTCCTAAGATTTCTTTTTTTCTGCTGAGAGCAGTTCTATTTTTACAAGTTTAGTATACACCTTGTGAAAATCGCTTTCAATATCTTGTATACACTTAGATTTTAGTTTCTACTTGTATTTTAGAAACTGTAACGATTGAAAGTAGTTTCAGAAACAAGCCATCCTACTGGTATTTGGCGAAGATTTTCTCCATCAAACCTGCTTGGAGAAAGACTAGCAAACCAAAACCAAAGAGGATAAAGGCTGACCCACCCAAAAGGAGAGTGAAGGCGGATAGATAAAGAACCATCACAATGAGAAAGAGAGTGGCTAACATGAGGAAGAACCATGGAAAGTTAAAACTTGCTAGGATAAGCCCTTTTTGCAACACTTCTTTCCAAGACAAATCATAGCGCGCAGCAATGGGATAACTAGCCAGCATCACCAGAGTGAGGAAGATGAGAATCCCCAAACAAATAGCTTTCACAATCTGGAAAGGCAAAGCTGTCTGACCCCAGAAGAGATAGAGGTCTAGAAGGCTTAATGACACAATGCCCAACTCTAACAGACCTAACTGAAGCCCCAGTTTCAGATTTTGCTTGAAAGCTCTTAGATAAGTTCTAAAGACTGGTACCCGTCTGCTTCTCTTAATCTCAAACATGGTCTCATAAAGGCTGATTTTCGCCACTCCAATCGTCACGATGGGCAAACAAGAGACGACAAAAAGAAGATTGACTGTCACAATATCCAAGACCTTCTCACTGAAACGCATGAGAAAATTATCTGTATCAAATGCCGCCTTGATAAGGCTTACTCCTTTTTGTGCCATGTTTGCTCCTCCTGATTCTTTTAATCAATCAAAATTTTAAAGAGATATTTGCGAACCTTCTCTTCCATACCTGCATAGCCATTTGGCTGATGCGGTTCTCCTGGGAAGAAAATCGCAAAATTGTGATAGCCCAACAAGAGTGGGTATTTTTCATGACAATGGACAAAGCCAATGTCGCTCGCTCCGTCGAATGCTACTGCTTCGTCTTTGATACGTGAACCGTAGCTCGAATATTCATGTCCTTCTACCAGCAAGTGCAAGTCTGCATAGTTCTTATGGTGCTCAAACTGATCATTTTCAGCTTGATTGAGGACATTTTCCTGAACAACTAGAAAGACATTGTCCCCGTCAATCTCATACTTACCGAGTTCGAAAGAATCCTTACGGTGCTGGTAGAGATAGTCGATAGCCTTGTCTAGATTGGGATGGATTCCCTTGTAAAAGGTGATGTTTTTCAAATCGTCAAAAATCATACTGTTTCCTTCGTTTCTGATAGTTACTATTTTTCAGTTTCGAATTATCCTTTCTCTATTTCCCTGTAACAGTGCGGACGGAAGCAAATTCCTTCGGAATTTCATTCCTAATTTTTGAGCCTTTTGCTCTTTCATCGTCAGTCTCAAAAATTCCGTCTAAGATAAGCGTAAGATTCTTATCTTAGATACCACTAAAGCGGAAAATAGTTACCATAAAACGAACCTACTCTAACTAGTATCATGAAAAGAGTTTATTCTTAAGTTTATAAGTGTCTGACAAAACTTCACAAAGTAACTGCATACTCTCCATTTTGTAGACACTTATAACTCTATATTTCCATGGCATGTCAAGACCACTTCTGCAATCTTGATACACTAATTTACTTTTCTTAACCTTTGACCGCTCCCATAGTAATACCCTGAGTGAAGGATTTTTGGAAGACAAGGAAGACGGTTACGATTGGTACGGCTGCAAGAGCTGCACCCGCCATGATCAAACCATAGTTGGTTGCCATTTCGGCCTGCATGGTCGCAACCCCGAGTGAGATAGTCAAGTTTTGACGTGAAGTCAACATAACCAACTGCATAAAGTAGTCGTTCCAAGTATTGATGAAGGTAAAGATCGCAAGAGCTGCAAATCCTGGTTTCACGATAGGGAAGGCTACGCTCCAGAAGGTACGAATCTCACCACAACCGTCGATTTTAGCTGATTCAAGCAATTCTGTCGGGATGTTTTCACTGAACTGTTTCATGAGGAAGACCCCAAATGGCCATCCGATCAAAGGCAGTATAACTGCCCAAAGAGTATCGTGAATTCCCATGAAGTTGACGATACGTACCAATGGTACAAGGACAACTTGTTTTGGAAGCGCCATGGCAGCGATAAAGACTGCAAAGAGGATGCGTTGACCATAGAAACGTTTCTTAGCCAAGACATAACCTGCTAGAGAAGAGGTTGCACAGACTAAGAACATGGTTACCAGTGAGATAAATACAGAGTTCCACATCCACTGCATAGCAGGGTTTTGCACCATGAGTTGTTGGAAGTTCTCCATGGTTGGCATTTTAGGGAACCACTGTGGCGGAATCATAATGGTATCAGGCTGTGATTTGAAGGCCCCTGTCAAGATCCAGTAGAATGGAAAGATGAACAGTACGGTCAACAAGAGCAAGATAATCGTTGAAATAACAGTGAAAGCTGTTAAGGGTTTCTTTTGTGTAGGTTGCATAACTGTCTCCTTTCTTTAGTATTCTACGTCGTTTCCGAGGATCTTGAATTGAGCAAAGCTGACAATGGCAATCATCACTGCCAAGAAGACACCGATGGTATTTGCATAGCCGTACTCTGTCAATTGGAAGGCTTTTTCGTAAAGATAGTACATCAAGGTACTTGTTGAATAGTTTGGACCACCAGAAGTCAACAACTGAATCAAGGCGAAACATTGGAATGAGTTGATGGTTGTGATGATCGCGATGTAAAGAGTTGTTGGAAGAAGGCTAGGCCATTTGATTTTCCAGAAGACTTGAAATTCAGTCGCACCGTCAACACGCGCTGCTTCAACAAGTGAGTTGTCAATATTCCCCATAGCAGCGATATAAAGGATAATCGGTTGACCAACAGATGTTGTCAAAAGGATAATCATAATCGCTAGCAAAGCCCAGTTTTTG
Source organism: Streptococcus sp. D7B5 (assembly GCF_029691405.1). Lineage (NCBI taxonomy): Bacteria > Bacillati > Bacillota > Bacilli > Lactobacillales > Streptococcaceae > Streptococcus > Streptococcus sp. D7B5. The sequence continues at coordinate 918,872 of NZ_CP121467.1, forward strand.
TCACCCAGCCAAGAAATGTTTTGGCTGATGATGTGGCTTGACTTAAGGACAAAGTTTAGAATCCCTGATAGTGGGTCATAGATCCATTTCCATACAACCGTTACGGCAACACTACCTGTAACTACAGGAAGGAAGAAGACGAAACGATAGAAAGAACGGGCAATGGCATTTTGATGATAGGTTTGAGATGCTACAAAGAGCGAGAAGAGAACCACAATCGGAACAGATCCAATAACCAGGATAACGGTATTGATCAAAGACTTCACAAAGACAGGGTCTTTAAACATGCGAATGTAGTTGTCCAAGCCCACAAACTCAAATTTAGTCATGGAGTAGTTAAAGAAACTTGTAATGAATCCCATAATCATAGGAGCCAAGACAAAGATGACAAAGAAGAATAACACTGGTGCTAGGAAAGCGTAGGAAATCACTGTTTCCCGCATACGAATTTTATTGACTTTCACAGTCGGCACCTCTCTTTCAAATAGAATAGTTTTTGATTTTCTTGAACTGTTTTAAAACCAAAATGAAATTTTTTAAGATTCGCTTATGTAAGAACTTCATTTTAATTTCGTGACAGTTCCTACCATTTCAAACAAAAGTCCCCCTTTTCTTACACCGTAGTGCACAGGGAAAAGGGGGGAATCAATCTGACTTAGTGCTTATTGTTTTGTAGCTTTTTTGATGGTTTCGTTAGCTTTTTCAGTGAAGGCTTTCAAAGCATCCGCTGGTTTTTCGTCACCATTTGATACAGATTGCAACATTGGGAACCAAAGTGTTCTCATTTCAGCAAATCCATCGATAGTGTTGTAGTATGGTGAGTAGTATTTAGTCCAGCCACTGATTGTTTCCATACGTTTGTCTTCATAAAGTTTGCCAAATGAAGTACGAACTGGGAAGGCACCTGTACGAACTACGTCTTTAGGACCCCATTCTTTGTCATCTGCGATGAATTGAACGAATTTCTTAGCAGCTGCGACTTTCTTATCGTCTTTGTTATTAAATACTGCAAATCCGTTTACAAGGTATTCAAGAGATGGTTTACCAGAGTCTGATGGGAATGGTACTTCTACCACTTCTACCTTACTTGCTTCCAAGAGTTTCGCTTGGATACCGTTTTGAGCTGGTGCCCAAAGGATTGTGTATGAAGTTTGACCGTTGGCAAAGTTTTGGATGTCTGCTCCACCGTCAAATTGTGAACCATTGTTCAACAAACCGTCTTTAATCCAGCTAGCCGCTTTTTCAAGACCTTTGACGAATTTAGGATCGTCTGTTGTATATTTGGTTACGTCTTTGTCTGTTACAGAACCGCCATAAAGGTTTGCAACGAAGGCACGTGTTCCTTGGTCTCCCCCTTGACCAGAACTGAACAATGAACCTGGTGTGTAGCCTTTATCTTTAAGCGCTTTCAAAACTTTTTCAAAGTCATCAGTTGTCCAACCTTCTTTTACAAGGTTTGCAACTCCAGCATCTTCCAACATTTTCTTGTTCATAGCCATGTAGAATGGAGCTGAACTGATTGGATACATGTAAGCTTTGTCTCCAGCCTTACTTGCTTGTACGATGTTTTCGTTGTTGACATCTTTGACGAATTCGTCTGTGAAGAGGTCGTTCAACTCAGCCAATTTACCGTTTTTACCGTACTGGATGATACGTCCTGGTGCGTCAAAGAGTACGTCTGGCGCTGTCCCTGCTTCGATGGCTGTTGTGATCTTTTCAGGACCTGACTTGAAGTCGATGGTTTCCAATTTCACTTTTACATCTGGATTTGCTTTTTCAAAAGCTTCGATGATTGATTTTTCATAAGTTCCAACACCGTCACCAGTTTTTTCTTGTGTGAAGACTGGGAATGCCCACCAAGTGATTTCTGTTTTCCCGCTATCGCTACTAGAGCTTCCAGCATCTTTACTTCCACCAGAGTTACCACAAGCCGCAAGGCCAAGAATCGCAGCACCCGCAAGTACTGTACAAGCTAGTTTTCTAAATTTCATTTGTATTCTCCTAATTGATAAGCGTATCCATATTGGATAATGAGCAAGTTTATATTTGTATACGTTTTCATTTTGTCCGACGCATCAACCACTCTCCTCTGTTTTGAGATTGTGTTATTTGAGACCGGCAACAAAGCGTTCCGTAATCTCTTTTGGTCTAGTGATAGCTCCACCAACAACGATACCTCGCACCCCATACTCAAGGATTTGTTTGGCTTGTTCTGGTGTATGAATTTTCCCTTCAGCGATGACATCCACTCCTGCTTCACAAAGTTTTTTGATTAGTTCAAAGTCTGGACCATCCACTTTCGGACTATAAGAGGTGTAACCTGATAGGGTTGTTCCAACAAAATCAATTCCTGCTTCAACTGCTGCTATACCCTCTTCAAACGTGCTAGTATCAGCCATTAAGAGTTGATGCGGATATTTTTCTTTGACTTGTCGGATAAAGTCCTGAATTTCCAAACCGTCGTAACGTTCGCGTTTGGTACAATCCAGAGCAATGACCTCGATGTCTAGTTCAGCCAGTTCATCAACTTCTCTCATCGTAGCTGTAATGAAAGGCTCCTGTGGCGGATAGTCACGTTTGATAATCCCGATAATCGGGAGTTTCGTAACCTCCTTAATCTCCTTGATATCGCGAACACTGTTTGCTCGGATACCGACTGCTCCACCTTGCTCAGCCGCTTTGACTAGCAAGGGAATGACTCCTCCCGCTTCTGTATAAAGCGGTTCGTGAGGAAGTGCCTGGCAAGAGACAATGATTCCATCTTTGATTTGTTCAATCAAGGCTTCTTTGCTGATCTGTGGCATCCTCTTTCCTCCCTTTCTTGTTCTTATGGGCTTATTATATATCATTTGTTAAGCGCTTTCAATAGCTTGTAGTAGAATAGATTTCAGTTTCAAAACTATTTTATAGAACAGACTATCCTGAAAGTAGTTTCAGACTTCTTATGATTTCGAAGCAAGCTGAATTTAATAAAGAAAGATAGCAGGCTGAAAAACCTGCTATCTCTTCTGAGACTTATTCAAATACTTTTGCTTATTATTCTTTTCTCTTCTTGCCAAATGCAAACAAGGATAAAAGAACACCTGCAAGACCAAGGGAAATCAGTGAGTTTGTTTCCTTACTTCCCGTATTCGGAAGTTCATCTTGTTTAGCTGCTGGCGCTTGATAGGTCACATCTTGGCCTAGAGACAGTTTGTTGTCTGCTGCCGCCAATACTAAATTGGTGTCTCCCTTATACTCTGGAAGTTCATGGACTGCCGCCTCAGCACCATTGACGCCACCTATGTACTCTGGTAGATCATTTGAAGCTGCCAAGACAAAGTTAGCACCTCCTCTATATTCCGGAAGCTCGTTTGAGGCTGCTAGAACTGCATTGACACCACCCTTGAACTCTGGAAGTTCATGGACTGCTGCCTCAACAGCGTTGACACCACCTGTAAATTCAGGCTTTTCAACCGTTGGCGCTGCTTCTTCTCCTACTGTTGATAATGGACCGGTGTACTCTGGCATCTCTGCCACTGGGGCTTCCTCAGCATTGACACCACCAGTGAATTCTGGTTTTTCTACTGTAGGAGCTGGTTCTTCACCTACTGTTGCCATTGGACCTGTATACTCCGGAACTTCATGAACCGCTGCTTCTTCTGCATTAACACCACCTGTGAACTCTGGAACCTCATGGATAGCAGCTTCACTGCCATTAATACCATCGCTTAGTTTAGAGCCAGCTAAAGAAACTGGTAAATTGTGCATGCTTTCAATTGCACCCTCAGCTAGACCTGTAATTCTTTGACCCATATCCTCTGGATCTATTGTGAATAGGAGAGTTTTTGTATCGTATTGGGTCATGAAGGTTGCTGTCTTGCCATTTGCCAATTGAAGGGTCGGAGCCTTGTTGACCAATACTTCCGAATCGAACTCCATGGCTATAATACCTGGCCATTTTTGAATAGCATATTTTACTTTTGCTTCTTTAGGAGATATTCTGTCTTTGCTTAAGAAATCCCAGTTGAATTTCTTATAGGATAAAGTATAATCGTTTTGATTGCCATCCGCATGCTCATAAAGCAAACCATATTCGCCATTTCCGAGTTCTTGGAGCGAGTTGTATGCAAACTTACCACTTTGTATAGGATTGTGTTTCAGCCATGTCAACTCACCATTCTCCTCAACACGAGCCAGGTGAACCAAACCATTGTTGCGTCCAGGACCACCAGCATTGCTGAGTAGAATGTATTCCTTTCCTTCATGCATGGTGTGAATAGCGGACATTTGAACATAAACGTCTTTTACTTGAGGATAACGTTTGATTTCCTTATCCCACGTTGCTCCCCCATCATGACTGGTCGCAACCTGAAGATCACCAGTCAACCCACGCATAAAGAGCTTGAGATCCCCATTATTCAACTGAACAACAGTTGACTCCGTATTTTGGGCACCTGGATTATTCATGGTTGAAGAGTGAATGGTTTGGTTGCCTACTGGGCGGTTATCATTAACTGCTTCCCCTGCTTGCCATGTTTCTCCATGATCATCTGAATAAATTACACGAGATGATTGAGAACCACTTAGGTAGGAAACGTTGTTTGTTGTATAAACTGGAATCACCAGTCTTCCCTTATGAGGCCCTGTACGCAAGGCAATGCCAGTACCAGGTCCAGTTCCTAGGAAGTGCATCCAATCTTTCCGAATCCCATGAGTAATATCTTTTGGTGCAGACCAAGTCTTCCCATCGTCATCACTGTAGGACATCCATAGGTAGTTGGTATTGGAAACTCTAAAAATATTCTTTTCGCTATATTCAAAATAAATATTTCCGATTAGCTCATTCCCTTTATACAAATCTCCCTTATCGCTGTAGGCTGGTTTTTTAGGGTCAACGACAACACGATAATCTGTCTTTCTATTTTGAGGGTCGAAAACCTCTCCGTTTTCTCGAATCGTATAGCGACCTGATTCTCCTTGCTTATATAAAACTTGATAAACTTTATCTCCCACTTGTTCATAAGCTTTCGGAGCTTGCCCCGGCAATGAAAATACTGCCTTACTTTCAAGGAACATGTCGTAAATTGCAAAAATTCTCTTTGTTTCAGGGTCTTGCACCAAGGCCATATCAATATTAACTGGAGATGGCCATTCTGCATGTTTAGCGTGCTCATTGTCACGAGGATTTGAGATTACGATTCGGTCTCCCCATGTTTTTCCATTATCTTCACTGCGTCTAATGACCATGCCGATATCACCCCAGTCACTCGAATGGAGACGGCGTTCATCTGCACCTGCAATCAGCGTTCCTTTATCTGTCTTGAGAAGAGCTGGGATACGATAGCTCTTGATACCATCTTTATTTGGTTGATTGTTCCTACCACCTTCAAAGACGTCTTCTTTCTCAGAGATTTTCGCACCTTCTGGTAGTTTCTGTTCCAATTCACCTCTTTCAAATAATTGACTTCGTGTTTGAACTTCATCTGGGCTTAAAGCACGATCATAAACGGTTAGGTTTCGGACTTGTAGATTTGAGGACCAAACTGTTTTCTTGCCCCGTTTGGTTGCTCCAAGTTGAGCTTGATTAACATCTGGCATATCTTTGATGAAGTTCCCAGATTTTAGACTTGTTCGAGATAAGACACCGTTCACATAGAGACGAACTCGACCATGAGGTAACTCCGCTGTCGGTTGTTCGACAGTAAAGGTCACGGAATTCCATTGTCCTGGGCGAACTTTCAAAGGAGCATCTGTATACTTATCATAGAACTGTTCCCCGTTAGCGCCACGCCCTTCAATAAGAGCTGTATTATCAAGGACCGACATAGTAAAGTACTCATTTTCCTTGGTGTCACTGGATACAGAGAAGAGATTGTAAAAGCGTGGAGCTGATGCATCTGGTTTGAACTCCATGTGAACTGTAGCATTTTTTAGTTGCTTTAGTTTGTCTAGTTCACTTGATAAATCGACTCTCTGACCATTTGCCGCATTGGTTTCAACATCTTCTTTTTCAAGGACAGGATTAGCATTTTTTAAATCTCTTGAGTAATAGTCACGAGGAATAGCACCCTGATCCTCTGATTCCTCTTCCTTATTTGCTTCTTCTGCAGGGGTTCCCGTAGAGGATGGAGTTTCTGATTCTGCACTCTCATTTTTTTTCAAATGATCTTGGTCCACCTCAACGCCGTTGTCTTGAGCTGCTGCCAATTTACCAGCCAAATCCTTATCCAAATGAGCAAGATCTCCCGAGGACACTTCTTTTGGCAATTCTGATAAACCTTGACTAGGTTCGACAGTTTCTGTATTGGCCCCTGCTGCATTGGCTTGCTCTTGAGCTAAGACTGGATTTGCTCCAAATACTACTGTACCAATCACTACAGATGCCGCCCCAACTGCAAATTTTCGAATTCCGTATCGCTGTTTCCGATCTAAAGATTTGTAATTCATGTTTGTCCTTTCATTTTTCATAAAATAAAGCGCTTTCTTTTTCTTTAAAAATTTTTATTGTCTCTCAAGAGACAAGTTTTACAAGAAAGTATCCAACTTAATGAGAGCTCCCAATCCTCTCCCATTTTCTGCTGAGCCCGAGTTTTTAATCACCCAGCAGCCTTCTTCCTCCTTTCACAAGTGACTTTTCCTTTATTATACAATAAAGTCTTATATTTATATCTGTGTTCCCACAGAATAGATTTTACTTTTAAGAATATTTTAATATTTTAAATTTTCTAAAAGTACTTTCAGGTTTTGGACATAAAAAAGAGAGCTTCTGCCCTCTCAAAATTATTTTTTTACATAAGAAAAAGAAATCTCACTACCACAGAGCCAGTTATAGACTTGGTCATTGACAAAAACATTCATGGCTTCGTGAGCATACTCTGGCATGATGCGATAGGCCTTGTCGCAAGTCAGACGGTTGTAAATCGCAAACTGGGTAATAGGATAGCAAACATCGTCATCCAAGCCCGTAATCATCTTGACCTCTCCTTTGATACGATGGGCAAGATTCTTCACATCGATATAGGCAAGAGTCGCCATGATTTCCTCCTCTGTTTCATGGAAGGGATCGTGGAACTTGAAATAACGGAAAAGTTCGTCATAGGCTTCACTGGTATTGCCAATCTCAAGCACTCGTCTAAAGTCGGACAAGAAGGGATAGATGGCAACTGTTCGCTGAATCCGAGGATTGAGCGCTGCTGCAACCAGAGCTAAAGCTCCTCCTTGTGAGGCACCATAGCTAGAAAGTCTTTCCTCATCTACCTGTGGCAGACTAGCAACAATTTCGATCAACTGGTAAATATCCAGATAGACATCCTTATAAAAGAGATGTTCCCGACCTTCCACAGCACCACGGATGATATGTCCCTTCACCGTATTTCCTAGTGGAGAGCGCAAGCCGTCTTGCGAATAGCCTGATTGGCCACGAACGTCCATGGAAACAACCCCGTAACCAGCCACGGTGAAGGCCAGCATGTCGGTCCAGTCCCAGCCACGTCCCATATAACCGTGAAAATGGAAAATTAGGGGAACTTTCTCCTCACTTTTTGGAAGGACGACCCGTGCATAGACCTTACCTTCATTGGTTCCCTCAAAGGTTAGCTCATAGCACTTGACTTGGGGAATATGGAAATCTCTTTCCTCCAACTGGTAGGCTGGAAGAGATGAAACTTTTTTGACTTCCTCATCCCAGAAAGCATCAAAATCTTCTGGAACTTCATCTCGCCCTCTATAAGTCTTGATTTCTTCTAATAAAGCTGGATTTTTCATAGCATGCTCCTTTAGTTTTGTAATCGCTATCATAACTCTAGCATATCTAGGAAAGCAATGCAAGAAAGAATTCTAAATAGAAAGTGATTTTAGATTCTCTTTCCTCAAACCTATCGTCTGAAAGTAGTTTTAAAAATAAAAAGAGCGTTTCCGCTCTCTGTGTATCAATAGGTGCTAGCTCCTTTCTCTAGTTTGACGGTTTGGAATTTCTTTTGGTAGGTTACTTTAATAGTCATGTGAGAGTCCTCGTTTCTTTTTGATGACTCTAGTATAAGATCCAAACCTAAAAGCTAGCTTATAGATTTCTTAGAAAAGGCTTATACTCAATGAAAATCAAAGAGCAAACTAGGAAACTAGCCGCAGGTTGCTCAAAACACGGTTTTGAGGTTGTGGATAGAACTGACGAAGTCAGCTCAAAACACGGTTTTGAGGTTGCAGATAGAACTGACGAAGTCAGTAACCATACCTACGGCAAGGCGACGTTGACGTGGTTTGAAGAGATTTTCGAAGAGTATTAATCTAGATGTTCTTTCTTTTCTAGATGGAGAGCAATCATGCGCCATTCTGGATCCTCTTGCCAACCTTCTATCGAACTAATGTAGCTGGCAACCTTTCTGGCTTCTTCCAAAATAGGAAAGTCTTCGATAATATCAGCCACTTGAAACTCTGGAAGTCCTGACTGTCTGGTTCCAAAAATTTCACCCGATCCACGCATTTTCAAATCTTCCTCCGCAAGGACAAATCCATTGTTGGTTTCTGTCATGATGCACATGCGGTCCTTCCCAGAGTCCGTCTTGGGATTAGCCACAAGAACAGCATAAGACTGCTTGTCTCCCCGACCAACACGACCTCTGAGCTGGTGAAGCTGGCTGAGACCGAACCGATCGGCATCCATGATAATCATGACGGTCGCATTGGGAACATTGACCCCAACCTCGATAACCGTCGTCGAAACCAGAATATCCGTTTTTCTCTCTTTGAACTCCTGCATAATCTGGTCTTTTTCGTCACTCTTCATCTTACCATGTAGCAGAGCCACTTCGGCCTTACCTGCAAAATGAGCTGTCAACTCCTCAGATAAGGCAATGGCATTTTTCAAATCCAGAGCTTCAGATTCTTCAATCAAGGGAGAGATGACATAGGCTTGCGAACCTTTTTGGATTTCCCCCTCTAACCAAGTCAAGACCTGAGGTAGCTGCTCATGCTTAATCCAGCGAGTTACAATAGGCTTCCGCCCTACTGGCATCTGGTCAATAATAGAAACATCCATATCGCCAAAGGCTGTGATAGCCAAGGTTCGTGGAATGGGCGTCGCCGTCATCATGAGAACGTCAGGATTGTCCCCTTTTTCCCGTAAAATACGCCTTTGGCCCACACCAAAACGGTGCTGCTCATCAATGATAATCAATCCAAGACGAGCATAATCCACCCCATCTTGTATCAAAGCATGGGTTCCGATAATAAGGTCGGCCTCACCCTTGGCAATGGTCTCTAAAACTTCTCTTTTCTCTGCAGCTTTTAAGGAACCTGTCAAGAGAGCCAGTTTCAAGTCTGGAAAAAGGTTCTGTAAACTCTCAAAGTGTTGCTCCGCAAGGATTTCTGTTGGCACCATGAGAGCTGCCTGGTAGCCAGCCGTCACCGCCGCAAACATGGCCAAACCAGCAACCACCGTTTTTCCGCTCCCCACATCCCCTTGCAGGAGACGATTCATGTGGTGGTCGGACTTCATGTCGGTCAAAATTTCCTGCAAACTCTTTTCCTGAGCTGAGGTCAGAGCAAAAGGCAGATTTTCTTTAGTAGCTGTCACCTTTTCCTTAGACCAATTCAGAACCAGACCGCTTCCTTGAACTCTATTTTCAGACTTGAGTGTCTGCAACTGCATCTGAAAATAAAAGAGTTCCTCAAACTTGATACGGCGAAGGGCCTGCTTATATTCTGCCAAATCCTTTGGAAAATGCATAGCACGAACTGCCTGACAACGGGACATGAGTTTGTATTTATCAAGTAAAGACTGGGGAAGATTTTCCTCTATTAAGAGGTCCAACCCTTGATCAAAGGCTGTCTTGATAACCTTGACCAGTCCTGCCTGACTGATTCCTTGAGCCAGACGATAGACAGGTTGGAGGTCATCTTCCACCTGAGCTAGAACCTTCATCCCAGTCAGACTGGCCTTGGCACGGTCCCATTTTCCAAAAATGGCAAGCGTTGCTCCCAATTCTATCTTATCTGCTAGATAAGGCTGGTTAAAGAAATTAACCGCAAAAACGACTTCTCCCTGCTTGAGGCTAAAGCGCAGGCGATTACGCTTAAAACCATAATACTGGACACTGGCAGGAGTCACGACTTGACCAGATAGAACAGCCTTTTCACCATCTTCCAGCTCTAGGACCTGCTTGGTCTTGAAATCTTCATAACGGAAAGGAAAGTAGAGCAAGAGGTCTTGTAAGTTTTCAATTCCTAGTTTAGCGTATTTCTCTGCTGACTTTGGTCCCACACCAGGCAAGACATGCAAGGGTTGATGTAGATTCATGCTCCACTCCTTTCTTTTTTAATAATATTCTCTCGGAATGCGGTCGCTGAGGAGGCAAACCACCTCATAGTTAATGGTTCCACGGTAGGTCGCTACCTGAGTAGCTGTGATTTTCTTGTCACCGTTGGAGCCAATTAAGGTTACTTTTGTTCCTAGCGGGTAAACCTTAGGCAAACGAATGGTAATTTGGTCCATAGAAACCCGACCGACGATTGGGCAAGCTTGTCCCTCTACCAAGACAGAGAAATTTTGCATGTCTCGTGTCCAACCATCCGCATAACCGATTGGCACCGTCGCAATGACTTGCTCACTATCCGCTTGATAGGTGGCTCCATAGCCCATGCAAGCTCCAGCTGGAACTGTCTTGACATGAACTAGGGCAGACTCCAAGGTCAAGGCTGGTGTCAAATCATAGGGTAAGTCCAAGACCTCTCCACTTGGATTGAGACCATACATGGCATCTCCCATACGGACTGCATTGAAAATAGTCTCTGCATGCCAGAGGGTCGTTGCCGAGTTACTGGCATGAACCAGTTCTGGAACTTCCTTCATACTTGCCAAAATAGCTTTAAAGCATTCTAACTGGGCAATAAAATAGGCATCTGATTCTTCATCTGCAGTAGCAAAGTGGGTAAAAATCCCCTCAACACGAGCACCGTGTTGTTGGAGCAAGGTTTGAGCCTGCTCAGCCTCACTGGAATCTCGGAAACCAATTCGTCCCATCCCTGAGTCAATCTTGAGGTGGACAGTCAAGCCAGTCAAATCTGCTTCCTTGTCTAAGAGCGTTTGAATCCACTCCAGCCCAGCCACTGTCAAGGTGATGTCGTATCCTTTAGCTAGAGCAACAGCTTCTAGTTCAGAAACTCCTAAGATGAGGATTTTCTTGCTAAGTCCAGCCTGACGAAGTTCGATGGCTTCATCAATATTGGAAACACAAAATCCATCAACATCATCTTGAATAGCCTTGGCAACGGCAACAGCCCCATGACCATAGGCATTGGCCTTGACCACTGCCCACTTGAGCGTTCCTTCAGGGATATGAGCCCCCATTTGCTGAATATTTTGTCGAATAGCTCCCAGAAATATCAGAGCCTTGGTTGGTCTATGTGGACTAGCTTTCATGATTTTCCTCCAAAATGACACTGGCTGTCACAAACTGATCTGTATGGCTGATAGATAGCCAAATCTTTCCTGAAAATGGTGCCTGACTAAAATAAGGCGCGCCTCGTTCATTGTTCAAAACTTCCAAATCCTGAAAGGTCAGTTTGCCAATACCAGTTCCCATAGCCTTGGAAAAGGCCTCCTTAGCTGACCAGCGACCTGCCAAGTATTCGATCTGTCTGCGCCCTTTGAGACTGGTAAAACGCTCCAATTCTTTAGGGGTCAGCACGCGTTTAGCAAAGCCCTCACGTCGTGTAACTGCGTTTTCTATCGAAGCCAATTCTTCGATGTCAATTCCGTGTCCAACTATCATACTCATAAAAGGAGCTGAGATTCCCCCAACTCCATCCTTTTCACTTATTTTGTTAAGGTGGTATAAATTTCTTCTACCAAGGCTACTGTATTTTCCCAACCTAGACAAGGGTCAGTTATGGAGCAGCCAAAGACCTCTGGTTGGTTTTGGCGACCGTCTGCTAGGTAAGATTCGATCATAAAGCCTCGAACCGTCTTTTTAATCTTTTCATTCCAGTCACGATTCAGCAAGGCTTGACGAACAATGCGAACTTGTTCCATATACTGCTTGCCTGAATTGTCATGATTGGTATCGATGATAATGAAGGGATTTTCAAGTCCCATAGTCTCATAGCGATTGATGGCATTTAAGAGGGTTTCATAGTAGAAATTGGGTTCATTTTTACCATATTCGTTCATGGCACCACGAAGGATAACGTGGGCCAAAGGATTTCCTGAAGTTTCCACTTCTTGGCCATGGTAAAGGAAGGTTTGCTTGTTTTGAGCCGCATAGATGGCATTAAACATGACCCCAAGGTTCCCAGATGTTGGATTTTTCATCCCAACCGGAGCATCAATACCAGACGCTACAAAGCGGTGTTCTTGGTCTTCCACTGAACGAGCCCCTACAGCATGGTAGCTGACCAGGTCATCAACCAAAACGAGATTTGACGGATAAAGCATCTCATCAGCTGTTGTCAATCCCGTCTCCGTAATCACACGATAGTGAAGCTGACGAACAGCCTGCAAACCATTGATGAGACTAGGCGCTTCGCTGGTATTTGGTTGATGAATCATGCCTTTATAGCCATCTCCATTAGTACGAGGTTTAGCCGTATAGACACGCATCACGATAAAGATTTTATCTGCAACTTTTTTCTGCAAGTCTGCTAAGCGACGAGCATATTCAAGCACTGCTTCCTCATTGTCTGAAGAGCAAGGTCCCATCACCAAAAGGATTCGGTCGTCCTCACCCGAGATGATGGCTGCCAACTCTCTATCGCGGGCTTCTTTCTTTCGCAAGGCTTCAGGTGACAACTGGGTCGCAGCCTTGATTGCTTCAATATCAATTTCTTGACCTTTTTCGATAAATGCCATCTTACTCTCCTAGCGTTTGGTAAATTTCGCGAACAAGTGCTTCTGTGTTGTCCCATCCGAGACACGGATCTGTAATGGACTTACCAAAAACTTCTGGTTCATTTTGACGTCCATCTTCTAGATAGGACTCAATCATAAAACCACGAACATATTTTTTGATCTTCTCATTCCAGTCACGGTTGATCAAGGTCTGACGAACGATACGGATTTGATCCATATATTGCTTACCTGAATTGTCATGATTGGTATCGATGATGATAAATGGATTTTCCAAGCCCATCTTTTCATACTGGGCAATAGTATCCATCAAATTGTCATAGTAGTAGTTAGGAATATTTTTCCCGTATTCATTCAAGGCACCGCGAAGAATGGCGTGGGACAATGGATTCCCTGTTGTTTCCACCTCTTTACCGAGGAAGAGGAAACTCTGTTTATTTTGCGCTGCGTAAATCCCGTTAAACATAACATTGAGATTTCCAGATGTGGGATTTTTAAATCCTGTTGAAAAATCTGCTCCACTCGCTACAAAACGGTGCTGTTGATCCTCTACAGAACGAGCTCCAACAGCCATATAAGAAATCAAATCATCCACCAGCGGAAGATTTTCAGGATAAAGCATCTCATCCGCTGTTGTCATTCCCGTCTCGGTAATCACACGGTAGTGGAGCTGGCGAACAGCCTTGATTCCATTAATCAAACTAGGAGCTTCTGTCGCATTTGGTTGATGAATCAAGCCCTTATAGCCATCCCCATTGGTACGAGGTTTAGCTGTATAGACACGCATGACCATAAAAATACGGTCTTTGACCTCTTCTTGCAAAGCAGATAGACGCTTGGCATACTCGAGAACCGCCTCTTCATTATCAGATGAACATGGTCCAATCACCAAGAGAATACGCTGGTCTTCCCCACGGATGATGGCTTCCAATTCCTGATCACGTTGATTTTTTCTCGCAAGAGCCGCTCCCTCTAATTTAGACAAGGCGCGAACTTCTTCAATGTTAATTTTAGGACTTTTAGCTTTAAACACCATGATTCATCTCCTTATAAAGCAAACGGACACCAAGCAAAAAATGATTTTTACCAGGTATCCGCCTGTATCTTATCTCATATTATTGTCTCTTACCATGACAGTTCTTGAATTTCTTACCAGATCCACATGGGCATTGGTCATTTCGTCCGATTTGGCTCAAGTCCAAATCTTCTGGAAGATTTGCCTGCTGCGCTGCGATATTACGAGTCGCAGTTGTACTGATATTGTGTTCAGTTTGCGGACGTTCTTGTTCATGGATTTGTGCTTTCATCATCAAGCGCGTTACATCGAATTCAATCGATCCAATCATGTCGTTAAACATGCGGAAACCTTCTGCTTGATATTCTACAACAGGGTTGTTTTGGGCATATCCACGAAGACCAACAGCATTTCGCAACTGGTCAAGAGCATCAATATGGTCTGTCCACTTGTTGTCTACAACACGTAGAATCAAGACTTTTTGGAATTCTTTCACTGCATCTTCGTCACGAAGCTTAGCAACTTGGCTATCATAGACTTTCAAGGCACGTTGGAAAAGTTCATCTTTGATAGCTTGGTCTGACAGACCTGCAAGATCTGAACGGCTAATTGAATCTTCTGGAAGCAAGTTATACTTAGCAAAGTTCAAGATTGCTTCCAATTTTTCATCTTCCTTAGAACGTGCATGTGCATCCACGATACGTCCAATTGTACGACGAATCATAGCATGGATTTCTGGTGCCAAGTCACGGTCTGCAGTAATGACATCATAACGTTGCGCATAGATAATCTCACGTTGTTCTCGCATAACGTCATCGTATTGAAGGACTTGTTTACGAGTGTCGTAGTTGTTTCCTTCGACACGTTTTTGAGCTGCTTCAACTTGACGCGTTAACATGCGAGATTCGATGGCTTCGTCAGACATGTTGAGTCGTTCAAAGACACCTTTCAAACGTTCTGAACCGAAACGTTTCATCAAATCATCTTCAAGAGACAAGTAGAATTGTGACTCACCTGGGTCTCCTTGACGCCCAGAACGTCCACGAAGCTGGTTATCAATACGGCGACTTTCGTGACGTTCTGTACCGATAACACAAAGTCCACCAAGTTCACGAACCCCTTCACCAAGCTTGATGTCGGTACCACGACCGGCCATGTTGGTTGCGATGGTAACGGCACCACGTTGACCAGCGTTCATGATGATTTGCGCTTCTCTGTAGTGGTTCTTCGCATTCAAGACTTCGTGAGGAACACCTGCTGCTACCAATTTCTTAGAAAGGAAGTCACTCGTTTCAACGGCAACTGTACCTACCAAGACCGGCTGACCTTTTTGGTAACGAGCTTTTACATCTTCAACTACAGCCTTAAATTTCGCATCAAGACTTGCATAGAGAAGGTCTGAGTGGTCGATACGTTGAATTGGACGGTTGGTTGGGATTGGGATAACACGAATGTTGTAAATTTCGCGGAATTCTTCTTCTTCTGTTTTACCAGTACCTGTCATACCTGCCAATTTCTTATACATACGGAAGAGGTTTTGGTAGGTAATAGAAGCTGAAGTCTTAGTCTCATCTTGGATTGGCACACCTTCTTTTGCTTCAATCGCTTGGTGCAAACCATCAGAGTAACGACGACCTTCCATGGTACGACCTGTAAATTGGTCGACAATCAAGATTTCCTGCTCTTCACTAACCACATAGTCGATATCGAGAATCATGATATAGTTGGCACGGAGGGCATTGTCGATAAAGTGAGTAAGAGCTACATTTTCAATGTCGTAGAGATTTTCTAGTTTGAAGTAGCTCTCTGCCTTGTCAATACCAGAGTCTGACAAACCGATCGTCTTAGACTGAACGTCAATGATATAGTCATCCTTGTCCAAGGATTTCACGAAGTGGTCCGCCATATGGTAGAGTTGGCTTGTTTCAACTGCGTTGGCACCTGAAACGATCAATGGTGTACGGGCTTCGTCGATCAAAATTGAGTCAACCTCATCGACCAAGGCATAATTGAGTGGACGTTGCACCATGTTTTCTGCACGAACGACCATGTTATCACGAAGGTAGTCGAAACCAATCTCTGAGTTGGTTGAGTAGGTAATATCACAAAGATAAGCTTCTTTTTTCTCCATTGGAGATTTTGCTGCCAAGTTAATCCCTACTGACAGACCGAGCCATGAGTACAATTCACCCATTTCAGTCGCGTCACGTTCTGTTAGGTATTCGTTGACTGTAACTACGTGAACCCCTTTACCTGCAAGGGCATTGAGGTACACTGGCATAGTCGCTGTCAAGGTCTTCCCTTCACCCGTACGCATCTCTGGAACGTCACCATGGTGAAGAACAATCCCACCCATGACCTGAACCTTATAAGGGAAGAGCCCAAGGACACGTTTTGCAGCTTCACGAACTACTGCAAAAGCCTCATATAGCAATGAATCAAGTGATTCACCCTTATTGTACCGCTCTTTAAATTCGTCAGTTTTCGCTTTTAGTTCTTCGTCTGACATTGCAGCCATTTGGCTC
This sequence comes from Streptococcus sp. D7B5, assembly GCF_029691405.1. Classification (NCBI taxonomy): domain Bacteria; kingdom Bacillati; phylum Bacillota; class Bacilli; order Lactobacillales; family Streptococcaceae; genus Streptococcus; species Streptococcus sp. D7B5. The sequence goes on from NZ_CP121467.1 coordinate 935,235, forward strand.
TCATAGTTAAGAACCTTATCAGCCATCTTTTCCAGACGACGAAGTTCTCCTTTATCATTTTCAATAATCGTTTTTAAAATATTAGCCATGATTTTCCTTACTTTTTATTCTGAATATTTTAGAATGTTCTTTTAATTTTAGCATATTTACCATTATTTTTCAAGAAAGAATCCTTAATTTACAACGGAAAAGGCCAGCTGAAATTCAGTTTTTTTTGCATCAATCTTCTGTGGCTACCTTTTTGTTTTTTGTTCGAGATGCATGCTTGATGATCCAAGCACAACTTGGACTTAGCTCCTTCTTTTGCCAAGTTTGAAGAATCCTTTCAAACTTATCAGGATCTTCCTTGTATAAATCATTTAAATTATTAGCTACACTTTTTTGAATGGACTTGTCTCTATCATCCTTTAGATTGGTCAGAATAGTGGTGAAATCCTCAAAATAATCCAATACCACGGTTTGTTTCTTAGCCCAAGGCAGACGGATACGCATACATTCGCTGGCAAGTCTACGAACGCGCAAATTTTCATCCCGACTCCATTCTAACAGCAAAGCCATTGTAGCCTTAGGATAGCGAGCCAGCAAAGGTCTCATAGAAAATTCTCCAGTAAATCGCTTGGTTAGTTCCTTACTAAAGGCCGCGCTCAATTCAAATTCCTTGTCCCCATATAGCTCTACATATTTTCCGATTGGCCAAAGCCAATATCCTTCTGAGAACATACCTAAACCACCCTCCAACTCGGGACCCAAAATTTTCTCAAAAACCTTGAGAGAGTCCTCATAAGATAGGGGAAGGCAATCTTTGATACTTTTAGCCAAGAGTTCTTGACGCTGGCTAAACTCCAACTCTTCCAAGTCTTTTTCTACCAACAACCTAAACTTTCGCTCATCAAATGCAGGGGACGCTTCTTGCAACCGTCGACTCAAATCCCTAGCATAAGCCAAGTCATAATAATCTTTTACTTTTTTAGCCATTTTTCAAATCCCTTAATCTTCATTTTACGGGACTTATTATATCATACAGACAGTCCGTCAACAAAATTATTTTCATATCTCCAACTATTTTAATAAGGAAGAAAAAAGGACTAGAAGCTAGTCTAGTCCTTCATTTTTTAATGTTTAATTTCCCAAGAATATAGGCAATATCCCAAAATACCAAAAGAGATTGATCCAGAAGGCCAAGCAAAAGATGATGCCAAAGATGAGAAGACTGATTTTTTTAATCAGCACGGAGTATAGGATGGATAAAACTCCAAAAACCACAAAGAGTTTTTTCATAACGAAATAATATACTGAAACTCCTCCTATTTGCCAATCCCAAGGAAGGAAAAACATGAGGAACCAGAGAAGGCAAATCGTAAGAATATATCTCTTGTAGTGCGCTTCAAGAAAGGCTTTTGTTTTCTCCATAGCAAACCTCCATTTGAGTCACTGTCTCTTCCCTTTTATTATACCAAAAAAACCTGGAAAAAGCTTTCCAGGTTTGAGTTTGAAATCACTAGTCATACTAGAGAAATTCCTTTATTCATAGGCTGATTCACTTTATTGACTTGATGAAGATGTTCCAAAATCGACCTTAGGAACTGTCTTGGCTTCTTCTGTTTCTTTAAAGGTTTCAGCTTCTTTAAAGTTCATCATATTCGCAAAAAGCACAGTTGGAAAACTTCTCAACTTTTGATTGTACTCGGCTGCGACTTTATTATAATCCTTACGTGCTACAAAGATACGATTTTCACTGCCTGAAAGTTCGACCATTAGTTGCTCAACATTTTGATTGCTCTTGAGTTCTGGATAATTCTCCGTCAAGGAAATCAAGCGGGAAAGAGCAGAGCTCAATTCTCCCTGAGCCTTTTGGTTTTCTTCCGAAGTTACTGAGCTACTACCGATTTTAGCTCTAGCATCAGCAATCTTGGTAAAGACTTCGGTTTCATGATTCATTTGTCCTTTAACGGACTCCACCAAGTTACCAATCAAGTCCGAACGACGTTGGAGGGCTGTCGAGACATCGGCCTGAGCCTGCTCCACTTTAGTCTGTTCACCAACCAGACCATTATAGGTCGTCACTGCGGAACAACTTCCCAGAACTAGTAGTCCAAAAAAGATCGCCACTATTGAGAGAATTACTTTATTTTGTTTCATATCAAAACCTTAACACTTTCTTTTATCAACTTTTCTGAGAAAATACTCAGATTTTAAATCAATTTCCCAAACTTTGTTTTTATTTTTAATTAAGGAGTGAACTGTTGCAAAGGAATCACCTTACTGTATGGAGAAATCGGTTTGAGCAATATATGATCACTCACCAGTCATCAGACGAACCACCGCCATCAAAGCCACCGCCGTCCCAGCCTCCAGATGAGTCGGAGCCTGAGTCAGACCAAGAAGATCCTGAATCTGATGAGTCACTACCCCACCAGCCACCGCCAGAATCATCGCCATGTGAACCACCACCACGACCTCCAGATATAAATCCGATAATCATCACGATGAAGTAAATGAGAATTCCAAATCCGATAACTCCGTCACTCGAACTGCTTTTTCGATGACGTCGTGAAGAACTCCTCTCACCAGCATACCTTTCCAGTTCCCTTAAGCGACTAGAGTTGGTAGTATAGTCGTAACTACTTTTAGAACTTGAAGCAGTCGTACTCGATCCACTATAGAACATGTAGTTGAGATTATTGACTATTGAGAGAACACCCTTGTTATAATCACCATTTTTAAAGTAAGGACGTGCTGTTGTCAAGAACCTGTGAGTCTGATAGTCAGTGATCTTACTGGCCACATTATTACTGGTTTCAATCCGTGATTTTCTATCTTGGACTGCTACCACAATCAAGACACCGTGATTGTCTCCCGAGTAGCCAATCTTCCAAGCTCTAGCTGTTTCATTGGCTACAGTCTCGATTGTTTCTCCATCTAAGCTTTTCACAACGTAAACACCCATCTGGAATTTTTCTGATTTTTTACTATTGACATTATTCAATTCCCGAATCTGACTTATAGTCTCATCCGTTAAATAATGATCCGGGTCATAGATCCCGTACTCAGGTTTTTCAGGTGCTGTGAATGCTGACAAGAAGAGAAAGACCATCAGCAACCCAAGCAAGCGAACCAACAAACTATGTTTAAATAATCTGCTTTTTTTCATAATAACCTCCCTGATAAAGGAAAATTGATTTAAGGAATTATAGCATTTTGATTTTTACAAAGAAAGTGCATTTTCATTACAAATAGATTACAAAAGATAGGAGAATGATTGAATTTTGATGACAGATTCTCCTCCAATTTGGCAGGTTCTTTTCTCCCCTTTTAGTATAGAAAAAAGAAGACTATGAAGTCTTCTTTCAATTTATTCTTATAGGAAAACAAGCAAGGTTTACTTGCGTTTTCTTGCAATCAAGTGAATTGGTGTTCCTTCAAAGACAAAAGCCTTGCGGATTTGATTTTCCAAGAAACGTAAGTAAGAGAAGTGCATGAGTTCTTCTTCATTGACAAAGATGACAAAGGTTGGTGGCTTGGTTGCCACTTGGGTTGCGTAGAAAATCTTGAGGCGCTTGCCTTTGTCTGTCGGTGTTGGGTTGATAGCAATGGCATCCATAATGACATCATTCAAGACAGCTGATGGAATCCGTGTGTTTTGGCTTTCACTGATTTGCTTGATCATCTCAGGCAATTTGTGGAGACGTTGCTTGGTAAGAGCGGATACAAAGACAATCGGCGCATAAGGCAGATATTGGAACTGCTCACGGATATCCTCTTCCCATTTCTTCATGGTGTGGTTGTCTTTCTCAAGGGTATCCCACTTGTTGACCACGATAATCATCCCTTTACCGGCTTCGTGGGCAAAACCTGCGATACGCTTGTCGTACTCGCGAATACCTTCTTCGGCATTGAGGACCATCAAGACCACGTCAGAACGGTCAATAGCACGCATGGCACGCATGACAGAGTATTTCTCCGTATTTTCATAGACTTTACCAGACTTACGCATACCAGCTGTATCAATCATGGTAAACTCTTGTCCATCCGTATCTGTAAAATGAGTATCAATGGCATCGCGCGTTGTTCCAGCTACTGGACTAGCAATCACGCGGTCTTCTCCCAAAATAGCGTTAATCAAACTTGATTTTCCAACGTTAGGACGGCCAATCAAGCTAAATTTAATCACGTCTGGATTTTCTTCTTCAACTTCGTGTGGTAGATTTTCCACAATGGCATCCAGCACATCACCCGTACCGATACCGTGGACAGACGAAATTGGCAGCGGTTCGCCCAATCCTAGCGCATAGAAATCAAAAATATCATTTCGCATTTCTGGGTTGTCAACCTTGTTAACGGCAAGGATAACAGGTTTATGGGTTTTATAGAGTTTGCGAGCTACGTACTCGTCCGCATCTGTAATCCCTTCTTTACCAGACACCACAAAAACGATGACATCCGCTTCTTCCATAGCGATTTCTGCCTGGTGCTTGATTTGCTCCATGAAGGGAGCATCGACGTCGTCAATCCCTCCAGTATCAATCATACTAAAGGAACGATTGAGCCACTCACCCGTTGCATAGATACGGTCACGTGTCACACCCTCGACATCTTCTACGATTGAGATCCGCTCACCAGCGATCCGATTAAATAGGGTTGATTTCCCAACATTGGGACGTCCCACAATGGCAATAGTTGGTAAGGCCATGTTTTCTCACTTTCTACAATAACTTTTTCTGTTCTAGATTCTTCCGAGTTGAACTAGGTTCGGCTTGACCAAACTGCTCTGCCAAACGTTGACTCCAAGAGGTTGTCGCACGCGCACCAGCATAGTCTGCCTGTACTTGGTCATAGTCCAAAATCGCTTTAACTGGCTGTTTTTGGTATTCTTCTTCAAATACCACTTGGTTCAAAGGCAGTCTTGGTTTGACATCGTGTTGTTGATCTGGCACGCCAAGGGCAATCCCAAAAACAGGGTAGGTATAGTCAGGCAGGTTAAAGAGCACTGCCACTTCTTCTGACTTGTAACGGACCAAACCGATAATCACACCACCATATCCCAGACTCTCCGCTGCAAGCAAGGTATTTTGCCCCGCAAGAGCCGCGTCCACAGACGTGATAAGGAGACCTTCCACTCCTTGAGGTTGGAAAATATCCGTATGAAGGATTGCTCCCTTTTCCGCTCGATTCAAGTCACCGACAAAAAGCAAAAAGGCTGCTGACTGGCGAATGGCTTCCTGGGGAACTAATTCATAAAGAGCATCTTTCTTCTCTTGACTGCGCACAAGAATCACAGAGTAGGATTGGAAATTTTTCCAAGATGACGCCATTTGTCCAGCAGTCAAAATCTCGTCCAAGTCTACTTGAGGAATCTCTTGCTCCTTAAAGCGACGAACTGAAGTGTGAGCTTTCATCAGTTTAATGGTTTCTGTCATCGGCGGTTTTCTCCTTCTAGTCTTGTCTCCTCAGCCAAATAACGGATTCGTTCCATGACCCGTCTAGCTTCCCAAGTCTCGTCATTTCCATTCTTTCCTTTGGCAAAATGTTTTTCCAAATCTTGGAAATTAAAGTTGGAAGTAAAGAAGGTTGGCAAATCTTCCTGCATGCGGTACTGAAGAATGACTTGGAGAATCTCATCACGTACCCAAGGTGTCGACTGCTCTGCACCAATATCATCCAAGACCAGGACCTCTGCTAACTTGATGTCATCCACCAAGGTCTTCACAGATCCTTCACCGATGGCATTTTTCACATCAATGACAAAACTTGGATAATGGAGAATGGTCGTTGATGCCCCACGTTTTTCAGATAGGTCATGAGCTAAGGCTGCCATCATAAAACTCTTACCAACACCAAAATCTCCGTAAAGATAGAGGCCTTTTCGGATACTAGGGTAAAGGTCAACAAAGGAATAGAGTCTCTCAAAAATCGGTAAACGTCCTAGATCATCCAGGTCAATCTGAGCCAACTTCGCTTTCTTAAGGCTTGCTGGTAGATTGATCAACTTGAGACGATTCTTGATTGCCGCCTCTTTTTCAGCCGCGATTAGTTCTGGTGTTTCTTCATAAGACACATCCGCATATCCGTGATTCATAACCAAGATAGGCTTGTAGCCACGCGCTATATAGTCCGCATCCCCACGAAGAAACTTATCCCGTTCTGTGATATATTGGTTGAACTTGGAGACGCTACGATTCAACTCCTCTGGGCTGAGGGATTCTTTCTGGATAAAAGCCGCTACATCGGGGTCCTTCATGATCTGCTGGACCAAGTCCTGATACTGAAAACGACTTGTCTGACGTTTGATTACATCACCAACACTTTCCATCTAGTCTCCTCCTCCTTCTAATCGGGCTAACATTTCTTGTTTTTTGCGTTCTAATTCCAGACGAGTTTCCTCACTGGTTTGATTCTTGTATTCGGGATTACTCCACTTGGGAACATTGCTCTTAGTCGAGCTAGTTTTCGATTTCTGGTCTTCCTGGCCTTTTTGCTGACGCTCTCGAATCCGAAGCACAGCCTCTTCTGCTGTCCGAATTTTTTGATAAGCATAGTCATTGGCGACCTTCATGGCATATTTCTCATTGACATTGGCCGAATCAACCTTGTTAAAGGTTAGAAGCAAGACGATATTGATGACTTCATCCAACAAGCCTAAAGACGCCATCTGATGAAGGAGTTCTCTTTCACTTTGGGTGATGTTCCCCTTACGCGTTTGCTTGATTTCAGCTAAAAAATGCAGGGGAGTTTTATTTTTGGCTTCCCTGATAATGGTCATTTCTTTGGGGCTAAAGTCAGAAGAAACCTGCTTTTGCGATATCTTTTCACGCATGCGTTTGACTGAAATAACCTGAGCCACCGCTGTCGCCTTAGCTAATTGATAGGTTTCAAACCAGGTCCATTTTTTTTCATCTGCGATGGCGAATAATTCCAAAACATCCGCCTGCTCGTCTTCAAAACGCAAGCCATCTCGAGCCATCAGCCGCTGGAAATGTTCCAAGTCAAAATCATTTTTTAACTTGCTTTTAGACTCGCTTGGGGTCACTTCTTCGGTCAGGGTTGGAAAGACTTGGCTCAAAGAAACAGAGAGTGCTTCTCCCTCATTTGGAGCCTGCTTCATAGCAGAAACAGCTGTATCCCCAATCTTTTTCTCTAATAATCTGCTATAGACAGAATGGCTTAGAAATTCTTGACTGGAGAGGGGAGAATGAAGCTGCAATTCATAAGTTTCCCCCTTCTGATAAAGGGTCAACAAATCCAAGGCAGATAAGACTTTAAAGGATTGGAGCAAGGTCGGCATGCCGAAGTTTAAGTGATTGAGGATGTGGGAAAAGAGATGCTCCTTTTGCCCACCATCCCAAAAGGTAATGGTATATAGATAGAGGCTCAGTGCCTCCTGACCGATAATCGGGAGGTAGCACTGCACCAGAGAAGAGGTATCTTGCGACACCCGATTATTCTTTATAAAAGAAAAACGGTCATTTGGCTTCATCTATTTTTCCTTTTTCTTTTTAGAGGACTGGGTGATTTGCTGGAGCAGACTCTCCAACTCACTCACATCCTTAAAGCTACGATAAACACTGGCAAAACGAACATAGGTAATCTCATCCAGCTCCGCCAATTCTTCCATGACTAAAGAACCAATATATTCACTTTGGATCTCATTCTCACTGCGACTACGGAGTTTTTGCTCGATGCGATTGACCACCATGCCGATTTCATCACTTGAAACAGGACGTTTCTGGGCTGAGCGGATAATCCCATTAAAGATTTTATCTCTCGAAAACTGCTCTCGCGTACCGTCTTTTTTGACGACAACCAGCGTTCTTTCTTCTACTCGTTCATAGGTTGTAAAACGATGCTGACACTCGTCGCACTCGCGTCTTCGGCGGATGGTATTTCCTTCTTCGGCTTGTCGACTATCAACAACACTAGACTTGGTAGCCCCACATTTTGGACAACGCATGCATTTCCCTCCTTGTCGTTTTCTTTTCATTATACCATTTTTTGAGCAATTCCCAAAACAATTCTTATTTTTACTTGACAAGTTTTTTTGTTTTATTGTATTATTTAATTAGAACAAGAAAGACAAAGAAAGGAGACTATGATGTCCTGGTCATTTGATAATACAAAACCGATTTATTTACAGATTATGGAAAAAATCAAACTACAGATTGTTTCCCATGAGCTGGAACCCAACCAACAGCTCCCTACCGTGAGAGATTTGGCGAGCGAGGCTGGGGTCAATCCTAATACCATTCAGCGCGCCTTGTCTGACCTCGAACGTGAAGGATTTGTATACAGCAAGCGGACAACTGGTCGATTTGTCACCGAGGATTTGGACCTCATCCTTCAGTCCCGCAAACAACTTTCCGAGGAGCAGCTACAACAATTCGTCTCTTGCATGCTTCAATTTGGCTACAAAAAAGAAGAACTGCCAAATGTATTAAGCGACTATATTAAAGGAGTTTAAGACTATGACACTACTAGCACTTGAAAATGTAACAAAATCATATGGAGCAACTGCGGCACTTGACAATATCTCTCTTGAGATTTCGGCTGGAAAAATTGTTGGTCTCCTCGGCCCAAATGGATCTGGAAAAACGACCTTAATCAAACTGATCAATGGCCTTCTTCAGCCTGATAAAGGACGTGTTCTCATTAACGGATTGGATCCAAGTCCTGCTACAAAGGCGATTGTCTCTTACCTTCCTGACACAACTTATCTCAATGAAGAGATGAAGGTCAAGGATGCTCTAACCTATTTTAAAACCTTCTATCAGGATTTCAATCTCGAAAGAGCCCAACACTTGCTAGCTGATCTTGGTATTGATGAGAATAGTCGCCTCAAGAAACTATCAAAAGGGAATAAGGAAAAGGTACAACTGATTTTGGTCATGAGCCGCGAAGCTCGTCTTTATGTCCTCGATGAACCAATCGGAGGCGTGGATCCAGCTGCCCGTGATTATATCCTCAATACCATCATCAACAACTATTCCCCAACCTCTACGGTACTGATTTCAACCCACTTGATTTCAGATATTGAACCAATCTTGGATGAGATCATCTTCCTCAAAGACGGAAAAGTCGTCCGCCAAGGAAATGTTGATGATATTCGTTACGAGTCAGGTGAATCAATTGACCAGCTCTTCCGCCAGGAATTTAAAGCCTAAGCAAAGGAGATTATTATGTTTTGGAATCTAGTTCGTTATGAATTTAAAAATGTCAATAAATGGTATCTGGCACTCTACGGTGCGGTACTTGCAATTTCAGTTTTGATTGGAGCTTTTATTAACAGTCTTAGCCAGAGTTACAATCCTAACAATGCTGCTTATTTCATCTTCTTTTTAGTACTAGTCTTTGGAGGACTCAGCGTCACTCTTTGGATTGCAACAATCTTTTTAATCATCCGAAGATTTAAAGGCAGTGTTTATGACCGCCAAGGGTACTTGACCTTGACCTTGCCTGTCTCTGAGCACCAAATCATCACCGCAAAACTTTTAGGCGGTCTTGTCTGGTCCATCTTAAGCTATATTGTCTTTATCTTGAGTATATTGATCATCATCTTCTTAACACCAATAGAAAAAGACTTCACTGCCCTCTATAACTTCATCTCCCCTTACCTCAGCTACGGCTGGCTGTATGCCCTATCACTATTTGTCGGTTCAATCGCATGGATTTTATCCATTTACCTCTCCATCTCTATCGGACAACTCTTTAACGAGTATCGAACAGCTATGGGGATTCTAGCCTATATCGTTATTTCAATCGTTATTGGTTATATCACTTTCTTCTTAAGAGTTGACAATGACCTTAACATGATGATTAGTACAGAAATCTTGCGCGATCTCTTTTTATCAGCTATCTACTATCTCGGAACCTACTATATCTTGAAAAACAAGGTTAATTTGCAATAGTTTAAACGTCAAAAAAAGGATAACATCTCATCACTGAGAGGCTATCCTTTTCTTTATCTCATTTTCTAACTAGATTAAAAAATTGAATAAGTTCCTTTAATAACATCAAGACTCCAATTTTGTTCTAAAAGAGTTTGGATAAAATCTTTTTCTGATTGCGTAAGACTGGTTTTATTCCTGCCACAGCGTTTCTTATTGATTTTATATCGGTTATAGTAATCATAAGCAGAGTGCCCCTCTTTCAGATAGTTGATGACATTGTAGATTGTCTGTTTTGATCTGCCAAGTGAAGTCACAATATCTGAAACTTTTATGTTTTCTTGATAGTAAGCCTCTATCATTACAAGCTCGTTTGTGGTAAGATGAGTATAGGTCATTTATGTTGGTTCCTTTCAGACAAATGTGGTAGTTTATCTGAGCCTAACATAGATGGCTTTTTCTGTCTAGATTAATTTTACAAATTGGGTGTTAAAAAAATTGAATTAGGAATATAAAAAGTTCTAGTATTTGTACTAGAGATCAGACGGGCTTCTTTTTTGCTATGATTTTTAACAAAAAACTCTCGTTTTGCCAATAAAAGATGCTTGAAAGTTGGACAAGAAGGCTCTATAATGAGTTCAGGAAAAGAGGTAGGAAAAGTATGATTAGTGAAACGATTGCTCTGCTAAGGAAAAAGTCAGGTTATTCTCAGGAAAAATTAGCTGAAAAAGTAGGCGTATCTCGTCAGACTCTCAGTAAGTGGGAATTGGGCGACAGTTTACCGGATATTATTTCTTCAAGTCGTTTGGCAGAAATTTTTGATATCAGCTTAGATGAGTTGGTTAATGGGGATGTCTCTCCTTTTGCTACTAAAGCCAAAGAAGGGAAGTATATTTTTGGAACGGTAACTGTTGGTGAAAAGGGACAAATCGTCATTCCTGCACGAGCGAGAAAAATTTTTAACATCCAAAAAGACGACAACCTTATGGTTTTAGGTGATGTCAATCAAGGCTTGGCCTTGTTGAAGAGCGATTTTTTTATTCAAGCTTTTGAAGAAATGGGGTTAATGAAATGAAAAAAATTACTGGTTTTGGTCTTAGCTTTGCAGTGTTTATATTTTTCTTGAATTTGATAGGCTGCTATGATTTTGTCATGGTAATGACGCGTAACCAGACTTATTTTGCAGAACATTATAATTCAGCTATTATGGTTTACTTTAGCCATTATCCTGTTGTCTTTGTAATTGTGTGGTTTAGCCATTTGTTAGCTGCTACCTTGAGTCCGATTTTCTATTTTTTCAGAAGAAAATTAGCCCTTACTTTGGCTGGTCTTGCTTTCTGGGGAGATGCTCTGCTGATTCTATTGACCAGTCTTTTTAGGAATCGCATTCAGGTTTTTGGTTGGCAATTTTTCGTTGATTTGGTTGTTTTAGGATTGCTTGGCCTTTATTATCTGTATTTGCGTAAAATATTTCTTAGCACATCAGGAAAAACATCTAGGATTTTAAAATAGTCCTAGGTGTTTTTTGGTTATTTATGTATATTGTCTATAAATACGGCAAGAAAGTGAGAGAAGTGATTTTTTACTAAGAATCTGCTTCTGTCTAGCTTAATTTTACAAATTGGGAAAGTAAAAACCTATAACATACGATTCGAAAAAGCAAGGAACTTAAATTCCTTGCTTATTAACTCAATATCAAACTGGCTACGATGGGGCTGACAAAGACGTAGAGAATACCAGTGACACCGATAGCCAAGCCACCCATGGCTCCTGCTACCGATCCGTATCGAAAGGCGGTTCCCGTTCCGACAGCATGACCTGTTCCTCCAAGAGAAAGTCCCACAGCCACTGGGTCATCGATCTTCAACCATTTCAAAAGGGTTGGTCCGATTACACTAGTTAGAATCCCAGTTGCCACTACGACGACCAAGGTTACAGTTGTTAATCCTTGCAATTTTTCTGTGATTCCCACTGCCATGGCGGTTGTCACTGACTTGGGAAAGAGAGAAATGGCTAGGAAAAAGTCCATGCCAAATATTTTCGCTACTATGGCAGTGAAACAAGTATTGACAACTACTGCTAACAGACTACCAAAGAGAATACTCCGAGCATGATGCTTCATCAGGTGAAAACTCTTATAAAGCGGAATCCCTAAAGCCACGGTCGATGGGACAATCAAGTTGTTCAGATAAACCCCACCTTGGTAATAATCTTGATAAGAAATACCCGTCGCCTTAAGGAAAATAATGATAAAAATGGCTGACAAAAGCAGGGGCGTTGTCAATGGATGGGGAAAACGTCTGTAAATCAGCATTCCTACTAGATAGGCTAGGATAGATAATGCAATCCCAAATAGAGGATTGGAAACAAATTCGCTCATTTGGCATCTCCTTTCTCATAATCTCCCTCAAATCGTCTCTTGATAAACTGAACCACTAGAGCTATGAGGACAATGTTAATGACAGCTGCAAAAAAGACAATCAAGACGATAGGCAAAAGATAAGGAGCAATCACATCAAACTTCTCCATGATTCCCACTGCTGGCGGCAAAAAGAGAATGGTCATATTGGCCAGCAGAAAATTCCCAACCATATTGACATGCCTGATCCTTAGCCACTTGAACTGTAAGGCTAGAAAGAGAATAATCAAACCGATAATACTGCCTGGGATGGGCAGATGAAAGAAACTGGAGATTCCCTCACCGATTAGAGAAATCACAAAGAGAATCATTAATTGAACATATAATTTCATCCTAAACTCCACGAAATAGACTTCTTGCATACCAGTTTACTCTTTTTTCAGAAAATTTCAAGGAAATATCGCAATTCTTCTCTCTTGCAAGGATTAGTTAAAAGTAGTATAATCATTGCATGCGCAATCATCTTGTGTTGTAGAGACAGTCAGTAATGACTTTGTGACTTTACTTTGAAAAGAAAGGAGAAAGCAATGACCTATTTGGAAAAGTGGTTTGACTACAACCGCCGTCAAAAGGAAATGGAAGCCTTGTTGGAAGAAACTATTGCCCAGCAGAGCGAACAAAGGTTGACCTTGAAAGAGTTTTACCTACTCTACTATCTGGACCTAGCCGATGAAAAATCTTTACGACAGATTGACCTGCCCGATAAACTCCATCTCAGTCCGAGCGCTGTTTCTCGAATGGTGGCTCGCCTGGAAGAGAAAAACTGTGGTTTGCTTAGTCGCAGATGTTGCGATCAGGATAGACGGGCTAGCTTTATCTGCCTGACTGACGAGGGACAGACAACCTTAGCTTACCTGCAAAAGGCTGTCGAAGAAAGACTGGAGACGAGTCTTGATTTCATTTCATAATCAGATTTTTTAAAAAAGTTGCGTGCGCAATCATTTTTCTTGACATTCCTCTTTTCAAGGAGTACAATAAAGTCAAGATCGAACAAAGGAGTTTTATATGATCGAAATTACTTATCTAGACGCCAGCAAGCAAGAGAGGACCATGACTTTCGAGTCTTACCAAGACTTTGAACGTTCTCAACATGCCTGCCTCATCGGCGTCGCAGACTACTACCCTGTCCAAAAATTAACTTACAACGGTCATGACTTGGACTACCATGGGACTTATGGAGATGTCTTCTTCTATCTCATGAAACAAGATTTAAGCCAATATAACTAAAAAAGGAGAAATACAATGGCAAAAGCAATTACAGATGCAACATTCGAACAAGAAACAAAAGACGGTTTGGTCTTGGTAGACTTCTGGGCAACTTGGTGTGGTCCATGTCGTATGCAAGGTCCAATCTTGGATAAATTGTCTGAAGAACTTTCAGAAGATGTCTTGAAAATTGTTAAAATGGATGTTGATGAAAATCCAAACACAGCTCGTGCCTTTGGAATCATGTCTATCCCAACCCTTCTCTTCAAAAAAGACGGCCAAGTGGTGAAACAAGTTGCAGGTGTTCATACTGCAGAACAAATCAAGGCCATCGTTGCTGAATTGAGCTAATCACACGAGAGACCAAGTACTTTATTTGGTCTCTTTTTTCCTGCCCTTTGCCATTTTTCAAAAAATATGCTAGACTGTAGGTAGAATATTACGATGTTTGGGACATGCCATCGCTAAAAAAAACCTCTACTTGGTATTTTTTAGCTCCCTCATGGGAGCTTTTTGCGTGCTCTGAACATTTCCCATTTTGGAAGGAGTACTATGAAACGTCAATCAGCCTTGGTCGTCTTTAGTGGCGGTCAAGATTCCACAACCTGCCTCTTTTGGGCTAAAGAACACTATGAAACAGTCGAAGCTGTCACCTTTGCTTACGGCCAACGCCATCATCTCGAAATTCAAGTTGCCCAAGAAATCGCTAAGGAACAAGGCATTCGTCATCACATCTTAGATATGTCTCTGCTGGGGCAAATCACTGAAAATGCCTTGACCTCTGATCTGGAGATTGAGCAAAAAGAGGGAGAGGTTCCCAATACTTTTGTTGACGGTCGCAACCACCTCTTTCTATCCTTTGCAGCAGTTCTTGCCAAGCAACGAGGTATTAATGATATCGTGACAGGTGTCTGCGAGACAGACTTCTCAGGCTACCCTGACTGCCGTGATGTCTTTATCAAATCCCTTAATGTTACTCTCAACCTTGCCATGGATTATGACTTTGTTATCCAAACACCTCTCATGTGGCTAGACAAGGCTGAAACTTGGGAGTTAGCCGACCAACTTGGTGCCTTTGACTACGTTCGTGAGAAGACCTTAACCTGCTACAATGGGATTATCGGAAGTGGCTGTGGAGATTGTCCAGCCTGCCACCTACGTCAGCATGGTTTAGATGTTTATCTTTCACAGAAGGGAGAGGGCTAATGTTTTTCGCACCTAAAGAAATCAAACAGGAAACTGGGGAGTCTCTCGTCTACAATCCTCACAGAACCTTAGTTTCAAAAGAATTCACTTTCGACGCTGCCCACCACCTCTTTCACTATGAGGGAAAATGCAAATCCCTGCACGGCCACACCTATCATTTGCAAATCGCTGTCAGTGGATTTTTAGATGAACGGGGCATGACCTATGACTTTGGAGATATTAAAGCGATCTACAAGGACTACTTAGAACCCCACTTGGATCATCGCTATCTCAATGAAACCCTGCCTTATATGAACACGACTGCTGAAAATATGGTTTACTGGATTTTCCAAACCATGAGTCAAGAGTTGCCAGACGAACGCAGTCTCCGTTTGGAATACGTTCGCCTCTATGAAACTCCGACTGCATTTGCGGAGTTTAGACGGGAGTGGCTAGATGACTAGAGAACGTGTCCTCAAACTACCTGTTCTGGAAATTTTTGGGCCAACCTTTCAAGGTGAAGGTCGTGCTATCGGGCAGAAAACCATGTTTGTCCGCACTGCTGGTTGCGACTACCATTGCGACTGGTGCGACTCTTCCTTTACTTGGGATGGTTCTGAAAAACCTACTCGTATGACAGCTGATGAAGTCATTGCTGCCTTAGATAAATTAGGAAGCTACGACTATGTAACCCTGTCTGGGGGAAATCCTGCTATCCTAGCAGCCAACATGGCTGAACTCGTCACCAAGCTCAAGGAACGCGGTGTCACTCTGGCTGTTGAGACCCAAGGGTCCCGCTGGCAAAATTGGTTAAAAGATATCGACCAAGTCACTTTAAGTCCCAAACCTCCTTCATCCAAGATGGAAGTCAACTTCGAGACCTTGGACTTCATTGTTTCCCAACTAGATCCAGACAAGGTCACCTTTAAAATCCCTGTCTTTGATGATGCAGATCTAGCCTTTGCCAAAGGCATTCAAGAACGCTATCAACCAGATGTCCTCTTCTTATCGGCTGGAAATCCTGAGCCCAAGGCTACAGGCAATATTGTCCAAGACCAACTAGACCGTCTCAAAGAACTCTGGGAACGTGTCGCTGCTGACGACAGCTGGGGCAATGTCCGCGTCCTTCCCCAACTTCATACCCTCCTCTACGATAACCAACGTGGTGTTTAAGATTAGAAAGAAAAAAACATGTCACAACAAGAAGAAATGAAAAACCTAAGCCTACTGGGCAACAAAGAAACCAACTACATTTTTGACTATCAACCAGAAGTTCTCGAATCTTTTGACAATCGTCATGTGGAAAATGATTATTTCATCAAATTCAACTGTCCTGAATTTACCTCCCTTTGCCCAATCACTGCTCAGCCAGACTTTGCGACGATTTATATTTCCTACATTCCTGACAAGCTCTGCGTCGAGTCAAAATCCCTCAAACTCTACCTCTTTAGCTATCGAAACCATGGGGATTTTCACGAAAACTGTATCAACACCATCGGGAAAGACTTGGTCAATCTACTAAACCCTCGCTATTTGGAGGTATGGGGAAAATTCACTCCGCGCGGTGGCATCTCAATCGACCCCTACTACAACTACGGTAGACCTGGAAGCAAGTATGAAGGTTTGGCAGAACAACGCCTCTTCCAGCACGACCTTTATCCAGAGAAAATTGACAACCGTTAAACATATACGAAAAAGCCCTGTTCCTCAAACTGAGGAGCAAGGCTTTTTGAGTTTCAATTATTCTTCTGTTCCAAGGAAATTTTTCGCAACAAGTGCTGCAAGAACGCCACCAACGATTGGGGCAAGGATGAAAATCCATACTTGTTGAAGGGCTGCGCCACCTACCAAGACAGCAGGTGCCAAGCTACGAGCTGGGTTTACTGAAAGTCCAGTGATGTTCAAGCCTACAAGGATCAAGGCTGTTAATGACAAACCAATCACCAAACCAGCGATTGCGCCATTGCCTTTGCTTGCTGATGTTACAGTCATGATAACTAGGACAAACAAGAAAGTTGCGATAACTTCAAACAAGAAACCACCAAAGACAGTGACACCGTTTGCCAAGGCATTTTCACCAAGACTTGCAGTTGACATGCCTGAGTTAGACAAGAGGAAGAATACTGCAGCTGACGCAAGGAAAGCTCCAACTACTTGTCCAAGGATGTAGTTTACAAGTTCTGAAGATGACAAACGTTTGTTTACAAACATAGCGATCGAAACCGCTGGGTTCAAGTGAGCACCTGAAACAGTTCCGATTGAGTAAGCTGCAACTACAATTGCCAAACCAAAGGCAAAAGCAATTCCAAGGTGTCCAAGGCCATTAAGACCATTTCCAAAAACAACAGCTCCTGTTCCAATGAACACAAGCATAAATGTACCGATTAATTCAGCAACAAATTTTTTCATGATAAGTCTCCTTTTTTTAAACTATGTATTAGTCTATCAAAAGAAGGAAAGGGTTTCAAGAAAATTGACTGGAAAGTTTTTGTAGAAAGCCCATTAGAATTCTAAAAAAGACTACTACAAGAGAAAATGATGAAACTCTTTTTCTGCTTATCCTTCAAAAATGTCAGAAGCTTTCAAATACTTGCTTAAAAGAATACAGCCCTCAATCATACCTTTTCTAGTAATTCATGCAAAAGAATGAAGAGAATGGTATAATTGATAATATACAATAAATGTTATTGGAAAAGGAGACTACCATGGGAAAAAAGTTTAGGGTTTATTTTCTAACCACTGCTACAATTTTAGCATTTGGCCTCGTCGGCTGTTCATCTAAACCATCAACCACTGCTACAAGCAATACAGAAGGTACTACAAATACAGAGACAACAACCTACCATAAGAAAGATGTAACTGGTCCTGCTGCTTCATTTGACTGGAATGCCAAAGTTGAACCTACCAACTATGAGAGAACCTTTGTTGAAACAAACAGTGGCAGTCAATTTAATAAAACTTTAGATCGCACGAAAGAGGCGGCTGAGAATCTTGAAAAAAAGAAAAAAGAAATTTCGGATCCTAAGGTTCAAACAGCCCTCAAATTAGTGGATGCTGTCTTTGTCAATCAAGAAAATCTTGACCTAGTTGTGAAATCAGCGGGTGCTAGCAATCAAGAAGAGTTATTTGATAAGATTTGGAACGAATATTTAGTCCCTGAGTTAACTAAAATCCGTCCGAATTTTTCAAATGATACCGTCTTTGAATATAAAGGAGAAAAATATCCTCTCAAAATTTATGCACCTATGTTTTTCAAGGTCAACACCAATGCATTAGGAAAAGCAGGTGCCTATACTCTTGAGGACTATAAGGTGGAGGGCGACATGGTTTATTTGAAATTTATGTCCCCATCTGTAGATACCTACCAATACGAAGTCAAGGCTACTTATCATGATAACTTCCAAGACTTCTTTCAAGGACTGGTGGAAGAACAACAAAAGGTTCTTGAAACAGACTATGCTAAAGCTCTAAATATTCGATTTGTTTATCAATTAGCGGCGCTTGATTTTAAAGCTGACAACTACGTAGACCTAGAGGGCATGGATTATTTTGATCGTAACACCCATTACCTTGCCATAAAAGTGGATAATAATGGTGAAGCTAGCCTTGATAATGAAAATCTCGCCAACCTTTTACAAATTAGCATGAAGGCTTCAAACGAGGCCAATAAAGGAAAATTTGAATAAATCTTTAAAGCATAAAAAAATCACCTCAAACAGGTGATTTTTGTGTATTCATCTTATCGATAAACCGTCTTAAATCCGACACTGGATACCCTTACTCTCCCAACTCCGCACTGTAGGCGATAATCTGGTCAACTGTATCAGACAGAAACTGAATCGTATCACGGAGTGGTTTATCTGTTGAAATATCCGCTCCGATAATCATGGCTGACTCAAGCGGTGTCTTACTACCACCTGACTTAAGGAGATTGAGCCAATCTTCAGCTCCGGTTTCTGAATGTTTCAGATGAAGGTAACCAGCTGTTGAGATGACAAGGCCAGCAGAGTAGGTGTAGCTATACAAGCCCATGTAATAGTGAGCTTGGCGCATCCAAGTGAGTGCCGCATCGTCGTCAATTTCAATAGCATCTCCCCAGAAATCTGTCAAGACTTCCTTCATAATGCTGTTGAGCTTGCTTGCTCCAAAGGTCTCCCCTTCCTCAATCAATGTATATACCTTACGCTGGAAGGCTGCTTCCAAGAGGTGGGTGATGAAATTATGGAAGTAGGTGTCTGTCAAGCGGTGGGCAAGAGCAAAACGTTTTTGACGCGGATCGTCAGACTGGTGTTCCAAGTAATCACTGAGAAGCAATTCATTGAAGGTTGATGGGGCCTCAACATAGTAGGTTGACATGTGGGCGTTGAAGTAACTTTGGTGATTATCTGAAAAGATGAATTGACCAGAATGACCAATTTCATGAATCAAGGTATAGACATCGCTCAAACGGCCTGTCCAGCTCATGAGGACATAAGGGTGCACGCGATACGGATCCGCCGCATACCCACCAGAATCCTTGCCACTATTAGCAGCAAAGTCCACCCAGCGTTCTTCTTGATAGCGCGCAACTTCCTGACAATATTCTTGTCCCAAAGGTTCTACTGACTTCATGACCAAATCATAGGCGTCGTCAATAGTCACTTCAGGATTGAGGGCACTGTCCAAGTCCAATTTCCAGTCAGCAAAGGTCATCTTTTCAAGACCATTGACCTTGGCAACATGCTTGAGGTATCTCTGAGCGACTGGCGCAAAGTCCTTCATGATGAGGTCAATCTGGCGATCAAACATAGCACGGTCCACTTCTTGCTCAGCTAGGAGATAATCAAAGACGGAGTCATAGCCCTTCATATCTGCCAATAGTTTTTCAGACTTAACCTGAGCTAGATAGGCTGCTGCAGCTGTATTCTGGTGCTTACGAAGTCCTTCTGAGAAAGAACGGAAGGATTTTTCACGCACCTCTGCGTCCTCGTGGTTTTGGTAGAAATTCTCATAGGTCACAAAGCTGTTTTTGTAGGTTTTGCCATGGGCTTCAAAGTCAGCCATTTCAAAGTCCCCAGCTCGCATCTTAGTATAAATGTCCTGTGGACTGTAGAAAACTTCACCGAGATTGGTCAAAGCTTTCTCCACATCAGCCCCTAGATAGTGGGCTTTTTTGATTTTAGCTTGACGAATGGCTGCCGTCAAGTGGGGCAGTTCACCCAAACGGTCCAAGACTTCCTCGTCTGCTGCCACCAAGGCGTCGTCAAAGAAGGTCAAGGCTACACTAGCATCAGTTTCAAATTCCATCCCAGCCTGGGCAATATTGGCAAATTCTTCATTGCTATAGTCTGTCGTCTGAGGCATAAAGGCGTAATTGCCAATATGACTCATCTGAATGTAGATTTGTTCCAATTCAGCAAAGGCCTTTTCAAACTCCTCAAACGTATGAAGATTCCCCTTGTAGTCACGGCTAAAGTGGTTGATATCTTCGCGCGTTTTCTCGATTGCTCGCAAGAAATCCTCACGGTCTTGGTAAAGGGCGGTTAAATCCCAAAGTTCCTTCTCTGGAAATTCTGAACGGTGTTTTTGTTCCATTTTCTTCCTCTTATTTCTCTAATTCTACTAAAACACTAAGAGCAGATAAGGCGTAAAGTGGTGCTGTTTCTGCTCGCAAGATGCGAGGACCAAGCCCTGCCAAGACTGCTCCTTTAGCTTCAAAACTTTCAATTTCTACTGGTGAGAGACCGCCTTCTGGGCCAAAAATAAAGAGCAATTTGGCTCCTTTTTCAAGGCCAGTGACTGCTTGTAAGAGCGCAGCGGTTTCTCCTTCTTTTGCTGATTCTTCATAAGCCACCACAATTGAGTCAAACTGGTCAAACTGAGCTAGAAAATCTGCTTTTTTCTCAAAAAGCTGGATACTTGGTACAATATTACGCTTGCTTTGTTCTGCTGCTCCAAGGGCAATTTTTTCTAGTTTTTCGGCTTTCTTGCCCAACTTCTTACCATCCCACTTTGCGACCGACCAGTCTGCTGGAAAGGCCCAGATTTGGCTGGCACCCAGTTCCGTCACTTTTTGAGTGATAAACTCCAGCTTGTCTCCCTTGGGAAAGCCTGATGCGATGGTGACTTGAACGGGCAGTTCCACATTGTCAGCTAACTCTTGGACTAACTCAAACTGACGATTCTCCACATCCAACACGCGCGCCAAGCGCTTGACGCCATCATCAAAGACCAAGGTCACCTCATCATCTTCTTTCAAGCGCATGACCTGAAACATATGCTTGCTGGTTTCCTTGTCCTCAATAGTGACAGGAGAGATTGCACTGCCTTTGACAAAATACTGCTGCATGCTAGCCTCCAATCACACCTGAAATATCCTTAGTTTTCTTAAAGACACAGGCATTCCATTCCCCTTGAATCATGTGGGTTTCAAGGAAAAATCCAGCTGACTCAGCTGACTCGCGCACCATGTCCCACTTGTCCTTGATAATGCCACTCATGATGAGGTAGCCTTCATCCTTGACCAAGCGATAAGCATCCTCTGTCAGATGAATGAGAATATCCGCTAAGATATTGGCTACAATGACATCTGCTTCAATCTCCACCCCCTTGAGCAAATCACCTGCCGCTACATGGATATTTTCCATGCCTGGATTGAGCTCAATATTTTCCTGAGCAACCCGAACCGCCACATCATCAAGATCATATGCGAAAATTTCCTTAGCTCCTAGTAGTGAGCTAGCGATAGAAAGGACACCTGAACCAGTTCCCACATCGATTACTGTCTCTCCGCCACGAAGGACCTGCTCCAAGGCAAAGAGACTCATCTTGGTCGTCGGATGGGTTCCTGTCCCGAAGGCCATACCAGGATCTAGCTTGATAATCTTTTCTCCTGCAGTCGCCTTATAGTCCGTCCAGGACGGTACGATGGTCAAGTCATGAGTAATGCGGGCTGGCTCGTAATATTTCTTCCAGTTGTCTGCCCAGTCTTCCTCAGCCAAGGCAGTCGTCCCCATCTTGACTTCTCCCAAATCCATAAAATCCGTCAAGTCTGCCAAGCGAGCCTGCAAATCTGCCTCAACCACTGCTACATCAACCGTATCAGGATAGTAGGCTGTCACCACGATTTCTTCTTGCTGCTCGACTTCAGGGAATATCTCACCAAATCGATCCACATTTCCCACATAGTCCATACTGTCTTCAATCGCAACACCTTGCGCTCCCAGCTCAATTAGAAGGTTAGAGACCAGCTCCTCTCCCTCACGCTTAACCGTAACTTTTAACTCTTGCCATGTTTCCATATTTAAGATACCAAGCCCGTAAAACACAAAGCCAAAATAGGAAATTCTCTGAAGACACTTGTGTCTAAGAGAAGTTTATCTTTTTGGCACAGTGTTTAGGGCGGGTTCAGTTTAGAAATGTAACCGAACCATCCTTTCTATTTGTCAATCAATTTTTTCATGTAAACCATATCCATACCTTCTTTTTCAGGCTCGATATGGGTTTGACGGTAGCCATTTTTTTCATAAAAAGCGACCATGCCCGCATCCTGTAATACCGTACACAAATCCCACTGTTTAATCGTTGGAAATTCCTTTTCCAGTAATCTCAATCCCTCAGAACCATAACCTTTTCCTTGATCCTGGGGCAAAATCGCTGCCGTTCCCAACCAAGCCTCCGTCAATTCCTCATTGGTCTGAACTCGTAAAAATCCGATATTTTCATCCTTTTCTTTCAAAAAGTAGTAATAACTATTGGGACGCTCAACCAATTTCCACTTGATTCGTTCACGATCCTCTAGATAGGGATCATACTCATCTTGATATTTCTCATAGACAGCCTTAAAGCTAGCCCTTTGAATTGCAATTACGGTTTCTAAATCTTCTGCTCCTGCTCGGACAAGTTTAATCATAGTCTCTCTCCAAATAATCCCTCACTCTATCCTGCAACTGGGGTACAACCTTATCTGAGCTAAGAAACTCATCAATGCTCATCAGTTTATAGCCCTGTCCTTCATCACCAAAAACGATACTATCAAACTGTTCCTGCCTTAACTTACCAACCAGAAAGACGGATTCCTTTCCCTCAAAAAGCATACTTGGGTAAACCTTACTCCAAAGCAAACAATCTTCAGTCAAATGTATCCCCAGTTCTTCAAAAACTTCACGCGCCGCGCACTCAAAAGGACTTTCATCACCCTCACGGCCACCACCTGGCAATTCCCAGGTATTAGGGTATGGAATGTTTGATTTGTCATCACGTAAGATAGTTAAGAGCTTATCACCACAAAAGAGGGCAATTTTACAGCCTGTGAAATTAATTCTTTTATTCAATAATTCCATGATTAAGTCTCTTCCTATGATAACAAACTGCTCTATGCTAGCATTCTACTTAGCTATTCTTGAATCAATTTTTGACAATCTAGATCCCAGTATGCCTGCCATCTCCCCTGATTCTTACTAAAATAAACCGTAAACTCATCGTTTACATTATCTGCAACATAGCGAAGACTAGGTGGAGCCTCCTCGCAACTCAGTATCCATGGATGAAAATAAAAAAATTTCTCTCGCCTCTCTCGACTATTGTTCAACTTTTTCTTGTTCTGAGGAATGGAGTTTTGAAACTCCCTTTCCAAACTGGACTGGATGGCATTATCAAAGTCGTTTAAAGAAGCTATCAACTGCTCAAACTGTTTCTCTTCACCAGTCTTAAAGTAAATCAAAAACTCAAATTCTCCAAAGCCTTCAGAAAACTCAAGTTCCATGATTTTTGCGCTCTCGTCATAAAGTCCCCCTTCATTAAAAAATCGGCGGCTTTCACACTTCAACACTCTCTCAAAATCTAAATTTTCAAATCGATTGCGTGGTAGAGAAATCCCATACTCTTGCGAGTTTGGGCTTATTTTCCTAAATAGCTGCTTGAATATATGAAACATTTTTCCCTCTTTTCTAGACTTCAAACCCTCTTCAGAAACACCAGTTAGATCCCCTTCTCATTTATATCAAGCAATCAAGCCGATTGAAACAAACCTAGCTTGTCAGCTTACAACAGAGTTTTCTTCATGGATTTCTTTCTCCAACTCTGCTAACCAGTTTTCATAATAACGTTTCTCATCCCGCACCAAACGGCTGGTCACCATGTTTTGTCTAGCAATTTTTATAGCCTTGTCAGTCTGATTCATATCTTTCTTTACCAGAAATTGATACCAGGCTTGCATTATCTGCGTGTCTGCCATTTTTAGAGATAAGAAGGACTTGACTCCTCGATTACTTGCATATTCCTCTGCTTTCTCATGATCCCTTTCAAGCAAGGCAATTTGGAGAAGGTATAATTGGGAAAGAGTTTGAGACATCGGATTGTCTGTTTTATCTAATAAAGACTGAAAGTGTTTTTTGGCAGTCTCTATCTGACCATCGAATATGAAAACTAGTCCCTGAAAAATCAGAATACTTTCTGCAAAACTCCCTATCGCATCCTCATCAACAGGCATGATAAAGTCTTTCAAATCATATTCTTGAGGAGCTAGCAAGGTCTGGGCAGAATGTCTCAACACCGAGTAGGCGTATTTCCTATTTTCAGGCTGTTGTAGCAATTCCCAGATTTTCGCTCCATCGGTAATCCCAACCGGCTTAGCATTGATGAGAAGAAAAGATAGATTTAGACAAATCCAAGTAGCTGCAAAATACCAGTTAGCTGTCAAAAATCCATACAATAGCGCCAATAAAATCAAGACAAGATGAACTATCAAGCCTCCTGCAAGCATCAGGATGATTCTTTGATCGCTTTCATCTTCTTTCAATCCAATATACTGAGCACCAACATTTTTCAGAACGGCTGTTCGACTCAGATGAAACTTGCCTGACTTTTTGGTCAAAAGAAAGTTTCCCAATCCAAAAGCCACCAGGCGATAGCCTGTCAGGTAACCACAAAATGCGTGCCCCAGCTCATGAAGGATAAATATCATATAAATGCTGAGAAAAGTAAATAGATAGCCTGGAATAAAGACTAACGAGAAACCTAGCTCTTTAAAGGCAATCGTCCCAAAAACAAATCCCAGCATCAAAAAAACAAAGGACAGACCAGAAATAAAAGACAAGCCTACTTTCTTCATATACTTTCTCCCCTAGTCTCTAGTACCTCGGGTAAGGATAAAACTCCCCTTCCTCCAAGCCAACTTTTCCTTCTTCAAAGACTTCTTGGTTCCATTCCATGACGAATTCTTCTGCTTCTGGGTCTTCCAAAAAGTCCATGAGTGCATCCAGCCCAACCTCTGCAGTGTCTTTGAGGAAAAGAGCAAAATAGTTTAAAAATTCACGAGAAAATCCTTTCTTCGGCAGATAAGGGATAACTGTCAAATAGTCTTCCTCATTGACTGTTGACTTGGCAGGATTGTAGAAAAGAACTGCTTCCTCAAAGAGGATATCGTCTGATGACACCTCTCCGTCCTCGTCCACCATCTCCACACCTGCAGCGTTTTGTGCTTCCAAAAGAAAACTCACTTCAACCGCGTGGTTGCGCTTGTCCCAACTAATCTCATAATCAAAAGGAAAGTTCTTCTCCAATTCTTCCTCTAAAACATCTAAAAATCCGTATGTTGCCATTTTGTCCTCTTTCTATGCGACTCTTAAATCGCCCCGATTACTCGGAATTATGCTAAAATAGATACTACCATCTTACCACATATACATCAGAAAATCCATGTTAGAAAGGACTGCTATGCCTGACAATCTCGCGCTTCGCATGCGCCCAAAAACCATTGACCAGGTCATCGGTCAGGAACATCTGGTCGGCCCAGGAAAAATCATCCGTCGCATGGTGGAGACCAACCGCCTGTCCTCCATGATTCTCTACGGACCTCCGGGTATCGGAAAAACCAGTATCGCTTCAGCCATCGCTGGAACGACCAAGTATGCCTTTCGGACCTTCAATGCCACTGTTGATAGTAAAAAACGTCTCCAAGAAATCGCTGAAGAAGCTAAATTTTCTGGAGGATTAGTCCTGTTACTGGACGAGATTCATCGTCTGGATAAAACAAAGCAAGACTTTCTTCTGCCACTCTTGGAAAGTGGTCTGGTTGTCATGATTGGCGCAACGACTGAAAATCCCTTCTTTTCTGTCACTCCTGCCATTCGTAGCCGTGTTCAGATTTTTGAATTAGAACCCTTGTCCAATCAAGACGTCAAAGAGGCGATTCAAATCGCTCTAACTGACCCTGAGCGTGGTTTTGACTTCCCAGTTGAGCTAGATGAGGATGCGCTGGATTTCATCGCAACCTCTACTAATGGAGACCTTCGTTCTGCCTTTAATTCACTAGATTTGGCTGTTCTCTCTACCCCTGAAAATGACAAGGGCATCCGCCATATCACGCTTGATATTATGGAAAATAGCCTCCAGCGAAGCTATATTACTATGGACAAGGATGGAGACGGGCACTACGATGTCCTCTCTGCCCTGCAAAAGTCTATCCGTGGCTCAGATGTTGATGCCAGTCTTCACTATGCTGCCCGCTTGATTGAGGCTGGTGATTTGCCAAGTCTCGCTCGTCGTTTGACTGTTATCGCTTATGAAGATATCGGTTTGGCCAATCCTGAAGCCCAGATTCACACCGTGACTGCTCTGGGTGCTGCACAAAGGATTGGTTTCCCAGAAGCCCGCATTCTCATTGCCAATGTCGTCATTGATTTGGCCCTTTCTCCAAAATCCAACTCAGCATACGTGGCTATGGACAAGGCACTTGCTGACCTCAAAACATCAGGGCACTTGCCTATTCCGCGACACCTGCGTGATGGGCACTACAGTGGAAGCAAGGAACTGGGGAATGCCCAAGACTATCTCTATCCACACAACTATCCTGGAAATTGGGTCAAGCAAGACTATCTGCCAGAAAAAATTCGCAATCATCACTATTTCCAAGCAGAAGATACTGGTAAATATGAACGGGCTTTGGCTCAAAGAAAGGAAGCCATCGACCGTTTACGAAAAATCTGAAATCCTTTTCAAAAAATTGCACTTACCTCTTGATTTTTTTTGAAAAAGTGGTATCATATAAACATAGAAACGCTGTGGTGTACGACTTCACACTTAAGTGTTGACCGACTATTTTTTGTATTATTAGGGAAACAAAAGTCTTCTAACAGCATGTAGGCCGTCTCACACGGAAACAGCTTCAGTTAGAGCGAGTTGCCCACCTGCTTAATTGCGCGGGTTCAATACAAACCGTGAAGTTTCGGCACCAATACAGCTTTTTTCTTTGCCTCCTTAGCTCAGCTGGCAGAGCAGCGGACTCTTAATCCGTGGGTCACAGGTTCGATCCCTGTAGGGGGCATCTAAATACAACAGGAAAAGCCTTGATAATCAAGGCTTTTTTGCTTGTCTATAACTGATTTGCTCCATCATTTGCCCCACTTTTAAATCTATCTTTTCTTTTTGAATCAAATTACATCTTAACAAATAGTGTAAAGCCAGTTACTTTTGCTTTGATGCCATACAATATTTTCATGTAGAGAAGACAAATTTTATCTTCTCTTTTTATTTTCAAAATGATAAAAACTGAAACTTCCAAATTTTCCATTTTGTTTATTGACATTTCCTCTAAAAAGGTGTATAATATTTTTATTATCAAACTATACTATACTATACTATATAGGGGGTATTGAAATGAAATTTTCTAATCGTTTACTGCTATTCCTTGCAGGAGTTGTTTTTGTCCTTTTAGGACTTTTCCTATTTACAAACCCAGTAGCTAATCTTGTTGCTTACAGCTGGTGGATTGCATTTGGTTTACTGGTTTCTTCTATAGCAGCTATTTTAGGCTATTTCTCTGTACCAAAAGAGCTTCGCTCACCAGCTCATCTTTTCCAAGGGATTGTTAATCTTCTCTTAGCTCTTTACCTCGTTGCCTATGGCTTTGTGACGCTGCCAGTTGTCATTCCAACTATTTTAGGAATTTGGTTAATTGTAGAAGCCATTATAGCTTTCTTTAAAGGCAATCGTCTGGGATTGATTTTCCCTATTATTGGCAACCATATCATGTGGATAGCGTTGCTTGCATTTTTACTAGGTCTAGTGATTTTGTTCAATCCAGTAGCTACAAGTGTCTTTGTCGTTTATGTCGTTGCCTTTGCATTTTTAATTGTTGGTTTCACCTATATCCTTGATGCCTTTCGTAAATAATCTAGCTGCCATTTTGGGCATATTAAAATAGCTGGGAAGTTACATTCTCAGCTTTTTCTGTTGCCTCCTTAGCTCAGTTGGTAGAGCAGTAGACTCTTAAGCTATGGGGCGCAGGTTCGAGCCCTGCAGGGGGCACATCTAAATCAACAGAAATAAGCCTTGAAACCAAGGCTTTTTTTAACGTCTAATAGCTTTTTGTAGAAAAGTATTTAAAAATAAAAGAGAAGAGAATCTCTCACTCTCTTCTCAGTATATCTTATTAAATTTAGTTTTTCTTAATCTACCTGATTTTCCTTTGCAACGACAAATTCTTTAACCAGTCGATAGATAACAGCAAATACGGGGGTAAAGAATATCATTCCAAGTAGTCCGAAAAGATTCCCTCCAATACTAGCAGCCGCAAGCGTGAAAATAGCTGGCAAACCAATAGACTGACCTACAACTCTAGGATAAATAAGGTTTCCTTCAATCAGCTGTATAACTTGATATAGAAGAAGAGAAAGTAAGGCTTGAGTAGGACTCACTGTGAAGATAAAAATCGCTCCCACAACACAAGCAATCATAGGCCCTACATAAGGAATGAACGATAGCACTCCTGCAAAGATACCTGTCATTACTCCATAGGGTATCCCAAACACGCTGTAACCAACCGCTATCATAACTCCTATGATAACTGCTTCAATCAGCTGACTCATCAAAAATTGGTCATAAGTCTCTAGTGCTACTTGTCCAATGTAAGTCAACTTTATCACCACCTTCTCTGGAAGAAAAACTTTTAGAAGTCGACTCGTCATCGCTGCCAAATGTTCCTTACTGGATAAAAATAAAAAGGTGAAGACTATAATCAAAAAGGCATTCATCAAACTTGAAAAAATATTGCCGATATTACTAGTCAGACCTGATAAAAAACCTATCAAAGCTTGGCTAATAGAACTAGATTGTCCCTGTATGCCTGATACGATAGTTGACAACATGTCTTTGGTTACAAATTCCGAGCTGCCTAGCAATTTCCCAAGTTGAGTAAGGACTGTTGAAAGGACTGTTCCCAGCTGACTAATAGTCTGGGCTAGGGTTGGCAGCACCAAAACCAAAAGAGCAATCACGATTAAGATAAGAGCTAGGAAAACAAGTACCATGGCAATCGGACGACGCAACTCTGCCTTTACCTTCAATTTAACTAAGTACTGTTCAATTTTTTTCATAGGAACATTAAGCACAAAAGCAATAACAGCACCATAAATCAAGGTTGATATTACATCAAAGAGAGAGATTGCTCCTGATATAAAGCTCGATGCATTCAGAATTACAAGAGCAACCAGCCCTATAAAAAGTATTAACGGGGTGTATTTTTTTACTAAGTTCATAAATTTTCCTTAATAAACATGTTTAGATACGACTATACTATTTGGTTTTTCAAACTCTCGATTAAGGTAGGCTTGGTAAGTTCCTGGAGCGATAAATCCTTTGGGTGAGAGGATATCGGTGCCAGCCTGACCGACTATGGTATCAGCCAAGAGCACACAGTTTGTAGATAAGACAAAGTAGGATTTAAACTTAGATTTGATAAATTTATAAAGTTCCCCATCTGTCTCATGTCTGATTTTATAAGCGTAGGTGTAGTCTTCCTTACCATCACCTGTCATGATTTTATCTGCACTTGGCTCCCATGGAATCGTCAGTTGTTTCAATTCAGCCAACTTTTTCTGAACTGCTTTTTCCATTTCAGGCGTCAAATCTATCCCATAACCAAAAAGCGTTTTTTGACTCTCACGTTTACATAGGTCAATGTACTTGTCACGATCACAGAAATATAAGACACCATCTCCTACCATGCCAAATAAGGTCTCAGAAGACGGATCATAGTTGCCATAAGAAATAACACGGCCTTGATAGCAGATATCCACATGACCAATTGCCGAAAACAGAGAGGTCTCAGCTGTATGAACAAAAATTTCTAGCTCTGCTGTCTTACCAGACTTCACTATTCCAAGATGGATATCTTCTTCCTCATCAGCATTTTCCAGCATAAATTTGTTAACTTTTGCTAAAGTTCTTGCAGGGATGAGAGCGGCTAGGACAATAGGTAAGCTAATTCTAATACGACGTTTGAGATGGTTTTTCCCAATTTCCCCTTCAAATAAGAAACCGTCACGGATATTGGACAGACCATAAAGGAAAAAATAAGCCCCTAAAACAAAGAGTTGAAAGACAGAATTTCCTGTAGAGGACAAAAGACTAGTCCCACCAAGAAAAACTAGTACGAGTCCATCTAGTAAGAGACGAAAACGAGGTCGAATTTTGTTTTTGCGGTAGAGAAGATAGGTGACAAGATTGATAGTAGCATGAAAAATCTGATAAACTCCAATCACAAGAGCCAGAACATAAATCGGTATATCAGTCGCAAGATTAGAACCTAGCAAATATCCCAGCACTAACAATTTAACCAGTGCAACTCCCAAGGTATCCGTTGACTGGCTTTTTTTGAAAACTCTTAATAGCAAATCTACGACCGTTGCTATCCAAGCTAAAAACAGAACCAGGCGAATAACTGTTACTGGCAACCAAGTCCCCGTGACCATCAAGATGAGACCTAGCAGAACAAACAAGAACCCCTGAGCAAGTAATTTCTTACCTGTCAGACCTAAAGATAGAATTTTCGCCATATAAAAACCTTTCAACAATAAAAATTAAACACTCCGATTAAACTGACTAGTAAATAGCCAACACTACAAACAGCCTGTGCCAGCAACATATGGTGACTAGAAATGACTGTAGTAATGTCACCATCTTGTCTTATGCACTTCTAAAATTTGTTATATTGATTAGAAACCAGAGCTTATAAAAACTAGCTAAACTCGAGAGATAGACACAATTGCGACGAAAAAATGTATAACCAATTCAACTTGTTAAGGTAAGAAAGCATTATTTCCAATCTATTAATTATTCATCTATTACCTATTATGACACAATATTCCCTATAGTTCAACTTTTTACTTGTTTTTATATTACACGGACTAAAAAGTTTTCAACAGTTGATTGCATTTGTTTTAATAAGTTTTAACCTTTCTTGGTTAGATAAAAAAAGAACCATACAGTTTAGAATCTGTATGGTTTTTGCCCCACTTTTGTCCCATTTTTAAATCATGACATTGAAAATACCTAAAATCACTTATATTTCAATATTTTTAATTGCTCTCAATATGAAAGTCCTTTCCAAATCCCTGTAGGGGGCATCTAAATACAACAGGAAAAAGCCTTGGAATCAAGGCTTTTTTGTGTAGTCTTAGCACTAAAAAACGATAGAAAAAACACCCCTTCTGAACTGCACCCCAAAAGTTAGACAGAAAAAACCTAACTTTTGTGGCGCAGTTCATTCGCGTCACATGAAGTTATTTAAGCATCTCCTTTTTTTTTTACCATTTTCAGTTATAATAAATTGTACTTCTAAAATAGAAAGGTCTTAAGATGACAACTCTTATTAAACATAAACGTGTAGAATTTTCAGAACTTTTTTATGACTTAGTTTTTGTTTTTGCAATTTCAAAAGTAACTACTTTAATCGACCATCTTCATAACGGTATTTTGACTTGGAATTCTTTCCTTGATTTTTTCATTGCTACTTTGTTTCTCATCGATTCCTGGATGATTCAAACCGATTATACCAATCGCTATGGAAAGAACTCTTTATTTAACATAGTAATCATGTTTATCAAAATGGGAATTTTACTCTTTATAGCCAATATGATTGGACCTGATTGGCAACAATATTTTCATTATCTCTGTTGGGCTATTGGTACATTAACCCTTACCTTATTTTTTCAATATTTGGTTGAATTTTTTAGAAAATCAACCGATGATGCTAATCGGGAAAGTATCAAAGGTTTTCTATGGATAACAGGTCTAGGAAGTTTAGGATTCTATCTAGCAGCTCTTCTTCCTATTTACCTTAGAGTCTATATCTTATTTGCTAGTATTCTGCTAACATTTATTATGCCAAGTATCTTGCTTAATAAAGATAAGCATTACCAGGTAAATCTCCCCCATTTAATCGAGCGCATCTCCCTTCTTGTCATTATTACGTTTGGAGAGATGATTACGGAGCTAGCTAACTTCTTTACAATCGAGAATTTCTCGATTTATTCGGTTCTTTATTTCATTATTATGATTTCTCTGTTCTTGTTTTATTTTGGTCAATTCGACCATGCTATTGATGAAAAATCTAATCAAAAGGGACTATTTCTAATTTACAGTCACTATCCTATTTTCATTGGACTTCTTATGATGACCGTTTCGATGAGTTTTCTTCTGAATCCTGAAGCTAATCGTCTCTTTGCAACCAGCTTCTCTTATATCGGATTTGGCCTCTTTCAAGCTGCTGTCCTAGTAAATGGGCCCCATAACAAACACTATCTTCGCTATTCGAAAAGTTACTACTGTGTCCAAGCGACACTCTATCTGGCTGCCTTGATTCTCTCTTTAATCTTTGCTTCTAATCCTATAATAGTAGTGAGTATAACAACCATTTTAGCTCTAGCTATAGCCATTCATTTTATTTATTTTTATATGACACAGAATAAAAAATATTCCACACCTTACTGGGAGTTGTTTTAATGAGTTTATAAGATTAAAAAGCTTTGGGAACCAAGGCTTTATATGATATCAATCACCGACCACGAAAATGTTTAGCTTACAGAACTGCTGGTGAAGCTCTAGAGGATGAGTTCGAGTAAATGTTGCACTTATTCTTGCAATTTATCATTTACTTGATGCACGAACTCGATATTTTTTTCGTTAATTTGTTTTTGCCCCACTTTTGCCCCATTTTTAAATCCTGACATTGAAAATACCTAAAAGTATTTCCCTAAAATCAGCTATATTTCAACATTTTTGTTTATTTTCAATATGAAAAGTTCTTACAAATTCATGCAGGGGGCATCTAAATCAACAGGAAAAAGCCTTGGTTTCAGGGCTTTTTTGTTTGTTCTGAACTAAGAAATGACAAGATTTTTAGGATATTCTGAGTCTAGTATAGATGAAATTATTTTCTCATAACAAAAAAACGCTACATAGCGTTTTTTTGTTATTCTTAGTTACTCGTCTAATCGAATAAACATCATTGCGTTAAGCAAAGAGATGAGTGCGACTGTATTGACATTATTGGAATAGATCAGTCTCTTATTTTCAATAGGCGGAATAATAAAATTAGAAATAATGATGTCGTAAGGTGATTCTTTTAGAGAATCAAGGGATAACTCTAATTCACTCCAGACCTCCAGTTCAAAATTGTTGCTGCAATAGTAAGAAAGTGTCTCTGCTACTGATTTTGCATGATACTGATCAAAATTGCTCATGACCAAAACCTTTAATTTAGGTTGATTTTGTAAAAGGTTTAACACTAAGTGTTTACTATGGGTGATAAAAGTATAAGACAAATGATTAACTTTCATTGAATTATAATCCATTTCCAAAGCCTCTAGATAATGTTCAATTCCTTCCTTCACCTCTGAAACAAAACGAGGGAAAATATTTTGAAAGTTTTTGATTGTATTGCCTTTTTGATCAAATAGGATAAACTCTGTAGATAGTTCCTGTCGGTGCAGATGTGCTGTATTATGCAGATGCCAAATCAGATTATCTCTATTGTCTACTTGGAGATTATACTCTCTTGATACCTGATCTACTAGATCTCCCAATAACTGATACGATTTTTTTACATAGCTGTCTGTTTTTGCATGGTTGAGAAATACTTCTTCATCTATGAAAAACATTTTTTGAAAATAGGATACAAACAGTTGACCTATCACTTCTTTATTCAGAGAGATATGATATTCAGAATCAAAGCTCGCTACAATCTCTTCGATTTCTTCTGCCTGCATGAAAGATTCCAACAATTGATTGTTAAAAGAATTTTTCTCAACTTCCAAGAAATGACCAAACTTTATTCGGTATAAATTTGTTACGAGGAGTAACTTTAACATTCGTTGAGTGGCGAAATTGACTGGAAATGCAGTTTCTTTATAGACCAGTGCCAACAGCTTACATAAAGGTTCTACCGAAAAATCTTCAAAGGGCCATTCAAGGAAATAATATTTCTCTGAAAAATACTGGGCAAAAAAGTAACGGATATCGATTTCATTACCAGTGATTCGAACTGGATTGAGGCTAATTTCAAAACGATATTGCTTCTTAATAATTTTATTAATATGACGGATGATACGGTAAAGAGAGGAAGAACTGATATAAAACTCTTTGCAAATACTATCAGCATCACATCCTTCATTAAAGAAGATAAATTCTAAAATTGAAAAGTGAGTTGAATGCTTAAAAAAATGATGATAGACCATCTCAATATCACTATCATCAGTATTTATGATACGGATGCCATTTGTTGAGGAATGAAATATCAAGTCAGGAAAAGAAGATCTGACATGGGACAAGTCATCTTTTACAGAACGTTCTGTGCAGTGCAATAATTCTGCTAGTTCTGAAATATGAAACCAGCGTTTGTTTTCAAATAGTAATTCTAATAATTCTAATTGTCTGTGACTTTTTTTCGATAATAAATCTCTCATGTATAACTTTTCTTTCTTTATAATAAACTAATTGATTGTCTTTCAATCTTCATGCAATTATACCACATAGAGTGTATTTATCCTCTTACAACGACTTTTGCTTGCTATGAAAAGACTTGCTTCATCACCTAGAAACTCCGTAGAATCAAGCTTTTCTTATTTATCTGTATCTATAGTACATGTTTACAGTACGGTTTTTAAGACGAACTATTATCTTTCCAAATTGAAATACTATATAATTAGTGTAATCAAAGAAATTGATTCTTTGATTTAGAAATAGAAAAGGAGGATACACTATGTTGTGGTCCATTATTGTAGGAGGTCTTATTGGTCTCATCGCAGGTGCAATCACTAAAAAAGGTGGTTCAATGGGATTGATTGCAAATATCTTTGCAGGTCTTATCGGTTCATCTGTAGGGCAATCACTTCTAGGAAGCTGGGGACCTTCATTGGCTGGAATGGCTATTATTCCGTCAATCGTAGGTGCAGTGATTGTTGTTGCAGTCGTTTCATTTCTATTTGGTAAAAAATAAGCATTACCTAATAAGAAATTAAAAGTGATAAGCCATAATTTTGAATACTGTAGACGGGTAAAATTATGGTTTAAAGCTTTTCATTTGAAAGGATTTAATATGTCAAAATCAAAGAAAATATTGTTACTTATTTTCTGTATTTTAATCTTGGCTATTTTCCTTCCTATTCTCATAGATTATCATCAGGTCAGTGATTTAGATATCCACTTATTCAGTTGGAGAGAACTCTACGCTGAATTTCTGATTGCTAGATATGTCTTTTGGGGGACACTTGTCCTATCTGTTTTAGTGTTAATTTCAATGCTAGTAATACTCTTCTATCCTAAACAGTATTTAGAGATTCAATTAGAGACTCAAGAAGATACATTAAAACTAAAAAATTCAGCTATCGAAGGCTTTGTTCGATGTTTGGTCATTGATCATCAGTTGATCAAAGAACCAACAGTCCATGTAAATAGCCGCAAAAATAAATGTTTCGTTTATGTTGAGGGCAAAATTCTTCCTTCGGACAACATCTCAAAACGATGTCTTGTCATTCAGAATGAAATAACTCATGGATTAAAGCAGTTCTTTGGTATTGAACGTGAGGTAAAACTTGAAGTTAAAGTGAAAGAATTTGAACCTCCAAAAACGACCAAAAAGACTGTTAGTCGTGTAAAGTAAGGAAGTAAAAAATGGAATGGTTTAAAAAATATCAGTATCCAATTATTGCAGGTCTAGTAGGTGTCATTCTCGCTTGCTTTATCTTATCCTTTGGCTTTTTCAAAACACTATTTGTACTAATTTGTGGAGTCCTAGGAGCATTTGCAGGATACTATGTTAAGGAAAAATATTTAAATAAATAAAGGAGTCTCGTATGTCAAACGTAGATAAAAATGTAGAAAAAAAAGATGTTGCTGTTGTTTCTCAAAATGTTAAAGGGGAACTCACTTATGAAGATAAAGTAATCCAAAAAATCATTGGTCTTTCACTTGAAAAAGTACCTGGACTTTTGGATGTGGATGGAGGATTCTTCTCTAATCTAACAGAAAAAATTATCAATACTGATAATGTCACTCATGGTGTCAATGTTGAAGTTGGGAAAGAGCAAGTTGCAGTTGACTTGAACATTGTTGTTGAATACCAAAAGAATGTCCCTGCTTTGTACAAAGAAATCAAAGATGTTGTCGTATCACAAGTTACAAAAATGACTGATCTAGAAGTTGTTGAAGTCAATGTGAATGTTGTTGATATCAAAACGAAGGAACAGCATGAAGCAGATTCAGTTAGCCTCCAAGACCGAGTAACTGACGTGGCTTCTTCAACAGGAGAATTTGCTTCAGAACAATTTGAAAAAGTGAAATCTGGTATCGGTTCAGGTGTTGCTGCTGTTCAAGAAAAAGTAGGCGAAGGTGTTGAAGCCGTTAAAGGCGAAACAAAAGAAAATGCTCGCGTACACTAAT
Source organism: Streptococcus sp. D7B5 (assembly GCF_029691405.1). NCBI lineage: Bacteria > Bacillati > Bacillota > Bacilli > Lactobacillales > Streptococcaceae > Streptococcus > Streptococcus sp. D7B5. The sequence goes on from NZ_CP121467.1 coordinate 971,622, forward strand.
TTATCTTGTCAAAATCAATCAATTTAAAGGAGGCAGAATCATGTCAACAGAAGAAAAATTAAACCAAGCAAAAGGTTCCATTAAAGAAGGTGTCGGCAAAATGATCGGCGATGAAAAAATGGAAAAAGAAGGAACAGCTGAAAAAGTTGTTTCTAAAGTAAAAGAAGTTGCTGAAGATGCTAAAGACGCTGTCGAAGGCGCTATTGAAGGTGTGAAAAACATGCTTCACAAAGACGAAAAATAAGGCTAAACGTTAATTGACCTTTTCATTATAGTAGTCAAAAAGAGGACCGTAAATGTCCTCTTTTTTTGTAGATCGGATTCTAAACACGCTTCCCAATTTTCGCTAAAAGCTAGTGTCAACAGGAAAAGCCTTGGTTTCAGGGCTTTTTTGCTTACTTAAAATAGTATGTTTTTATTGAATTGAAACAAATTTTAAAAGCTTGCACACTACTAGACTGGCTTATTTATCCACCACCTGAGCCTCAAATTGGGCTAGTTGGTTGTCTACATTGGTAATGGTTATCGTGTAGGGCTTGTTATTGGTGGCATCAAACACTTTTTCACCTTGGTAACTCACAACAACTCCATCTTTTTCTAAATAAATATCTGCTTGGTTGTTTGGAAGTTCTTCATCCTCCTTGTCGAAACCATGGCTTTTTATAATTTTTTGTCCCTCTACTTCATAGTAAACATCACCATTACTCTCACTCCAAACACTAGAGCCAGTTAATTTAATTTTACTTGAATCCTTTTTCTTCAAGATGAAGAGTGAATAGTATTCCAAATCTTGTGTTCTGGGATTTACTCTTAAGCTGACGGATTGACCTGGTTGAAGAGTGTATTTGCCATAGTTCAAAACGGAAAGGACAAACCAAACTAGCAGCAAACTATACAAGACTCCTATAATCATTCGTGAGCGCCTACTTTTAAACAAACGTAAAAGTAACAGTAAAGAGACAATAAAGAGCAATTCTGTAAACATTCTTGTGCCCCCTTTCTCATCATCATTGACAGCCTAAACAGAGTCTCGCATCCACTTCTCACTGGTAACATCAACCATATAAAGTCTGATACATCTTATCTAGAAAAGCTTTCAACTCTTTTCGAACAATCTTTAATAGGCGTTCTTCTTCTGCTTGAGATATCGTCACACTTTCTTTATTTTGATTACTGATATGAGAATAGTAACTACGTTTTAGCAATAACTGATTATCTAAAATATAGTAGGCATTTATTTTTTCCTCATTTACCATTGTTGCAAATAAAACCGAGACTTCATCCCTGCCAGGATTCGACATTTTCAAATCGATGTCTCCTTTTATCCCTATGGAGTCAATTCCTCCATCCAAGCGGATGGCACCGTCGGGAGGAACAATATAGCCTGCTTTCCGCATGTCAGACGCATATTTTCCTGACGTCGTTAAATGTTTTAAGACGGCTATAGTGTCCTTTTCTTCAAAGGAGGTCTTTAATTGGAACCGTTCTTGGTAGCTTTGATACTGAAAATAAAGAGTGATACCAACAACTAAGGCAAGTACAGAAGCGAGCAAGATTCGTATTTTTCTAGGTCTCGACATTTTTATCTCCTCTATCTAAGAAATCATAGAAGTCTTGTTTCTAACTTTGAAAGAGAACTTCCTTTTCCTTAAAAATCCTTGGGACTCTAGCCCCACCTGACTGTTATCTGCCCTTTTTCATGATGTATTTTCGTATAGGTACTTCAACCATTTGAACGGTTTCAAATCCTTCTTTTTGGTAAAGCTTGTAAGCTGTTTGATTTGCCTCGTAGACATTTAGAGAAATAGTGTCTATGTCTTCATTTTCAAAGGCCAAACTAACAAATTTCCTTAAAGCCTGGCTACCTAAGCCCTGCCCCTGTTTCTGGGGATTGATAAAAAATCTCCCGATATGAAGATTCCTGTCTTCTAGCCTGATTTTCTGGATAAGCCCCACAAACTCTTGTCCATCAAAGATTGAAAAGATTCCTTTCAAATCTTGCAAGATTTGAATTGTTAAGGGAAAAGGAATCATTGTTCCCATCCATTGTTCTTGAAAGGATTTGCCAAGGGAGTTGGACCATTGGCATACGAGCTGAGCATTTTCTATGCTCACATTTTCTTCAAAACGAATTGTCATCTTGACCTCACCATCTTATCAATGTTTCTTTATTATACTACTTCTTCTATTTTTTACGAATAGATAAGTATGATTGATCTTTATTTTTTTCTTGTCGGGAGCATTCTCGCTTCCTTCTTGGGTTTGGTCATTGACCGTTTTCCTGAGCAATCCATTATCCGACCAGCTAGTCACTGTAATTCCTGTCAGACTCGCTTGCGTCCGTTGGATTTGATTCCTATCCTCTCGCAGGTATTTAATCGCTTTCGCTGTCGCTACTGCAAGATTCGCTATCCGTTCTGGTATGCCCTCTTTGAACTAGGATTAGGAATCCTCTTTCTAGCTTGGTCTTGGGGCTGGATTTCCTTGGGCCAAGTCATCCTAATCACTGCTGGCTTGACCTTGGGCATCTACGACTTTCGCCATCAGGAATATCCCTTAATGGTTTGGCTAACTTTCCACCTAATCCTCATGGCCTGCTCTGGCTGGAATCTGGTTATGGTCTTCTTTCTTATCCTTGGAATTTTGGCTCATTTTATCGATATCCGCATGGGCGCAGGGGATTTTCTCTTTCTGGCTTCTTGTGCTCTCGTTTTTAGTGTGACAGAATTACTCATCTTGATTCAGTTCGCTTCTGCGGCAGGCATTCTGGCCTTTCTCCTGCAAAAGAAAAAGGAAAGACTTCCTTTCGTGCCTTTCCTCTTACTTGCTGCAACTATAATAATTTTCTATCAGTTCTTATTAGTTTGTTGAATTGGGAACCCAAAGCTCAACTTCTGCATCCATGGGATTACCGTTTAAAAGTATTTCTAAGATAATTCCATCATTGTAAAGCGAACTATATTCTCCCTCAAAAAAGTTATCCTCCAATTTATCAAACAAGAGTCTTGATTTATCACCACTGGCTGAGCTTACTAAATAATCTTTCTCTGGGACAAGAATGCTTTCGTAACCTGCCACAGCATTATTTGCCGCAACTCCTGCGTAGTATTGTATACCATCTTTATGAGGAACTATCAAAGCATAGCCTCTTTTATCTATGGAATGGGGCATCAATTTTCCTAGCATTCCTTCTTTAAATAACTGAGTATAGAGTGCCGTTTTCTCTTTAGAATAGTGATGTTCATGAACTGTAGTTCCTTCTATCAAAATACTCTTGCCAACTAAGGTAAACGATGGTTTAGTTTGATGTTTCATTATATGAACTCCTTTCTTTATGGTATAATCATAACAAAGGTAATATGACAACTATCTGTCATATTTAAGGAGAAAATTATGAAAATTGACCGTCAAATGGGGATTATTTCTCATTTAGTAAATAAACGAAAAACAACAGCTAAAGAATTATCAGAACTTTTTAAAGTCAGCACACGAACTATTATGAGAGATATTGATGATTTATCTCTTGCAGGCATTCCTCTCTATGTAATGAAAGGAAAAAATGGAGGCATTTTTCTTATGGAAGACTTCCAAACTGATAAACCTCCCCTGACCCAATCCGAAAGGCTTTCGATCGAATCTGGTTTAAAAAGCCGTTATCAAGTATTGGAAGATGCCTCTACTTTCAATGCTATATTGAAATTAAATGCTACCAATACATACTCTGATTTCGAAATTGATTTATCTCTATCTCAAGGGAACTTGGAAATACGAACTTTGATTTTTAAGTTATTGGAAGCTATCAGAGGTAGAGTAAAAATAAAATTTTCCTATATTAATTCACAAGGACTGGTGAGTCAAAAAAATTGTGAGCCTTACCGTATTGTCTATAAGGACCGAAGTTGGTATATGGATGCCTACGATACTGATAAAGCGCGTTTTTCTGTTTTTAAAGTTGCTAGAATTAGTAAACTTACTCTCTCCGATACTTTTTCAAAAAGACATTTTACACCACTTCCCTATGATGGTGGTGCTTGGATGAACGAAAACAAAGTACCTGTCATCCTGCATGTCCAGAAAATTGTTCTTGATCGATTTGTAGAACTCTTAGGCTATAATGCCATAAAACCTATTAATAGCGATATTTACGAGATTACTTATCCGTTAAACGACAATGATTGGGGATACAATACCTTGCTTGCTTTTGGAAAATACATCACTGTTATATCTCCTAAGCATTTCCTGAAACATTTCACCAACTATATAGATACCATTCATAAGCAATACCCAAACTAATATTCAACTGTCATTCATGAACTTATACCCTCAAAAGAAAAAGGAAAGACTTCCTTTTGTGCCTTTCCTCTTACTTGCTGTTTGTTTGATTATTTTTGGTAAGCTACTGCTTGTTTGATAAAGTCCTGAATCGGCTCTCCTTCATGGAGAGCTTTTACAATTTTCGAACCAACGATAACACCATCTGACACTGCATTAAAACGTTCGACATCGGCTTGACTAGATACGCCAAAACCTGTCAAAACTGGGATGTCAGCTACTTGATGCAATTGTGCCAAGTGCTTGTCCAAGTCTGCACGGTAATTGCCTGATTTCCCTGTCACTCCATTGATAGCAACGGCATAGACAAAGCCTTCTGCCCCTGCAATCAACTCTTTTTGACGGTCGAGTCCTGTCGTCAAACTAACTAGGGGAATCAAGGCAATGTCTGTATCTGCCAAAAAAGGCTCCACAAAGTTGGCATGTTCATGAGGCAGGTCTGGAATAATCAAGCCCTTAACTGCTGTATCTGCCAAATCTTTGACAAATTTCTCCACACCGTACTGAAAGAGAGGGTTGAAGTAGGTCATGATGACAAGCGGAACTTCTGTTTGAATGGTTTTCAAGGTTTCAACCAAAGCCTGGGTAGAAGTCCCGTGAGCTAGACTACGCAAGCCTGCTTCTTCGATCACAGGTCCATCTGCAACAGGGTCTGAAAAGGGAATACCCACTTCAATAGCTGAAACACCCAAATCTTCTAAAAAGTGGATTGTTTCAGCGAGACCATCCAAACCTTTCTCATGGTCCCCAGCCATGATATAGGGAACGAAAATTCCTTTTCCTGCTGCTTTTATAGCCTTTAATTTTTCTGTTAAAGTCTTAGGCATGAGCTTCTCCCTTCTTTGCTGCGTCTGCTTCCAAGCGGTCTTTGACTTGAACGACATCCTTGTCACCACGTCCAGATAAGCAGACAATCATAGACTTTTCTGGTCCGAGTTCTTTGGCCAATTTCACTGCGAAAGCGATAGCGTGACTGGATTCTAAGGCAGGGATAATTCCTTCCACACGAGACAAGAGTTGGAATCCTTCCAAGGCTTCCTCGTCTGTCACGGGGACATAGCTGGCACGTTTGATATCGTGGTAGTGAGAATGTTCTGGACCGATACCAGGATAGTCCAAACCTGCTGAGATAGAGAAAGCTTCAAGAATATGACCATGAGCATCTTGGAGCACATCCATGAGGGAACCGTGAAGGACACCCGGACGCCCCTTGGTCAAGGTAGCTGCGTGGTGTTCCGTATCCACACCAAGTCCTGCCGCTTCAGCCCCATACATGGCTACTGACTCATCTTCTACAAATGGATGGAAGAGACCGATAGCATTAGAACCACCACCAACACAGGCTACTAGAGCATCTGGCAAGTCTTTCCCAGTCAATTCACGGTACTGTTGTTTGGCTTCGCGTCCGATAACACTTTGGAAGTCACGAACGATTTCTGGGAAAGGATGAGGCCCCAAGGCAGAACCAAGGATATAGTGGGTATCGTCGATATTTGCCACCCATGAACGGAGGGCTGCATTGACCGCATCCTTGAGCACGCGCGAACCATCTGTCACGGCCTCAACCTTAGCTCCCAAAAGCTCCATACGAAAGACATTAAGGGCTTGGCGTTTGACATCTTCCTCACCCATATAGATGGTACATTCCATGTTAAAGAGGGCCGCAGCTGTTGCAGTTGCCACACCGTGCTGACCAGCACCAGTTTCAGCGATGATTTTCTTTTTGCCCATGCGTTTAGCGAGAAGAACCTGTCCCAAGGCATTATTAATCTTGTGAGCCCCTGTATGGTTGAGGTCTTCCCGTTTAAGATAAATCTTGGCTCCGCCGATATGCTGGGTCAAGTTTTTTGCGTAGTAAAGGGGAGTTTCACGTCCTACATACTGGCGTAAGAGCTGGTTTAATTCCTCTTGGAAACTTGGGTCCGCCTGACTTTCACGATAAGCTTTTTCCAACTCCAAAACTGCTGTCATCAATGTTTCTGGGACGAAACGTCCGCCGAATTTTCCGTAAAATCCATCTTTATTTGGTTCTTGATATGCCATGCTTTACCCTCTCTATAAATCTTCTAATCTTTTCCTGATCTTTTTGTCCATCTGTCTCCACTCCGCTCGATACATCTACTGCATAGGGAGTAAAGTGTTGAATTGCTTGTACTACATTGTCTTCATTAAGGCCACCTGCGATAAAGAAGGGCTGCGCTAGTCCTGTCGTATCCAGTTGACCCCAATCAAAGGTCAGGCCACTCCCTGCTACAGGGGCATCAAAGAGTAGATAGTCTGCCTGAGAATTGGGTACATGACCCTCTCCATCGACTTGAACAGCCTGAATGCTGGCACAAGGCAAATCCTCAAACAAACCATCTGCTACCTGACCATGAACTTGTACCAAGTCCAAGCCAACTTTGTCAATCGCTTCTAGCAGTTGAGCCCGACTTGGTGAAACAAATACGCCAACCTTTTGTACATCTGCAGGAATGAGCTTTGCCAGCTCTGTAGCCTCTTCCAAGGTCACCTGTCTTTTACTAGGTGCAAAGACAAAACCGATGTAGTCTGCCCCTGCTGATACAGCTGTTTTTACCGCTTCTTTGGTCAACAGTCCACAAATTTTAACCTTTGTCAATCTGCAACTCCTTGATTCTCTGGGCTACATCTTCTACCTGCATGAGCGCTGTTCCCACCAAAATTCCGTTAAAGTATGGTGCTACTCGTTCTGCATCCAGCCCTGTTAAAATGGCAGATTCAGAAATGTAATAGTTACCTTCCTCAAAGTGCTGGGCCAAGTCTACACTGGTCTGCAAGTCGACCTCAAAGGTAGTCAAGTTGCGGTTGTTAACCCCAATAATCTGAGCACCCAGTCTATGGGCCACTTCTAGTTCAGCTAGATTGTGAGTCTCCACCAAGACTTCCAGACCAAGCTCTGTCGCGTAGTCATATAGTTTCTTGAGGCGTTCTTCTGACAAAGCAGCCACGATGAGCAGGATAACTGTCGCGCCGGCATTGCGAGCACGGATGATTTGCTTTTCATCGATGATAAAGTCCTTGTTGAGCGTTGGAATGTTTACCTGACTGGAAATCTCACGTAAATAATCCAAATGCCCTTTAAAGAAAACCTCATCTGTCAAAACCGAAATCATCACTGCTCCATTTGCTTCATAAGTCTGGGCCTGTTGCACAATATCCACATTGAGATTGATATCTCCCAGACTAGGGCTAGCCTTCTTGACTTCAGCGATTACCTGCAAACGGTTCTGGTGATTCTTCAAAAATTCTGCCAAGCGATAAGTCTGGCGCAAGGGCTGGACTTCCTCCAGCTCCATCTGCTCGACTTCACGCGCCTTCTGCTCCAAAATTCGTGCTAAAAATTCCTGACTCATTTTTGGTACTCCTGTAACAGTCTGAGTTTTTCAAGGGCCTTGCCACTAGCAATCACTTGACGAGCCAAGGCAACTCCTTCCTTGATACTAGCTACCTTACCATTGGCATAGAAACCAAGGCCAGCATTCAAGACTGTCGTTTCCAAGAATGGACTTGGTTCGTTTTGAAGAACGCTAAGCAAAATCTCTGCATTTTCCTGAGCATTTCCTCCTCGAATGTCTTCGATAGCGTAGCGTTCCATCCCCAAATCCTCTGGAGTGAAGCTTGACAAGGTGATTTCGCCATTTTCAAGAAGAGCAATCTTGGTTGTCCCGTTCAAGCCAGCTTCATCCAACCCTTCTGGTCCAGCAACCACGATGGCACGTTTGCGACCCATATTTTTCAAAACCTGAGCGGTACTTTCTAGCAGTTCTGGACGACTAATGCCAAGCAACTGTGTTTCCAAGGCCATTGGATGAATCAGTGGACCAGTCAAGTTCATAATCGTTGGAATTCCTAGTTCCAAACGAGCGGGCATGATGTACTTCATAGCTGGGTGCATATTTTTAGCAAAGAGAAAGACGATTCCAGTTTTATCGAAAACCTTACCTAGTTCAGCTGGTTTGAGGTCAAGATTGATGCCCAATGCTTGAAGGACATCTGCCGAACCCGATTTAGAAGAAATCGAACGGTTACCGTGCTTAGCCATATGAATGCCGCCACCAGCCAAGACAAAGGCTGCAGTTGTCGAAATGTTAAAGCTGAAGGACTTGTCTCCACCTGTACCGCAGTTGTCCATGGCATCATGAATTTCAGTTGGAATGTGTTGGGCATGGCCTCTCATGACTTGGGCAATAGCTGTGCGTTCTTCAGGTGTTTCCCCCTTCATCTTAAGGGCTAAAAGGAGAGAAGCAATCTGAGCTTCGGTTACACGCCCAGTTACGATACGCTCAATGACATCCGTCATTTCCACACCTGATAAATTTTCAAATTTTGCTAGTTTTTCAATAATCTCTTTCATCCTAGTTTCCTCACTTTACAACCTTCTCGATAAAATTCCGAATAGAAGACAAGCCATCTGGCGTTCCGATACTTTCTGGATGGTACTGGAAGCCATAAATCGGCAGGGTTTTGTGTTGAATTCCCATAATGGCTTGGTCATCAATCGAACGAGCTGTCACTTCAAAGTCTTCAGGCATTTTTTCAATCAAAATACTGTGGTAACGCATGACCGGACGGCCATCCTCAATGCCTTGATAGAGAACAGAAGGCACTTCAAAGCTGATATGACTCTGTTTCCCATGCATGACTTTGGGAGCCAAACCTAGCTTCCCACCAAAGACTTCTGCAATGGCTTGGTGTCCCAAACAAATCCCTAGAATCGGCTTCTTGCCAGCAAAATCACGAATCATGTCTTCCATCTTTCCAGCATCAACTGGCCAACCAGGACCAGGAGAAAAGACCAGACCATCTGCTTTTTCAGCTTCTTCATACAGCTTGGGATCATCATTTCTCAAAACCTGCACTTCTGCAAAATTCCCAATGTACTGTGCCAGGTTATAGGTAAAAGAATCATAGTTGTCAATCAATAAAATCATGGTCTTAGTTCTCCAATTCTAGTCATAGATTTTGCTTTGTTAATGGTTTCTTGGTATTCGTTTTGGGCGATGGAGTCGTAGACAATCCCTGCCCCAGCCTGCACATAGGCTGTTTGATTTTTAAGAATCATAGTTCGGATGGCAATGGCCAAATCCATATCACCCGTCGCAGACAAGTAGCCGATTGCTCCTGCGTATAAGCCCCGTTTTTCTGTTTCCAGTTCATAGATCCGTCTCATGGCCCGAATCTTTGGTGCTCCTGAAACTGTTCCAGCTGGAAGTGTTGCTTTCAAGGCATCCATGGCAGTGAGTTCGGGAAGCAAACGCCCTCTCACAACACTGGTTAAATGCATGACATAGCGGAAGAGCTCCACTTCCATATACTTGGTAACTTGAACACTGGATGTTTCAGAGATGCGGCCAATATCGTTACGCCCCAAGTCTACCAACATCAGATGTTCTGCTGTTTCCTTCTCATCAGCAAGCAGGTCTGTCGCCAAGGCCTTGTCCTCTTCATCCGTAGCCCCTCTTGGCCGTGTACCGGCAATCGGATTAGTTGTCACGATGCCGTTTTTAACTGAAACCAAACTTTCAGGACTAGCACCGATGATTTGATAATCCCCAAAATCATAGAAATAGAGGTAATTAGAAGGATTCGTCACGCGAAGATTTCTGTAGAAGTCAAATGGATTTCCAGTAACCTCTGCTGAGAAACGCTGGCTGAGCACGCATTGGAACATATCACCATTACGAATCAAGTCGCGAGCTGTTTCGACCATTTGCTCAAACTTCTGAGAAGCGATGTGCGGTTTGAAGTCTAGCGGAGATAGATCCAAGTCTTCAAATTCATTTGGAGCAGGATTGCGTAATTCCTCAAGCACTTGGTTCAAGGCTTTTTCCAAATCTTCTTGACTACGCTTGCTATAAAGAGCATCCTCAATGACATGGATTTTTTCCTTCTTGTGGTCAAAGACCATATAGCTCTCATAGACAAAGAAATGCATGTCTGGCGTCCCAATGGTATCTTCAGGGATTTGACCGATTTCTTCATAGAGCGAAATCATATCGTAACCAACAAAGCCGATAGCTCCCCCACCAAAAGGGAGATCTGAATGGTGCTGGCTCTTATGAGTCACTTCATAAAGGTAATCCAAGGGATCTCGATCAATCACTTGACCATTTTGATAAAGGACTCCATTTTCAAACTGAATCTCAAAAACAGGATTATAGGCTAGGATAGAAAAACGAGCGGTTTCCTTGTCTCTCGGAATACTCTCTAGGATCACCTTGTGTTGTCCCTTTAGGCGCATATAAGCCAAGATTGGTGATAAGACATCTCCATGAATGATTCGTTCCATTGTAATTTCCCTTTCAGTTTCTTATTTTTAATTTTTTGTCTTTTTTCTATTTCCCTTAAATAGTGCGGACGGGAGGTAAAATTATCCAGTGGATGATTTTAGAAATCCATGAAATGAAAGACCTAATTTTCGAGCTCCTCGCTCATTCATTTCTAGGCTCAGGCTAAAATAGTTCCCCAAACTATTTTACTCTCAAAAATTCCGTTCTAGATAAGCATCTTTGCTTCTCTAGAATACCACTATAGCGGGAAATAGCGGTTCAATGCTCACTTCGTTCACAAATATTTTATAGAAATCTATCTATTGATGAAGTATAGTTTAAAACTGGTGACCATATCTACGATAAATATATAAAAATCCCCACGCAAAATAACTTGCGTGAGGACGAAATTCGCGGTGCCACCTCAATTATAGGATTTCTCCTATCTCTCATTCCTGTCTCAGAACTTTCCTATAACAGGCTGTGCGATAAAGGGCACTCCCTTGAGAATTATGTTTTCTTCTCTCGTTTCAGATGGACCCAACCTTACAGCTTTCTCTGCTTGTTTCCAGCAACCACAAGCTCTCTGGGAAAGAAAGTACTGTAATTTTTCCATCTCTTATTTTTTAGCTTCAAGGTAGTCTGCAATCGCAGCTACGTCCTTGTCTCCACGACCAGAGACATTGATGATGATAATCTCATCTTTACTTAGTTTCGGTGCACGTTTAACTGCTTCTGCGATGGCATGCGAACTTTCAATCGCTGGGATAATCCCTTCAGTCTTGCTGAGAAGGAGCAAGGCTTGAACAGCTTCTTCATCTGTCGCTGCTACGTATTCCACGCGACCTGAATCTTTAAAGTAGGCGTGTTCTGGGCCAACCCCTGGATAGTCCAAACCAGCTGAGATAGAGTAAACTGGCGCTAGCTCTCCATCTTCCTTAAAGACTGCATAAGTCTTCATACCGTCGACAATTCCGACACTACCTTTTGTCATAGTGGCTGCGTGCTTGTCTGTGTCAAGTCCGTGACCGGCAGCTTCGACCCCAACCAATTTGACTTCTTCATCAGCCACATACTGTGAAAAAGCACCGATGGCATTGGAACCACCACCTACACAGGCAATGACGTAGTCTGGTAAACGGCCTTCTTTTTCCAAGATTTGACGGCGAGATTCTTCACTGATGACCTTTTGAAACTCATGGACAATAGTAGGATAAGGGTGAGGACCCACAGCAGATCCCAAAACGTAGAAGGCTTCAAGGTCATTCATCCATGCTCCAAAGGCTGCATCAACCGCATCCTTAAGAGTTCGTGTCCCCGTTTCAACTGCGTGAACGGTCGCTCCCATCATCTCCATACGGAAAACATTGAGACGTTGACGCTCCACATCTTCTGCACCCATGTAGACATCACAAGCCATACCAAACTTGGCTGCAGCAGCTGCTGTCGCAACACCATGTTGACCAGCTCCTGTTTCTGCGATCACTCGTTTTTTACCCATACGTTTGGCAAGAAGAATTTGCCCTAAAACGTTGTTGAGTTTGTGAGAACCAAGGTGGTTAAGGTCTTCACGTTTAAGATAAATCTTAGCTCCACCTAGGTGGTCTGTCAAACTTTCCGCAAAATAGAGTGGTGTTTCGCGACCTGAGTAATCCTTCAAGTAATGGCGAAATTCTGCCAAAAATTCTGGATCATCCTTGTATTTATCAAATGTCACTTCTAACTCATCCAACAAAGCCTGAATCGGCTCCGGTACAAAACTACCACCAAATTGTCCAAAATAACCTTTAGTTGTCATAAAATTTTTCCTCTTTCAGTATTGATTTCAAGATATGAAAAAAGCCCACACACAGAATCTACTTCCGTGTGAGGGCGTTGGTAACGCGGTGCCACCTCAATTATAAAGGGACTATCCCCCTTTACATCTCTACCTTGTCTAACAACAAGTTGCACTATAAGGTGTGCGCACCGAATTTTCATTGTTTCAAATTCATTTTTTAAATCAGCCCACTTTCACTACTTCCAACCACCTGTTCACAATCACCACAGGCTCCCTGAAGATCAAAAATAACTACTTTTCTGATTTATTGAGAATATTATATGTTATTGTTCTATCTTTGTCAAGATTTTTTATGATTTTTTTCCAGAACCGAGGATTTCTTCAGAGATTCTCACCAAAGTCTTAACGATGTAATCCACTTCTTCATCGCTTAATCTTGTATGAAGAGGGAGCGTAATTTCATTTTCAAAGAAGGCATAGGCTCTTGGATAATCTGCCATATCAAAGCCAAGATTCTTATAGGCTGTCAAGAGGGGAAGCGGTTTGTAGTGTACATTACTTGCAATTCCTGCTTTGGCCAATTCTTGGATAATACGATTACGCTCTTCTAGACTAGCACCTTCTACATGGGTGATGTAGAGGTGACGACAAGATTCGACAGTATCAGTCTTGTGTGCCAGTGGGTGAATACGAGTACCCGCAAAGCCACGATTATAGCGATCCACGATGTCCTTACGACGTTGTAGCAAACCAGGGTAACGATCCAATTGTACCAAACCTATCGAAGCCATGATATCCGTCATGTTGCACTTATAGGCTGGTGTTACGATATCGTACTCCCATGAACCCAATTGCATCTTAGCAAGAGCATCCTTAGTCTGACCATGAAGGGAAAGGATTTGGAATTCCTTGTACATTTCTTCGTCGTCAATCGCTGGATTGGCCTTCCAAGTCGCACTTCCTCCCTCAGCCGTTGTAAAGTTTTTAACGGCATGGAATGAGAAGGAAGTAAAGTCAGCGATAGAGCCCGCAGGGTGTCCTTTATAAGTTGATCCCAAAGCATGGGCACTATCAGAGACAAGCACAATACGGTTAAAAACCTTTTGCCACTTACTTGAAGCAGTAAAGAGATCGCGTTTCTTCTCCACAATTTGGAACAAACGGTCATAGTTGCAAACAATCCCTGCAAGGTCTACTGGGATGATCACCTTAGTTTTCTCAGTGATAGCTTGCTCAAGAAGGTCATAGTCCATCTCAAACGTATCTGCTTGGATATCCACCATGACGGGTGTTGCTCCTACGTGTGTGATGACACTACATGAAGCTGTGTAGGTCATAGCTGGAACGATGACTTCATCACCAGGCCCCACTTCAAGCACTCGCAAAATCAACTCAAGAGCGGCTGTCGCAGAGTTGAGGCAGACAGTCTTAGGTGTCTGTGTGTATTGAGATAAGCGACGCTCTAGTTCTTTTGTCTTCGGACCTGTTGTGATCCAACCAGAACGCAGGGTATCCGCTACTTCAGCAATTTCAGCTTCGGTAATATCGGGAGGTGAAAATGGAATATTGTAATTTGGCATTGATTTGCTCCTTTTATCTGTACTCATTTTCTCATGACTACTTTATTTTAGCACTTCAAACACGGTTTGAAACATGATTTTAATGTCTCCAAGGAAACTAAACTCTCGGAGATAGGCGAGATTATAGCGCATCTTTTCAGGAAGAACATGCTCTACATAAGCCTGGTCAACTGACAGACCTTTCTCCGTCATTTGACTGATGATAGTATCCTCATCCTTGTAGTTGATGCTGGCTGGAGAGGTGATTCCTGCTGGCAAGAGCAAGGTCGCCATCATTTCAGGGCTATACTGCTCGGTGTAACGTGGCACCTCAGGTCTTGTTCCAACAAAGGACATCTCACCTTTAAGGACATTGACCAACTGAGGCAGTTCGTCCAAGCGCACACGGCGGATGAAATTTCCAACCTTGGTAATGCGACTATCGTTAGCAGAAGTCACCAGGCTTCCTTTTTTATCCGCATCCGTTACCATAGTACGGAACTTCCAAATCTTGAACGAACGGTTGTACTGGGTCACGCGCTCTTGCTTGTAAATGACAGGTCCCTTGCTATCCAACTTGATCCAAATGCTCAAGATAAGAAAGATGGGAGAAGTCAAAAGTAGCAAAAACAAGGCCAGAACCCAGTCCAGACAACGCTTGAAGATCAGCGAACCTTTCCTTTTAGAGACAAGCTGGTAGTAAGACTCAACCTCGCTTGATTGCATTTCCACGGGCAAGTCTTCCCATTTCAGCATGCTGTTTCTCCTTTGTTTTTATTATACTATTTGTCAACATTTTTCATTATACCACAAAATGGAAAAGGCGGTGCAAGAAATCTGTAATTTAGAGGAATTCTTCTTTAGGTAAGAGCCCCTGCCTGCAAACTATACATCTTGTGATAGGTTCCTCCCAAGGCCAAGAGTTCCTCATGGGTTCCACTCTCGATGATGCGCCCCTTGTCCAAAACATAAATGCAGTTGGCGTCTTGGATGGTCGAAAGACGATGAGCAATAGCAATGGTCGTCCGACCCTGTCTCATCTTAGCTAGGGAATCTTGAACCAAACTTTCTGTTTCAGAGTCAATATTGGCTGTCGCTTCATCCAAAATCAAAATTTTAGGCTGACTGGCAACAGTTCTAGCAAAGGCAAGAAGCTGGCGCTGGCCGGTAGAAAAGCTCGAACCACGCTCGGACACAGGTGCATCATACCCCTGCGGAAGCTCCTGAATAAAGGAATCTGCATCCACAAAGGTAGCTGCGTCCTTTACTTGATTATCACTGATATCTTGGTACATGGCGATATTGGACTTGATAGTCCCATGATAGAGGAAGGGATCCTGCAAAACTAGACCAATATTTTTTCTCAGTTCTTCCTGACTGTAGTTCCTAATATCCACATCATCTAAGAGAACTCGGCCTGACTGAAATTCATAAAAGCGCATGAGGACATTGATAATCGAAGATTTCCCGGAACCTGTATGACCGACAAAGGCAATGGTTTCGCCCTTGTTAACCGAAAAGGAAATATCATCTAGGATCTGGTGTTTGCCATCATATGAGAAACACACATGTTCAAAACGGATATTGCCTTCTTTGACTTTGGCTTGCCCATCTTTTTGAAGAGGCTCATAGGTCGTCTCGTCAATCAAGGCAAAGACACGACCTGCAGACACCATGGACGTTTGAAGGGTTGAAAAGTTTTGCGTCACCTCAATCAAGGGGTCAAAGAGGCGATTGATGTACTGGATAAAGGCATACATGGTTCCAGCTGTTATCCCAATAGAAAGACCACGATAGCCAAAGTAGGCCATCAAAACGGCGTAGCCTAGGAGTTTCAGTAAACTCATAGCAGGGCGCAAAAAGAGGGCATCCAAGGCTACAGAACGGTTGGCATAGACCAAGTGTTCTTGGTTGATTTCATCAAATTCTGCCTGCAGGCGCTTCTCTTGATTAAAGGCCTGAATAATCCTGATGCCCTCGATATTCTCTGCCAGCTTACTATTGATATCCGACAATAGACTCCTGGTTTTCTCGATAATCTTGACTGACCTTTTCCGATAGAGATTGACCAAAAGGAAAATCAAGGGAAGAAAGAGCAAGACTAAACCTGTCAAACGAAAATCCAGTACCAACATGGTATACAGAGTTGTCAGAAAGATGAAAACTGCTGAAATAAAGCTGGATAAAATCCCCGAAAACATATCACTGATGGTCTCGGTGTCATTGGTCAAACGAGAGACGATGGAACCTGCTGGCGTCTTGTCAAAATAAGACATACCCAGTTTCTCCATATTGGCAAAGGCATCCCGACGAATATCTCTGACAATACTGTAGGACACCCTCGCAAAGAGAAGATTGCCAACATACTGGACCAGAGTTTGCAGGATATAGAGGCCATAGTAGGCTAATAAAACTGTAATAGCAAACTGATTGAGATTGCTGAGGTACTGGTCTATAAAGTGGGAAGCCACAAGGGGAATGACACTTTTAATGACCGTAGTCGCAAGGAGAAAACTGAGTGCCAAAAAGGTCAGGAGGCCATAGGGCTTGAGATAGGACATCAAGCGCGTCAATACAGCCCATTGTTCTTGCTTATTCTGCATCTTCTTCTCCTTTCATTTCCAACTGCTGAGACTGGTAGGTTTGGGCATACCAGCCATCTAGAGCTAGCAGGTCTTCGTGCGTACCCCGTTCGATAATCTGTCCATTTTGCAGAACCAAAATCAGATCTGCATGGACAACTGCACTGAGGCGATGGGCTGTAATAATGGTTGTCTTATCCTTCCGCGTCTCCTTGAGATTGTCGATGATCGCATACTCTGTCTTGGCATCCACGGCTGACAAGGAATCATCTAGAATTAAGATATCAGGATCTAAAATCATAGCCCGACTCATGGCCAGACGCTGCTTTTGACCACCAGAAAGACTGACTCCTTTTTCACCGATAACTGTATCAAATCCCTGAGGCATGTCTACAATATCTTGGTAAACTTGTGCTAGCTTGGTCGCTTCCTCAACTGCTGAAAGGAGGAAGTTAGGATTGCCGAAGCGGATATTGTCTAAGATAGAGGTCGCAAAGAGAAACTGATCCTGAGGGATATATCCCATGAGACTGCGAAGGTCTGTCAGACGATAGTCCCGAATATCATGACCGTTTAGATAAATAGCTCCCTTATCCACATCGTATTCTCGCAAGAGAAGGTTAATCAAGGACGTTTTCCCAGAGCCTGTCTGCCCGACTAAGCCTAGGGTTTGCCCTTTTTCCAGACTAAAGTGAACATCCGTCAGTGTCTCCTCATTTTCAAAGGCAAAGCTGTCAATGGCGTACTCCAAACGTCCATTTTCGATACTGTCCAGAGGACATTCAGGATCTTTTATAGGTGATTCCTGAGATAAAAGATCCTCAATCCGCTGATAAGAAACCTTTCCTCGCTGAGTAATATTAAAGAGGAAACCAATAGCCATAAGAGGCCAGACCAACATATCCAAATAACTGATAAAGGTGACCAGATTCCCAACTGTAATCTGCCCCTCCTGCACCATTAAGGAACCGACCAAGAGGGTTAAAACATAGGATGAACCAACAAACAAGAAAACCATGGGGTCAAAGAGACTGTCGTATTTCATGGTTTGGAGATTCTTCTGGAAGGTCAATTCATTTACTTCCTGAAAAGATGCCAATTCATCAGACTGATAACCGAAAGACTTGGTCACTTTAATACCCGATACAGACTCCTGCACCTTGTTATTGAGTTCGGAAAAGGCAGCCTGTGATTCGCCAAAAGCCTTGTGAGTCTTTCTCCCTAGACGACTAGTCGCATAGGCCATGAAAGGCAGGGGTAGAATGGCAACCAAGGTCATTTGCCATGAGATGCTAAAAAGCATGGTCATCAAGGTTACTAGCGCCGTGATGGAAGCATCCACTGCTGACATGACTCCTCCACCTGCGAGACGAGTTAAGGCATTGATATCATTGGTGGCGTGTGCCATCAAGTCCCCCGTCCGATAGGTCTGATAAAAGGCTGGAGACATTTTAGTAAAATGCTCAAACAAGCGAGAGCGAATAATCTGCCCCAGACGGTAGGAAGTTCCAAGGATATACATGCGCCAAACATAGCGCAGATAGTACATCCCAAAGGCTGCCAGCAGTAGATAAAATAGATTAAGAAGGAGGTCCTGATGGGTTAATTGTCCCGACGTAATGGCATCAATCACCCGCCCCATAACCATAGGAGGAATGAGATTGAGGACGGAAACCAAGATCAAGGCCACAATCCCGACTAAATAACGGCGCTTTTCTAACTTGAAAAACCACCAGAGTTTTTGAATAATGGACATAAAATCCCTTTCTGATTGCAAATGGAAACCTGAGGCCAAGACTCAATGAAAATCAAAGAGCAAACTAGGAAACTAGCCGCAGGCTGCTCAAAGCACTGCTTTGAGGTTGTAGATAGAACTGACGAAGTCAGTAACCTACATACGACAAGGCGACGTTGACGCAGTTTGAATTTGATTTTTGAAGAGTACAAGACCTCAGGTTTTTCTTATTCATAGGTTACGACTGAGACGACACCCTTGTCATACTCAGCGATAAAGATATTGGCCACATTGTCATACCCTTGTTTGCTGAGGTTATCAAGCAGCCATTCTTCGCTTCGACCAATGGTCTCCAAAATTTCAACTTGGATCACACCGTCTGTGACAACAGGATACTTGGGATTCTCATCTCCCATTTGGACTACGATGAGTTGACCGTTCTGCTCCTGCATAGCGCGTTTGACTTGTTTCATTTGGAAAATTCCCTGGCTACGGAGCTTAAGAGCTACGTCCGCTGCTGATAAACCAACCGAACGGCAGGCTTCTGGATCAATCTTCCCATTTTTGATGAGCAGGGTTGGCTTCCCATCAATCAAACGTTTCACAAAGTGAACATTGTTGTTGAGCCATTTGAGAGTTAAAACCAGAATAGTCCACATAATCAGGATAACTGCATACTGAAGGATACTAATGGCGCTATTGTAAATCACCCCTCCGATGATACCCCCGAGTACATAGTTCTGAATTTGATCTATTGCTGAGTTAGGCGCTAGGTTGCCCTTTCCTGTCACATTAATTACGAAAACCAGAGAAAAGAGACCCAAGGCTAGTTTGATTAAAATTTCCATATAATTGAGTGTCATTTGTTCACCTCCGCCAGTTCAATTGCATCTGTTTTATACAATTTCACTTTCTCTAACAGGTACTTGTCTGGCTCACTGCCGTTCAGGGCACGATAATAACGATCTCCTACCTTGATAAGTGCGCCATCAGTGTCGGCAGAAGTATTGACATAGACTTCTGACTTGTCTACTCCCAATTCTTTGGAAACAAGCTCGATGAAATGAAGTGAAGCTTGAAATTTATTATTAGAAACTTGATTGTTTTGATAAGTCGTGATGCTGACCAAAAGGAGAGCTAATAAGGTCAGAGCTGAAATCATGACCAACTCACGAAATTTGGTCCCCTTTTTATCATGATAAGCCTTGAAAGCTAAAAATCCTGTCACAGCTAATAGGACAATCCCTAAACCAATCATGATACCATTTTGCTGACCGATTTGGCTGAGGACATAGTCATAAGAATAGAATTTCATGTATTTTCACTCCCTTTCATAAAATCATTCTTCATTATAAACGAAAGAGGGTGATTTTTCAAACCATACGTTGGGGAAATACGTCTTTTTTTGATATAATATAGTCTGTAATCTGAATGAAAAAGGTAACTTTATGAAACTCATATCATGGAATATCGATTCCCTCAATGCAGCCCTAACGAGCGACTCAGCTCGTGCAAAATTGTCCCAAGAAGTCCTACAAACCTTGGTAGCCGAAAATGCTGATATTATCGCTATCCAGGAAACCAAGCTTTCTGCAAAAGGGCCTACAAAAAAACACTTGGAAATTTTAGAAGAACTCTTCCCAGGTTATGAAAACACTTGGCGTTCCTCTCAAGAACCTGCTCGCAAAGGCTACGCTGGAACCATGTTCCTCTATAAGAAAGAACTCACACCAGCGATTAGCTTCCCAGAAATCGGTGCCCCTTCTACCATGGACTTGGAAGGCCGCATCATCACCTTGGAATTTGATACATTTTTCGTGACCCAAGTATACACTCCAAACGCTGGCGATGGTCTCAAACGCTTGGAAGAGCGTCAAGTCTGGGACGTCAAATACGCTGAGTATTTGGCTCAACTAGACAAAGAAAAACCAGTCCTTGCGACTGGAGACTACAACGTAGCTCACAAGGAAATCGACCTTGCAAATCCTGCCAGCAATCGCCGTTCACCTGGATTTACCGACGAGGAACGTGCTGGATTTACCAACCTCTTGGCAACTGGATTTACCGATACCTTCCGCCATATTCACGGTGATGTCCCAGAGCGTTATACTTGGTGGGCGCAACGCAGCAAGACTTCTAAAATCAACAATACAGGCTGGAGAATCGACTACTGGCTGACCAGCAACCGCGTGGCTGACAAGGTAACCAAGTCTGATATGATTGACTCCGGTGCGCGCCAAGACCATACACCCATTGTCATGGAGATTGAGCTCTAAGGAGAAAACGAATGGACTATCAAGCTGTCATTCCTGAATTTGTAGTATCTGACATCGAAAAATCACGCCACTTCTACTGTGACTTACTGGGATTTTCTGTCGAATACGAGCGTCCAGAGGAGAAATTTCTCTTCCTCTCGCTTGAAGACTGCCAACTTATGCTAGAAGAAGGCAGCACAGAAGAATTAGCCCAACTAACCTATCCTTTCGGGCGCGGTGTCAATATTTCCTTTGGCATTGAAGATGTCCCTCAGCTCCACCAAAAACTGCTGGAGGCTGACTATCCTATTTATCGTCCTTTGACTAAGAGAACATTTCGTGTTGGGGATCACTACATCTATCCTCACGAATTTGCAGTCTTGGATCCAGATGGTTATTTTTTAAGATTTAGCGAATAGAAGAATAAAAGGCTACAATACTTTCTAGCGTTGCAGCCTTTTATTCGTTCGCTTTTATGATCTATTTGCTAACAAAATATTTGATTTCTAAAGTTATTTATTGTAAAATAAAAACATTGGCGCAAGCCTATTTAAAATTGAATATCGTTTTACTTGTTTATGTCGTGAATTGGCACGACGTTTCTACAAGGTGCCGGAACACCTAACAATAAGTAAGTTAGCTTGAGGGGATGATCTTTTTTGCCATGCCTATTTGAGGGACTTGCTTAGAGATTAAGTAGGTCCTTTTTCTATTTCTTGCTAGAAACTATAAACAAGCAAATGGATTAGCTTTTAGACTTTAGGAGGTCTTATGAAATTATTAGAAGAGCGCATCCTCAAGGATGGGCATATCTTGGGTGATAATATCCTCAAGGTGGATTCCTTTTTAACCCACCAAGTTGACTTTAGCTTGATGCGAGAAATTGGTAAGGTTTTTGCGGAAAAATTCGCTGCTGCTGGCATTACCAAGGTTGTAACCATTGAAGCGTCAGGTATTGCCCCAGCCGTTTTTACAGCTGAAGCCTTAAACGTTCCCATGATTTTCGCTAAAAAAGCTAAAAACATCACTATGAACGAAGGAATCTTAACTGCCGAAGTTTACTCCTTTACCAAGCAGGTAACCAGCACCGTTTCTATCGCTGGAAAATTCCTCTCACCAGAGGACAAGGTTTTGATTATCGACGACTTCCTTGCTAATGGCCAAGCTGCTAAAGGCTTGATTCAAATCATCGAACAGGCTGGAGCAACAGTCGAAGCTATCGGTATTGTGATTGAAAAATCTTTCCAAGATGGCCGTGATTTGCTTGAAAAAGCAGGCTATCCTGTCCTATCACTCGCTCGTTTGGATCGTTTTGAAAATGGTCAAGTCGTATTTAAGGAGGCAGATCTCTAATGCAAACTCAAGAAAAACACTCGCAAGCAGCCGTTCTTGGCTTGCAGCACTTACTAGCCATGTACTCAGGATCCATCCTGGTTCCTATCATGATTGCGACAGCCCTTGGCTATTCAACTGAGCAGTTGACCTACCTAATCTCCACAGATATCTTCATGTGTGGGGTGGCCACCTTCCTCCAACTCCAACTCAATAAATACTTTGGAATTGGGCTACCAGTCGTTCTCGGAGTTGCTTTCCAATCAGTCGCTCCCTTGATTATGATTGGGCAAAGCCATGGTAGTGGCGCTATGTTTGGTGCCCTTATCGCATCAGGGATTTACGTGGTTCTTGTTTCAGGCATCTTCTCAAAAGTGGCCAATCTCTTCCCATCTATCGTAACAGGATCTGTTATTACCACGATTGGTTTAACCTTGATCCCTGTCGCTATTGGAAATATGGGAAATAACGTTCCAGAGCCAACTGGTCAAAGCCTTTTGCTTGCAGCTATCACTGTTCTGATTATCCTCTTGATCAACATCTTTACCAAAGGATTTATCAAGTCTATCTCTATTTTGATTGGGTTGGTCGTTGGAACTGCTATTGCTGCTTCCATGGGCTTGGTTGATTTCTCCCCTGTTGCGGCAGCACCGCTTGTCCATGTCCCAACTCCTCTCTACTTTGGGATGCCAACCTTTGAAATCTCATCTATTGTCATGATGTGTATCATCGCAACGGTGTCTATGGTTGAGTCGACTGGTGTTTACCTGGCCTTGTCTGATATCACGAAAGATCCAATCGACAGCACGCGCCTGCGCAACGGTTATCGTGCAGAAGGTTTAGCTGTCCTTCTCGGAGGAATCTTTAACACCTTCCCTTACACAGGATTTTCACAAAACGTTGGGTTGGTTAAATTGTCAGGTATCAAGACCCGCCTGCCAATCTACTACGCAGCTGGTTTCCTAGTCCTCCTTGGACTCCTTCCTAAGTTTGGTGCCCTCGCCCAAATCATTCCAAGCCCTGTCCTTGGAGGGGCCATGCTGGTGATGTTTGGTTTTGTTTCCCTTCAAGGGATGCAAATCCTCGCCCGCGTTGACTTTGCTAACAATGAACACAACTTCCTTATCGCAGCTGTCTCCATCGCTGCAGGTGTCGGACTCAACAATAGTAATCTCTTTGTCAGCATGCCAACAGCCTTCCAAATGTTCTTCTCAAACGGAATTGTCGTAGCCAGCTTACTAGCCATTGTTCTCAATGCAGTATTAAACAGGAAGAAGAAATAAGAAAAAGAGGTGTGAGCCTCTTTTTTGTTTATCTATATCCTTACCTGTCTGTCTTCTGACCGCTGGCCTGTGACAAACATGGTAAAGGTTGCTTTGCAGACATTTCTGCCTTCTTGATTGGTGATATCCACATCCACGACACAGGTTGTGCGTCCATGATGGACACATTCTCCTTTAATGGTCAACACGTCGTCGAGTTTTCCTGCCTTGAGGTAGTTGATAGAGGACTGGAGCGTCACTCCATCAAGCCCCAGCGAGATAACCACCAAACCACTAATCTGGTCACAAAGGGTGAAGAGATAGCCACCATGGGCATTGCTATAGTAGTTGAGCGACGAGTCCACCACTTTGGTCGTCACCACAACATGACCATCTCTCATTTTTTCAATTTCGTAATTTTCAAAGGCAGATATAGCATCAAAATGAAAATCTTTCATCGTTTCCTCCTGATAGTTCAAACGACACTATGATACTACTTTTTATAGGACTGTGCAAGGAGAAAGCTCCTAGTCTGGCAAAATTCCGACCTGCTCAACAAAACGCATAAAAGCTGCCTGTCCTTGTTCCGTCTGCTTGTAAACTCCTGCATCCTCCAAAACACGTGCAAAAATAGCACCCACAGAGTCCTTGACGATTTCAAGGGCTTTTTCTTTATCTGCTAGGTCCGGATGTTGGGCTTTGAGCTGGTCTGCCCATTCTTGATGATAGTCGGCAACTATATCATCATCTCCCACAAGATAGCTAGCAACCTGTTCCACTTCTGCTTTCAAACGTGGCGGCAGGATAGCCAAGCCCATGACCTCAATCAAGCCGATATTTTCCTTCTTGATATGTTGGACATCCTTGTGAGGATGATAGATGCCATCCGGATGCTCTGGCGATGTCAGATTGTCCCGCAAGACCAAGTCCAACTCAAACTGTCCATCACGCTTACGCGCAATCGGTGTGATAGTGTGATGCGGTATCCCGCCTGTCTCTGCTAAAATCTGCACACTAGGATCTGAATACTGGCGCCATTCCTGCAAAATCTTATCAGCCAAGTTGATCAAATCCTCTTTGGAATCCGAAGCCAAACGCAACACTGACATAGGCCACTTGACAATCCCAGCCTTTACCTGCTCAAATGCAGCAAATCGAAAAGTCTTTTGTAAGGGAGCCAATTCCATAGGAAACACGTGACGGCCTCCTTGATAGTGGTCATGGGTTAGGATAGAACCACCTACGATTGGCAGGTCCGCATTAGACCCTGCAAAATAGCCTGGAAACTGCTCTACGATAGCCAACAAACGCTCAAAGCTCTGACGACTAATCGCCATGGGACGATGCTGTCCATCTAAGAAAATACAGTGCTCATTAAAATAAGCATAGGGCGAATACTGGAAGCCCCACTCCTCCCCTGCCATTTCAAAACGAATAATTCGGTGGTTGCTGCGAGCTGGGTGGTTGACTCGACCATGGAAGCCCTCATTCTCTAAACAAAGCTGACACTGAGGATAATTGCTAGCTTGCACAAACTTAGCCGCAGCAATCTCCTTAGGATCCTTTTCAGGCTTAGAGAGATTAATCGTGATTTCCAGTTCTCCGTAATCAGACGGCACACGATAAGCAATATTTTTAGCAATGGCCTTGAGTTTGATGTAGTCATTTTTCTGGCTAAGTTGGTAAAAGTCCGCTATCGCTTGCTCAGGAGATTGGGCGTAGGTGGTCCAAAAGTCCCGATTGACCTGACTTGGACAAGGCGTTACCAAGTCCATCAGTTCAGTACCGAGGATTTCACGCGCAGTCTGACTATCCTCAATCGTTTCTAATCGAACGGCTTCCTCGACCAGCTGGTCCTTGAGGTCAATCACTTTATCCAGATCCGTCTCAATTTCCAAAACACAATCGCCCACTAGTGCCAAAACACGATTGGTCAGGTAGATTCGATCCATTTCCTCAAATGAACTTTCAGAAATGACATGTGTTACAAATTTATCTACTAAGGTCACCATAAAGCCTCCTTTTGACTAGTCAAGGACGCGAGTGCCACCTGCAACTTCAGCGATATAGAAGCTTGGAGCATATCCAACGACTTCCTCGTAGTGCTTGCCAACAGCTCCTTTAAAAGCCTCAACAGCATCTTTTTGCACCAAGGCAATGGCACAGCCACCAAATCCTGCCCCTGTCATACGAGCACCCAGAACACCTTCCTGGGCCCAAGCAGTGTGAACAAGGGTATCCAATTCCAAGCCAGTTACTTCATAGTCATGCTCCAAAGAAACGTGAGATGCATTCATCAAGCGACCAAATGTTTCCAAATCACCTGCTTGAAGGGCTGCTTGAGCTTTAAGGGTACGTTGGTTTTCAAGCACAGCATGGCGAGCACGTTTTAAACGATTTTCGTCTTTGATCAGGTAGCTATATTGATCAAAGGCCCACTCGTCCAATTCACCCAAGGTCTGAATATCCAAGGCAGCTTGCAATTCTTCCACAGCTTTTTCACACTCAGCACGACGTTCATTGTATTTAGAGTCCGCTAGTTCACGGCGTTTGTTGGTGTTCATGATAACAACAACATTGTCCTTCAAATCAAGTGGCACCAAGTCATATTCTAACGTATTGGTATCCAGGTAAATGGCACGTTGGTCAGCACCCATACCAATAGCAAACTGGTCCATAATACCAGAATTCACTCCGATAAAGTTATTTTCTGTTTGTTTTCCGATTTTAACCAAATCCAAACGGTCTAGTTTTAAATCAAAGAGATGCTCTGCCACGACCCCTGTCAAAAGTTCCAAGGATGCTGATGATGACAATCCTGCACCATTTGGGATATTCCCAAAGACATAAAAATCAAACCCTTTGTCAATCACATGCCCAGCTTCTTGCAAGAAATGAAGAACCCCTTTTGGATAGTTGGTCCAGCTGTGCTCTTTTTCAAATTTGAGGTCAGCAAGAGGCACTTCGATGATACCCTTGTCCTCAAAGTTGGCCGAGTAGAAACGCAAGACTTGGTCGTCACGCTTGCGAGCCGCTCCATAGGTTCCCAAGGAAATAGCCGCTGGAAAAACGTGCCCACCGTTGTAGTCTGTGTGTTCACCAATCAGATTGATACGACCTGGTGAAAAGAAAGTTTGGTCTGCTTCTTGACCAAAAACGGCAAGAAAGTCTTTGCGAAGGGCTTCAGCAGTAAGATGTTGTGTCATATAAATTCTCCTTTGACTGTCCGTTAAGTCACCTTAACGTGTAATCGTTTTCTTCTATTGTATCCAAGGCATTTGCCAAGGTCAATCCTTTTTACTAAACTTTTACTAAACTATCGGTAAAAAGAAGAAAAATATGATATACTAACCTAAAAGGAGGAGGATTTATGGCTACCTTAAAAGACATTGCACAGCTAGCCTCTGTCTCTATCGCGACCGTATCTCGTGTCCTCAATCGCGACCAGAGTCTATCTGTTACAGAAGAAACCAGACACCGTATTTTAACCGTCGCGGAAGAGCTGGGCTATACTAAGCACCTCAAGACAGGCGAATCCCACAAACCCAAGCAAAAGATTGCCATTATCCAATGGGTCAGCGAACAAGGGGAGTTGGACGATCTCTACTACTATCAGATTCGCCTAGGCATAGAAAAAAGAGCCCAAGAGTTGGACTATGATATCCTGCGCTATTTTAATGATCATCCTTTTACCCTCAGCGAGGAAGTGATTGGCATTCTCTGCATCGGAAAATTTAGCCGAGCTCAGATTGCTGCCTTTGAAGAATACCAAAAACCTTTAGTCTTTATAGACAGTGATACCCTCTCATTAGGTCATACCTGTATTATCACTGACTTTTACACTGCTGTGAAACAAGTTGTAGACCATTTCCTCAGTCAGGGTATGAACCGTATCGGAATTCTCACAGGCCTTGAGGAAACAACCGACCAGGAAGAAATTATCCAGGATAAGCGGCTAGAGAATTTCAAAGACATTA
The DNA here is from genome assembly GCF_029691405.1 of Streptococcus sp. D7B5. Lineage (NCBI taxonomy): Bacteria > Bacillati > Bacillota > Bacilli > Lactobacillales > Streptococcaceae > Streptococcus > Streptococcus sp. D7B5. The sequence goes on from NZ_CP121467.1 coordinate 998,726, forward strand.
CCCAAGCAAATTGTATCTACCATGAAGAACTGATCTTTCAGGGGAGCTTTACTGCCCAGTCTGGCTATGACTTGATGAAGGAGGCCATTCACAAGCTGGGAGAACAACTCCCACCAGCCTTTTTCGCTGCCAGCGATAGTTTAGCCATCGGTGCCCTTCGTGCCCTACAAGAAGCTGGAATCAGCCTACCAGACCGCGTCAGCCTCATTTCTTTCAACGACACTAGCCTGACCAAGCAGGTCTATCCTCCTCTTTCTAGCATTACCGTCTATACCGAAGAAATGGGTCGAGCAGGTATGGATATTCTTAACAAGGAAGTTCTCCACGGTCGCAAAATCCCTAGCCTGACCATGCTGGGAACCAGACTGACTCTGAGAGAGAGTACGAGGAATGAATAAGATAACAAAACGACCTCTAGCGAGATCGTTTTTCTAATGATGATGCCCATGCTTCTGCTCTAACTCTCTCACTCTCCGTCTATGTTGCGCATGATTGCTTTGACTGCTATCTACTTCAATAGTGATATTCTGCACGCCTCTTTCTTCTAAAAATTGACGCACTACTTCTTTGGTTTCCATCATCTGTTCCCAGTCCTTGATACAAATGTGAACAATAGCATTATTCTCTAGACCATCCATGGACCAAATGCTAAGTTGATTAACACTTTTGACATTGGGTAGAGCCTCTAAATCTTTCTCCAAATCACTTGTCTCGACCCCTTCTGGCACAGCATCTAGGAAAATTTTTAGTGCACTCCAAAAGCGTGGAATGGCTTTCGACAGAATAAAGATGGAAATGACCAGAGATAAAAGCGGATCGAGGATATACCAGTCCGTAAATCGAAGAATAATCGCCATTAGAATGACAGCCAACCAACCAAGAGTATCTTCCAAAAAATGCAAGCTAAGAATAGATTCATTCTTTGTTTTTCCCTTACGAACTACCAGACTAGCTAGCACATTGATAGCTACCGCAATGATTCCCAGCCAGAGAATCCCTTCCTCATTAACGGGTTGCGGGTGAGCGATCTTTGTGACATTTTCCAAAATCACTAGGACAGACCCTATCATAAGAATCACAGCCGTTAGCATGGCCCCTAAAAGACTAAAACGTTTGTAACCCAAGGTGTACTGTCTATCTTCTTCACGATTGGAAATCGTTTCTAAAAGGGCAGATATGCCAATGGCTATAGCATCTCCCAAGTCATGAACAGAATCAGCAAGAACTGCACTCGAACCAAAGATTCCTCCTGCGATAAACTCAACAATCGCATAGCTTAAATTTAAGAAAAAAGCTAACCAGATAGATGTTTTAGAACTCATTTCTCTCCCTCCTTTGGTATAATGGGTATATACATACTTCTTTCATTTGTATTATCTAATAAAATCCAAAGAAAGGATAGAAGCAAACTGTCAGTCCTGTTCAGTTCTGAACAGTTTGTCACTAGTGTCTATATGACAAAAAGAGACCGTCGAGTCAGCAAGACGAAAAAAGCCATCTACCAAGCTTTTTTACAACTTTTGAACGACAAGGGCTATGATGCCACTACTGTTCAGGATATCATTGACCTAGCAGATGTTGGGCGCTCCACTTTTTACTGTCACTACGAGAGTAAGGAACTCCTTTTAGATGAGCTCTGTCGCTACCTCTTTCATCATCTCTTTGAAAGGGAAGGACACTTGACTACCGAGGACTACCTCGCACATATCTTTTTACATTTTCAGAAAAACCAGGACCATGTCACCAGTCTCCTTTTTTCCAAAAACGACTACTTCCTCCGCCAACTACACAGGGAACTCAAACACCACGTTTATCCCATGGTGGCGGATGACTTGCAAGAAGCCTATCCAAACATTCCGGACTCCTACCTCCAGCATTTTGTTGTAACGAACTTTATCGAGACCCTAACTTGGTGGCTAAAAAAAGGAAAATCTTATACCGAAAACCAAGTGGTGAAATTTTACCTTGATGTAATAGAGATGACCTCTACAACTCCACTTGATAACTAAGCCTGAAACTCAGAAAGGAACCAACTATGTTAACTTCGATGATTCTAGGAATACTAACAATTGTACTAGCTCTCGCCTTCTCATTGCTTCACCTTGCTGCTGCTTTTTCAGCCATGAAACAAAAGAACTACAGTCTGGGAAACACGTGCATCTTGGTTGGCAGTTGCCTCACATCTCTGGCTCTAGCCATCTTTTACTTCGTTCCAGTTGCAACCATTCTTCTATGGATTGTGGGTTCGAGTATCGTCTGCTATGGAGCCTACTGGAACGGCCAACAGAAAGAAAAGCAACATATCTCGCACCACATCGTTCGTATAACGAGTGCTATTGTCATTACGGTATTATTCATTTTGCTCTAACACAAAAAGGATCAGATGATCCTTTTTTACTTTTTAAGCGCTTTTTGCTGCCTTGCTCCACTGATACCACCCAACTAGACTATTGATCAAGTAAATCAGGTATTTTCCTTGGATTTGCAGGCTTTCTCCCCACCAGAGATAGATTGAAAAGACAGTAGTAGCAGCCCAGAATATCCACTGTTCACGGTAAACAGCTGTCATGAGGATTTGCCCTACACCATTGGTCGCATCAGTGATAGAATCACGATAGGGACGATTAGCTCCGATAGACTGATAAATAACCCCAAAGGCCAACCACCAAAGAACACTAATAGAAAGATACTTTGTCCAACCCTTGCCGTCTAGTTTACGTGCGACAAACTCTTGTTGTTCTTTCTTAAACTGGGCTTGATAAATCCAAACCAAGAGACCAATTGGCTGCATAATTGTAAAATAGAGAGTTGTTAAAACCTCACCATAGAAGCCTTTCTGCAAAGCCAAGATAAGGTAAATGACAGAGTTAATCAAACCAAAAAGGTAATTACTTGCTCGACCTTCTGATACAAAGATGACACAGATAATTCCAGTCAGGCTACAAATCATCCCAACCCAGTCAACAATGCGGTGTTCATAAATCAACTCAAGCCAGATTGGAAAACTTCCTAAAACTAGCAGGTAAAGCCACTGGGAAAAACTACGATTGGCAAAGAGGTCATTCCAGATAGCCTTCATAGTTCCTGAAAATCCTAAATCAGCCATAGCAGCAACCATACGGCGGTAACCGCCAGACATTTCACCAAGAGTAATTTTGATATTCTTGAGTTTTGTTTACAAATAAGTCGTCATATTTTCTCCTTTTGTTTTTAAAGAGCTGTGTCTGGATAGACTTTCGGACGCAACGCTCTATTATATATCTACTGAACTGTCTATACACAAGATTTCCATCCTTAGTCGACATGAGCTGGAAATCCTTATTTGTTAAGTAGTTCACAACTCATTATACAACTAATTTCTGAATAGTCAAGTGTATTTACAGTAAAATTTTGAAAATCCTGAAAATTTCCTCTTATTTTCCATTTAAAAATGAAAATCATTAATTCTGACACTAAAAAAGCCCAGACAAGATTGCCTGAGCATTTTTCTATATGGTCGTTTAGCAAAGTTGAGTTTAGCATTTTCAAGCTATTTCTTCAACAATCCTTGTTCTTGTAGAAACTCCTTGGCTACTTGTTCTGCTGACTTGCCTTCAACACCGACTTGGTAGTTGAGCTGGCTCATCTGGCTTTCCGTGATTTTACCTGCTAGTTTATTGAGAACTGGCTCCAACTCAGGATGTTTCTTGAGAAGAGCTTCTTTCATGAGTGGGGCCCCTTGATAAGGTGGGAAGAGTTGCTTGTCATCTTCCAAGATCTGCAAATCATAACGCGCCAATTCTGCATCTGTCGAATAGGCATCTGTGATTTGAATATCGCCTGACTGAATTGCCTGATAGCGAAGAGCTGGCTCCATGGTCGCTACGTTGAGATTGAGACCATACATTGATTGCAAGCCCTTATTTCCATCCTCACGATCATTAAACTCGAGAGTAAAACCGGCCTTCAGCTGCCCTTCCACTTTTTTCAAGTCCGAAATGGTCTTCAAGCCATATTCTTGAGCAATTTTTTTCGGAACAGCTACAGCGTAGGTATTTTGATAAGACATAGGTTTTAGATAGGCCAGATGATCCTGTTTGGCAATGCCATCACGCGCCACCTGATAAACCTGATCTGGCTCATGACCTACCTTGGGTGATGGCTGAAGCAAACTTTCAGTCACCGTACCAGTAAATTCAGGATAGATATCAATATCCCCTTTTTTCAGAGCTTCATAGAGGAAACTTGTTTTCCCAAAATTCGGTTTAACAGTCGCAGTCATACTGGTATTTTCTTCAATCAGCAGCTTATACATATTGGCCAAAATTTCTGGTTCTGGACCCAATTTCCCAGCAATCACCAAGTTTTCTTTCTCTTTTTGAGCCAAGAGGGCTGGACTATAAGACAGACCAAGCAATATGGTCACCAAGGCAAAACCAGAGAAAATCGTCCGCAATTTTGCTTTTTCCATCACTTTTAGCAGGAAGTTAAAGGCAATAGCCAGCACTGCAGAAGAAAGGGCCCCAATCAAAATCAGACTGGTATTATTGCGGTCAATTCCCAAAAGGATAAAGGAACCCAGTCCCCCTGCACCAATCAAGGCAGCCAAGGTCGCCGTACCAATGATCAAGACCGCTGCCGTCCGAATCCCAGACATCATAACAGGCATGGCAAGTGGAATTTCAAACTTCTTGAGACGCTCCCATCTAGTCATCCCAAAGGCAATCCCAGCCTCTTGTAGACTTGGATCAATTCCCTTTAGCCCAGTGATGGTATTTTGCAAAATTGGGAAAATCGCATAAATCACTAGTGCTGTCAAAGCAGGCAAGGTCCCAATTCCCATCAAGGGAATAAAGAGTCCCAACAAGGCCAGAGACGGGATAGTCTGGAAAATCCCTGCAATCTGCAAGACCCAGTCCGCCAACTTCTCATGATAGCGAAGATAAACAGCCAAGGGAATAGCAATAAAAATAGCTAGTAACAAGGTCAAAAGTGACAACTGCAAATGTTGAGATAGAGCTGTTACCCAATCACTAAAACGCTCCTGAAAAGTTGATATCAAATTAGTCATGAACACTACCTCCAAACAAGTCTGCTACAAAGTCTGTTGCAGGAGCCTTTAAAATGGTCTCGGGATTCGCCACCTGACAAATCTCTCCGTCCTGCAAGACAGCAATACGGTCCGCCAATTTCAAAGCTTCATCCGTATCATGGGTCACAAAAATCGTTGTCATTCCAAACTCTTTATGCAATTCTTTCGTCAGAACCTGCAACTGTTTTCTCGAAATAGCATCCAAGGCTGAAAAGGGCTCATCCATGAGGAGAATCTTAGGCTGACCAATCATAGCACGAACAATACCGACCCGTTGCTGTTCTCCACCAGATAATTCATTAGGTAAACGATGCCCATACTCAGCCACTGGTAAACCAACTTTAGCCAAAAGCTCTTCTGTTTTCTTCGCAATGTCTTCCTTAGTCCAGCCCTTCATCTCCGGAATGAGGGCAATATTTTCCGCAACCGTTAGATTGGGAAACAGAGCAATGGCCTGTAAAACATAACCAGTAGAAAGACGAAGCTCACGCTCATCATAGTCTTTGATGCGCTTACCATCCATGTATATATTTCCATCAGTTGGTTCCAAAAGACGGTTAATCATCTTGATCATGGTCGTCTTACCAGACCCAGAAGGCCCAACTAAAACCATGAACTCCCCATTCTCAATCTGTAAATTGACATCTCTCAAAACATCTTTTTCTGTATAGCGTAGCGCTACATTTTTGTATTCAATCATTCTTTGTCCTCAATTTAAAATTTTCCTCGGTTGGTCAAGTTACCAACCTTTTAATAACTAATTTACCCCACTCTAAACCTCATTTTCCTTCTCTTTCAGATTAGCCAAAATTCTTTCTTGAAAACCTTCAAACTGACGAATTTCTTCCTCTGAAAATCCTTTGTAACAGATAGTATCCAATCTCTGACTGACACGTTGCCCAACTTCTTTCTGGGACTTGCCCAACTCTGTTAAAACTAAATACTTCTTACGCTTATCTTCTCCACACGGACTGACAGTTATAAGATTTTGCTCCTCTAACTTTTTTATCATAGTCGTCAACGTATTATTAGCAAGCCCAGTCGCAAGCGCAATATCTGTCGCAGTTGCACAGCCCGTCTTACTATTCCATAAAACCGCTAAAATCTTTCCCTGCTCACTCCGATAAAGAGAGTCAGGGTCTTGTCTCAGTAACTTTTGAAAAATCCGCCCATTCAACAAACGAATATGATGGGCTACCAAATGACAATATTTCATGACCTCTCCAATTTATTTCTATATAGAATTATATTTCATTGTAATACTTATCATTCCATCTGTCAATTATTTCGTCTTAGAAATAATTTCCACCAAACAAAAAAAGACCTCCTACCTAAAGTAGAAGATCTTCACTATTTATTAACTTAATCTGTCATTTCGGACACCAAGGTACGATGTTCCAACGGTAGGCTACACATAACCAGCAAGAAGATGAAGCCTGACTGAATCCAGAAGAGGGCCAGGTCAAAGATGCCATGCACAGCTACCACCGTTAGGAAGGAAAGGTAGAGTCCAATAATTGGTCGTTTGCCAGACTCCTGACTCATATCCATCATCATGTGAACCGGGATAACCGAAGAAATGGATAGGAGAATGGTTCCAATTAAACCATAACTTAAAATAGTATCGATGTAAAGACTATGCGCGTGTTCGTGATAAGGAGCATGGATTCTAGGATAAGAATTCATATAGGTCAATGGACCTTCACCCCAAATCGGATTTTGCTTAAACAAAGCCATACCAGCATTCCATATCGAAACTCGCTCTTCCATTGAAGAATCTAGCGTTCCCATGCGAACACCCAAGTCACTTGAAAAGAGGAAACAAAGGCCAATCCCAAAAACACCAATACTGAGCCAGAAGGCACGCCAGTTTTTAATGGTTGTAAAGAGATAAATGATGGCACCCGCTATAATAGCAGGGAAGGCTGTTCGATTTTGCGTGAAATTTAAACCAAAAAGATTTACAAAACCTGCTAGCACACAAAAGATTTTTAACCATCTTAGCTTTGTCGTCGTAAAGAGGTAAAAAGCTATCATGATACAGAAGCAACAGATAATCCCATAGTAGTTAGGATTAAAGAAGGTCACCTCGGCACGGTTTTGGTGCCATACTTGCATATTTGGTGAAAGAAAGGCATAGTTAAATTTCTTTACAATTTGGAAATGCTCCAAAGTAGCAAAAGCGGCAGAGACAACACTACCAAACAAAACCGTCTGGAGTATCAGTCGAAAGAAAGCATGCGTCAGACGCTTCTGGTAAAAACTAAAGAAAATAAGAAATAGGAGCATCAGGAAAGATGCTGCTAGACCAAGCCAGTTCTTGGCGACGATGGAAATGATACTACTGTAAGCAATAAAAAAGAGAAGTACAGGATGTTTGGCCAATCCTTTGATAATTCCCTTCATCTCCCCAGTAACAAGTAAACCTATCAAATATAAAGCAAAGAGTGCTAAGAACAAATAAAAAGGTAAAAAGATACTTATGATCATCAAATACAAAAAGAAATCTTTTCTCGAAAGCCCTCTTATCTTATCCAGTAATCCAATTGATTTCAAAACGGATCCTTTCTGTTCTGGATTTCTCCAGAAGATAAATGCTAAACTATCTTTTAATTTTACCATTTTTTCCGCCATTTGGGAATAATGAACACGCTATCAAAATGAAAAAACTTTTAAGTAGGAATACAAATATATGCACTCTGTCATAATAAGCATTAAAAGGAAATTGTCGCTGGTGAAAAAGAAGTAAACTTCTAAAAAAGTAAAAGCTATGGTAGAATATAAGAAAGATTAAAATAACAACTATTGAACGACAGTTAAAAAGGAAAATCAATGAAATCACACCAACTAGTCTACCAAATACTAACCAAAGAAAACGACTATGTCAGCGGAGAAAAAATCGGAGAAGAACTGAATTTAAGCCGTACATCCATATGGAAAGCGATCCAACGTCTTCAACAAGAAGGCCTAGAAATTGACAGTATCAAAAATAGAGGATACAAGCTTATTCAAGGCGATCTGATATTGCCTGATTTGATTCAGGAGAAAACCAACTTAACCATTCGCTACAAACCTGAGACCAAATCAACACAAACAGATGCAAAAGAAGGGATCGAAGCTGGAAACAAAGGAAATACACTCTATCTTTCAACCTGTCAAACAGCAGGTCGTGGTCGCTTTCAGCGTCCCTACTATTCCCCAGCTCAGGGTGGGATCTATATGTCTCTGCATATTCAACCCAATCTTCCCTATGAAAAACTTCCATCCTATACACTCCTTGTTGCCGCAGCAGTCTACAAAGCCATTAAAAATCTAACTATGATAGAAGTAGATATCAAATGGGTAAATGACATCTACTTTAAAAATAAAAAAATAGCAGGTATCCTCACCGAAGCAATGACATCAGTTGAGACAGGCTTAGTTACAGATGTCATTATCGGACTTGGTATAAATTTTTCTATAGAAGACTTTCCAGAAGAACTAAAAGAAAAAGCAGGTAGTCTATTTATGCCACCTGCACCAATTAGTCGTAATGAGCTCATCAGCGAAATATGGAATTGTTTCTACAATACGGATCCAGACGAGCTATTCTATTTCTATAAAGCGAGATCAATCGTACTGGGAAAGGAAATCACCTTCCAGCGAAATGGACAAAATGAAAAGGGAATGGCAAAAGACATCTCAAACACCGGTCAACTTCAAGTTGAACTAGAAGACAAAAAAAACATTTGGCTAAATAGTGGAGAGATTTCCCTAACAAGTTGGTAATTAAAAATCCCCCTCTTATAGACTAAGAGGGGGAAAACTTATCTTTAAAAAGCAACAAAAAAAGAGTTAACACTCTTAAATTACGGAGAATGGGGGATTCGAACCCCCGCGCCAGTTACCCGACCTAACGATTTAGCAAACCGTCCTCTTCAGCCTCTTGAGTAATTCTCCTATTAATGGGCACGAGTGGACTCGAACCACCGACCTCACGCTTATCAGGCGTGCGCTCTAACCACCTGAGCTACGCGCCCAAGTTAAAAACTTGGTATTTGAACAAAGTTCAAAGCGGGTGACGAGAATCGAACTCGCGACAACAGCTTGGAAGGCTGTAGTTTTACCACTAAACTACACCCGCATAGAAGATTAAATATGGCGCGAGACGGAATCGAACCGCCGACACATGGAGCTTCAATCCATTGCTCTACCAACTGAGCTACCGAGCCAAAATTGCGGGAGCAGGATTTGAACCTACGACCTTCGGGTTATGAGCCCGACGAGCTACCGAGCTGCTCCATCCCGCGTTAATATGAAAGGAGGATGTGGGATTCGAACCCACGCACGCTTTTACACGCCTGACGGTTTTCAAGACCGTTCCCTTCAGCCGGACTTGGGTAATCCTCCATTTTTCAATGGACCTTGTAGGACTTGAACCTACGACCACTCGGTTATGAGCCGAGAGCTCTAACCAGCTGAGCTAAAGGTCCAACAAGATCATTATAGCGGCGAAGGGGATCGAACCCCCGACCTCCCGGGTATGAACCGGACGCTCTAGCCAGCTGAGCTACACCGCCATCAATCGGGAAGACAGGATTCGAACCTGCGACACCTTGGTCCCAAACCAAGTACTCTACCAAGCTGAGCTACTTCCCGCGTTAAATAAAAAAATGCACCCTAGAGGAGTCGAACCTCTAACCGCCTGATTCGTAGTCAGGTACTCTATCCAGTTGAGCTAAGGGTGCTCATCATTATATGCCGAGGACCGGAATCGAACCGGTACGATCGTTACCAATCGCAGGATTTTAAGTCCTGTGCGTCTGCCAGTTCCGCCACCCCGGCCTCTCTAAGCGAACGACGGGATTCGAACCCGCGACCCCCACCTTGGCAAGGTGGTGTTCTACCACTGAACTACGTTCGCATCGACCTCTTATTCTATATAAAAAAATGCCGGCTACATGACTTGAACACGCGACCCTCTGATTACAAATCAGATGCTCTACCAACTGAGCTAAGCCGGCTACTTTCTATTATGCGGGTTAAGGGACTTGAACCCCCACGCCGTTAAGCGCCAGATCCTAAATCTGGTGCGTCTGCCAATTCCGCCAAACCCGCAAATATGACCCGTACTGGGCTCGAACCAGTGACCCATTGATTAAAAGTCAATTGCTCTACCAACTGAGCTAACGAGTCTAAAATAACTTCCGTTATCTTAAACGGTCCCGACGGGAATCGAACCCGCGATCTTCGCCGTGACAGGGCGACGTGATAACCGCTACACTACGGGACCTATGGGAGTTAACGGGATCGAACCGCTGACCCTCTGCTTGTAAGGCAGATGCTCTCCCAGCTGAGCTAAACTCCCAAAGGGCGGAGTCTAGCTCATCCAACGGTAAGAAACTTTGTTTCTCTCATCCGCCGATTGTAATTTCGATTTCCTCTCAATTACAACTAAGCTAAACTCCCTCGAGCTAAGCGACTTCCATATCTCACAGGGGGCAACCCCCAACTACTTCCGGCGTTCTAGGGCTTAACTACTGTGTTCGGCATGGGTACAGGTGTATCTCCTAGGCTATCGTCACTTAACTCTGAGTAATACCTACTCAAAATTGAATATCTATCAAATACCAAGAAAACCTCACACTTCGTATTCTCAGTTACTTTGGATAAGTCCTCGAGCTATTAGTATTAGTCCGCTACATGTGTCGCCACACTTCCACTTCTAACCTATCTACCTGATCATCTCTCAGGGCTCTTACTGATATAAAATCATGGGAAATCTCATCTTGAGGTGGGTTTCACACTTAGATGCTTTCAGCGTTTATCCCTTCCCTACATAGCTACCCAGCGATGCCTTTGGCAAGACAACTGGTACACCAGCGGTAAGTCCACTCTGGTCCTCTCGTACTAGGAGCAGATCCTCTCAAATTTCCTACGCCCGCGACGGATAGGGACCGAACTGTCTCACGACGTTCTGAACCCAGCTCGCGTGCCGCTTTAATGGGCGAACAGCCCAACCCTTGGGACCGACTACAGCCCCAGGATGCGACGAGCCGACATCGAGGTGCCAAACCTCCCCGTCGATGTGAACTCTTGGGGGAGATAAGCCTGTTATCCCCAGGGTAGCTTTTATCCGTTGAGCGATGGCCCTTCCATACGGAACCACCGGATCACTAAGCCCGACTTTCGTCCCTGCTCGAGTTGTAGCTCTCGCAGTCAAGCTCCCTTATACCTTTACACTCTGCGAATGATTTCCAACCATTCTGAGGGAACCTTTGGGCGCCTCCGTTACCTTTTAGGAGGCGACCGCCCCAGTCAAACTGCCCGTCAGACACTGTCTCCGATAGGGATAACCTATCCGGGTTAGAGTGGCCATAACACAAGGGTAGTATCCCAACAACGTCTCCTTCGAAACTGGCGTCCCGATCTCATAGACTCCTACCTATCCTGTACATGTGGTACAGACACTCAATATCAAACTGCAGTAAAGCTCCATGGGGTCTTTCCGTCCTGTCGCGGGTAACCTGCATCTTCACAGGTACTAAAATTTCACCGAGTCTCTCGTTGAGACAGTGCCCAAATCATTACGCCTTTCGTGCGGGTCGGAACTTACCCGACAAGGAATTTCGCTACCTTAGGACCGTTATAGTTACGGCCGCCGTTTACTGGGGCTTCAATTCATACCTTCGGATTACTCCTAAGCACTCCTCTTAACCTTCCAGCACCGGGCAGGCGTCACCCCCTATACATCATCTTACGATTTAGCAGAGAGCTGTGTTTTTGATAAACAGTTGCTTGGGCCTATTCACTGCGGCTGACCTAAAGTCAGCACCCCTTCTCCCGAAGTTACGGGGTCATTTTGCCGAGTTCCTTAACGAGAGTTCTCTCGCTCACCTGAGGCTACTCGCCTCGACTACCTGTGTCGGTTTGCGGTACGGGTAGAGTATGTTTAAACGCTAGAAGCTTTTCTTGGCAGTGTGACGTCACTAACTTCGCTACTAAACTTCGCTCCCCATCACAGCTCAATGTTATAGATATAAGCATTTGACTCATATCACACCTCACTGCTTAGACAGACACTTCCATTCGTCTGCTTTAGTTAGCCTACTGCGTCCCTCCATCACTACATACTCTAGTACAGGAATATCAACCTGTTGTCCATCGGATACACCTTTCGGTCTCTCCTTAGGTCCCGACTAACCCAGGGCGGACGAGCCTTCCCCTGGAAACCTTAGTCTTACGGTGGACAGGATTCTCACCTGTCTTTCGCTACTCATACCGGCATTCTCACTTCTATGCGTTCCAGCACTCCTCACGGTATACCTTCTTCACACATAGAACGCTCTCCTACCATACCTATAAAGGTATCCACAGCTTCGGTAAATTGTTTTAGCCCCGGTACATTTTCGGCGCAGGGTCACTCGACTAGTGAGCTATTACGCACTCTTTGAATGAATAGCTGCTTCTAAGCTAACATCCTAGTTGTCTGTGCAACCCCACATCCTTTTCCACTTAACAATTATTTTGGGACCTTAGCTGGTGGTCTGGGCTGTTTCCCTTTCGACTACGGATCTTAGCACTCGCAGTCTGACTGCCGACCATAATTCATTGGCATTCGGAGTTTATCTGAGATTGGTAATCCGGGATGGACCCCTCACCCAAACAGTGCTCTACCTCCAAGAATCTTGATGTCGACGCTAGCCCTAAAGCTATTTCGGAGAGAACCAGCTATCTCCAAGTTCGTTTGGAATTTCTCCGCTACCCACAAGTCATCCAAGCACTTTTCAACGTGCCCTGGTTCGGTCCTCCAGTGCGTCTTACCGCACCTTCAACCTGCTCATGGGTAGGTCACATGGTTTCGGGTCTACGACATGATACTAAGGCGCCCTATTCAGACTCGGTTTCCCTGCGGCTCCGTCTCTTCAACTTAACCTCGCATCATATCGTAACTCGCCGGTTCATTCTACAAAAGGCACGCTCTCACCCATTAACGGGCTCGAACTTGTTGTAGGCACACGGTTTCAGGTTCTATTTCACTCCCCTCCCGGGGTGCTTTTCACCTTTCCCTCACGGTACTGGTTCACTATCGGTCACTAGGGAGTATTTAGGGTTGGGAGATGGTCCTCCCAGATTCCGACGGGATTTCTCGTGTCCCGCCGTACTCAGGATACTGCTAGGTACAAAGACTATTTTAAATACGAGGCTATTACTCTCTTTGGCTGATCTTCCCAAATCATTCTTCTATAATCTTTGAGTCCATATTGCAGTCCTACAACCCCGAAGAGTAAACTCTTCGGTTTGCCCTCCTGCCGTTTCGCTCGCCGCTACTAAGGCAATCGCTTTTGCTTTCTCTTCCTGCAGCTACTTAGATGTTTCAGTTCACTGCGTCTTCCTCCTCACATCCTTAACAGATGCGGGTAACAGGTAGTACCTGTTGGGTTCCCCCATTCGGAAATCCCTGGATCATCGCTTACTTACAGCTACCCAAGGCATATCGTCGTTTGTCACGTCCTTCTTCGGCTCCTAGTGCCAAGGCATCCACCGTGCGCCCTTATTAACTTAACCTTATTTTTTGACCTTTCAGTCATAAACTCTTTTAATACTACAGCGTTTCGGTTTATTTTCTTGTTACTATTTGATATAGATATTCAATTTTCAATGTGCATTACTTGGTGATCTCTCACCAATGGAGCCTAGCGGGATCGAACCGCTGACCTCCTGCGTGCAAAGCAGGCGCTCTCCCAGCTGAGCTAAGGCCCCACAAGACCTCTCAAGACTAAACAAGACCAATGTGCAGTTCCTTATCCTTAGAAAGGAGGTGATCCAGCCGCACCTTCCGATACGGCTACCTTGTTACGACTTCACCCCAATCATCTATCCCACCTTAGGCGGCTGGCTCCAAATGGTTACCTCACCGACTTCGGGTGTTACAAACTCTCGTGGTGTGACGGGCGGTGTGTACAAGGCCCGGGAACGTATTCACCGCGGCGTGCTGATCCGCGATTACTAGCGATTCCGACTTCATGTAGGCGAGTTGCAGCCTACAATCCGAACTGAGACTGGCTTTAAGAGATTAGCTTGCCGTCACCGGCTTGCGACTCGTTGTACCAGCCATTGTAGCACGTGTGTAGCCCAGGTCATAAGGGGCATGATGATTTGACGTCATCCCCACCTTCCTCCGGTTTATTACCGGCAGTCTCGCTAGAGTGCCCAACTGAATGATGGCAACTAACAATAGGGGTTGCGCTCGTTGCGGGACTTAACCCAACATCTCACGACACGAGCTGACGACAACCATGCACCACCTGTCACCTCTGTCCCGAAGGAAAACTCTATCTCTAGAGCGGTCAGAGGGATGTCAAGACCTGGTAAGGTTCTTCGCGTTGCTTCGAATTAAACCACATGCTCCACCGCTTGTGCGGGCCCCCGTCAATTCCTTTGAGTTTCAACCTTGCGGTCGTACTCCCCAGGCGGAGTGCTTAATGCGTTAGCTGCGGCACTAAACCCCGGAAAGGGTCTAACACCTAGCACTCATCGTTTACGGCGTGGACTACCAGGGTATCTAATCCTGTTTGCTCCCCACGCTTTCGAGCCTCAGCGTCAGTTACAAGCCAGAGAGCCGCTTTCGCCACCGGTGTTCCTCCATATATCTACGCATTTCACCGCTACACATGGAATTCCACTCTCCCCTCTTGCACTCAAGTTAAACAGTTTCCAAAGCGTACTATGGTTAAGCCACAGCCTTTAACTTCAGACTTATCTAACCGCCTGCGCTCGCTTTACGCCCAATAAATCCGGACAACGCTCGGGACCTACGTATTACCGCGGCTGCTGGCACGTAGTTAGCCGTCCCTTTCTGGTAAGATACCGTCACAGTGTGAACTTTCCACTCTCACACTCGTTCTTCTCTTACAACAGAGCTTTACGATCCGAAAACCTTCTTCACTCACGCGGCGTTGCTCGGTCAGACTTCCGTCCATTGCCGAAGATTCCCTACTGCTGCCTCCCGTAGGAGTCTGGGCCGTGTCTCAGTCCCAGTGTGGCCGATCACCCTCTCAGGTCGGCTATGTATCGTTGCCTTGGTGAGCCGTTACCTCACCAACTAGCTAATACAACGCAGGTCCATCTGGTAGTGATGCAATTGCACCTTTTAAGTAAATGTCATGCAACATCTACTCTTATGCGGTATTAGCTATCGTTTCCAATAGTTATCCCCCGCTACCAGGCAGGTTACCTACGCGTTACTCACCCGTTCGCAACTCATCCGCTCGGTGCAAGCACCAAGCTTCAGCGTTCTACTTGCATGTATTAGGCACGCCGCCAGCGTTCGTCCTGAGCCAGGATCAAACTCTCATTAAAAGTTTGAGTTCTCACTCATTTCTGTCACTGACAGATTTATTGTTTTTCATTGTTCAGTACTATAACATCAGTTATAGTGCCCTGCACATTGGTTCGTCTTGTTCAGTTTTCAAAGGTCTTTGTCACTCATTCTCTCTCAAGCGACAACTATATTAGTATATCACAGCCATCTGTCTCTGTCAACAGATTTTTTAAACTTTTTTCAAGTTTTTTTAACCACAATACACCCATAGTCCGTACGGGATTCGAACCCGTGTTACCGCCGTGAAAAGGCGGTGTCTTAACCCCTTGACCAACGGACCTTGAGCTTTTCAACTCTTTCTATTATACCTACTTTTTTACCTTTGTCAAGAACTTTTTTAAGTGAATTTAATTTTTTCTTTTCTTCACTAACTTAACCACTGCTTCTGTCCGTGCAGTGTGGGGAAACATATCGACCGACTGGATATACTGGAGGTCATAGACTTTTACTAGTTTAACTAAATCTCGTGCCAAGGTTGAAACATTGCAGGATACATAGACCATTTTTTCTGGGACATAGGTCAGAATGGTATCCAGTAACTTATCATCTAAGCCTGTACGAGGAGGATCGACTATCAAGGCATCTGCTCGGTAGCCTTCTTTATACCAGCGTGGAATAATCTCTTCAGCTGTTCCCGCTTCGTAATGGGTATTGTCAAACCCCATTTTTTGAGCATTTCTCTTGGCATCTTCTATGGCTTCCGGAATAATATCCATTCCTCTGAGACTCTTGACCTTCTTTGCGAAGGCAAATCCAATCGTACCAACACCACAATAAGCATCGATTAGATGGTCTTCTTTGCTGACATCCAGAGCCTTAATTGCTTCACTATAGAGAATTTCTGTCTGCTCCGGATTAAGTTGATAAAAAGCTCGGGGCGAGAGAGAAAACTCATAGTCGAGTACTCCTTCTTGAATGCTCTCTTGGCCCCAGATAATTTCCGTCTTTTCACCATAGATTTCACTTGTTTTCGCTGTATTTGTATTGACTGCAACTGTGACGACTTCTGGAAAATCTTTAACTAAGTCTTTTACTAGCTGGGTTAAATTAAGCTGACGATTCGTAACAATGATTATTTGAACTTGCCCCGTTTTTCTTGCTCTTCGTACCATGATAGTACGAACGCCTAACGTTTTTCTCTCATCTGTAATTGGAATTTGGTGGTAAGTAAGAAGTTCAGCTAGGCGATTCGCTATTACTTGGGTTTCCTTATCTTGCACCAAACAGTCTTTCAACTCTACGAGATAATGAGAGTTTTGCGCATACAAACCTGCCTTGACCTGATTTTTAAATTTCCGAGTCTGGAATTGAAGCTTAGCACGGTAGTACTTTGGTTCCTGCATTCCGATAGTTGGACGGATTTCATAGTTTTCATATCCCGCAGGGGCAAATTTTTTCAGGGCTTGGTGGAGCAAATCTGTTTTGAACTCTAACTGTTTATCATAGTGGAGGTGCATGATTTGGCAACCACCACATTCATTATAAATCGTACAAGCTGGCACGACCCGAAATTTCGACTTCTTATTAACCTTTAGTAATTTGGCTTCAACAAAGTTACGTTTAACAGAAGTAATCTGACAATAGATGTCTTCTCCTTTGAGGGCGCCAGGCACAAAAACGAGGGTTTTCTGGTAGAAACCGATTCCCTCACCATTGATACCCATCCGCTTGATTTTTAAAGGTATTTTTTGTTTGACTTTCAGATTCATACCCCTATCTTATCACATTTTAGGGTATAATAGAACTATGAAAATCACAAAACTTGAAAAGAAAAAACGTCTCTACTTGATGGAGTTAGATGGACAGCAAACCTCTTATATCACGGAAGATACCATTGTCCGTTTTATGTTGTCTAAAGATAAGGTGGTTAGCACTGAAGAATTGACCGAGATTCAGGGCTTTGCTCAGTTTTCTTATGGTAAGAATCTCGCCCTCTACCATCTATCATTTAAAGCTCGAACCGAAAAGGAAGTGAGAGAGTATCTGAAAAAGTATGATATTGATGAAACAATCACTAGTCAAGTTATCGCTAATCTTAAAGAAGATAACTGGATTAATGATCGTCAGTATGCCTATTCTATCATCAATGCAAATCAACTTTCTGGAGATAAGGGACCCTATGTGCTAGCTCAAAAACTGTCTCAAAAAGGGATTGCCAAAGCAACTATTGAAGATGTTTTAAAGGATTTTGATTTTTCGGAGGTTGCTCAACGTGTGGCGGAGAAACTTCTAAAAAAATACACGGGAAAGCTTCCCGCTCGTGCCTTGCAAGATAAGATTATCCAAAACTTGACGAACAAAGGCTTCTCCTATTCTGATGCTAAGAATGCCTTTGACGACTTGGATAGTCAAGTTGATCAAGAAACGACTCAAGAGCTCATTTTTAAAGAACTGGATAAACAATATTCTAAATATGCTCGAAAGTATGAAGGATACGAACTTAAACAGCGTTTAACCCAAGTTTTAGCTCGAAAAGGCTATGATTTTTCGGATATAGCGAGCGCTCTCAGAGAATATCTTTAACATTTTCAGGTAAAATTCAAAAAAATTAGACCAATTTATGATATAATAGTAGATGATAAACTTATAAATTGTAGAAAGTTGGTTAGTTATGAAACTTCCAAAAGAAGGCGACTTTATTACAATTCAAAGTTATAAGCATGATGGGAGTCTTCACCGTACTTGGCGGGACACCATGGTACTAAAAACAACAGAGAACGCTATTATTGGCGTCAACGACCACACACTTGTTACCGAAAGTGACGGTCGTCGTTGGGTGACTCGAGAACCGGCTATTGTTTACTTTCACAAAAAATATTGGTTTAATATCATTGCCATGATTCGTGATAATGGGATTTCCTACTATTGCAATATGGCCAGCCCCTACTATCTAGATGAGGAAGCCCTGAAATACATTGATTATGATTTGGATGTCAAGGTTTTCACTGATGGTGAAAAGCGTCTCTTGGACGTTGAAGAGTATGAGCGCCATAAACGCAAAATGAAGTATTCTGATGATTTAGACTATATTTTGAAAGAACATGTTAAAATCCTTGTTGATTGGATCAACAATGGACGCGGTCCTTTCTCAGAGGCCTATGTCAACATTTGGTACAAACGCTACATAGAACTAAAGAATCGGTAAAGTTGTCAAACCGGGGTGAGAGCCCTGGTTTTTTATTTGAAAAACCCAGCCTGGAAGCTGGGTTAATTGCTATATATCTAATTTAGTGACAGTAAACTTGATATGAGAATAGTCTTTTTCAACATCCTTATCTAACAGGAAAGCCGTGGCATCCTTCTTAATCTGAACAAGGTCAATGTTCTGGGCTTGAGCTGCATAGACGCATCCACAATAACATTGACGATAGATATCATACTCCTCGCACATCTCCACCGAGCGCTTGTAGCCTTGATTTTTCTTGAAATCACTTGGAAGATAGTGGGTGGTGTAAATCTTTTGCACATCAATTCCGATGCTGTTGATGGTTTGAGAATTCTTATGAGGACTGATGGTCAAAGCTGAACCAAAGTAGTCAAAGCCCAAGTCCATAGCTACCTGTGCTGTTTTATCCAGACGGTAGTCAAAACAAACCTTGCAACGGTCACCACCTTCAGGTTCTTCTTCCAGTCCTCTGACTAACTTCCGGTATTCATTGGGTTCATAGGGAGCTTCTAGGTACTGGACTGTATTGCCTGTTCGCTCATTGAAATCACTGACAAATTTCTTGGTGACGTAAGCTCGCTTGTGGTATTCTGCCTTGGGATGGATATTGGAATTGGCAAAATAGATGGTCACATCCGCGTATTTGGTCAGGTATTCTAGGGTGTAGGTACTACAAGGAGCACAGCAAACATGCATGAGAATAGTGGGACGTTGCTCATTTTTCTCCCAAACTTGAACCATTTTTTGCATAACACGGTCATAATTAATCTTCTGATTGGGATTCATCTTGCTCAGAATTTCTTCTACATCAATCATGTTCTTCTCCTTTTTCTAGTCTTATTTTATCATATAAGTTAGGAGAGCTCAAATCAATTTTAGAAGAGAAAACCATAAAAGGAGGGATTATGTTCCCTCCTTTTATGGTTTTTATAAGTTGCTTTTACATCATCCCGCCCATCATGCTTGGATCCATTGCTGGAGCTGGGGCTACTGGTTCTGGTTTATTGGCTACGACTGCTTCTGTAGTCAAAATCAAGCTGGCTACAGATGCTGCATTTTGAAGGGCAGAACGACTAACCTTAACTGGGTCAATGATTCCCTCTTCAATCATGTTGACCCACTCGCCTGTTGCTGCGTTGAAGCCTGTGCCAACTTCAGCATTCTTCAAACGGTCAATAACAATAGAACCTTCGAATCCTGCATTGTGGGCGATTTGACGAACTGGTTCTTCTAAGGCACGGAGAACAATATTGCGTCCTGTCGCTTCATCTCCTGTCAATTCCAAATCAGCAACAGCTGGGATGACATTTACAAGAGCTGTTCCACCACCTGCAACGATTCCTTCTTCCACGGCTGCACGAGTAGCGTTAAGGGCATCTTCAATGCGGAGTTTCATTTCTTTCAACTCAGTTTCAGTTGCAGCACCGACCTTGATCACTGCGACACCACCTGACAATTTTGCCAAGCGTTCTTGCAATTTTTCGCGGTCAAATTCAGATGTTGTAGTTTCAATTTGAGACTTGATAACTGCAACACGGTGAGAAATAGCTTCAGGATTTCCAGCACCTTCTACGATAACAGTGCTATCTTTGTCCACAGTTACTCTAGCAGCTTGACCAAGCGCCTCAATAGTAGCGTCTTTCAACTCAAGACCAAGATCTTCTGTGATGACTGTTCCGCCTGTCAAGATAGCGATGTCTTCTATCATAGCCTTACGACGGTCACCAAAGCCAGGTGCTTTAACAGCTACGACATTGAAGGTTCCACGAATCTTGTTCAATACAAGAGTCGGAAGAGCTTCACCATCTACATCATCCGCAATAATCAAGAGTGGACGATTGCTTTGGAGAATGCTTTCTAGAAGTGGCAAGATTTCTTGAATATTGGAAATCTTCTTATCAGTAATCAAAATGTATGGATTTTCAAGGTCCGCCACCATTTTTTCGCTATCTGTCACCATGTACTGTGATAGATAACCACGGTCAAACTGCATTCCTTCTACGACTTCAAGTTCTGTTTCCATACCACGTGACTCTTCAATGGTGATAACACCGTCTTTACCAACTTTTTCCATAGCTTCAGAGATGTATTCGCCGACTTTTTCAGAACGAGAAGATACAGCGGCAACCTGAGCGATGGCTTCTTTATTGGCAACAGGGATGGCATTGTTTTTCAAGGCTTCTACAGCTGCGGCAACCGCTGCTTCAATCCCTCGACGAATGCCGATTGGATTGGCACCTGCAGTGACGTTTTTGATTCCTTCGCGGACGATAGCTTGAGTCAAGACTGTTGCAGTTGTCGTTCCGTCACCTGCGATATCATTGGTCTTTGAAGCTACTTCTGATACCAATTTGGCACCCATATTTTCAAAATGGTCTTCTAATTCAATTTCTTTGGCAATAGTAACACCATCATTGGTAATCAATGGTGAACCAAATGATTTTTCAAGAACGACATTCCGACCTTTTGGTCCTAAGGTTACTTTAACAGTGTCTGCTAGGATATCGACACCACGGACCATCGCTGAACGAGCATCAGATGAAAATTTAATTTCTTTTGACATACTTACTTTCTCCTTCTATTCTTCAATGATAGCCAAAATGTTAGCTTCGCCAACGATGATGTACTTTTCATCGCCATCTTTGACATCAATACCTGCATGAGCTTCAACTAAGACACGGTCTCCAGGCTTAACGCTTGGAGCAACCAAGTCACCATTCAAGGTACGAACACCTTGTCCAGTAGCTACAACTTGGGCTGTTTTTGTTTTTTCTTGGGCTGAGCCTGCAAGGACAAAGCCTCCAACAGTTTGTTCTTTTTCTTCGATTTTCAAGACCACACGGTCTCCTAATGGTTTCAACATCTGTTTTCCTCCATGATAAACTACATATTATTAGCACTCTTTATATATGAGTGCTAATTCATAGTTCTATTGTATCACTTGGTCAGAAATAGTCAAGAAAAAAGTCTGACTTTGGCAAGATAAAAAGCCTGAGACCAACTCAGACTTTTCAATGTTTATACTCAATGAAAATCAAAGATCAAACTAGGAAGCTAGCCGCAGGTTGCTCAAAGCACTGTTTTGAGGTTGTAGATAAGACTGACCAAGTCAGTTACCTATACCCACGGCAAGGTGAAGCTGACATGGTTTGAAGAGATTTTCGAAGAGTATTAAAATGGCAATTCTTCCTCTTCCAAGACCAAATCTGCCAAATCCTGTCCTGCGTTATTTTCACGCATAGCACGTTGGGCGCGGCTTTCCAAAAGTTGGAATCCTGTGGCAAGGACTTCAGTCACATAGTTCATCTGGCCATTTTTCTCAAAGCGACGGGTACGAAGTTCTCCATCCACAGAGATAAGACTACCTTTAGTTGCGTAGCTTGCCAAGGTTTCAGCCAATTTCCCCCAAAGAACAAGATTGACAAAGTCAGCTTCACGTTCCCCGTTTTGGTCTTTGTAACGACGGTTCACAGCGATCGTTGCTCGCGCCACTGACTTGTCGTTGTTGGTTTTGTGCAATTCTGGTGTAGACGTCAAGCGCCCGATCATGATAACTTTATTATACATATTTTCTTCCTCCTACTTATCTATTCGCAGGGAATCAAAAAAAGTTACAGAAATTTGTAACTTTTCGAAGAAATTTTTTATTTTTTATGCACCATGAAACCTGTCGCCTGTTGATTGGCCATAATGGTCATATCTGTAATCTGCACACGACGAGGCTGACTGGTCACATAGACCACTGCATCTGCAATATCCTGAGCTTGCAGGGCCTCAATTCCCTGATAGACGGTTGCAGCACGCTCTTTGTCACCGTGGAAACGAACTGTAGAGAAATCTGTTTCGACAATCCCTGGCTGAATGGTGGTCACCTTGATATCCGTTGCGATGGTATCAATTCGCAGGCCATCTGAAAAAGTCTTAACTGCTGCCTTGGTAGCTGAATAAACTGCTGCCCCAGCATAGGCATAAATTCCTGCGGTCGATCCCATATTGATAATATGCCCCTGATTGACTTTTACCATAGAAGGCAAGAAACAGCGAGTGACTGCCATCAACCCCTTGACATTGGTATCTAACATGGTCAGCATATCCAACTCTTCATAGTCTTGATAGGGAGCCAAGCCAAGAGCTAGTCCAGCGTTATTGACCAAGATATCAATCTGACCTATCGTTTCCAAAATATCGGAGCAGACAGTCTTCACCATGGTCATATCCGTGACATCCAGTGGAAAGGTCCAAACTGTTTGATTTGGAAACGTTTCTGCAAACTCTGACTTGAGGGCCTCTAGTCTGTCTGTCCGTCGCCCTGTTAGAACGACATTCTCCCCCTGCTCCAGATAAGCACGCGCAATCGCTTCACCGATTCCTGAGGTCGCTCCTGTAATCACTACATTTTTCGCCATCTTATCCCCCTCTATCTGGTATATCAAATACCGACAATTTCCTAGGCCGTCCAGTGTTTAGCTGGGTCAAATGGAGTTCCAACAACTTGGTCTTCTGATAATTCAATAACCCCACGTTTTTGCGGAGCATTTGGCAAGGCAAGTTCACGAGGGCTGCACATCATACCAAAACTCTTTTCACCACGAAGTTCGCCTGGAAAAATGAGATTACCTTTTGGCATCATCGCTCCAGGAAGAGCTACAATTGTTTTCAACCCAACACGCGCATTGGGAGCCCCTGCAACGATTTGCACTGTCTTGTCACTTGCAACGGCCACTTGGCAGATGTTGAGGTGGTCACTATCTGGGTGAGCTACCATCTCGATAATCTCACCGACAACAAACTTAGGTTCTTTGTCATTGACAATTTCTTCTGTAAATCCTTCCGTCTGCAACTCTTGGTTTAAACGAGCGACTTGCTCATCTGTCAACAAGACTTGACCGCGCTCTGCAATTTCAAACAAACTTGAAACTTCGAAAATATTCCAAGCCACTGTTTCTCCATTTTCTTTGAGGAAAACACGGGCTACTTTGCCTTTGCGCTCCACGTCCAGTTTGGCATCTCCGCTGTTTTTCACGATGATCATAAGGACATCGCCAACATGCTCTTTATTATATGTAAAAATCATTCTTTCCTTTTCTCCTATTTCAGTTCTGCTAAAAAGTCGTTAATTTGTTGCTTGCTTTTACGGTCGCGATTGACAAATCGGCCGATTTCCTTGTCCTTTTCTAGCACAACAAGGCTAGGAATCCCGTACACAACCCAGAGTTTGGCTAGATCCATGTACTGGTCACGGTCCACTCGAATAAAGGTGAACTCTGGATTGGTCTCCTCAATCTCTGGCAAGGATGGATAGATATAACGACAATCGCCACACCAGTCCGCCACAAAAAGAAAGACCTTCTTGCCATCCTGCTCGACAAAACCTGCTAGTTCTTCTATACTATTGGGAGTAATCATAAAACTCCCTCCTCATAGACCAGATCTTCATTTTCATAGACAAAGGTATAATGACGGCCATCCTCGAAAATGACTCCTCCGACAAGTCGCTCAAGGCTACTTTCGTAGACTTGAACATAGAGAGTCGCAATCTCACCCATATCTGAGAAAAGTTCGCGCACGATAGCGGTCAACTCTTCCTGAGTCTTCATGAGCTTGTGATTATCTGCTGCTTTTTTAGCCCCCAAAGCAAGGGCACTTAGACCAGCCACAGTCAAGCCAGTCATCCATAATTTCTTAGCTTTCATACCATTCATTGTAACACAAAAAGGGCTCTAGGACAAATAGGGAAGACGTATAGGAGCAAGGCAATTAAAAAAACTCTGAGATTATTCTCAGAGATTAGAAGATAACTAGTTACTATTTTCAACCGCTGCAGTGACAAAGGTAGTGTAGAGTTCTTCTGGACGATTTGGACGGCTGGAAAGTTCAGGGTGATACTGACAAGCCACAAAGAATTTATTCTCAGGAATTTCCACAATTTCGACCAAACGATTATCAGGTGAAACTCCTGAAAAGACAAAACCTGCTGCCTCAAACTGTTCACGAAAGGCGTTGTTAAACTCATAACGGTGACGGTGACGGCGTTGCACCACTTCTTGATTATGATAAGCAGCCGCTGCCTTAGAGCCACGTTTCAACTTAGATGGGTAAAGTCCCAAACGAAGGGTTCCTCCCATATCCTCAATATCAACCTGGTCACGCATGATATCAATGATAGGGTATTTTGTATCTGGTGCAAGTTCTGCAGAATTGGCACCTTCAAGCCCTAAAACGTGACGAGCAAACTCGATACAAGTCAACTGCATTCCCAAGCAGACACCCAACATTGGAACATCATTTTCACGCGCATAACGGATGGCTTGGATTTTCCCTTCCGTACCACGTTGGCCAAAACCTCCTGGTACGATGATTCCGTCCGCATCCGACAAGAGCTCTGCCACATTTTCTGCTGTCACATCATTGGCATTGACCCAATTAATCTTCACTTCTGCGTCGTTGGCATAACCAGAGTGTTTCAAGGCTTCGACCACAGAGATGTAGGCATCTTGCAACTCCACATACTTACCAACGAGGGAAATCTTAACTTGTTTTTTCAGGTTCATGACCTTGTCCACCATAGCTGACCACTCTGTCATATCCGCTGCTGGTGCGTCTAATTTCAAATGGTCACAAACAATTTGGTCCATGCCTTGTGCCTGCAAGTTCAATGGAATTTGGTAAAGGTGTTCAACATCCAAAGACTCGATAACAGCTTCTGGAGCCACGTCACAAAACTGAGCTAGTTTATTTTTAATTCCCTGACCAGCTGGTTTCTCCGTACGAATAACCAACATATTTGGCTGAATTCCCAAACCACGCAATTCTTTTACAGAATGCTGAGTCGGTTTGGTCTTCATCTCACCAGCAGCCTTGAGATATGGAAGCAAGGTTGTATGGATGTACATGACGTTATCTGCCCCCACATCTGCCTTCATCTGACGGAGGGCCTCTAGGAATGGCAAGGATTCGATATCTCCAACGGTTCCACCAACCTCTGTGATAATGACATCAGAGTCAGTCGTTAGAGCGGCACGCTTGATTTTTTCTTTCAAAGCATCTGTGATATGAGGAATGACTTGAACAGTTACCCCAAGGTATTCTCCACGGCGTTCCTTACGAAGAACTTCACTGTAAATTTTACCAGTTGTCACGTTGGAATATTTGTTAAGATTGATATCGATGAAACGTTCATAGTGCCCCAAGTCCAAATCTGTCTCAGCTCCGTCATCTGTCACAAAAACTTCCCCGTGCTGGTAAGGACTCATAGTTCCAGGATCGATATTGATATAAGGGTCAAACTTTTGAATGGTTACTTTTAGACCACGATTTTTCAAGAGACGGCCCAGACTTGCTGCCACAATCCCTTTCCCAATAGACGATACTACACCACCAGTTACAAAAATATATTTCGTAGACATAGATTCCTCTTTCTAAAATGCTCAAGGCCTTGTTAACTACGAGGGGAGATAGAAAACAAGATCCTTATGAATCACGACTTTTCAAGAAAAACTTCCTGAAAAAATAAAAATAGCTCCCTAGTAACTAGGGAGCCCCGACCTCTAAAAGAGGTGCCCGAACAATATAATACCTTAAAGCAGAACATTTGTCAACCCGAATTGGTAAAACATGAAAATGAGAAGATTACTTTCAGAAAACAAATTAAAGATCCGCATTCAAACGGATGACCTGCTCAAGGAATAAAAAAGGAGATCTTACGATCTCCTCTGTGAAGTCTTTTACTCTTCTTCACTCGTTTCAGCGTCATCGTCAGAAAACTCATCGTCTTCTTCGTTGAGATCCACGTCTTCACCCAAGTCATCAGGAGCAATTTCGTTGATTTCTGCATCGTAAGCTTCCACTTCATTTTTCTCATCATCTGGATTTTCATCATCGTATGAAAGAGCTGGATCTGCTTCGTATGCGTCTTCGTCTTCTGGATCATCTGCATTGTAGTCAATAGCATCTGAATCACCATCCATGAAGGCATTGACACGTTTCTTCTTAGCTTTTGGTGCTACTTCATCGTCGTCATTTTCTTCAAGAGCGATGATTTCTTCGTCAATCTCGTCCACACCATACCATGAACGAAGCCCCCATTTGTTGTCTCCAAGTGAGATGAAGCTACCGTCAAAGTTCAACTCTGTGTAGAACAAAGGCAAAGCTTCGCGGATATCGCTGTTTGATGTTCCAAGGTAGTTTTGAATTTCGTTTACAAGATCGCTAAAATGCATCTCATGATCGCGACCACGAAGTTCCAAGATAGCACGCGCTACCTCAATCATAGATAGTTCACTTTTTTCTTGCCCAGCAAATACTTCTAATTCCAAAGCGTTTCTCCTCATTTTTACTACTATCGCCAGAGCAAACAGACTCTGACCTCATTTTATCATGTACTCTTTATTGTACGATAATTTTGCGGAATAGTCAAAGGTTAAGGGAGAGAAATCTATATCTTTTACTTTAGCTTTTATATGTAAAAAGACTAACTCTTGAAAAGAATACATTACATTATGTTTAACTAATTCTTTCTAAGACTCATAATAATTCAATCTCTTACAATCAATTTCTTATAAAATTTTGTTATTTATTCATCAATTCTTCAATCAGAGTTCGTGAGCTGCCGAGCTCATTTTCAAACATTTGATCAATAATATCTAAACACCTATCAGCAATATCGTCCCCCATATGTTTATCGTAAAGTTGCATCATCAATCTAGAAAGATATTCTTCTATTCGTCTATAATAATATGGTTCTAATTTCAATTTATTAGTTTTACTCACAATATTGCATACTGTTTCAAAAATGATGTTTTCATATTCTGAAATTGATTCTTGTTTTTCAAGAGATTCTAAAAAAAAATAATATAATTTATCTCTATATTCAGAAGTTAGTAGATTAAATATTAAATCCTTATCTTCTTTAATATCTAATAAATCATCCCTGAATAGTTGTGGTAAAATGTTTTCTAAATTTGTAACATTCTTACCTAAATAACTCAGTATAATCTTCTTTGATTTGTCTTCATGGTTCTTTTCCTTTAAATAATTAATAGCCATCTGACAAATACCTTCTACTTGAAGTCCACTTCCACTATATACAGTTGATTCCATATCTCCTTTATTTAAGTAAATTTCTGTAATCAGGCATGAAGCATTTTTTACAAGTAATGTATCTTTTGAATCAAAAGCTAACTGCAATAGACATTGAATTTGTTCTTTCTCATCTTCGTATAGTCTATACAAAATGTAGTTACTATGCCAATGAGCTAACATCTTTTCATCCGTAAAAATCCCTCTAAATAACTCTCTAGCAAAATCCTTATCTAAATCCAAAATTATATACAGAAGAAAAATAGCATTTAAGCGTATGTAATCAGTCTTATCATTAGCAAGTGAAATGATAGTATTTTTGAAGTACGAAATGTTTGTTGGTGAATTTTCTATTAGTTTTGTTAAAGCATGTATTCCATGACCTCTTAAATTTGAGTATGACTGTTGTAAATAATTTTCCATAGTTTGATTCTCGTTAAATTTATCAAGAGCATCTAAATCAGTTTTCTTAAGATAATAATTAAGCCTTTCCAAAACTTTCTCGGACCATTCTATGTTTGCGTGTTTCTCTATGACTCGGAAAAAATAATAAAGATTCTCCCAATTATTTTCATTTACAAAATTTAATAGTATGAATTCAAGATCACTTAAAATAGTATCTGGAATTTTTTCTAAGTCTACAATCCCCCCCAGTAGACCATCTATATAATGTTCATTGATTTTATGATTAGACGATAAGTTTAAAAATAAAGAAACGTACTCTTTAGGATTTTTAGAAACAGTACTTCTAAAATCAGTAGCCAATTCTCTAGGAGAAGACTCAATAAATATGTTTCTCTCACTATTCCATCTACATTTTGTCTCACCTTTTGGGCTGATGAGAATATTTCTCCAAGATTTAGCAGAAATATTCTTACCTTGTAATGGAGAAACTACACTTCCACAGTGTGGGTCATAAAAAGAATCAGAAAAACTATTAGATCGTTCTAATACCTTTAATAATTCGATAGCTTCTTTACTTATCCTTTCTTTCGGTAAAACTGATAGTAATTCAAATTGTAAACTTCCCCAAAATGACCAATAAACCCTGTAATCATCTTGAGATTTATTTCTTTCAATTCTTCTTGCTAGTCTTTGTTTAGCCTCAGGTGAAACATAATGAATAATTTGTTCTTCAAGTTTATTATACATTTCTAACGAACAGCTCTGTGAAACTTTTGAAATCAACCGTTTGGCTAAAAATAATTTGCTTGAATGGCCTTGAGATTTTTCAAAGAGTGTTTTATCAAAATCAGCCAGTAAATATTCAACACAAGTATTAAAATAATTCGTAGGCAAGTGATACATTGCATCTAAAATAACTTCATTATAGAGATAATCACCATTTCCCATATAACTACTATAAATTTCAAAAAAAATCTCAGGATATTTCGAAATTAGACATTTATTGGTTTCATTTAATAAATGAAGGTAATATCTTTGTAATCTATCGCGTTCTTTCAGGGTTGGATTGTATTTAGTAGAATTATTCTCGGAATACTTTTTAAGATAAGGCAATAATATTTTGACGATTTGTATACAATTTTTATCTATGTAATTATGCGAATCTTCGTCGAATTCCTTTGATTCACTATAAAATCTATTACTATTATCAGAGCCTTGAAATTTGTCAAGAAATAAACATATAATCTTAATTGTATATGCGTTTATATTTTTATAGAAGTCGTCAAACAAATCTGGTTCTTTTAGATAAGATTTCCAATAATGCAATCTTACCTTAAAAAATTCTTCTGAATCATTATGATAATCATTAAAGAAACAGCCCCGCCACTCATTTTTATCATCAGAATTTGCTATAGATAATTTGATAAATTTAATACTTTCAGTTGTGTAATTTGGAGAGATACTACTTATTAAATTAATTACTAATATTCTATTCTCATCTAACCACTTTTTTAAAATACCCTCTTCCACTAAAAAATTCACATATAATTGACGACTACTAATTACCGTTTGACACAAATGATTTCTATACTCTGTTTCTTGAATCAGCTCTGCTATATAATTTAAAATCTTTTTAGATGGTTCTTGAATACTTCCTAAGATTTCAAAGAAAACATATTTGAAATTAAACCTGACATTATCACTCTTTATTAATCTAGTCCCAAAATTTAAAAAATCTTTTTCTGATTCCTCTAATAATGATTGAAGAAAAATCTGAAATTGATAACGTCTTGTTGGATTCTGTTGTGTTTTATTTCCAAGAATGTCGTTTACATCAGAATTAGTATAGTAATCAAGAATCATTCGCTCTGCAACAAAACAGTCTAGGAATGACTGATGAACAAAAGAAACTTTGTTGGAACGTTCTGTTAGCATCCCTTGACTGGTTAGATAACGCAAAGCCCTCTCATTACCCAGTAGTCTTCTCTTGCTAAATACAGTTTCACCTGTATCCGTAAATAGTTTTACAAATTTTTCTTTTAAATCACTCAGATTATCTTCAATGAGGCTAGCATCGTGACACTTCTCTAATAAATCTCTCCACCATTTATCTACTAGATTATATGTACTTGTTATTTGATAGTACTCCTCTTTGTTATTAATTTGTTCCCATATATAGAGATTGCTAGGAGTTCTTAGTAACTGTTTTAATTTATTTGGAAAGCTATGGTATTTACTTCCTAAAATTTCCTCAACCTCATTTTCCAATAATTCATTAACTTCAACTTTATGCCAAGATTCAGTTTCATCTTTCGATTTATTTTCAAATAACGCCTTAATTCCGTCATCATTTTCTAAATCATAAGTTCTGCAAACAAAAATAATTGAGATTTTATTTTCTCTTTCCGAATTGAGGTTCTGTATCTCTCGAATCAACTCCAAACAAGTCGTAAGTGAACTTTTAGAATTTTTTGCTGTCCATCTTAATGCATCTAGTTGATCTAATATAAGAACAGCATTATCCTCTTTAGAAAAAGCGTTCAAACAATAACTGATGCTAGCAGGAAATCCTAATTTCTCCCCCCATCCTTGTGCTGTACCCTCAGGAATATAACAATCTAGTTTTAAATCTAAGTGTAAAATATTACTTTTATTACACCAATCAATAATATTTTCTGTTAAACCACTTTTACCATTCCCAGCTTTCCCGTGAATGATAATTGATTTTCCTTCTTGAATATATTTCTTACATTCATCAAATTGTGTGCGAATTTTTAGACCGGAATCCAATGTTTTAAAGCTATTTTTATACTCATCATTTAAAATATTTATTCTAGGTATTATCCTATCATCACGTGCTAAATTTCTGAATTCAATTTTCTCATTTTTAATAAATTTCTCCAAATCCTGAAATGAAAACCATCTTCCATAAATTTCACCTTGTAAAATTAAATTAATGAATTTTGACTTTATGCTAGCAGCATCACCAATAAAATATTGACTAACCTTATCTTTAATAAATTCTTCATTTTCTGGATATGGCTCTTGTCTAATCACAGTTCTACTTAAAAAATTTATAATTTTTCGAATGTCTTTCTCCTTAGAAAATCCTAAATATTTAATATAATCGTTCAACAAGCTACTAACTACTGGAGATGTCTGAACCTGATATTCAATGAAATACTGATCATCATCATTGGTTTTAGCCCTATAAATCAAATCGGAGAAACTTGTAAACGGTAGTGGACTAACTAATGAAACCTTTACTTGTGGATCCCTTTCTAAATGTCTCCTCCAACTATTAAGAATTCCTCTTTGATTTAAATCCGCAAGAGACCAAGTTTCTTTACTAGCATTTCTTCCTTTGCATTGCTGTGCCTCCTTACTCCCATTTCTATATTTTACTAAAACATCCACACGATCAGCTTCGGGACCAATTGGTTCAATTTTTATAGCATCTATTTTTTCAGCTATAATATCAATAAATTTCAAAACAATCCAATTGAACTCATATTTATTACCTAATTTATCTGCTCTTCCACCTATTTCATAAGGCATAAATCTACCTCTCCTTTAATGTATATTTAACACTATTATAACAAAAAAACACGGCATGCCACCGTGTTTCTGTGTTTATTTCACCAACTTCTTCATCTCATCAATACGTGCGACGGTCGCGTCGTATTTCGCTTGATAGTCGGCTTGTTTGTCGCGTTCTTTTTGGACGACTTCTGGTTTGGCATTGGCTACGAAGCGCTCGTTAGAGAGCTTTTTACCGACCATATCCAGTTCTTTTTGCCATTTAGCGAGTTCCTTGTCGAGACGAGCTAGTTCTTCTTCGACATTGAGGAGATCTGCAAGAGGCAGGTAGATTTCTGCTCCTGTGATGACGCTTGACATAGCCAGTTCAGGTGCAGGGATGGTTGACGCGATTTCCAAGTGTTCTGGATTTGTGAAGCGTTTGATGTAGTTGACATTGCTGTTAAAGAAGGCTTCCAAGTTGCTATCGCTTGTCTTAACAAGGATTGTGATTGGCTTGCTTGGTGAAACGTTTACTTCCGCACGCGCATTACGAACGGCGCGGATCAAGTCTTTGAGGCTTTCGACACCTGTGTGGGCAGCAAGGTCTTCAAAGGCTGGGTTGACAGTTGGGTATTCCGCTGTGACGATAGAGCCCTCTGAGATTTGTCCAAAGATTTCCTCTGTCACGAAAGGCATGATTGGGTGAAGGAGACGAAGAATCTTGTCCAAAGTATAAAGGAGAACAGAACGTGTGATGACTTTCTCTTCTTCATTATCGCTGTAAAGGACTTCCTTGGTCAATTCAACGTACCAGTCCGCAAATTCATCCCAGATGAAGTTATAGAGGATGTGCCCAGCTACACCAAACTCAAACTTATCAAAGTTTTCAGTGACTTTTCCGATAGTTTCATTGAGGTTGTGGAGAATCCAGCGGTCAGTGACATTTCCAGCTTCCTTGTTAACAACTTTTTCCACATTAGCAGTTGCTTGCTCAAGGGTCAAACCTTCATTGTTCATGAGGATGTAGCGAGAGATGTTCCAGATCTTGTTAATGAAGTTCCATGAAGCATCCATTTTCTCGTAAGAAAAGCGCACGTCTTGACCAGGGGCAGAACCGTTTGAAAGGAACCAACGAAGGCTATCTGTTCCGTACTTATCAATAACATCCATTGGATCAATCCCGTTACCGAGAGATTTCGACATCTTGCGTCCTTGCTCATCACGAATGAGACCATGAATCAAGGCATTTTTGAATGGCGACTTGCCAGTAAATTCCAAACCTTGGAAAATCATCCGAGACACCCAGAACGGAATAATATCATAACCAGTCACCAAAGTTGATGTTGGATAATAACGTTTAAAGTCTTCTGAGTCGACATCCGGCCAGCCCATGGTAGAGAATGGCCAAAGAGCCGAACTGAACCACGTATCCAAGACGTCTTCGTCCTGAGTCCAACCGTCACCTTCTGGAGCTTCTTCGCCGACATATATTTCACCCTCAGCATTGTACCAAGCAGGGATTTGGTGACCCCACCAGAGCTGACGAGAGATAACCCAGTCGTGAACATTTTCCATCCATTGAAGGAAGGTATCGTTGAAACGAGGTGGGTAGAATTCTACCTTGTCCTCTGTGTCTTGGTTGGCAATGGCATTCTTAGCCAATTGGTCCATCTTGACGAACCATTGAGTAGACAAGCGTGGCTCAACCACAACACCTGTACGCTCTGAGTGACCAACACTGTGGACACGTTTTTCGATTTTAACGAGGGCACCGATTTCTTCCAACTTAGCCACGACTGCCTTACGAGCTTCGAAACGGTCCATGCCTGCAAATTCGAAGGCCAAGTCATTCATGGTTCCATCGTCGTTCATAACGTTGACTTGTGGCAAGTTATGACGTTGACCAACCAAGAAGTCGTTTGGATCGTGAGCAGGTGTGATTTTTACAACACCAGTACCAAACTCAGGATCTGCGTGCTCATCTCCAACGATTGGGATCAATTTATTAGCGATTGGAAGGACGACGTTTTTACCGATCAAGTCCTTGTAGCGTGGGTCTTCTGGATTGACCGCAACGGCAACGTCCCCAAACATAGTCTCCGGACGAGTTGTCGCCACTTCAAGGGCGCGTGAGCCGTCTTCTAGCATGTAGTTCATGTGGTAGAAGGCACCTTCGACATCCTTGTGGATCACTTCAATATCCGAAAGGGCTGTGCGAGCTGCTGGGTCCCAGTTGATAATAAACTCACCACGGAAGATCCAGCCTTTCTTATAAAGGTCCACAAAGACCTTGCGAACCGCTTTTGACAAACCTTCATCAAGGGTGAAACGCTCACGAGAGTAGTCTACAGAGAGCCCCATCTTGCCCCATTGTTCCTTGATGGTAGTGGCATATTCGTCTTTCCATTCCCAGACTTTCTCGAGGAATTTTTCACGACCAAGGTCATAACGGGAAATGCCTTCACCACGCAAGCGCTCCTCAACCTTAGCTTGAGTGGCAATACCAGCGTGGTCCATACCAGGAAGCCAAAGGGTGTCAAAACCTTGCATTCGTTTTTGACGGATGATGATATCCTGAAGAGTAGTGTCCCAAGCGTGACCAAGGTGGAGTTTCCCAGTTACGTTTGGTGGTGGAATGACGATCGAATAAGGCTTAGCCTTTTGATCGCCTGAAGGCTTGAAAACATCCGCATCAAGCCATTTTTGATAACGACCAGCCTCAACCTCGGCTGGATTGTATTTAGGTGAAAGTTCTTTAGACATGTGTGTGTCCTTTCTAGTTAATTTCTAAGCTACTTTGATAAGCATCTAAAATGTCAATAGTATCTCTTATAATAGGGCTCTGTGTGGCTTTGTAAAGAGATTTATTCCCAATAATATAAAACTCTTCTTTAGCTCTAGTCGCTGCAACGTTTAAAATATTGGGCTCAGAGACAGCCCAGCGAGCAGCCCCCTCACTCATATTATCTGCTCCAAGCACAAAATATACAATCTTATTTTCTTTTCCTTGGAAAGTATGTACCGTCCCTACATTTATAGGTTTTCCATTTTCCCGCTTTGTGAAACCGATTTTATCTAGTTCTTTTGCTAGTTGAACCGATACATTTTTAAAAGGAGTAATGACATAAATATCATCAAATTCCTCATATCTTTTCTGCAACTCTTCTTTCAAATAATCAGCTTGCTCAGGAACAAATTTATCCTTAGCATCTCCACCAACGTCAAACCATTCTCCCATACCTCGAGCTTCTTCCTTTCCTTGAACCATTAAATTATCATAAGAAATTTTATTGGAAATACTGAACATCGGATCACTAGAACGACGATGAACCCAGAGAGGAAGTCCTATCCATGTCCCATCTTGTTTTTTAAAACCATATCTACTAGCAGAATCCATCAATTCTTGCGTTGATGATACAAGATATTTAGAGGCTATCTTGTGATGCTGTGCTAAAAATCCTAAAATATTTTTATCCATAGTCTGTACTGGTTGTATTTGAGAAGGATCCCCAACAGCCATAATATGCTTACTTCTAAAAATAGCCCCCACACTTGCTTGAGGTAATGCCTGACCAGCTTCATCAATAAATACATTACCGATACTATTTTCAGGCAAACACCAAAACATGGAATTAAAGCTTGCAAAAGTTGTACTAATAACTGGAACAGTGAAATTAATCCAATCCCATGAAGTTTTATATAAATCACTAGCATTATCTCTCATTGAATAGTTTTGAGGTTTCTCCCAAATCCATAACGCTTTTTCAAAATGCTTTTGATTGTCATATATAAATTGTTTCCTAACTGCAAGTGCTTTAATAAACAAACGACTCTGCTCTTCTCGATAGGCATCATCAAACCAAAAATTTGATACTTGCAGCTCTTCATACGGAACGGAAAAATTCAACTTATTAACTGTACATGTAGCAAGTTCAGATTGTAATTTTAAACACTTTTCCTGATGGCGAATTAATTCATCCTCTTGTTTAGATTTCCATTCATTATACTTCTGTTGTCTTTGACTCAGTTGATTTAATTCAAATTCATACTTTTCAATCTCTTTTTGCAAACTGTAGCAATATTGGCTTTCATCATATATCTTCTTCATTTCTGCTTTTAGACTTTCATTTGCTTGATTCAATCTCATTAAATAAGTATCTAATTTCGATGGTGTGAAAAGTCTTTTAAACCATAAGAAGCGTGGAGCATTTAATTTAATTGACTCAATATCTTGTACTGCAATCTGTTTGTTAACATTTGACACAGAAATAAGATGCTCGCGTTCAGACAGCTCAGTTTCTATTTTCTTTTTACTATTTTCTAATTGAGTATATTTATCCCGTATTTTAGATAGTTCTGAACGTCTTTGAGCATCATCCTGATGAAACTCTACCTCAAACTGCTGGTAAGCATTTTTCGATCTTACATAAAATCGAATCTTATCCGCTTTCTCTTGCATCTTTTCTCTTTTATCAAACAGCTTCTGATATTGAATTTTAAACTCTTCGTATACTGATGGATTCGATTGAAATTTATCCGAATTCAATTCTTGTCGTATTGCTTTTAAAACATTTTGCAGACGGTCTCTATTCTGTTTTTTTCCACCTTCTATCGAAAATAATCCCCAATGTTTTTTGTCGTTAGAAACATCTTCATCTTCTAACAATAAATCATTACTGATTTCAGCAAAATAATTAATTTTCTTTAATTCATCTAACCAATTTGATTTCTGATAGATTTCTTTTCTTTGGGGTAATTCATTAACAATATTTTTAACAGCTCCATTGTTAGAACTTGCAACTACGATTCCTTTATCTGCAATTTCTTTTGGTAATTTTGCAATAAGATAAGGATTGTCATGATAAACTAGATTCCCTTTAAGTTTAGGAGCCGATAATTCACTAATAATTCTAGCCTGTTCCGTTACTAAATCTGCAAAAATGTCTTTTAAAAGTGTCGTTTTACCAGTCCCCGGAGGTCCATTGACACTTCTCACCTCCTCATCCGCATTTGAAGCTAGATTTACAGCTACTTGTTGCATCATAGAAAGAGCATATCTAGGGTTACTAGGAAATCTTCCTAATGGATAATTTTTCGGTTCAAGTATTGTTTCTAAATCTTTGGGATTAAAATAAGATGATTCTTTATTGCTGTCCAAATTGACCCTTACAGAATCGAATCCTGACAAATAACTATTGAGATTTTCATTATAAATTGATTTTGCATATTTCAAATCCTTTAGAAAAAATGAATGTAAATTTATTTCGTCATCAAAATTCTTAACAAAATAATATCTGCAATCACTTGGTGAAATCTCATACTTTTTGAGAAGTTTACTAAAAACTTCGTTGAACTCTCCATCAAGAAACTCCTGACCTAATTGTTCTCGAAGCTCATTTTCTGCTATTAAGAAATCTTTAGGCAATTCCCCATTTTTGAAAATTTGCCCACTCATGGTTAAAAAAAACTTATCAGCTAAGAACTTCAAATCTTTATCAAAGTATAGAGCAAAAGTAAATTTATAAGAAGCTCTTCCCAATTCTTCCTCCGTCGCCTTTAAATTGTATTTGCCTCTTAACACTTCAATAATTTTTCGAAAAGGGAAAATTCCACAATAAACAGCAATCCCTGAACTGGATTTTAATTTTTGACGTTTAAAAAAATCTTTTAATATTGATTGATAATCATCACCTTGAAAAATCTTATACTTAGAATCACTTTTTTCAATATTCCCTTCTGATAATTGTTCTACTGTAATCCAAGCATCTAATATTTGATTATGACTACTTCTCATCATGTCTCCCTTAAAGCATATAAAAACAAGAATATATCTTACTCATTAAAAACTCTCCCACTCACTCCTCAGCAAGCCGTATCTCAAATCATCACAGCGATTGCCTTGGGCATCTTTACGATCTCGGATGCGAGCTTCGAGGGTAAAGCCAAGTTTCTCTGCAACTCGTTGACTTTGAAGGTTATACCCAAAGCAAGTCAGTTCAATCTTGTGAAGAGCAAGTTCTTTAAAAGCTAGGTCAATCAAGGCACGTGCCGCCTCTGGAATATAACCTAAACCCCAATAGTCTGGATGTAAGATATAGCCAATCTCCAAGACATCATCCTCGTGACGACGAGGGAAATCAACAGAGCCTATGACCTTATCGGTTCCTTTAGCGACAATTCCATAGCCCGCTGGGAGATTGTTCTTTTCATTACGCTCGGGCAGAATATGCTCCAGATAATAAATCTCATCTTCCAAGCTCTTGACGGGCGGAAAGCCTGCTGGGTAGGAAACTTCTGGCCTACTGGCATAGTCAAAGATATCCACAACATCAGCCACGGTACGGACTCGTAAGACTAGCCGTTCGGTTTCTAAACGTTCTGGCAACTCTGCTCTTGTCATCCTTCTACCTCGCTTTCTACAAAAAATCGCCCCTGCCATCTACATGACAGGGACGAATGTGTTTATCCGCGGTACCACCCAATTTCGGGCAGAGCCCGCAACTCTCGTCTTTAAAACAAAAAGACAATATTATTTCATTTTTTATCCATCAGCAACCAGTTTTGACACATTTGTGGACTTCTCAGCACCGCCACTTTCTGTAAAATGTGGGATTCAAAACACCTCTAATGGCTTTATTGTAGCAAGTTTTTGACGGAAATGCAAGGGACAAGAAAAATTACTTGAAACTGATGCCGTGTTCTTTTAATTTCTTAATGGTAGCTGGACCGATTCCTTTCAAGGCAAGGAGTTCTTTTTCAGTCCAGTTTTTAAAGTCAGCAGCCGACTTGATGCCTTCATCATAGAAAGTCTTAGCACGATCTACTGAGAGGCCACCCAAAGTAGCTGCGAAATCTTCTACTGAATTGGCTACTTTTTGAGCTTGCTCTTTAGTCGCTTCTACTGCTTGTTCCACTTTTTTAGAGACAACTTTTCCTGCTTGGCTGGCAGATTTTTCTGCATGTTTCACAACTTTCTTGGTCTCTTCGACAACTTTGGTCACCGTACTTGAAAATGCACCTGAGCGACGAAGGCTATTTCGCAATTGTTTTTTACGTTGGAGTTTCTTTGACATGATAAAATCCTTTCAATAAAAAATCCCTGCTCTGACAAGGATTTAATAAAGATATTCTATCAAGATTTTTGGAAAAAATCAAGAAAGGAAATAAGATTCCCCTTAAAAATCTAGCCGTTTTCTCTTTCAATCTAATTTGACAATGATTCGACTTCTTGATAAAATATGCAGTAATGTGCAAGACTGATTCACGTAAAAAGCTGATAAGGAGAACGATATGAATAACGAAAGTTACTTTGACGGCGGTCTTTTGAGCTACGTTGGACATGCTATCCTAGCCATGCTTATCATGGGCTTTACTGTTGGAATCGCTACGCCTTGGGCAGTTTGCATGATGCAAAACTGGAAGGTTAAGCATACTGTCATCGATGGACGTCGCCTTTATTTTGACGGAACTGGTTCTCAATTATTCGGGAACTGGATCAAGTGGTTCTTGCTCACCATCATCACCTTGGGCATCTATTCATTCTGGTTGCATATCAAAATGGAACAATGGATTACCAAACACACGCATCACGTATAAATAGAAAAAGTGCGTTCATACGCACTTTTTGATTTGCAATGATTAGTAATTCCGTTCGCCAAACAATCCCTCTGGCAGATCATGAAATCCCTTGCCCGCCTTGAAATTTTCAAACTTACCAAGCAAAAACTGATAAGCATCCAAGCGACTTTCGTAGCGAATCATGGCATCTTTGGCACGCTCGTCTTGGTCTTCTTCGTAGACTTTTTGACTTTCCTTGTGTGCCATGTCGTTGATCATGATCTGGGTATTGACCCAAGCTTCAAATTCCTTCATAAATTCCTGTTCGTAACTCATTGATTCTCCTTATTCTAATCCACGGAAATAGTCCGTATCAATCTCTCGGTAGGGCTGAATATCCTGAACATACTCCAACACGCCTTGAAATTCTCCGTTTTCATCGTGTACCGCAGCGTAGGTGATGTGGACAAACTTGCCTCGCGACTCAGACTTGAACCACATTTCATACTTGTCCTTGACTCCTTCACGAAGCCCCTTCATGATGGTCTTTACCTTGTCCAAATACTTAGGCGGATGGCAAAGTTCGACATTGCGCCCGACTTGGGACGGCGTCCGTTTGAAAATCATCTCATCAGCTGGCGCATTGTCATTGTAATACTGGAAAATATCGTCTTTATTGACAAAGGTAATCTCCATAGGGAGATGATTGAGGATGAGGTTAGCCTGCTCGACGGAGAGATAGCCATTTCCAAAAGCCTGTTGACTATGACGATCCAACACTGCTTCCTTTTCCTTAGGGGTAAAGGTAATGGTGAACTGTCCTTCTGGTGTATCGATAACTTGCTGAACTTGACCTTCAGCCGTGTCTAGTTGTACGGGCTCTTCTGCACTTTTTTCCTCAACGAAACTCTGACGTTCTGGCACCCATTTCTCTGACGGACGGATGATGGCATAGCCGTAGGCATCGCTCTCCTCCGCAATCTGAATCCAATCATCCTGAGTGAAGGACTCAAGAAGAATCATGAGGAGGATGGACTCTTCCTTGAAAATCATACTTTCAAACTCTGTCGCAAAAGCTTCAAAAGCTTCCTTTACAGTGTTAATCGACACTTCTGGTAGTGCCTTAGCCGTCGTTAGAGCTGTTTGAAAGA
Organism: Streptococcus sp. D7B5; assembly: GCF_029691405.1. Classification (NCBI taxonomy): domain Bacteria; kingdom Bacillati; phylum Bacillota; class Bacilli; order Lactobacillales; family Streptococcaceae; genus Streptococcus; species Streptococcus sp. D7B5. Next base: position 1,039,039 of record NZ_CP121467.1, read on the forward strand.
GTTCCCTAATCTGGTCATCCACCCCCCACATAACTTTAGGAGGTGAATCGTGACCATAGCGCTCCATGATGGGAAAAAAGAGCTCTTCCTTGCGCTGATAATGGATGTCAAATTGCCCCAACAGCCCCATTTGACGGACCAAGCCCTTGCGCATCTCTGCCAGCATTTCCTCATCTTCCATAGACTCATAGGTATCCAACAGTCTCCGAATGCGAATCAAAGCTGCACGGAGAGCCAGATTTTCATCCTTGAAGACGCGAACTGGATGGCCAGGGTGTTCGGTGTCCTCTACTTCGACGCCCTTAACAGCGTTTTTAAAAAGATTGGCATGGACATCACAGAGCTCCATGACATCTTCAAAGGTGACACCTGAGTCTGAGTTCATCAGCTCGTGCTCCATGAGGGAAATCTCGATGGCTGAAACACCCGTAAAGGTCGCATCAAAACGCTCCTGAACTGACTCAGGAGAGGCACCATTGTGCAATTCTAACAAAATATCCCGTAGGATATGAATCCGTTCATCTGCCATTAGTCTAATCCAATCACTTCATAGCCGTTCGCTTCTAGCGTGCGGACAATCTTGTCCATAGGCGTTCCTTCAAGTTTAGAACCCTGCTTAAGCGATACTTTGCGACCGACTGTATTGCGCATCAAGGGATTAGCAAGTGGTTTAAAACCGAGCTCCACTAGGATTTCCAAAACTTCTGGGTGCTTGTCTACCACTTCTGCAACGGGTATTGACACATCGATGATATTGTCCATGACGACCTCCATTGTATGTTCTAATACTCAATGAAAATCAAAGAGCAAACTAGGAAGCTAGCCGCAGGCTGTACTTAAGTACGGCAAGGTGAAGCTGACGTGGTTTGAAGAGATTTTCGAAGAGTATAAAATGATTTTACTGCTTATATTATACCATATGGGAAGAGATTAAAAAACTAGCAGTGGAATTCCTGCTAGTTTCTTTCATTTCAAGTTATTCCTTATCATCTGGTTTTGCGAGCCACTGGGCTACATCCATCAGCTTGTCAGCAAGCAGTACTTTCCCGAAACCTACTAGAGCATTGTCATCTTTTTTCATGTTCTTCAGGACTTTGACGCTTTGCATCACAAAAAAGTAATTCCCGTAAGTCTTGGCTAGAATTTTAATGAATCCCATATTACTCTCCTTCGATGATTTCGACCTCTTTTCGGATAGTATCAATGTCTCTTTGATATTGCACTTCATTGTAGTTGACTAGCTTGGACAATTCCTGTTGCAATCTTTCTCCCATCGGTTTCATGGTCGCAAAGGTTAAGCCACCAGAAATGACTCCACCTAGGATAGGGATCACTTTTCCCATCCCTTTAGCTAGGCCTCCTTTTGTCAGATTGACACCAAAAATTTTCAAAACTTTTTCTAAAATTGGATACCAAAGAGTTTTTGTCAAGGCTTTCTTGTTCACTACTTTTATGACTTGCTTGGCTACTGTCACACCGCCTGATCGAAGCAGGGCACCTGCGCCATTTACTCCCAGCATCACACCGAGATACAGTAGAAGTGTGTTTTTAGCATCTTCACTTAACTCATTGCGCGATGCCCAGAGATCATCAAATCCGTAAATATACCCTAGCTCCTGAGCTAGTTTTAACGAAAAAGCGTAAAACTGGGCTACATCTGTCGGAATGGTGATTGCCATGGCAAGGCCTCCAGGTAGACCTGCTAGAACAGATGTTCCACTTGCACGTAAAACATTATCCTTTATGCAGGACCTAGCTACCCTATCTAAGGTTTCTTGGGGTAATAATGAAGGAGGACCTTGTTCTAACAATTTGGCAATATCCTTCTTATCTAATTCTTTAGAGAACTTCTCCACTAAAAATTTTTCTCTATTTACTTTCACGACAGGAAGCTTTACAACTTGTTGTAAAACTTTTATAGCTATATCTTGTTTAGCCATCTATATCTCCATTTTATATTCAAGTTAAGCTTTATCATATCATACTATTATAGATTTATACATTTTTTTAACCGACTTTTAAGAAGGGCAGCTAATTAATCTATCATCATGTTTAAAGTAACAAAAAAGAGGGTTGCCCCCCTTTCTTATTTCTTATCCAGATTGCGTAACATTTCGTCAATCTTGTTTCCATATTCAATGGATTCGTCTTTGACGAAGGTTAAATCTGGGATTTTGTACAATTTCAAATTGCGACCAAGTTCACGTTTGATGGTACCAGTTGCTTTTTCAAGCCCGATTTGAGCTTTTTGGTTATCCGAAGCAAGGTTACTCAAAATGGTGTAGTAAACCTTGGCAACAGACAAATCCCCCAGCATCTGAACATCTGTGATGGTCACACCTTGGACACGCGGATCACGGACTTTCTTTTGCAAAATCTCATTGACTTCACGCTTGATTTCCATGCCCACACGATCCGTACGGAAATGATTTGCCATGATATTCCTTTCTCTACTTTGAACCAAAAGCTAGGCCAGCAGACCTAGCTATTTCTATTAGATAGAGGAACTAGAGCCATTTGAATCTAGGAAACAAGCCTTAGATAGAACTAAGGGTTCATCAAGGCGCTGTTGACAACGAGTCAAATGAGCTATCGTTTCTCTATTATCGTTTGATTTCTTCCATGACATAGGCCTCAATCACATCATCAGTCTTGATATCATTGTAGCCATCAATCATCAATCCACCTTCACGACCGTTTGTAACTTCTTTGACGTCGTCTTTGTAGTGTTTCAAGCTGGCGAGTTCGCCATCATAGATTACGACACCGTCACGGATAACACGGACTTTAGAATCACGGGTAACCTTACCGTTGATAACCATGAATCCACCGATAGTTCCGACTTTAGATACCTTAAAGGTTTCACGGATAACTGCTTCACCGATAACTTTTTCTTCGAATTCAGGATCAAGCATCCCTTTCATGGCTTCTTCCATCTCTTCGATAACCTTATAGATAATGCTGTGGAGACGGATTTCTACATCGTCAGCTTCAGCTTGTTGACGCGCTTGTGGTGTAGGGCGTACGTTGAAACCAACGATAAAGGCATTTGAAGCTTCCGCAAGGGTCACGTCAGATTCGTTGATAGCACCGACTGCCGAGTGGACGATGGTAACTTTGACACCTTCCACATCGATCTTTTGAAGCGAGGCAGAAAGGGCTTCAACAGAACCTTGTACGTCGGCCTTGATGATAACGTTAACTGACTTAAGCTCACCAGCTTTAAGTGTATCAAAGAGGTTTTCAAGGCTGACACGTTGGGTAGCTTGACGTTGTTTCATAAGGGCACGTTTGGCACGTTCTTCACCTGCTGCACGCGCAGATTTTTCATCTTCGTAAACCGCAAAGTGGTCACCCGCCATTGGCGCTTCATTCAAACCAGTAATAGAAACTGGTGTTGATGGACCTGCAACCTTAACACGACGACCAAGGTCATTGGTCATAGCACGGACACGACCGAAGGTATTTCCGACAACGATTGGGTCTTGGACATTCAAGGTACCTTGTTGGACAAGAAGGGTTGCGACCGCACCTTTTCCTTTATCCAAGCGCGCTTCGATAACCGTACCGATCGCACGCACTGTTGGGTCTGCCTTGAGTTCTTGGATTTCAGCTACAAGAAGGACTGTTTCCAACAATTCTTCGATATTTTGGTTGAATTTAGCTGAGATTTCAACAAATTCAGAATCTCCACCCCAAGCTGTTGACATAACCCCATGCTCTGCCAATTCACCGATAACGCGTTCTGGGTTGGCACCTGGTTTATCAATCTTATTGATGGCTACGATAATTGGAACGTTCGCTGCTTTTGAGTGGTTGATGGCTTCAATAGTCTGAGGCATAACCCCGTCGTCGGCCGCTACAACCAAGATAGTAATATCGGTAACAGATGCACCACGCGCACGCATAGAAGTAAAGGCCGCGTGTCCTGGTGTATCAAGGAAGGTAATCTTCTTGCCATTTTCCACGATTTGGTAAGCACCGATATGCTGCGTGATACCACCTGCTTCACCTGTCGCTACACGAGAGTTACGAAGGGTATCCAAGAGGGTTGTCTTACCATGGTCAACGTGTCCCATGATGGTTACAACTGGTGGACGCTCAACCAATTCATCTTCGTTAAGATAGCCATCTTCGACAAAGAAACGTTCGATGTCGGCATTATCCACTTCAACCTTTTGTTTGGCTTCGATACCGTAATCCACCATGAGGAGTTCGATGGTTTCCCCATCCAAGGATTGGTTTTGTGTAGCCATGACACCCATCATAAAGAGTTTCTTAACGATTTCAGCTGGTTCACGTTTGATACGTTTTGCGATTTCCGCAACAGTCATACCATCTGTATACTCAAATTCTGTTGGCAATTCATGGAACTTACGCTCTGTAACAGGTTTTGGAGTCTGGTTACGGTTGTTTTGCTTGTTCCCTTTTTTATTTTTCTTGTTGTTATTCCAGTTACTATTTCTTTGATTTCTCACTTGATTCTGACTACTTCGATTCTTTTGTTGTTTTCTAGGACCATCTTCTTCGTGATCATAATCATCACGTTCTTTGTCTGGTCGAGCTTGTTTTTTACGACGTGTATCCACTGGCGCTTCTTTCACTACAGGAGCTACTGTTACTGCTGGCTGCGTTTGTTCAGCTAGCTTAGCAGCTTCTTCAAAGATTTCCTCTGGCTCCTTGCGTTTGTTAGCTTGAGCCAAGGCTTCTTTGGCAGCTTGCGATTGTTTGAAGCGCTCCTCGCTTGAGCGTGCGTACTCTGCATTTTGCTCTGCTTTTAGGGCTGCTGCACGGGCTTTAAAGTCAACACGTGGTCCAGCTTGTTTTGGCTGGAAGTCTTGTTGCTGACGGCGATCATTGCCACGATTCCCTTGACCTTGTGGTTTTTTCCCTTGGTCGTTGAATCGGCGATTGTCGCGGTTCCCTTGACCAGGTTTACCACCATTACGGCCGTCATTTTTCTGACGGTTGCCGTTTTGTTGTTGGTCACGGTTGTTGCCCTTGTTTTGTTTGCGTCGCTCTGCCTGCTCTTTGGCACGCGCCTCACGCTCCGCCTTGAAGTTTCGACTCTGTGGTCTTGCGGCCACTACTTTTTCTTCCTTAGGAGCTGCAGGTGTAGCTGATTTTCTTTCTTCCTTTGCGGCAGCTGGTTTAGATGATGCAGGCTTTTCAGCTTTCTTTTCTACACTTGCTTTTGGTGCTGCAGGTTTTGCTTCTGCCTTAGGAGCAGGTGCAGGTTTAAAGCTAGCTGCGATTTGCTCAGCAGCAGCAGCTTCCACGCTCGATGAGTGGCTTTTCACATCCAAGCCCAACTCTTTTGCACGCGCTACAACTTCTTTACTTTCTTTTCCAAGTTCTTTTGCGATTTCGTACAATCTTTTCTTAGACAAATCATGTCCTCCTCTTCTATTCCATAAGAGACCTCATTTTCTTTGTAAATCCAGCATCTGTCACAGCCAAAACCTTTCGCGATTTTCCGACTGCTATGCTTAATTCCAGTGTTGAAAACACGGTTATAACTTCTACTTGATAATAGTCACTTTTATCTTGAATCTTCTTGGTCAGATTGGGACCAGCATCCTGTGCTAGAAAGACTAGCTTGGCTTTCTGATCTTGGATGGCCTTGACCACCAATTCCTCACCTGATATGATCCGGCCTGCTCGTTGAGCAAGTCCCAAGAGATTACTTATCTTTTGCTTATTCAAGTCCTAACTCTCTTCTTTTCACTTTGTGATCAACATAGGCGATCAACTCGTCATAAAAGCTTTCTTCCACTTCCATGTTAAAGCTGCGGTTAAAGACTTTCTTCTTTTTTGCCTCTAGGGCTTCTGCATTGTCTAGCTTGATATAAGCGCCACGGCCATTGGCCTTGCCTGTCGGATCGATAAAGACCTGTCCTTCTTTGTTCTTGACAATGCGGAGCAAATCACGCTTGTCAATCACTTCGTTGGATACAACAGACTTGCGCAAAGGGATTTTTCTTGTTTTCATCTTTCCCTCCTCTAGCAGCTTTTATTCTTCTGTCAATTCGTCCGCAGCTGCGTAATCCACTTGACCTGCTTCTTCCATAGCTTCAAACTCGCTGGCAGACTTGATATCGATACGGTAACCCGTCAAATGAGCTGCCAAGCGAACGTTTTGTCCACGACGACCGATCGCAAGAGAAAGCTTGTTATCAGGTACAACGACCAAGGCACGTTTGCTGTCATTTTCATCAAAGATAACTTGGTCAACCTCTGCAGGTGCGATAGCATTGTAGATAAACTCAGCTGGATCTGCTACCCACTCGATAACGTCGATGTTTTCTTCAACAGGAATCATGCGGTCACTCTTGGCATCGTAACGAGCTGGGTGGAATTTACTGGTGATTTTCTTGATATTGGCACCACCACGTCCAACGATTGTCCCGATAGCGTCCACGTTTGGATTGTGGCTACGAACGGCAACTTTCGTACGGTCACCAGCTTCGCGGGCTACGCTCATGATTTCAACAGTTCCATCGTAGACTTCTGGAATTTCTTGCTCCATCAAACGTTTGATCATTTCTGGATGGCTACGGCTAACAAAGACGTTGACACCACGAGGATTGTCTTCAACCTTGTAAACGTAGACTTCGATACGGTCATGGGAAGCAAAAACTTCTCCAGGGATTTGGTCTTGTTTTGACAATTGGGCTTCGATGCTGCCAAGGTTGACGTAAATAAAGCGGTTGTCAAATCGTTCTACTGTACCAGACATGATTTCTTGTTCATGTTCTTTATAAGTATTGTAGGTGATGGCACGTGTTTGCTTGCGCATTTTTTCCATGATGGTTTGTTTGGCAGATTGGGCTGCTACACGACCAAACTCAGCTGGTGCTTCTTCAAACTTGATTTTGTCACCAAGCTCATAGGCTGAATTAATGGCAAGGGCATCTTTCAAGCTGATTTCCAAACGGCTATCAAATACTTCATCAACAACTTCACGGACAGTATAAACTGTAAAGTCTCCTGTTTTTTCATTGAAGTCAATAGCTACGCTGTCTGATTGACCATAGCGTCTGCGATAAGCGGAACGAAGCGACTCTACTACTGCGTCGATGATGTCTTCTTTTTTGATTCCCTTGTCTTCTTCCAAAATGCGGAAGGCCTCTAGCATTTCTTTACTCATGTTCTTTTTACTTTTGAATCCTCAAAAGATATCCTTTCTTTTCTATAGTTTTACTGCTAAACGTGCTTTTGATACTAAACTGTATGGAATTTGGACGGTTTTCTTACGTGTCTTGTCCATATACTCCATAGTCAACTCGTCCTCTTCAAAGGACAGCAAGGTTCCTTCAAAGACTTTTTGCTTATCGATGGCTTGGTAGAGCCCGACATGGATGTATTTCCCAACTGCTCCAGCGACAGCATCCTTGGTTTTCAAAGGACGTTCCAAGCCTGGACTGGTGATTTCTAGGAAATATTGTTCTGGGAAGGGATCAGGCTTGATGGTATCTAGGACAGGACTGATGATTTCTGTCAGGTCTGCCGTGTCGTTCAAGGTAATTCCTTCGGGTTTATCTACAAAAATACTAAGAATCATGTCACTGCCAATCTTTCCATACTCGATATCCACGAGCTCGAAAGGCGCTTGGATGACAGGTTCTACAACTTCTCTGACTAATTCTACGATTGTTGCGATTGCGTCCACCTCCTCATAAGCAAGAGGCGAAGATATTTCCCCGCCTCTCTTTCTTATATTCTTACTATCAGTATAGCACGTTTGTCAATTTATGTAAAGCATTAGCACTCAAACGACTAGTTTTCAAGCTATTTTTTGAAATTCTGCTTCAACTCGGTAGATTACTTGACCCTTGCTGGAGAATTTTTGCTCATACTCTGTCATAACATTGCCTTCAAAATCACTGGCATGTAAGTCCAACCAAACACCATTGAGTTTCATCCCATACTGAGAAAAACTCACCAAGCTGTACTCAAACAAGCCACGGTTATCCGTCTTGAAATGGATTTCCCCATTCTCAGGCAAGATGCGCTTGAAGGTGTCCAAGAAACTCTTGTAAGTCAAACGACGTTTTTCATGGCGTTTTTTAGGCCAGGGATCTGAAAAGTTTAGGTACAAACGATCAATCTCACCGTCTTCAAAGTAGTCGGTCAGATCTGAACCATCTACCCACAGCAACTTGATGTTGGGCACTCCAACTTCAAGAACCTTGTCCAAGGCATAACTCAATACCGACTTTTGGATATCAATCCCGATATAGTTGATGTCAGGGTTTTGTTTGGCCATTCCTGATACGAAGGCCCCTTTGCCACTTCCAACTTCAACATGAACCGGATGATCATTTCCAAACAAGTCTCGCCATTTCCCTTTAGCTTCCAAGGGATTGAGGACCACATACTGGGGATTAGCCTCTAGTAATTCTGTCGCCCCTTTACGATTTCTAACTCTCATCTCTTCTTTCCATACTTATCACGGAAGACGCGCAAGGCATAAATCTCCCGGTTTACATTGTCTAAATCTTGATTTTCACAGTATTTGGCAATCTGGTTCAAGTAAGAATACTGACCATACCAATACAATTTATCTAACACTGTCTGATTGTACTTATAGCCGTAGTCTCTCAACCATTGACGCCACTGATAATCTGGAATGTAGTGGCATAGCAAATGCGCCACATCAAACATACGATCCGTCAGACGAACCGAATCCCAATCCACTAGATAAACGAGTCCACTCTCTGTCTCAATCCAATTACTATGGCGAAGATCCCCATGCACAATCGTTGCATGGTCTTCTCTAAAACCTGGAACCGTCTTACCTAGCTCCGCAATCACACTGTTCAAATAGTGATTCTGCTTCAAGATTTCTGGTACTCCTTGTTGCCAAGAACGTAGCAAATCAACTGGTGTTTCCATGGTATAGCCCAAACGGCTCAACTGCTTCATCAAGGGACGCGAGCGGTGGAGGCGGTTCAAGATATTGATAATCTGCTTGCGATTCATGTCGTAAGGGGTCAAGATTTTGCCCGTCAGCCATTCCTGAGCACACATATCACTGCCATCTGGCAAACGACGAGTCCATAATAATTGAGGAGCGATTTGTTCTCTGGCTAGGCCAGGTAGGATTGGAGAGGTGTTCATTTTTACAAAGACGCGCTTCCCATCAGGGTAGCTTCCCATATAAGCTTTGCCACTCTTCCCAGGTATCGGGGTCAGCGTTAGCTCATTATCACCCAAGTCCATTTCTTTCCTCCGTATAAAGTTTCCCTACTATTCTACTAGTTTTTGATCTATTCGTCAACCGCTCCACACCTGATTCTCAAAGAAAAGCATCTCAATTGGCTCAAGCTATCATTATAGCTTAAAGAAGGCAAGCACCGTCTTCTGCTTACCTTTTCATGATTTTTAGAAATAAGTTAAAAGTGGCAAACTGTTGTAAGACATGTGGACTAGAGTAGAAACCCACAAATTTTGGCTCTTTTTGTAAGCAAAGCCCAGCAATAAGCCCCCAAGTAGATAATAGAAAAACGAAGGCACATCATAAGGTTCATGCATGAAAGAAAAGAGAGAGGAAGTCAGTACAAGCCCTAACCAAGAATTTTCAAATATAGCCCCCTGAAGAAGTCCTCTGAACATGAGTTCCTCCTGGATTGGTCCCAAAACTGTAACACTTACAATAAAGGAAAGCGGAAGTCCTTTACTCGTTTCCTCAAGGTGTTGAGCCGAGGCACCAGAAGCAACTGAGAAAAAAGCATGATAGCCTATATTTACCAGCACCGTAAGAAGAAAGATTCCAATGAACAGCAAGAGTTGTTTCTTGCTTAAAATCCCCAAAGAAATCATATCAAACCATCTCGCATAGCCAAAACTAAGGAAAAGCAAGAGAGTCTTTACAACAATGAATGTGTACTGGTGTTGAAAATAATCTCCTTGATTGACGGAATATCCCGCTGCACCAACGATTGCAAAGACTAAAAATCCCAAAAACAAGGCATGACATTTATTAAAAATGGCCATAAAACTATCCTCCCCACCAAACAGACTTCCCTACACGTCATCCTTTAGCTCTAGTCTTTCCAAAACAAACCATTTTAGTAACCAAAATCCGACCACATAGCCAGCTCCTAAGAATATAGACATGAAAGCTAGCATGGGATTTAGGAAAGAAAAGACCACAACAGATACAAAGGTTAGCACAAAAACACTAAAGGCAATAGTATCAGAAGCCAAGACTAGAATATAAGGTGTCAACCAGTCTAAAGTTTTTGAATCTAAAAAAAATAAGTGTTTATACATGATAACCTCCTCTATAGCTAAAAAGCAAGCCTTTTGGTTTTTTCACCCTAAGACCCTATGTAAAAAAGTCAGCAAAAATGGTAATGTCGCTACGATATTATTGATAACATGCACCGCATAGGATGGATAAATGCTCTTGGTATAGCGGGTCAAACCAGCAAAGATGATTCCAACTGTTGCAAAGACGAAGATATCTAACAGACTAGGCAGGCTTGAAAAATGAGGGAGAGCAAATAAAATAGAAGGAAGAAGCAAATCAAGACCAAATCGCGAATGCTTAAAGAAAGCGTGTTGCAGTAATCCTCTATAGATTAACTCTTCCATCAGTGGAACCAGAAAGAACAGGGCTATATAAATACCTAGCTCTGCAAAGTTAGTCCCACTATAACCAATCAATACAGCCCAACCTTCCGCAGTTGACTGAACATGTTTAGCTGTCTGAACGTTAAAAGAGATCTGGAACACTACCACTAATACTGTCAAAATCGAATACCAAAGCCATTTTTTTCTTGGAATGCGAAAGAGATAACCATGGCCTGTCTTAACAAGAACCACAATCATGACTCCAATAAAAAGTAAACTCAAGATATTTTGAATCCAGAATAAATTGCCTATCTGAGAAGAAAATTGCCAATAGTTTTGGACGATAAGCGTCAGCTGAGAAAGACCAAATACGAAAAATAGGTAGGATAAAATTGCACTTGTTTTGAATAGAAGCTGATACTTTTTCATAGAAATTCTTCCTCATTTCTCATATTTCAGCCTATATTCCACATAAATGAAAACCTGCTCCTATATAACCAAGGTCACGATAACCACGCGGGCAGTACCCACTTACTGGAAAAGGACCTGAATTTTTTAATATAGAAGGGTAAGAACCAAATGGACTTCCCTGATAAGCATACCCTCTATAAATATCAGATACATCTCCACCCTCTATATGATCAAGCATCTCAGTATCCATAATTTCAAATTGTGACAACATTTTTGTATCCATGACAAATACTCCTTTTTTATTTTTAATTTTTGTCTTGTTACAACTTTGACAAGTTTAGTATATCATCGTTTATTAATTTTTTTCATCCAAATCTTGAATTGTCATCGAAACATCTTGAATTACTCAAAGAGCACAATCTTCCCAATCAACTAATAAGAAGAGACTGGGACAAAAAGATTTTGATTTTAGGAATTCTATATTATAAATTTTTAAAATCGATAGATTAGACAAAAAAGCTAACAAGACAGAATTCTGAGTGTTAGATAACTGATTTTGTTCGCTTTTTATATTTAAGATTAGACTTTTGTCCCAGTCTCTTCTTAGAATCGATAATTATTTTTACTCCACTATTTTTAGCTAAATATCCTGTGTAAAAAAGTCAGCAAAAATGGTGATGTCGCGACAATATTATTGATAACATGCACCGCATAAGATGGATAAATGCTCTTGGTATAGCGGGTCAAACCGGCAAGGATGATTCCAAATGTTGCAAAGACGGAAATATCTAACAAACTAGGTAGGCTTGAAAAATGAGGAAGTGCAAATAAAATGGAAGGAAGGAGCAAATCAAGGCCAAATCGCGAATGTTTAAAAAAGGCGTGTTGAAGTAATCCTCTATAGATTAACTCTTCCATCAGTATACCTATTTGTGCTTTAGAGTGTGAAGCCACTTTATCCTCTAAACGTGTCTTACTATAACATTCCTGTTCTTTAAGCCACGATTTCGCTATGCCTTCTTCTCCCCGCTACCTCACGATAGTCAGGCTTGAGAATCGCTATTGAATTCATCGGTAGCGGGTGCACACGGAGGACTTACACATCAAATACACGACATGCCCGTCTTACTCAAAAAAGAAAGGACGAAATTCGTCCTTTCTCGATCTTAGCTTTTCTTCAACTCACTACAGTTGACAATGAGCCAAAGGATAGTTAATAACCTATTGAAGTGTCAAATGTTGCTAACTCCATTTATCTTCAAATTTAAATAGACACATTATCGGAGTTATCAGTAAGAAAAAATCTAACCAGTTCAGATAATTCATAATATAGGATATAATACCAGCCATAACGAAAAGGTACAAAGCTGTACGATATCCTCTCTTTGGGTTTTTATCAGCCTTGGTGTTAAAAATAATGTACACACAACAAATTGCAATGAGTATAAGCTGAATTATAGTTTCATTTAACATATCAACACCCATTCCTTTTTAAAACTATTTTGGGGGTCTCAATCCAAAAGCTATAATGCCACCTACTATAGCGCCCCCTGTTGCGCAAATCAAGTAAGCTTGAGGGCCTCCAGCGATACAAGATTGTCCTGCCTGAAATGCACCCGACAAGGCTCCTACAACTACATCTCCTCCCAATCCACCTCCAGAAATATTACTTAATTCTTGATTGTCTACTATTTTGTAATCAAACATAATTTCTACTCCCTTCTATGGCCAAATATTATCAGCAATTGCAGTAAAAGCACCACCAAGTTTAGCTCCAGCCCAAGCACAGCCAGCAGTCATAGTCCATGCTGAACCACTAGTAAGGAGCCCTCCTACCGTACACATAGCAACTCCGATACCTGCTCCATAGACAGTTCCTTTTCCTACTGTTCCTCAATCAGTTCCTCCCTCAATGCTAGCCAGCATATCAGTATCCATAATCTTAAATTGTTCCATCATTTTTGTATTCATATCGTATATAACTTTTCAGTTACGGAACAAGTTTAATATAAAAATTATCAAAAAAACATAGGCAATGAAGAGAAAAAATAATTTATCATAGATTAGAAATAATATGACAAAACAATTCAATGATGTTAATTCAATAGTCTTTTGTTTTTTATCAGAGGTACTTATAGATAGATAAATAAGATATGTTTGGAAAGCGAAGAGAATTATATAGAATACAGCTTTCATAAAATATATCTTCCATTTTTATGATGTAGCACTATAGGCTAAATATCCACAAATCAATGCTCCTCCAATTCCTCCTATTGCAGCGCCCCATGGTCCTAGAAACTTCCCATATTTCACTCCACCCGCTGCACAACCTAAAGCAGCAACTACAGCCGCTCCTCCGGAATTACCTCCATAAATCTCACTTAGCATTGTTTCATCTACATTATAATAAGTATTCATACAAATCTCCTTTTATCAAAATCCACCCGTTGCACCTGTTACTCCTGCCCAAAGAGCCACACCAAATTTAGCTCCTATGTATCCACATGCTCCCATAAATGGCGCTCCAACACCACTCGCAGCACAAATGGCTGTTCCTAAGCCCCAGCCACCAAAAGCTGCACCACCACCTTCTAAGACATTAGTTTGCCAATTATTCTTGCCTCCTTCAATACTGGATAACATAGTTATATCCATTTCATGAAATTGTCCTATCATTTTTGTATCCATAACGAATACCTCCATTTTAATCTTAATTTTAATTTTTGTCTTGTTGCAACTTTGACAAGTTTAGTATATCATCGTTTATTAATTTTTTTCATCCAAATCTTGAATTGCCATCGAAACGTCTTGAATTGTTAAAAAATTTAAAAAGCAAGCATTAAAAACATGCTTGCCCTTTCACTCTTGTCTATAGGCAAATTCTAGCCATATGTTATTACAAACAAATAATATCATTGCACCTGTTTACCATCTATTTTTATTTATGAATTTTTTGTTTCACTTTAATCATTATAGAAGCCATAAGAAACGCGACAGCTAGCCGAATCAGTTGGTAACTTTCTTCCTCTCCTGTTTTCGGTAATAATTTTTCATTCGAAGTAATAGATTGGCTTCCCTTAACATCGGTTAAAGGAGTTTTATTTTCTTGAGCAGCATCAAAAATAGGTTTGAGAGTTTCCAATTGATTCTTATTGTCTAACATTGCTAAATCGCCAGATTGAGTAGTTTTAGCTTTGGAAGTTGAGTTTATACTCTCCACTTTCCCACTATTTTCACTATTAGAATTGGGATTATCATTGGATATTTTCATTTCGGTTCTTTTTTCATCACTCATAACTTTGCTTTCACTTACAACTTTATCACTAGTACTCATGCTGTCATTTCTGGTTTTCTCATCATGCACATTTTCAGTTACTGTTTCCTCGGACGATGCTATTATTTCCGTTTGCTTAGGTGAGTTTCTCGAGTACATATAATCATAAACCTGTTGTGCAGTCGCTCCCCCACCAACCCATCCAGATATCGGACGTCCATTTCTTAAATACAAAATTGTTGGTGTTCCTGGAATACCGACTTTTTTAAATAGAAACTCTCTCGCTTCCCCATCAAAATCCTTACCATCCAAATCATAATACTCTAACTTCTTTTCAATCAAGTTATTAAATTCTTTCAATTCAGGAGAAAATTGACGACAATGAGAGCAAGTTTTTCTACCAAAATAAATAGTATGTTCCAATTGATCCTCTGTAAAATATTGACGAACAGCTTCAATATCTATCTTTTTAAAGTTCTCAACATTCTGTTCATACTCTTCTGGGGTTACAATAGAAGGTTTATTCTCCACCTTTTCCTTAGTCGATGGCAAATCTGGTGCCACAAGAGAACTATCATTAGTCTGTATAGAGGAAGAAGTAGTCTGCTCTTCTGCATATACAACACCCGTAGTAATAGATGCAAATACAAGTGGCACAAGTAATAGCGATTTTATATTTTGTTTCTTCATAAGAATACTCCTTTACATTTGTTATCTTTATCTTACCTTATTTAAGATTACAAATTCATCTAAATCTTAAATGGTCATCAAAACGTCTTGAATTGCAAAAACTTTATTATAAAAGGTAAGTATTTCGAAAACACTTACCCTTTTATACTTCATTAGCTTCTACTTTTTATAATACTTCAAGCCCCAAATGAGCAGAAGCATGATAATCAAGCAGAGAATAGCGCCAATGTAGACAATTAATTGCTGATAGGATTCTGTTGCTGTGATACTTCTATACAAACAAATAATAGACATCAATCCTATCAAGCCGGTGAACATGAGTTGATTGGTTCTAGGACTAACCAAATCATCATCTTCAAACCCTCTTATCCTCATTCCCCTAGTGAGATAAACAGTAACAAAAATAGAAGCTAAGTTAATAACCACTAAAAGAAATTGGAAAACCAAGGAAAAATTTAAAAACTGACGAGATAGAAATAGATAAGTAGAGACAAGTAAGGGCAACTGACCTAGGAACAATCTCGCAAGAAAGATGGTCCGTTTTTTTTTAAAATATTTTTTTCATTGCTTTCTCCATTACAATTAAATGATATCTAATCATTTTCTAAAATTTGATAACTTTTGTGAAATGTTTTAGCAGAAACAACTCTATGATTGGTGATATCTATATAATCACCTGGATAACCAAGAACATACATTCCATAACCAGCGAATCCTCCTCCAACTGTTCCAACTAGACCAAACTTGATATTCGTTGCGAGAGAAGTGTTGAGACCTGCCATTAGAATGCGCACATGATTATCCAACCAAACCATATAATTTTTTTGAAAAGCTTCCTCTACCCAACTTGGTTTAGGAGTTGCTTGACCAATTTCCCAAACATCAACAATTTGATTCCCATATTTTGCCTTCATAGCTTCAATCCTTTTTAAATACCATTACATGAGTTTGGAGTTCCCCCTATACCATATGGACCACATGGTTTTGAAAAATGTATAATAGGCCACTTACCATTTAATTGATCCAAAGTTGGAGAAGGTGCTAGCCCACCCAATAAACCAGAAATCATATCTCCCCAACCTCCGAAACCTCCTTCAACTTTCGCAAGCATTTCATTATCCATAACAGAAAATTGTGACATCATTTTTGTATCCATGACAAATACTCCCTTTTTTATTTTTAATTTTTGTCTCGTTGCAACCTTGACAAGTTTAGTATAGCATTGTTTTTTAAAATTTTTCATCCAAATCTTGAATTGTCATCGAAACGTCTTGAATTGCAAAAACTTTATTATAAAAGGTAAGTGTTTCGAAAACACTTACCCTTTTATACTTCATTAGCTTCTACTTTTTATAATACTTCAATCCCCAAATGAGCAGAAGCATGATAAGCAAGCAGAGAATAGCACCAATGTAGGCAATTAATTGTTGATAGAATTCTCCTGCTGTGATACCCCTATACAAACAAATAATAGACATAAAGCTTGTCAAGCCGATGAACATGAGTTGATTGGTTCTAGGACTAACCAAATCATCATTTACTTCTATTTGAGAGCATCTCTTTTATGTTAACGTATGTTAACACTAAAAAACAAGACAGACCAATAATATTTAAAATGAACAATAATTGGGTTAAGTCTCTAAAAAAATTAGCCACTGACACTATAAGAAATACTATAAATACTATAGTTGAAACTATTTTTTTCTTATCCATAATTATTTACTCCATTTCAAGTAAGTTCATCTTATCAATGAAGAGTGATTTCTAACAGAATGTAGCAGCTCCAGTTGCCGCTCCACCCCAAAAACCAGCAGCAGCCCCAGATACAGTACCAAAGAAAGGTAGCGTTACAGTTCCCACAGCACCACCATCAACTCCTCCAGTCAATGCACCTCCAACTACACCTAGTCCACATTTTATCCAACCGCCACCTTCAACGCAAGCAAGCATATCAGTATCCATAATCTCAAATTGTTCCATCATTTTTGTATCCATGATGAA
This sequence comes from Streptococcus sp. D7B5, assembly GCF_029691405.1. NCBI lineage: Bacteria > Bacillati > Bacillota > Bacilli > Lactobacillales > Streptococcaceae > Streptococcus > Streptococcus sp. D7B5. The sequence goes on from NZ_CP121467.1 coordinate 1,055,996, forward strand.
TACCTCCATTTTATTTCTAATCTTTGTCCTGTTGCAACTTTGACAAGTTTAGTATATCATTGTTTGTTAAAGTTTTTCGTCCAAATCTTGAATTGTCATCGAAACGTCTTGAATTAGCTTTTCATTTGAAACCACCTCTAAATTTTTAAAAAAAAGATAATTTCTAATCATTTTTTACCATTCAGGAAGTTTCAATGACAATTCAAGATTTCATAAAATATGAACTTATTATTATGGCATAATAAACTCATCATATTATATGAAAGGAATTGCCAATGACTTCTTATAAACGTACATTTGTTCCTCAAATAGATGCTAGAGACTGTGGTGTCGCTGCCTTAGCCTCGATTGCCAAATTCTATGGTTCAGATTTTTCTCTAGCTCACTTGAGAGAACTTGCAAAGACCAATAAAGAAGGAACGACTGCTCTTGGCATTGTAAAAGCCGCAAATGAAATGGGTTTTGAAACAAGACCTGTTCAAGCAGATAAAACTCTCTTTGACATGAGTGATGTCCCCTATCCATTTATTGTTCACGTTAACAAAGAAGGAAAACTCCAACATTACTATGTTGTCTATCAAACAAAGAAAGACTATCTGATTATTGGTGATCCTGATCCTTCTGTAAAAATCACCAAAATGTCAAAAGAACGCTTTTTCTCTGAATGGACTGGAGTAGCTATTTTTCTAGCTCCCAAACCCAGCTATCAACCCCATAAAGATAAAAAGAATGGTCTACTGAGCTTCCTACCTCTGATTTTCAAACAAAAATCTCTCATTGCTTACATTGTTCTCTCAAGCTTATTAGTCACTATTATCAATATCGGTGGTTCTTATTATCTCCAAGGAATCTTAGATGAATACATCCCAAATCAGATGAAATCAACTTTAGGAATTATCTCAATTGGTCTAATTATCACCTATATCCTCCAACAAGCCATGAGCTTCTCCAGAGATTATCTCCTAACTGTTCTGAGTCAGAGATTAAGTATTGATGTGATTTTATCCTATATTCGCCATATTTTTGAACTTCCTATGTCTTTCTTTGCGACACGTCGTACAGGAGAAATCATTTCACGGTTCACAGATGCTAACTCTATTATAGATGCCTTGGCTTCTACCATTCTTTCTCTTTTTCTGGATGTTTCTATTCTGATTCTTGTAGGGGGCGTCTTACTGGCACAAAACCCTAATCTCTTCCTTCTTTCTCTTATTTCCATTCCTATATACATGTTCATCATCTTTTCTTTTATGAAGCCTTTCGAAAAAATGAACCATGATGTCATGCAAAGTAATTCTATGGTTAGCTCTGCTATTATCGAAGATATCAACGGGATTGAAACTATAAAGTCGCTCACGAGTGAAGAAAATCGCTATCAAAATATAGACAGCGAATTTGTCGATTATTTGGAAAAATCCTTTAAACTTACTAAATATTCTATTTTACAAACTAATTTAAAACAAGGAACAAAGTTAGTTCTTAATATCTTTATCCTATGGTTTGGGGCTCAATTAGTTATGTCTAGTAAAATTTCTATCGGTCAGCTGATTACCTTTAACACACTTCTTTCTTACTTTACAACTCCTATGGAAAATATTATCAACCTCCAAACCAAACTCCAATCTGCGAAGGTCGCTAATAACCGTTTGAACGAAGTCTATCTAGTTGAATCTGAATTTCAAGTTCAAGAAAACTCTGTTCATTCACATTTTTTGATGGGCGATATTGAATTTGATGACCTTTCTTATAAGTATGGTTTTGGACGAGATACCTTAACAGATATCAATCTAACAATTAAAGAAGGTGATAAGGTTAGCCTGGTTGGAGTTAGTGGTTCTGGTAAAACAACTCTAGCCAAAATGATTGTCAATTTCTTTGACCCTTACAAAGGACAGATTACCATCAATCATCAGGATATTAAAAATATTGATAAAAAAATCTTGCGACGTCATATTAATTACCTGCCCCAACAAGCCTATATCTTTAATGGCTCTATCTTGGAAAACTTAACCTTGGGCGGTAATAGTATGATTAGCCAAGAAGATATTCTAAAAGCTTGCGAATTAGCTGAAATCCGTCAAGATATTGAAAGAATGCCTATGGGCTATCAAACTCAGCTCTCTGATGGAGCTGGTCTATCAGGAGGACAAAAGCAACGAATAGCCCTCGCTCGTGCTCTTTTAACTAAATCTCCTGTTTTAATACTAGATGAAGCTACTAGTGCTCTCGATGTTTTGACTGAGAAAAAGGTTATAGATAATCTTATGTCCCTAACTGATAAAACCATTCTCTTTGTAGCCCATCGTCTCAGTATAGCCGAACGGACTAACCGTGTCATTGTTCTTGACCAAGGGAAAATCATTGAAGTTGGTAGTCATCAAGAGTTAATACAGGCGCAAGGCTTCTACCATCATCTATTCAACAAATAAGGAGAATGTTATGAATCCTAATCTTTTTAGAAGCGTCGAGTTTTATCAGAGACGTTACCATAATTATGCGACAGTATTGATCATACCACTTTCATTACTGTTTACTTTCATCGTGATTTTCTCCCTTGTTGCTACAAAAGAGATTACTGTTACATCGCAAGGAGAAGTCACTCCTACAAGTGTCATTGCATCCATTCAGTCAACCAGTGATAATACTATCTTAGCTAATCATTTAGTGGCAAATCAAGTAGTTGAAAAAGGTGACTTACTCATCAAATACTCTGAAACAATGGAAGAAAGTCAGAAAACTGCCTTAGAAACTCAGTTACAAAGACTTGAGAAGCAAAAAGAAGGACTTGGAATTTTGAAACAAAGCTTAGAAAAAAATACCGATCTTTTTTCTGGTGAGGATGAATTTGGCTACTATAATACCTTTATGAATTTTACTAAACAAGCTCATGATATTGAACTAGGTATCTCAAAGACTAACACTGAGGTTGCAAATCAAGCCAACCTTGCCAATAGCAGTTCATCAGCTATTGAACAAGAAATCACAAGAGTTCAACAACAAATTGGAGAATACCAGGAGCTGAGAGATGCTATCATAAACAAAAGAGCACGCTTACCGACTGGCAATCCACACCAGTCAATTTTGAATCGTTATCTTGTAGCCTCTCAAGAACAAACACAAGAAACTGCAGATGAGCCATTTTTATCTCAAATCAATCAAAGTATTGCAAATCTTGAATCATCTATCGCAAGTCTCAAAATTCAGCAAGCTGGTATCGGAAGTGTAGCAACTTATGATAATAGTTTAGCAACCAAAATTGAAGTACTTCGCACTCAGTTTTTACAGACAGCTTCTCAGCAACAACTAACCGTGGAGAATCAATTAACAGAATTAAAAGTACAACTAGATCAAGCGACACAGCGCTTGGAAAACAATACCTTAACCGCTCCAAGTAAAGGTATCGTTCATCTGAACAGCGAATTTGAAGGTAAAAATAGAATTCCAACTGGTACAGAAATTGCTCAAATATTTCCTGTCATCACAGATACAAGAGAAGTACTAATCACTTACTACGTATCATCTGACTATCTCCCCTTACTAGATAAAGGACAAACTGTAAGATTAAAGCTTGAGAAGATTGGAAAACACGGCATTACCATCATCGGCCAACTTCAGAGCATTGATCAAACCCCTACCAGAACAGAGCAAGGAAATCTCTTTAAATTAACCGCTCTTGTAAAACTATCTGGTGAGAACAGTAAACTCATCCAATATGGCCTACAAGGTCGAGTCACTAGTGTAACTGCAAAGAAAACATATTTTGATTATTTCAAAGATAAAATTTTAACACATTCTGATTAATTTTCAGATAACACTCTAGAACTATTTATTATCTTATCAAAAAGGAGAATCATAACATGGATAAGAATCAAAACCTAACTTCATTTCAAGAACTAACAACTACTGAACTCAACCAGATTACAGGTGGAGGATGGTGGGAAAATTTCTTATATAGCGTTAATAGATATTCTCATAACATCACACAAGGACTTCATCAGCCAATACAACTATAAAAAAATAAGATCGAGATACAAGAACTCTCGGTCTTATTTTCATCATTCTGTATACATCATAGTAAGTATCTGACGAAAGACTTGATCTTGACAGATAGTATTGAGACTAGCATTGGGATAACTTTCCACTATCTTCACAACGGTATAAAGACCAACTCCTCTCTCCTCCCCTTTAGAACTAACTCCAAAAGAGAAGATTTCAGAAACATCTATGTCCTCTTCTTTGATGGAGTTTTCAATGATAAAGGTCTCCTGTGCCCCATTTTTAAAAAGGGCGATTGAAACATGAGGTTGACTGGCCTCTTCACTAGCTTCAATAGCATTGTCACAAAGGATAGACACAATGGTTAGAAAATCAAGTAGACTCATCCCCTCAACTTGAATCTCCTCAGGAACTTCGACATTAAAGACAATATCCTTTTCTCTGGCTTTTATAAATTTTCCTGCGAGGAGACTTTTGAGGGCACGATCCCGAATATTCACCAATCTACCAAGGTCATATTTGTTGTACTGCAATTTTTCACTAGAATCCTTCAAGACGGAGTCGTAGATCTCTTTTATCTGCTCCATATCCTCCTCTTCAATGCCTAGGCTTAAGCTGGTCAAGAGGTTGGCATAATCATGACGAAAGCTCCGAACTTCCTTATAAAGCTCCTCTATATGCCGACTATACCGTTCCATATCTCTATAGCGCAGGGCCTGTTCTTGGTTCAGTTTCTCCTGAAGTTTTTCCTTCAAATAGGTATCCAGCTTCTTGATAACCCCCATAAAAAAGAGCATGTAAAACACTAGGATCAGATGGCGAACAGTCTTTGATTGAATGCTTTGTTCATATTCAAAGAAAGACAGAGTTTCCATAACTAGATAGTAGGTTCCCATTATCCAGTTAATTTTAGTCAAGGACTTTTGAAAACCTTTATCTAGAATCTCCCTTCTCAAACTAGTAAAATCATAGTCCAACCATTTCAAAAAGACTAGAGAAATGAAGAAATTGAAAATCATTATACATAACCAAATAAATGAATAACTGTCATATACTTGCCCTTGTCCCAAAAATGGAAGAACAAAATAAGAAACACCTCTATAAAAGAGATTCACCAATATCATTGGAAAGAGACCATAAAAGAAAAGGAGTTTTTTAGGAAGCCCTCTTAACAATAAGAAAGATAACCCTATGCCAAACAAAGGTTCTATAAAATATGACAAATATTCACTCACAGCTAAAAATTGAAAAGTCGCAAAAATGGCCCCTAGGAGAAATTTCAGAAGAAAGGCCTTAAAAATCCTCTCGAAAGTAAGATCAATTCCATCTACCTTAAAGAAAATGACAATTTCTAGCCCATTAGTAATAAGTGTATACAATAATATCCAAGCAATATTCATAAATTCTCCTAGCTCAATGCAAATTATTGATAGCCTCAGAAACTTCCCTAACCTTATAACGCGCGATTAGACAACTTCCACCATTGGGAAAGAAAAGCAGTTTTTCTTTCTTATCCAAATGCACCACATTTGCAGGATTGATGAGAAAAGAACGATGACACTGCAAGAGACGAGGCTCCTGCTTGAGAACCTCCTCTAGACTCGCCGTAAATTCCAGCCTATCCGTCTTGGTATAGAGAATAACACGATGGGCTCTAGGAGACGTTTCGAGATAGTAAACCTCTTTAAAAGGATACTGGAATTGAGCAAATTTTGATTTAAAGTAAAAGCAATCTTCCGCCAGGCTTTTGCTGTCTTGACTATCGGCATAGAGAAGAGCTGTCTCGATACGAGACTCAAACTCCTCTGCCGACAAGGACTTATCAATGTAGTCCAAAGCAGACACTTGGTAGCGAAAGGACAGGGGCATAAACTCCGAGTGAGTCGTCACAAAGACGATCAGGGCATAAGGATCTCGATCCCGAATCTTTCTTGCCACTTCTAGGCCTTTCATCTCCTCATTTCGAATCTCAATGTCCAAAAAGAATAGCTGATGTGCTCCCTTCTCATGCATCTCTGCCAGAAGTTGGTCTGGCTTGCCAAAGACTTCAAAAGAGCTGGGAATGATATGATGTTCTTTCAAGAGTTTCTCAATCGTCGTTTCAATCCTAGCTTGTTGGGAGAAATCATCTTCTAAAACAAATATTCTCATCTTCTTACTCTCCTTGTTTCAACCATCTTTGGCGAATATCTCTATAGCGACGTCTGGCATACTGAACAGCATATCGACCTTCTTCTCCAAGAAAAAGAGTCTTTGATTGGATATCCATGGATTTTAGCCGTTCAAGGTTAACCAGACAATTTCGATGACATCTCGTCAAGGTTTCTCCATATTGTTTCTCAAGATTGCTTAAATTTTGAAATAGATCAAAGCTAGCGTTTTCTGTAACAATCTGCACGGTATGGGCTTTGCTTGGATGCGTTTGGATATAGTAGATATCCTCTATGTTTAATTTGAAAATTTCTTTCTCTTTTTGGATGATAATGTAGTTCATGGATAAAACCTCCTAAAAAGAGGATAGCATAAATCTAGAAACTATTTTTCACCAAATCCTAAACGGTTCTCAAAAATTCCTAAAGTGTCGAATCATTCGCAAAATGGCTATGATAATCTTACAATTATTTTATCATAAAATCCTGCAATAACCATTCAGGAAATTTCAATGACAATTAAAGATTTGAAGATAAAAAAAGAATTAAAAGTGATAAGCTATGATTATAGAAAGACAATCACTTGAAACAGCTTTAGAACCATCACAAAGGAGGCATTCTCATGACAGATACAGACCCTATTAAAAGAGCTCATACTTTGATTACTGACTTAAACAAAGCCTACCAAGTCTGCAAACAGGCAACAGCTGACGATGTCCGCTTTCAGGAGCAGCTGAACAATATCCTTGACTTTCTCTCTAAAACTGAGACAGTGGATAATCGATTCTTGATTGAGCTGGAAAAATTTTACCAGACTTCCAGTCTTCTCCTGGGTCTCAGCGCTCTCAATCCAGATGCTCCTACTCGCGCCGCTTGGCGGGCCTATGACCGTTTCCACTTTGACCAAGTCAAAACCAAGCTAAGTCTCTACGGACCAACTATTATCTTGTAGAAAATAAAAGAAGCTGAGACAGACTGAACTCAACTTCTTTTTTAGTGTCCTATAAGTAAGATTAATCCTGCATCTGACGTTTTACCTGATAAGGCAAATACAAGACTTGTAAAACCAGTCCAGCTCCAAGCAGGGCTAGAAGGGCTAGTTTTTCTTGGAGGGTAATCAAACCAACTATCAGTTGAACCATTAAAACAAAACCTGTCAATCCTCGGATAACTTCCTGTAGTCCCTTCTCTTTTTCACCCTTTTCTAAAGGAAAGAGCTGGGTCAAATACTGGTAGTCAAAAGCACGATAGAGAGCCAACAACTGGAAGAGCATGAGGTAATTAAATAGAACAACCACTGCCGTCGCAATCCAAGACTGCTCGATAAAAATCACAGCTAACAAGGATAGGAGCAAGAGGCGAAGACTGAGAGCAAAGAGGTCTCCATTTCGCAGATACGAACGAAGATAGAGATTTTGCCAGATCTTCCCAGGCACCTTTTGAACAGTCTTTAGGAGGAAATCCAGATAAGCGCGACGCTTGACACTATTTGAAACGCCCTTGACCTGAGTAAAGAGAGCAAAGAAACGAAGCAAGACTTGCTTGCGCTTGCTTTCTTGGGTGATAACGTAGTCCCAGGCAAGCCCAGTCTCAGTATAAAATTTACTGGCTTTTTGGCGAAAGAGGAAGTATTTCCCAGCTCCTAATAAAAGCACATAGGCAAGAAAGACTGGCAAGCCATAGCCCATGGCTAAAAACAAGGGTGCAAACAAGAGTAAAAAGAGGGTTTGAACAATTGTCCAGAAAACCAATGAACGCGACGTCTGCCCTTTGAGGTACAACTTGACCTCCTCTTCACTGACTAAGAGAAAGAGTTTATCCGGTCCTTCCATGTAGGTCGCGATTCCTCCCCAAGCTAAAAGCAAGGCAGAGACAATCCCCAAAAACAAGAGGATAGGCCAATGATTTTCAGGAAAATCTTGCAGGAGTTGACTGTACTGGTAAGCTAGAAAACCGATGAGAACTAGCAGGAACAAGACAAAATGGTCATTTAGAACATAACGCAGATAACCAAGACACTCCTTACGAAAAGCCTGCTTTCTCTTTAAAAACAAGTCTTTCATAGCTCCTCCTCTTTGGTCAGAGCCAAGTAAATATCATTCAAACTCGCTTCAGGCATGGCAAAAGCATCCCGCAGTTGCTGGAGGTTCCCCTGAGCCCGCACCTCCCCCTTGTGGAGAATGACAAAGGCATCACACATCTTTTCCGCTGAGTCTAGCACGTGGGTACTCATGAGAATGGACTTGCCTTTTTGCTTTTCCACTTCCAAAAGCTGGATCAAGTCAGAAATGGCCAAAGGATCGAGCCCAAGGAAAGGCTCATCAACGATGAAAAGACTCGGATCTACGACAAAGGCACAGATAATCATGACCTTCTGCTTCATCCCTTTGGAAAAATGCACTGGGAACCAGTCTAATTTTTGATCCAAACGAAACATTTTTAACAAAGATTCTACTCGCTCAAAAGCCACTTTTTGCTCAATACCATAGGCCATGGCAACCGTCTCGATATGCTCTCTGAGGGTCAATTCCTCATACAGACTAGGCGTTTCTGGGATATAGCCAATCTGCTTGCGATAGTTGGTCGCATCTTCTCGCAGGGTGAGACCGTTAATCTTGATTTCCCCACTGTAAGGTGTCAACAGACCAATAATCTCATTGATTGTCGTTGATTTCCCAGCACCGTTGAGCCCAATCAAACCGACCAACTGCCCACTTTCAACGGTAAAGGACACATCTTTCAAGACAGGGACGTGAACATAGCCTCCTGTCAGGTTTTTAATTTCTAACATATTTTCTCCGAATCTGGTATAATGTAGCTATATTATATCAAAATTCAATACAGTAGAGGTGGATTTTATGTCAGATTGCATTTTTTGTAAGATCATCGCAGGGGAAATTCCTGCTTCAAAAGTATACGAAGATGAGCAGGTTCTTGCCTTTCTTGATATCTCTCAAGTAACGCCTGGGCACACCCTCATTGTACCCAAAGAGCACTATCGCAATCTTTTAGAGATGGACGCTACCAGCGCCAGCCAACTCTTTGCCCAAGTACCAACAGTGGCTCAAAAAGTCATGAAGGCTACCAAGGCTGTTGGCATGAATATCATTGCCAACTGCGAGGAAATCGCTGGTCAAACGGTCTTTCATACCCATGTACACCTCGTACCTCGCTACGGTGCAGAAGATGACCTCAAGATTGACTTTATCGCCCACGAACCTGACTTTGACAAACTTGCCCAAGTCGCTGAAACCATTAAAAACGCTTAAGGAGATGCCATGAAACTATCAAATCTACTGCTATTCGCAGGAGCTGCTGCTGGAAGTTATTTTGTCGTAAAAAATCGCCAAGCCATTCAGGATGAAGTGCTAGATACAACTGACCGCGTCCAAGCTATCAAGGATGATTTGGATATCATCCAAAACAGCCTACAAATCATCGACCAACAAAAAGCCCTTATCAAGGAATACCAAAAAGATTTAACCTACAAATTCAAAGTTTTAGAAAAAGATTTCCAAACCAGAATGGCGATCCTCCAAGAAGAAAAACAAGTATAAGAAAGCCTCCAACTTTCCTTAAATCCATTTTGGGTTACTAGATTTGAACAGAAAAAGGAGGCAATGAAAATGAAACAGTTTGTAAAAGTTCTAGCGAAGGTCATCGCGATCCCTTGCGGCTGCCTCTGCCTGCTTGCAGCCCTAGCATTTCTACTAGTGGCCAATCTTTTCAAGGCTTCACCGAGTGACATCCGTGAGGGGAATGAAGCCTTAAAACAAATCTTTATCTCTCTTGACATGCCTCCTAAGAAAGTAGAATCAAATGGAAGGTATCAATTTGAGGGTGGAGGCTTACATTTTTATGTTACTTTCTCTGATGATGTCATCAATAGCCACCCCGTCCTAAAAGAAAGTCCAAAACTCACCAAAAACCGACTCGAAGTCTATGTCCTCCAGACAGGAGAGATTTCCTACTATAAAGTAGGGGACAACTTGTTCAATCACGGTTTAATACAATTTTTAAAGGAGGAGGGCGAGAAGTATTTCCAAGAAAAAGGAAAGAAATTTAACCCTAATTACTCACTTCTCTTTTGGAATGATCAAGAAAGTCTTAAAAAGGGAATTGCATTCTATGAAAAAGCTTTGACCTTAGTAGATATTCAGGATAATTCGGCGATTAAGCGCATTGACACCGTCACCGTTAAGCCTGGAAAGGAAGAGGAATTCAAGCAACTCATTCAGGAGATGGATACTGCTGGCTTGCTCACTCAAAAGTATAAATAGTAGACTAATTGGAGAATGATTGCTCGATGCTAAATTTCCCAAGATTATACAAAAAAAGAGCCAATCGGCTCTTTTTACTTTATTCTCCTTCAAAGGCATCTTTTATATGGTCAAAGAAGCCTTTTTTCTTCGGATTGACTTTCAAGTCACCTGCAGCTGCGAACTCTTTAAGCGCTGCTTTTTGGCGGTCGTTCAAACCTGTCGGAGTCACGACATTGACTGTAACGTATTGGTCACCAACAGCACCACCACGAAGGCTCGGTGCTCCCTTGCCACGTAGGCGGAATTTCTTGCCAGTCTGAGTTCCTTCTGGGATAACCAATTCAACATCTCCATGAACAGTTGGAATTTCCACAGTATCTCCAAGAGTAGCTTGGACGATATTAAGATTTAACTTGTAGAAAATAGTTGTTCCTTCACGTTCAAATTTATCACTGGCTTCAACAGAAACCACCACGTACAAGTCCCCGTAAGGTCCACCGTTAAAGCCTGCTTCACCTTGACCAGCGAGGCGGATTTGTTGGCCTGTTTCCACACCAGCAGGGATTTTTACATGTACGCTATGAGCTTGTTTTTCATGCCCTGTTCCGTGACAAGTTGTACATGGATCTTTGATTTCTTTTCCGCGACCATGACAGACATCACAGGTTACTTGGCGACGCATCATACCAAGAGGAGTCTGCGTATCGACGTTAATGACACCAGCACCATGACAGCGTCCACAAGTGACTGGACTTGTCCCTGGCTTAGCACCAGAGCCATTACATGTACGACAGCTGGCTTCACGATTGTATTTAACTTCTTTTTCCGTTCCGAAGATAGCTTCTTCAAAGGTTAAGTTCACACGATACTGGAGGTCATCCCCTTGACGAGGAGCGTTTGGATTGCGTGAAGCTCCTCCTCCTCCGAAAAAACTTGAGAAGATATCTTCAAAACCACCGAAGCCACCTGCTCCGTCAAAGCCACCAAAACCACCAGCACCACCAAAGCCACCAGCACCACCAAAGCCACCGTTGGCACCCGCAGCACCATACTGGTCGTAGGCTGCACGTTTTTGGTCGTCACTCAAAGTCTCATAGGCTTCTTGAACTTCCTTGTATTTTTCCTCAGCGCCAGGCTCCTTGTTGATATCTGGGTGATATTTTTTCGAAAGCTTACGATAAGCCTTTTTGATCTCGTCTGCCGAAGCGTTTTTCGACACCCCCAGACGATCATAAAATTCAGTATTGTTCATACAAGATACCAAGACCGTAAAATTCGACTGAAAAATAGGAAATCTGACGCTGGAGCGATGCTCCTAGACAGATTTCTCTTTTTTCCGAGAATTTAGGTCGGGTTCAATTCCTTTCTTTTATATTGATGAGACAAAACCCAAACAAATCAGGTTCCATCCCTTTTTACCGAAAAACAGAGGCTGGGTTGCAACCTCTGGATTTCTTCCTATCATTACGACGTTCAAGTTTTAAAAATCAAACTAGTAATGCTAAATCGAGCACGCCCTAACCTCTTGGTGAAAAAGACAAATCTTCCTAGAAACTAAAGTTTCTGCGTCAGATTTCCTATTTTCACTGTGAGGTTTTTACGGGCTTTGCATCTTATTTTTCCGTAAACTCTCCGTCTACGACGTCATCGCCTGCGTTTCCTGTTGCTTGTGCGCCTTCTGCTCCTGCTTGAGCTTGTTGTGCTGCTGCGGCTTGTTCGTAAAGTTTAACAGCAAGTCCTTGAGCTTTTTCGTTCAAAGCTTCAAGTTTTGCTTTCATTTCGTCCAAGTTGTTGTCTTCTTGGGCTTTCTTAAGCTCATCAAGGGCAGCTTGTGCAGCATCACGTTCTGCATCGAAGCCTTTGCCTTCAGTTTCTTTGATTGTCTTTTCAGTCGCAAAGATAGCTTGGTCTACTTCGTTACGAAGGTCTACTTCTTCTTTACGTTTTTTATCTGCTTCAGCATTCGCTTCAGCATCCTTCATCATGCGGTCGATTTCTTCGTCTGTCAAACCTGAGTTAGATTGGATAACAATGGTTTGTTCTTTTTGAGTTCCAAGATCTTTGGCCTTAACAGATACGATACCGTTCTTATCGATGTCAAATGTTACTTCGATTTGTGGAATACCACGAGGTGCAGCTGGAATATCTGTCAATTGGAAGCGTCCAAGAGTCTTGTTATCTGCTGCCATTGGGCGTTCACCTTGAAGAACGTGGATATCAACGGCTGGTTGGTTGTCTGCTGCAGTTGAGAAGACTTGTGATTTAGATGTTGGAATCGTAGTGTTGCGATCGATAAGTTTTGTGAAGACGCCACCCATTGTTTCGATACCAAGTGACAATGGCGTTACATCAAGAAGGACAACGTCTTTCACATCACCAGTAATCACACCACCTTGGATGGCCGCACCCATAGCAACCACTTCGTCAGGGTTCACTGATTTGTTTGGTTCTTTACCAGTTTCAGCTTTCACAGCTTCTACAACGGCTGGGATACGAGTTGAACCACCAACGAGGATGACTTCGTCGATTTCTGACAAGCTCAAACCTGCATCTGAAAGGGCTTGACGAACTGGAACTTTTGTACGTTCTACAAGGTCACGAGTCAAATCATCAAATTTCGCACGAGTCAAAGTCATTTCCAAGTGAAGAGGTCCAGCCTCACCTGCAGTGATGAATGGCAAGCTGATTTGTGTTGAAGTTACACCAGAAAGGTCTTTCTTAGCTTTTTCAGCCGCATCTTTCAAACGTTGCATTGCCATCTTGTCAGTAGACAAGTCAATACCGTTTTCTTTCTTGAATTCTGCTACTAAGTGATCGATAATTTTTTGGTCAAAGTCGTCACCACCGAGTTTGTTGTCCCCTGCAGTTGACAATACATCGAAGACACCGTCACCCAATTCAAGGATAGATACGTCAAATGTACCACCACCAAGGTCGAATACCAAGATTTTTTCTTCTTTGTCAGTCTTGTCCAAACCGTAAGCAAGAGCTGCTGCAGTTGGTTCGTTGACGATACGTTCTACTTCAAGACCAGCGATTTTACCAGCGTCTTTAGTTGCTTGACGTTGAGCATCGTTGAAGTAAGCTGGAACTGTGATAACTGCTTTGGTTACTTTTTCACCAAGGTACTCTTCAGCGTAACCTTTCAAGTATTGAAGAATCATAGCTGAGATTTCTTGTGGAGTGTATTCTTTTCCATTTGCAGAAACTTTTTCAGAAGTTCCCATCTTAGATTTGATAGAGATAACAGTATCTGGGTTTGTTACTGCTTGACGTTTTGCAGCATCACCAACGATGATTTCTCCGTTTTTGAATGATACTACAGATGGAGTTGTACGGTTACCTTCTGGGTTTGCGATGATTTTGCTTTCAGTTCCTTCAAGAACTGCAACTGCTGAGTTTGTTGTACCTAAGTCAATACCGATAATTTTAGACATGTGTTTTTCTCCTTAAATTTTATATTCTTTTTTCTTTTTGATACTCTTCTTAAGTGGCGACGCCGTCAGAGCTTGACTTCGTCAATCTCTTTGACTAAACTTTGAGCCTCAGGTCTCAAAGTTTGCGAAAATATCGCCACGGCGAAGAGTATCGCCTTTGGTTCGCTACGCTCACTATTGGTAAAGCCGAACCGTTTCTTATCTTTCTTTCATAGTTTATTGTCGTTTCGGACAGGTTTTTAAGTTCTCTAGCCTAGTTATAAACTACTACCATGGCTGGGCGTAGGATGCGGTCATGGAGTTTGTAGCCTTTTTGGAAGACTTGGGCGATGGTATCTGCTGGGTGTTCATCGTCTGCTGGGAGAGTTTGGATGGCCATATGGTAGTTATGGTCAAATTCACCGTCAGCTGCGATTTCTTCGATTCCTTCTTCTTTCAAAGCGTGAATTAAGCTCTCTTGCACCATCTCCAATCCTTTTTTGACATCGTCTGTCAAACCTTCAACGGCTAGTGCACGTTCTAAGTTGTCGAGCGATGGTAAGATTGCTTTTGCCAGGTCTTGGCTACGATAACGTTGCAAGTTTTGACGCTCTTCGTTGGCACGGCGTTGGATATTTTGCATTTCTGCATGAGCGCGAAGGTATTTGTTTTCGAACTCATCCGCACGTTCATTTGCCAAGTCCAACTCAGACTTCTCAGGAGTTGTTTCTTCAGTTGTTTCCACAACTTCCTCTTCTTTCATTTCTTCGTTTTTTTTATCTTGGGCCATTTTCGCCTCCTTTATTGATTTCAAAATTAATTTACTTCGTAATGATTGCTGCTGAGGTAGCGATAAAAATCTGTCAACTTCATCGTCAAAACACGATTGACCACATTGACTTGGTTGACCAATTGCTGGTAATCCAGGTTGACTGGACCGATAATCGCCAAAATTCCAAAACCTCGATAAGGAATAAGGAACTTGCTACTAATCACCGCCAAGTCAGCTAGACAGGATTCCTGACTGTCCGCAACACGGACATTTTGCATTTGATCTTCATGCAGACCCTCACGAATCTCCAGAGCCACTTTTTGCGGTTGGTCAAAGAACTGATAGGCTGCTAGATTGGCAAAATTCAAGAGATTGACTTTGCCCGACACCACAATGTTTTCGTTGAACATTTCTTTAAAAATGTGTTCAAAGAGATCCATGACATTGTCCGTTGTTGTAAAGTAACGCTGGATAATCTGCGGAATCTCCGTCCGAATCTTGTAATGAATGTCCAGAACAGTGTGACTGAGGAAACGTTCCTGAATGATGCTTTTCAGTTTCAGCAAATCTTCCTGCAAGAAGTTCCTTGGAATCAGAAATTGACTGGTAACCGTTCGGGACTCGTCTAGGGTAAATACTGCCAAGGCGGTATGTTGTCCCAAAACAACGATATCAAAGGCTGTCAACCGTTGCCTGCTCGGCTCAACATCCAGCGCCACTACTGTACAGCCGCTCAGGTCTGTCAGTAGATTAGCAGCCTCTTGCAGAATATCCTCCAATTTGAAGAATTCCTGATCAAAGGCTTTGACAATCTCATATACCTCATTTTCAGCCAGTCGGTCAAAATCCAGTGAGTGTTTCACATAGTACTGAAAACCAGCAACACTTGGCATCCGACCGCTTGAGGTATGAGCCTTCTCAAGCAAACCCTGCTTCTCTAGAGCTGCCATGTCATTACGAATGGTAGCACTACTAGAATTAATAGACTCTTGTAGCGCCTTGGATCCGACAGGTTCGTGCGTTTTGGTAAAGATGTCAATAATCAGATTTAAAATATCCTGCTGACGCTCTGTAACCATCTCATCACTCCTCTCCGTCCAATCGATTAGCACTCGATACATCCAAGTGCTAATTCATGATTCTATTATACACCCTTAGAAGAGAATGTCAAGACAAAAACTCAAAAATTTAGCACTCTTTTGCCAAGAGTGCTAAAAATCAGTCTGAAGACCTAGAATCTTACTTCTCATATACTTGGCATTTCCTTTTAAGTCTGAAAAACCATAGATTAGATAAGAAATTAAACAAGTGTATAAAACGAAAAAGAGAGAACGATTTCTCGTTCTCTCTTCTTAGGCTCAGGAATTAAGAAGTCATTTTGTTATTTCCTAAGAGTAGCTTAATCTTTCTTGCGAAGGATAAAAGCGGCTAGGCTTGCAAAGGCAAGACCAATGATTGAAAGAAGACCAGATACTGCTGAACCCGTGTTTGGTAACAAGTTCTGCTTTTGACTACTTCCTTCTTCTGGTTGACTATTATTTCCAGAATCTTTAATTGGGGCCGGAGTGAATTCCCAGGTGCCTACGAAGTGTGCGTCTGCTCCATTGATGATTTCAGATGTCTTGTCATAAGACTTGAAGCTCCATGTGCCTTCTGCTGTCTTAACCTCTGTTTGACTTGGTTGCGTTGGCGTTGCTTGACTGCCATCTTTCAAGTTTGTTTGGTCTGCTGGAAGCAAGGCTTTCACTTCTTGTGGAAGTTCTTTGCCTGGAGTTCCGCTAACAAACTCGTGAACTGCTTTATGAGTCACTGTTGGAACTGGAGTTGCTGTAAATTCCCATGTACCTATAAACTTAACATCTGATCCATTAATTGTTTCCGATGTTTTATCGTAGGACTTGAAGCTCCAGGTACCTTCTGCTGTCTTAACTTCTGTTTGACTTGGTTGCGTTGGCGTTGCTTGACTGCCATCTTTCAAGTTTGTTTGGTCTGCCGGAAGAAGAGATTTCACTTCTTGTGGAAGTTCTTTACCTGGAGTTCCGCTGACAAACTCGTGAACTGCTTTATGAGTCACTGTTGGAACTGGAGTTGCTGTAAATTCCCATGTCCCTATAAACTTAACATCTGATCCATTAATTGTTTCCGATGTCTTATCGTAGGACTTGAAGCTCCATGTGCCTTCTGCTGTCTTAACTTCTGTTTGACTTGGTTGCGTCGGAATCGCTTGGCTACCGTCTTTCAAGTCTGTTTGGTCTGCTGGAAGCAAGGCTTTCACTTCTTGTGGAAGTTCTTTACCTGGAGTTCCGCTGACAAACTCGTGAACTGCTTTATGAGTCAGTGTTGGAACTGGGCTTGCTGTAAATTCCCATGTCCCTACAAACTTAACATCTGAACCGTTGACAGTCTCTGAAGTCTTGTCATAGGACTTGAAGCTCCATGTACCTTCCGAGGTCTTAACTTCTGTTTGACTTGGTTGTGTTGGTGTTGCTTGGCTGCCGTCCTTCAAGTCTGTTTGATCTGCTGGAAGCAAGGTTTTCACTTCTTGTGGAAGTTCTTTACCTGGAGTTCCGCTGACAAACTCGTGAACTGCTTTATGAGTCACTGTTGGTGCTGGGGTAAATTCCCAAGTACCGATAAAGTGGGCATCCGCTCCATTGATGGTTTCTGATGCCTTGTCATAGGACTTGAAGCTCCACGTACCTTCTGCCGTCTTCACTTCTGTTTGACTTGGTTGTGTTGGTGTTGCTTGGCTGCCATCTTTCAAGTTTGTTTGGTCTGCTGGAAGAAGGGCCTTCACTTCTTGTGGAAGCTCTTTACCCGGAGTTCCGCTGACAAATTCGTGAGTTGCCTTATGAGTCACTGTTGGCGCTGGAGTGAATTCCCAGGTACCGACGAAGTGGGCATCCGCTCCATTGATGGTTTCTGATGCTTTGTCATAGGACTTGAAGCTCCATGTACCTTCTGCGGTCTTCACTTCTGTTTGACTTGGTTGAGTCGGAGTCGCTTGACTACCGTCTTTCAATTCTGTTTGGTCTGATGGAAGCAAGGATTTCACTTCTTGCGGAAGTTCTTTTCCTGACGTTCCGCTGACAAATTCATGTGTTGCCTTGTAAGTTGGTGCTGGGGTAAATTCCCAAGTACCGATAAAGTGGGCATCCGCTCCATTGATGGTTTCTGATGCCTTGTCATAGGACTTGAAGCTCCACGTACCTTCTGCCGTCTTCACTTCTGTTTGACTTGGTTGTGTTGGTGTTGCTTGGCTGCCATCTTTCAAGTTTGTTTGGTCTGCTGGAAGCAAGGTTTTCACTTCTTGCGGAAGTTCTTTACCTGGAGTTCCACTGACAAATTCGTGTGTTGCCTTGTAAGTTGGAGCTGGGGTGAATTCCCAAGTACCGACAAAGTGTGCGTCCGCTCCATTGATGGTTTCTGAAGTCTTGTCATAGGACTTAAAGCTCCATGTACCTTCTGACGTCTTCACTTCTGTTTGGCTTGGTTGAGTCGGAGTCGCTTGACTACCGTCTTTCAAGTCTGTTTGGTCTGACGGAAGCAAGGTTTTCACTTCTTGTGGAAGTTCTTTTCCTGGCGTTCCGCTTACAAATTCATGTGTTGCCTTGTAAGTTGGTGCTGGGGTGAATTCCCAAGTACCGACAAAGTGGGCATCCGCTCCATTGATGGTTTCTGATGCCTTGTCATAGGACTTGAAGCTCCACGTACCTTCTGCCGTCTTCACTTCTGTTTGACTTGGTTGTGTTGGTGTTGCTTGGCTGCCATCTTTCAAGTTTGTTTGGTCTGCTGGAAGCAAGGTTTTCACTTCTTGCGGAAGTTCTTTACCTGGAGTTCCACTGACAAATTCGTGTGTTGCCTTGTAAGTTGGAGCTGGGGTGAATTCCCAAGTACCGACAAAGTGTGCGTCCGCTCCATTGATGGTTTCTGAAGTCTTGTCATAGGACTTAAAGCTCCATGTACCTTCTGACGTCTTCACTTCTGTTTGGCTTGGTTGAGTCGGAGTCGCTTGACTACCGTCTTTCAAGTCTGTTTGGTCTGACGGAAGCAAGGTTTTCACTTCTTGTGGAAGTTCTTTTCCTGGCGTTCCGCTTACAAATTCATGTGTTGCCTTGTAAGTTGGTGCTGGGGTGAATTCCCAAGTACCGACAAAGTGGGCATCCGCTCCATTGATGGTTTCTGATGCCTTGTCATAGGACTTGAAGCTCCATGTGCCTTCTGACGTCTTCACTTCTGTTTGACTTGGTTGCGTTGGAGTCGCTTGGCTTCCATCCTTCAAGTCTGTTTGGTCTGCTGGAAGCAAGGTTTTCACTTCTTGCGGAAGTTCTTTACCTGGAGTTCCACTGACAAATTCGTGTGTTGCCTTGTAAGTTGGAGCTGGGGTGAATTCCCAAGTACCGACAAAGTGTGCGTCCGCTCCATTGATGGTTTCTGAAGTCTTGTCATAGGACTTAAAGCTCCATGTACCTTCTGACGTCTTCACTTCTGTTTGGCTTGGTTGAGTCGGAGTCGCTTGACTACCATTAGACAAGTTCTTTTCTGTTGCTGGAAGCAAATCTTTCACTTCTTGTGGCAACTCTTTACCTGGCGTTCCACTGACAAATTCATGGTGTTTTTCGTAAAGAAGAGCAGTGCTCACCTGATTAGAAGGAGCTGATAAGTTATCAACATGCAAGGTTACAGTGTTGTTAATTTTTTCAGGTCCCTTTTCTTCCACTTTTTTGTTTGTAGTAGTATTATAAGTTACAATGATTTCAGCAGAAGAATTTGCTTTTATGTATTCAGGTGTCATTTTAACAGTAACAGTTTGACCATTCTTTTCAATAGTATAATCACGCCCTTCCTGTAGAGTCACTCCACCTGATTCCACTTTAAGTCCTTGATAATCAAGGCGCTCATCAAAATTCTGAACCATTTCGATAGATGAAGGCGCTGCTAAAAGATCTTTACCTGGAACCGGAATTTTAAAGGTAGCCTTATAAGTTACATCCTGCCCCTCTTTAGCTGGAATCTCTGTAGGATCAACTTCTAGAACAGGGCTCGGATCAAGTTTTTCAACATATAGACCAAAGACGGCCGAAGCAACCTCTGTTGATGAATAAGCAAAATTCATCCTATTACTATTCGATCGAAGGGCGAAACCAGAGATATTGTTCTCAGAATAGCTACCACTTGTAATCTGAGTCGCAATCCAAGCAGTTCGTTCTCCTTGGTCTTCCTGTTTCAAAACATTGGCATTGTTCATCAGACGAAGATTAACATCATTTTGATAACCTTTAATATAGAAGGTTTCCTTCAAGTTGTTTGCATCCATTGCATCGATATCCGTTGGTTTCATGACCAACTTCAAATCTGTCTCTGAACCATCTGCATAACTCAACTCGGCTGTTACATCAGCATCAATCCAAAATGCTTTATTCATGATGTAGTCATGATTCGCATCTACGTAAGGAACATTACCAATTTCAAAAGCACTACTTTCCCATAATTCAGAAATTGAGAAAAATTCAACAGTAGATTTTTGAGTACTATTCATTTCAGACTCTGCTTGAGCAGTGTTTAGATAGTGAAGAGTTACCTTATTGAATTTTAAGTAAGCATCTACTTGCTTACCATTAACTGTCCCAATATTTGTGAATTTTAGAGAAAGAGGATTTTCAAAAACTTGATCCTGCTTTTTACTTTTATCTACTTTAAGAGTAAAGTTCTCCATCTCGCCTGGATAGGCACCACCCCAGAGATATTCATAGTGGGGATTCGATAAATGAAACTGATCAACAGCCTGTGATTTAGATAAAACACTAAAATTGTTGATGTTCAAATTAAACTTACGAATATCCAAGGTTGAGATATCCGTTCCATTTTTTATTTCTTCTAAAGCCGCATAAGATTGAAGCGGAAGAAGAAAAATAGAAAAAAGTAAAACGACTAGTCCGAGAAAAGCCTGTTTTTTTCTACTGAAAATAGTAGAAAAAGGCATTCTCATGCGATATTTCCATTTCATAATGTACCTCCAAAACTAAAAATGATTATTTGATCATTTCAAAAGAAATATTCATCTCATTCTAACACAAAGAAAGGGAAATTGAAAGCAGATATAAAAAAATATTTACTTTTTTGTATTTCCAGATTGTCAATTTTCGGTGAGAATAATTAAAATATCAAAGTTTCAGAACAGGCGTTTACACTATGTAAATAGCTGTTTTATTGTTGAACCTATTATCACTCCATGAGTTTCATAACGTACTCAAACTACACATAAACATTAATATATTTAATTTTTTATAAAAAAGAACCCAAGAATAAATTCTGGGTTCTTTTTAGTATTTCTCGTACAAAGATGCTTTTGTACAATTAGAGAGCCTTAGTCTTTCTTACGAACGACAAAGCCGACTAGACCGGCGATAAATAAACCAATCATTGAAAGAAGACTGGTAGAAGCTGTACCTGTGCTTGGTAGAACTTTCTTATCTTGGCTTGCAGTTTCTTCTTTCTTAGTGCTTCCAGATTGGTTCCCTGTTGTTGCAGTATCATTCTTATTACCGTTGGTTGTTGTAGAAGCTACTTTCTTAGTTCCAACTTCAACAATCTCATCTACTGCTGGAGTAGTGATTGTGTTTGATTTCTCAACACGACCTGTTTCAACGCCATCTGTGTAAGTCACTGTATAAACAATGGTGCGAACACCCTTCTTACCAGCAGCTTTCACTTGACGACTGCCTTCTGGAAGGTCTGCGTTCTGCACTTCTTTGACTTGGAAAGCAACTTCTTCTGTCTTGGTTTCTTCCTTAGTCGTTACAACTGGGGCTACTACTTTCTTAGTTCCAATTTCGACAATCTCGTCTACTGCTGGAGTAGTGATTGTGTTTGATTTCTCAACTCGACCTGTTTCAACGCCATCTGTGTAAGTCACTGTATAAACAATGGTGCGAACACCTTTCTTACCAGCTGTCTTCACTTGACGACTTCCTTCTGGAAGATCTGGATTTGTTACTTCCTTAGTTTGGAAAGCAACTTCTTCTGTCTTAGTCTCTTCCTTAGTCGTTACAACCGCTGCTTTCTTAGTTCCAACTTCGACAACTTCGTCTACTGCTGGAGTAGTGATTGTATTTGATTTCACCTCGCGGCCTGTTTCAACGCCGTCTGTGTAGGTAACTGTGTAAACAATGGTGCGAACACCCTTCTTACCAGCAGCTTTTACTACACGAGTTCCTTCTGGAAGTTCAGAATTTGTGACTTCCTTAGTTTGGAAGGCAACTTCTTCTATCTTTGTTTCTTCCTTCGTTGTAACTACTGGAGCTACTAATTTCTTAGTTCCTACTTCAACGATCTCATCTACTGCTGGAGTGGTGATTGTGTTGGATTTCTCAACACGACCTGTTTCAACGCCGTCTGTGTAAGTGACAGTTTCAACAATGGTACGAACACCCTTCTTACCAGCAGCTTTTACTACACGAGTTCCTTCTGGAAGTTCAGAATTTGTGACTTCCTTAGTTTGGAAGGCAACTTCTTCTGTCTTTGTTTCTTCCTTCGTTGTAACTACTGGAGCTACTAATTTCTTAGTTCCTACTTCAACGATCTCATCTACTGCTGGAGTGGTGATTGTGTTGGATTTCTCAACACGACCTGTTTCTACTCCGTCTGTGTAAGTGACAGTTTCAACAATCGTACGAACACCTTTTTGGCCAGCTGTTTTCACTCGGCGAACACCTTCAGCTAAGAGTGCATTTTCAACCTCACGAGTCTGAAAGGCAACTTCTTCAGTTTTAGTTACTTCCTTAGTAGTTACAACTGCTTTCGCACCTGTATAGGTAACCTTGTTTTTTGCAGCTTTCTTAGTCTTGCGTGAAACTTCTTTACGAGATTTTTCAACACCATCCACTTTTGTCACTTCATAAGTGACTTCATCGATACCTTCTTCACCTTCTTCAACACGCGTTTGACCTTTATCCAGTGCTGGATCTACTTTCGTTTCTTCTTTGAAAGCAACTTTTTCCTCCACAGTCACTGTTTCTTTGGTTTCAACACCTGTTTTCTTAGTTCCAACTTCGATGATTTCTTCTACTGGTTCTTTAATTACTGTTTGGTTCTTTCTATCACGTTTTTTCTCAACGCCATTTACCAAAGTAACATCCCAAACAACTTTCTTCTGACCTTTTTCTCCCGCTTGTTTTACCTTTCGAGTACCTTCAGCGAGGTCTGCATTGTTTTCTGTCCGAGATGGGTAAGGAATCTCCTCAGTAGTTGTGACTTCTTGATGTTCTTCTTTTAAATCTCCCCCAGTGAGAAGTGCCTCAGCCTTAGCTTTTAAAGAATTGTAGCGAGCTTCAAGCGCCGCAAAACTTTTTTGACCTTCTGGACTCTTCATTGCCTTCTTTGCAGTCTCAAAAAAATTCTTTGCTTCTTCTACATCACCCTCTAGGAGTTCTTTATTATCCTCATCTGGACTATTTGTAAAATCCTTAATTGAAGATTCTATACTATCAAGCATTCTTTTGAAAGTATTTGCAATACTTCGCTCTTGGCCATCTGGAATTTCTTCATCTTCCGCTGGTGTCTCTTCCGCATGCACTGTTGGAATTTGATACAAGTCGGGAGCTACATGATAAGTTGCTACTCCAAGTGCATTTAAAGCAAGTATAGAAATTCCTAACTTTAATAATTTTTTTCTACTCATTATTCTTTCCTTAACACTTTCAATATACAGTAAGGAGAAGAGTAAAATTTTCTACTCTCCTCTTACTATATGATACTAACGTTCAGCTTTACGCTTCCAAAATAGAAGTCCAGCAAGTCCTAGAGCTAGGGCTGCAAGTACTCCAAAGATTGAAGATCCTTCAGAACCTGTATTTGGCAATGTTTTCTTAGGTTCTGCTGGAGGAACGGTTCCACCTGGTGGCGGAGTTTGTGGTTTTTCTGGTGTTGGTGGTGTTGGTGGGAACACCACAACTTTGTTGGTAGTTTTTGGCTTTGGATTATGGTTAAAGCTTACTTCAGCTGTATTTGGTACACCACCAGTGAATTTTGTAAAATCTGTTCCTTCTTTGAAGTTAGTGTAAAGTACAAGACGTACGGTACTTCCCTTCAAGGCTTCAAGAACATCCTTATCGCTGATTTCAAAAGTCACAACATTGCTAGTTTCATCGTAAGTAACAGTAGCAATTGCTTCTAAATCTTTACCTACTAATTCACCGCGGTCATTTGAAACTTTAGACAATTTATCAATAGCTGCTTGAAGCTTGGTTTGAGCTTCTTTTAGTTTCTTGATTTCATTTTCAAGTTTCTCTTGTTGTTGTTTCTTATCAGCTGGTGCCAATTCTGATTCTTTTTCAGCTGGTGCTTGAAGTTTAGCCAAGTTTTCTTCAGCTGCTTTCAACTCTGCTTCCAAGCTTGCAAGATCTTGACTTGGCTCGCTAGTTGCAGGTTTCTTATCTTCTGATGCAGAAGAATCAGATGTAGCTGGAGTTGTTTCTTCAGCAGCTGTTGCTGGAGTTGTAGTTTCAGCTGGTTTAGCTGGCTGCGCTGCCTTAGCTGCTTCCAACTTCGCTTTCAATTCAGCTACTTTAGCTTCCGCTGCCTTGAGTTCTTCCTTCTTACCTGTCTCTGTTGAAGTCTCTTCTGTTGACTTGCCTGTCAAAGCTTTGAGTTCTTTCTCAGACTGTTCAAGTTGAGCTTGAAGAGTTGCTTTGATCTTGTCAAACTGAGCATTTTCAACTTTAAGAGCGATACGGTCTTTGTTGACTTTCAAGACTGAATCGATTTTATCAGTGATCGTAAAGCTAGTCAAGTCTGTCTTGATAAGACGACCATATTGATCCTTCTTAGCATTTCCGTTTTCATCTACTGGATCTGTTGGAACCGGTGTAGTGATATCGAAGCGGAAGGTATCTAAAGCGTTTGGTAAGTGGTAGTCTTTATCAGGTTTAGATCCATCTTCTGGCCCAACTGTCTTAGCAGGTTCACCTGGTGTTGGATCTGTTGGTTTTTCTGGGTCACGCGGTTTCACCGTTACTGGTTTTGTTTCCTTGCTGCCAGATTGACCATTCGCATCCTTGAAGTTGACAGTTGCTTTGTTTGGTACCAATTGGTCCTTATAAGCTTTCAAATCGCTATTCGCTTTGAGTTTAGCTGGAATATACAATTGGATTTCTTTGAAACCTTTCAATCGAGCGAAATCTTTCACTTTCACAGTGACTGTATTTCCCTTAACACTTGTTTCAAGGGCACCATTTGCATCACGACCATCCACATAGGCTACTGGCGTATCAGCGATTGCCAAGACCGGTTCGAGTGTATCTGTGACTGTGAACTCTTTGTACTTATCAATATCTTTTGGCAAAGTTGTATTGACATTATACATGTATGGTGCGTCGTATTCCACATCCAAGTGGTCCAAGGTACGATTAATCTTCTTAGAAATTTCTGGTTCTGGTTCTTTTGGAACGATTACCGGAACTTTATTCGAATCTTTGTGTAGCCCTGGTTTGTGTGGGAACTTCGCGTCATAAGAAGCTGTATTTGGAACAGTGAATCCACGATCTGTTAGATATGGAGTCAAATCAGCTCCCGCTTTAATCTTCGCAGTGAAGCTCAATTCAACTGCTTGACCACCATTTGCTTTCACTTGCTCTTTTGTAAGTGTCAAGGTAATGGTTTGACCGTCTACCTTGATTTGGCTAGCCTCAAGCGCTTGACCATTCAAGCTCGCGTTTGCTGAACCTGCATAATCAAGAACAGATTCAAGTGTATCACTTACACTGAAGGCTGTCGCATCTGTTGGAACACTTGTTTTCACGTTGTAGGTGAAGACTTGATCACGATCAGCGAGGGTTTCCTCAGCTTTCGTGTTGACATCTTTCTTGATTTCTGGCTCTTCTGGAGTCGGTGGAGTTACTGGAACTATGTTAGAATCCTTAGTGAAGCCTGGTTTGTTTGGAAGATCCACCTTGTAAGCTGCCTTGTTCGGAACCTTGATTGACTTATCTTCTGTTACATAATCAGACAAGTTAGCACCCGCTTTGATCTTAGCGTCGAAAGTTAATTCAACAACTTGACCAGCACTTGTTTTAGCTTGTTCTTCTGTAAGAGTCAAGGTAATGGTTTGACCTTCTACCTTGATTTGGCTAGCGTCAAGAGCTTGACCATTCAATTTAGCACTTGAAGTTCCTGCGAACTCAAGAACATCCACTAGTGTATCCGTTACCGCGAAGGCTGTCGCATCTTGCGCTACTGTTGTTTTCACGTTGTAAGTGAAGACTTGGTCACGTTTGTCAAGAGTTTCAGCTTCTTTGCCGTTCACATCTTTCTTGATTTCTGGTTCTTCTGGTGTTGGTGGCGTTACTGGGACTTCATTAGAGTCTTTCGTAAAGCCTGGTTTGTTTGGAAGATCTGCCTTGTAAGCTGCCTTGTTAGGAACTTTCACAGTCTTATCTTCTGATAGGTAAGCAGACAAGTTCGCGCCGGCTTTGATCTTAGCGTCGAATGTTAATTCAACTGCTTGACCGCCATTGGCTTTGACTTGTTCTTCTGTAAGCGTCAAGGTAATGGTTTGACCTTCTACCTTGATTTGGCTAGCGTCAAGAGCTTGACCATTCAATTTAGCACTTGAAGTTCCTGCAAATTCAAGAACGTCTACTAGTGTATCTGTGACTGAGAAGGCTGTCGCATCTTGCGCTACTGTTGTTTTCACGTTGTAAGTGAAGACTTGGTCACGTTTGTCAAGAGTTTCAGCTTCTTTGCCGTTCACATCTTTCTTGATTTCTGGCTCTTCTGGTGTTGGTGGCGTTACTGGGACTTCATTAGAGTCTTTCGTAAAGCCTGGCTTGTTTGGAAGATCTGCCTTGTAAGCTGCCTTGTTAGGAACTTTCACAGTCTTATCTTCTGATAGGTAAGCAGACAAGTTCGCGCCGGCTTTGATCTTCGCGTCGAATGTTAATTCAACAACTTGACCAGCACTTGTTTTAGCTTGTTCTTCTGTAAGAGTCAAGGTAATGGTTTGACCTTCTACCTTGATTTGGCTAGCGTCAAGAGCTTGACCATTCAATTTAGCACTTGAAGTTCCTGCGAACTCAAGAACATCCACTAGTGTATCCGTTACCGCGAAGGCTGTCGCATCTTGCGCTACACTTGTTTTCACATTGTATGTGAAGACTTCATCACGTTTTGCGAGGGTTTCTTCTGCCTTACCGTTCACATCTTTCTTGATTTCTGGCTCTTCTGGTGTTGGAGGTGTTACTGGGACTTCGTTAGAGTCCTTGTGCACACCTGGTTTATGTGGGAAGCTTGCGTCATAAGAAGCCTTATTCGGAATCTGTGTACGGCCGTCTTCCTTCACATATGCGGACAAGTTCGCGCCAGCTTTGATCTTCGCGTCGAATGTTAATTCAACTGCTTGACCGCCATTTGCTTTCACTTGTTCTTCTGTAAGGGTCAAGGTAATCGTTTGACCTTCTACCTTGATTTGGCTTGCATCAAGAGCTTGACCATTCAAGGTCGCACTTGATTTACCTGAGAACTCAAGAACATCTTCGATCTTATCGGTTACGCTGAAGGCTGTCGCATCTTGCGCTACACTTGTTTTCACATTGTATGTGAAGACTTCATCACGTTTTGCGAGGGTTGCTTCTGCCTTGCCGTTCACATCTTTCTTGATTTCTGGCTCTTCTGGTGTTGGAGGTGTTACTGGGACTTCGTTAGAGTCCTTGTGCACACCTGGTTTGTGTGGGAAGCTTGCGTCGTAAGAAGCCTTATTCGGAATCTGTGTACGGCCGTCTTCCTTCACATATGCAGACAAGTTAGCGCCAGCTTTGATCTTCGCGTCGAATGTTAATTCAACTGCTTGACCGCCATTGGCTTTCACTTGGTCTTCTGTAAGCGTCAAGGTAATGGTTTGACCTTCTACCTTGATTTGGCTAGCCTCAAGAGCTTGACCATTCAATTTAGCACTTGAAGTTCCTGCGAATTCAAGAACGTCTACTAGTGTATCTGTGACTGAGAAGGCTGTCGCATCTTGCGCTACTGTTGTTTTCACGTTGTAAGTGAAGACTTGGTCACGTTTGTCAAGAGTTTCAGCTTCTTTGCCGTTCACATCTTTCTTGATTTCTGGCACTTCTGGTGTTGGTGGCGTTACTGGGACTTCGTTAGAGTCCTTGTGCAGTCCTGGTTTGTGCGGGAAGCTTGCGTCATAAGAAGCCTTATTCGGAATCTGTGTACGACCGTCTTCCTTCACATACGCTGACAAGTTCGCACCAGCTTTTATCTTCGCGTCGAATGTTAATTCAACTGCTTGACCGCCATTGGCTTTGACTTGTTCTTCTGTAAGCGTCAAGGTAATGGTTTGACCTTCTACCTTGATTTGGCTAGCGTCAAGAGCTTGACCATTCAATTTAGCACTTGAAGTTCCTGCAAATTCAAGAACGTCTACTAGTGTATCTGTGACTGAGAAGGCTGTCGCATCTTGCGCTACTGTTGTTTTCACGTTGTAAGTGAAGACTTGGTCACGTTTGTCAAGAGTTTCAGCTTCTTTGCCGTTCACATCTTTCTTGATTTCTGGCTCTTCTGGTGTTGGTGGCGTTACTGGGACTTCATTAGAGTCTTTCGTAAAGCCTGGCTTGTTTGGAAGATCTGCCTTGTAAGCTGCCTTGTTAGGAACTTTCACAGTCTTATCTTCTGATAGGTAAGCAGACAAGTTCGCGCCGGCTTTGATCTTCGCGTCGAATGTTAATTCAACAACTTGACCAGCACTTGTTTTAGCTTGTTCTTCTGTAAGCGTCAAGGTAATGGTTTGACCTTCTACCTTGATTTGGCTAGCCTCAAGCGCTTGACCATTCAATTTAGCACTTGAAGTTCCTGCGAATTCAAGAACGTCTACTAGTGTATCCGTTACCGCGAAGGCTGTCGCATCTTGCGCTACTGTTGTTTTCACGTTGTAAGTGAAGACTTGATCGCGTTTGTCAAGAGTTTCAGCTTCTTTGCCGTTCACATCTTTCTTGATTTCTGGCTCTTCTGGTGTTGGAGGCGTTACTGGGACTTCGTTAGAGTCCTTGTGATATTTCGGATTGTGATCGATGTCGTAAGAAGCCTTGTTTGGAATTTCAGTCTTACCATCTTTGGTTACATAAGCAGACAAGTTTGCATTATCTCTAATCTTAGCCTTGAAATTCACTTCAATAGACTTACCAGCATCTGCTTTTACAGAAGCTTCTGTAAAGGCAACTTTGATCACTTGGCCAGAAATTGTTACTGTCGCCTTAGATCCTGCATCCTCACCATCAAGTTTAACAGTAGCTGAAGCATTCTCACCAACAAATTCTAGAACTTCTTTCAACTCGTCTGCCATCTCAAACACAGTTGCATTGGCAGGCATTGTTGTTTTCAAAGTATAAGTAAATTCTTCATTACGTTTTGCAAGATCGTAACGTTCTGCTCCGTTTACTTCCTTCTTAAGCTCTGGAGTTGTTGTTGGCGGTGGAGTGACAGTGACTGGTTTTGATTCTTTCTTAGAATCTGGATTGTCATTAATGATGTAGCTAGCAGTATTTGGTACTACTGGCTTGTCTTTTGCTTCATTTGGATAAGCAGTCAAGAGAGCATCGAAAGTGATGCCGTCTTTAATCTTGGCATTGAATGAAACTTGTACAGCTTTACCAGCATATTGTTTCACTTGCTCTTTACCAAATGTGACCGTCAAACGTTGACCTTCTGTTGTTACAGTGAGGTCTTGAACAGCTTGGCCATCAACAGTGACCGTTGCTTCTCCTTCAAATGCCAATTCTTTGACGATATCATCTGAAATGGTGAAGGTATCTGCCACATGTGGAACCGTTGAGTCAATCGTATAAGTAAAGATTTCTGATAACTTACCAAGATCTGCGTGTTCCTGACCATTCACCTTCTTCGTGATTGGTGGTGGTGTAACAGTGACCGGCTTGGTTTCTTTCTCACCTTGTTGGTCATTCTTGTTGGTGTAAGTAATCTTAGCTTTGTTCTCAATAGATGGAACAGTTGAGCCTTTCTTCACTTTGGCATGAATCACGAGCTCTACTTCTTGGTTACCGTAGTCACCCGCATTCGCAAAATCTTTCATCGTTGCAGTCACGGTTTGACCTTGAACTGTTACATCGAAGAATTTCGCTGCAGCTCCCTTGATTTCAGCTTGACCTGGAGTCAAGTTCTCATCCAAGGTATCCGTTACAACGAAGGACTTGTACGTTGTAATATCATTTGGCAATTTCGCTTTAATATTATAAGTAAAGTCGGTTTCCGCACCGATTGTTGCCTCTGTCAGTGTTTCGTTGATTTTCTTATCAACACCTGGTTCTGATGGAGGGGTTACGGTGACAGGTTTCGTTTCTTTTTCTCCGCTATGATCGTTCTTATCTGTGAAGCTGAACTTCGCAGTATTTGGAATGTTGATACGCGTCACTCCATCATTAATCTTAGCCGGAATAATCAATTCCACTTCTTGACTAGCAAGGTCTGTAGCCTTCGCAAAGTCCTTCATCGTTGCAGTCACGGTTTGACCCTCAACTGTTACATCGAAGAAGGCTGCAGCTGCTCCTTTGATAACTGGTTTGCTTGAAGTTTCATTGATAACTGACAAATCTCCTTCAAGTGTATCTGTAATCACAAATTTCTTGTAATCTGTAATATCTGTTGGAAGTTTTGTCTTAATGTTGTAGTTATACGCTTGACCTGTCGCGATATCTAAGTGATCAAGGGTTTCATTGATCTTCTTCGTTACAGGAGGTGGCGTTACGGTGACAGGTTTCGATTCAACTTCTTTCTCTACATTATTCTCATTTGTAAAGGAAATAGAAGCCTTGTTTTCAATGGTTGTACCTGTCACACCATTTTTAACTTTTGCAGGAATGACTAGTTCAACAGTTGAGTATTTTGCAAGTTCACCAAACTGACCATCCTTCACCGTTGCCGTAATCTCTTGGCCATTGGTGTGGATATCAAAGAGGGCCGCTGCAGAACCTTTAATACTTACGTCGCCTGCAAGTTCCAAATTAGCATCCAGTGTATCACGAATCACAAATTTCTTGTAATTGGCAACATCACTTGGTACTGCTGTTGTAATGTTGTAGTTGTATGGTTGCCCATCAAACGTTTGGAAGCTATCCAAGTTCTCATTAATCTTCTTATTAATAGAAGGTTCTTTTGGTTTTGGTGGTGTAACCGTTACTTCGTTAGATGTTTGTTTCACATCGTTCAAGATCACATCCGCTGTATTTGGTACTTTTACTTGACCATCTTTCTTGTATTTAGAAAGATCAGCACCTTTACGGATTTTCGCCTTAAAGGTTAATTCTACATATTGAATGTCTTTCACCTTACGGCGATTCACTTTACGAGTGATTTTTTCAAGATTAGTTTTGTCTAGTGTCAACGAAACGGTTTGACCTGAAACGGTTGTCGCACCTTTCAAATCAGCGTTATCTTTTCCACCGAGTTTTACATTCAAACTATCTGCTTGAACTTCTAACTCTGGAACAACTGTATCTGTCAGCGTAAAGTTGTCCGCAATACCTGGCCATGGAGCAGTCACCTTGTACTCAAAGAGTTCCTCTTCTGCTTTCAAATCTTCATGTTCTTTGTCATTAACCTTCTTCGTAATTTCTGTTACAACTGGAGGTTTCACGTAAACTGGATTTGAACGGCGAATGGTACTTGGTTTGGTATCTGTCTTGGCATGCGCATCTTGGTTTGGTTGATTGTCATCACCATTCCACATGATGTTCCCTTGGTTTAGGAGACCAAATCCATTACTTTCCTGAAGGAGAGCCATGAATTCTTTACTTGATTGATTATTGCGGTATTGTTCTTTCAAACGAACCTTAATGGTCATTTGAGCTTTCTTCAATACCAAGTAATTATAGTTGGATCCTTTAGCAGGAACATCCGCAACCACGACACTTTGAGGGTTGCCTTCTGAATCATCTTGACTAACTACACGAGTGGTCCATTTTTCTCCATTTGGTCCAGTAGCTGAACTTTCAACCACTTCCAAACGGTAGTCAAGTGGGTCTGTCAACATGACGTTCTTTTCAAATTCGTAGGCTACGTTATTGAAGTTGTAATCAAGAGTATAGGTGAACTCCTCTGCCTTGTCTGACAATTGTGCAGAATAGGCTTTTTTCTTTGTCAAACCAAGCGGGTCATCAATTTCTCCCAAGTCATTACTCTTATCTGCGTCGGTAATTCTCTTCGTGACACTTGGGTAACAGTACTCGAGTTTTTGAACTTCAACTTCTTCATTACGTCCACCAATCTTACGGGTTGTAAATTCACCTGTCTTGAAGACACCAGTCAATTCAGGGACTGTAATTGTTTCATTCGTTGGTGTGTAATCAGCTGGCGGATCAACTTCATCCTCTTCATTCGTTTCAGGAGCACGAGCCTCCTTACTCAAATCATAGTCAAAATTGTTATCTCCAGGGTTGAAGACACTATCGGGTACATAGATTGTGACATTGTCACCTTCTTGATTGATTCGACCACGAATTTGTTTTGATGGATCTGTGACTTTTTCAACAACTGTTTTACCATTGATTCGAACAGCATCAACCTTATATCCAGGTGTAACAGTGAACTCACCCTTGATGTCTTCCTTGATCAACGCTGCAGCTACCGATTCTAAAATTCGATTTGAGAACTTATCGATATCGCTTTGTTCATTAACATAGAAGGAAACGTTCTTTCCGTTTACAACCTTGTCTGGTGAAGCCATCGATTGAAGAGCATCATGGAAGATTCCTTGAACTGAACGGTTGTCCCCAATATTAATAGTGTTACCGAAACCATTTAGATAAGCTGGACCATATTGATAATATGGTTCAGTGAAATTATCAACACGTTCCCAGAAACCTACAACCACAGAACCTTCTGAACCAACCGCTGCTTTCAGCTGGTTACCTGCATCTCTCAACTCATTGGCACGACCAGTAATATCTTGAGCTGCTTCTGGATAGCTATCTACTCCCCAAGCACTATGGATATCCCACGTTCTTGTATAGCTCTTATCCATTACAACTGTGTTAGACCCTGGCAGACGGTAACCATTGGCTACTCCATCCGTTACCAGGAGGAAGACTGTCTTACGACCGTTTTCCATATTCCCTTTGACACTGTTGTACTGAGCGATCGTATCTTGAATGGCTGGAACAGTTGGAGTTCCACCATCAACTGCAATATTATCAATGAATTTATGAATTTCATTTTGATCGCTTGTTAAACCGCTATTCCCATAGGTATAGTGTTTACCAGTTGTATTCGGATCGGTAAATGTATCTGTAGGATTGCCACTGAAATCGTTATTATTAAAGTAACGCACCTGATCCAAACCTTGGTAAGAAGCTACGAAAACGCGGTCAGTTGTCCGAGAGT
Source organism: Streptococcus sp. D7B5 (assembly GCF_029691405.1). Lineage (NCBI taxonomy): Bacteria > Bacillati > Bacillota > Bacilli > Lactobacillales > Streptococcaceae > Streptococcus > Streptococcus sp. D7B5. The sequence continues at coordinate 1,088,985 of NZ_CP121467.1, forward strand.
CGCCAGTCTTAACTAGATGAGGATCGTTCTCATTGTATTGTTCTGGACTCACATATGTTGTCAAACGCTTCAAAGCATTCTTAACACTAGGAATCGTTTTTCTAAATGATCCACTGGCATCCTGCAGGATAACCAAGTCAATTGGTTTACGTGGAACTGTCCATTGCGTCTTCTCCGATTTCTTTATCTTACGATAACATCCATTCTGGATAATTTCCGTATTATCTCCTACTCGAATTACCTCAGTTTCATCAGCCGCACCACGACCGAAACGTAAACTAGCTAATCCTAATGGCACAGAGAGAAACAGAATCGTAAACAGAATGGAGACCTTTTTAATGAAATCTCTCATAATTTTCTCTGAAATCCTATTGTGATTTCTTCTTCCTCCTTTTTCCCGAAATGAATGTATGTTAGTTTAGCAATTCTTGTAACTCTTTCGAGAAATTTTCAGCAGTGGTATGATTTACTAATACATTCTTTACCTGTTGCTGTTTTGTCACAAGATACATACTTGGTATGGTTTGAACCTGTAAAAGATCGGCTGCGGACTGATCTTCGTCATAATAATAGGGGAAAGTATATCCTTTTTCTTTGATATACTGATCAGCAGTTTCCTTTGTTTCTTTTCCTGGTTCGTTCATATTCAGAAGAACAAAATGAATTTGATCTCCATACTTTTCATACATCTGCTGAACAATGGGTAGTTGTTTCTGGCAATGCGGACACCAACTAGCCCATTCGACAACTAACATAGGTTTATCATACAGTTCCGAGATAGCAATCAATTTTCCATCTTGAGAGGTCATTTTAAATTCTGGAAGTTGTTGGCCTTTTAAACTCAAAGCCGTATTGTTCTTATCACTAGAAGTTGATTGCGAAACTGACGATGAACCTATATCTCCATCCTTAGTGGGTCTGGTGTAATAAAGCAAACCCACCGCTAAACCTATGATGACACCCACCGCTAAAAATGGTAGCCACCACTTGTCTTTTTGCATAACATCTCCTTTCCTATAATAGTAAAATACAACGAATAAGTCTTTAGCAAATAACATATTAATACAATCAAACAAAAACTGCGACTCATTCATTTCAAATGATATTTTAACATTTACTATTCATTTATACAAGTAATAAGTTGTCAGATAGTAAATTTTTTTAAAAAGTAGAAAATCCCATTAAATACCATCATTGTAAAGTTTTTCTAATCATAAACTTGATTTCGTTTTCTGAGATTTGTCAGAATATTCCCGTTTCCGATGCATAATTGTAAGCAAGGCAAGAAATATGAATTGCCTATATTACCTATACTAAAATTTGCATCAAAATACTTTTATAACATTGCAAAAATAAAAAAGATTATCCAATTAGATAATCTTTTTTATGTTCTTAATACAAATCAAGATAATTATCAACTTCCCATTGTGAAACAAAGGTTGCATAGCTGGCCCACTCGATACGTTTCGCTTCAAGGAAGCTAGTGTAGATGTGTTCACCTAGGGCTGCCTTGACCACGTCATCCTCAGTCAAAGCTTTCAAAGCGTTGTGAAGAGTTGATGGAAGATCAGTGATTCCAGCTTCCTTACGCTCTTCTGCTGTCATGATGTAGATATTCTCTTCGATAGGAGCTGGTGCTTCGATTTTGTTTTCAATACCATGCAAACCAACTTCCAAAAGAACCGCCATAGCGATGTATGGGTTTGCCATTGGGTCCACTGAACGCAACTCAAGACGAGTTCCCATACCACGTGAAGCCGGCACGCGCACAAGTGGCGAACGGTTACGACCAGCCCAAGCAATGTAAACAGGCGCTTCATAACCTGGAACCAAACGTTTGTATGAGTTAACCGTTGGGTTCATGATGGCAGTATAGTTGTAAGCATGTTTGATCAAACCGCCAAGGAAATGGTAGGCCGTTTCAGACAACTGCATTCCTTTTGGATCATTTGGATCAAAGAAGGCATTGTTTCCTTCTGCATCAAACAAGGACATATTACAGTGCATACCTGATCCAGCAATACCAAATTTTGGTTTTGCCATAAAGGTTGCGTACAAACCGTGTTTACGAGCAATGGTTTTTACTACGAGCTTAAAGATTTGAATCTTGTCACAGGCACGAAGGACTTCATCATACTTGAAGTCAATTTCATGTTGTCCAACCGCAACCTCGTGGTGACTCGCTTCTACTTCAAATCCCATTTTGGTCAAGACATTCACGATTTCACGACGTGTATTGTCCGCAAGGTCAGTAGGCGCCAAATCAAAGTAGCCACCCTTGTCATTCACTTCAAGTGTTGGGTCGCCATTTTCATCCAACTTAAATAGGAAGAATTCTGGCTCTGGACCAAGGTTGAAGGATTTGAATCCTACTTCTTCCATATGACGAAGTGCACGCTTCAGATTACCACGTGGGTCACCTGCAAAGGGTTCGCCTTCTGTTGTATAGACATCACAGATCAAACCTGCAACACTTCCATTTTCATCTCCCCAAGGGAAGACTGTCCATGTATCCAAGTCTGGGTACAAGTACATATCTGACTCATTAATACGTACAAAACCTTCAATAGAAGATCCATCAAACATGGCTTTATTTGACAAGACCTTATCTAACTGTTCATCTGTAGCAGGAATTTCGACGTTTTTCATCGTCCCCAGGATATCTGAAAACATGAGACGAATAAAGGTAACATTTTTTTCCTTGACTTCACGACGAATATCTGCAGCTGTGATTGGCATGGGTTTTCTCCTTAATATATATGACTACTTGCGATTGCCTAACCGCGACCAAAGGGTGACCGTACTGAAGCAAAGCGCCCCTGCTGGAGGAGTTCATTGTGAAGTGCGCGACGCACTTCCGTCTGACTCACGGCTTTCTTGGACTTCGCCTCGCGTTCAGCATATTTTTTCTTAATCGCAGCAATATTATGACCTTCAGAGATATAATCTTTGATTTCAAGCAGACGATCCATGTCATTCAACGAATACATGCGACGGTTCCCTTCGTTTCGATCAGGTTTGATCAACTCTTGATCTTCATAATAACGAATCTGACGCGCTGAGAGATCGGTCAATTTCATAACACTGCCGATAGGAAAAACAGCCATATTTCGGCGAAATTCTCTTTCCTTCATTTACAATTTCCTTCTTCCTGTCTATTATAGTCTAAAAAAAGACATACGTCAACGAATAATGTCATAAAATGTAACATTATTTTCTTTTTTTCTCCCAAAAGAGTTTCAGTTGCTCAATATCATAATTTACAAGGATTGCGACAAAAACTCCCATAAATGTTTCAAATACACGTGCAAACACGTACAAAAATGTTTCTCCGCTCGGTATTGATAGGGTAATGATCAACATAGCCGCTACACCACCGATAACTCCTGCCTTGTTGTTCATGGCGACATTTGTCATAATGGTTAACATGGTGCAAATCGGAACAACTAGTAAAGTTACCCAAAAGGCTCCATGAAATAAAGTGTTTAAGAGGAAAAAGACAAGGGCGTAAAAACCGCCAATACTATTTCCTAAGATACGCGAAGTTCCAAAATGGACGCTCTTATCAAAGCTCTCTCGTAAACTGAAGACTGCTGTCAATGCTCCGATTTGAAGCCCCTTCCAGCCAAAAAAACCAAAAATCAAGAGAACTATAAATACGGCAATCCCTGTTTTGAAGGTTCGCATACCAAGCTTGAACTGTGACTTATCAAATTTATATTTTTTAAAATAACTCATAATCTCAACTTTCTACTACCATTTTAACATAAATTAGTTGATTTTATGAGTGAAAATCAATAGGAAGCGTTTTTAATTTAGGGGTACAAAAAAGAGGAAACAGAGTTCCTCTTTTCTATTTAAATTCAGAGCTTAGTTGCTTTCATCTTCTTTCCGTTTCAACTGACCAAGTCCTAAAACTCCTACTAAAGCTGCTAGACCAAGATATGGCATGTAGCTTGAATCATTTGTACCTGTTTGAGGTAGAGTAGGATTCCCTTTTGGATTTGGAGTAGGAGTTGTTGGCTCCTCTGGTTTCTTAGGTTCTGGCGTTGTCGTGCGAACTGTATTTGAAGCATAAGCAACTTTGTTCACAGTATTTACATAGGTATTTTCAAAGGTTCCGACAGCAATTCGTTTCATTTGAATATAAGTCTCAGCCTGGAATGGAGAATCCAACTGAATCTCTTGAAGGAATTCTTCCTTGAAGCGAATTGTAATCATTCCCTTATCTTGATTATGTTCAACCTGTGTTTCAGCTGTTAAGTCTGTCCCTGCCTTAATAACACGACCGTCTTTCAATCGGATATCAACCTTGGCAAGAACTTTATAGTTTCCAGTGTATTGATCACCTTTTTGGTCATAATCATCTACAAAACTATAGTCATTCAAGTCCTCAGAATGATTTTGTGGAATCAAACCACCGATTAAACGATAATTGAAGAACTGGTTCAACGGAATTGTTTGGCCATCAATATTGTCACTGCTTGGATCCATACTGATTGTCACATCTTTTTTCGGTGTGATTTTCGGTACGTTGTTGACAACTACTTCTGTAGCATAGCCATTTCCAAAATCAATTTGGTAGGCTTTGTTTTCATACTTACCACCCGTTTGACCAAATTCAGGTTTAACTGTCATCGGATCTGTGATTAGCAATGATTTTCCTGCTGCTACATAGTTCTTGTAGAATTCAGCTGGATTATCAGCTGAGAAGAGTTGGAAAGCACCTTTAACAGTGATGTTTGCTTTCTTCAACAGATCTTGAACCTTCTTAGGCGCAGCTTCTAAACTATCAAATTGTTGAACACTGACACCTGGTACAAGATTGCCCTCTAGATCACGAATCTTAACCAATTCTGGTTGAAGGGTTAAGGCTTCTTCTGGATAATCATCCACATAGTAGAAACCATTTTGAATCGCTTCTTTAGAAGATTTATCTCCCTTGTATTGGTCCAAATCCCATGTGAGTTCATAGTAGTTCGTTGAACCAGCTAGAACTTCTTTGCCATCAATATTCACACCTTGCTTGTTCTTGTTAACTTTCAAAGGCTTGATGTAGTTGTTATTTGGATTGTCAGGATCATTTGGTTTACCTGGAGTCGTTACACGAACAATGTTTGACTTGACACCGTAGGCGTCGTTGACTGTCAATGTAAAGTTATTCGTATAAGTCGCCCCATCATTCAAGACACGACCAACAACAGTTGGATATAGAGTCTCAAAGGACTTTGTCAAATCTGCATTGAAAGCAGCCAAGGTCTCCTCAGTAGCCTTAAAGGTTACAGTGTGACTAGCTTTATCATAGCTTGTTTCAAAACCTTTGCTTGCAGCCTTGGTTGTTTCCAAATCAAACTGATAGCCAGTTGGAAGTGGATCTACCAATACAAACGAAGTTGTTTTTGGACGACCAGCTGTCAACGCTTCTGTTTTCAACTCAAACTTCACTACAGACTGCTTAGCAACGAGAGTACGATCGATATCTACTCCATCCTCATTTTTAATTTCTTTATTAATCTGAGGTTGTGCAAATAGACGATTGTAATGGAAGTGAACTGTTGGCACCGCTGGTGGTGTTGGCAACTGCTTAGGAGTTGGTGCTACCGGCGGAGTTGGCAATGGATCATAGTTTGGCTCTTCTGGTTTTGATGGCTCTGGTTGATCTGGAGTTTTTACCGGTGGAGTTGGCTCATTTTCATAGCTTGGTGCTACTGGAGCTGGTTCCAATGGTTTCTCTGTCTCATATGTTGGCTCTTCTGGTTTTGATGGCTCCGGTTGATCTGGAGTTTTTACCGGTGGAGTTGGCTCATTTTCGTAGTTTGGTGCTACTGGTGCTGGCTCCAATGGCTTCTCTGTCTCATATGTTGGCTCTTCCGGTTTTGACGGCTCCGGTTGATCTGGAGTTTTTACCGGTGGAGTTGGCTCATTTTCGTAGTTTGGTGCTACTGGAGCTGGTTCCAATGGTTTCTCTGTCTCATACATTGGTTGAGTTGGAGCTGTTGGTGCAACAGGTTTCGTCGGAACCCCAATTGCATTAATGTTTGAATTGAAAGCAAACCAAATATTTCCACTTTTAGAAGAAGCCATATTAAAGCTAATCTCCGATTGAGTTATTTCACCGACAATAGCTCCGTACCAATTATTTGGACTAGAGGTTGTATCCCATTCCGATGTATTCCAACGAGCGCCTAGCGATTTTTCTGCATTTGATGAATCTGCATAAGCAGAGTTATTTTCATGAATCTTGATAGATGAACCAGAAATTGGAATATATCGACCGTTAAAGTTTCTAACACTTTCAATTGCATCTTTATCAATTGCCCCACTACCGTTACCTCTATTTAGAGATGAAAAATTAACTAATCCTCCTGTGAGATTCATAAGTTGACCTTCTTCATCATAAAACTTGACTTTTACATTAATGTTTGTAGAAGTAAAATAATCATTATACCATGCTGTCACAGTTGGATCACTCGAGGCAAACATAGTCATTTTGGTTCCATCGTTAAAACCTGTTTCTTTTAATGTGTAAGTGTAAACTACTTTTGAAATTTTCTTACCATTAAAACTTGAATTTTTTAGACCAGTATAGGTAACATCGACTGGTTTATCCTTTTCTAATACAAGCTTTGCATAAGTGTTATTCGAATTGATTGCATTGAAATATGAATATGCTGTAGATTTTTTCCTATCAGGATTTGTTGGCGAAATCCCCCATGATTTTACCAAAGCATCCAATTCCTGCTGCCCATATTGATGTACAGATGAATCAATTGTTCGTATTGCATTTGGTTCTGATTTAAAGTTCAACGATTGTGATCTTGGTTCTGAAAGATAACCATCTTGTTTCTTTTTACTCTCCGCTTCTGCGAGTGCTGCAGTATAAGCTGCGAACTCTTTCTTATATTTGGCAAGATCTGCTTCATATTTAGCAACTTTAGCTTCGTATTCAGCTTTTGCGGCGGCATTGCGTTGCTTGATTTCGTCATTTTCAGCTTGGAGCGCTGCATTTTTTGCCTTGTTGTCTTCAACTGCCTTCTCGTAAGTTGCTTTTGCATCGGCATTAGCTTTTTGAACGCGAGCTAATTCCGTCTGGTATTCGGCTAGCTTAGCTTGGTAGTCTGCTTCATTGGTAGCATTTGCTCGCTTAACTGCCGCCAAATCTGCTTCGTATTTCTTCACCGCTGCGTCATAAGTCGATTTTGCAGTGGCGTTACGTTGCTTAATCGCCTCATTTTCAGCTTGAATGGCTGTATTTTTAGCTGTGTTTTCTTCAACAGCTTTTTCATAGGCTGCTTTTGCATCAGAATTAGCCTTTTGAACACGTGCCAATTCTGTCTGATAAGCTGCTAATTTAGCTTGATAATCAGCATCATTATCTTCTTTAGCTTTCTTAATAGCTGCAAGATCCGCTTCATACTGCTTCATCGCTGCTTCATAATTCGCTTTTGCAGTTTCATTACGCTGTTTAATGGCTTCATTTTCAGCTTTAAGCGCTTCGTTTTTAGCTGTGTTTTCTTTTACTGCTTTATCATAAGCCTCTTTAGCTTCAGCATTAGCTTTTTGTACTCGAGCTAATTCTGTCTGGTAAGCTGAAAGTTTATTTTGATAATCCTGTTGACTATCTTCATTTGCTTTTTTGACAGTTGCTAAATCTTTTTGATATTGTGCTAGCTTAGCCTCATACTCTGCTTTAGCTGTTGCATTGGCAGTGTTGATTTTTCCAACTTCTTCTTGATGACTTTTTAGATCTTTTTGATACTTGTCATCCGCTGCTTTGTTTTCAGCATTGATTTTATCTGTTTCAGCCTGATGAGCTGCGACTTCCTTTTTATATGCTTCAGTTGTTTTCTTTACTTCTTCAGCCTGTTTAGCATAGTCGCTTTTAATCTCATCTTGTTTTTGAGCATTCTCTGTAGCAGTTGTGGCTGTTCCTTTGTCTTTTGTTTCATCTTGAACTACCTTAACTCCTGCAGATTTTGCATCAGCAACTGCTTTATCCAAATCAGCTGATGATACTTCTACTGGTAAAGCTGAGTCTTTAGAACCAGCCTTAGCTTGGCTTTCTTTGGCAACTTGACTCATTTCACCCTGAGCTTCAGGTAGATTTGTAGCTGGGTTCCCGGTACTTGTAACTTCAACCGCACTTGTGCTTGTTGTCTCTTTTACTTCATCAGCAAAAACTGCCTGATCTGCAAAAGCAATCAAAGCAGTCCCTAAAACAGCGCCACACAAAGTTTTTGCAACCTTGCTTTTACGAAATCCATAGACTTCTTTTCTATTTTTCATTATAAGTCATTTCCTTATCTAAATTTAGTCGTTACTTCTTATATTAACACTTTACAAGGCAAGATACAAATATTTACTCTTTTTTCTTTTTATTTATAGAAAAATTTCACCTATTTATAAATTAAAAAGAAGATGGTCACACCATCTTCTTTTAGTTAAACTATTTATTTTGGCTCTATAATATTTGTAGTGGGTAAATCCCCTATAGATATTATGGAGCCTATTTTGTTGTAGAAAAAAAGTCTCATATGACCTATAATGAAAAGCAACCAAACCATCATTAGAAAGAGCCATATGGAACAATTACATTTTATCACAAAACTACTCGATATCAAAGACCCTAATATCCAAATTATAGACATCATCAGTAAGGATACCCACAAGGAAATCATCGCTAAAATGTATTATGATGCTCCACTTTGTCCTGATTGCGGAAGCCAAATGAAGAAATATGACTTTCAAAAACCTTCTAAAATCCCTTACCTTGAAACGACTGGTATGCCTACTAGAATTCTCCTTAAAAAACGCCGTTTTAAGTGCTATCAGTGCTCTAAAATGATGGTCTCTGAGACTCCTATAGTCAAGAAAAATCACCAAATCCCTCGTATCATCAACCAAAAGATTGCCCAGAAGCTAATTGAAAAGACTTCTATGACTGGCATTGCCCATCAGCTGTCTATTTCAACTTCAACTGTCATTCGCAAACTCAATGACTTCCGTTTTAAGCATGATTTTTCTCGTCTGCCTGAGATTATGTCCTGGGACGAGTATACCTTCACTAAGGGAAAGATGAGTTTTATTGCGCAAGATTTTGAAAAGCTCAATATCATCACTGTTCTTGAGGGCAGAACACAAGCTATCAAGCGCTACTGGAAACTCATTCAACAGGATAGTCGTAAACTCAGTGATAAGCGTTTTTATCGCCCTACTTTTCGTATGCACTTAACCAATAAAGAAATCCTAGACAAGCTTTTGAGCTATTCAGAAGACTTGAAACACCACTATCATCTCCATCAACTCTTGCTTTTTCACTTTCAGAATAAGGAACCAGAGAAATTTTTCGGACTCTTTGAAAACAATATAAAGAAGGTTCATTCTCTTTTTCAGACTGTCTTTAAAACATTTCTAAAGGACAAAGGGAAAATCGTCAATGTCCTTCAGTTATCCTATTCCAACGCAAAATTGGAAGCGACTAATAATCTCATCAAACTTATCAAACGCAATGCCTTTGGTTTTCGGAACTTTGAAAACTTCAAGAAGCGAATTTTCGTCGCTCTGAATATCAAAAAAGAAAGGACGAAATTTGTCCTTTCTCGAGCTTAGCTTTTCTTCAACCCACTACAGTTGACAACGAGCCAAAAAAGAGGAAACAGAGTTCCTCTTTTCTATTTAACTTTTAGAGCTTACTTGCTTTCATCTTCTTTCCGTTTCAACTGACCAAGTCCTAAAACTCCTACTAAAGCTGCTAGACCAAGATATGGCATGTAGCTTGAATCATTTGTACCTGTTTGAGGTAGAGTAGGATTCCCTTTCGGATTTGGAGTAGGAGTTGTTGGCTCCTCTGGTTTCTTAGGTTCTGGCGTTGTCGTGCGAACTGTATTTGAAGCATAAGCAACTTTGTTCACAGTATTTACATAGGTATTTTCAAAGGTTCCGACAGCAATTCGTTTCATTTGAATATAAGTCTCAGCCTGGAATGGAGAATCCAACTGAATCTCTTGAAGGAATTCTTCCTTGAAGCGAATTGTAATCATTCCCTTATCTTGATTATGTTCAACCTGTGTTTCAGCTGTTAAGTCTGTCCCTGCCTTAATAACACGACCGTCTTTCAATCGGATATCAACCTTGGCAAGAACTTTATAGTTTCCAGTGTATTGATCACCTTTTTGGTCATAATCATCTACAAAACTATAGTCATTCAAGTCCTCAGAATGATTTTGTGGAATCAAACCACCGATTAAACGATAATTGAAGTACTGGTTCAACGGAATGGTTTGACCATCGATATTGTCACTACTTGGATCCATACTGATTGTCACATCTTTTTTCGGTGTGATTTTCGGTACGTTGTTGACAACTACTTCTGTAGCATAACCATTTCCAAAATCAATTTGGTAAGCTTTGTTTTCATACTTACCACCCGTTTGACCAAATTCAGGTTTAACTGTCATCGGATCTGTGATTAGCAATGATTTTCCTGCTGCTACATAGTTCTTGTAGAATTCGGCTGGATTATCAGCTGAGAAGAGTTGGAAAGCACCTTTAACAGTGATGTTTGCTTTCTTCAACAGATCTTGAACCTTCTTAGGCGCAGCTTCTAAACTATCAAACTGTTGAACACTGATACCTGATACAAGATTGCCCTCTAGATCACGGATCTTAACCAATTCTGGTTGAAGGGTTAAGGCTTCTTCTGGATAATCATCCACATAGTAGAAACCATTTTGAATCGCTTCTTTAGAAGATTTATCTCCCTTGTATTGGTCCAAATCCCATGTGAGTTCATAGTAGTTCGTTGAACCAGCTAGAACTTCTTTGCCATCAATATTCACACCTTGCTTGTTCTTGTTAACTTTCAAAGGCTTGATGTAGTTGTTATTTGGATTGTCAGGATCATTTGGTTTACCTGGAGTCGTTACACGAACAATGTTTGACTTAACACCGTAGGCGTCGTTGACTGTCAATGTAAAGTTATTTGTATAAGTTGCCCCATCATTCAAGACACGACCAACAACCGTTGGATAAAGAGTTTCAACAGGTTTAGTTAAATCAGCATTGTATGTTGCCAATGTCTCCTCAGTAGCCTTAAAGGTTACAGTGTGACTAGCTTTGTCATAGCTTGTTTCAAAACCTTTGCTTGCAGCCTTGGTTGCTTCCAAATCAAACTGATAGCCAGTTGGAAGTGGATCTACCAATACAAATGAAGTTGTTCTTGGACGCCCTGCAGTTAAAGCTTCTGTTTTCAACTCAAACTTCACTACAGACTGCTTAGCAACTAGAGTACGATCGATATCTACTCCATCCTCATTTTTAATTTCTTTATTAATCTGAGGTTGTGCAAAAAGACGATTGTAATGGAAGTGAACTGTTGGCACCGCTGGTGGTGTTGGCAACTGCTTAGGAGTTGGTGCTACCGGCGGAGTTGGCAATGGATCATAATTTGGCTCTTCTGGTTTTGATGGCTCTGGTTGATCTGGAGTTTTTACCGGTGGAGTTGGCTCATTTTCATAGCTTGGTGCTACTGGTGCTGGTTCCAATGGTTTCTCTGTTTCATATGTTGGCTCTTCCGGTTTTGACGGCTCCGGTTGATCTGGAGTTTTTACCGGTGGTGTTGGCTCATTTTCATATGTTGGTGCTACTGGTGCTGGTTCCAATGGTTTCTCTGTCTCATATGTTGGCTCTTCCGGTTTTGACGGCTCCGGTTGATCTGGAGTCTTAACTGGCGGAGTTGGCTCATTTTCATATGTTGGTACTACTGGTGCTGGCTCCAATGGTTTTTCCACTTCATAAGTAGGAGCTTGTGGTTCAGTTGGCGCTACTGGTGGAGTTGGTTTTTCCTTAGTAATTTTCGGAACGTTAACCGCACGAATCTTACCATTGAGTGAGTACCAAATGTTTGGTCTTTTACCTTCGGTATTATCTCTTCTAGGTACTTGAGGCATTTCCGCTACAGGCATCACATTAGTAGCAGACGTTGCACCAACCGTAATGTAATTATTAGGGCCTGACATTCTAATAGCTCCTGCACCATACCAAGAGTTTGGTGCATCAGAGGAATCCCAACCAGAACCAGGTTGACTATTTTTATACATGGTCCAACGAGATCCACCTTCGCCTTGTTTAAAGTTCAAGGTTTCAGTAGCATAAATCATGCCATTCTTTTCACCGATGGATGAGCCAGAGATTTTAACAAACTTACCACTATAATCCTTGGCCATTTCAATAGAGTTGTGCTCACGGTTAAGTGAGGCTACAGAAAGAAGGGCGTTATCAAAATTAATTGGCTGATCATTTTCATCATAGAAGGTGAATTCATTTTTAATGAAAAGCGAAGTATCTTTTTCTACTTGACCCGTATAGGCTGAAGCAAAGACTCCTAGAGTAGGGTCAGTAAAGATTCCCAACCAAACTTTCCCACTAGGATTTTTAAATTGAGAAGAAGGATCTACAGTATATTTGTAAACAATCTTCGAAATCTTTTTACCGTTGTAGTAGGAATTTTGAAGGTTGGTATAAGTCGCTGTTACGCTTTGACCACGTTCTAGAAGAACAGATCCCCATTTAACTTCAGTTTTATTCCCTACATTGGTGGTCCAGTCAGATTTGTTATTGATGTTCCCATACAATTCTACTGAAGAAGTAGTAGCACCGTTTTCCAAATTCTTGACATTCAGGTTGTCTAACTGAAGATTCTTTTTACCATACTGGTCTGTGTCTTTCTTAAAGGCTTCATCAACAGCTGCTGCTGTAAGAAGTTTTCCTTCTGTTTTGAGGTCAAGTTGAGCATTCGGTTCTAAATCATAAACCAAGCTCTGAGCAGATGGCTTAGACAAGTAACCATCTTGATCTTTTTTCTTTTCAAGTTCTACAAGTGCTGCCTTAATTTGGGCCTGCTCATCTTCATAAGCCTTCAACTTAGCCGGATACTCAGCCAACTCTTTCTTATATTTGGCAAGATCTGCTTCATATTTAGCTAATTTGGCTTCATAGTCAGTTTTAGCTGCGGCATTCCGTTGCTTGATTTCTTCGTTTTCAGCTTGGAGCGTTGCATTTTTTGCCTTGTTGTCTTCAACGGCCTTCTCATAAGCTGCTTTAGCATCAGCATTTGCCTTTTGAACGCGGGCTAGTTCTGTCTGGTATTCAGCTAGCTTAGCTTGGTAGTCAGCTTCACTGTCTTCGTTGGCTTTCTTTACTGCTGCCAAATCTGCTTCATATTGCTTCAACGCTGCTTCATAAGTCGCTTTAGCCGTCTCATTACGTTGCTTAATGGCTTCATTTTCAGCTTGAATGGCTGTATTTTTAGCTGTGTTTTCTTCAACAGCCTTCTCATAAGCTGCTTTAGCATCAGCATTTGCCTTTTGAACACGTGCCAGCTCTGCTTGGTAAGCTGCTAATTTGGCTTGGTAATCAGCATCATTATCTTCCTTAGCTTTTTTAATAGCCGCAAGATCTGCTTCATACTGCTTCATGGCAGCGTCATAGTTGGCTTTGGCTGTTGCATTGCGTTGCTTAATAGCTTTATTTTCAGCTTGGAGTGCACCATTTTTAGCAGTATTTTCCTTTACTGCTTTTTCATAAGCTGCTTTAGCTTCAGCATTTGCTTTTTGAACACGCGCCAATTCTGCTTGGTAAGCTGAAAGCTTGTTTTGATAATCAAGCTGACTGTCTTCATTAGCTTTTTGAACAGCTGCTAAGTCTTTTTGATATTGAGCTAGCTTCGCTTCATATTCTGCCTTTGCTGTCGCATTAGCAGTGTTGATTTTTTCAACCTCAGCTTGATGAGCTTTCAAATCTTCTTGATACTTATCTTCAGTAGCTTTGTTTTCAGCATTGATTTTATCTGTTTCAGCCTGATGAGCTGCGACTTCCTTTTTATATGCTTCAGTCGTTGTCTTTACTTCTTCAGACTGTTTAGCATAGTCGCTTTTAATTTCATCTTGTTTTTGAGCATTTTCTGTAGCAGTTGTAGCTGTTCCTTTGTCTTTTGTTCCATCTTGAACCACCTTAACTCCTGCAGATTTTGCATCAGCAACTGCTTTATCCAAATCAGCTGATGATACTTCTACTGGCAAAGCTGAGTCTTTAGAACCAGCCTTAGCTTGGCTTTCTTTGGCAACTTGGCTCATTTCACCCTGAGCTTCAGGTAGATTTGTGGCTGGGTTCCCTGTAGTAGCTACCTCAACTGTACTTGTACTAGTTGTCTCTGTAACTTCATCAGCAAATACTCCTTTGTCTGCAAAAGCAATCAAAGCAGTTCCTAAAACAGCACCACACAACGTTTTCGCAACTTTGCTTTTACGAAATCCATAGACTTCTTTTTTATTTTTCATTATAATCCTTTTCCTTATCTAAATTTAGTCGTTACTTTTTATACTAGCACTTTACAAGGCAGGATGCAAATATTTACTCTTTTTTTATTTATAGAAAAATTCCACCTATTTATAAATTAAATTAAAAAGAAGATGGTCACACCATCTTCCTTTAGTTAAACTATTTATTTTTCAGTCAAAGCTGCAAGTCCTGGCAATACTTTACCTTCAAGGAGTTCCATTGATGCTCCACCACCAGTAGAGATCCATGAGAACTTGTCTGCACGGCCAAGGTTGATGGCTGCAGCAGCTGAGTCACCACCACCGATGATTGATTTAACACCAGGTTGTTTCACGATAGCGTCCATGACACCGATTGTACCAGCTTGGAAGTCAGGGTTTTCAAATACACCCATAGGTCCGTTCCATACAACTGTTTTGGCACCAGTCAAAGCTTCGTCAAATTTAGCGATAGATTTTGGACCGATATCCAAACCAAGGAAACCTGGGTCTACTGCTTCACCTTCAGTGTCTTTCACTTCAGTGTAGTCAGCAAATGCGTTTGCTTCTTTTGAGTCAACTGGCAAGATCAATTTGCCGTTTGCTTTTTCAAGAAGAGCTTTCGCAACATCCAATTTGTCTTCTTCTACAAGTGAGTTACCGATTTCGATACCTTGAGCTTTGTAGAATGTGTAAGTCATCCCACCACCGATAAGCACTTTATCAGCTTTTTCAAGCAAGTTTTCGATAACACCAATCTTGTCTGAAACTTTTGAACCACCAAGAATCGCTACGAATGGACGTTCTGGAGCTTCAACTGCTTCTTGGATGTAAGCAATCTCGTTTTCAAGAAGGAATCCAGCAACTGCTTTTTCAACGTTTGCTGAGATACCAACGTTAGATGCGTGTGCACGGTGAGCTGTACCAAATGCATCGTTTACGAAGATACCGTCTCCAAGTGATGCCCAGTATTTACCAAGCTCAGGATCGTTTTTAGATTCTTTCTTGCCATCAACATCTTCGAAACGAGTGTTTTCAACCAAGAGAACTTGTCCATCTTCAAGAGCGTTAACAGCGGCTTCCAATTCAGCACCACGTGTAACACCTGGGATAAATTTAACTTCTTGTCCCAATTTAGTAGCCAAGTCAGCAGCTACAGGAGCAAGTGATTTACCTTCTTTGTCTGCTTCTTCTTTTACACGTCCAAGGTGAGAGAAGAGGATTGCACGTCCACCTTGTTCAAGGATGTACTTGATAGTTGGAAGAGCTGCAGTGATACGGTTGTCATTGGTAATCACGCCATCTTTAACAGGTACGTTGAAGTCAACACGAACGAGAACTTTTTTCCCTTTCAAGTCAACGTCTTTAACAGTCAATTTTGCCATTAGATATGACTCCTTCTTTTTTTATACGTGTTAATTATATCACAAAATCCGCAAAAGAGATAGAAAAACCCTAAACTTTTCTAGTTCTTTCTTCTATCTATTAACCTAAAAACCTAGGATTGCAGTCCGGAAAAGAGCAATCTTTACATAATTCGGTTGGAATAATTTAGGCAAATTTCTTGATTGATCTGCCTAATTACTTCTATACTATTCTCTTTCTAAGATTTTAATCCTTTAATATTCTAAACTCTACAGTCCTTCTTTTTGAATTGCTAGGTTTCTTATTATACAATATAACTAAAATAGTTTCTTCAGTTTGTGCTATTTGAGATTAAAAGAAGGGGAATTGCTATCATGAAATTAGAAAGACTAATCTATATTCTACTGTCTCTTTTAAATAAGAAGAGGATAACAGCTAAAGAGATTGCAGAGAGGTTTGAAATATCTACTCGAACTGTATATAGGGACATGGATACACTCAGTTTAGCGGGGATCCCAATCTATTCGGAACGCGGAGATAAGGGAGGTTTCTATATACCAAGCGACTATAAGATAGACAGGAACTTTTTCACTGAGGAAGAGAGACAGTTTATCATTAATATGAGCCAAAATGTTAGTAAAATCGTTGGTCATTCAAGTCTTGACAGTATCGAACACAAGCTTTCTTCTCAAGATATTGCAAGAGCAAACAGTCCTTTTTACTTTGATCTCAGTTCCTGGACTCTTAATACAAATTATTTACTAGACATTGAGGAAGCGATACAAACTGAACAGATGATTTCTTTTTCTTACTATTCGAAAAAGCAAGAGAAAAGTCAGCGAACGGTTATTCCATACAGATTGATCTATAAACTGAATGCTTGGTATGTTATCGGTTACTGCTTAGAAAAATTAGATTTTCGTATTTTTAAATTAACTCGAATTCGTGAACTAGAACTAGTGGAGATAAAAGATAAACCATTCGATTATCCACGTTTATCTCAAGAAAAGTTAGAGCTTTTTTTAAATCCCCCCAAAAATAAAGTGGAGGGGCAAAGAGAAGAAATCGAACTAGTTTTTACAAGATTTGCACTCCCAAAAATCTACGATCACTTCACGGAAGAAGAAATCAGAGTCGAGGACGAAATAATAAAAGTTCAAGCATTCAGAGCTTTAACTCCTGCATTTTTTGATTTACTCTTAAGCTTTGGTTATCAAGTAAAGGTCGTATCTCCAAGTCACTTACAAAATCTACTGGTCAGTACTCTCAAAAAAAATCTTCAGCAATATGACAACCTGTAGTCATATTTCCTTTTGTATACTCTTAAGTGGGCAAAATATTTCGTGATATTCATCATAGCCCAATTATTTTACAGGAGGTTCCAAATGGATACAAAAACACTTGCAGAAAGCTATTTTACGGCAGTAAATGAGGGAGGCTGGGAAGATTTCGTAGCTGAAAACTTTGACTATGGCATGTGCGATAGTATAAAAATTCGACAAGGACGTGATATTTATTTGCAAGGTGCAGGCCAATTCTATGCTTTGAGCCAGCATCTTGAAGTGAAGCAATTACTTGTTGATGGTCGAGCAGTCTCAGCTTTAAATCGCTACCGTCTACATTCTCCTCAAGGAAAAGAACTTGAACTGGATGTCGCAGAATTTCTGAAATTCGATGAATTTGATAAATTAGTTGCATCCAATATTTATTTCGACACCTATCGTTTCCAAAAATTTATCCAAGGAATTGAATAACAAAAATCTAGCTTCAAATTTACTCTTCAATTTCAAAACTAAAAACAAGGCCTGA
The DNA here is from genome assembly GCF_029691405.1 of Streptococcus sp. D7B5. Classification (NCBI taxonomy): domain Bacteria; kingdom Bacillati; phylum Bacillota; class Bacilli; order Lactobacillales; family Streptococcaceae; genus Streptococcus; species Streptococcus sp. D7B5. The sequence goes on from NZ_CP121467.1 coordinate 1,106,474, forward strand.
CTAATCTACAGTCAAACCTTGTTTTTTATTTTTATGAGAAAATCCAAGATTCGTAAATCTGATTAGTCTTCTCTCTTCTTTCCAGCAAGCAAGCCGTAGCCACTCATTAGTCCGAGGAGTCCCAGCGCTACTAGACTAGCATCTCTTGTCGCTCCCGTATTTGGAAGCTCTTTACTTACTTCTTCAATTTTTGCTGGTGCTGCTGAAAGAGCTTGATCTCTTGTTTGTGAGACTTGCTCTTCTTTCGTTCCTACTTCGACAATTTCTGGAAGAGCTTCCTTGAGAACCTCAGTAGAATGAAGGGTGCGTTTGCCCTGAGCATCAACTTCTACAAAGCGACGAACTTGGCCTTCAACGCCTGCTTGAACTAGCTGGCGTTTGCCTTTGAGAAGGGCTGCATTTGGTCGTTCTTGACGTTCGAAGGAAACTGTTCCCTCTTCAACTTCCAGTTTCGGAGTTTCTAGAACTAAATCTTTCACACCTTCAGCTGGTTGGTTGCTTGATAGAACTTTTGTTCCAACTTCGGTGATTTCTGGGATTGCTTCCTTGACTACCTCAGTCGAACGAAGAGTGCGTTTGCCTTGGCTATCTACTTCTACAAAGTGGCGGACTTGACCTTCAACTCCTTTTTGGACAAGTTGACGTTGACCTTTCAGAAGATCCACATTTGGTCGCTCTTGACGTTCAAAGGCTGTTGTTTCAGTTTCAACAACTAGTTCAGGGAGGGCTTCAACTGTTGGGGCCACTTCATTAGGATCCATGCTACCAACATGGTGACTTTCTTCTGCAGGAGCTAGTTTCTTATTTAGCTTTTCTTTCATTTCCGCAAAATCTTGTGGAGTTGGCATCTCTGAAGCCAACAAAGTTTCTGCTTGGGCAATCAACTCAGCTTGAGAATCTTTTTCACGAAGGGATTCGAGCAAACCTTCCAATTCTTCTCTAGCAGTCTGATAACGTTGATTTCCATCCAAGTCTGTCCCTGCTTGTTTCAACTCATTCAAAGCCTGGTTGACTTCTTCTTGGCTAGCATTATGGTTTTCTGCTACAGCTTTCGCTGCATTGAGCTTCTCTACTAGTGCTGCTTGTTTGTCCTCGCTTGAGAAGGTGTAGGCAAGGGTTGACTGACGGCCTTGGGCAGCAGTAATTTCTTGTTTGAGGTACTCGTCGTTGACAGCTGCTTTTGGAGAAACCAAGACGTCAAACTCAGCTGTGTGTCCCTTGTAATGAAGGGTCAAGGTCTGACGACCAGTCTTTTGAGCATCGTAGCCCGTAATTTCAACACCTTGATCCGTGAAGGCATGGCTTTCTTCTGTCTCATCATCATAGAGAATGCCGAAGCGCCCTTCTGCAAGATCCAGTTGCTCTCCTACTAGATAGTCCGTTTTCGGTTTCTGAGTAATGTACAGACCTGCTACTTCCTTTGGTTTTCCTTCATCTTGACCAGTCACTTGTACCTTCAAGTCACCGCTTACTGGAAGTCCAAGATAGCTAACTGTGAGCTTTTGTTCCCCTTTTTGATGAGCGTTGTAGCCAGATACTGTCACACCTGAATGAGTAAGGTTGATCAGCTCATCGGCTTGTCCCTCTTCGTATTGAACACGGAGAGTGCCGCCTCTAAGGTCCAGTTTTTCTCCCTCTTTATAAACTGTCTTCTTAGGCCCTTTTTCAAGACTAACTGCAACAATTTTTCTCTCATCCTGCGGAATCGCTACTGCCAAGGTGTTACTGATTTCTTTTCCAGGTAGTTGGGTACGATAGTAGAGGAGAGTTGGTTGCTTGTCAAAGCCCAATGGTGCTGTTGCCAAGTCGCCTCCAGTTTCAGACTTCAAAGTTGCAATCGGTGTTTGTGAATCTGCCTTGTCGTAAACGGTGATAGTTGCACCCGCTGGAACATCAGAGAAGCCTAGTTGAACTTGATGGTTTCCAAGTGAACGGGCAGCTACCTTAGCCATTGGAATATTTTGACTTTCTGTATCTAGTGTTTCGTACATCTTCCAGTTATAGATGCGAATGGCTTTCCAAGGTGTCCCATTATCTGAAGTGATAACTTTTAGGCGCCAGTCTTGAGCAGTAATTGGTTTGTCAAGAGTGATATCTGTCACGTGCGCTTTATTGCCACGGACTTCCTTGGCTAGTTTCCACTCACCGTCTGTATCCTTGTAGTAAAGATCAAAGTCCTTGGTATTCATCAAACCGTCGTTTACGGATTCTCCACCAGCTCCCGCATGATCCATGACCCATCTAACAACGGTACGTGGCTTGGTCAAGCGAATATCCACACTACCGCTCAACTGAGCTGAAGACCACTTATCTGACAAGCTAGTAATGGTACCGTTCAACATACCTTCGATGCCTTCTCCACCTTCAGTATTTGGGAAAGTGCTACCGATAACTGTTGCCCCTGGAACAATATTTTCAGCCAAAGGTCTTGGGAGGGTCGTATCCTGAACTGTCATCCCCCAGTTAAAGAATGCCGTCGCTGCTTCAGAACGAAGTCCATTTTTACCAACCGCAACGACTTTCAATTCCTGAGTCCTACCAGTCGCATTAGCAGAGCGGCTAACTTTTGGCAAGTAGATAGTGGAAGCAGATGATCCTGTCAACAAACGCCAGTTATCCCCATCTTTTTCGTAGACTTCATAGAAATCTGCATCTTGGTTACCCGCAAACTGAACCACTGCTTCAGCTTCTTGAGCATTCTTAAGAGATTGTTTCACTACTGAGAGACCTGTAGGTGCTTGTGGCGCTTGGTGATTGTCCGAGATAGTTAATTGTCCTAGGTTGAACTGGTAATCTTTTACAGAACCTTCATGCTCGAAGAAGAGTTTGACTGCATAGATGGTTTTTCCAGCTAGTGAGCTAAGGTCAAATTCTTCATTCTTCCAGTCATCAGAGAGAGTCAGTTCTTTCCATGCAGCTGCATCCTCAAATTTGTAGTCTGGAGTCGTAGAGAAGGCCATATAAACTTTAGAGCCTTTTCCTCCCTTGTGGGCAACCCGAAGTTTGGTGTTTTCAGTTACTTCTAGTTTGGTAGAATACAAATTCACATCCTGGTCCGTCTTACCAGCTACATCACCTGAGAATTTAAGGGAGTTACCTCCATTATAGGCATCTGTAAAGTCATATTCTGCACGAAGTTTTTCCCCCGTTGAAGTCTGCCACCAGCGCCATGTTGGCAAGACACCTGAAACCGAACGGTAGTTCCACTCAGAATCCTTAGAAACTTTACCGTCTACAAACCACTTTCTACCATGGCCTGTATTAAAAGAGGTCGTGAAGGTTCGGCCAACTGCTGGTGTGCGGTCAGCAACTAAATTGGCAATCCCATACCACTCTTTGTCAGCTGGTTTTTGAGCCGTTGGATCTCCTTGGTAGCCTGTGAAGAAGATATCTTCGTTCTTGTGGTAGTCTTCGCCTGTTTTTCCTAGACTGGTAATCGTATCTGGTGCAAAAAGTCCAAGTGACAAACGCAACTTGCCTTTTTCATCTAAGAGGGCATCCCATTTGACTTTGGTCTTATAAGAGCCACCTTGTTGCAATTCCAAGCCTGCAAAGACATCATACTGGCTACGTTCTAGCCATTTTGCCATCTCTACGGAGTGGTCATTCTTTTCCTTGTTCCAGTTGAAATTGGCAAAAAATTGATCTGCAGGGACTTTGTCTCCTTCTTTTTGCATGAACTGGTAGTTGTAATCACCTAGACCATCTTCGTGGTAACGACCATATTTGTAGGTCATGGCATCGTACCAAGCATACTTGATTGGGTGGTTGACCTTAGCTGCATATTCTTTTGTATAGAGCATGAATTGGCGCATTTTTTCACCAAGAGGTGCTACCAATTCCCCCGTTGTTTCCTGATTAATGAAATATCCATCAAATCCATAGTACTTAGCAAGATCGACAAGTTTCCGTGCGATAGGGAAGGTGCCATCTGCATCTTGTTTCAAGGCAGCTGCAAATTTCTCTTGGTCGGCAATGCTATTTGACCAGTTGAAAAAGAGTGTTCCATAAACGGGAACTCCGTTGCGGTGACCGGCATCAATGACATCTGGAGTTGGAACTAGACCTTCCCAGAAGACCATTGAATCCAAGTATTGCCAGTAATCAAAAGCGTAGGCCTTGAATTCCTCACCACCGACAGAAGCGTGGTCTTTAGCTTTTGAGTTGGTATTTGCTAGAGCTTGAACCTTGGCTCTTCTGCTTGCTTTTTCATTAACCAACTGGCCTCTATGGCGCTTGGCGAGTTCAACTGATGAACGGTTAATGGGATCATCCTCACGCGCACCCGGTTCCCATTTCAACAAATCCTCCCAAGTATCAAATTTGATTTCTTTTGGTCGGAGACTCTTTTCTTCATTTTTAGGAACGTCTGCTAGAGTCGGTTTGTCGGCTTTCTTCTCAGTCACTTGAGGAGCTTCCGCTGGTTTGACTTCTTCTTTTTCAGTTGGTTGAGCAGGTTTTTCAGTTTTATCTGTCAGAGCTGGCTTCGCTTCTTCTTTTTCATTAACCAGATCCGTTATTGCTGGAGTGTTTTCTGAAATTGGTTGCTCAGCTACTTTGTTTTCAGTTTCCTCTAATTGTTTTTCGATAGCTGCAGTGTCTGGATTAGCGGTTTCACTCGCACTTGTAGCTTGGGCGCTCGTATTTGCAGCTGTTTCAGGAACACCAACCTGTTCCGCAAGAGCTGGGCTCGCAAATAAAGCTGAACCAATTATCAAGGAACAAGCCCCGATTGACAGCTTACGAATACTGTAACGGCAACGTTTTTCAAAAAATAGATTTTTCATCTTATCCTCCTAATAAAATATAAAGTAAGCGCTTCACTTTTTGATAAAAAGTAACTGTTCTCAGTGTACACCACCAGAACAGGATCATCTTCATTTTATCCTATATGAAAGCGATGTCAATCTATTTAACATAAAAACTATAACTAGGATAATAATCAGTAAAATTTGGACACAATCCTATAAATCATCTATCTTAAAGGGAAACTATCTCTCATTTTAAAAGAAAGTTCTTGTTTCTTATGGAAATTTCAGCTAAACACTTGTGAGATTTACTTTTATCCTTTAAAATAGAATAGGAGAAATTCCGTTATTATTTTTCGGAGGAAAAAGAAATGTCCATTAATTGGCAGGAAATTTTATTTCACTTTTTAGGTGGTCTGGGACTATTTTTATATAGTATCAAGACCATGGGAGACGGTTTGCAACAAGCTGCTGGAGATCGCCTTCGTTTTTACATTGACAAATATACTAGCAATCCCTTCTTCGGTGTGCTGGTTGGTATCGGTATGACGGCGCTGATTCAATCAAGTTCTGGTGTTACAGTCATTACAGTGGGACTTGTCAGTGCAGGACTTTTGACCTTGCGTCAGGCTATCGGTATTGTCATGGGTGCCAATATTGGAACCACCGTTACATCCTTTATCATCGGTTTTAAGCTAGGAGATTACGCCTTACCTATGCTCTTTATCGGAGCGGTTTGTCTCTTCTTCACCAAGAATCGCTCCATCAATAACATCGGACGGATTATCTTTGGTGTAGGAGGTATCTTCTTCGCTCTCAATCTTATGAGCGGTGCAATGGAACCCCTAAAAGACCTGCAAGTCTTTAGAGACTACATGGTTGAACTAAGTAAGAGTCCTATTCTAGGTGTCTTTGTCGGAACTGGACTGACCCTACTCATTCAAGCTTCATCCGCAACTATCGGTATCTTACAGAACTTATACGCAAGTGGTTTGATTGACCTGCAAGGTGCTCTACCGGTCTTGTTTGGTGATAATATCGGAACGACCATTACAGCCATCATTGCTTCTCTTGGAGCCAATATCGCTGCCAAACGTGTTGCTGGTGCCCACGTTGCCTTTAACGTGATTGGTACGGTTATCTGTATTGTCCTCCTTGTTCCTTTCACTGGCTTGATTCAATGGTTTGAATCTGCACTCAATCTAGCTCCAGAAATGACCATCGCCTTTGCACACGGGACCTTTAATATTACAAATACCATTATCCAGTTCCCATTCATCGGTGCCTTAGCTTACCTTGTGACCAAGATCATTCCTGGTGAAGATGAAGTTGTTAAATACGAGGCTCTCTACTTGGATGAACAACTCATCAAACAGGCGCCTTCTATCGCTCTAGGAAATGCTAAAAAAGAACTTTTGCACTTAGGGAACTATGCAGCCAAAGCTTTTGACCTTTCTTATACCTATATCATCAGTTTGGATGAAAAGGTAGCTGAAAAAGGGCACAAGACAGAGGAAGCCATCAACACCATCGATGAAAAACTCACTCGTTACCTCATCAGACTCTCAAGCGAATCCTTGAGTCAAAAGGAAAGTGAAATTTTAACCAATATTCTTGACTCATCACGTGATTTGGAACGGATTGGAGACCACGCAGAAGGGTTAATCAACCTAACAGACTATCTCCAACGCAAGAATGTTCAGTTCTCTGAGGCCGCTTTGAAAGAGCTAGCTGAGATTTATCACGCTACCACTGAGTTCATCAAGGATGCCCTTGATAGTGTGGAAAACAATGATATTGAAAAAGCTCAGAGTCTGATTGAACGCCATAAAGAAATCAACAATATGGAACGCGTTCTCAGAAAGACCCACATCAAACGCCTTAACAAGGGTGAGTGTTCTACACAAGCCGGAGTCAACTTTATCGACATCATTTCCCACTACACTCGTGTATCTGACCACGCCATGAACCTTGCTGAAAAGGTCATCGCTGAACAAATTTAATTGGTAAGAATCCACCTTAATTTAGGTGGTTTTTTGTCTCCTAGTCAAGAATATTTTTTCTAACGTAAAAAAAATGCTTTGATTCACAATGGAATCAAAGCATTTTAAATAGCTCTCCAAACATGATAGCAGAAACTGCAGTGCCTCTATACTTGGCTTCTTCTCTTTTGATAAAGCGCGCCAAGTTGATCAATTCAGGTGCCGGGTGTTTGGGATTGATGAGCAATTCACGAGTGACCAGTCCTGAGAGTCGCACTGCTAGTAATTGCTCATTTGTAGTAGGTAGTTTTTTAGCAGTCTCTAGGAGAGCAGCAACTAAATCTTCACTCAAGCCCTGACGGGCATGGTTATAGAGATCTTTTATAAGGCTTTCTAGGTTTGGTTCTGCCATCCTGACCACCTCCCTTATGTTTAATAATTTTTAATCAAATTAACCGTTGAGCGGTCCAATTTTTTCACCAAGGCTTGCAAGAAAGCTTGAGCTTCTAGGAAGTCATCCATCGCGTAGAGAGTTTGGTGAGAATGGATATAACGAGCGCAGACACCGATAGTTGTAGATGGAACACCTCCATTTTTCAGGTGAGCTGCTCCAGCATCCGTTCCGCCTTTTCCACAGTAGTATTGATACTTGATACCAGCTTCTTCAGCCGTTGTCAAAAGGAAATCCTTCATACCTGGGAGAAGCAAGTGACCTGGATCGTAGAAGCGAATCAAGGTTCCGTCCCCAATCTTACCTTGGCCACCATAAACATCACCAGCAGGTGAACAGTCAACTGCCAGAAAGACTTCTGGGTCAAACTTAGTTGTGGAAGTATGAGCCCCACGGAGACCAACCTCTTCTTGGACGTTAGAGCCAAGATAGAGTTCATTTCCGAGTTTTTGACCTGATAAAGCTTCAGCTAGCTCGCTTACCATGAGGACACCGTAGCGATTGTCCCAAGCTTTTGAGATGATATTTTTTTCATTGGCTGTCAAGATAGCGGAACTATCAGGGACAATGGTGTCACCTGGACGGATGCCAAAACTTTCTGCTTCAGCCTTATCCGCAAACCCACCATCAAAAATGATATCAGAGATAGCTGGCATGGTTGGGCCACCTGTTCCACGTGTCAAATGTGGCGGAACAGAACCTGAAATCACAGGAATTTCACGACCATCACGAGTAAAGAGTTTAAAGCGTTGGCTGCTGACTACCATTGGATTCCAACCACCGATTTCAACGACACGGAAGGTCCCATCTGGCTTAATCTCGCTGACCATAAAACCAACTTCATCCATATGAGAAGCGACCAAAACACGGGGTGCATCGGCAGCTTCTGAATGTTTGATACCAAAAATACCACCCAATCCATCTGTCACCACTTCGTCCACATGCGGTGTCAACTTTTCACGAAGATAGGTCCGGACAGGTGCCTCATGACCTGAGATTGCAGGGATTTCTGTTACTTCTTTGATTTTTGAAAATAATGTTGTCATATCAGTTCCTTCTTTCTGTCCTCCATTTTACCACTTTTTATAGGAGAAGGATAGTGGAAATCTTAATCTTCCAACTTCCTTTCTAGAGTAAACAAAAAGAATCAGGCTGATTCTTTTTGTTTATGATTTCGTTTGAGTGAAAAGTGGTCTGGCACAGGATCTTTGCCTATTTTCGACCAAGGATGACAACGCAAAATCCGAGCCAAGCCCATCAAGACACCCTTGAAGCCATGTTTTTCAATAGCTTGAATCATGTAGTTGGAACAAGTAGGCTCAAAACGACAAGAGGGTGGAAAGGCTGGTGAGATAAAACGTTGGTAAAAGCGTACTGGCGCTATTAAGATTCGTTTCATTATTTCTTGGTTACAGCCATGGTGTGTAGTTGGCTGATTTCTTTTTTGTTAAGGCGACGAGATTCTCCCGGACGAAGGCCTGTCAAGTCTAGGTGTCCAAAACGTGTCCGTGACAACTTGTCCACTTGGAGGCCGACAGCTTCAAACATCTTTTTAACCTGATGGTTACGTCCTTCATGGATGGTCAACTGCACTACTGAGCGATTTTTTACTGGATCCACTTTGAGAATCTCATAGACAGCTGGCTTGGTTTTCTTGCCCTCAATCTCCACTCCACGCGTCAAAGGGCGGAGATTATCCTTATTGGCCACACCTTTAACACGCGCGACATAAACCTTGTCAATCTCATTACGAGGGTGAATCATTTCATCCGTAAAATCCCCATCATTGGTCAAAATCAAGACACCGGATGTATCCCAGTCCAAACGTCCAACTGGGTAAATACGTTCTTTGACATTGGGCAAGAGATCCACAACCGTCTTGCGACCCTTGTCATCTGTCACACTGGAAATCACACCGCGTGGTTTGTTAAGCAGATAGTAGACCTTTTCTTCGTTGTAGATAGGTTGACCTTCAACTTCGACCTTGTCACCAGACTTGATGGTCGTTGCGAGTTCACGCACCACTTGGCCGTTGACCGTCACCAAGCCTTGCTTGATCAACTCTTCTGCTTTTCTCCTACTGGCCACACCTGCGTGGGCAATATATTTATTGATTCTCATCTTCTTCTATCCTTTCACCAAATAATTGGCTTTCTTGGGCTTGAATCTCAAGCTCATCAATCACTGGCAGTTCTTCCAAATGATTGATCCCCATGTAATCTAGGAAATAATCCGTAGTCACATAGAGGTTAGGGCGACCCAACACTTCTTTTTTCCCGTCTTCTCGTATCAAATCAAATGCCTGCAACTTTGCCAAAGCTCCACTCGAATTGACCCCACGGATAGCATCAATTTCAATTCGGGTAATCGGCTGCTTGTAGGCAATGATGGACAAGGTCTCAAGGCCAGCCCGAGACAGACTCTGGTTAATGGGCGCCTTGGAGTATTCCTTCAAAATCGCTGCAAATTGAGGCTTGGTCACCAATCTGTATGCTCCCGCTGTCTCAATCAGGGACAAGCTCGAATCCTGGTCTTTTTCATACTTTTGGGCTAATTTTTCTAAACTCTGCTGGATGCCTGTCGGGGGAAGTGAGAGGAGTTCAGCCAACTGACGGACTCGAATCCCATCTTCACCTGCTACAAACAAGAGCGCTTCTATTTCTGCTAAAGTACTCATCTTTCCTCTCTATCAAGTCTAGCTTTGGGCAACTTGACTTTCTTCCTTCTTTTCCATGAGATAGATATCTCCGAAACTCTCCTCTTGAACGAGGATCAGTTCCTGGGTTTTGATTAACTCTAAGGTCGCCAAAAAGAGGGTAATGATCTCTTGGACATTCTGGGCTTCCTTGAACAAATCCTGCAAACGCAACTGGTCTCGTCCAGTCAAGGACTCTTTTACAATGCCCATCATGTCCTCAATCTTATACTCATCCCGCAAGATAGTCGTGTGATTCTGAGCGAACTCCTCTTCTTTCTTGGCTAGGATATTTGAAAAAGCCAAAAAGAGGTCAATGGTCGTCCTATCATGCACAAGCTCCGCATCTTCGTAGATCAACTCTGTCGGCGCTTTGGAATAGTACTGGGCCCGATCTTGGTGCTTAGCCTCCAAGTGCTCACCCAAGAGCTTGAACTTGCGGTATTCTTCGATTTGGGAGAGGAGATCCTGCTCCAGGTCATCCTCCAAATCAGCCACTTCTGCCACCTTTGGAAGAAGTTTGCGGCTCTTTATCAGCATGAGCTGACTGGCCATGACCATATACTCACCCGTCACTTCCAGACGCATAGCCTGTAGAGTTGAGACATAGGCTAGATACTGTTCGATGACTTCCGTAATGGGCACATCGTAAATATCCATCTGATACTTTGAGACTAGGTGCAAGAGCAAGTCCAGCGGCCCTTCAAAATCTTTTAATTTAATATCCATTATCTATATTTTTCTAAGGTCAGAACTGTTTTTAATCCTAATTTTTTTGCAATTTCGTACAAATCGACCTTGTTTTCTATTTGTCTTAGAATGAACTGTTCCCGCAAGGCTTGGGCTGATAAGGCTGGGAAACCTTTCTCCTTGACAAAGGACTCCAGCTGACGAAAGGCCCACTGACGAGAATAGGCTTTCCCTCCCCTTTCAAAGAGATAGGTCTGTCCCATCAAGGGTTCTAGCTCTGGAATCAAGGTCGTGGGTACGGTGACAATCCTCTGTTGGGAAGCCTTGTTAATTCGCAACACCTGAAAATCAAGATTGATATCTGCAACCTTAAGGGCTAAAATCTCGCTTGGCAAGAGCCCTATTTCCAAGATAAGAAGCGCCAGCAAGCGTCCTTCTGGATAATTACTTTCCTGCCAAAAAGAGTCTAGGTCTAGAATCTCTGGTTTTTCAGTTTTCTTTTCAGCTTGTTTGGTTAATTCCAGACGGTAAAAACTGTCCACCTCTCCTATTTGATAGAGAAAGTAGAGAAATTGGTTACAGGCCGAAAGTTTTCGCTTCTGGGCACTGATTTTTAGATTGGCCAGCTGGCCTTGGTAAATCTTGAGACTAGTCTCAGAGATCCGCTCACCTACAATGTCTAAAAATTGCTCCAGATCATACTTATAGGATTGCTTAGAATTGGCAGACAAACCCTGCTTTCCCTCTAAAAAGTCTGAAATGCTATCTCTCATTTGCATCGAATCTCATATTCCTTACTAAAGTCATGTAAGAGGGCATTAACGGCCTTTAGGATGGACTTGCGCGTGATGATTCCTTGAAAAATTCCTTCATCATCTACCACTGGCAAGAAAGGTTCATCCACCAGTTTATGGAGGACTTCAGTGATGTTATAGTCTGGAGCGACGACTGCCACATCTGTCTTGGTCATATTGACGATGTCTGTCGTTGCCATCTGCTCATCCGTCAAACCTTGCTCCATTTGATAAGCCAAAATGTCTCTCAGCCCAATGGTTCCGACAAAGCGTTTGTCAAAGGTCACAACTGGGATACGGGTATAGGTGATTTGGCTCAGCACCAAAATTGCATGGTCAGCGTTATGGGTATCAATCAAGGCTGCTAGATTCTCAGCAGGGGTAAGAAAAGTCTCTTCCTGCTCCAATAAAAATGCTTCAAATTCCTTGGCAATCATCGAGCAAACTCCTTGGACAAGCCTGGATAAACCTCATGGTCACGTGTCAAAAAGTCTACTTTAAAATAGCTGTCATCAATCTCCACTCGAGCATAGAGACATTCTCTGATAGTCCCTCGTGGTTGGCTGATGGAGCCTGGATTTAAAAAGAGCGTCTTTCCTTCCATCCAAGCACTTGGCACATGTAAGTGGCCATAGAGACAGATATCTGCTTCTTCTTCCTGAGCCCAGTAGTCCAACTTATGAAAGTTGAAATTGATATCAAACAAATGTCCGTGAGTCTGGATGATCTTGGTCGGACCAAGTTGAGTCACCAAACGTTCTGGATAGCTCGCATAAAAGTCCATGTTGCCTTTGACGACATGGATGCCCTCCCAGAGCGGAGAATCAGGACGGAGTTCAGAGTCACCATCGTGAAAAATGGCATCGACTTTCCCCAGATAGCGGTCACGGATTTCTTCCACAATCAAGCTATCTCCGTGGGAATCACTCATTACAATGATGGTTTGCTTTGCCATGATGGAAATACCTCCAAAAGTTTCTTAACGGCTAAGGCACGGTGGGATTGGCTATTTTTTTCTTCCAGGGTTAGCTCTGCTGAGGATTTACCTGTCTCTCCTACAAGGAAGAGGGGATCATAACCAAAGCCATTTTCACCCTTGGGTTCAAAGTTAATGTATCCTGGCCAGTCAGCTTCAACAACCAAGCTTTCCTTGTTTGGACTAGCTACGACTAGGGTTGTATGGAATTGAGCTGAGCGGTCCTTGAGTTCAAAGACCATGGCCAATTCGTGCAAGAGTTTGGCATTGTTTTCTCGGTCAGTAGCTCCCACACCTGCGAAACGGGCTGACCAGACTCCTGGTAAACCGCCGAGGACATCGACTTTGAGACCTGAGTCATCTGCTAGAACCATCTTGCCTGTTAATTGGGAAATGGTTTCGGCCTTAAGTCTAGCATTTTCTTCAAAGGTCATGCCTGTTTCTGCTACTTCAGGCAGGTCAGGATAGTCATTGAGATTTTCCACATCATAGCCTAGTTTGTCAAAGATAGCTCGGAATTCCTTGGTCTTGCCTTCGTTTCGAGTCGCAATCAACAAGGTTTCTCTAACCTTGCTAGTTTCAAAGAAGTCTTGAACATTGACCCCTTCTTTAGGCAATTCTATATGCAGAAGTTGCCCATTTTCTACCAAGAGTAGGGCTCCCTGACGTTGGATGACTTCCAAGTTACGTCCTGCTTCTGCATTTAAAATCTCGACGATAAAAGAGAGCAGACGGAAGTTAGAAGACCAGCGCATCACCGTTATCGTAATTGGAAAGCCATTTTCCTCATCACGAAAAATCCGCGCCAAATCCATAAAATCAAGATCAAGCGGATCTTTGATGAGACTGTAGATGCCTCCATAGACGTCCCAGACACCGACATACCAGTCCTGGTCGTCCTTGTATTCATAAATTTTATTTGTCATAATGTTACATGCTCCACATGAATCTCTTTTTCCAGCCATTCTGCTCCAATTTGAGCAAAACTTTGGCTGCTGGCTGTTGTGTAAAATCGGTGCTGAAGCGGGTTAGCATCTCGGCTACGATTGATTTCAAAATAGTTAAGCAAAACCGAGATATCCCGTACACACTCTGCTCCACTATCGATGAGTTTTACATCTGGTCCCATGACATTTTGGATGATGGGGCGAAGGAGCGGATAATGGGTACAACCCAGAATCAAGCTATCCACCTTGCCGACCAAGGGACGCAGGGTTTCATAAACCACTTTCTTGGTTACACTAGTTGATAAGGCACCAGATTCAACCAAGGGGGCAAACTTGGGACAGGCCAAACTTTCCACCTGTAAGTCTGGATCCAAATCATGAATTTTCTGACGATAGATGTCTGATTGTACCGTCATGGGAGTTCCAATCACTCCGATTTTCCCGCCTTGACTGGACTTGATGGCTGCCGAAGCTCCTGGCAAAATCACACCTAGGACGGGAATGTCTAGTTGAGCCTTGATTTCTTCCCAGACGACCGCAGTCGCAGTATTACAAGCAATGACAATCATCTTGACATCCTTGGTCAAGAGAAAGTTGACCAACTGCCAAGTATATTCACGAATTTGCTCAGCAGGACGAGGACCATAAGGCGCCCGTGCCGAATCTCCAATATAGACGATTTCTTCATGGGGAAGCTGGCGCATGAGCTCACGAACAACAGTCAAGCCCCCGACACCCGAATCCAAAAAACCAATCGGTCGATTATCCATACAGTCTTCTTTCTAGTCTTTTTTCTGATTGATAGTTCATCATAATTACTCGTCCTAAATGAACGGATAGACAGCTTGATAGAATGGAAACTGCCTCTCTCTTAATCATAATCAAATATCAATAGAATGCAAGGAAAAAGTCTTATCCTTGAGAACTATTGAACATAGTGAGAAGTCTGGAACTTTCATCCCAGACTTTTCCTATTTATTTCTTTTTATTGTTAGCAAGGGCTGCTTTTTGTTGGCGGATGATTTGGTGGTAAACTTGTTGTACCTTGGCTTCGCTTGGTTTTTGACCATTTGCGCTCAAAAGAGCACGAACTGCCTCAGCGTTCAAACGTGGGTTGTCCGCAAATTCTTTTTCGATTTGCTTACGAACCAAGTACATCCCTCCAAGAGCTCCTCCTAGAAAAGCTAGCACAATCAAGATAATTGCTAAAAGTAAATCCATTCTTTTTCTCCTGTTTCTTTTTGAGTCTTCTATATTATACCATAAAGTGACTTTCCTGACTAGTTTGTTTTACGCTTTCAAGAGAGGGTTAAGCCAATTCTAAGCTAGTCTTACAATCAGATTGAACTATGAAATTACGAATAATTCCACCCTTTCCTCTCTTTCTTCTACTATTTTAAGAAAAAGCAATATCAAATATGTTTTTCACCAAAAACCTCTTGACAAATGCTAGATGACCAGTAGAATGGGAGGTAAATAGAAACAAAAATATAGGGATTTGTCTTACAAAATGTAAACGGTTCCAAATACTAAAGGAGATTTCTATGGACAAAAGATTTTGGGAGAAATCCTGTCGCTATAGCATCCGCAAACTAACGGTTGGGACTGCTTCTGTTTTGCTGGGGGCTGTTTTTCTAGTCAACCACACTGTAGCCGCAGACAGTGTTGAGGTTAAGCAAACTGAAGCAACCTCTGTCGAAGCTATCACTAAGCCTGATAGTGAGCCCAAAGCAGCTGAAGCCACTGAAACTACAAATCCGTCTCTAGCCGAAAGTCCAGTAGTTTCCGAAAGCAAGCCAGCTGAGAAGACTCAGACGACAAATAGTCAAGCTAGTGAAGAAGCCATTGTAGAAGCTAAAGAAAATAAGGAACCTGAAAAAGCAGATCAGCCGGTGACAAAGCAAGAAAACTATCAACTCAACTACGATCAGCCAACAGCTCCCTCCTATGATGGATGGGAAAAACAAGCCCTCCCTGTCGGAAATGGAGAAATGGGAGCCAAGGTTTTCGGACTCATTGGGGAAGAGAGAATCCAGTACAACGAAAAGACCCTCTGGTCAGGAGGACCACAACCCGATAGCACCGACTATAACGGAGGAAACTACAAGGATCGCTACAAGGTCTTAGCAGAGATACGTAAAGCCCTCGAAGCTGGTGACCGCCAAAAAGCAAAACAGCTAGCTGAACAAAATCTAGTTGGACCAAACAACACCCAGTATGGACGTTACCTAGCCTTTGGTGATATCTTCATGGTCTTTAATAACCAGAAGAAAGGACTAGATACTGTAACTGATTATCACCGTAATCTGGATATCACAGAAGCCACTACGACCACTTCTTACACCCAAGATGGGACGACCTTCAAACGCGAAACCTTCTCCAGCTATCCTGATGATGTCACTGTGACCCACTTGACCAAAAAAGGAAACAAGACACTTGACTTTACCCTTTGGAACAGTTTGACAGAAGACTTGCTTGCTAATGGCAACTACTCTTGGGAATATTCCAACTATAAGAATGGTCATGTCACTACAGATGCAAACGGAATCCTTCTAAAGGGAACTGTTAAAGATAACGGCCTCCAATTTGCATCCTATTTAGGAATTAAAACGGATGGAACAGTTACTGTTCAGAATGAGACACTAACCGTTACAGGCGCAAGTTATGCGACCCTCTATCTCAGTGCTAAGACTAACTTTGCTCAGAATCCAAAAACCAACTATCGAAAAGACATTGACCTCGAAAAAACAGTTAAAGGTATTGTCGAAGCAGCTAAGGCCAAAGACTACGAAACACTTAAAAAGGCCCATATCAAGGACTATCAAAGTCTCTTTAACCGCGTTAAACTAAATCTAGGCGGAAACAAGACTGCTCAAACGACTAAAGAGGCCCTTCAAGGCTATAACCCAGAAAAAGGGCAAAAATTGGAAGAACTCTTCTTCCAATACGGCCGATATCTACTCATCAGTTCGTCTCGTGATCGGACAGATGCCCTTCCTGCCAACCTACAAGGAGTCTGGAATGCTGTAGACAATCCACCTTGGAACGCTGACTACCACCTCAATGTCAATTTGCAAATGAACTATTGGCCAGCCTACATGAACAACCTGGCTGAAACAGCCAAGCCAATGATCAATTACATTGACGACATGCGCTACTATGGTCGTATTGCTGCCAAAGAATATGCTGGTATCGAATCCAAAGACGGACAAGAAAATGGTTGGCTGGTCCACACCCAGGCGACACCATTTGGCTGGACTACTCCAGGTTGGAATTACTATTGGGGTTGGTCTCCAGCAGCCAACGCTTGGATGATGCAGAATGTCTATGACTACTATAAATTCACCAAGGATGAGACCTATCTCAAAGAAAAGATTTATCCAATGCTCAAGGAAACAGCTAAGTTCTGGAATTCCTTCTTGCACTATGACCAGGCCAGTGACCGTTGGGTGTCTTCTCCATCCTACTCACCAGAACACGGAACCATCACTATCGGAAACACCTTTGACCAATCGCTAGTCTGGCAGCTATTCCACGACTACATGGAAGTCGCTAGACATCTGAATGTCGACCAAGACTTAGTTACAGAGATTAAGGCTAAATTTGACAAACTCAAACCACTTCACATCAACAAAGAGGGACGCATCAAGGAATGGTACGAGGAGGACAGTCCCCAATTCACCAATGAAGGGATTGAAAATCAACACCGCCACGTTTCCCATCTAGTTGGTCTCTTCCCAGGTACGCTCTTTAGCAAGGACCAAGCTGAATACCTAGAGGCTGCGCGTGCAACCCTCAACCACCGTGGAGATGGTGGTACTGGTTGGTCTAAGGCCAATAAAATCAACCTCTGGGCTCGTCTGCTGGACGGTAACCGTGCCCATCGCTTACTCGCTGAACAGCTCAAGTATTCAACCCTAGAAAACCTTTGGGATACCCACGCGCCTTTCCAAATCGATGGCAACTTCGGAGCAACCAGTGGGATGGCAGAAATGCTCCTTCAATCACACACTGGCTATATTGCACCATTGCCAGCCCTTCCTGATGCTTGGAAAGACGGTCAAGTTTCTGGATTAGTTGCCCGTGGTAACTTTGAAGTCAGCATGAAATGGAAAGATAAGAACTTGCAAAGCTTGTCCTTCCTTTCAAATGTCGGTGGAGACCTGGTTGTAGATTATCCAAATATCGAAGCTAGCCAAATCATGGTCAATGGCAAACCAGTCAAGGCAACGATCCTTAAAGATAATCGTATCCAGCTTGCAACGCAAAAAGGTGACGTCATTACCTTTGAACATTTTCCTGGTCGTGTAACCAGCCTGACAGCCGTTCGACAAAATGGAGTCACTGCCGAACTCACCTTCAACCAAGTAGAAGGCGCTACCCACTATGTCATCCAAAGACAAGTAAAAGACGAATCTGGCCAAACCTCTGCAACTAGAGAATTTGTAACCAATCAAACCCACTTTATCGACCGATCACTAAATCCTCAACTCGCCTATACTTATACCGTCAAGGCGATGCTGGGCGAAGTTTCCACACAAGTTTCTGAACAGGCCACTGTCGAAACCTATAGCGAGTTGATGGACGACCGAGATAGCCGCATCCAGTACGGAGCTGCCTTTGGAAACTGGGCAGACTCAGAATTATTTGGAGGAACAGAGAAATTTGCTGACCTTTCAAAAGGAGACTACACAGACGAAGATCTCACTGCTACCATTCCTTTCACTGGCGTTGGTATCGAAATCTATGGACTGAAATCGTCTGAACTAGGTCTTGCCACTGCTAAAATTGATGGCAAAGAAGTCGGGGAGCTTGACTTCCATACTGCTGGAGCAACTGAAAAAGGTAGTCTCATTGGTCGCTTCGCAGGACTATCTGACGGACCTCACACATTGACTCTTAGTGTTAAACGTGAGCACAAAGGACGTGGTAGTGAGCGCTCGAAAATTTCATTAGACTACTTCAAGATCCTAGCAGGAACAGGCAATACGATTGAAAAAATAGATGATCGCGATTCGCGCATCCAGTATGGTGCCCAGTTTAAGGACTGGTCTGACCCTGAACTCTACGGAGGTACGGAAAAATACGCTGATATTAACAACAGCGACTCTAGTGCAGCTTCAGAAGCTCAGGCAACTATTTCCTTTACAGGGACGGGTATTCGTATCTTTGGCTTAAAGAGCCTCGCTCTTGGACGAGCACGTGTTACACTAGATGGCAAAGAAATGCCAAGTCTAGACTTCTACACTTCAGGTGCAACTGAAAAGAGAGCTTTTATTGGCGAATTTACAAATCTCACTGACGGTCCGCATACCCTGACATTACAAGTTGATCCAGATTCGCCAGAAGGTCGCAAGAAAATCTCTCTAGACTCCTTTGATATCATCAAAGCTCCTGCTGTTGGTATAGATAGCCCGAGCATTGCGCCTCTTAAGGAAAATGACAAAACCATTTCCTTAAGCCTACCAGCTGGAGATTGGGAAGCCATCGCAGTGACCTTCCCAGGAGTCAAAGATCCTCTAGTTTTGCGTAAGGTGGATGAAACGCATCTGGTTACCAGTGGGGATCAGACTATCCTATCAATCCAAGACAATCAAGTTCAAATCCCAATCCCTGACGAAACCAATCGCAAAGCTGGAAATGCCATTGAAGCTTATACCATTCAAGGAAATACCACAAGCAGCCCTATCGTAGCCGTCTTTACTAAAAAGGATGAAAAGAAAGTTGATGAGAAGCAACCAACTACAAGCAAGGGAGAGGAACCAGCTCCTACTGTTGAAATTCCTGAATACACTAAACCTATCGGGACTGCAGGGCAAGAAGTGCCACCCACTGTAGAAAAGCCTGAATACACCGAACCTATCGGAACGGCGGGGCAAGAAGAGTCTCCTACTGTAGAAAAGCCTGAATACACCGAACCTATCGGAACGGCAGGGAAAGAGGAAGCCCCTACTGTTGAAAAACCTGAGTACACCGAGCCTTTCGGAACTCAGGGAGATCAGGCCGCTCCAACCCTTACTCTTCCTGATTATCCAGTTCGAGTCTTAAAAGATAAGGAAACTGGAGTGGAAATTATTGGTGGAGTCAGTGACCTAGAAGGAATTTCTCATATCTCTAGCCGACGTGTCCTAGCTCAGGAACTCTTTGGCAAGACCTATGATGCTTACGACCTACAACTTAAAAATCCAACAGATCATAGCTTGCAGCCAAAAGGCTCTGTCTTGGTTCGCTTGCCTATTTCAGCTAGCGTAGAAAAGGTCTATTATATTACTCCGACCAAGGAGTTGCAAGCCCTTGATTTCGATGTTCGAGAAGGAAAGGCAGAATTCATCACTAGTCATTTCAGTACCTATGCTGTCGTCTATCAAGCTGCTGGAACAGCCCCTAGTACAGATGAAAAACCAAGTACTTCAGATGCAGAAACCTTGGCACACGAGGCTGAACAACCTTCAACTAGTCCTAGCCTTGCAAAAGCTGGAAATCATTCTCCTAAAGAAGAGCTGCCAGCAACAGGAGAAGCATCCAACCCACTCCTCTTCTTAGCAGGCCTCAGCCTAGCCCTTACAGCCACTTTTATGTTAAAAGGAAGAAAGGATGACTCCAACTAACCTTTAAGCACACAAAAACAGGATGAAGTTGTTCTTCATCCTGTTTTATTTTTTTATCAAAGGTTATTTTTACAGCAGGTATAAAAAGGCTAAGGTCAAGAGACTTGCTAGAAGCCCAACTCCCCAAAAGAAGAAGTCAACCTTCCACTCGCTCCAAGGATTGCCCTTACCTGAGAATCCTCCAAGTTCAAAATGGTGATGAACAGGCGTCATACGGAAAATACGCTTTCCACCACTAAGTTTGAAGTAGGTAACCTGCATCATAACAGAGCTTGTCTCAAAGACATAGATAATCCCAATCAACAAAAGGGTCCATTCTTGGTGGAGGGCCATAGAGATTGCTGCTAGCATCCCACCAAGAGCCAAACTTCCTACATCTCCCATGAAGACCTTGGCAGGTTTGTGGTTAAAGACGAAGAAACCTAGCAAACCACCAATCATGGCAAGAATCACAAGAAGAATATCCAATTGATTTTGCATATAAGCAATCACACCGTAGGCCGATAAGCTAATCACCACGGAAATACTCGCTAAGCCATCAATCCCGTCAGTCAGATTCACCGCATTGGAAAAACCAACTAGCCAGAAAAGGGCAAAGAAAATATAGAAAAAACCCAAATGAACTTGGTAGCCAAAAACTGAAAGCATATCGCCACCACGCTCATAAAAGAGGTAGAAAATCACTCCTCCAAGGAGCTGGAGAGCAAGCTTTTGCTTAGGATTCAAGCCTTCGTTGATCTTACGAAAGACCTTGAGGAAATCATCCAGAAAACCTACCAAACCATACAACACCAAGATAAACAAAATCATGCCGACATTGTTGGTCAATTGTTGGGTAAAGAGAGCAATAAGAAAGCTCACAACTACTGCAACGATCAGGAAGACAAGACCTCCCATGGTTGGAGTCCCAGCTTTAGCTTGGTGTTGCTTGACATCCTCGTGCATCTGCTGTCCCGTAATCTGTGCTTTTCGATAAAATCGGATAAAGGCTGGAATACCTATCAAGGTCAATAGAAAGGCTAGAACTCCAGCACTAATGGAACTAATCATCTTAATCTCCTAAAGTTATTTTCATTTTTTTAAGGTCTTTGAGGGCCGTATTGGCACGGACACTTTGTTTCTTGACTGTCTTACCGCTACCTTCCCACTCGACTTCTATATTGAGCCATTTGGCCAATGTTTGCACATTTTCATCTGTCCAGCCATACATATCAGGCATTTCTTCGACCTTATCAGACAAAATCAAGATCTGCTGATTGGCTTCCAAATTATCTCCTTCAGAAACCGAGAGATCCTTAATCTTGGTTCCTGTTCCGATAACAATTGGTTGGACCAGGTTACGACGCAATTCCTCTGCTAGGTCACCCGGAGTAAAGTCCTTGGTAGCTGGCATAGCATAGCTTGTCGTCTTGCTGACCTGATCCAAGCTCTTGGCAGTTGACTGAAGATTGAGGGATTCTTTCATGGCAGAAGCTCGCTCAAGGATTGGGTTGGCAAACTCCCCAAGCTGAACACCCGAATAATGCTCTGGCTGTTGCACCGTTACATAGAGGATAAAGTCAGGATTTTCTGCAGGATGCATCGACACAACTGAGAAGATATAGTTGGTTTCACCTGTCAGATAGCCCCCATTCTTCTCATCGGCAATCTGAGCAGTCCCTGATTTCAGGGCAACATTCTGTCCCGGAACATTGACATTTGGCTTTCCTGTGCTGTGGTTGTACATGGTACCGTAGACAGGATCTGTTCCGACCATGACCATGTGCTCCCGAGTAGAGGACGCTGCTACTTTTGACACAGGATTTCCGACAATTTCCTTTTGAGACTTACGAACAGACTGGTCATTTGGATCATAGAGGGCACTGATAAATTTCGGCTCCAACATAACCCCATCGTTGGCAATAGCTGTAAAAGCACGTAGCATCTGGGTCTGCGTTACAGAAATCCCCTGACCAAATGCACTCATGGCAATATCGACAATATTATCTGCAGGCAATTGACCTGAATACTCATCAGTCAGACCAAAACGCGTCGGCACCCCAAACTTAAAGCGATTGAGATAATCCAACCAAGTAGCATCTCCCATTTTTTGTTCAAGCAAGGTCATTCCGACATTACTTGAGAGGGCAAAACCTTGGGAGAAGGTCATGGTGCCACCACTCGTCAAACCTGCATTGACGTCCCAGTCTCGAATGGTCGCATCAGCTATTTTCAATTCACTACTGTTAAAGTATTCGCCACCAGGGAAGGTATTGTTGTCAATAGCCGAAGCCAACATCATCACCTTCATGGTCGATCCTGGCTCATAGTTACTTTGATAGAGGATATCACGCCAGACAAAGTCTTTTGTGATGCCATCCTTGGTATCGGCATTGAAGGTCGGCCGTTGGGTCGTAGCCAGGATTTCCCCTGTTTTAGCGCTAATCAAGGTAGCCGTCATATACTTGCCTTTTACTTTTTCCTGGAAGGCATCCATCTGGGTTTCCATAAAGGATTGTAAGGGACTAGAAAGGGTTGTGTACACATCCTTTCCATCTACCATGTGTTGGGAAGCCTGCTCCGTACCCGGAACAATATTTCCCAGACGATCCTTCTCATAGGTAATGATCCCATCTGTACCCGCCAGAATGCTATTTAAGGAACTCTCCAGTCCAGATGTCCCAATCAAACGTTTGGTGCCATCCTCATTTTCATGGAGTTGCGCTAAACCGATAAAGGAAGAAGCAAACTGTCCATTGGGATAACTACGGTTAGGGCTAGTTGTAAAGTCAACTCCCTCAACGCCAGCAGTTTTGAGGTCATTTTTAATAGCCATCATATTGGCATAGGTGATCCCATTTCCCTTAGCTCCAAAAGATACCTGTTTTAGATCTGGCTGAGAAAGCTGTTCTTTGACATAAGACTCCTCCATATCCAGATACTTATGGAAAATTTCAGCTACCTTATTAAATTGAGAATCTTCTACATAGAGAATTTTGCCTGTTGCTGACTTGTAGTTCTTGTCAATAACCGCATATATATTATAAGAAGTAGCATCCTCTGCAATAGGCGTTCCATTACGATCGTATATAGTCCCTCGTTTTGCAGGAATCGTCTTGGTTGTTTGGTGAACCTTTTTGGCCTCTTGAACCAAATCCTTCCCAAATTTACTACCCGTTCCGATAATGACCGCAAAGTTGACCAAAAAGACAGCGAAGAGTATGACAGCCAATAAACTCAGGCTTTTCCCTACTCTTCGGCGGTTTTCTTCTGGAGATTTACGGTTACGAACGGCATAACGGATGATTTTTTCTTTCCACTGTTTCATTTCTTACTCCGTTGCTCGGATATTTTCGTTATTCAGCTGCAAATCCTTGGAGTTTGCAATCTCTTTCAAACGTTCTGAACGAATCAATTCATTGACCTCTTGCTTGGCATCGTCTAGCTCGATTTTCTTTTCTTCGATTTGAGCATTGACCTTGGTCAATTCATTCTGAACTTGTAGTAGCTTGGTCTGCATAAACACAACGCTAATTGCCAGGATAATCATTGTTGCAGCAATCGAAACATAGAAGGCCTTTTCCACACGTGAAAAACCTTTGAACTTCGTTTGCAATAACTGGCTTGTTTTTTCGATTCTTTCTGCCATGTTTTTCCTCTTACTTATGAATTTTTCTGGCCACGCGCAACTTGGCTGAATGCGAACGATTGTTGGCTTCTAGCTCTTCGGCACTTGGCAAGATTGGCTTGCGGGATACCAATTCCATCTTAGGCTTAAGGTCATCTGGAATGAAGGGCAAGCCTTTGGGAACTTCCACTGTTGAAGCTTCTTTGAATAATTGCTTGGTCAAGCGATCTTCCAGAGAATGGAAGGTAATGACCGAGATTCTACCATCCAAAGCCAGCATGTCCATGGCCTGCTGGATAGATTCATCTGCAGCGCCCAGCTCATCATTGACTTCGATTCGGATAGCCTGAAAAATCTGCTTGGCAGGGTGCCCCTTTTTCTTGAGCTCCTTGGCAGGCTTGGCTGACTTGATAATCTCTGCCAACTCCGTCGTTGTCTCAATGGGTTTCACCTCACGCGCTTGCTCAATCTTACGAGCTATCTGTTTAGAAAACTTATCCTCACCATACTTGAAAAAGATCCGAACCAAGTCATGATAGTCATAATGATTGACCACCTCATAGGCCGTCAGACTAGCTTCCTGATTCATCCGCATATCCAGTGGCGCATCCTTTTTATAAGAAAAGCCACGTTCACGCTGATCTAGCTGAGGACTGGACACTCCCAAGTCATAACAAATTCCATCAATTTCCTGGACACCAGCCTCCTGCAAACGTGCCTGCAAATGACGGAAGTTATCCTTGATAAAGGTTACCATCCCCTTTTCGATATAGGGTGCCAACCGTTTTTGCGCATTGTCAATAGCATTCTGATCCTGGTCAAAGGCATAGAGATGTCCTTTTTCGCTCAATTTACTTAATAAATATTCGCTATGGCCTGCTCCGCCCAAAGTCGCATCAACGTAGATACCGTCAGGTTTTACGTCAAGCATATCAATCGTTTCATGAAGCAAGACCGTTACATGATGAAATTCTTTTGTCATATCTTATCTATTTTACCACAAATCTGACCAGCTTGCACTTGTCAGACAAGGCTAAGTTTCTTCGAAAAAAATTCTCAAAAATATGTCATATATACTTGACATCCCATCCCCAAAAGAATATAATATAGTCAAATATATACGACATATCAGAAAGGAGACCCTATGAATCGTGTGAAAGAATTCCGCAAGGAACTGGGCATTTCTCAGCTCGAGCTCGCCAAAGATATCGGTGTCTCGAGACAGACCATCAACATGATTGAAAATGACAAGTACAATCCAACCCTAGAACTCTGTCTCAACCTCGCCCGCAGCCTCCAAACTGACCTCAATAGCCTCTTTTGGGAAGACGATTTTTAAAAAAGGAGCAAACAAATGAAAAAAGAAACTCTCACTGAAAAACTCATCAAACGCACATACGGCATTTCTGGCCCCCTTGACGAACACAAACGGCGCGAGGCCGATCGTATCGGGAATCAGGTCTTTATCGTTCTCTTTTATCTGATGACATTTGGCAATCTTATCCCGCTCGTTCTTGCCTATAAATACCCGCAAATTGTCGCTATCGGCTATCCTCTCGTGGTGTTTGGTATTTCGATGGTAGCTGCCCTCTATGTGGTCTCCCAAACCAAGAAAACAGGCATCACAGCCATTGATCCCGAAATGCTGAGTCAAAAAGAAAGCAAACAGCTACATTTTCCTGGTCTAAGAGCCGGTCTGATCTATGGCATAGCGATATTTTTTATAATGCCATTCATCGATACTCTAACAAGTGAAAATACAAATTTCATCAGTTCTCTTCTGAATTCAAAACATCTTTTAAAAACTATACTGGGAGCGTTCTTTTTTGGACTGATGATGCAAATTATCGTCTCTCTTCGCATTCAAAAGGCCAAGAAAGACCATGAAGACGACTAGGAGGTGTCTTATGCAATCACTAGCTAGACTACTGATCAGTCATGTTTTTATCAGTATCTTTGTTACCTTTTTCCTACTTTCTGGACATATTGAGCATCCTTTCTTGATTATCTTTCTTTTATTCCTTCCTGTATTGAACAAGGGACAGAGATTCCAGAAAATCCAATCAAAAAAAATACGTCTTCTAAACGCATTTCTCTGTTTTATCCTCGTATCCTTTCCACAACTTTTAACAAATCCTATGGATTGGAGATACCTGGTATTTCTAATAATCTGTATCATTTTTAGTTTGGTTTACTTCTATACTCTCTATCAACTCTTTAAAGAAATCAATCAAAAATCGCTCATTTAGGAGGTTACTCCCATGAAAAAAGAAGATTTCACCACTCGCTTACTCAAACTATTCTTTCACATACAAGGGCCTTTTGATGAATGCCGTCAAGAGATGATTTACAAGGCTTGTGCCCGTTTCTTGATCCAAATCATTTACTCCTCCCTCCTACTCTTCTTGTTCTATCTCCTATTTGGACGCTTCATAGAGTTGGTTCGAGATGCCATGCCCTACCTCTATTTTGGACTTATCTTCGTCCTCTCATCTAGGGCGAGACTAGCAGTTCGCAACTTACATTTAGACAAGGATGACCCGTCCGAAATCCATCACAAAAGCTACAGCAAAAGCCAAATCAACCTTCGTAGTTGGGGTGTATTTTTCGGTATTCTAATTGGTTTATTTACTTTGCTATGTTTCCATAAACTCTATGTCCAACAAATTCCTCTTTCTATTTTTTTAGAAAAACTTTTTCAAACAGATATCCTTATCCCTTTACTGGTATTTGGTTTGAGTATTGCTGCTATCTTTGGAACTATGGTTAATGCATTTCTATCACTACAGGAGGAAAAAACTCCTAACAATCGCAATCCTAAGGAGAAAATAAATCAATGACCTCATTATACGATTTCTCAGTCTTGAACCAAGATGATCAAGAAACATCACTTGAAAGCTATCGTGGTAAGATGCTCTTGATTGTCAACACTGCTACCGGATGTGGGTTAACGCCCCAGTACCAGGGACTTCAAGAACTCTATGAACGCTATCAAGATCAGGGCTTTGAAATCCTAGATTTCCCTTGCAATCAGTTTATGGGACAAGCACCCGGCAGCGCAGAGGAAATCAATAGTTTCTGCAGCCTACACTATCAGACTACTTTTCCTCGCTTTGCCAAGATCAAGGTCAACGGCAAGGAGGCAGATCCTCTTTATGTTTGGCTAAAAGACCAGAAGTCTGGCCCGCTAGGAAAACGAATCGAATGGAATTTTGCTAAGTTTCTCATTGGTCGAGATGGGCAAGTCCTTGAGCGCTTCTCTTCCAAAACAGACCCCCAAACCATCCAAGAGTCTCTCAAAAAAATACTCTAATTTCTTTTCAAAACGTATCCTTTCATTTAGTTTGAGCCCTGAAAGGATGCGTTTTTTCTTTAAAAAGTAACTGATTTTCTTTAATTTATATTTATTTTTTTGCTTTTTGCTATTGCAATTCTTTCATTAATTTAGTATATTTGTTATATTAAAAGTTTTCAGTCATTTTAAGGGAGAAATGACCTTTTAAATTTTTTTACCTTAAAATGAAAGCGCTTTATAAACAGGAGGTAAGGTGGCTTACAAATTATCAGAGAGTTTTTTCATTAAATCAAGTTGTAACCAAGTCAGACTTGGGCTTGGGCAGTAGCTGACTGCCTTTCTAAAAACTAGGAGTATATTATGAATCGATACCTTTTTGAAAAAGGGCAAACATTTAGCATTCGGAAGTTGACTGTAGGTGTGGCGTCTGTTATCGTGGGACTGGCATTTTTTGCTTCTGGAACCGTGCGTGCAGACGAAACGTCTCCTGCCACAACATCCAATTTAGATCAGCAAATGAAACAAGTCGCAGATATAGAAGAGACCAAGGCTGAACCAGTCAAAAAAGAAGGCCGAGTAGAGACCGAAAAACAAGAAACACCTGCTGCCGATACCAGCAGTGCTGATTTGCTCCCTGAAGAAATTCAGGACCGTGCCTATCCAGACACACCTGTCAAAGAACTCGACACGACAACTATCGTTGACAAGAAAGCTAGTCCAAAAGTAGAAACCAAGAGCATTCTAAAGGATAAAGAAGAAGCACCAAAAGAAGCTGAGAACGGAAACCGTGCCATCATTAATGGTGGACAAGACCTCAAACACATCAACTACGAGGGGCAACCTGCTACTGCTGCCACTATGGTTTACAGCACTTACAATGCAGGGGAGCAACGTTACCTCGTTTCAGGATCTGGTATCTTTGTTGCACCTAATTTGATTCTTACCGTTGCTCATAACTTCCTAGAGGCCAATAAAGAAACTGGCGAAGGTCACATTCGTGGTGGAAAATCTGCCCAGTTCTACTATAACGTTGGTTCAAACAGCGAAAAGAAAAATTCACTTCCATCTTCTGGAACTACGGTTTTATTCAGAGAAAAGGACATCCATTTCTGGAACAAGAAGGAGTTTGGAAAAGGCTATAAGAACGACCTTGCTCTTGTAGAAGCTCCTATTCCTCTTCCGATTGCTAGTCCAAACAAAGCAGCAACCTTTGCGCCTTTAGCGGAGCACAAAAAACATCAGCCGGGAGAAGCCATCAGTACGATTGGCTACCCAACTGACTCAAGCTCAAAAGAGCTGAAACAGCCTATCCTAGCTGGCCAACTTTACAAGGCTGACGGGACTATCCGATCTGTTGAGTCCTATGATGATAAGGGAACAACCGGTATCACCTACCAAACCACTTCTGTATCTGGTTTGTCTGGTGGCGGGATTGTCGATAGCCAAGGAAAAGTTCTCGGTGTTCACCAACACGGAACCGTTGACAATGGTGTTCCTGAAAAGGATCGCTTTGGTGGCGGACTCGTCCTTTCACCTGAACAACTGAAATGGGTTAAGGACATGATTGCCAAATATGGTGTGAAAGGGTGGTACCAAGGAGATAACGGAAATCGTTACTACTTTACCGATGAGGGGCGTATGCTTCGGAACGAAACAGCTGTTATCGGAAGCAACGAATATTCCTTCAACCAAGATGGGATTGCTACCTTGACCAAGGGAGTTGAATACGGACGTGTGGTTATCCAACACGAAGACGAAGAAGGAAATCCTGTCAAAGATAATGATACTTTTATCGAACAGACAGCTGTTGATTCTCCATTTGACTATAATTTCAAAAAAGAAATTGAGAAGACGGACTTCTATCAGAAGAATAAAGACAAATATGAAATTGTGTCCATTGATGGCGTAGCGGTCAATAAACAGCTAAAAGATACATGGGCTGAAGATCACAATGTTGTCAGCAAAGCGCCTGCCGGTACACGTGTCATCAAGGTTGTCTATAAAGTCAACAAAGGCTCTTTCAAAGTTTACTACCGTCAAAAAGGAACCACTACTGAACTAGCGGAAGCGACAGTTGATAACAATGACGGTCAAGAGTATGAGGTTTCCTTTGTCAACACCTTCCATGCAAAAGACATTGCTGGCTACCGTCCAGTCAAGGCTAGCTTGGAAGCAAGGATCCAGCAAAAAGGGGTGAATGAAATCGTCTTTGAATACGAACCAATCGCTGATACAGCCAATCCAACAACTCCGACTCCTCCAGTTGCTCATCCAGAAGATAAAGAAACTGAGATTGGCAATCATGGACCTCTTCCAAGCAAGGCTCAACTCGATTACCACAAGGAAGAATTGGCAGCCTTCATCCACTACGGAATGAACACTTATACCAATTCTGAATGGGGAAATGGGAAAGAAGACCCTCGATACTTCAATCCAACCAACTTGGATACTGACCAGTGGATTCGCACTCTGAAGGAAACGGGCTTCAAACGAACCATTATGGTTGTTAAACACCACGACGGATTCGTTGCTTATCCATCTAAGTACACCAACCATACCGTAGCTGCTAGCCCATGGAAAGATGGTAAGGGTGACCTTCTCGAAGAAGTTTCCAAGTCTGCTAGCAAGTACGACATGAACATGGGTGTTTACCTATCCCCATGGGATGCCAACCATCCTAAATACCATGTCGCAACCGAAAAAGAATACAACCAATACTATCTCAACCAGCTGAAAGAAATCCTTGGTAATCCGAAATACGGTAACAAAGGGAAATTTATCGAAGTTTGGATGGACGGTGCACGTGGTAGCGGTGCCCAAAAAGTAACCTATACCTTTGATGAATGGTTCAAATACATCAAAGAAGCCGAAGGAGATATCGCCATCTTCTCTGCTCAGCCGACAAGCGTTCGCTGGATCGGAAATGAACGGGGAATCGCAGGCGACCCTGTCTGGCATAAAGTTAAACGGGCCAACATCACAGACGATGTGAAAAACGAATACCTCAACCATGGTGACCCTGATGGTGATATGTACTCTGTAGGGGAAGCTGATGTTTCGATCCGCTCGGGCTGGTTCTATCATGACAACCAACAGCCGAAATCACTCAAAGAATTGATGGACATCTACTTCAAGTCTGTTGGTCGTGGAACCCCACTCCTTCTCAATATTCCACCAAATAAAGAAGGAAAATTTGCAGATGCGGATGTGGCTCGCTTGAAGGAATTCAAAGCAACCCTAGACCAAATGTACGCAACTGACTTTGCCAAAGGTGCGACTGTAACAGCAAGTTCTACTCGTCAAAACCACCTTTACAAGGAAAGTCACCTCACAGACGGTACAGATGACACCAGCTGGGCGCTCTCAAATGATGCCACAACCGGTAGCTTTACAGTCGATTTGGGGCAAAAGAGACGATTTGACGTCGTTGAACTCAAGGAAGATATCGCCAAAGGTCAACGTATCTCAGGTTTCAAGATTGAAGTCGAAATCAACGGACGCTGGGTGACATATGGTGAAGGTTCGACCGTTGGTTACCGTCGCTTGATTCAAGGCAAGCCTGTAGAAGCACAAAAAATCCGTGTAACCATCACCGGTGCTCAAGCAACCCCAATCTTAACCAACTTCTCAGTCTACAAGACACCAAGCAGCATTGAAAAGACAGATGGCTACCCTCTTGGACTTGAATACCACTCAAATACAACAGCGGATACAGCCGGAACAACTTGGTACAATGAATCTGAAGGTGTGCGTGGCACTTCTATGTGGACCAATCAAAAAGATGCCAAAGTCAGCTATACCTTCACAGGAACCAAGGCCTATGTCGTCTCTACAGTCGACCCAGGTCATGGAGAAATGTCCGTCTACGTTGATGGCCAAAAAGTTGCGGATGTGCAAACTAAGAACACTAGCCGTAAACGCAGCCAAAAAGTCTTTGAGACAGGCGATTTAGCTCCAGGCCAACACACTATTACCCTTGTTAATAAAACAGGCGAACCAATTGCTACAGAAGGAATCTACACCCTAAACAATGATAGTAAAGGGATGTTTGAACTTGAGTCTACCAACTATGAAGTCGAAAAAGGAAAACCCGTCACTGTTAAGATTAAACGTGTTGGTGGAAGCAAGGGGGCTGCTACTGTGCGCTTCATCACAGAACCTGGAACTGGGGTTCACGGTAAAGTTTACCAAGATACAACTCAAGATGTGACTTTTGAAGATGGAGAAACAGAAAAGACTGTGACCATCCCAACGATTGACTTTACAGAACAGGCCGACTCTGTCTTTGACTTCAAAGCCAAGCTCACTTCTGTTTCTGATGGTGCCTTGCTCGGTTTTGCTACCGATGCAACCATCCAAGTAATGAAAGCCGAATTGCTGATCAAGGATCAAACAAGCTATGATGACCAAGCTAGTCAGTTGGATTACAGTCCTGGCTGGAACCATGAAACCAATTCCGCAGATAAATACCAAAAGACAGAGTCTTGGGCTTCCTTTGGTCGCTTAACTGATGAACAAAAGAAAAAGACAACTGTCACAGCCTACTTCTACGGTACTGGACTTGATATCAAGGGCTATGTTGATCCAAATCATGGTATCTACAAAGTCTTCCTAGATGGCAAAGAAGTTCCTTACCAAGATGGCATGGGAAATGCTTCAACTATTGACGGTAAGAAATACTTTAGTGGTCACGCTGCCCAACGCCAAGGCAATCAAACTCTGGTTAGCCTAAAAGGTCTGGACGAAAACTTGCACGCAGTCACTCTTCAACTCGATCCTGATCGAAACGATTTGTCTCGAAATATTGGTATCCAGGTAGACCAATTCATCACTCGTGGCGAAGGCAGTGAACTCTACAGTAAGGCAGATATCATCCAGTCTATCTCTAAATGGAAAGACGATCTGTCAAACTTTGATCCAGCAGGTTTGAAAAATACGGCTACTGCACGTCAAGCTTTCCAAGCAAATCTAGAAAAATTGAGAAACCAACTCAGTACCGAAGCTGTGGATGTTCAAGAAGTCATGTTGACTGTCAGCGCCTTACAAGATATCCTGTCCAAGGACGAGAACTATCAAAGAGGCCAAGAGGAACCGACTCCAGATCAACCTGAACAGCCTGAAGAACCTTCTAAACCTGAGCAACCAGCTGAACCAAAACAACCGGAAATTGAGTATGATAAGGCTATGGACAGCTTGACAAAAGCTATCGAGAAAAAAGTCGCTGAGCTTGGATCCAACAAGGAAGCTAAGAAGAAATTATTAGAAATTGCTGACCAAGCCATTGCTGCCATCCAAGAAGCTAAAACTCAGGAAGCAGTCAATCAAGCGCTAGAAACTGCTCTCGAACAAATCAACAAACTCGAAGCGGCTCAGCCTGAGAAACCTGCTCAACCTGAGAAACCAGCTCAGCCTGAAAAACCAACTCAACCGGAAACTCCGGCTCAGCCTGAGAAACCGACTCAACCGGAAACTCCAGCTCAGCCTGAAAAGCCGACTCAACCTGAGAATCCAGTTCAACCGGAAAAACCGGCTCAGCCTGAAAAGCCAGCGCAACCGGAACAACCAACTCAACCTGAGAATCCAGTTCAACCAGAAAAACCGGCTCAGCCTGAAAAACCGGCTCAACCTGAGAAACCTGCTCAACCTGAACAACCGGCTCAGCCTGAAACTCCGGCTCAGCCTGAAAAGCCAGTTCAACCGGAAAAACCGGCGCAACCGGAAAAACCAACTCAACCTGAGAATCCAGTTCAACCGGAAAAACCTGCTCAACCTGAAAAACCAGCGCAACCGGAAAAACCTGCTCAGCCTGAAAAGCCGACTCAACCTGAGAAACCGGCGCAACCGGAAAAACCTGCTCAACCGGAAAAACCGACTCAACCGGAAAAACCTGCTCAACCTGAGAAACCGACTCAACCGGAAACTCCAGCTCAACCAGAAAAACCAATTACTTCTTCAAGTCCTGAAGAAGGGGTTAAAGACCTTGTCTTTACACTTCCAAGCTTGGAAATCGTCAATAAGATCGTACCGTTCAAGACGATTCGTCGCGAAAACCCACAATTAGACAAAGGAAAAGAGCAAGTTCTATCAGAAGGAAAAGACGGTCTCTTAGTCGAGTATGTTGAAGTGGACGGTGACAATCGCAAGGTTCTCCAAACAGAAGCAACTCCAGCTCAAGATCGAGTGATTGAGGTAGGTAGCAAACAAAGCTCAGTTGGAACAGAAGCGCCACCAGTTGTGACTCTTCCTGAGTATGTTCTACCAAGAGAGACTGAAAAACCTGCGCCAGCCGTAACAGATAACTCATCAGCAAAAGATGAAAAAGCTCCTGTTACAGCTACAGTCAAAGAAGACAAGGAAAGACTACTCCCTGCAACTGGGGAACAAGAAGCAAGTGCCTTCCTCTTCTTGGCAGCCATTACTTCTATCTTGTCTCTCCTCATCTTCCAAAAGAATTTCAAAGACTAATAACCCTCTTTGATTGATTCTTTCTAATGACTCAGTTCCCCCGTTGAGAAGACCATTTGGTCTTCTCTTTTTCTATCTGTAAAATTAAAAAACATCCACAAATATACATGGATGTTTGGGTATGACTCTATAAAGTAAAATGATCATTGAAGATAGCTGTTCTCAAATCCAACCACGTTTTCAAATAAACGCTCATCCAAAAAAAGAGAGTGGCCCTTTTCTTATCTCATCAGAATTACCATCATAAGTTTCTGCAAGAACTCCACAGATAAAAGATGGTGTTTCGAATTCCAATACCATGAGATTTTCTGACGCTCACAAGCCATCTTTCCTAAATCAAACTTCCTTCTTCCACACCTAGTCACTGACTACTATTTTTGAGTCCAGCGTATGCATAGGTTCGATTTCTAGGAGACTCTTTTTCCGTCACCACCCTAAAACAAAAGCGATGCTCCCGCCCATCCTTGGCATTTTCCTTGTTTAAAACAAAGTAGTTCTTCTGATTCATCGCCATAGTGCGTAGGATGTCATCGATCAAAAAAGTCAAGGGAACATTCATAGCAGAGTATTTTTGAAAATCCTCTTCAAAGCGGATATAACTATCTGAAAAATAATCCATCTGCAGTTTGTTTTCATACAACTCTTTTCTAGTCATACACTCCCTCCTCCCACAGTCGAATTTCGAGGACATCTACAATCTCTATCAGCCTGTAGCCCTCACTTGTCCTAATAGATAGAGTTTGAGGTGATAATTCACTCACCTCGCCGATGATTGTGGTTTTCTGCTTCTTTTCCTTGACCACAAAGTATCCCTTTAGTTGCCCGACATACAGCTGCGAAAGCAAGAGTAACTTCTCAACGGAATTCAAATCTGTCGAAAAAGCAACCCGATTTTTTTCTTCACCAAGTGAACTAGTATGCTCTGAGAGGAAAAAGCCCATCCACTTCTGCATCCCTGGATCTTGATAGTCACGCGCAGATGGAAAGGGTAAATAAGAACGATCAATCATTTTAGTCCATCTAATCCTCCAGCAGAATGCCCCCCAATCAGCTTGCTTCTGGCAAGACTCCTAGAGGCTTCTTCCAGTGCATTGGCCTTTAAGAGGGAGGTAAAACCAAATTGTTCCCGAATGGCATCAATAGCCGTCTGGAGCCTTTCTTCTTTTTCTAACTTGTCAACATCATCAAAGAGGGAGATCAAGCCAAAGGACTCGTCCACAAATCCTGAATAGTTGACTCCGACACTTCTGACCGCTCCAGAAGTGTATTTATTATGAAATAACTTCAAAACGTGGTCTGTTAAAACAGCTGTATTATTAGTCGGTTCGACCTTCATTTGTGTATGAATAGACGGCCTAACCTCCTGTTTAGAGAAACCGACATAGATAGAGACAAGGGTTGTTTTCTTGCCCGCCCTTCTCAGCCTAATAGCTACCTGCTCCGCCATTTCTCGGAGAATAATTTCGATATCCCGTAGCTTCACGTAATCTCTCGGCAAGATTTGAGAATTCCCCAACCCTTGAGACTTGGCTTTATAGGGCTTATGAACATTGCTCTCATCAATCCCGTTAGCATGAAACCACAAACGCAGGCCAGCCTGACCGAGAGCTTTCTGTAGCTGGTCTGGATTACTGGTGGCCAATTCTCTGATGGAAAAAATCCCCAGAGTATGCAAGCGTTTCTCCATCCGCCTGCCAATCCCCCAAAAGTCCGTCATCTTGGG
Source organism: Streptococcus sp. D7B5 (assembly GCF_029691405.1). Classification (NCBI taxonomy): domain Bacteria; kingdom Bacillati; phylum Bacillota; class Bacilli; order Lactobacillales; family Streptococcaceae; genus Streptococcus; species Streptococcus sp. D7B5. The sequence goes on from NZ_CP121467.1 coordinate 1,141,455, forward strand.
AATGGCCCAAACCTTCTCTTCCACATCCTGGTAAGACCAGTTGGCCCTCATGGTCGGAGTGTGCTTGGCCTCATTATCCAGAGCCAACTTGGCCAGTAAGGGATTGGCATTGGACATACCCACTGTAGAGTAGATCCCTGTCTGCCTCCAAATATCCCTCTGTATACGAGCAGAAAGCATATCCAGCTTGTCTCTGCGAGAGAGACTCTTGTCTGGGATGAAGTAGTTGAGCGAACTAGTCAGATCGATAAAGCCCTCATCGATAGAGTAGGGATAAATATCCTCCGGGCTACCATAGTTTTGAAAGATTCGCTGGATTTCCATATTGACCGCTATGTACTCATCCATCCTAGGAGGCACAATCAAAGTCACTTGAGCCCAATCTTCGATGTAGCGAACATAGTCTGAGTCAGTAGGCAAGCCTTGCTTTCGAGCATTGTAATAGGAAAATTTGCGCGTTTTGATATCAAAAGGCAGATCATAGGCCCGGCCAACATTGGACTTACCAAAAATCTTCTTGAACATGGGAGAGGAAGCTAGGATAAGACCAGTAGAATTATCCGCGCGACTCATGACACAAAGCGAGGTCTTCAGCGGATGCAAGCCTCTTTTCACACACTCAACACTGGCATAAAAAGATTTCATATCGACAAAGGCAATGTCACTTTTGGGCTCTCTGGAATAATCAAAGTAGCCCATAGGCTAACCCTCCATCGGCACAAAGTTCCCAACAATAATCCCTACAATCCGAGGATCTTCCTCATAGGAGATGAAAATGTCCTTGTATTTTGGATTGATCGATACCAGACGCAAGCCATCTTCCTCCCGATAGACCCGTTTAATATAGGTCTGGTTGTTACAAACTACTGCATAAACTGCCCCATCATAGTCAAATCCTGTCTCCCGAATCAGAGCCACCGAACCATTTTGATATTTAGGTTCCATAGAGTCCCCAGATACCCAAGATGCAAAATCATGGGCCAACTCCTCGTTAAAGTAAACCGTATCAAAATTCTGGTCATCATAGACCGAAGCCCCGATCCCTGCTGACATGCGTTCATAGACACGATACTCGTAGAGGCGCTCTGGCATGGTCGTCACCTTCTGAGTTTGTTCCTCTTGAGCTAAGTTGCGAGCATAGAGCACAACCTTGTCCTTCCCTTGCTTGGAGAGGCTATTGTAGAGACGAACAATCTCGATCTGAGTAAAATAGCCTTTTGCTACCTTTAAAATGTTCTCTAGCTGAGCAACCTTCTCCTGGGATGGTTCCTTAATCCCACGTTCCCAAGCCGAGTAAGCCTGAAAACTAATCCCTAATTCCTCTGCAATTTCCTTCTGTGTCAATTTTAACTCTTTTCTCCGAGCCTTGAGTTTTTCTGGTTGGTACATGATTCACCCCCTAGTGTGATGTTTTATTGAGAATATCTCTCTTAGAAAAACAAATCGACGATTGAGCTTACACCTCTAAAACTCAACCAATTCGGTTTAGTTTTATTATATAAAAAAAGTGGACGATTGTCCACTGGGAAAATCAAATTTTAACAGACACAACTGGAAATTATGAACAAAAAACTGACCTAGCCCTAACAACTCCTACTCTAATTTTTGCAACAGCTTTACAACTTGCCGATTATCTATCCTCACATAGTATACACCACTATCACTGACAAGTTTATCCTCTTTATACTTAGCAATCTTTACAGCATAAAGACCTCTTGGTAGGGGTTGGTTGGCAAAAAATTCCTTCATGAGCGCTTCAAGCTCTTTAAGATAGTCATCATACAAGAGATCTCTTTTTTCTTTTGAAACGAAATATTGAAATTCAAATGTCGGTATAAAAATCTCTTTTTGGAAAAGATATTGAGCATCCATTGGGTACATTCCTTGCAGAGCTTGACCCTTGCTTTGATTTTCCTCTAATATTTCATTATAAAGATAGATATTATCAGATTGGTTATTAAATTCAAAATCAATACCTTGATACTTCAAATCAGGCAGTTTAGGATCTTTGATTGAACTGTCCAGTGTTTTTAAAAATTCGCTGGTGCCTGGACTAACCTCAATCCCTAAATAGGCTAATTCTGGAAAAACATCATAAATTTTTTTACCATTTTTGTAATCAACCTCTGCATCTGTCTTTCCATATGTTTCACTTTTCGAAAAGCGAGTATAGTATTTAAATCGAGTTTTAACCTGATAGGTTTTTCCAGCTATATTTTCACTATAGGTACCATGGATTATAAATCCTCCCACACTTGTATAGTTTTTCTCGTATTTTTCTAACTCAAACTGTCCTGTAAGACCGTAATTTTGATAAGAACGATGCACAGCTTGCTCAATCTCAGTTCGACTTGCATGGGCAAATAGCCCCCACATATCCATTAGAGAAAGAATAGGACTGAACACTGTGAAGATTACCATTGGAATCACTATGGATAAGCAACCTATTAATAGCCAATTTCTTTTCTTGGCCTTTCCTTCAGATTTTTTAGCAGTTTTCTGTTTCCTTTTTAAGATTAGAATGAGCAAAACCAAAATCCCTAATACTAATAAAACCAAGCTACAATCTCCTTTTATCGTGGATAGCTGTTAACAGGTGTATAGGAGGCTGACAGAAATACTCTTCTCACCTACTAACTTATCCTGAAATCCATAAACTCGTCTGAAACGAGGAGCAACCCTTGTCTCATTATACCACATGAACCATACTGTGAGAAGATGAGAAATACAAAAGAAAACCACCTGAAATAAATTCAGGTGATTAATGAAATTTTGCAGTTAGTTGAAGAAACTTTCAATCCAACCACTTATATTGTTTAACAATATTCCTAGCTGACCAATAAGTCCATCCATCTCCAAAGCTTTATTCTCATACTCATTAATTTTTATGAGTAACTCATCAATATTTTCGTCCATGGCCTTAATACTAGAATCAAAATATGAAATCAGATTACCTGCGGGTGTAACAAATTTCGTATCATGCAAATTTCCAGTCCAAGATTCATCATATTCATCTTTTTTAGAAGCTACAGCTTTTTTCTGCTTAACAAATTCACTTTTAATTTTCCTTAATTCGTCATATATTTCCTTGACTTTTTTTGCCTCTTCTAAGTAACCTTCTTTTTTTGATTGAGCTGAACTAATCTGCGATTGAATTGCAGCTTGTTGACTAGCGTTTGACATAATTCCTCCTCTTAAATTTACTATTTATAAAATTCATTCAATAGAAATACCATTGTCAACAAGATGGGTGCTAAAATTAATGTTGCCATACATATCCATACTTGACGCTTATACACCACTTCCATACCACTGTATCTCTCAACAAAGGACTCTTTGGGACAAGCAGGGTTATACCAAACAGTCATCTTTGAGCCCTTTGGAAAAGCATCTTCCAAAACACGTGTAACAGAAACGACAGAATTTCTATAAATTGTTATCTTTTGAGCTAATAACTCCGACCTAGAAGTGGCTTGTACACTCTTCCAAGGAACTGATATGAGAATAACTCTATGGTAGTCCAGATTTCTTTGATAAGTCCGCCCATCAACTTTATATTCAACAATTGGAGGACCTGCTGGTTTTGAATACTTGTATCCTACTACAACTCCCTCAACACATGCAGTAGATAAATTTTTAATTCTTAGTTCTCTTTTGTAAAAATAACGGAAAAAGAAAAGTACAGATGAACAGAGTAATAAAACTCCAAATAGCAACAAAAAATAAAGCTTTAAATCTGACATATAGTTCTCCTACTTCATTTGAATATCTGAAATACTTAGGTTCATTTTTCTTTCATCTACAATCTTTGTAGCAATCGATTTCTGTTCAGTTGTTAAAGGAAGTAAAAAAATTGTTGCAGATTGTGTAGGCAGCTCCCCGCTTTCAGAAATCTTGTATTCAACTAATTCATTTTGGTAGATTTGCTGTCCCGCATAACTCCAACTAATTTTAAATTTAGCATCATGATTAATGTCAGTATCCGTCTTGTTTAATATCATAAATACTGCATACTCCTGCTCATTAAATGTATATGTACTACCAGAATAGTATAGAGTAACTTCTCCTTGATTACCTACCTCAGGATGTTCTTCAATTAATTTCTTTCCAAACTCTATTAATTCCGACGTTTTACCTTCATATTGTGGTGCTACTACAAATTTTAATTTTTTCTCCTCCTTGACAATCGTCTCATTTTTATTAGCCTCTTTATCTTTAATCCCATTAGAGCAACCTCCAAGTATTAACAATAAAATTATAACAAACAGCTTCTTCATTTTTTCACCTTTCTATTCAAAATCCAATTAATTCCTTTTCCTATTTTCATTTCTAACTCCTTAATATTATTCGTATTTAATTATATCATACGAAACTTATAATAGAAAAACTCACCTGAATTAAATTCAGGTGAGTTCAGATAGTTATGGAAAATCTTTGTATTGACTCTCTGCGATTTCAACCATTTTCCTACGATTATGACGTTCCTTGGAATCTTTTCCGCCTTGGATATATCGTTCTCTACGCTCCGCTCGTGACTCAGGAGCTTTAATATAGATACCTCCATCAATTGCGGCAACTAAAGCAGCTTCTGTTGCCGCAAAAGCATCTGCTACACTATCTAAATACTGATCCAGCGAATCAACCGTTGTTACTAAGCTCTCCATTGTTGTTTTGGTTCGCTTAACACAGTCTTCAAAATTACCTGTCACTGGCGCATCAATCAGCGAGCGAATGTCATCTGGTATTTCATTAGTAGATGCGTTGATACTCGCTTTTATACTCTTTATTCTCTCAGGATCAATTCGTTTCATTTATATTCCCTTCTGATCGTTGTTTTTGAACCCAGGCTTGATATTCTGCATAAGTCGGGAGCGGGGTATCAGAAACCTGACCCTTAGTATCTATACCATAAATCGTCAGTTTCTCTTCTCCCTTAGGAGCCATCCAGTGTAACACTTTGTCATACCATTCCTCTAGGGTCACGTATTCTTCTTGAGGAGTAAGAATCCAATCTCCTTCAGTTATTTTTTTCTCAATTTCAGGATATTCCTCAAAGAGGTTGATGTTGGTATCAATAACCTTGCCCTCCTCTTTAAAATGCAAAGAACTTTTAATGATCCGACCTACTAAATACCCCTTATCTTCTGCATACTGATCCAGTGTCGTATAAAAATAGTAAGGACCCGCTTCATAGATATCTGAACGCTCTTGATACTCTCCTTCTACTTTTCCACTATCAATGTTTAAAACTAAGGTTTTCATATCACTTTGATTATCTTTGACTTCTATATTGATGGTGCTTTTAGGATTATCACGATAGGTAAAAATCTTGAAATCAATCGGGAAAAAACTAGCATCATAGTCTGCGACTACTTTGTTTAGGTCCACTTCTTTATCGGCTAAATCTTCTGTTCTATAGTCATAAAGACGAATCTTCCAATAATCTGATTTGGGCCTGTTTTTTCTATCGGTCAAATCAACTCCGCCTTTGTTTGTCATCACTTTCCGCTCGGTTGTATAAAGATAGACACCACCCCCAGGTCTCACATTGGAATCGGTATTTAATAAGACGAATTTTCGTTGATTCCCGAAAAAATATACGTTTTCCTTTACAGAATGGTATTCTTCAATAGAATATTCGACTTTTTCAGGTTCTTTAAATAATTGTTGTAACCCAACAGTACCTACTATAATAAATGGGATAAGAATTAGGCTAGCTAAGACAAATTGAAAAGCACGTTTTTTTGTTAATAGATTCTTCATCAAATCAGTTTCCTCCTGCACCTACGCCATTTACATAACCTAAATAAGACCATTTTCATCAGTACGTTTCTGCTCACCTAATAGGTGGGAAGTACTTTCGATAATATTTCTTACTAATTCATCTGCTTCAATAACAAAGGGAAGGCTTGTATATCTTCTTAAACGACTACCTTGCATAGAAATATAATCCGTTACCTTATCTAATTTGACTAAGTCAATCGATAAGCTAAAATCCTTCAAGATTTCAAAAGTTCTTCTCGCTATATCCTTATCACCTTCTATATATAGAGGGAATAAACAATATTCCAGCAGCACCTGAATATCAGTGTATTCTGTTATCATTGAGTTTCGTTGTTGAAAACGATACCTAACGTCCTCTCCAAGAAAAGCTTCAGCTTCTTTTCCTTCTCTCATCACTTCTAGATAATGTTTGACAAAGTGTTTATAATTTTCTTTATTTTTGAGGTTGTATGTCTGCATTTAGTTACTCCATTGATTTATTCTGCCTATTTCTAGGTATTTACTCAGTCTATTGTTGAATGATGATATTAAAACTTTGTCTTATTATAGCATAAAATAAATACAGAAATAATAAAATGGGGAACTTAAGGAAAGAGAAAACCACCTGAAAAAAACTATCAGATGGTAACTTTTCAATCTTGAACAGACGAATCAGTTTCTTAGAATGTTAGTTTTGTGATAACTTCTGCAACATTTCAGGAGAAATTGGGTCTACAAGAACGTATTTGGCATCTAGCATATAGATGCCCTCAGTCAACGACTCTAAGAACTGTCGATAAGGAACCTCGGCTAGTTTTTCCCCATCGGCTGTCATGATAAATAGTCGTGCAACTGCAACCTTACTTCCTCGATACTCTTGTAAATATTGAGGTTCTAGCTCTGGTTGAGCCGGTAAGATTGTTCGTCCTTCACTATTTAGATAATTGATAGGGATAATGATGTCCTCTCCATTTTGCTCTACTTTAAAAACTTGCTGCTCAGAGTAATAAGCATTTAGCTGTTGGGTAAAGCGCAAACGCTGGTCATAGCTATTTAAGAGTTGCTCGTCCGGCACATGGATAATCTGCCCTAGGTAGAGTTCATTGATGTAAATAGGACGTTTCACTCCCATAACTTCTACTATAGGATGGACTTTTACTTCCTTAGTCAATTCTGAAAGAGCTGATAAGAAAATATCTGTGAAATGAAATTCTAGAATAGAATCTTTATTATACTCCACACCATCATGTTCACATACAGTTACATCTAAGAGAATGAGCAAGGTTTTCAAGAACATCAAGGCCCCAGTCCAATCAGAAGCTGTCGCCAAATCTGGGACAGATACCTGATAGGCTTGACGATCAAAAGATAGACGGAACCCTAAACTAGACTTCTCTTTAACCCCAAACTGAACAGAATGGAAATCCGAAATAAGAGAGTCTGCAGATGGCTTTAATCCTGCATCCTTAGCGGAAACGCTGTAACATTCAAAAAGTTCTGCTTGAAGCACCTCACCAATTCTTAGTGATTGGTTGCTTTTTATTGTAAAATTAACTGATTTCATATTTTTCTCCTTCGGTCTACTGGCAAATCCTTTCTACGACGTAGAATCGTTACTTCGCTGACAGGGATTTTTCCTGATGCATACATGGTCTGGCCATATTTATCATCCAATAATTCCGCATCATCATATAAATTGTTTTCAATTAGAAATTCTTTATCAAAAACCAATAGTCGCACATAAGAATCGGGTGCTGTAAAATCATCATCCCCATGCTTGTAACCAGCAATTGTAAATTCATGTTCTTTATACAAAACACGATCATAAACCGAATACCTCTGACTAACCTCACTATAAGGCACAAGCTTCCCATATAGACCTTCTCCTTCACCATCTATATAGGAACTATAGGGGAAATATCCTTCTTTCAACATTGCCGGATCTTCTGAAAGAAGGATATAGTCATTTATATAATTCACAAAATTAGAGTATACTTTATTTTGGTAAACTAGATATTCTTTACGCATACTAACCCTCCACATATTCCATTATACCATCTTTATTTACTCTACCAACCAAGACTTCCTCTCCTCCAACATTTAGATACAATTTAGAGCCTTCTTTGAGTCTACTTTTATCTGAATGAATATATTCTGGAACCAAAAACTCATCTGAATCTGATTTTATGAAGCCATTTCCACTAGCAGGGTCTATTACTTTATTAGGCTCACCTGTAGATTGATTCATTATAATATTACCATCGGCATCGATTGAATTCCCATCCATATCTCCATATGGAATTTGAATATAGCCCGTCTCATCAGTCGTGTACTCTAAACGAAGGTAGGCATCGGTTTTAAGAACTAAATTACCATTCTGATCACGTACTGCAACTCTATTACCATTTGCATCAATCATAGTTTCAACAAATGGAGATCCTTCATAGTCCAATCGCAAACCTTCTACAGCTTCTCTGATATTAGTAATATTTTTCACATCCGAACGTCTGGCCACAAAGCCACCTGCTGTTGCTTTTTCCTTCTTATTAAATAGCCATACTTCAGCATCGATAGGCATAATCTTTTGCATGACTGTTGAATTCTTTGGATACGGAATTGTATTACGAATATCAATCATCATATCATATTCAGACTGTGTCATTTTTGTCACATGAGTATTCCTTAGCCTATTAAACTCATCCCAAGAAACACCATACTCTTTTAATTTTTGATCAATGATTGCTCGAGTTTCTGATTGACTTGGTGATGGATTCGCTGTTCCCTTCACCTTCGGTACATCCACATCACTTGGCTTGACTCCGCCAATAGCCTTAGTTGCACTGTCGCCTGATACTTGCTTAACCTTCGGCAAATCCGCTCTAACTGTTGGATGGGTTTTCAGCTTGGCGAGGGTCCCATCAGCTGGGCTGGCTTTCAGATGCAGGTCTGGTCTACTACTCAAACGTACATTAGCTGGGTCCAGCTTGGGTATTTGCTTGCCTTGAAGTGGGACATCCAGATGAGATGCTTTAGCGCCTGGTAGATCTACGGCCGGTGCACCAAACTTCTTACCAATATAATTCCCTGCCGAGTGCATCCCCATACCCATCACTTGACCAAGCACTAAGTTCTGAAGCGCTGCGTTCGGATCTTGACCGGTCGCAAAGGAGTAGATCACCTTGGAAACATCGTTTACATCATCCGCATGTTTCCCCGCCGTTGCTAGACCTTTCAATAGCGTAGAGCCGTTCTTCCCACTCTTAGCCAGTTTGGCCAGATAACCTACCGAACCCATACTCACAAGAGTGACTGCCGCATCAATACCAGCCCATACTCGATCCTCTGTCGATAACTGATTTCCGGTAATCATCGTATGGCCATTAAAGGCCGAATAAGCACTATCAGCCGCTAAGTAGGCCATACTAGCATAGCTGACTGTTAGCGAGGTCCCTCCTGTCGCAGGAGCTAAGATTGCCCCTCCTGCCATACCTAAAAAGGCTACAACTTTGAGGGCCATATCCACATACTGAAGACTTTCCTTATTTTCTTCGTAGTAGCGACTGGCTTTGAGTCTCTGATAGTCTGGTAGTTGCCCAGGATAGCGAACAGCTACAATTTCCTCGGCACTTTTGCCTTCCAAGGCCTTGATTTGCTCATCGGATAGCTGATCCTTTTTAGCCATCATTTCCTTGACAGCTTTTATACGATCATCATAGACATCCTTAGCGGCTTGAATGGGACTTGCCTTGCCATCTAGGATTTCTGACAGAGTATAGGACTTCTGTTCGGTGGTGTCAATATAGACAGAAGTACCGTCAGCCTTATATCCGGCTAAGACTTTCTTTGGCACTGTTTGTTTCGTATACTTGCTCTTATAGGGTTTATTGGCTCCATTAACATCATTTAATGTCACGAAGGCCGCATCCATCCCCTTGGTGAACTTGCTATCTATATTCTGCATGATGTCTGAATGAATCTTCTTGGCACTCGTTAACATGCTATAAATACGCTTCATTGATTTGTCGAAAATAGCACTGTCTTTGGTCGTCCCTAATGAAGCTTCCCCATTTTGAACATAGAGATCTTCAACTCCCTCGTCTGTTACAACCTTACCCGCCGCTTCGATATCATCCATGATATCACTCATTGACTTGAAATAACTACTGGACGAAATCAGAGGATAGGCTGGATCACCGGGAAAGTCGGGTTTATTACTATAATACTTCGTCATTGGGCCCCACTTTCTTTTGCATCTGCTTGACGGTTTCGCATGATTTGTTCAACTGAGCCTTTGGGGTCTTTTCTAATGGCTTCTTTATCTTCGGCACTTGTGGTTGGTTCTTCTAACAAAAAGTTGGCAATCGATGTAGCTAAAACTTTATCTGTATTTACCATTTGATTATAAGTATTTTGCGCATGTCTATAGAGCACCTCGCTGAGTGTCTCAAACTCCTGTGCTTTCAGATAATACGAACCTAGACCCCCATTCGTCTTACTGTTACTGATCAAATCATGATAGGCTCCCTCAGAGGATAGGTCGGGAAGTGTTGAAATGACATGTTGAATCTTGGTCGAAACTTGATTCGTAAGTGTGACTATATTAAGACAGTGGTAAATGAGTTGTTCTTGATCATTTAAAACGAGTTTGAAATCTACCCCCATATCACATCCTCACTTTCAATTTTTTTATTAGTTGTGTTTTTAGCTGTTCACTATCAATCGAACGGCGCATTTGCTTCGATACATCATATTCATATAAATGATGATCACTTGTTAGATAGATAATGTCTTGTGTATCTTTGGAAAACTCATTGATTCGGATACGAAGGGCCTCTTCATTCCCATGGTGGACTATCAAGCGCATAAATGCTTCCTCTTCCCATTGCGAATGAATATAATCTTTGATAGTATCATCAACTTCTTGTAAGACAGGGTGCATCTCCATCAAAAAGGCTAGGAAAACAGCACTACCTGCTCGGTCTAGTTGAAATTGATTGTCACCGACTTCCATGATAATAACAGCCATTCGTTTGAATTCATCCACTCCAGGCGCATAGGATAGGAGGTGATCAATCTGACAATGATAGTTAGCTTCGTGATACTCCTTCAAATACGCTCCATATTGAACACATTCCTCTGTAGGCCGATTATCAACGATAAGCCCCATCTCCTTTAAATCTTCAAAACCTTTCTCAATGACCCACAAAAGGTTGTCTTTTCTATTTTCATTCCCTTCAATAGCAGTTGGAAGTGGAAGGAATGCCAAATCATCTGAGTAATCATTAAATATATGTAGTGTGTATAAGGCTTCTAATGTAAATATCATGCGTTATCAATCTCCTTTATGACATTTGAAGTGGAGATAGAACCGAGTAATGTTTTTAAACCTGATACCACTTTCCTAAGTTCTTCTACACTCTTTCCATAGTCAGAATGATAGGATTTTAGAAATAGCTTTAGGTCTAAGTATTGATTCTTGCTTTCTCCCTTCCATTCCGTATCATTTGAGTCCAAACCAGATATCTCAGTATCTATACTAGAAAGAAGATTCACGATTTCATTCAATTCATTGATAACTGTGTCAATCTGACTATCATCATATGTTACTACATCACTTGCATAACTACTATCAATAGTATTAATATTTGTATCCATAGACACCTCCTTTTACCACCAAAGTTGTTCCCACCATGGTTTCCCTTTATTATATGCTGCTCTATTACTAGCTATGGCACTATCTAAATCTGATATTTTTTCCCCAAGAGTTGCATATAAATCTTTGAAGGACGAGTTCGCATCCTTGACAAAGTCAATGTACTCCTTAAGTGTCTTTTTATCAGATTCTAATTTTGACTTTAAGGTTGAAAGATAATGATATCCCTCATTACTATCGATTTTCGTAATAGTTTTATCACAAAGTTCAACATAGCCTTCAAAACGACTAAGGTCAACATCTGAATCCAAACCATGTGATTGGATAGAATTTCGTACTCTCTTGTACTTTTCTTTTTGGGCTTTATCACTATCAATTTGCGCTCTTAAACTCGCATCACTCATTTTTATCCTCCGTATCTTCCGTAGACTGTTCCTTAGCATGATTCTCGCTAAAATCTTTTTTGGATCTATCAATGACTCTACGCAATTCCTCATCATCAACTCCGGGAAGATGGAAATCATAGTTATGTGTCTCTTCTTTTGAAGATTCCGTTCCTGAACTTTCTGCCTTAGTGCTCTCTTCAGTAGAAGACGACGCTCCTGAATCTGAGGAGTTAGCTCTTTCAGAACTAGAAGAGCTTGATGTTTTAGGTGTTTTGCGGTCCAATTTTGGTATCTTATTGATTTCTTCAACACTAGGTATTGGCTTATTCACTTTAACTGGTCTGTAGAGCATCGCAAAAGAGAAGAATAAGGCCAATATAGTTCCAATAGCTGCTAAAGTTCTTTTACTGGATTCTGATGAGGGAATTTTGACACCACTAGTGCTAAGCTCTTTCCATTCAGGATGCTCTTTTTCTATCTCTTTTTTTTGTTCCCATAGCGGAACTAGCAGAAAGTGATTAAAAGGCACAACTGTTCCCATAGCTGTTGCTGCAAGTGGGATAAATCTAGAAAGGTTAAAAATGAGTACTATGCCTAGTATTGCAAATATAGTAAAGAGAAGTATCACTAATCCTAAGCGAATTTTATATTCTTTTTTTATCCGCAGGTATTCTTCTTGGGTCATCTACTTATTACCTCTTTTTCCTATTGTTTTGTAATTTTCAATTTTGTTTGAACATTTTGATAATGAAGATAAATTTGATCATCTAGCAACGGTTCTTCACGTCCTGTAGTAGAACGAGTATAGATTGATTGCTCAGACATCTTCATTGCTATGATAGCAGTATCTAATTGAGTTTTCATGTATTTAGGTATGTCTGTATAACCCGATAGATACGATTTGTGAGTAGCAAAGATTAAATGCAGACCTACTCTCTGTCCTTCTTCCATCAACAGTGCAAGTTCATTTGGTTCAATATTACTTTCCGTCACAAATTGCCCAACATCTGTTATAACAACAAAATGTTCTAACATTCTACGCTGTTTTCTAGCAATAAGAACCTGTTCTTTCAAAGAATCAAGTATAGATCGGTAAGACATACCACTTCCTATGTAATGCTCAACCCTATCTGAAACTGAACGATATTCATCAATAGGATCGAAAATCGTAATAACTTCCTTATCAAATAAATGTAGAAGCAATTTGATTATATGATTTGTCGCAGCGTTCATAGCAGTATCCTTGTCTGACAAGACAAGTAAGTGCTTAAACCTGTCAATCGGTAAACTTGTTGTTTGTACTTCCTCAAACTCCAGACCAATTGGTAATTCATGGTTTTGAATCGCTTCTTGAGTTGTAGGCAGATTGAGAAATACATCCATCGTCAACTCCTCTGGCACCATCGGGATGGCACTTGGGCGCTGTCCGGTCCAGGCTTCTTGGAGGGAAGCGACTGCTTGGCGCAGGTTATTGAGGACTTGGGTGTCATTGGCTCCATAAACCGGGAGTGCCAGCTGGATGACATCCACTTCTTCACGTTTCATGAGAGCCCGTCCCTTGATATCTTCCATAGTCATAGCAAGTGGTGTAGAGCCCACGATAGCTCGCACTTCACCTGCCTCATTCTGTGGTAGGCTCAACTGGTGCTTGAAGTTCGAGTAGAGTTGAGCACGAAGGTTGGTCTGGCGACCAGCTGTCACCAAGAGGTGAACCCCGATACTGAGACCTTCACGAGAGATACGCACCAAGAGCTTGAAGAGTTCCGCCTCATAGGCTTCTTCCTTGAAGGCCTCATAGCTATCTAAGAGGATGACAATAGCCGGCTCTTCCTGACCACTGGCCTGACGGTAGAGGTCTAAAGTCCCAACACCATAGTCCGCAAGGAGTTTCTTACGACGGTTGAGTTCTTTCTCCATGATTCGTACAAACTTAGAGATCTTCTCCGTTTGGTCCAGAAGCATGGTATCCGCCACCTGTGGTAGCTTAGACAATGGAGCCAAGCCATTGGTACCAAAGTCCATCAAGTACATGGTAAGGGCCTTTGGACTGTACTTTCTTGCCAAGTCCATGGCTGCGGTTTGCAGGAAGGTTGTCTTTCCTGTACCCGGACTTCCGTAGAGGAGGATATGACCATCCTTTGAAAGATTGATAGAGACAGCTTCCTGCTTCTGGGCCTGCGGAATATCCGCCATCCCCAAGAGGACAGAGAGTGGTTTCTCTTGTCCCCAGGCTACTGTCGGTTGCACTTCTTCCAGTTCGTCTAGTGCGATTCGCTCTTTGAGCGGTGGCAGCCATGGCTGTGGCACTGGAGGAATCTCTTGTTCCTCACACAAGAGCTGGATATGGTGCACTATCGCATCCAACTCTGTCGGCACTTCCTTGATCTCATCCACATCTTCTAAGCCTGATAGGTCTTCATTCAAGATTTCATATTGGCCCAATTCATTGATCAAGTAGATAGTATGGTCCTCGATCCCCATATCATCCTTGTCCGGCTGGTAATCCGCCCCTGACCAGGCTGACTGGAAGAGCTCATAGACTTCGTTATTCCCGACCTGTAGATAGGCACGTCCCGTCTGGGTGATCTCGGCCGCGTCCGGTGTATGAAGCATTTCATTGGAGTCCGAACGATCCGCCACCTTAAGGGCGATCTTGAAGCGCGAGTTAGACCAGATCTGGTCATCCACCACACCAGATGGTTTCTGAGTAGCTAGGATCAAGTGGACCCCGAGGGAACGCCCGACCCGAGCGATGGATACCAGCTCCTTGATAAAGTCTGGCTGGTTAACCTTGAGCTCTGCGAACTCATCTGAGATGAGGAAAAGACTTTAACTCATTATACCATAAGAGATATATTATAAGAAAAACTGAACACTGTACGGAATAATGAAAGAAAACCACCTGAAAATAATTCAGGTGGTCAATAAAATCCTGCAGAAGTGGGGTTCACTTCCCATTTATTTTGTTGAATATTTTGAAAAATATAACATTCCTGTTTGATGATATAATCAAAATTAACTTTTAATCATCACCAAAACAGTCATCAATCACATGACTAACATTACCCATAAGATTTGTCATGTCTCCAAGTTTATATCCCAACGCCTGTACCGCAGAACCCGATGCCAGACTATCTAAATCACTCTTGAAATTTGTAAACCGAATCTGCAAAGACTTCACAACTGCACCAACTGCCTTTTGAGCACGAACAACACCTTTCAATTCAGTTGCTCCATAAAATGCATCCTCCATCCCATTCCTGAACGCAGGCTTGAAACCGCCCAACATTGACACAACTAGATTTATTGTTGTAGCTGCTGTGGTCAAATCTATATCCAAAACATCAATCTCTGAAGCAGCTGTTCGAATTGTACCAGATACTGAAATCTGAGTCTCCACAATTCCATAAAACTTTTTATCGTCCTTATCATCAAATTTATTCTTGTAATAAATTTCAGTAGGGAAATCATTAATAAGTTCTTGTAGATTATCCTTTGAAGTGTTGATAACTTTATTTGTCTGCTCAATATATCCTTTTGCACTATCTAGGTAATTACTAAATGCCGTTGACATTTTATTAGCTAAATCCTCAGCCCTCACATCTATCTGATCATCAAAAGCACTAATGACATCACGATCATCAAATATTCCACTTTCTTCTAAGTAGGTATTATAATCCTGGGAAACACTTGTATTGACATTTGGAACCGAGCTAAAATCTAGACTGTCAATATTTCTAGCCAGTCCCCTATCGGTTTCCTCTAAAGCCGTTTTAATAATTTCTGCTACAGAAATAGTATAGGAAATGCAAGAAATGATTGTCTGAATGTTTTGTTCCAGCACTTTTAAAATTTCATTAACAGCTTGTGGAATCCCATCTCCAAAATGCGAACGCTTCTCTAAACCTTTCGTACTTTTCTCAATCATTTCCTCGAATGAATTGACTAGTTCTGCACCTCTTACACCCAAGTAAGTAGATGTATTTGACTTAGCCCATAGATTTCCTTCAGATTTTCCTTTTGAAGTCATTTTATGTACTTCAATGTCGAGAAGAATTGAATCACTATTAGACTTCATACTATTTAATTTTGATGTAATCGCTCCATGATCAAAACTATTCCCTTCACTATCAAAATAGTCATTTAATCCACTAAAACCTAACCAATCGAAGTTTCTAGAGAAGTCGTAGGGATTATAGGCTTTGAGAGTGTCAAAAGTTCCTTTCATATCATCATAATCACTGAATGATTTATCTATCTTTTTTATAGCTTCAATCAAACTAATCGATTGCAAATGTTGGAAGACAGCTTCTTTGAGATTGTTTGTACGACTCGACAAATTATTCATAACATTCTCATTTGTCTGGCTTGTACGCTTAACTACTTCTAACAACTCTTCCGCATGTCCTAAACTGGCTTTCAGATTTGTAATCAAAATGTTCATAGATGTTGTATCTAAGCGAATTTCTTTTGAGTCACCATACTTTTTCAACAAATCTCGAGTTGTTGTATTCTCTGGAGTCACTGCAAAATCTAATGAACCATCACCATCTATATCAACTGCAAATAACTGTTCCAGAACTACTTGCTTCGTATATTGCATAGCTTCAGCACTTTCTCTGTATTTGGTCATGCTGTGTTCAATTGGTAAATCGATTGCAACAACATTTTCAGGATACTTGGTTTCCCTTGTAATTCCTAAAATATTCAACAATGTTGAAGTATTATTATCCAATAGTGTTTCGTATGTGCTATTATCCAGCGCCTGTCCTCCAAAAGAAATCTCCTTTCCATCTTGAGCCCAGACAAGATTCGTTAAAAAATCTCGAGTTGTAGAAAATGTCACAGAGGATCCTTTATAATTTTTTTTCAACTCTTCAATTCGCTTTGCCTCTTCTTTAGCAGCTTTAACTTCCTCAGGAGAGGTAGCCTTTAAACGAGAGAGATACTTCCAATATGGTCCTATAATCGCATTACCGTCAGCCTCAGAGTGTATTAATTTATCTAACAAGTTAAACGCTTTTAGTATAGTAGAGTCGCCATCCATGACCATCTCTTGGGCAGTCTTCCCATTTACTGACTGAGGTGCTCCTTGATAGCCAATATTATAAGGAACTTGTCTTTCTAATGCCACTCTCCCGCTCTGAAACACTCCGTAAGAGTGACCAGTAGTTGTGCTAATATAACGGCCACTCGCTTCTACTCTATCATAGAAATCAAGTGCTGGTTTATTCTTTTCTTTCAGGTACAAAGTATCATTTAATCCAATCGCTGCATCTACAATTATATCCTTATGACCATCAGCCTCCATGTTGGTTCCAGCGTATGAGATATAGGTCTCCTTTGTCACATCATCATAGACAGCAATCGCTGCAACACCCGAATCTTTATCATACATTTTGTCTACGATTTTTACAGAATCTCCATAAGATTCTTCTATGAGCTTTTCAGTAGTTTTAAGTGGATTTTGAGGATTCCGAAAAGTATAATCTTTTTCATATTCATAAACATAATCTGAAATTTTAGCGGACACTTCCACTCGCCTATTACTTTTCTCGATTGAATTCATAAATTTACTTTCCTTTCACTAAATAAAATGCAGCACTGATTTGAACCAATTTTTCTTTAGATTCTAAACTTAGTAGGATATCGTATCTGTCATAGTAAGCATATCCAAGACTAACTGAAAGTTTTGTGTCAGAAGGAAGATTATACTTTTCCACTATTTTTTTATATAACTCAGATTGATTTTCTGACTGGTAAATAATATCACTCAATTCAGTTTCTGCGCTCTTAAATGTTTTTTCCACATCTAAGGAGGCGAAATAATTTCTTGAAACCATTAAATTTAAAATTTCCTCATCAAATAAAGGATTTATCTCAGACTCATAATTTAGTTTACCATTAGAATAAGTAACTGGAACAGTTTCTTTATCCTCGCCAAGTGTTATTGTGTAATCACCTTTAATGTCAGCTTGATTAATATCTAAGTCCACTTCGTACTTTTTGACTTCAGCTTGATTTTTTATATAAACATCACTAGTGTATGACTTTAGTCCAGTAAAATCTTTTTTTTCTTGTTCTAAAAACTTAAACATGGGCTCAAACGTTTTTTCGAATTCGTACTGCTCCTTTGTCCTGTTTTTGGGAATGGTTTCACCACCCAAACTACATCCATTTAATAACGATGCTGTCATAAGTATAACTCCTCCTATCATTAACCATAAAATTATTTTTATTTTTTTCATCTTTCTTTACTCCGCGATTATAATGTTCAATATTGATTTGTGATTGCGCCTTTTATCAAGCGTTTAGCGCATCAATGCCTTGATCTTAATGTATGTACTCTCACAAACAAAATAATGAACTTGATTTTCTAACATAGTCTCTCTTAGAGGTTTCTTTGCGACGGGTACAACGTTTTGGTCATTGAGCCTCATGCTAATCAAAGCTTGTTTAAAACCTTTTGCTAGGCGCAACGGAGCCTCAATATTACGAGAAATACTTTGGTTCGTAATAACAATTGAAGCAAAGCCTGCTAGTAAACCTTGTTTAAAGATAAACTCTAGTCTCTTTTGTGCCACAGGTGTCAAATTCCCAATTATTTCCGTGATATTATAAAGAACGATGGTAACTACATGTTCCTTTAATCCCTCTTGATTTCGCTTATGAAGTTCCGATTCAAGAAACTCTAGCCTTTTTTCGATGTTTTGTATCTCATTCTCATAAACGACTTCTTGTCCAAATCTCTCAAGATTGAGTTTAGAAAATTTCGGTGCCAAGACGATGACTTTCTGTTTCCCTTTGGCAATGTGTTTCACCAAGGCTGTCATCTGCTCTTCTTTATCTGTTAGGTAGAGAAGATTGCCTTTAGCCAGGTTCCAAGTAACGGGCTCAACTGTCTCCAAGTCAAGTCCTAATGGCACGAGGCCGTGTTCATAGGCAGTCTGCACGCTTGCTCGGCTATAGAAGTCTTTCTCTGTCAACTCCTCTGGTACCATCGGGATGGCACTTGGGCGTTGTCCTGTCCAGGCTTCTTGGAGGGAAGCCACTTCCTGACGTAGGTTGTTGAGGACTTGGGTATCATTAGCTCCATAAACTGGGAGTGCCAGCTGGATCACATCCACTTCTTCCCGCTTCATAAGGGCACGGCCCTTGATGTCTTCCATAGTCATAGCGAGTGGCGTAGAGCCCACGATGGCCCGCACTTCACCCGCCTCATTTTGTGGCAGGCTCAACTGGTGCTTGAAGTTTGAGTAAAGTTGTGCACGAAGGTTGGTCTGACGTCCGGCTGTCACCAAGAGGTGAACCCCGATGCTGAGACCTTCACGGGAGATGCGCACCAAGAGCTTGAAGAGTTCCGCCTCATAGGCTTCTTCCTTGAAGGCTTCATAGCTATCTAAGAGGATGACAATAGCCGGCTCTTCCTGACCACTGGCTTGACGGTAGAGGTCTAGAGTCCCAACACCATAGTCCGCAAGGAGTTTCTTACGACGGTTGAGTTCTCTCTCCATGATTCGTACAAACTTAGAGATCTTCTCTGTTTGGTCCAGAAGCATGGTATCCGCCACCTGTGGAAGCTTGGACAATGGAGCCAAACCATTGGTACCAAAGTCCATCAAGTACATGGTAAGGGCCTTTGGACTGAATTTGCGAGCCAAGTCCATACCAGCAGTCTGAAGGAAGGTAGTCTTTCCTGTACCCGGACTTCCGTAAAGGAGGATATGACCATCCTTGGAGAGATTGATAGAGACAGCTTCCTGCTTCTGGGCCTGCGGGATATCCGCCATCCCCAAGAGGACAGAGAGTGGTTTCTCTTGTGTCCAGGCTACTGTCGGTTGCACTTCTTCCAGTTCCTCTAGCGTGATTCGCTCTTTGAGCGGTGGCAACCATGGCTGTGGTACTGGAGGAATCTCTTGTTCTTCACACAAGAGCTGGATATGGTGCACTATCGCATCTAACTCTGTCGGAACTTCCTTGATCTCATCCACATCTTCTAAGCCAGAGAGGTCTTCATTCAAGATCTCATATTGTCCCAATTCATTGATCAGGTAGATAGTATGGTCCTCGATCCCCATGTCGTCCTTGTCCGGCTGGTAATCTGCCCCTGACCAGGCTGACTGGAAGAGCTCATAGACTTCGTTATTCCCGACCTGTAGATAGGCACGTCCTGTCTGGGTGATCTCGGCCGCGTCCGGTGTATGAAGCATTTCATTGGAGTCCGAACGGTCTGCCACCTTAAGGGCGATCTTGAAGCGTGAGTTAGACCAGATCTGGTCATCCACCACACCAGATGGTTTCTGAGTAGCTAGGATCAAGTGGACCCCGAGGGAACGTCCGACACGCGCGATGGATACCAGCTCCTTGATAAAGTCTGGCTGGTTGACCTTGAGCTCTGCGAACTCATCTGAGATGAGAAAGAGGTGAGGGAGCGGTTCTGTCGCTTCTCCGTTTTTAAATTTCTTCTGGTATTGATTGATATGGTTGACTTCGAACTCTCCAAAGAGTCGTTCACGACGATGGATCTCCGCATTGATCGAAGCCAGAGCCCGCATAGATTGGGCACCATCCAAGTTGGTAATCGTCCCCAAGAGATGGGGAAGATTTTTAAAGAGATTGGCCATCCCACCACCCTTATAGTCAATCAGCAAGAAAGCCACATCATGAGGGTGGAAGTTGACAGCGAGGGATAGGATATAGGATTGGATGGTTTCGGACTTCCCTGAACCAGTCGTTCCTGCGATCAAACCATGAGGTCCATGGGCTTTTTCATGCAGATTGAGCTGAACCAGGTCATCCTGACCGCGCAGACCAATTGGCACAGCCAAACTCTTGTAAGGTGCGTTCTTTTTCCAACGGCTCGATACCTGCAAATCCTCAAAGGTCTCCGCCCCATACATTTCCATAAAGGTCACAGAATCTGGGATCGAACTCTTCAGGTTTTGGAGGTGATTGAGCGGAGCCAAGGTACGGGCGATCCGCTCCTTGTCATAATCAGCTGGGAAATGGTCCAAACGGAAGTCCGTCTCTTTCAAAACTCCTTCTTCCATGACCAGTTGGCCGGTATTACGGTCCTTGATATTGATCACTGTCTGGATGTTCTCAGACAAGGAACTCATGACATCCTCTACAAAGATGAGAGAACAGCCTAATTCCGTTGGATCTTCGGTAAAGAACTCCATGATGATATGATCCAAAATCAGCTTCTCATCGGTCACCAAAACCACGTAATGAGGATGGAAGAGGGTGCTCTCCTTGTGGGATGCTTCTTCCTTTTGACTACGGCGTAGTTTCAAGATTTGGTTCAAACTATTCAGAACTTGGTCCCGTGTTCGTTGATTGTAGACAAAACCGCGAACATTGAGTTCTTGTAGTTTAGCATGAGGTAGCCAACGCATCCAAGACCATTGCTCTTTTTCCTCTTCAGGTAAGATTGTAATAAACTGCACATCATGATAAGAATGGAAAGTCGCTAGCTGCATCACCAAAAGCTGCAGTTGCTCTAGGACGAGATTTCTAGGTCCAATATACCCCACCGGTCCATGGCTGAGGTTTGCCGGGATTGGCATATCTGGGATTTTTTTGTGACGACTATAGAGAGCGTAACCCTCTTCTTCTAGAGCATCCTTCTTACCGCTACGCTCCTGTTGACCGTATTTCAAGTCATAGCTAGTCGGCATTTTCCCGAGTCCCAAACGATAGTATAAAAAGTCAAAATGCAAGGGAGTCTTTTCGTAAATTCGGTGATTGTAACTCTCAACCAAATCCGTCAATTCTAAAATCGTTGGAAAATGATAATGCATCCCTTCTTTTTGTTCTCGTTCCAGACGAGTCAATTCCTTGACCTTATCTTTCAGGTAAAGACGATAGAGATCGACCCGTTCCTTCTTATCAGCCTTGTACTTTTTACGATTTTTGATAAAACCACGGATAGAAAAAATCATTGTGGTTATGGACATCCCTACTGTCGCAAGAATATAGATCCCTCGAGGTTGAATCAGGGTGATCAAGACGGTTACTCCGACCATCATCAAAGGAGGAACGATCAGCTTTAACAGTTCATCACTCGGCTTAACCGGCTCCTGGCCTGGGGGATTGATCAAGATTTTATCCTCGCTACCACGATAGATGATCCGTGGAGAACGATGATAATCTGGATAATCTTCATAAAAACCATATCGAGATGGTTCTCTCAGAGTCAGTTGTGGCCCAACTTGGGCAGGACCCTGGACCCATACTTCATCAGGATAGAACTTGATCGTCACCGCCCCTAGACTCAACTCATCTCCAAAACCAATCAATTGCTGGTCCATTTGTTCCAGATGATTGTTTCGATAAAATGCGCCTTTTAGTCGAGTTAGCTTCCATTGATTTTGGGATTTTTGAAGTAAGAGTTCAACATCTTCATCTAGGGTGATCAACGCACCTCTTTGAGAGCCAATCTGAAACTCTGATAAATCCAAAAGGTCATAAACCCTTGGCTCCCCTTCTCGGAGATAAAAGACGACCTCACCCAAACGCAGACCATCTTTCAAAAGTCCCGCTTCATCGTCGTACTGATAAAAGACCTCGTCACCATCGACCTTGATCTGAATCGGTCTTTCCTGTTGAGAAAGGTAGACTTGGGCCTTTTCAGTCGCCCCGACCAAGACCGTCTTATCTGCACCCAGTTCTACTTCATAACGCAGACCTTGGCTGTAGAAAATGATTTGTTTTTTCATAATTTCTCTCCTTGGTCTACTTTAATTGCTAGAGGAACTACTTGGAACAGGTTTCTTCTCAGATGACGGTTTGCTTTCAGAAGCCTTGTCTTGAGGGTTAGGAGTTGTAGAAGCATTGGAGCTCGATTCACTCGTTAGTAGCTCACTTCGACTATCCCAGTATTTCTTATACTCGCTTTCCAAAGTATTCAACTTACTTTCACGGTCTTTTCCTGACAAGTTACCATCTTCTCGAACCTGCTTAATTTCCTGAGTCAAAGCGTAGAGAATCAAGTCACTGTCGTTAATCCGTTTCGCAATATCAAGAGCCTCTTCAAAACGATTGCGCCCAACCTGGATCCAGTAAGTCAAATAAAGCTCATCTGACTTGAGTGTTACGTTGTTCAAGATGACTTTCTTTTGTTCAGAAGAAAATTCCAACCCCTGAATATAAGAGTAAGCCAACTCATACTTTTGCGTATTCGGCAAGCTAGCTGGATCAATTCTCTCTAATTCTGTAATAACACCACTATAATCAACTTTAATAAAGGCAGTATCTGCCTGCAACATCTTTTCTTTGAAAGGATTTTGCACAAAAATCAGATAGATCAGTGGAACGATCAACAAGACAACGCTGGCTGTTAACCAAATCGTTGCCAATTTAAAGACACGATGGCGTCTACTTGGAACCAAGACCAAATCTGCCCGTTCTTTCGCAGCCTTCTCCGTGTAGTACTTCTCCAAAACAGCTACTGCAGCCTCTATATCATCTGCCTGACATAGGTCATTTAAGAAGTCTGGCAAGGTCTCTAATTCCAAGGAACCATTATAAAGATCCATGAAATCCAAATCGCTAAATAGTGTTACTGTAAAACATTTGGCCTGGCGTAAAAAATCTTCTGAGGATATGGATTGAGGAACCATCAGACCAGGAATTCCACGATAAGCAATCTTAGCCTGAGCATCCTTGGTAATAAAGAGATTTACTGGGTGCAAAAGGAAAGTCACAGGTAACTCCAAGGCGCCCTCTAGACGAAAAACGTTTAGGGCCAAACGGATTCTTTCCGAAATGGTGCGTTCCTTTATTTCCTCATAAGTCAGTCCATGAGCTTCGACTTGATAGGAGAAGGTGACGCTATCCTCATCAGACACCATCGATTGCTCCAAAAAGAATGGATGATGCAAATCCAATAGTAAGAGTTCCCGTAAATCTTGACTCGCAACATCTGAACGTTTGAGTTTTAATTCCCAGTTTGTTTCATTTTTTTCATAGACAAACGACTGTCCACCAAATTCAAATTTTTCTTCAGCCACCTATATCTCCTCAATTTCTACTAAATCTCCTGTCGTCATAGGATAATCAGACAGATGTTTCCCTTCATCAATCAACAAACCTTTATTGACAATTCTTAATTGATATTTTTTTCGCTTGATACCTGGATTAAAAATCGTATCCACTTCTCGCACCAGCCGGCGCACTTCAATTCGCCGTGGGATGCGAATATCCACATCTCTTTCTCTCAAACGTAGGGTAATATTGATATGTTGCTCCACCTTTTACACGCCTCCTATGCCTGGTTTATCCTTTTCTAAGTTATTTAGACAGACTAGTTAAAAACTTAGTCCATCCCTTCTACCATCACACGATAACTCATTACTGCCGTTGCTCCAAAAAGCAAGAAAATCAACACCACATAGAATATCTCTGGAAGAAAGTCATTCAGACCACCTTTTTCTACATGGCCTATATTTGTTTGAAATTTAATTGTTTTTTGAGCATTGGGCTGAAACAACTGTTCTTCAGAAGATTTTTTCACTGGTCTCTGTATAGCAGAAAACAGTTGGCCCCTTTCTGTGATCAACTGTTCCTCTTGATGCTGTTGCATGTCCTGCAACCTCTTTTGAGTTGCTTCATTAAAAAGCTCCTTGGTTTGTTCAGACTGTAGACCAAATTTCAATCCCTCTTTCTTTTCAAGTCGGGAATCATCAATCTGCAGACTATTATCCTTCAAATCATCTGCAGCAGCCCCAGAGACTGCTGCACATGTTACTAAGGTAAGAAGGAAAAGAATGATTTTCTTCATATTTCTATTTTCTATTCTTTCTCAGCTTGGTTTGCTTGAAACCACAAACTACTTTCTCTGATAAAAATATTTATAACAAGTAAAACAGCTATGACAACAATCGTTGCAACAAAAGCGATAATTGCTGCTGGATGTCCATCAAAGTATCCTGAAAGCAAACCTTCTAATATTGATAACGCATTGAGATTTTTGATAAATGCTGGGAAACCAGTTAGACTTGCTGTTGTCCCAATAGCATTTGATAGGTAGACAAAGCTAATCATCATAAAGAAGGAGAGTCCCATACCAATCACTCGGAAATGTTTAAGCAATAGATATTGTCCTTGAATCAGTACAAATGCGGCTAAAACAATTAATAGAACCCAAGATGGTTGATATTCACGACCAACCTGTAGCTGAACACTTGATACAACACCAACTACCAATCCGACAACGATACTTAAAGCAGATAGGATGGTTACCGTCATCAAGTCTGTATCATGTAACTTATCAAGTTTGAACTTATCTTTGACTTTGCGAATAACGTTTTGAGTTGCAAACAGATAGGCTGTAAAGAGACTAACAATCTCCAATAGTAAAATCCATGTAAATGGACGGTAAACATTGACAGTCGCTTTCACTGAAGTAGCATTTTGGGTAACAGGGTTGGATAAGAAGTTCAACAACACTTCATTTGGTACCCCATTTTGATAGGCATTATTCAGAACCTTCACAAAGGATTCTACAAAGTTTCCATTGTTAGTTAATTCTTCGTTAAACTGCGTCATCAAGGAGTCAGCATCTTGTGACAACTTTTCAGTACTTGTTTGAGCGTTTGACAATTCACGATTGAAATTACCTAAAGTCTCATTCACAGACTCTGCAGCTTTGACATTACTTTGAGAAGATTCCTTCACACCCGTAGTTTCTGACAAGAGAGCTGCATAATCCGAATTTAGGGTAGCCAATTGATTATTAGTCTCTTCAAAAGCATCATTGCCTTTCCCTTGCTTCTCAACCAAATCCTTTAGATTTTCTTCCAACTTCTTGTACAACTCTAACTGTTCATTGATTTTTGTATTCAATTCTTGGTTGGTAGTCAAAACATCCTTCACATTTTTTTCTAGAACAGGCTTGAGAGTAGTCAGTTTTGACAAGGCTTTATCTACTTTCTCTTTAGTACCCTCTGTATCTGTATCGCTAGCAGGTGCAGTCAGACTGTCTTCATACTTCTTCAGGTTTGAACTAATAGCTTCAAGCCAAATATTTGATAAAGCATCTGTTACATCACTATTTCGTAACTCTTTGACAGTATTGTATGCTTGTCTGAGTGCTTCCACCTTTTGGTAGTCAGAAGCTATTTTCTGAACCTTTTGTCCATAAGTCACTGCTGCTTGCTGAACGGCTAAGACATCTATCGGAGCACTGACTGCTTGAACATCATTCAAGGAAATATCAACAGTCTTTGGCTCCGCTTTTGGAGTTGGGCTTGAAGCCCCCGTTGAACTTGTAGTTGGAGTCGGAGCTGCCTCTGCAACACTATAGGCTACTTTGAAAGTCCCACCCGTCTTCAAATCAATTTCTTGACCAAACTCAACTGGTGTGCCATCATAAGTGACCGAATGAACCGTCACTCCTGTTCCAGCCTTCCATGATACCTTAGCCTTTGTTCCTGTTCGTCCAACAGCACTCGTACTCGTGATTGCCAGATGTTCCAGATTCTTCAAGTCCGTCAAAGAAATCTCGTCGCTTGGCTCTTTAATCGTTTTTAAATCTGTATAGTTTACAGAAGGAATTGTGATTGGTGTCATACCAAAACCACTAAATTCTTTTCCACTAAAGTCTTCTTTGGGTAATTCTGAGATTGCAGAAGCCAGCTGCTCTTTTAGAGATTCCTCAACCTTCTCTAA
Source organism: Streptococcus sp. D7B5 (assembly GCF_029691405.1). NCBI lineage: Bacteria > Bacillati > Bacillota > Bacilli > Lactobacillales > Streptococcaceae > Streptococcus > Streptococcus sp. D7B5. The sequence continues at coordinate 1,167,930 of NZ_CP121467.1, forward strand.
ATCCTTGTTTGCAGCTTTATCCAAAAATCGATCAAGAGTGATTTTGCTCTTCTCACTTGTTCCATAGTAAGTGGCTAATTTCTCATCAATAAAGTTATGAATATCATTTTTATGATTTTCAAACTTGGTTCTTTCATCTGTTAGATTTTTCTGTAAGCTACCAATCTCTGTGCTGATGCTTTCTGCTACTTTTTTATAGTAAGCCTCAACTTCTGGTGACGTTCCATCAGTGGATGCTGGTGTTCCATCTATATTCGCAGTCAGACTACCTTGAGCTTTAATTAATTCCTTATAGGTTTCAATTTGTCCCTTAACGTCTTCCCGACTCTGAGAAATGAGCCCAGTGATAACATCCGCATGATTTTTCTTCTCATCTACTCTATTCTTAAGTAGAGTTCCAAACTTCTCGCCATAGGCAATCTGCGAAACATCAAAACGACCAAAAATCTGTGAGTAGCCCTCCAAACCTGTCTTTAAAGCAGTGTTGGCGTCAACAGAGGAACTAGACATACTATAGAGAGTTGGGAAAAGATTTTTAGAGTTGATAGCTGTATTATATAAATTCGTACGATAGTTTCCGATATTGGTTGCTTGTATCTGTGAGCTAGCTTGAACATTCTTTTGTGCTGTATAAAGGTTGTTCAAAATACTAGCCATATACATGTCAACTAACTGACCATTCAAATCAGAAACAATATCTTTCGCTAGTTTATTTGCATCATTTTCTACTTGCAAATTTCCTTGCGCATTCACCTTATAATTGATGGTTGTCTTATCAACATTGATGCTGTTAATATCGAGTATTTTTTCAGAAAAGTCACTAGGAATTGTTAAAACGAGTTGGTATTTCCCACTTTCTAACCCAGAATCAGCTGCTCCACGAGGGACAACAGACCAATTTTGTGAATTATCACGCTCGATATTTTTTACATAACTAGCACCTAGATTGTATTCTTTTGTATCTACGTAGACAGGCTTATCTTCATTTACGATAGCTACATTTAATTTTGTCTGCTGATTAGCCTTTGCATTATTTTCATTGCTAATCGTTGTATTTTTTTGAACAGATAGATTCAAAAAAATAATCAATGCAAGCAATCCTAATGCTAACAAACTACTTCCTATATATTTAAAAATTCTATTCTTCCTCATATTACTTTAAATCTTCTCCGTCATAAAAAATAGGAAGGCTCTCGCCCTCCTAAAGCCACTTATATAACAAATTAAATTTGTGATGCAAGATCTTGGTCGTTTTGCTCAACAATTTCAGCAACTTTATTCAACTGTGCATTGATTTCATCAAGCAAAGTTGCAAATTCTTCAATTTTTGGAGACAATTCTGTGAATTGGCGATCAAAGCTCTCAAAAGCAGCACCTTTCCAGTTGTCTCGGATAGTATTTTGCTCTTGAGTCAATGTACGAAGTACTTGTCTTACTTCCTCAGAACCTTGAGTGTACTTTTGAGCAGAGGTGCGCAATTCTTCTGTTGTTAATTGAATTAAAGCCATGTGAAACTCCTTTATATTAATTTACTCCCTCATTATATCAACAATTTGCCTCAATTGCAAGTTTAAAATTCATTTTTTATTCTATTTATAAAAAAATAAGAGCTATTTCCATCTAAAAACTAGTAAGAAGGATTAAATTATCTACTTTTCTTGTATAATTACTTCTTTTTTTATCTATAATAACAAACTCATATCATCCTTCTTTGATAAGGTATATTTGTTAAACGTTCTTTTCTTCTAACTTTCTATAAAAGTTTTTATTCTCTTGATGGCGAGCTTCCAGCACATTCTCTATACGACTCTTGTAAAGTTGATGATAGTTATCCAAATTGTTCTCTATCTCCAAGATATATGGTTGAATTTCAGCAAAACTACTGTCTCTGCATGCATAGGAAAGCGCCTCTAGGAGATTATCCGTCTCCCTACTAAACTTGTGGAAATCATCATCCAAATCCATCTCCAAACGCTCTAAGTTTCGTAATTTACGATTATGCTCATCCTCTAGTTTCTGAAGTTGCTTTTTATCCATCACAAGTTTTCTCCTAGTTCTTGATCGGACTTTGTAAAGCAGGGGTTTGCATGGTCTGGGTCAAGTAAGTTTCGGCAGCATCAGCGGCCTTGCCCTCAAATCCACCCTTAATATTGTTTACATAAGTCTTAGAAGCGTACTCTTGCATATCTGAAGCTGCTTCTTGCAACTTTTTAGCTAACTCCACTCCTTTAGCAAGGATTGACAGTTCTTTTGCAGTTACTAAGGCCCTGACTGCTTGGCGTTCTTGTTCCTTCATTCTTTCTTTGAAGCCTCTGTCGAGTTGCTCTCTTGTAATTAAAGTATCCTCATCCGTTAAGACTAACATTTTTTTCCCTCCATGTTTGTTTTACATCCGCCAATAGATTGTTAAAATCTTCAGCACTATTTGTATCTATGGTTTCAAAGGAACCACTAGCTTTAACCAAGCTCTCCCCTAGTTGCTCGATTTGTGTCAGGAAGGATGTTGCTGCTGTCTTCGTGTCACTTGCAACGCCTTCATCCCAAAAGCTTGTTGTGTCAAAACCAGAAAGTAGATTTGTAACTTCTGAACTTGACAAATATCCAACCATGTCAAAGGCTGTCTGTCTTGTTTCTTTTATCATGTTTTGAATATCTTCCTTAGCATCTGAAAGTAAGGTTTTCACAGATTTAACTTTGTCTTCCATGTCAAAATTTGCCAACTGGGCTGCTGTCTGAAGCAACTGAGCTCGAACCAAAATCCTCTTTTCTCCTGTAAGATTGCCATTTCTCAGTTGTTCCTGATAACGAGGAATAGCTTCTCTATCCCATTTTATCGATTCTTTACGAGCTTCTTCGACGATCTTGCTATATTCAGTTGTAAAATTCTCGTAAACTGAATAACCAATAGCTGCCTTTATTTTAAACTCACCTCTCATAATGGAATTTAAAACATTTGAGGCTACATTTTCATCGACTCCTAAAGCCCGGAGGGAATCCAAGGTTGTCGCTATCAGTCGAGCCAGCTTTTCACCTGCCCTGAGCAATTCTGGGTGAAAATCCTCTGAAGCAGTCAATAAATTTCCCTTCCCATCCGATTGGAAAACACCAAAGTCATGGGAACTTTCCGGATCAGTAATCTGGGTATAATGCAAGGGGACGAGGACATTGACTTTACCGACGGGTTTCTTAAGAGGTTCATCGGAGTCCCCCGGTAATTTGGTGATGGTATGCTCACGATTGAGCATCCCCACGACATCAAATGGATTGACATAGTACTCGATTTTTTCGCTGATCTTTTTGATTTTCTCATCACTGAGTCCCATTTTCTTTAAACTCTTTGTCGTGTCCGGGCCGTCAAAGAGGACCACTTTGCCGATTTTCTCCAGTTCTTCATCACTGAGGCCAGCTACCCCTTGCGCAGAGACAATGGTTCCTAAGGAGTGACCTGTGATGTCCATCGTAGCTTGCGGAGCTTTTTCAGTCATCTCTGCAATCTTCGTTTTCATTCCTACTGTCGCTAACTTGGCTTGCGGCGTATGGATATGATTGAGAGCGAACTTAGCATCGTTGTCAACCCAGTCGTTCCAATTTTCTTTACTGATGGCATCACTTCCGCGGATAGCCATATAGGTTTTCTTGGTATCATTAGTCAAGGTTGGCGTATCCGTTAAGTAGTAGGCACTGAAACCAGCTTCATCATCAGTTAACAATCCTTTTTGATAACGTTTGTGATGAACATCCTGCCTCATCCCATTCGCATCAGGAACTGGTATCGATGTGACTTTATAAGTATCTCGCAACTCAGGATCTGGTTGCAAGTAGACTCTACCATTATGAGGAAGGTTCTTACCTCCGGGTGTGATTTCACCGTCAAAAACTATATCTTCAGAAAAGTTAAAATCTTGAAAAGTTTTTGAATTATTTAAAGGCGGAAAATTATTAGGGCGATTAGCATATGCCGACTGCGCCAAATCTGCATAAAAATTATCAAAATTTTTTAAATTGCTATTACTCATATATAAACCATCCACCATCTCGTAAAATTCTTATGGGTTGCATTTCAGAAATCCTCTCAAGGTTAGGCAAGGAGTACCTGTTATTATCCAAAGGAAATCCAAGAGTAAAACTGCTTTCCTTTATATTGTTTATACGCCCTTTAAATGTTAGCATATAACCGCCTCCTTGAGGAGTTCCATTTCCTATCTGACCAACTTCCATACTATCCCAATCAAACTGGACACTTTCGACTTTAGGATTTCTAGACTTTATGAAGTTCGCCATCTCCTCTTCATGCTCCTTCAGATATGCCAACTGCTTGGCTCGCGGACTAAGAAATACTCCTCCAAATAGATTTGTTTCCTGTGCCATCCATGCGCCTCCTCCAAATACTACAAGGGCTAAAACTAGCCAAAGCAAGGTACGTTTTTTCATCTCTCTCCTCCTATATAGCGGAATCTAAGTATATTATATCATGAATGTAAAAAAAAATACTTTTAGCAAGCATTGTAAGTCAATAGGGAATGAGTGCTGTTAAATTTAAGTAAAAATTATCAAAATTTTTTAAGTTGCTATTAGTCAAGAAGTTTACCTCCTAATCTTATACCATTGCTGATACCCATGCTTTCCAAATCAACTTTTCCTTCTTTAATTTCTATTAGGACATTCCAGTCTGATTCTTTTAGATTGTTAAATTCACCAAATACACTCACAACTTCCCCTCCACCTTGTGGGGTTCCATTTCCAACTTTTTCCCACATAGTTTCATGCCAATTTATTTGAACAGATTCTATCTTTGGATTTTGAGATTTTACAAAATCCTTAATCTCCTCTTCATGCTCCTTTAAATAAGCCAACTGCTTGGCTCGCGGACTAAGAAATACTCCTCCAAATAGATTTGTTTTCTGTGCCATCCATGCTCCTCCTCCAAATACTACAAGTGCTAAAACTAGCCAAAGTAAAGTACGTTTTTTCATCTCTTTCCTCCTATATAGTGGAATCTAAGCATATTATATCATGAATGTAAAAAATACTTTTAGCAAGTATTCGGAGTCAGTGGGGAATGAGGGAGGGATTAAGCTATCATAAAAGTTGTTATAATGTTTTAGATTATTATCCGTCATACTTGTCCCAACCTCCATTTTTTAACACTCTAGGCTGATTATACATACCAATCCTATCTATTGAAGGCACATCATTTTTATTTTTTAATCGAAAATCTATTGTAAAGTCAGAATCCTTTATATGATTAAAAGAACCCTTCACTGATAGATTATAACCTCCCCCCTGTGGAGTTCCATTCCCTATCTGTTCAACAGTTAAACTATTCCAATCCATCTGAACAGATTCTATCTTTGGATTTTGAGATTTCACAAAATCCTTAATCTCCTCTTCATGCTCCTTTAAATAAGCCAACTGCTTGGCTCGCGGGCTTAGAGTTATCCCTCCAAATAAATTTGTTTTCTGTGCCATCCATGCTCCGCCTCCAAAAATTACAAGTGCTAAAATTAGCCAAAGTAAAGTACGTTTTTTCATCTCTTTCCTCCTATATAGCGGAATCTAAGTATATTATATCATGAATGTAAAAAAAAATACTTTTAGCAAGTATTCTAAGTCAGTGGGGAATGAGTGATATTAAATTTGAGTAGAAACTATCAAAGGTTTTAGGTTACTGTTAGTCAAAAATCTCCCATATATTATCTTTCAAAACTCTTATCGGTTGCATTTCAGAAATTTTCTTACTATTAGGAATACTATTTCTATTATATTCTAGAGGAAATCCTATTGTAAATTCCGTCTTTTCATTATTATTTACTTTACCATCTAATATTAAAATATATCCTCCGCCTTGAGGGGTGCCGTTTCCTATAACTTCGACTTCCATACTATCCCAATCAAATTGGACACTTTCGACTTTAGGATTTCTAGACTTTATAAAGTTCGCCATATCCTCTTCATGCTCCTTCAGATATGCCAACTGCTTAGCTCGCGGGCTCAGAAATAAATTTGTTTCTTTCGCCATCCATGCTCCGCCTCCAAATACTACAAGAGCTAAAACTAGCCAAAGCAAGGTATGTTTTTTCATATTGATGCTCCTTCAGATATATCATCTCCCTCTTACAATCCAAAACTCCGTAATTAAAAACAAATTACGGATCTATTGTTGCTTTAGAAATAGAAGATTGTCATTAAAACTAGTATAGCATAAAAGCCTCAAACAGCCTATTTCACCAATCCCTCATCTTGAAGATTTGTTAATAATTTGACCAGAAGAATTTGAGTTGAATGCAAAGAAACAATAGTGTGAATTATGCTAAAAATCATCAAAAAAAACACCCCATGGTTTGAACCATGAAGTGCTTTGAAACGTTGATAGTATCGTATTGATTAACGTTTTGAGGCAACTGACTTTGTCAGATTGCAGCCACATTTGTAAGCGACTAAAGTCGCAACAACTGTGTCAATTGCACCAATTTAGTATGAAAATCTAAAAAAGAACACCTCGAAAGGTGCTCTCTGTAAGTATAGTAATTCTCTCGAATTAACGTTTACTAAATTGTGATGCTTTACGAGCTTTCTTAAGACCTGGCTGGGGCATCACTTATTTCATATAATTTTAAAATGCTTTAAAATCAACGTTTTATCGAGTTTTTAAAAGATGAAATTTCAGCTAATTTCAATCAACTTCATCAAAATAAGGTAAATTTTCATTCAAAATAAGATAAAATCGAACCAGAATATCAAAAGTTTCCCTTATATAAAATTTATACATATTAGAACAACACCATAGAAAAGAGAGCCTCCGCTCTCTTTCTTTTTATCTATTATATTTTCGTTTTCCTGCTAAAGCGAGGAGTCCAACACTTGCTCCAAGCAATGCTAAAAGCCCTGAATCCTTTGTTCCTGTATTTGGAAGTTGTTTCTTAGGTTCTGCTTTTGCATTTGTAGCTTGAGCATTTGTAGCTTGTGCAGGAGCTTGATATGTTTTATCGTCTTTAGTTCCTACTGTCGCAACTACTGCTTTATCCTTAGCCTTCGCATCCACAACATCAACAACTTTACCAGTTGCGTCAGTAACTTCCTTAGGTTGACCACCTGCTTTACGGATTGCATCTTCTTTGTCTTTCAAAGCTTGCAAGCGTTGTTGTTCTGCAAGGTATGCGTCGTGTTCAGCTTTGAGTTGCTTAAAGTTTTCATAACCACGAGCCTTAACTTCAGCAATACCCTCAAGACGAGCCAACTCTTCCTTAGCAGTTTTCAACTCAGCACGAAGTACCCCAAGCTTGGATTTAGTATCAGTAAGCTCTTTGTCCAAAGCCTTAAGAACTTCATCACGCTTAGTAAGGGCAAGTTCAAGCACTGTATAGGTATCAGTAGCCTCTTTAGACGCTTCACGTTTGCGAGCAAGGTCCTCACCAGCTGACTTACGAGCCAAGACTGCTACATCATGAGCCTTAGTAAGAACTTCCAATTCACCTTTGGCAGTTTCAAGAGCCTTGTCTGCTGAGGCTTTTTCAGCTTTGGCAGTTGCAAGAGCCTTTTTAGCCTCTGCAAGAGACTTAGCCTTGTCAATAGCGTTTGTTTTAGCTAGTTCAAGAACTTCTTCAGCAGTTTTTAGGGCTTTTTTGTCTTCAGCCAACTGAGTTTTGGCGTCTTCAAGAGCCTTTTCAAGAGCTGGAACGTCAATCTTGTTCAATTGGATATCGGACAAGTGTTTGCGAGCAAAATAAAGTTCATCGTCAGCTTTACCATACCTAGTCTTAGCAAGATATACCCCATTTTCAGCGTCTTTGAGTTCTGCATAGGCATTGACGTATGCTTTTTGAGCTTTTTCAAGAGCCTTTTCATCTACTTTGGTTGTAGTTGAGGTAGTTTCTTGAGGAACTGATAAGGTGATTGAAGTTTCATACCCTTTGGTTGTGTAGCTTCCTGTACGACCAATACCTACACCAATAGCTGTTTTTCCAGCATTAGTTAAGCCAAGGAGAGCCATTGCACTACTGTAACGTGAATTACCAATAGAGTTTTCAGTAGTTCCCATAAGTGCATCGACGATACCCTGATACATAACCTGCTTGATATGAGCCATAGTTGTGATGTCTTTACCTAAACCAAGGAAATCTGGTACCATAGTGGAACGAATTGCAAGAGATGGAGTACCTACTTCAGTTTCTTTTTTAGCAAGCTCCAATTTTTCTGCTACGCTCTTAGTGTTGTGCTCAGTAAAAGCACCACCCTTACTAGTTGGGAAAGCATTGGCATAGTTATTGAAAGATTCAGCTAACTTAAGTGCACTTTCAGTTACTTTAAGAGGCTCAGTACCAACTTTAGCACGCAAGTCATTGATAATTGAAGCTGCATAGTAAGCCAACTGGATTCGTTGCTCATTAGTTAGATGTTGGTAGTCAACAATCTCAGTTGCGTCTTTATCTTCTGAACCATAAGGAATTTGATTGATTCCGTCTGTAGAATAGCTACCTGTAGAGTTAAAATCACGAAGTGAACTAGCACCTAACCCAGTTTCTTCGTCTGAATACGGAGTTTTAAGAGCTGCCTTACGAACTGCATCTACAGTACCTGTACCATTTGCAAGAGCCTTAATTGCATCGATATAGTCTTGCGAAAGAGCTGGCGCATAACCTACTTTATAAGGAGTTACCCCATCTTTTTGAATTAGTCGGTACTCTTCATCACTAACCGTTTTTGTTCTAGTAGTACCTTGTTTTACAACTTCAAGTTCAGCCTTAGCTTTCTTAACTGCTTCTTCTTTTTGAGATTGGTTAGCCTTAGCAACATTGAGGTTTGTAGTAGCTTGTTTAAACTCTTTTTCTGCAGAAGATATCTTGTCTTGGGTGTCTTTTATAGCCTGTTCTTTGTCTGCAACAGCCTTTTTACCTTCGTCAAGTTTTTTCTGAGCCTCATCTACCTTTCTCTCATCAACCCTAACTTTTACAGTAAGACCATAAGCTTCTCTGTCTAGTGTACGAATATCAGTAGTAGATGAAAGAGAATCTACTTTATTCTGAGCCTCAGCTACCTTGTTAGAAGCATCTGTAGCAGTCTTTTCAGCATTAGATACTACCTTAGTTTGGTCTTCAACCTTTTCAGCAGTTGCAGATACAGACTTATCAGCATCAGCTACAGCCTTTTCAGCAGTCGCAAGCTCACTGGCTTTCTTGTCAGCATCTGCCTTAGCCTCAGCTACCTTTTCAGGTGTAACAGTCTTAGCTTCTTCTACCTTTTTAGTAGTGTCAGCGATAGTCTTTTCAGCATCTGCAATGTTTGCTTCAGTAGATGCAACTACTTCTTTTTGCTTAGCTACATCCTGATTAGCCTTATCCAATTCAGCTTTAGCCTTGTCAACATCCGCTTGACTAGGAACTTTAGGTTTAACCTCGTCCTGAGCAACTACCCTAGTTGCTGGCTCATTAACCGCTACTTCAGTCTCACTAGCCGATACAGTAGTAGATACCCCTAGAGCCGAGATTGCAAGCGTTGAAATAACTGCGCCTGTGCGCAATTTCTTGCCGTAATCTTTTTGTAATTCCATCGTATAAATCTCCTTTTGATAGTTTTATAGTCCTATTTTATTACATATTATAGTGTTTTAAAACTATTTTATATAGCATTTCTCTTTTATAGTAGTTTTTTAAGACTATAAAATTGAGTATGATAGGATTTAAGGGATACTGATATGACAAAAACAAATCTACAATCTTATCTAGGTAAGAGAATCCGATTACTGAGACTTCAAAAAAATTTGACTCAACAGCAACTAGAGGAGCTGGCGGACCTACCATTAAAATACACGTACAAACTAGAAAATCTTGAGCCTAATATAAAAATAAAAACATTACAAAAAATTATGGATGCACTTGATACAGATATAGAGACTTTTTTCGATATATCCGTAACAGAAAGCAATCCTTTAATAAATCAGCTAATATATAAAATTAAGGAACTAACACCTATTAAATAAGAACGAGTTCTCAAGCTAATGATACAGCTTATTGACGAAATAGAAACATAAACCAAGTCACAAAAAAAATGACTTGGTTTTATTTTATTCTCCTGTAAATAAAAACCGAATGTTCTTCGTATGGTTAAAAATTTCTAAGACCCTCGCGTAAATTCTTTCCCCCCTACCGAAAATGAATAATCAAAACAACCTAAAAAATAGGTATCCCAGCGAAGAGGTCTAACTACCTGAGCAAAATAAGAAGAGTCTGACGAAAATTTAGAACAACATCATACTATAATATATATCCACTGGCGTAAATTTTTGACTACCTATACTATAATATTTATACAATGGCGTATTTTTGAGATAATTCAATTTTTAATATTAAAATGACGTAGCTGAAGGAATCCCCTTGCGATATAGTAAGTGAAATTAAAAGATCGGGGTGATGAAAAATGTACTATTTGAGTTAAATTGATAACATTTGATAACTTGTTATCATCAAAGATTAAAATTACTTGTCAGCATTCTAAAAAGTCTGACCACGCACTTTTTGTCAGAAAGGATAACACGATGGCAAAAACAAATAAATCAACATTAGGAAACTACGATAGCGCAAGAGCATTCTTAGATGCTTTATCAACTTCTGTTGATATCCCAGCAGAAATCAAAGTAGTTGATACCAATAACGGAATCATCAATGAAGGTCAAGAAAATCAACGGCTATGGGCTTCACTAATATGCGTAGATGTCGAACTCTATGAACAGTTCTCTAGCATAAATAAAGAGGCTTACTGTCCAACATTCAAAGTCAAGCTGAAGAACTATCAAAACGAGAATCTAGATAGTTTGATAAACGCTGACATCGTACTTAACAAGTATGACTTGTCATTTGTTCTTGACAAGTTGAAACAGCCAGTCGGCATCGCTCTTGTAGCTGAGCTTGCTGATATTTCATTAAAATAAGTGATAAAAATAGTGAGTTATCATCTGCATTGTTTAGATGATAACTACTCACTATAAAAAGGAGATAAAACATATGCTAATGAAAATACTATCCTATCTTTTTATTGTACTGTTCCTATGGCAAAGTGTGAATGTTCTGTGCATCTCTCTAAAAAGACAGTTTCTCATTTTGTCAGATGAGGTTGTTAAGAAAAATGAAAATCTATGGGAACAATGTCTTTTGTTAACAGGCAAGCAAGTTAAGATTATAACCACATTGATCCGAGATGTCATTCTTTGGTTGTTGAAGAAGAAAGCTGATGAACAATTACAAGCTCGAAAAGCTACTATCTTACAAAACGTAGTCAATCATCTCAATCAAAACTTATCTCAAGATTTACAGTTAAAAACTATAAATCCTGCTACTACTAGCGGTGTAGATGTTTGGGTCTATCTCGCTAATAATCTTGACACAAACTCTCAAAAAGAGCTTGAAGAGTATTTCATGGGTGTGTTGGCTAAATACACAAATGAATTTGCTCTTGACTATATGCACATAGAAATGAATGTTGGTGCTGGTTGGGTTGCTAAATTTGATGTCAAAACAATTGAAGAGGCAACATACAATCGTATGGCAAGAGCTTCAGAGGTTGTTCAAGAAGAGAAATTTGATGAGGACTTAGATTTATGGTAGATACTAGACCATTATTAAAAGTAGGTGGTGGAAAACTAGGTTGGGAGGTTCCTAGTTCTATCATTAATTTCTTGATACTTGGTAATGTAGGTTCGGGAAAATCAGTGATCGCCAAGTTGGTTGTCATTGACGTATTTATTACTGCTCACAGAAAAAAAGAGCATTACCAATGCTTGTCGTTTCTGAAATCAAACAGGAAGACTGGCTAGAATTTGAAGATAGTCCTAACGTATTTCTAGGCTGGCAAGCTCATAAGGCAATTGAGCTTACCTATAATGAAATGATGTACCGGCAAGAAAATAAAACCAGAAAAAGAACACCACTTATCCTACTTATTGAAGAAGTTACAGTACTCATGAGTTCGCTCGAAGGAAAACAGAAAAGTAAAATTCAAAAGATGCTTAAGTCTATCATCCTCAGTGGCCGAAGTCGCTCTATTTTCTGTTGTTTGGTTTCCCAAGATTTACTAGCACAAGACGGTATTGATACAAATCTCAGAAATCAATTTGGAGCTGTTCTAGGTTTAGGAAATATGGCATCTAGATCAGCAATCTCAAGTAGTATTTTTGACATAAAACCTGGACAAAAGCTAGAAGCTCTTCCAAACCGTTATGGTTGGTATCAAGAAATGAACGGCAGTCAACCTATAAAAGTTCAAGTTCGGAATGTTCGTGATTTTACTAAAATGAACAAAGTACTTAAGAAGATGCTCGAGCAGTATCAGCCACCAAATGAAAGTGCCTCAGAGGGTTAGGATTGGCAAGCCGAAGTGCTTGTTCATTTTACCAATCCTAACCCTCTGAGGTGCAAACCTGCGGTAGGCAAGAAACATCTAAGATTTTAACTCTAACTATTCTTTACGCGTGTTAGACTGGGCTTGTCAACGGTCTAACACTAGAATAGTTAAAAGAATAATTAAAGAATAGTTAAAAAAGAAAGGTTAATTATACATGGCAACAAAGAAAAAAGAAGCACTTTTGACTTCTGTAGCAATTACACAATACTTTGATCCTAAATATTGGAAAAATGGTTGGGATGAAGAACTCATTAAATCTGCAAATGTTGAAAAAATTCTTGAGGAAATTGTCAGAAGAGTTGGTGAAATAGCAACTGTTTCCGAGGCATACGCAATAAAACACGACAAGGATACCTCCATCGGTTTTGACAGTGTAACTAGAACAACAACTACCAAGCTAAAAAAGCCACATATTCACGCTTTACTCAAGTTTGAGAAAGGTGCAACACTAACTGATTTTGCTGTACAAATCGGACTAAAACCTGAATATCTAGAAAAAGCGAAGTCTGGAAGGTATGGCTACGATAACTTGTTAGCTTACTTAATTCATGCCAAAGATAAAGATAAGTATCAATACAGCCCTGATGAAGTAATTTCTCTAACAGGCAAAGACTACTTAAAAGTTTATCACGAAAGACATCTAAGCTGGCTTAAAGGAAAAGCCAAAAAAGAGGTAAAACAAACCTACAAAGATATTGACTTACTTATCGATAACATTCTTAACGGAAACATCACCAAAAAGGAAATGCTTCTGAATAAAGACTATCACATGCTTTATGCAGTTCATAAAAGTAAAGTAAACGAGGTTTTTCGAACAATTGGGGAAATTAAAGGAACTATGACACAGCATGAACTGGAAAACAAGAAGTTCAAGAAGACAATTTTCTTTATTTTTGGACTTTCAGGCCTAGGAAAGACAAAATTTGCAAGAACACTGACTAAAAGTCTTATTCAGTTAGCAAAACTGAATGATCAAAACTGGCAATCAGTCTTGACCGCAGGCACTAACATGTTTGATGAAGTAAACGGAGAAGAAATCCTACTACTTGATGATGTTCGAGGAGATAGCTTAACCGCTTCGGACTGGCTGAAACTATTAGACCCCTATAATATTAGTCCTATCTCAGCACGTTATCAAAATAGATTAGGTGCTTCTAAAGTCATTATAATCACAAGTTCTAAACATCCTTTGACTTTCTTCTACCATGCTAAAGGAAACACTAACGAAGATTTATCACAATACATTAGAAGAATCGCTCATCTAGTAACCTTAAGGGGAAATAATGATAACATTACTTTCCATGAATCACAACCTAAACGAACTATAAACAGAGTTGTGAAAATTCCAGGCACTGACCAAACGACATCACTATCATACGATTTCACACCTGATAACGAAGCGGCAAGTAAAGAAGAATTGCTATCCATGTTAGTATCTACAGTTGGACTATATAATAAATGGGAGCACTGGGATTATAACAAAATAAAAACCCCATCCGAAACTTTAGCGAGCGAGGACGAGGTTGCAGATAATCAAGAAAAGTAAGTAGGGTATCTCTTGATACCTCTATTATACCATACATTGGAGGAACAGATGCAAGTAATTCTACCAGATGAACAAGTTCAACAAATTCAGCTCCTACTTGCTGAACTTATCACAAAAGAAATTGAAAAGAAGCTGCACCATAGTAACCTTGAAAGCCCTTTTTTAAACAAACAGCAGGCTTGCCACTATCTAGGCATCTCAAACAATACTCTAGATAGTTGGATCAAGAAAGGACTGCCTGCAATAAAAATAGGTAAGACTATACGATTTAATAAAGAAGCCATTAATTCTTGGCTTTACTCACAAAACTAGAAATATCTATATTTTTGTTTTATAATAGTCATGATATTTTCTGGTTCGATACACAAGGAGGATATCATGCCTATCAGTAAGACAAAGAACGGTACTTTTCGCTTAAAAATCTATATCCCAATAGAAGCACGAATGCCACTTGGTATCGTTAATAGCAACTATTACGATAAGCGATTTAAAACAAGAAAGGAGGCAAGGCAAGCTGAGATAGACTTGCTTACTAAATTAAATCAAATAGAGGATAATGAATTTTCAGGACTAGTAAAAGGAGATATTCTTTTCTCAGACTTCTATAACAATATCTGGTGGGAATCTTATAAAGAAGGACAAACTACATCTACTTCTAAACCACCAAGTAGGTCAACAGTTGCAAATACCAAAACCTGTTTTGAAAAACATATCCTACCACTTCTTGGAAATTATACGATACAGTTTCTAAATCAAAATAAGCAAGTTATCCTAAATCTAATGACATCTAAGGCTAATGAATATGCGAACTTCAAATCTTTACGTAGCTATGTGATTTCCATTTTTGACTGGGCAGAAGAACTTGAATATATAGAAGCTAATAAAGTTGCAAAAATATTAAGAAGAATAAAGGCCACTAAAAAGATTCAACTTGCAGAGTCAAAGAGAGAGGAAGATTTATATCTAACTCATGAACAACTCCAAGAATGGTTCTCAGCATTTCAAGAAGATTTAGACAATGATAAAATAACCCTTAAAGATTATGTCCTATTTTATCTTACTTTTTTCTTAGGCGATAGAAAATCTGAAACCTATGCTCTTCAATGGAAACATATCGACTTTTCAAAATCACAGATTCGGCTAATTCAAGCTTTAGATAGATATGGACAAGTAAAATCTACTAAGGGAAATAAGAAAACTATCTTTTCTATTTCTAGCGACTTGCTTCAACTCCTGACTTTATGGAAAAAACAACAAAAATATGAACTGGCAAAGTTTGGTATCATCAGCAATTCAGAACAATTCATCTTCACTTATATAGATACTAGAGGAAATATCAATAAACCTTTACATGCTGACTATCTTAACAACAAGATGAAAACTATCGAAAAGCGACACCCAGAGCTTACACACGCTACGCCACACAAACTACGGCATACGGGAGCAACACTTGCTAAACAAGCAGGAATGAGTTTAGAAGCTATTTCCGAAGCTCTAACACATAGTGACACAGTTACAACACAGATTTATGTAAATACTTCTAATGTAGTCCCTATGGCAGTCGGTGAATTTGCCTTAAAGTCTCTAAAACAATAAGGTGAAAATAAGGTAAACTTTGAGGTGAACTTTTTCAAAAAACATAAAAAAAGCACCCATGAGGTAAACTCTTGAGTGCTTTGAAACGTTGATAGTATCGTATTGATTAACGTTTTGAGAATTGTGATGCTTTACGAGCTTTCTTAAGACCTGGTTTCTTACGTTCAACTTTACGTGAGTCACGTGTAAGAAGTCCTGCGCGTTTCAATGAATCGCGGAAGTCTGGGTCTACTTGAAGAAGGGCACGAGCGATACCATGACGGATAGCTCCTGATTGACCAGCGTATCCACCACCTACAACGTTAACGAAAACGTCGTATGAACCTACAGTTGAAGTAACTGCGAATGGTTGGTTGATTACAAGACGAAGGTCAGCGTGTGGGATGTACTCTTCAACATCTTTTTTGTTAACAGTGATTTTACCAGTTCCTGGAACAAGGCGAACGCGTGCAACAGCGTTTTTACGACGTCCAGTACCTGCATATTGTGCTTGTGACATACTTTATTGTTCCTTTCCTTAGATAAGTCCTGAAATATCAAGAACTTCTGGTTGTTGTGCAGCGTGAGTGTGCTCAGCTCCAACGAATACTTTCAATTTCATACCTTGAGCGCGGCCAAGAGTATTGTGTGGAAGCATACCTTTAACTGATTTTTCGATCAAACGTACTGCATTTTTAGAACGAAGTTCACCAGCAGAGATTTGTTTCAATCCACCTGGGTGGTTTGAGTGAGTGTAGTAGATCTTATCAGTTGCTTTTTTACCAGTCAATTTAACTTTTTCAGCATTGATAACGATTACGAAGTCACCTGTATCAGTGTGTGGTGTGAATGTTGGTTTGTTTTTTCCGCGAAGTACGCTAGCAACAACTGCTGAAAGGCGTCCAAGAGGTACATCAGTTGCGTCAACAACGTACCATTTGCGTTCTACTTGGCCTGGTTTAGCCATGAATGTAGTTTTGTTCATGATTTCTCCTATATGAATATCGTTTTTGTTTACAGGGCGGATGTTCCGGTCCGCGGGGTATTTGAAAGGTTCCGGGGCCTTACAAATGGGGTAAACAATACCGTCTACTATCATACCAAATTTCACTACTAAAAGTCAATAGATATGAAAAATAATTTTCCCAATTTGACCTTTAAAATATCACAAAAACCTCGTGAAAACGAGGTTTCTATTGCTATTTGTAAGCTAAGGCACGTTTAAAGGTTTTCCAGATTCCCAAATCATCTGTTTGAAGGACTAGACTAGCATACATGCGTCCGATAAAGGCTGTTGCAGTGACTGCAAAAACAACCGTTATGGCAAGCGAAATCCAAGCTTCTAAACCACTGGCATACCCATTTATAGCTCTAAACGGCATAAAGAAGGTCGAGATGAAAGGAATATAGGAACCAATTTTCAGAACTAAATTGTCCCCAGCAGCACCCAGAGAGGTCACACCGACAAATCCTGCTATAATCAAGATCATCAATGGCGACAAGGCCTTTCCTGAATCCTCAGGGCGAGAAACCATAGAGCCTAGAAATGCTGCTAAAACAACGTACATAAAGAGACTAACCAAGATAAACAATAAGGTATTGAGCGAGAAAGCCTCTCCAAGATGATTTAAAATTCCAGATTGTGCCAAGATAGGGATATCTTTAAAGAGCAGAATAGCAGCCAGCCCACCCACGACGTAAATGCCAATATGAGTCAAAATCACAAGAAGCAGAGCCAGCATGCGAGCGTAGAAATAATGACTAGCTCGGATACTAGAGAAGACCACCTCCATGATTTTGGTTCCTTTCTCGCTAGCTACTTCCTGAGCAGTGACACTAGCATAGGTAATCAAAATCATATAAAGGAAGAAACCAAGCCCTGCGGCCGCAATGGTTTGAACAATTTTTTTGTTTTCCTTAGATTCATCAATTTTCTCAGTAAAGTCAACGGTTTGACTCAGGCGTTTTTCCTGTTCTTGAGACAAATTGGCTGCCGAACGATTGAGTTGGTATTGCAGTTCGTTTAGCTTATTGGTTACTGCTAGTTTGATGCCTGTTTCAAGAGAAGTTTCACCGTGATAGACGGCCTTGAGGACGCTGTCCTCTTGGTCAATGGTTAGGTAACCCTTGATTTTCTCATCCTTGATAGCAGCCTGGGCACTGGCTTCATCCTTGTAATCAAAGTTGATACCATTGGTACCCTTGAGCCCTTCTTCCACAGATGGCACAGTTGTTACTACTGCTATCTTGCTATTCTTGGCCATAGAAGACCCTTGGAGAAAGCCGATTCCTACAGATAAGGCTAAAAAGAGGAACGGCGAAATCACCATAAAGAAGAAACTCCACGACTTGACATGTCGAAGATAGGTTTCCTTCATTACAACCCACATATTTCTCATACTTTCACCCCTGATTCTAGTTTAAAGATTTCATCGATTGTTGGAGCTTGTTGGTCAAAGGTCGCAATATATTGACCTTGAGTGAGGATTGGGAAGAGTTCCCTTCCAGCGCTCTCATCATCGAGGATCAATTTCCAACTGCCTTGCTTGGTCAAGCTCACCTGTTTGACGTGAGGAAGTTTTTCCAATTCTTCCTTGCTTTGTTCACTTGAAACAAAGAGACGTGTTTTCCCATATTGATTACGGACATCCTGAACTGGTCCATGCAAGACCACACGCCCGTCACGAATCATCAGGATATCATCGCAAAGTTCCTCAACGTTGGTCATGACATGGTCAGAAAAGATAATGATTGCACCGCGCTCTTTCTCTTTCAAGATGACCTGCTTGAGCAACTCAGTATTGACTGGATCCAGTCCACTAAAAGGCTCATCCAGAATAATCAAGTCTGGTTCATGGATTAGAGTAATAATCAGTTGGATTTTCTGCTGATTCCCTTTTGAGAGACTCTTGATTTTGTCGGTCAATTTCCCCTTCACTTCCAATTTTTCCATCCATTGAGGGAGTTTTTCCTTGACTTCTTTAGCATCCATGCCTTTTAAAGTCGCCAAGTAACGAACTTGCTCAAGGACTGTCAACTTGGGCATGAGACTGCGTTCCTCAGGCAGATAACCAATCCGTGCATAGGTTTCCTGACGAATCTCCTGCCCATCCAGACTAATCTCTCCTTGATACTCTAAAAATTTCAACATACTGTGGAAAATCGTTGTTTTCCCAGCACCATTCTTCCCGACCAAGCCCAGAATCCTTCCTGGACTTGCCTGAAAATCGACACCAAACAAGACTTGCTTGGGACCGAAACTTTTCTCTAGATTTCTTACTTCTAACATTTTCCACCTCCGAGATATGTTGCACTTATTATACTCCTTTTTGATAGCCTTTACAACGATTTATGTCCATTTTATCGGATTATAAGTAGCAAAAGTATCCTATCTCTAATAAATTTTAAGTGCTTCAGCGATAGCTTTAGTATAACTCATTAAAGACTTTCTGAGATGGCTTCCTCCTCAACTATCGCTTTTCTATTCTGAACTGTCCTTTTGAAACTAAAAATCCACCCCGAAGGATGGATTGATGAGTTAACGTACTTCTGCATTCACTTTTTCTTCCAATGATGCTTGGATTTTTTCCATATAGCGTGCGACTTCTTCGTCCGTTAAGCTGTCTTCTGGATTTTGGAAGGTCAAGCTATAGGCCATTGACTTCATGCCAACTCCCAGTTTTTCACCTGAGAAGACGTCAAAGAGTTTGATATCTGTCAATCGTTTCACGCCGGCAGCTTGGATAGCGTCTACAACTTCTTGGTGAGTGACTTCTGCCTTGAGAAGTAGGGCCACGTCACGGCTGACTGCTGGGAATTTTGTGATTTCCACAAATGGAGTAGCTGGTTGAAGGGCAGCTTCAATGGCTGAAAGGTTGAGCTCCGCTACATATGTTTCTGGAATATCATAAGCCTTAGCAGTGACTGGATGCACTTGGCCAAGGAAACCAAGAACTTGGTCACCGAGCGAAATCACGGCTGTACGTCCTGGGTGAAGGCTAGCAATCTCAGCTGTTGCTGTATAAGTCACTGCAAGTCCCAAACGAGCAAAGAGGGCTTCAAGGATTCCCTTAGCATAGAAGAAATCAACTGGAACTGCTGCCGTTTGGAAATCTTTTTCTGCAACCAAGCCGGTTAAGGCAAAGGCAAAACTGTTGATTTCGTTTGGAAGTTCTTCTTTTGGATTGCCTGTTTGTTCAAAGACTTTTCCAATCTCGTAAAGAGCCAAGTTTTTGTTCTTACGAGCCACGTTATAGGCCACCGTATCAAGGATACCTGAGACCATATTTTGACGGAGGACAGAACGGTCCACTGTCATTGGCCACATGAGTTCTGTAAGGTTACTTGGTTGAGCTGTAAACTCAACTGCTTTTTCAGGAGTTGTCAGAGCGTAGGTGATGATTTCTGTCAAACCAGCTCCTTCAGCGATCGTACGAACTTGACGACGCAATTTTTGTGTCGCAGTCAATTCACCAGCTGTACCATCGTCTTTTGGAAGACTGGTTGGCAAGCGATCATAACCATAGATACGAGCGATTTCTTCAAAGAGGTCCGCTTCGATAGTGATATCCCAACGACGACGGGGTACGCTGACTGTAAATGATTCTGCATTGCCAGAAAGGCCAAAGCCAAGACGACGGAAGACATCTTCCACATCAGCATAGGAAAGCTCCGTACCAAGGACGCGGTTAACGTCTGCAAGGGTTGAAGAAACTTCTACATCAGAAGTATCAAGCGCTCCTGCTGAAACGATGCCCTTACGCACCGTCGCACCTGCAAGATCAGCAATCATGCTCGCTGCCGCATCAAGGGCTTCGTTAACAGTTGCCACATTAATGCCTTTTTCAAAGCGAGAAGACGACTCAGAACGAAGGTTGAGGCGTCCGCTAGTCTTGCGGATGGATTTGCCATTGAAAACAGCAGCTTCAAGGACAACACGATTAGAATTTTCAGAGATTTCGGTTTCTTGACCACCCATGACACCTGCAAGGGCTACTGGCTTGTCTGCGACAGTGATGACTAAGTCAGTTTCTGCAAGTTCACGTTCTTCACCGTCCAAGGTCACTAATTTTTCACCAGCACACGCTTCACGCACACGAATCTCGCTTCCTTCAAAGGTATCCAAGTCAAAGGCATGCATCGGTTGACCAAAGTAGAGCAGGATGTAGTTGGTTACGTCTACGACATTGTTAATCGGACGGATGCCTTCGTTCATGAGGAGGTTTTGCAACCATTGTGGACTTGGTGCGATGGTCACATTGTCCAAGATACGGGCTGCATAGTAAGGCGCCTTATCTGTTTCAATGCCTACAGAGAGGGCCTCTGCTGCAGCTTCATTTGTTTCTGTTAAACTGAATTCTTTAAAGCTAACTGCCTTGTCATAGATGGCTGCCACTTCGTGCGCTACTCCACGCATAGATAGAGCGTCTGCACGGTTTGGCGTGATGGAAAGTTCGATGATTTCGTCATCCAAGTCTAGGTAAGAGAAAACTTCATCTCCAGGAATAGCATCTTCTGGCAAGATTTGGATTCCATCTGCGAATTCCTTCGGTACAACCGAGTCAGAAATTCCCAATTCACCAAGTGAACAGATCATTCCAAGTGACTCCAAGCCACGGATTTTCCCTTTTTTGATTTTGTAGTTGTCAGCGATACGAGCTCCTGGAAGAGCTACCATGACCTTGATCCCAGCACGCACATTTGGGGCACCACAAACGATCTGACGGGCTTCTTCTTCGCCAACGTTAACTTGACAAACATGCAAGTGTGTTTCTGGCACATCTTCGCAAGACAAGACCTCACCGACGACAATTTTTGAGAGACCAGCAGCTGGTGATTCGACACCTTCGACCTCGATCCCTGTAGTTGACATTTTCTCAGCCAACTCTTGTGATGGCACATCAATGTCCACCAATTCTTTTAACCATTTATAAGATACAAGCATAATTCTGATTGTAAGATCCCACCAAGCGGGACCTTTTCAATTCCTTTCTTTTTCTTCGAGTCAGTCGTTTCTTTTTTTACTATTTGAAATGTGAGCGACTGTATAGGACTATGTTTCAGGTTTCAATCTTATTTAAACTGTTCTGAGAAGCGGACATCTCCTTGGTAGAACCCACGGATATCGTTGATTCCGTTACGGAGCATAGCGACACGCTCTTGTCCAAGACCAAAGGCAAAGCCAGAGTAAACAGTCGCATCGATTCCACTCATTTCAAGGACACGTGGGTGAACCATACCGGCCCCCATAATCTCAATCCAACCTGTTTTCTTACATACGTTACAGCCTTCTCCACCACACTTGAAGCAAGAAACATCCACCTCAACAGATGGCTCTGTGAATGGGAAATACGATGGACGCAAACGAATTTGGCGCTCTTCACCAAACATTTTTTGCACAATCAACTGAAGGGTTCCTTGAAGATCTGCCATAGAGATGTTTTTCCCAACAACCAAGCCTTCGATTTGGTGGAATTGGTGACTGTGGGTCGCATCGTCTGTGTCACGACGGAACACACGTCCTGGTGAGATCATTTTCAAAGGCCCCTTCGAAAAATCATGAGCATCCATAGCACGCGCCTGAACTGGAGACGTGTGAGTACGGAGCAAGATTTCTTCTGTGATATAGAAAGTGTCCTGCATATCGCGAGCTGGGTGGTCTTTTGGAAGGTTCATACGCTCAAAGTTGTAGTAGTCTTTTTCAACTTCAAAACCATCCACGACTTGGTAACCCATCCCGATGAAAATATCTTCGATTTCCTCACTGGTTTGTGTCAAAACGTGACGGTGACCAGTCGCAACTGGACGACCTGGAAGTGTCACATCGATGCTCTCGCTAGCAAGTTGAGCCGCGACTTTCTTTTCTTCCAAAAGCTTAGCTGTTTCTTCAAAGGCTGCAGTCAAGATATCACGAGCTTCATTGACGTGTTTCCCAATGATTGGACGCATCTCAGCAGAAACATCTTTCATCCCTTTAAGGATTTCAGTAAGCGAACCCTTTTTGCCGAGGACAGAGACACGCAAGTCTTGCATCTCTTTTTCATTTTCAGCAGAAATCTGCTTCAAGCTAGCCAGCGTTTCTTCGCGAAGCGCTTTTAATTGTTCTTCAATAGTTGACATAATTCCTCCATCAGTCGCTCGTAGATAAAAAGAAAACCACATGCCAAAAACTCCACTCGGAGCGTTGACACGCGGTACCATCCGTTTTCATCTGACAAGTCAGACCTTCATTTCTAAATCCATGCGCAAGTGAATTCACCCAGCTTTCATATAGAGAGCTTGCAGTCACGGCTCTCCTCCCTGATATACTTCCCTTGGGCTACTAGTCTTGCGGATTTCTATTCGATTACTACATAGTTTATCAGATTTTTAGTTAAAAAACAAGTTAGATTAGACTAATTTCAATATAAAACTCGTTCCTTTTTCTGTTTCTCCATTTTCCACAAATCCAAGCGACTTGAAACACCTCCTAGAAGCATGATTGTAGGTGTAGATTTCCTTGACTCTCAATTCTTTCCATCCTTTTACTCGAGCCAATTCAATCAAAGTACTTAGAATCTTTTTTCCAACTCCTCGATGTTGGTAAGCGGAATCCCCAATCACAATGGGGAGATTATCCTGAGATAGTGTAACATCCCCAATTGGAAACCATTCTCCCTTCTCCTTGACTTCAATCCAAAAAAGCTCACCGTGCTGATCCAAATAGGAATACATAGCTTCCAAGGTCGCTGGACTGTAAGGACTCTTCACACCATCTACGAGGTAAACCAAGTTCACATCCTGATACCAAGCAAAAGCTTCCTCACAATGATTGACCTTATAGTAAGGAACAAGACGCAGTGCATTATCTATTTGTAAAATCTGTTTCATCTGCTTCCCTTTTCAAATAAGAGAGTTGCTGCCTGATTAAAACCATCACACCAGTTATACCATTTTGCTTCATACTCATCTTGAGGTAAGATATGATTTTTTAAATCCAGAACAGAGTAAATCTTTCTTTCCTCGCAAGCTTGCGCATAGAGATAATACAGTTCATCGCCACCATCTCTATCCCACTCAGCAGAAATCGTATCTTGACCTAGCAATAAAGCCTGATAAGCCCTGTGATGCCCATCTGTAATCAACAAGCAATCTCCGAACGCAAGAATACTGATTGGAGCAACATTGATTATTTCTGCCGATTGATAAAGTGTCTGGATGCCTTCTAGTTTCTTTTCTGATAAGTATAGTTGAGTCGGATGGAGAGCTTTTATGCTGACTTTCATTTCTTTCTCCTCAAAGGAATTTGATACTCACTTCTGCTTGCCTTTAAATCGCCATTGGAAGCGAAGTTTGTCATAGAAGGGAAATTCGATAAACAGGAATCCCAAGCCTACACAGAGACTGGCAAGGACATCTGATGGATAGTGAACTCCCAGATAGACTCTTGACACCAGGACACTGACTAGGTAGAGACCTAGCACGATTTGTACGATTTTTCTCCAGACTGGATCTTTAATTCGTTGACTGAGAATGACAATCAGAGTACCTACCATCAGTGTCACTGCCAGAGAATGGCCACTTGGAAAAGAAAATCCCTTCTCCTCTACTAGATGTAAGATAGCTGGCCGTGGGCGCTGATAGATGTTTTTAAAGGTCACGATTAAAAGACCGGCTAAGGCTAGATTACCCGCCATGAAGTAGCTTTCTATCTTCCACTGCTTACGATAAAAGATAAAGGCTGCGATGGCAACCCAGGTGATAATCACTGGGATATCAATCAAATGCGTAAGGGCACGGAACAGAACCGTTAAATAATCTGGCAAGTCCCCACGAAGGGCAGTCTGAAGCGGTTGATCAAAACCGACCAGCGTTTCAGGATAGAACTTAACCATATAGCCAAGAAGGACGAAAAGTAAAAGGGCAAAACTGCCCTTCATTAAAAATGTTTGTTTATCTCTCATAATGTTTTAAGGTTGGTTTCAAGAGGACGTATAACAACCAGAATGAAACAGCAAAGATTAAACCTTCAATCAGGTTAAAAGGTAAAACCATGGTCATCAAGTAGTTAGAAAGTCCTATAATTTCTCTAATATCAAAGTTGGCAAACTGCGCGTATAAAGGAACCGCATAGACATAGTTGAGAACCAACATGGCAGCAGTCAATCCAATAGTTCCCGCCAGAGATGCCAGTAGGAAACGAAGGGTGCTGCGTTCCTTTTTCCAAATCAAACCAAAGACGATAACAAAAACTCCCAAGGCTACGATATTCATTGGCAAGCCAATGTAGGTATTCACTCCTTGGCTATTCAGAAGCAACTTCAAGAGTGAGCGAAGCAAGAGAATGCCTAAAGCAGCTGGCAAATCCATCACCACCAAACCCAAAAGGACTGGCAAGATACTAAACTCGATCTTGAGGAAGGTCGCCGCTGGCAAGAGCGGAAAGTCAAAGTACATCAGCACAAATGAAATGGCTGATAAAATCGCAATGGTCGAAAGTCGACGTGTGTTTGTCATAACAGGTTCCTCCAATTTTCTATAAAATCAGAAGAAGTTGGAAAGGATTCCTCTATCTATTCTCACTTTTTATATCCCAAAAGTTCCCTCTCACTCTGTTGAGCAAGCGGTTGCAATTCATCTATAAACTCATCCGAACAGACAAAGCCATTCTTTCGTCTTCTCCCATCCAGACTATACTGTCGGTTGTGGAATCGCACCACATCAGCTTGCGCTCGCGGACTTCTTTAACTAAGATTTTTTTGGATTAATCTAGGCGTCGCAGTCGAAGATAATACTTAAGTATATCGAGACAAGACAACGAAGAGTAAGCCAAAATAGCTAGTTAAAGTCACCGCCGGTCGGGAATCTCACCCAGCCCTGAAGACCCCTTTATCATAACAAAAAACGCTTGCAAGTGCAAGCATTTTGATTATTTCAATTTATCTGCTTCATAGGTGTGAACAAGCTCAAGACCTGCAAAATTCTGCTGACGAAGAGCCTCATATACAATCATGCAGACGGTATTAGAAACATTGAGGCTACGGACATGTTCATCATTCATAGGAATACGGAGGGCTTTCTCAGGATGTTCTCGCATAAAGTCCTCTGGCAACCCCTTATCCTCACGTCCGAAGAGAAAATACTGATCTTCACCACTTGCCAAATTCGCCTCAGAATAGACCTTTTCTGCAAATTTCGAAATCAGATAGACTTGTCCTTTCATCTGAGACATAAAGTCTGCCAAGTTATCATAAAAATGAATCTCTAACTTATCCCAATAATCCAAACCAGCTCGCTTCATCTTGCGGTCATCAATCGGAAATCCCATCGGTTTGATGATGTGAAGGGGAGAATTGGTCGCAGCGCAAGTACGCGCAATGTTACCTGTATTTTGTGGAATCTGAGGTTCAAATAATACAATGTGATTTGTCATGACTGGCTTCCTTTTATCATTGCAAAAAAATAGCCACACTGCCCGGAGTCAAGCTCAGCAAACAGCGTGGTTAAGGCATCGTTAACTTACCTCACAACAGGTTTGAAGTAAATCAGCGAAACTACTTCCTTAGTATAACACTTTCAGAATCATTGTCAATAGAAACGACTTGATTTTTTTACTTTTTTTAATGATATTTTCATGTTTGGTCATCCCCTTTCTGAAAAGGTATAGTAAAAGAGCCAAATCACTTCAAATCGGAAACATCGTCATAGAAGTTAAACAAATGTATCTTCAAAACGTGAAAAGGTCTTTCTTCCCTTAAAAATCGCCTTAGCAAGTGCATTTTTTGCTAAAAAAGGGTATGATAGTTACATCATGAAAAAGTAGGTTTTTTATATGAAAATTGTCCTTGTTGGTGGAGGGAAAGTTGGTTTCGCCCTCTGTCGTTCACTGGTTGCAGAAAACCATGACGTTGTCCTCATCGAACAAGATGAGGCTGTCCTCAATCACATTGTCAGTCGCTATGATATCATAGGTCTCCTTGGAAATGGGGCTGACTTTGCCATCTTGGAGCAAGCCAGTGTTCAAGAGTGCGATATCTTTATTGCTCTAACCGAACACGATGAAGTGAATATGATTTCAGCGGTACTTGCTAAAAAAATGGGCGCTAAAGAAACCATCGTTCGGGTACGAAATCCTGAATACTCCAATGCCTATTTTAAAGAGAAAAATATTCTTGGATTTTCACTTATTGTTAATCCAGAACTCCTAGCAGCGCGTGCTATCTCAAATATCATTGATTTCCCTAACGCCCTCTCTGTCGAACGATTTGCTGGAGGGCGGGTCAGTCTCATGGAGTTTGTTGTCAAGGATTCTAGCGGTCTTTGTCAAATGCCAATCTCAGACTTCCGTAAAAAGTTTGGTAATGTTATCGTCTGTGCTATGGAGAGAGATCATCAACTGATGATTCCAAGCGGTGATGTTATTATCCAAGACAAGGATAGGATTTTTGTTACGGGAAATCGTGTAGATATGATGCTTTTCCATAACTATTTCAAATCTCGTGCAGTGAAAAGCTTGCTTATCGTCGGAGCTGGAAAGATTGCTTATTATCTACTCGGCATTTTAAAAGACAGTCGCATTGATACCAAGGTCATCGAAATCAATCCTGAAAGAGCTCGTTTCTTCAGTGAAAAGTTCCCCAATCTCTATATTGTCCAAGGAGATGGAACTGCAAAAGACATTTTACTGGAAGAAAGTGCTCCCCACTATGATGCAGTCGCGACCTTGACTGGAGTTGATGAGGAAAATATCATCACTTCTATGTTTCTTGACCGTGTTGGCGTCCATAAGAATATCACCAAGGTAAACCGAACAAGCCTTCTAGAGATTATCCACGCGCCTGATTTTTCGAGTATCATCACACCAAAAAGCATCGCAGTGGATACCATTATGCACTTTATCCGTGGTCGAGTAAACGCTCAGTATTCAGATCTTCAAGCCATGCACCATCTCGCAAATGGTCAAATTGAAACTCTCCAATTCCAAATCAAGGAAGCTAATAAAATGACTGCCAAACCTCTATCACAGTTGAAATTGAAAAAAGGGGTTCTCATCGCAGCCATTATCCGAAAAGGAAAAACAATCTTCCCTACTGGAGAGGATATGCTTGAGGTGGGAGACAAGTTACTCGTGACGACCTTATTGCCAAATATCACCAAAATTTATGATTTGATTGAGAGGTAAAAAATGAATAAAAGTATGATTCGTTACCTCCTCTCAAAGCTTCTCTTGATTGAGGCTGTTCTTCTCCTAGTCCCTGTTAGTGTAGCGATCTATTACCAAGAATCCAGTCAAGTATTTATCGCTCTCTTTTCTACGATTGGAATTTTAGTCCTTCTCGGTGGTCTAGGCATTTTACGGAAACCGAAAAACCAACGGATTTATGCCAAGGAAGGGGTCTTAATTGTTGCCCTCTGTTGGATTCTATGGTCTTTCTTTGGCGGCCTCCCCTTTGTCTTTTCAGGACAAATCCCAAGCGTCATCGATGCCTTCTTTGAAATCAGTTCTGGATTTACGACGACTGGTGCTACTATTCTGAACGATGTTTCCGTTCTCACTCGTTCCCTCCTCTTCTGGCGAAGTTTCACCCACTTGATCGGAGGGATGGGGGTACTCGTCTTTGCACTTGCCATTATGGACAATGCCAAGAATAGTCACTTGGAGGTGATGAAGGCTGAGGTCCCTGGTCCTGTCTTTGGCAAGGTCGTATCCAAGCTAAAAAACACTGCTCAGATCCTCTATCTGCTTTATCTGGCTCTCTTCTCCCTTTTTGTGGTTATCTACTATCTAGCAGGCATGCCTCTCTATGATAGTTTTGTCATCGCTATGGGAACTGCAGGAACTGGGGGATTTACCGTCTATAACGACGGAATTGCCCACTACGGTAGCTCACTCATCACCTATCTAGTTAGTATCGGAGTTCTGGTTTTTGGGGTTAACTTCAATCTCTACTACTACCTCATGCTCCGTCGGGTTAAGGCTTTCTTTGGAGATGAAGAACTACGAGCATATAGCATCATTGTCCTAGTTTCTACAGGCTTGATTACTCTTAATACACTCCACCTCTACCAAGGGGTCTCTAAAAGTGTTGAAATGGCCTTCTTCCAAGTTTCCAATATCATCACAACAACAGGTTTTGGTTACGGAGATATTACCAACTGGCCCCTCTTCTCCCAATTTATCCTCCTCTTCCTCATGGGAATCGGTGGATCAGCTGGCTCAACTGCAGGTGGTCTTAAGGTGATCAGAGGACTTATCCTCTCTAAAATCGCAAAAAATCAGATTTTGTCCACTTTATCCCCTCACCGTGTTTTGACTCTACACGTCAATAAAACTGTGATTGATAAGGATACCCAGCACAAAATTCTTAAATATTTTGCTATCTATATGATGATTATTCTCTCTCTCATCTTTATCGTCAGTCTTGATAGCAATGATTTTCTAGTCGTGACCAGTGCGGTCTTCAGCTGTTTTAACAATATCGGACCTATTCTAGGTACAACCTCGAGTTTTGCCATCTTTAGTCCCATCTCTAAAATCCTCCTCTCCTTTGCAATGATTGCAGGTCGCTTAGAGATATACCCAATTTTGCTACTCTTTATGAAACGCACTTGGTCTAAACGCTAATTATAATACATTTCCCCTTTTACAAGCTAGTAGAAGGGGAATTTTTCTATTAAAAATGAGAAGACCTTTCGGTCCTCTCCTAGTCTGTTTATTTTTTAAGAGCTTCTTTGTATCGAGCAACTTCCGCTTGGTTAGCCCAAACATAGTGACCTGGACGAATTTCCACCATAGACGGCTTGTCTGTCTCATAGTCATGTTGGTCAGGGTCGTAAACTTTCAAGACTTTCTTGCGTTCTAAGATTGGATCTGGAATCGGTACCGCAGATAGAAGCGCCTGAGTATATGGGTGGACAGGATTGTTAAACAACTCCTCTGTCTCCGCCACTTCGACGATAACTCCCTTATAGATAACTGCGATACGATCTGAGATAAAGCGAACAACTGACAAGTCATGCGCGATAAAGAGATAAGTCAAGCCCAACTCTTTTTGGAACTTCTTGAGCAAGTTCAAAACTTGCGCACGAACAGATACGTCCAAGGCAGAAATTGGCTCATCCGCAATAACGAAATCAGGCTCCATCACAAGAGCACGGGCAATCCCGATACGCTGACGTTGCCCACCAGAAAACTCGTGTGGGTAACGGGTCAAGTGTTCTTTCAAAAGTCCAACTTCATGAATCATCTTTTGAACTTTTTCTTTACGATCTTCTTCATCTTTAAACAAGTGATAGTTGTAAAGACCTTCAGAGATGATATAGTCAACCGTCGCACGTTCATTCAAGCTGGCTGCAGGGTCTTGGAAAATCATCTGGATACGACGGATCAAGTCTGAGGATTCCTTATGAGATTTTTTTCCATTGATCTTATGACCATCAAAGATGATTTCACCTTTACTGGTATTATTTAGACCAATAATAGCACGACCAATCGTTGTTTTCCCACTACCAGACTCACCTACAAGAGAGAAAGTTTCTCCCTTGTTGATAAAGAAGTTGGCGTTTTTAACCGCAACAAACTTCTTACTTCCTTCACCGAAGGAAATTTCTAAATCTTTAATTTCTACTAATTTTTCAGACATTTCCTTCCTCCTAGTCTTCTAGATGAGCAAAGCCCATTTTATCACGTATCTTGTCATGCAAGTCTGCGATGACCTCAGGTTTTTCAACTTTAGGAGCATTCTCATGAAGCAACCAAGTCTTAGCCCAGTGGGTATCACTAACTGAAAACTGAGGTGCTTTTTGTTCAAAGTCAATTTGCATCGCATAATCTGAACGAAGGGCAAAGGCATCACCTTTCAACTCAGTATAAAGAGACGGTGGTGTTCCAGGGATAGAGTACAATTCCCCTTTATCGTCAGCAAGCTGAGGCAAGCTAGACAAGAGACTCCAAGTATATGGATGACGTGGGTCGTAGAAAACTTCCTCAACAGTTCCGTATTCTACAATTTCACCAGCATACATAACCGCTACCTTATCGGCAATACTTGCTACCACACCAAGGTCGTGGGTGATAAAGATAATGGTAAAGTGGTACTCATTTTGTAAAGTTTTAAGCAAATCAATGATTTGGGCTTGAATGGTTACATCAAGGGCCGTTGTCGGCTCGTCACAGATTAAGATATCTGGACGACAGGCAAGGGCAATCGCAATAACGATACGTTGGCGCATCCCTCCAGAATATTGGAAAGGATACTCTTCAAAACGTTTTTCAGCATCTGGGATTCCGACCTTGTTCATATAGTCGATTGCCATCTCTTTGGCTTCCTTAGCTGTTTTCCCTTGGTGTTTAACGATAACTTCAGTGATTTGGCTACCGATTGTATTGATTGGGTCCAAACTTGTCATAGGGTCTTGGAAGATAGTCGCAATTTTAGCACCACGAATTTTCTCCCATTCCTTGTTAGAAGTAAGAGCAGTCAAGTCTTGTCCACGATAGTCGATGCTTCCTTGGGCAATACGTCCATTGTCTTCTAACATCCCTGTAAAGGTTTTTGTTAAAACAGATTTACCAGAACCAGACTCACCTACCAAGGCAAGAACTTCTCCTTCAATCAAGTCTAGAGAAACTCCTCGGATAGCCGTTAGAACTTTGTCACGAACGTCAAATTCCACGACAATATCACGAGCAGTCAAAATTACATCTTTTCCTTTTATCATGTCTACTCCTATCTATGTGTACGTGGATCACTAGCATCCGCTAGGTTTTGACCAACAACGAAAAGAGATAGGGATACCAAGATCAAGGTTGTCAACGGAATCCAGAACAAGTAAGCGTTGGTCGTAACGTTTTGTGAGTAATCTGAGATCAAACGTCCCAAACTTGGCACTGTTACAGGCAATCCCAATCCAAAGAAGGAAAGGAAGGCTTCATAAGAGATGAAGCTTGGCAACATCAAGGTCATTGTAGAAACAATAACAGATACCAATTGTGGCATGATGTTTTTAACAATGATTTTAAAGGTTGGTGTTCCAAGTGTTTGAGAAGCAAGGTTGTATTCCAAGTCACGGTAACGCATGATTTGGATACGAATCATATAAGCAATCCCAATCCAAGTTGTCACACTCATTGCAAAAATCAAATTCCAGAAACCAGCACCGATTGAGTAAGTCAAGACAATGACAATCAAGAGAGATGGAATGTTTGAAATAATGTTATAAACTTCCATCATGACACGGTCAACGGATTTTGAAATTCCCCAAATTCCACCAACAATAACCCCAATTACAAGGTTGATAAAAGTTGCAATTACAGAGATGAGGATAGAGTTACGCGCACCAAACCAAACCCCGTCAAACAAGGATTTACCATTGCTATCTGTACCAAACCAATGTTCAGCATTGGGCTTGATAAAACGAGCAGAGAAGTCATTGACCTTACTTACATCGTTGAAGTCAAAATCTGAGAACATTGGGTAAATAAAGCTCATCAAGATAATAGCAACCAAAATTCCTAGCATAAAGACGGTTGATTTTTTCTTTAGAAATTGTCTAAATACAGAACCCCAGTATGAATAG